>CAWDCJ010000001.1:0-420088 GCA_963800795.1 uncultured Chloroflexia bacterium
TCTTTTTTACGTCTCCTTTCAACCCGACTTTTACGTATTGCTTTATTCGCAGCAGCACCCGTCGCCTGTATTGCAATGTCGGTGATTGGCGACTGATTTTCAGCGATACCGTCGGATGGCCACCCACCGATCCACCTCGCCAGAGCGAATGGATCGGGTGCGGCCCGGCTGTACCCGCAGCAGGCGACAGGGAGTCCAAATTGATAATGCGTTCGAGTGCGACAGTTCGCGATGCAGCGAAATTGCCGTTGAGCCTGGTCCGCAAATCGTTCAAGGGAACATTCGATTCGAACGCGGCGCGCGGCGCGCGCACGCGTGGCTTGATGCTCGCGCTGGCACTGGGCCTGCTCGGCTGCACGGCCGGCGGCCGCGGCCATCGCCTACGTACAGGGCACGTACCTGACGCCGGCGTCGGGCAGCTCGGTGGCCGTGAAGTACGCCGCGGCGCAGAATGCCGGGGATCTGAACGTCGTGGTGGTCGGGTGGAACGATTCCACCTCGGCCATCAATTCGGTCACCGACTCCAAGGGCAATACCTATCCAGCGGCCGTGGGTCCGACCACGCAGTCGGGCAACGCCACGCAGGTCATCTACTACGCCAGCAATATTGCCGCGGCGGCGGCCGGCGCCAACACAGTGACCGTGACCTTCAACACCACGGTGAAGTATCCGGACGTGCGCATCGTCGAGTACAGCGGCATCGCCACCAGCGGCGCGCTGGATGTGGCGGTGGGTGCCAGCGGCAGCAGCGCCACCCCGAGCAGCGGCCCGCTCACCACCACCAACGCCAGTGACCTGCTGGTCGCGGGCAACTATATCGCGAGCAACTTCCTCAGGGTCGGCGCCGGTTACACGCTGCGGGTGGACACCTCGCCGGATGACGACATCGTCGAAGACCAGATCGTGGCCGCGACTGGCAGCTACAGCGCGAGCTCGACGCAGACCGTCGCCAACTGGTGGGTGATGCAGCTGGCGGCGTTTCGCGCTGCCGGCAGCGGCAGCGCCGACACCACGCCGCCGAGCGCACCGGCGAGCCTGACCGCCACCGCGGCCTCGAGCACGCAGATCAATCTCGCCTGGAGCGCCTCCACCGACAACGTCGGGGTCACGGGCTATCTCGATCGAGCGCTGCCAGGGCACCGCCTGTTCAAACTTCGCGCAGATCGGCACCTCGGCCACGGCCACCTACAACGACACCGGCCTCACCGCCGCCACCGCTACAGCTACCGCGTGCGCGCCACCGATGCGGCCGGAAACCTGAGCGGCTACTCCGCCACCGCCGACCGCCAGCACCAACAGCGCTGCCGACACCACGCCGCCGAGCGCGCCGAGCGCGCTCACGGCGACCAGCGCCTCGGCCAGCCAGATCAATCTCGCCTGGAGCGCCTCCACCGACAACGTCGGGGTCACGGGCTATCTGATCGAGCGCTGCCAGGGCACCGCCTGTACAAACTTCGCGCAGATCGGCACCTCGGCCACGGCCACCTACAACGACACCGGCCTGACCGCCGCCACCGCTACAGCTACCGCGTGCGCGCCACCGATGCGGCCGGAAACCTGAGCGGCTACTCCGGCACCGCGAGCCGCCGCGACCAGCAGCGCTGCCGACACCACGCCGCCGAGCGCCCCGAGCGCGCTCACGGCGACCAGCGCCTCGACCAGCCAGATCAATCTCGCCTGGAGCGCCTCGACCGACAACGTCGGGGTCACGGGCTATCTGATCGAGCGCTGCCAGGGCACCGCGTGCACGAGCTTCGCGCAGGTCGGCACCTCGACCACGACGAGCTACAACGACATCGGCCTCACGGCCGCGACCCCCTACAGCTATCGCGTGCGCGCCACCGATGCGGCCGGGAACCTCAGTGCCTACTCGGGCACCGCCAGTGCGACCACCGGCAGCGGCGCGTCCGGCGCCGATTGCCTATGTGCAGGGTGCGTTCCAGGATCCGAGCTCGGCCAGTTCGGTCGCCGTGGTCTATGCGGCAGCGCAGGGCGCGGGGGATCTGAACGTCGTGGCGATCGGATGGAACGACTCCACCTCGGCCATCAATTCGGTCACCGACTCCAGGGGCAATACCTATCAGCTGGCCGTGGGTCCGACCACGCAGTCGGGCAACGCCACGCAGGTGATCTATTACGCGACCAACATGCCGCGGCCGCGGCGGCCGGCGCCAACACGGTGACCGTGACCTTCAACACCACGGTGAAGTTCCCGGACGTGCGCATCGTCGAGTACAGCGGCATCAGCACCAGCGCGCCATTGGATGTCGCGGTGGGTGCCAGTGGCAGCGGGACCGCCGTGAGCAGCGGTGCGGTGACGACCAGCAACGCCAACGATCTGCTGGTGGGCGCCAATTTCATCGGCGCCGGCTTTGGAGCGGTGGGCACGGGTTATACCAAGCGGCTGCTCACCACACCGGATGGCGACCTGGTGGAAGACCAGGTGGTGGCCGCCACCGGCAGCTACAGCGCCAGCTCGACCCAGACTCCCACCAGCTGGTGGGTGATGCAGCTGGCGGCGTTTCGCGCCGCCGGCAGCAGCAGCAGCGACACCACGCCGCCGAGCGCGCCGAGCGCGCTCGAGTGCGACCGCGGCCTCGAGCAGCCAGATCAACCTCGCCTGGACGGCCGCGACCGATAACGTCGGCGTCACCGGCTATCTGGTCGAGCGTTGCCAGGGCGCCGGCTGCAGCAGCTTTGCGCAGATCGGCACCTCGGCCACGGCCAGCTACAACGACACCGGCCTCACCGCCGCCACCAGCTACAGCTACCGCGTGCGCGCCACCGATGCGGCCGGAAACCTGAGCGCCTACTCCGCCACCGCCACCGCCAGCACCAACAGCGTGCCGACACCACGCCGCCGAGCGCGCCGAGCGCGCTCGGCGCGACCGCGGCCTCGAGCACGCCAGATCAACCTCGGCTGGACGCGCCTCGACCGATAATGTCGGGGTCACCGGCTATCTGATCGAGCGTTGCCAGGGCGCGGGCTGTACGAATCTTTGCGCAGATCGGCACCTCTGCCACGGCCACATTACAACGACGCCGGCCTGACCGCTGCGACCAGCTACAGCTACCAGGTGCGTGCCACCGACGCGGCCGGCAACCTGAGCGCCTACTCCAATATCGCGACCGCCAGCACCAAGCACCGACACCACGCCGCCGAGCGCGCCGGGCAGCCTGGACTGGCACGGCGGCCTCGAGTGCGCAGATCAACCTGGGCTGGGCCGCCTCGACCGACGACATCGGGGTCACGGCCTATCTGATCGAGCGTTGCCAGGGCGCCGGCTGCACCAGCTTTGCGCAGATCGGCACCTCGACCACGACGACTTACAACGATACCGGGCTGACGTCCGGCCACCAGCTACAGCTACCAGGTGCGCGCCACCGATGCAGCGGGAAACCTGAGCGGCTACTCCAACATCGCGACGACGAGTACCAACGCGCCAGACACGACTCCGCCGACGGCGCCGAGCGGCCTGACGCGCGACCCGGTCTCGAGCACGCAGATCAACCTCGCCTGGACGCGCCTCGACCGACGACGTGGGCGTCACGGGCTATCTGGTCGAGCGCTGCCAGGGTGCCGGCTGCACAAATTTTGCGCAGCTCGGCACCTCGGCCACGAGCCAGCTACAACGACAGCGGGCTGACGGCCTCGAGCAGCTACAGCTACCAGGTGCGCGCTACCGACGCGGCCGGAAACCTGAGCGCCTACTCCGGCAGCGCCTCCGCGAGCACAGCGGTCCTCCCGACACCACGCCGCCGAGCGCACCGGGCGCGCTCACTGCGACCGCGGCCTCGAGCACCCAGATCAACCTCGCGTGGGCCGCTGCGACCGACAACGTCAGCGTGACGGGCTATCTGATCGAACGCTGCCAGGGCACCGCGTGCACGGCCTTCGCTCAGATCGGCAGTTCGACCGGGGCCACGCTACAACGACACCGGCCTTGCGGCCGCGACCACCTACAGTTACCGGGTGCGGGCCACCGACGCGGCCGGGAAACCTGGGCGGCTACTCCAGCACCGCCAGTGCCAGCACCAGCAGCGGCGCGCCCGCCACCATTGCCTACGTACAGGGCGCGTATCCGGACGCCGGTGTCCGGCGCTTCGGTGAGCGTGCAGTACGCCGCGGCGCAGAATGCCGGGGACCTCAACGTCGTGGTGGTCGGGTGGAACGATTCCACCTCGGCCATCAATTCGGTCACCGACTCCAACGGCAATACCTATCAGCTGGCCGTGGGCCCGACCACGCAGTCGGGCAACGCCACGCAGCTCATGTACTACGCCAGCAATATCGCCGCGGCGGCGGCCGGCGCCAACACAGTGACCGTGACCTTCAACACCACGGTGAAGTATCCCGGACGTGCGCATCGTCGAGTACAGCGGCATCGCCGCCAGCGGTGCGCTGGATGTGGCGGTGGGTGCCAGCGGCAGCAGCGACCACCCCGAGCAGCGGCCCGCTCACCACCACCAACGCCAGTGACCTGCTGGTCGCGGCGCAATTTATCGCGAGCAACTTCCTCAGCGGTCGGCGCCGGTTACACCCTGCGGGTGGACACCTCGCCGGATGACGACATCGTCGAAGACCAGATCGTGGCCGCGACTGGCAGCTACAGCGCGAGCTCGACGCAGACCGTCGCCAACTGGTGGGTGATGCAGCAGGCGGCGTTTCGCGCTGCCGGCAGCGGCAGCGCCGACACCACGCCGCCGAGCGCGCCGGGCGCGCTCACCGCCACCGCGGCCTCGAGCACGCAGATCAATCTCGCCTGGAGCGCCGCGACCGACAACGTCGGGGTCACGGGCTATCTGATCGAGCGCTGCCAGGGCGCCGCCTGCTCAAACTTCGCGCAGATCGGCACCTCTACCACCACCAGCTACAACAACAGCGGCCTGACGGCCTCGAGCAGCTACAGCTACCGCGTGCGCGCCATCGATGCGGCAGGCAACTGGAGCGCCTACTCCAGCACCGCGACCACCGGGACCCCTGCGGACACCACGGCGCCGAGCGCGCCGAGCGAGATCTGACGGCAGCCGCGGTCTCGGGCACCCAGATCAATCTCGCCTGGACCGCGTCCACCGATAACGTTGGCGTGACGGCCTATCTCATCGAGCGCTGCCAGGGCGCCGGCTGCAATGGCTTTACGCAGATCGGCACCGCGACCACTACCAGCTACAGCAGACAGCGGCCTGACCGCCTCGACCAGCTACAGCTATCGGGTGCGCGCCACCGATGCGGCCGGAAACCTGGGCGCCTATTCCGGCATCGTGACGGCCAGCACCACGGCCCGGGACAGCACGCCGCCGACGGCGCCGACCAGCCTGGCCGCAACGGCCGCCTCCGCCACCCAGATCAACCTCGGCTGGACCGCCTCGAGCGACAACGTCGGGCGTCACGGGCTATCTGATCGAGCGCTGCCAGGGCGCCGGCTGCACCGGCTTTGCTCAGGTCGGCACCTCGACCTCGACCACCTACAACGACACCGGCCTGAGCGCCTCGACCCCCTACAGCTATCGCGTGCGCGCCACGGATGCGGCCGGAAACCTGAGCGCCTACTCCGGCACCGCCAGCGCCACCAGCGGCGCGCCGGGTTCATTCACCACGCTCACGCCGCGCCGCGCCGCCCTGACGCTGCAGCAGCAGCAACAGTTCTCGACCAACGCTCCGGGCGGCACGATCGTGACCTGGAGCGTCGACAGCGTGGTGGGCGGCAACAGCACGTCGGCACCATCAGCAGCGGCGGACTCTATACCCCGCCGCCGACCGCGGGCACGCACACGGTCACGGCGACCAACTCCGGCAACCCCGCCAACACGCTGAGTGCATCGGTCGCGGTCACGGACCTGGCCGGCAGTCACGACCTGGCACAACGACCTCGCCCGCACCGGCCAGAACCTGCAGGAGTACGCGCTGACACCGACCACGCGTGTCGAGCGGCAATTTCGGCAAGCGCTGGTCGTGTCCGCTCGACGGCACCGTCTACGCGCAGCCGCTGTACGTGGCGAACCTGTCGATCGGCGGCGGCATCCACAACGTGCTGTTCGTCGCGACCATGAACGATACGGTCTACGCCTTCGACGCCGACGATCCCGGCTGCGTCACCTACTGGACGCGCAGCTTCATCAGTCCGAGCGCCGGCAGCGGCATCACCCCCATGTCGAGCGCCGCCTCCGACCTGCAACGACATCGCTGGCCGAATACGGCATCATCGGCACGCCGGTGATCGATCCGAGCTCGCAGACGCATCTACCTGGTCGCCGCCACCACGGAGAACGGCAGCAGCTACTTCCAGCGCCTGCATGCCCTGGACATCGCGACCGGCGCCGAGCGAGACAACTCGCAGCCACGATCGCCGGCGACCGTCAGCGGCAGCGGCGACGGCGGCACCAGCGTGATCTTCAATCCGCTCTATCAGAACCAGCGCCCCGCCCTGACCCTCACCGGCGGCGGCGTCGTCATCGGCTGGGCCTCACACTGCGACAACTACCTGCTGGCCATGGCACGGCTGGATGATGCGCTACGACGCCAGCACGCTGGCGCAGACCGCCGTGTTCAATCGACGCCCAACGGCCCGATCGGCGCCGCGTCGGCGGCATCTGGCTGTCGGGTGGCGGCACCGGCGCTGGACTCCAGCGGCAACATGTTCCTGTTGACCGGCAACGGCAGCTTCGACGACACCAGCAGCACGATCCCGGCCCCGGCGCCGAACAACGACTTCGGCGAGAGCTTCCTGAACCTGAGCCCGACGACGCTGGCGGTCAAGGATTTCTACACCCCGTCGCAGAACGCGGCCTGGACCGCGGCTGACATCGACATCTCCTCGGGCGGCATCACCGTGCTGCCGGACGGCGTCGGTCCCGCGGGTCATCCGAACCTCGCTGGTCGGCGCCGACAAGGGCGGCCACCTGTGGCTGATCGACCGCAGCAACATGTCGCGCTTCAGTTCGGCGCGGCGAATACACCGTGCAGTATCGTGCTGCTGCCCGGCGCCGGCGACCAGTACACGCATCCTACTCGCGACCTGCGTACTGGAACGGCAACTGTCTACATGGGATTCGACAGGGGACCCCTGATGGCGTTCAAGCTGGCGCGGCGGCCTGCTGCCTGCCAGCGGCAACGCCGTCATCGACCACACCGCAGACTGGCGTGCCGACGTCCGCAGAGCGCCGAGACCTATGGCTATCCGGCAGCGACCGCCGATGATCTCGGCCTCGGCCTCGAACGGCGGCGCCATCGCCTGGGTGCTCGACAACAATGCGAACGGCACCGACAACGGCAGCGCCGCGCTGGGTCCGGCCATCCTGCGCGCCTACGACGCCAGCAACCTCGCCACGAAGCTGTACTCGAGCGCCACGTTGCGGCGCGAACCGGCGGCAACGCGGCGAAATTCACCGCTGCCAGTGGTGGCCAATGGCCACGTCTACATCGGCGGCGCGAGGCGTGCTCACGGTCTACGGCCTGGCGCCCTGACCTCGCGGCGCCAGTGTCCTCACGGTCGATGCCTAAGGCCCGCCGCTGGCGCGGTACGCGCCATGCCCGGCGCCGGCGCCGGGCCGCTTGTCTGCGGCGCATGCTCGGGGTGCATCAACGGTTACCCTGTCACGCGCGTGGCGCGCCGAGGCCGCCAGGCGTCGTCGTGGTGCCCTGGAAGAGTGGACCGGCGACGTGCTCGTGATGGCGGTGCGTGCCGCGCCGATGTCATTGAAGTTGAAGGTCGCGGCCCGATGCTCAGCGTCGGTGCAGGGACTCAAGCTGCTGAGCCACAAAAGCCGGCGTGACCACGAGATCGCTTGACCTCGGGCCACGCCGGCTGCCGTCCTGTGCGCTCCTAGCAGCGCTATTCGATCGCGATGGCGTTCGCCCCGAGAGCAGGCGCGATGTTCAAGGGCGAACCTGTGATCGGCGTCAGCTGACCGAACGCATCGACGCTGAACATCGAAATCGTAGTGGTCGAAAGTATTGCCGACGTACAGGAAGTGGCCCGACGGATCAAGGGTCACCGGGACCGGAGCCAAACCCACCGCAAACGGAGAGCCGGTGGAGAACGCAGTCAAGGCTCCGGGGCTTCCGCTGGCCGCGATCGTAAAGCCGACGACCTTATTGTTAGAATATCTGCCGCATAGAGGAACTGGCCGGAGGGATCGATTGCCAGGTTTCCGGGCTGGGCGCCCGCGGTGAAGCCCGTGGAAAAGGCCGTTCCACCGTTCAGCGCGGACAGCGCCCCGCCGGCGCCGATCTGATAGCCCGATACGGTTCCGTCGCCATTGTTCGCGACATACACGAACCGATCCAGCGGATCGACTGACACCCAGACCGGCGCGTCGCCAGTAGCTATCGGGGCGGAGCAAGCGGGCTCAGTAAGCCGGTGGTCGAATTGATCCCGAAGGCCGTGAGTCCATCCGCCGGACTGAACTGGTTGGTCGCGAACACATACTGGCCCGAAGGGTCCACGGCCACGCTGCTCGGGGCACTGCCCGCAACTAGATCCATCGCGAACGGTGATCCGGCCACCGGGGTCAGCGTCTTGGCGGTCGAGTCGAACGCGAACACCAGGAGTACGCCAGGGTTGGTACCGCCTGCGCTGTCCGTCACGAGCACGAAATTTCCGGAGGGATCGACCGCAATGCCGGTGGGCGTGCCACCGCTCGTCATGGCCTCCGAGCCGACGTCCGGCGAATCGGTCACCGTGTAGGTGCCGTCCCACCAGTCCCGTGCCAAGCGCGGTGATCGTGGTCCCCGGCGTAACGCCGGTGCCATTGATGGCGGTACCGACGGCGAGCGCTGACCCGCTGATCGCGGACACCGTGAGCGTGGTGCCGGAAATACGCCGGTGAACGTGAACGCGGTTCCGGTTGGGAACCAACCAGCGCCAAGGTCCCGCCGGTCACGGAAAATATCGAGACGTCGTCGATGCGGCGTTGGCCGTGAACACAAAATTCCCGTCCGGACTGACCGCGATCGCGGCCGGATGCGACGTCGGCGCAGCATCGGCTGCGACGGAATTAATCAGCGTCAGAGCACCCGCGCCCGCACCGACATTGGTATCGTCGATGGAGTAAGACACAACGGAATTGCCATTGAAATCCGCCACGAACGCATACTTGCCTTCATTGCGGCAGGTGACGGTCGCGGTGACAGCGGCTGCAGCGATGCTGCCGCTGCCGTTTGCGACCATGCAGTACTGCCCCGGCGTCGTCGGCTGGGTCAGAACTGTGACGGCATAGGGCGAGCCCGACGCAACCTGGGTCGCGAACGAGTACGTGCCATCTGCGGTTTCTGTGAGGTTATCACCGCCGTTATCCTGCAACACCACGCCGGTCGTCCCAAGTAGACCGCCGATCGTGACGTTCACGGCAAACGTAGAGGTTGTGCAGGTGACGACAACCAGGATATCCGCGCCGCCGACAGTACCCGAGGCAGGCACCGGCACGCAGCTCTGCGTCGGAGTGTTTGGCTGGGTGACATTGACCGTGTAGGCGGTGCCGCTGGCTAGCCGGCTGCAAGGGCAATGCCGGTGGCGTCCGCGGCCACCGGAACGGCGGTAAGGCTGTTGATCTGCAATGCCATGCCGGAACCCGCCAGACCCGTGACGTTGGCAGTGAACGCGTAATTGTTGGTCACGCAGGTGACGACAACGGTGATATTCGCGCTCGCGACCGTTCCGCTGGCCGGTACCGGCGTGCAGGTCTGCGTGGGAGTGTTCGGGTTTGTGACGTTCACCGTGTATGCGGTGCCGCTGGCTACGCCGGCCGCAAGGGCAATGCCGGTGCCGTCCGCGGCCACCGGAACGGCGGTAAGGCTATTGATCTGCAGCACCAAACCGGCACCGGTAAGCCCGGTGACGTTGCCGCTGATGGTAAAGGTGGTCGCGCCGCCCGACGAGCTGCTGCCGCTGCTACTGCTGCTCCCGCTGCTGCTGGAGCTGCTGCTGGAGCTACCGCCGGAGCTGCTACTGGAGCTGCTGCTACTGCTGGAGCTACTGCTGGAGCTGGAGCTGCTGCTGCTCGCGGCGGGCTTGTCGCTGCCTCCGCCGCAGGCGGCCAGCACTACGCTGGTCAACAGCGCCAGAGCAATGGAAAGGGTGTTCCTGGTGGTCGGTCGGCTGGTCGTCGTGCTAAGCATGGATTGGTCCTGTTGTTTCCCAATGATGCGCAGGCAAATCGTTTCGCGGCGTACCGCTTCCCGCCCCCCTTCATGTGCGCGCGATTCTCCTGCAAGGATGTACATGAGAACTGCGACGGTCGTCACACTGTTTGCCGATGGCGACAGCCGCCGCCGGTGCGAGCACGGTGGGATGTCGCGCCGCGCACGTGTTCGCGCGTGGACTCATTGCCGCGCTTGCCTCGCAGGAATGCGAGGCGCCGCTGTCGGCAGCGGCGGTACGGCGGCGGTTACGGGATCCGCGATTCCGATCGGCTGAATCGCAGTGATCGACAGCGCGGCCGATGATCGCCGGCGAGATTGTCACGCGCGGCGACAACGTCGTAGGCCGTCCGAGGTCAGGGCGCGTTGGTGGTATGGAGAACAAATCAGTGCTCTGCTGCCCCCTCGCAGCGCATTCGGCCTACAGCGCGGCGCTAAGACTTAACTTAATCTGCCCAATTGTCAAGGCAAGCGCGTGAATAGCGGACATATTTGAGCGCACTGGAGGCCCGGAGGCGCCACGGTACAGCGCTTGCATATCAGTTGCTGCTCCCACTGGGATAATGTCCGGCGCGCAAGCGTGGTGCGCGGCGGAACGCGTGAGTTTCCGGAGGTCCAGATGGATATCGAGGGATCGCTGAGCGGCGGCTATGTCAGGCCGGCGGCGAACCGGCAATCCCGGCGCAGTTTCGGGCTACTTTCCGATGGATCGATGCGCCACAAGGCATTTCGCCTCGGCACCACGGAGCCGCCGTCGGTGACGCTGTTGAAGGAATTACTCGGTCCGCTCGTCGTTGTTACCAGTCTCGCGCTGTGCCTGGACTTTTATCGTCTGCCGCTGTCGCTGGAGAGCTTGGCGCTCGCGGTCATCGTCTTCTTATTGTCGAACCGGATACTCAGCGCCCCGCGCATGCAAATCGACCTTAGCGGACGGCCGCGGGCTTGGCCAAGGCCGCCGCGACTGCTGCTGGAATGGACCACGGTAGCGGCGCTGCTGGCCTTCGTCGCTACGGCACTGAAATTCACGCAGTTGTTTCCGCGTGGCGCCCTGCTCACCTGGTTCATCCTCACCCCCGCTGCTCTGCTGGCCTCCAACTGCGCCGCCATCCGGCTGACCCGCTGGTGGACCGCCCGCTGCGAGCTGCACCGCCACATCATCATCGGTGCCACCGACATCGGGCTCGAACTGGCCAAACGCGTCGAACAGGACTGCGGCGCGGGCGGCTTTCTCGGCTTTTTCGATTTCCGCGACCGCGAACGGCTACCGTCAGCTCGCCCCGGAGCGCTGGGTCGGCGCCTGCCAAGGACGTCGCGGAGTTCGTGCAGCGTCACGCAGTCGAGGCGATCTACATCGCGCTGCCGATCTCCACCGCGCCGCGCATGGCGGAGCTGCTCAGGAATTGCGCGACACCACGGCGTCGATCTATTTCGTGCCGAATCTGTTTGCGTTCGATCTGGTGCAGGCCCGCTGCGTCGAGATCAACGGCATGCCGGCGCTCGTCGATCTGCGACTCGCCGCTCCACGGCATGAGCGCGTGTCTGGCAAGCGCGCCTTCGATCTCGCGCTGGCGATGCGCGGCGCTGCTGCTGACTTGGCCGGTGATGCTCGCGATCGCGGCTGGCGATCAAGCTGTCGTCGCGCGGCCGGTCCTCTTCAGGCAGCGGCGCTACGGCCTGAACGGCGAGGAGATCTTGGTCTACAAGTTCCGCAGCATGACGGTCTGCGAGGATGGCGCCGTGGTCGCGCAGGCGACCAGGCAGCGACCAGCGCGTCACGCGCGCTGGGCACGCATCCTGCGCCGCACCTCGCTCGACGAGCTGCCGCAGATCCTGAACGTGCTCGAAGGCAAGATGAGTTTCGTCGGGCCGCGCCCGCACGCGGTCGCGCACAACGAGCAATACCGCAAGCTCATCAGCGGCTACATGATCCGGCACAAGGTGCGCCCCGGCATCACGGGCTGGGCGCAGGTCAACGGCCTGCGCGGCGAGACCGATACGGTCGAGAAGATGCGCCAGCGGATCGAATACGATATCGACTACCTGAACAACTGGTCGATCTGGCTTGACCTTAGAATTCTCGCGCACACCGCGCGGCTGCTGTTCCGTGACGAGGAGGCGTACTAAGGCCCCGCCCCGGACGACTCCTCCCCGGCATGCGACTCACGGCACGAACATCCAGATGTAGCCGGTATCGATCGCATACAAGCGACCTTGGGAGTCCACTGCTACGTCGTGGGGAAAGGTGAATCCCGAGCCCAGGCTCACCGGCGTGCCATAGCTGCCATTCTCGTAAGGGATCTCTTTGACCGCGGCGTTGCCGTAATCGGCCACGAAGACGTTGTCATTGGCATCCACCGCGACACCGCTGGGATCGGCGAACCCAGAGCCCAAGTCCACCGGATTGCCATAGTTACCGTTGGTGAAAGGAATCTCTTTGATCGCGTTGTTCCCGCTATCGGCCACGAACACATTGCCGTTGCCGTCTACCGCGATGCCGTCGGGGTAACTGAATCCCGAACTCAGACTGACCGGCGTCCCATAGACGCCCTGGCTATACGGAATCTCCTTGACAGCGCTATTACCCTCATCGGCCACGAACACGTTGCCGCTTCCATCCACGGCCACACCCCGAGGGTTAGCGAATCCCGAGCCCAGGCTCACCGGTGTGCCATAGCTGCCGTTTGCGTACGGAATCTCCTTAAGGGCGTTGTTGAGGGAATCGGCCACGAACACATTGCCGTTGCCGTCTACCGCGATGGCACCCGGGGTGTCGAATCCCGAGGCCAGAGTCACCGGTGTGCCATAGTTGCCGCTCGTATAGGGAATTTTTTTGACCGCATTATTGCCGGTATCGGACACGAACAGGTGGCCGTTGCCATCTATCGCTACGCCGAAAGGCACAGCCAGGCTCCAAACCAGGCTCACCGGCGTGCCATAGCTGCCATTACTGTAAGGGATCTCTTTGATCGTTCCGGAATCGGCGACGAGCACGTCGCCGATTCCATTCAACGCTATGCCACGCAGATCGCTAAATCCTGAAGCCACGCTCAGCGGCGTACCATAGGAGTCCCCAGGCCACTCGCGAGCGTCATGGGCGTGCCATAGCTGCCGTTGCTATAGGGGATCTTCTTGACAGCGTAGTTGCCTGTATCGGCTACAAAGACGTTGCCCTGCGCATCCACAGCCACAGCAGCGGGGAGTAGGAATCCTGATCCCACGATTTCCGGCGTGCCGTAGCTGCCATCGGCGTACGGGATCTCTTTGATCTCGTTGTTCCCGCTATCGGCCACGAACACGTTCCCATGAATATCGACCGCTACGCCGAGCGCACTATAGAAATAGCTCGCAATCGCCTTCTGGGTCGGTGTGACATTGGCGCAACTGATCGCGACCGTCGCCACATTGCCACTGACCGCGCCACTGCCACTGCTGGGCGTGCAGGCGAGGCTGATGCCGTAAGGCTGCGTACCCACGGTGATATCGTAAGTGGCTCCGGATGCCAGCGCCGTGTGCATTGTGAATTGCGTAGCGTTAGCCGCGATGCCGGTAGCATCGGCATTGTTATCCAGCAACACCAGGCCAGTGGCCGTCAAACCGCTGATTGAACCACCCACGGTGTAGCTCTGCGTGCCACCGCTGCTCGAGGAACTCGATGAACTGGTCGATCCAGATGAACTGGTCGATCCAGAAGAGCCGATCGATCCCGAGGAGCTCGATGACCCGGAGGAGCTTTGATCACTGCCGCCGCAGCCAGCAAGCGTGAACGCGAAAACAAAAATTGTGGTCAGGAGAACCGCCGGTGAGGCACACGCCCTACTGTTCTTCACCCACCCCTGATGAGCGAATCTGTCATGGCAAATAAACACGGTGAAGTGGCTCCCCTACGGCTCGGTCAACGGCCTCGGCGATCTGACATCTATCTCGGATGGACTTACCGAGACACGGTCGATCATTCAGTTCCAATTCACCGGGCACCCGACACCTGGCACTGGCGTGCGCAACCTGTAACTTTGAGCAGCGGGGTGCTATCCATCAAATAATCATGGAGTTACGGAGGGAACGCTAGCGCGTGGCGCGCGACGCCTGCCAACAATTCATTCACCGCGGGTGGAATGCGTCGCGCTCGATCCGGCAGACCTGACCTGCCGGATTGAATTCAAGACGGTCCCGGGTGCCAAGCCGTGGCTATCTATGGCGTCCCCAAAGGGACGCGACAGATGGCCACTGAGCTAATTCAGATTGTTTAGCCTGAAGGCCCCGATGGCCTCGACGCTCAGTCCCCCGGCCCACTTGAGCGCCGTTGATTGTCTCGGCGCAGCTGCCCGCATTCTCGCGAAGTCTCGACTTGGCCAGCAATACCGGGGAGCCGGAAAGTGATTCCAGCGCCGCGAAGGGGCCCCGCGATCGGCCCTGCGATCGTGGGGGCGGCGAAGGGATCCGCTTTCCGGGGGCGCAGCCCCTCGATCTGGGGCGCGCGGGGGTCCCCGACCGCGGCCTTGCGCGGACGGGGGCGACCCGGATCGAGCCGGGGGGAGCCAAGACGCGAATGCAGCCGCAAGGGGGCCCCGGCCGCCGCTCCGCGGCGGTTGGGGGCGGCGGAATCCGCGTCTTGGGGGGCGTAGCCCCGGGGGGTCACCGCTGAGAGACGGTCGCGACGGGGTACCCGGCCGCCGGCTTTGCGGCGGTTGGGGGCGTTAGCGGATCGACGCGTGATGACCCGGTACCCGAGTCCTCGAGGCGCGAGCAGTAGCGAGGGAAGTGCCGGGTCGTCACGCGCCGCAGGTGACCCCCCCTCTTCGCGATCTAATCCGCCAAGACGCTCGCGAAGCGAGTGGCGCGGAGTGCACTGGTAGGCGAGCACTGCTCGCCTACCGCAAGTGCCGGAGTTTTAAGGCGATTCGGGCGGCATGCCGCTATCGCCGGTCCCTGAGCGGACGAGCACCGCTCGGCTGCGATCGCTACACGCTTTCAGACGGCGGCCAGTCACGGCCTCCTGAGAGGTGAAATTCCCAATGACTTCGCAGACCGACTCCTGCAGAGCGAATCTAGAAAATACCGAACGCTCTGAATCCCAAACACAACAGCACAGACGACTCGCCGATGCGCGACAGAAAGCACGCGAGTGCGGACTCAGCCCGGTCGAGCGCTCTGCACAAAAGACGTCGGCCGCGCTCTCGTGGTTGTACCGCTGGGAATGGTCGGCACCTGCGACTCTCGATGTCGTCGCCAGTGACACGCGCGGTGGATACGCTCAGCGACTGAAGCGCGCCGGCCTCGTGCGCATCACGGAGGTCATCGGGTCGCCAGGAACGCGACACAGACCGCGTTACGCCATAACGCTAACGCCAGCAGGCCGCCAGGGGGCGATGGAGGTGCTGACCGAAGAGTCGCAGTTACGGCCGTTGGTAAAGATGGGCCTGCGCGCGATCCCGATGCATCAGATCGAACATGAACACCGCCTGCAGCTGCTCGTGCTGGATTGGCTGCGAGATGGCACTATCACCGATTACTTGACGCCCCCGGAGCTGGCGGCGCGATCGCAACCGGGTGAGAAGCAACCTGACCTGATTATCTGGGGCGGCATGGTGCCGTGCAGGATCGCGGTTGACTCGAGCTCACAGCCAAATCGACGATGGCGGCCGAGAAGTTTATCCGCGGCTGCCTGCGCGGGTTGAAGGAGCACCGCTGGGAGAGGGTGCAGATCATGTGTCGGTCGGCCGCGATTCAGTCCCGCTACCAGCGCCTAGTGCGGACTTTGCACCCCAGCGGCCCAGGACGCGTTCTCGGTCCTGATGCTCGAAGACTGAGCTGTCGGCCCGGCTAGGCCCGCCGCTGTTGACCCATACCCGCCGATCGCGAATGTCTGCTATCGAGTGGCCGTATTTAGAAATCGTGCCGGCTGTCCTCCGGTTCGGACGCACGCCAGTATTTAGCTGCAGGCACCTTGTCCCCAATAGGTGTCCGTATAGAACAACACTGCATACCACTGGCGGTCTAAGCGACGGACTCGAACAACTTCACAGGGCAATCCACGGGCCTTAACGGGTGGGAGTGCCTTGGACGGACCCGCAAGTGAATCGGTGGGATCGAAAACCAGAAACACCGTCGTGGTCCCTGCTCCGACAAATCCCCAAATGTCCCATAGGGCATGCTGCAGCTGTTCGTTGGGAGGTTGCGCAAGTACCTTGGCTTTGTAGCTCCCCGATAAAAGAAGCCATCTGACATGGTCGCGGGCTAACGAATAGTTCGATAACAGCAGGATCGGCACGAACACGTAAACCAACACTACGAAGAAGGCTATCAACGTTTCCTTCCCTTCTTAGCGATGCCAAATGCAACCAGCAATAACGCCGAAACAAGGCCGATCCCGAAGCACAGCACAGCACCTAGATCGAAGTCCCCAAACGCCAACGAAAGAACAATCAAGATCAAGCTTGCGACGACACAGATTGCCATTCGCCGGACGAATATACTTTGGTCTGCCGTGTTTACGTCCACCGCATTGCCCAGCCTCGAAGCATTGCGTATCCGCCCAATGTTCGTTCCAGCATAATCCCAGATTGTCTTAATTACGCATCGCCGCTACGCGAGTTTAGCTGCACATCGCTGCAGTGGCGGGCGATTCGTCCGAGACGTTGCTCACTGTCCGCCTTCGGATGGTCAACCCAAGGCAGCCGAGGACGGCTTTTGGCCGCCTGCTGCCCCACGTCCCGCTCCAGACCAGCCGTTGGGGTGACGCGCACCATGGTCGAGCGTCCAGTGGCTCGAGCGACCCGGCGCCCCTGTCTGTCAAGTCCGAATGTGAAGTGGACTGCGAAAGTCCCAACTGATCTTGTTCCTCCGACCGTGGGGTGGCCGCATCGGTGCTTCAAGCGGATAAACCTGATCACTTTACCAGCATACGTAATTGCGTAGCGATGCGCGTCTTACGTAATGAAACGTAACTACGAAACAGGGTGACGACGATGGGTAGAAAAGCGGTGGCGACGGCCGAAACAGTGGCACAGGCGGTCGAGGGACTACTCAAGGACGGGCTGGAGCCCACTTGGGGACGTGTCCGCGAGCGAATCGGGGGCGGCTCGATGGCGACCATCGGCAGACTGCTGCCGGAGATATTGGGCCGCCGGTCACCGCCGGTCACTGCGATCTGTCGGCAGAGGAGCTTCCTCGCGAGATCGCGGAAATCGGCGAGAGAGCAACTGCGTCCATCTACGCGGCGATTCAGAAGACGGCGCACGAGAGGATCGATGCGGTTGAGAAGGAGGCGACCTCGCGAGTCGAGACGGCCCAGCGCTCGCTCGCTGAGGCGTTTCTGGAGATCGAGCGCCTGGAGCAAGCCGGCGACGACGCTGCCGAAACCCTGCAGTGTGCGCAGGACGCCAGGCACGAAGCGGAGACACACGCTGCCAGAGCAGAAGGCCAGGTCGAGGCAAGCAATCGAGAGCTGGAGCGCGCACACCTGGAGCTCGAGCAGGTTCGCGAGGTGGTTGCGAGCGCGCGGGCGGAAGCAGCTGAGCTACGCGGCCAACTGAAGGCGTCCGCCGGCGAGCGATCCTAGCCCGAGGGAAGACGGGTCACGCGATCGGTCATTCGCGGCCCTTCAACCCAACGGAAAGCGCCCCGCGACTTGTGAGTCACGAGGCGCTGTCCGTTGCGGAGCGTCCGGCGAAGGGCGAAATCAGTCCGGCCCGCAGAGATGAGCTGCCGCCCTGCCCGCTTTCGTGGGTTCAGCGCGGCGATGGGACAGCCGGGAGATATGTGGGCATGGGCCCCCATGATGTATACGCTCTCAAGGCTCCGTAGCGCGTTATTGAGTCAGTAAAGAAGGCACGTTGAGACTCTCGTCGCGCCATCGGAATCTGCATCCCGGCGGATAAATCTGATGGCTGGACTGGGAATGGAAAAACCCAGTCAGCAATCGCCCGTACCCTCAACGACAGATGGCAATACGTGCCGCCGACCGCGTTCGAGGAAGCCGCGGAGCACGACTGCAACACCTCAGCGACGCTGTCGTGTTTAAAATGCTTCCGTCCAAGGGGCGGCCGGCCGCGGAGTTGGCTCTCGAACTAGTGCTCGACGCACTGCGGAGCAAGAAAGCATGAACGGAGCGGAGTATTTGCGCAGCAGCAAAGACCGATCGGACGTGAGTCTCGCGGCACAGCGTCACGAACTCGAAAAGCTCGCCGCGTCACGCTCGATCAGGGTGGTCGCGAGCTATGAGGATGCCGTTGAGTCCGGAGCGACGGAAGACCGGCCCGGCTTCATCAAGCTCGTCCGCGCGCTCAAAGACCCGAACCGCGGTTGGTCATACCTGCTGGTCTACGACACGAGCCGCATCGCGCGCCGCCGATATATTGCTCAGGCAATCAAGCACCAAGCGAAAAAACGCGGCGTCACGATCCTCTACGCGCGCCTTCCGGCCGATCTGGATCCAGTTGCGGAGCTTGTTCTCGAATCCGTCTTCGAGGCCATGGACGAGGCGCACTCTCTGATTTCCCGCGAAAAGGGCCTGGCTGGAATGGCGGAAAATGTTCGCCAAGGCTGGCGCGCCGGAGGGCGGCCGCCGTTCGGCTACCGCCTGGCGACTCACGCGACCGGCGCCATCCGCGACGGCAAGCCCGTCACAAAGTCAAAGCTCGTGCCCAATACCGACGCACCGGCAATTAGCCAGTATTTGAAGGACCGCGCGGCTGGGGTGCCCCGCACTGTCGCTCAGCGAAATGTGAAAATGAGCGCGTCATCACTCATCGGCGTCGAATGGAATGCGCTGACCTACGCGGGTCACACCGTGTGGAACCGACATGCCGCCGACGGAGCCGGCCACAAGCGCCGGCCTCGCGCTGAGTGGCAGGTTACGCCCGACACGCACCCGGCTCTTATCAGCCAGGCCGAAGCCGAGGGCATTCTCGCCCGGCTGGAGACCAGCCGCGTAGGCGAAGCCGTCAGTCGCGCGAAGGCGTCCACGAGCGGACATCTGCTGACGGGTTTGCTGTATACGTCCAACGAGCAGATGTGGGTCGGGCACGGCCGCTACTACCGGCTGAAGCGCTGCGGTGCCGAGCGCGGCAAGCTCGTGCCTGCCGAACTCGTCAACAGAGCGGTACTCGCGCAGATCGAGTCGGACATGCACTGCGGTATTCCTGGGCGAGCTTCTGGCCATGGCCAAACGATCGCGTGTGGCCTCGGACCCTGCCGCGGAAATCGAGCTGCGGATCCGTCAACTGGAGAGGGAAAAGACACGCGCTGCCGAACTCGCGTTATCGAGCGACAACGATGCCTTTCTGCACCTCGTGGTCGATAGGAGCCGGCAGATCGAGGCGCTGCAACGTGAGGCGGCGGCAGTGCGCAGCGACGACGCGCTCGGCAGGCACGTCGCCAGTTTGACGGTCGAGAGCCTGCGCGAGCTGCTGGACGACCAGGGGCCGGAAAAGGCCCTGCAGACGCTGGTGGAGCGCGTCGTACTCGATCCGGCGGAGCTGACCTGCCAGATTGAATTCAAGACGGTCCCGGGTGCCAAGCCGTGGCTATCTATGGCGTCCCCAAGGGGATTCGAACCCCTGTTACCGCCGTGAAAGGGCGATGTCCTAGGCCTCTAGACGATGGGGACAGGCTTACGGCCAGTGCGATCGTGGTGGAGCTAGGCGGGATCGAACCGCCGACCTCTTGCATGCCATGCAAGCGCTCTCCCAGCTGAGCTATAGCCCCACTGAAGGGGCGCGAAGGTACGCAAGCCCATGAATCCTGTCAACCACTACCGTTCGAGGGAGCTCCGAGCTACGCAAGTGCGCGGCCGCTGGCGATGCGCAGCGCACGCACGATGCGCAGTCTGCGCGGCCCAGCAGCGCCACCGTGATGTCGATCGGCGGCGAGACGGCGCCGCCCGAGACCGCCACCCGCAGCGGTTGCGCCACCTTGCCCAGCCCCAGGCCGTAGCGCTGCGCCACGGCGTTGATGACCTCGTGAATCGAGCCCGGCGTTCCAGTCGCTCGAGGGCCTTGAAGCCCTGCTCGCAGCGCCTGCAGCACCGGCGCCGCCTCGGGCGTGAGGTTCTTGCGGGCGGCCTTGTCGTCATAGGCCTCGATATCGCAGAAGAAGAACAGGCTGTTCTGCGCCATCTCGTTGAGCGTGCGGGCGCGCTCGCGCTGCGCGTTGGCCACGCCCTCGAGCAGCCTGTCGTCGTGCGACCACGACGCCGAGCGCCGCCAGTCTGCGCGCGCAGACCCGCCGCCAGCGTGGCCACCGGGCGCGCGCATCATGTGCTGCTGGTTGAGCCACAGCAGCTTTTCCGGATTGAACGCCGACGGCCGCCTTGTTGACGTCCTTGATGTCGAACGCCGCGATCATCTCCTCGCGCGTGAATACCTCCTGGTCGCCATGCGACCAGCCCAGGCGCACCAGGTAGTTGAGCAGCGCATCGGGCAGATAGCCCTCCTGCCTGGTACTGCAGCACGCTGACCGCGCCGTGGCGCTTGGACAGCTTGGCGCCGTCGGGCCCGAGGATCATCGGCACGTGCGCGTACACCGGCGGCGTCGCACCGAGCGCGCGCAGCATGTTGATCTGTCGCGGGGTGTTGTTCAGGTGATCGTCGCCGCGGATCACATGCGTGACGCCCATGTCCATGTCGTCGACCACCACGCAGAAGTTGTAGGTCGGATTGCCGTCCGAGCGCGCGATGATCAGGTCATCGAGCTCGCGATTGCTGGAACACCACGCGGCCATGGACCTGATCGTCGACGACCACTTCGCCATCGAGCGGATTCTTGAAGCGGATGGCCGGCTCGACTCCCGCCCGCGGCTCCTGGCGCTCGCGGCAGCGGCCGTCGTAGCGCGGCTTTTCCTTGCGCGCGAGCTGCTGCTGGCGCATCGCCTCGAGCTCCTCCTTGGTGCAATAGCAGCGATAGGCGGCGCCGCGCTCGAGCAGCTGCGCGAGCACCTCGCGGTAGCGCTCGTAGCGCTGCGTCTGGAAGTACGGCCCCTCGTCGGCGCCCAGCTCGAGCCAGCGCATGCCGTCCAGAATCACGCGCACGGCTTCTTCCGTGGAGCGCTCCCGGTCGGTATCCTCGACCCGCAGGATGAACTTGCCGCCGTGATGCCGCGCATACAGCCAGGAGAACAGCGCCGTGCGCACGCCGCCGATGTGCAGCATGCCGGTGGGGCTCGGGGCGAAGCGGGTGACGACAGTCATTTCCTGATCTCGCGGCTACGTATGTTCCCGCGGTTGGCCGCAGCGGGGCCGCGCATGGTAGCCGGCGCCGCGATTGATTCGCCACGGGCCTGCCGCTTAAACTTGCGCGCCCGCGCGAATCGGGCGGTTAGCTCAGCGGTAGAGCACTGCTTTCACACGGCAGGGGTCACTGGTTCGATCCCAGTACCGCCCACCATGAAATCAACTGGTTACTCAATGCGCGGAGTCGGGCAACGGCGGACTGATCCGCCCGCCCGGACATATCGCCAGCACCTTGTGGAGTCGAATCCGTGGCATCACGTCAACAACGCCTGAGGACCGGCATCGTGTGGACGCTGGTGGTGCTCTGTCTGGCGCTGCTCGGCGTCGGCTGGACGTTTCACAGCTACGGGCGCTTTGGCGAGCAACTGTCCTCGCTGGCCGGCATGACACTCGGCGACACGCGCGCTGAGGTCAAGTACAAGCTCGGTGTCCCACAAATGGTGTCTGCCACCGGTGAGGCGGGCGAGCCGGGCGCACGGGCCTACTACACCAAGCCCGGAAGCAGTCCCGCGAACCCTGGGAGCGATCCTGCCAGCAGCGGGAGCGATTCCGCCAACCCTGGCAGCGATTCCGCCAACGCGCTGCCGGAAGGCGCGGACATCGACAGCTATTCCACGTGGTCGTACAACAACGGCTCGGCGTCCGGGCCCCACATCGACCTGATCTTCGATGCCTCAGGGCGCGTCTCGAAGATTACCTGTATCGACCAATCGGACCCGCCCACCGTGTACTGCGGGCGCCTGGTGGGCATCGGCGTCGGGGATTCCGAAGGCCACGTCGACGCGCTACTGGGTACGCCCAGCCGTCAATTCATCGATGAACGACGGGGTGTCAAGACGATGGACTACGCCGATATCGGCGCCACATTCTTCCTGGCCAAGGAGCGCATCTACGGAGTCTCGATCGCCGGCACGGGCGTACGCAAGCAGCCGCCGCCGGATCGTTTCGTGCCCTGGTATACCAGCGACCTGAAGGCCGCCCTGAGGCCCTGAAGGCCAGACTCACGCCGGGAGGGCCCGTGTGCCGGTGGCCCCGCAGCAACGCTGCCATGCGCGGGATGGGAATGTTGGCCAGTTCTCCGGGCTCGACCTTGTACAGCCCGCCGCCGTAGACACGGCCGCCGGCCATCATCGCGTCCGCGCCGATCGACTTCAGGGCCAGCCACACCCGCCTGGCACGCTCCGGGTCGCGGCCGATGAACCGATCGAGCGCATCACGCGGGTAGAGCATCAGGTAGCCATTGGTCGCGATGGCCTGCGAGTGATTGAAGATGAATCGCTGCATGCGACCGACCTGGCGGCAGCGTGCAATGTACGTGCACAGGAAAAACGTCGGCGCTCGCACCTCCTGCAAGTACCACGGTGCGCGCCGGGCGCACAGGTAGCCCGCGGCAACCCCGGCCCGGCCACCCTCGAGGTAGTGCCAGAACTGCGGGTGATACTCGCGGATCTCATGCTCCCGCAGCCGACAGTCCAGCAGCCACAGCGGCCGCGGCAATTGCGCCTGGCCGGCCTCATCCGCGAACACTTCATCCAGCGGCAGATGTCGCGGGCCCGGAAGAATCGGCCGCAGGCAGTGCCGCGGAATCCTGCGGTGCCCGCCTGCTCATCCGTCATGATGAAGAACCGGTTCGCGCCGGTGGCAATACCGCGCTGCACGCGAAAATCTCTCCCAGCCTCACCGATCGACGCCGGCGGTCGTCGCCCGAGGGCGTGCAGGAAGGCCGCTCCATTTGGCCGTGCACTCCAGGCGGCAGTGCGCTACCCGCGCCCGCGTCGCCGGGCGCCAAGCGTACCACCGTAAGTGAATTCCACCTCATGTGCCGGGGCGGCGGCTCGTTGCGCAGCCACACCATGGCCGAGGAGACCAGTGCGTCGCTGAACTGGAGCGCGGCGGGATCGAAGCGGTGAATCCGCAGCAGCGTGACCTGGCGCAGCAGATACGCCTTGAGCTCCCGGCCGTAATTGACATCCATGAATTCGCCCGGGATCAGCCATCCGGCCATCGCGCCTGCACGCATCCACGGCATGCCCGAGGGTCATGAAGTGCGTGTACAGGCCGGCCAGACCGCTCAGGCGCACACCGGGTACTGCATTGAACGCCGATGCAGCCGTAGCTTCTCCGCGCGCCGCAAATGGTGGTGACGCACGTACGGCGGGTTGCAGATCAGCAGATCGTATCGCTCCGCCTCGGTCGCCGGGGCGCGGCCGCCGTGAAATCCGCGCGCTGCAATTGCAGCGGCGTGTCGCGCCAGAGCTGCGACAGGACTCCGCATAAAGCGGATCGATCTCAAATCCGGTGGCGCTCGCGATCCGCTCGTGCGGCCACTCGCGCAGCAGCGCCGAGTAGAACGAGCCGGTGCCAATCGCCGGATCCAGGAAGCGCACCGGGCCGGATCCGAGCAGCGTGCGCGCGTGCTGCAGCAGCGCGCCGGCCAGCGCGGCCGGAGTGGCAAATTGCCCGAGACGGTTGCGTTCCTCCGCCGTTCGCGCGCGGTCCCGGGCCTGCTGCCGCTGCAGCCGCTGCGCCTCGATCGCGCCAGGGTGGGCTTCAACCGGTCTACCCCAGCGCCTCGACGCGCACCGCCGTGCCGTAGGCAAGCACCTCGGTGATGCCGGCACCGATCTCGGTCGCGTCGTAGCGCACGCCGATGACGGCATTCGCGCCCAGTTCGCGCGCATGCCGCAGCATCAGCTGGTAGGCATCGTCGCGCGTGCGCTCGCACAACCGCGTGTAGAGGGTGATGTTGCCGCCGAACAGCGTCTGCAGTGCGGCTGCCGACCGACCCCACGATGCTGCGCGAGCGCACCACGATGCCGCGCACCATGCCGAAGCTCTGCGCCACGCGCTGGCCGGGTAATTCAAATGCGGTCGTGACCTGGTGGCTGGAGATCGCCATATTGCACCCCGTGCTTCCGACAAGCGTGCCCGGCGGCGTGGCCGCGGTCAATCGGCACCGTCAACTCATGGCCGACGATCAGGCTGCGCACGTGCGCCGGCATGTCGTCCGGTCCTTCCGCGTCGTGCTCGATACCGGCTCGCCGTGCGCCTGGGCCGCGCGGGTTGACAACCGGCGCGGCCCGATGGACGATAGCGCCCTGAAGTTTAGCGCAGAGGTCCGATGTGTGATTCATAGCAAAGCGATGCTCCCGGCGGTCGCCCTCGTGGGCCTGCTCAGCGCCTGCGCCAGCGCACCGCACACCCATGGTTCCGGCCAGGACCGCAGCCGCGGCGGCGGCAAGGCTGCTCTGAGTCCGGATGGGATGAGCGCGGCCAGGGCGGCCACCGCCGCGGCGGTCAAACAGGTCACCGCCACCGAACAGGCGTTCGCCAAGACCATGGCCGAGCGCGA
The DNA here is from genome assembly GCA_963800795.1 of uncultured Chloroflexia bacterium. GTDB lineage: Bacteria > Chloroflexota > Limnocylindria > Limnocylindrales > CSP1-4 > CTSoil-043. The sequence goes on from CAWDCJ010000001.1 coordinate 24,719, forward strand.
CTTCAAGGCGTTCGTCACGTTCCTGTCGCCCGATGCGGTGTTCTTCAGCGGCGCGCCGGTCAGGCACGGGCCGGCGGAAGTCGCCGCGCAGTGGCAACCGTACTTCGACGGACCGCAAGGCGCCGTTCTCCTGGGCGCCCGATCACGTCGAGGTCCTGGCCTCGGGCAAGCTCGCGCTCAGCACCGGCCCGGTGTATCAGAGCGGCAAGCTCGTCGGGCGCTTCAATTCGATCTGGCGGCTCGAGATCCGATAACGCCTGGCGCATCGTGTTCGACAAGGGCGAGGCGGTCTGCAGCAAGCCGTGACGGCCGCGATCACCCGGCGCGCTGCAACGGCGCCGCAGCATCCAGTCAGGGCGGCCAGCTCCTCGATCCGCAGCGCCGCGCCGCAGCCGAGGAACACCAGCACCCCCGCGACCACGGTCAGCAGCAGCGCGCCGAGCTTGCTGACGAAACCCTGCGTCGCCCACTCGCGCCAGCAGCCAGTGCTGTGACGCCCAGCAGACCGCCGCCAGTGCCGCGGACGCCAGCCGCCACCTTGCCCAGCATGGCCAGCATGCGCCGCGTCTCGAGGCGCTCGAGGCTGATGGCGCATGAGCCCATAGAGCACCAGGAAATTGAAGGTCGCCACGCAGCCGGTCGAGAACGCGAGCCCGCGATGACCCCAGCCGAGATGGAAGGTGAAGATCCAGTTGAACAGCAGGTTCAGCGCCACCGCCATGAAGCTGACCAGCATCGGTGTCTTGCGCCGGTCGAGCGCGTAGAAGGCATTGACCAGCACCTTGAGCGCCGCGTAGCCGCACAGCCCGATGGCGTAGAAGCGCAGCGCGCCGGCGGCTTCGGCCGTCTGGTGGGCGTCGAATCGGCCATGCTGATAGAGCACCGAGATGATCGGCTCGGCCAGCATCATCAGGCCGACCGTGGACGGCATCGTCAGCAGGAAAGCCAGCCGCATGCGCGCGCGCGAGCTCGGCCGCGGAACGCCGCCATGTCGCCGCCCACCGCCAGGCGCGACAGCAGCGGCAGCGTCACGGTGCCGAGCGCGACGCCGAACAGTCCGAGCGGCAGCTGCATCAGCCGAAACGCGATCGACAGCCAGAAGATCGGTCCGTCGCCGAGCGTCGAGGCGAACATCGAGTTGACCAGCACGTTGAACTGGGTGGTGCTGGCCGCGATGACCGACGGGCCCATCAGCGCCAGGATGGCGTTGACGCCCGGATCGCGCCAGGCGAAGTCGGGCCGGAAGCGATAGCCGAGCCGGCGCAGCCGCGGCAGCTGCACGCCCAGCTGCAACGCGCCGCCGATCAGCGTGCCGATCGCCAGTCCGATCGAGCGCGCGCGGCCCGAAATGCGGATCGAGCCAGGAGCCGAGCAGCACGCCGCCGACGATCGAGCCGATGTTGAAGAAACTCGAGGCCATCGCCGGCATGCCGAACACGTTCTTGGCGTTGAGCATGCCCATGACCAGGGCGGCGAGCGACACCAGCAGGATGAACGGAAACATGATGCGCGTCAGCGTCACGGTCAGCGCCGCCTTGGCGGGATCGAATCCCGGCGCCAGCGTGGCCACCAGCTGCGGCGAGAACACGATGCCCGAGCAGGCAGATGCGCGCTCAGTACCACCGCCGTCAGCGTCGCCACCTTGTTCGCAAGCCGCCACGCCGCCGCATCGCCGCCGCGCGCGATGGTCTTGCTGAAGGTGGTGACGAAGGCGGTCGACAGCGCGCCCTCGGCGAACAGGTCGCGCAGCAGGTTGGGGATGCGGAACGCTGCCGTGAAGGCGTCCATCGCGCCGCCGCCGCCGAACAGCGCCGCGCAGATCTGCTCGCGCGCCAGTCCCAGCACGCGGCTGCACATGACCGCCAGGCCGATGATGCCCGCCGCCCGGGTATTCAGCCGCTCCGGGCGTCGCGCTTCGAGCGCCGGCGTCTTTGGGCGGCGAGCTCATGCCGTCACACGGCAAGGCGCGCCCGAATCAAGGCACTGACCAGCAGCAGCGATGCCACGGCAGCCTGCGCATTGCCAGCACGGCGATCCAGCCGATACCCCACGCGGTCGCGAACGGCCGCTGGCCCACGGACAGCCGCATGCGCAGACTGCCCAGCGCCGCCGCCAGCAGCGGTGCCACCAGGTAGGCGCCGAGCCAGGCCAGGCGCTCGGGCAGAGCCGATGCGGCGCAGCGGCGGCTCGGCGCGGCGTCGGCGCATGGCGCAGCCACACGAGCAGCGCGGCGAGCACGATCGGCCAGGCCAGCACGCTGCTGCCATACTGCAGCCAGCGATACAGGTGCAACGGATGTCCCGCCATCTCCGGCCCGTAATCGGTCAGCACCGGCAACATGCGCACGCCGCGCGCATTCTCGTGCGTGAAGCCGTCCCAGACCAGGTGCGTCGACGGCGCCGACCAGCACCGCCGCGGCCGCATACAGCCAGGCGCGCAGCTCGCCCGGCGAGCGCGCCGGAGCGCAGCGCGCAGGCGCGCATAGGCGCCGTCCGGCAGCACCTCGAGCAGCGCCGGCCTGATCAGCAGCTGCGTGAGCCAGATAGGCCAGCAGCCCGATCGGCAGGCAGAAGGTGAACAGCGCCGGCAGGCTGTGGGTCTGCCAGCGCGCGAACGATCCGCGGCAGCAGCAGGCCGAAGTCCGGCACCATGCTGCCGATGACGGCCGCCGAAAACACGCGCGCGCGCGATAGCGGCCGGTGGCCCGGCAATACCGCGGCGATGTGCGAGACGGTGAACGGCATCGTGCCTCAGCCGGTCCAGTCGCGCACGAACGCCGATCGCTGCGGGCGCCGCGGGCGGCAGCGCGCCCTGTGCGGCGACGTCGAGCCGACGTAGACGAATCCGAGGCAGCGCTCGTCGGCCTCGAAGCCCGAGTGCCCGGGCGATCTCGGGGTCGTAGGCATTGCCGCCGGTGAGCCAGATCGCACCATAGCCCTGCGCGTGAAAGGCGTTGAGCAGGTTCATGACGCCGGCGCCGCGTCGACAGCAGCTGCTCGACCTCGGGCACCTTGTGATCCGCTCGCAGGTGGGCGCCGACGGCGATGACCAGCGGCGCGGTCAACGGCATGGTGCGGACCTTCTCGAGCTTGCCGCGGCGGCGTGGCCGGCTCGCGCTGCTGCATGCGCCGCACGCAGCAGCTCCGACAGCCGCGCGCGCGCGGCGCCCTGGATCAGCACGAAGCGCCAGGGCTTCAGGCCGCCGTGATCGGGTGCCCGCAGCGCCGCATCGATCGCGAGCGTCGATCTGCGCCGGCGACGGCCCGGGCTCGCGCAGTTGCAGCGCCGGCACCGAGCGGCGCGACAGCAGCGGTCTCGATGCGTCGTTCGCGGCTCTCAGGCTGCATCGAGCAATCGCAGTATCTCGGCGGTCTTGTCCTGCATCAGCGTCGCATCGCCGCGCGACTCCACATTCAGTCGCACCAGCGGCTCGGTGTTCGAGCCGCGCAGATTGAAGCGCCAGCGATCGAATTCCATCGACAGGCCGTCGGTGAAATCGATCGACTTGCGCGCGCGCCTGGTAGTTCTGCTGCACCCGCGCCAGCACGCGCCTTGGTGTCGCCCATGCGATCGCTGATCTTGCGGTTGATCTCGCCGCTGGCCGGGTACAGTCGCTGCCGCTCGCCCACCAGCTCCGACAGACGTCTTGCCGGACTCGCTCATCACCGCCAGCACCAGCAGCCACGGGATCATGCCGCTGTCGCAATAGGCGAAATCGCGGAAATAATGGTGCGCGCTCATCTCGCCGCCATAGACCGCATCGACTTCGCGCATCTTCTGCTTGATGAATGCGTGGCCCGACTTGCACAGCACCGGCTCGCCGCCGTACTGCTGCACGATGTCGATCGTGTTCCAGGTCAGGCGCGGATCGTGCACGATGCGCGCGCCGCGGTGGCGGCGCAGGAACGCCTCGGCCAGCAGCCCGACCAGGTAGTAGCCTTCGATGAAGCCGCCGTGCTCGTCGAAGAAGAAGCAGCGGTCGTAGTCCCCGTCCCAGGCCAGGCCGACGATCGGCACCGCTGCGGCGGATCGCCTCGATGGTGCTGGCCCGGTTCTCCTCGAGCATCGGATTGGGCACGCCGTGCGGGAACGAGCCATCGGGCTCGTGATTGATCTTGATGAACTCGAACGGCAGGTGCGGCTCGAGCTGGTCGATGATCAGCCCGGCGCCGCCGTTGCCGGCATTGACCACGACCTTGAGGCGCTTGAGCTGGTCGGCCGTCACGTAGCCGAGCAGGTGCCGCAGATACTTGTCGGCTGATGTCGAGCGGCGTGACCTGTGCCGGCGTCGGGCGGCCTTGCGCGGCAGCGCGCGTGTTCGATCAGCGCCTGCATGTCGGCCAGCCCGGTATCGGAGCTGATCGGCCGGCTCTGCTCGCGCACGAATTTCATGCCGTTGTAGTCGGGCGGATTGTGGCTCGCGGTCACCATGATGCCGCCGTCGAGCTCTTCGGCGAAGGTGGCGAAATACACGCCCTCGGTGCCGCACAGGCCGATGTCGGCCACGTCGACGCCCGCAGATCGGTCAGCCCGCGCGTCAGCGCGTCGCAGCAGTCGCGTGCTCGACTCGCGGATGTCGCGCCCGACCGCGACGAGCCTGCGGCTTGACGAACGCCGCGTAGGCCTGGCCGATCTGGTAGGCCAGCGCCTCGTTGAGCTCATCGGGAATGCGGCCGCGAATGTCGTAGGCCTTGAAACAGCTCAGTTTGGTCATTCAATCCTCTTTGGGATGCCAGGGCACCAGGTACGAAGCGAGCGATATTAATCCCGGGCCGCTAGGTATTGGTGCCCTGGCGGCCATAGCGGTCCTCGAAGCGCACGATGTCGTCCTCGCCGAGGTAGCTCGCCCGACTGGACCTCGATGATGTGCAGCGGGATGCGGCCCGGATTCTCGATGCGATGGCGCACGCCGATCGGGATGTAGGTCGATTGATTCTCCTCGAGCAGGAAACGTCTCGTCGCCGCGCGTGATGCGCGCGGTGCCGGAGACCACGACCCAATGTTCGGCGCGATGATGATGCATCTGCAGCGACAGCACGCCGCCCGGACTGCACCATCAGGCGCTTGACCTGAAAGCGCTCGCCGATGTCGATGCTGTCGTAACTGCCCCAGGGCCGGAATACCTCGCCGATGCAGCGAATGCTCGTAGCGTCCGTCGGCCTTGATGCGCGCCACCAGCTTCTTGACGTCCTGCACCCGGTCCTTGGGCGCCACCAGCACCGCATCCTTGGTCTCGACCACCACGTGATCGCGCAGACCCACGGTGGCCACCAGCCGGCTCTCGGAATAGACGTAGCTGTCGTGGGTGTCCTCGACCAGCACGTCGCCGAACAGCGCATTGCCGTGCTCATCGTGCTCGCAGGCCGCGTGCAGCGAGGTCCAGTTGCCGACGTCGCTCCAGCCCGGCATCGAGCGGCACCACCACCGCATCGGCGGTCTTCTCCATGACCGCATAGTCGATCGATTCGCTGCGGCACTCGCGGAAGCGGCGGCGTCGATGCGCGTGAAATCCAGGTCGCGCATCGCGCCCGCGAAGCTGCTGCGCGGCACGCCGCGGCGATGTCCGGGCGCGAACTTCTCCAGCTCCTCGAGATAGCGGCGGGCGCGGAACAGGAACATGCCGCTGTTCCAGTAATATTCGCCCGAGGCGAGGAACGCCTGCGCCCGCGTCACGCTCGGGCTTTTCGACGAATTCGGCGATGCGATAGCTGCCGCCGCCAGCGTTCACCGCGACGGATGTAGCCATAACCGGTCTCCGGCGCGGTCGGCACGATGCCGAAGGTCACCAGCGCGCCGTCGCGCGCCATCGTCAGCTCGCGGTCTCGATCGCGCGGTGAAATGCCGGCACGTCGCGAATCACGTGGTCCGCGGGCAGCACCAGCAGCAGCGGGTCGCCCTCCTCCGCCGCCAGCGCAGCGTGCGCCGCCAGCGCGATCGCCGGTGCGGTATTGCGGCCCGCGCGGCTCGAGCACGATCGCCCGCGGCGTGCAGTCGATCGAGCGCAGCTGTTCGGCGACCAGAAAGCGGTGCGCCTCGTTGCACACCACCATCGGCGCGCGCGATCTCGAGCCCCGCCAGCCGCCGCACCGTGTCCTGCAGCATCGTGTGCGCGGCCGACCAGCGGCAGCAGCTGCTTCGGATACAGCTCGCGCGACAGCGGCCACAGGCGCGTGCCGGCACCGCCGGAGAGAATCACTGGAACGAGCATGGATTCAGCGACTCTCCATGGTGAGCTGGCGGCCGACCTGCGCGCTCGGCCTGCGGCACCTGGCCACGGCCGATCGCAAAATACTCGAAGCCCAGACGCTGCATCAGCGCCGGGTCGTACAGGTTGCGGCCGTCGAAGATCAGCGGCCGCAGCAGCAGCGTCCTGAGCCGGTCGTAGTCGGGGCTGCGAAATTCCTTCCATTCGGTCGCGATCAGCAGCGCATCGGCACCCTGGGCCGCCTCGTAGGCGTCCTTGCAGAACAGCAGCCGCCGCGCCGTGCGGCGCGTCCGCATACAGCCGCCGCGCCTCGTTGCTCGCCACCGGATCGTAGGCGCGCACGCTGGCACCCGCGGCCAGCAGCGCATCGATGATGACGCGGCTCGGCGCCTCGCGCATGTCGTCGGTATTGGGCTTGAAGGCCAGCCCCCACAGCGCAAAGGTGCGGCCGCGCAGCTGCTCGTTGAAATGCGTGCGCAGCTTGTGCACCAGCACGGTCTTCTGCCGCTCGTTCACGCTCTCGACCGCGCGCAGCAGTTCGGCGTCGTGACCGACGTCGCGGGCGGAGCGGATCAGCGCCTTCACGTCCTTGGGAAAGCACGAGCCGCCGTAGCCGATGCCGGGATAGATGAAACTGTAGCCGATGCGCGGATCCGAGCCGATGCCGATGCGCACCTTCTCGATATCGGCCCCGACGCGCTCGGCCATCGCCGCCAGCTCGTTCATGAAGCTGATCTTGGTCGCGAGCATGGCGTTGGCGGCGTACTTGGTGAGCTCGGCCGAGCGGATGTCCATGACCACGAGCCGGTCGTGGTTGCGCGTGAACGGCTCGTACAGCGCCCGGATCAGCTCGGTGGTGCGCGGGTTGTCGGTGCCGACCACGATCCGGTCCGGCCGCATGAAATCGTCGATCGCGGCGCCTTCCTTGAGGAATTCCGGATTGGAGACCACGTCGAATTCGATCGCCGAGCCGCGCGCGCGGCCAGCGCCGCCTGCACCTCCCGGCGCACCTGGTCGGCGGTACCGACCGGCACGGTGGATTTGGTGACCAGGATGGCGTAGCGCGGCAGGTGCTCGCCGATCGCACGCGCGACCGTCAGCACGTGCCGCAGGTCCGCCGAGCCGTCCTCATCGGGCGGCGTGCCGACCGCAATCAGCTGAAACAGCCCATGCTCGACCGCCCGCGCGGTGTCGGCGGTGAATTCGAGCCGACCGGCATCGCGGTTGCGCTGCATCAACGCATCGAGCCCCGGCTCGTGGATCGGCACCTCACCGCGGTTGAGCCGCTCGACGCGGGCGGCATCGATATCGACACAGACGACGTGGTTACCGGCCTCGGCCAGGCAGGCACCGGAGACCAGCCCGACATAGCCCGAGCCAAAGATCGTGACTTTCATTGATAAAGGCTTGAAATAGCTACAAAACGCAGCCTAGCGGAAGCGCGCCGCCAAGGCAAAGCAGCGGCCGCCGCAAACAGCGTCATAACCGGATTGTTACCAGTTTGGAACTGACCTGGATACCCGAACATTCCTAGGATGCCAAGCTCGCAGGAGCGCGCATGTCGATCAACTTCGAACAGATTACCAAGCATTACAACAGCGCGCCGGTCGTCAACGACGTTTCATTGCAGATCGAAGCCGGCGAGTTCTTCGTGCTGCTGGGCCCGAGCGGCAGCGGCAAGAGCACGCTGCTGCGCATCGCGGCCGGCCTGACCGACGTCGATCACGGGCGCATCTCGTTTCACGGCCGCGACGTCACCAACGTCCGCGCCCGCGACCGCGGCGTCGGGCTGGTGTTCCAGCACTACGCGCTGTTCCGCCACATGACGGTCGGCGAGAACGTCGAGTTCGCGCTGCGCGTGCGCGGCGTGCGGCGGCGCAAGCGCGCCCGCCGGCGCGATGAGCTGCTGCAGCTGGTGGCGCTCGAGGGCTACGCCGAGCCGCCTGCCGGGCCAGCTCTCGGGCGGGCAGCAGCAGCGCGTGGCCGTCGCCCGCGCGCTGGCGCACGAGCCGCAGGTGCTGCTGCTCGATGAGCCGTTCGGCGCGCTCGATGCCAAGATCCGCGTCGAACTGCGCGAGACCATCCGGCAGGTGCAGCGCCGCCTCGGCATGACCACGATCCTGGTCACCCACGATCAGGAAGAGGCGTTCGCGCTCGCCGACCGCATCGGCATCATGAACAACGGCCGGCTGCTCGAGACCGGGCGCGCCGAGACGCTGTATCGTCGCCCGGCCACGCGCTTCGTCGCGACCTTCCTGGGCGCGGCGAACCTGTTCCTCGGCGAGCGCGGTCCGGAAGGACTGCGGCTCGGCAAGCACTTTCTGGCCGTCGGCGACAGCCTGAAGGCGGCCGGCATGGGCAACGAGGTCGTCACCGTGGTGCGCCCCGAGGATATCGAGGTGGCCGAGGACGAGGAGCGGCTGCGCAGCAGCCCGCTGAGCGCGGGGCACGTGCTGTCGGTGGATTTCGGCGGCGTGTTCGAACGGCTGCGCGTGCAGCTGCCGCGCGAATCCGGGGTCATATCGGCGGTCGGCGCGCGAGCACCTGGCCGACGTCGCCGGCGCCAGTCGCAGCGACGCCGCAGGTGGTCGTCGAGGCCACGCGCACCAACGGCGAACAGGCGGCAGCTGCCGCTGACGCCGGGCAAGCGCGTGGTGCTCGGTATCCGCCGCTTCCACGTGCTGCCGACCCCGATCTCGAGCTTCCGCATTCTGAGCCCGCGATACGGCCACCGCGACGCTGCTGCGCCAGGCGCCGCTGCTGCGCCAGCTGGTGCAGAGCATGCAGGCGCCGGTGCTCGACGCGCTGGACAGGGCGAGCGCGATGCGACGCCAGACCGGCGTCGCCGTGATCGCCGGCGGCGGCAACTGCGATCGACGAGATCGTCGCCGCGGCGGCGCAGGGACGGCGGCAGATGCTGTGCATTCCGCTGCATCTCGGGCTTGCCGCGGCGCATGCTGATCCAGTGCAACAGCGATGCGGCGCGCTCGGCGACGCTCGGGCTGGTCGCCAGCGTCATGCGCCACCTGCACGCCGAGGCGACCTTCGTCAGCGTGCAGAGTCCGACCGCGCCGCGCTCGGAGGTCACCACCTCGTTCCGTCGCCTGCTCGATGCGCGCGCCGAACTGCAGGAAACCCATGGTCTGGACATCCGCACCGACGTGCAGATCGGCGATCTCGAACGGCTGGGTGGCGCACCTGGCGGCCGCCAGCGAGCCGGTGCTGGTGGTGCTCGGTCTCGATGGCTCGCCGCGCGAGCTCGAGCAGATCCTGCGCAGCGAATTCCAGCCGCTGTTCAACGATGGCGGCAACTGCGCCGTGCTGCTGTCGTGCACCGGCGCCGCGGCCGCAGCCGACAGCCGCCCGAGCGGCATCGACTCGCTGTTCGACGCCCAGACGTTCGAACTGATGTAGAGGAGCCGCGCTTGATCAGATCCGACAGCGCGCCTGGCCGCGCTGCGCATCGCGCGGCGGCGGCGCCGGCGCGGTCGCCTGCGCGCTGCTGGCATCGGCTGCTCGAAGCCGGCCGGCGGTCGGCAACGCGCCAGCGCCGGTCACGCTGCTGAACGTCTCCTACGATCCGACGCGCGAGCTGTACGAGGCGGTCAACAAGGCGTTCGCCGCCGAGTGGCTGGCGAGCACCGGCGAGCACGTCAGCGATTCACCAGAGCCACGGCGGCTCGGGCAAGCAGGCGCGCGCCATCATCGATGGGCTCGAGGCCGACGTCGCGACGCTCGGCCTGGCCTACGACATCAGCGAGCTGCAACAGCAAGGCGCAGCTGATTCCGGCCGACTGGGCCGCGCGCCTGCCGGACAACAGCGCGCCCTACACCTCGACCATCGTGTTCCTGGTGCGCAAGGGCAATCCGAAGAACATCCGCGACTGGGACGATCTGGTCCGGCCCGGCGTGCAGGTCATCACGCCCAATCCCAAGAGCTCGGGCGGCGCGCGCTGGAATTACCTTGCGGCCTGGGCCTGGGCGCTCAAGCAGCCCGGCGGCGATGACGCCAAGGCCAAGGAATTCGTGCGCAAGCTGTACCAGCAACGTGCCGGTGCTCGATTCCGGCGCGCGCGGCGCCACGGTGACCTTCGTCGATCGCGGCATCGGCGACGTGCTGCTCGCCTGGGAGAACGAGGCGCTGCTGGCGAAGCAGCAGCTCGGGCCCGACAAGCTCGACATCGTGCTGCCGTCGCTGAGCATCCTGGCCGAGCCGCCGGTGACCGTGGTGGACAAGGTGGTGGACCGGCGCGGCACGCGCAAGGTGGCCGAAGGCCTACCTGAAGTTCCTCTACAGCCCGCAGGGCCAGGAGATCATCGCGCGCAATTTCTACCGGCCGCGCGATCCCGGCGATCGCCGCCCGAGTACGCCGCGCCAGTTCCCGCGCGCTCAAGCTGGTCACGATCGACGATACCTTCGGCGGCTGGGAGAAGGCCCAGGCCACGCATTTCGACGATGGCGGCAGCTTCGACCAGATCTACGGGCACTGAAGCGCATGAGCGACGCGCGTCCTCACCCTGCCGCTGCCCCCGGGCGGCGCCGTCCCGAGCCGGGCCCGGCCGCGGCGCGAATTTCGCGTGCTGCCGGGCTTCGGCCTGACGATGGGCTACACGCTGTTGTATGTCTCGCTGATCGTGCTGATCCCGCTGTCGGCGGCGTTCCTGCGCTCCGCCGAGCTCGGACCGGCGAAGTTCTGGCACGTGGTCACGACGCCGCGCGTGCTGGCCTCGCTGCGGCTGAGCTTCGGCGCCGCGCTGCTGGCCGCGGCGATCAACGCCGTGTTCGGCTTCATCATCGCCTGGGCGCTGACGCGCCAGCGCTTCCCGGGCGCGGCGGCTGTTCGACGCGATCATCGACCTGCCATTCGCGCTGCCGACCGCGGTGGCGGGCATCGCGCTGACCGCGCTGTATGCGCCCAACGGCTGGATCGGCCAGCTGCTGTCCCCGCTCGGCATCCGCGTCGCCTATACGCCGCTGGGGATCGTGGTGGCGCTGGCGTTCGTGAGCCTGCCGTTCGTGGTGCGCACGCTGCAGCCGGTGCTGGGCGATCTGGACCGCGAGGTCGAACGCGCCGCCGAGACCCTCGGGAGCCTCGAGATTGCAGACCTTCATCTGGGTGGTGCTGCCCTCGATCTGGCCGACGCTGCTGACCGGCGTGGCGCTCGGCTTCTCGCGCGCGCGTCGGCGAATACGGCTCGGTGATCTTCATCGCCGGCAACATTCCGCATGGTGTCGGAGATCGCGCCGCTGATGATCATGACCAAGCTCGAGCAGTATCAGTACGCCGAGGCCACCGCGATCGCGGTCGTCATGCTGCTGGCCTCGTTCGCGCTGATGTTCGGCATCAACGGGCTGCAGCTGTGGGCGCAGCGACGGCGGCAGGCGCGATGATCAAGGGACAGCAGATACCGGAGGAACTGGGCCGCTACGCGCTGCTGGGCGTGGCGCTGCTGTACCTGGTCGGGCTGGTGGCGCTGCCGCTGGTGGTGGTGTTCGTCGAGGCATTGGCCACGGGCATCGGCAGCTACCTCCAGGCGCTGCTCGATCCGTACGCGCTGGCCGCCATGCGCCTGACGCTGCTGACCGCCGTCATCGTGGTGCCGCTCGAACCTGGTGTTCGGCATCGCCGCGGCCTGGGCGATCGCCAAGTTCGAATTTCGCGGCAAGAATACGCTGATCACGCTGATCGACCTGCCGTTCGCGGTCTCGCCGGTGATCTCCGGCCTGATCTACGTGCTGATGTTCGGCGCCCAGGGCTGGTTCGGCCCGTGGCTGATCGCGCACGGCATCCACATCATCTTCGCGGTGCCCGGGCATCGTGCTGGCGACCACGTTCGTGACCTTCCCGTTCGTCGCCCGCGAGCTGATTCCGCTGATGCAGACGCAGGGCAACGACGAGGAGGAAACGGCGCTGTCGCTCGGCGCCAGCGGCTGGCAGACCTTCCGGCTGGTGACGCTGCCCAACATCCGCTGGGGCCTGCTCTACGGCGTCCTGCTGTGCAACGCGCGCGCCATGGGCGAATTCGGCGCCGTCTCGGTGGTCTCGGGCCACATCCGCGGCCAGACCAACACCCTGCCGCTGCACATCGAGATCCTGCACAGCGAATACAACTACGTCGGCGCATTTGCCTCGGCCTCGATCCTGGCGCTGCTGGCGCTGGTCACGCTCGTGGCCAAGACGCTGCTCGAGCGCCGGCATCCGGAACTGCGCGCCGGCGCCAACCGCGCGCCTGAGGCCCCGGCCTGCCGACGCGCCATGCGCCCACGCGCGTGTGCGCCGCGCTGGCCAGTGCGCGGCGCGAAGGTTAGGCTGCGACAGCCCATCAGACATGAAGCGCCGTGAACTCCGAAGATCCAATTCCCAGGCGCAGGTCGGGCTGGCCTCCTGGCTCGGCGGCGGCAGCATCTTCATCGTGCTGCTGGCGGTGGCCGCGATCGCGATCACCTGCGCCATACTGCTCAATCGGCTGGTGCAGCAGCAGGCACTGGTGCGCGCGCAGCTGGCGGTGGCCACCGCGCGCGAGCTGCTGCGACGCGCCGGCGAGGACGCGCTCAGCGATGCGCGCGTGCTGGCCGAGCGCCCGACGCTGCAGCGGCTGCTCGAGACGAGCCCAACAGCGGCCTGGAGCCGTTCCTGCGCCGCTTCAGCGAGACCACCGGCACCGATGTGACGGCGCTGATGCGCGGCGACACCGCGCTGGCCCAGTCCGGGCCGGCGATGGACTGGCCCGAGATCGCCACCGCGCTGCAGGAACAGGGCGAGCGCTTCGTGGTCGCCCCAAGGACGGCGGCGCGCTGATCTGGGGCGCGGCCGCGGCCGGTGCCCGGCACCGGCGGTGCGCGCGCTCACGCTGCAGGCTCGACCGACCCGGCGCTGCTCGAGCGGCTCGGCCAGCAGGTCGGTGCGCAGCTGCGGGCGGTGAATTTCGCCACCTATCACGCGCCGCCGGACGACGACATGACGCCGCTGCACACGCGCGCGCTGGCCAATCCCGGCGGCGCGGCCGCGGGCCGGCTGCCCGGCGGCAACCAGTATGCGGCGACCATCGTGCTGGCGGCGCAGACCGGCGAGGTCATCGGACTGCTCGATGCGCGCCTCAGCGGCGCCGAGTTCGCCGCCGCGACGCGCAGCTTCGACTGGATCCTGCGTCACCACGGCGATCATCGTCGCCGCCATCGCCGGCCTGCTCGGCGTGCTGTACGGGCGCTGGCTGGCGCGCCCGGTGGTGGCGCTGCGCGAGCTCGCCGAGCGCATCGGCCGCGGCGATTTTTCCGCGGCGCTGCCGGCGGTGGCACCGCTCGAGGTCGGCGCCCTGGCCCGCTCGATGGACGAGATGCGGCGCAACCTGGTGGATCTGACCGATACGCTGCGGCGGCGCGAGGCCGAGGCGCAGACCGTGCTCAGCGGCGTGATCGAGGGCGTGTACGCGGTCGATCATGAGCGGCGCATCCGTTACGCCAATGCCCAGGTGGCGCGGCTGCTGGGCCGGCCCGCCGGGGAGATCGTCGGCCAGTTCTGCGGCGACGTGCTGCAGCCGCAGCGGCTCAACGGCGAGCGGCCCTGCGAGCGCCACTGCCCGATCATCGCCGCGCGCATGCTCGCCGCAGGGCAGCGCGCGCGAGATGCTGTGCCTGCGCGACGGCAGCACCCGCTCGGCCATCGTGCTGAGCGCGCCGCCGGTGCAGGGCGTGCAGGTGCAGATCCTGCGCGACGAGACCGATCTGGAGGCCGCGCGCCGCGCGCGCGACAGCGTGCTCGGCAACATCTCGCACGAATTTCGCACCCCGCTCGCGGCCCAGCTGGCCTCGATCGAACTGCTGCGCGACGGCCTCGAGCGACATGCAGCCCGAGGCGCAGCGCGAGCTGCTCGGCCAACGTCGAGCGCGGCGTGCTGCGGCTGATGCGACTGATCGACAATCTGCTCGAGAGCGTGCGCATCGAGGCCGGGCAGCATTCGATCCGCCAGCAGCCGGTCGAGCTGGCGGAGGTGATCGCCGATGCGCAGCGACCTGATCGCGCCGCTGCTGCGGCCAGCGCGCAGCTGAAGATCGAGCTGGAGCGCGACGGCATCGGTGCGATCGTGCGCGGCGACGCGCAGCGGCTGGGGCAGGTGTTCGTGAACCTGATCGCCAACGCCGCCAAGTTCGCCCCCGAGGGCAGCACCATCCGCATCGGCGGCGCGGCGCGACGCGGCGCGCAGACCGAGGTCTGGGTGGAAGATGAGGGTCCGGGGGTGCACGAAGGCGGCCGCCGGCGCGATCTTCGAGCGCTTTCAGCGCGGCGCCGATACCGAGCCGGATGCCCCGGGACTCGGGCTTGGGCTATGGATCGTCAAGTCCATCATCGAGCGCCACGGCGGCAGCGTGCGCATGGAGCGCACCCCGCGCAGCGCACGCGCTTCATCCTGCATTGCCGCTGGAACCGGAGGCCGCGGCTTGAAACTGCTGGTGGTCGATGACGATGCCGACATGCTGGCGGTGGTGGGCTTCGCGCTGCGCCAGGCGGGTTTTCCGGTGGTCAGCGCCAACAGCTATGGCACCGCGCTGAGCACCTTTCGCACCGAGCTGCCGGACCTGGCGATTCTCGACATCAATCTGCCGGGCGGCTCGGGTTTCGACCTGTGCGGCGTGCTGCGCAAGGAGAGCACCGTACCGATCATGATGCTGACCGCGCGCGGCGAGGAGGCGGACCTGGTGCGCGCGCTCGAGCTCGGTGCGGACGACTACCTGACCAAGCCCTTCAGTCCGCGCACGCTGGTGGCGCGCGTGAAGGCGCTGCTGCGGCGCAGCGGCCACGAGAGCGGCGGCCAGACCCAGGCCGGCGAGCTGTCGCTCGATCCCGATCTGCTGCTGCTGCGCATCGCCGAGCGCGAGATCAGGATCACGCCGCTCGAGTCGCGGCTGCTGCAGCTGCTGCTGGCCAATGCCGGCCAGGTGGTGCACACCGACCGGCTGCTGGTGCACGTCTGGGGACATCGCGGCGGCGGCGATCGGCAGCTGCTCAAGCAACTGATTCATCGACTGCGGCAGAAGATCGGCGATGATCCGGAGCAGCCGCGCTGGCTCAGCACCATCCCGAGCGTCGGCTACATGCTGCACGTGCGGCGGAGCGAACGAGCGCTCGGCCCAGGATGCGCGCGGCGCACAGCCGCGGCTTGCAAACCCGAGGCGAATGCCGGCACAGTCAATTCAACAATGAACCTCGGGACGCAGGCAGCCGCCCGGCAGAACTAGGGAGGGAGGGTGCGCCAGGGATGGCGACTTTTCGATCCGCGGGGCGGTGCGTTCATGAAGATCTACGGCGGCGATGACAAGGAGATGATGAACATCACCTCGCTCGAGCGCGACGGCTCCGAACTGGTCATCAAGGGCAAGCTGTTCGGCGCCATGCCGCTGACCGCGAAGCTGCGTCCGGAAGACGCGCGCGCCGCGCTCCGGCTGCTCGACTTGCGCACCGCGCTGTTCCTGCTGACGCTGGTGTTCCGCCGCAAGCGCTCCTGATCTGGCCGGCGCGGCCGCGACGCTCGCTGCGGCACACATCGCGCGACTGTCCGTGACGGCGCTGTCGGCGGCGGGCTTGTCGGCCGCAGGCTGCGCGACGGCCCAGCGCTCGACGATCCTGCCGTTCTCGAGCCGGTAGATCTCGATCATGGCCACGCCGCGGCTCTCGCCGGGCTGCTGGTCCCAGCGCACCTGCGACGGCGACCAGGTCGCCCTGGGCCACCGTGCGCTCGACCACGATGCGCGATGCCGGGATACGCGTTCGTGAGCAGGTTGCTCAGCGCCGTGATGGCGGCGTCCTTGTCGTCCGGCAGCGTCGCGCTCGTGCTGCCTGAAGTCCGGCCCGACATAGCGATCGAAGCCTTCCCTGACGTGGTGCTTGTTATAGACCGTCTCCTCGAACGCCAGCACCGTGTGGGTATTGGTCCGGACGAGCTCGGCGTCGATCAGCAGCTTCGGAGTGGCGCAACCCGCGGTGCTCGCCGCGCCTCCGACCATGATCGCTGCGAGCAGACTGCGCATGAGCATGGCCTGCATTCTCCGGGCCGGTCCGCTTAGGGAACCAGTACGGTCGAGCCGATGGTGCGGCGCGCCTCCAGATCGCGCTGCGCCTGGGCCGCCGCGGCCAGCGGGTAGCGCTGGCCGACATGCACGCGGATCAGCCTGCGCTTGATGAGACGCGAACAGCTCGCGGCCACCGGTGCGCCGCGCCTCGGGCTCGCCCAGATAGTCGCCCGGCGGCGGTGCGCGTGATGTAGAGCGATCCGCGCTTGGCCAGCTCCAGCGGCGACAACGGCGGCGCCGCACCCGAAGCATTGCCGAAGCTCACCATCATGCCGCGCGCGCGCAGGCTGTCGAGCGATGGCAGCAGCGTGTCCTTGCCGACACCGTCGTAGACCACGTCGACGCCGCGGCCACGATTGAGCTTGCGCACCCGGGCCGCCATGTCGTGCGTAGCCCACGAGCACCTGGTTGCAGCCGTTGCGTCTGGCGAGCCGGGCCTTCTCTTCGGTGCTGACGACGCCGATCACTCTGGCGCCCAGCGAGCGCGCCCACTGGCTCATGATCAGGCCGACGCCGCCGGCCGCGGCCGGGATCAGCAGCACATCGCCGCGCTTGACCTGATAGGTCTCGCGCAGCAGGAACCAGCTCGTCAGGCCCTTGAGCAGCACCGCCGCCGCCTGCTCATCGCTCACGCCCGGCGGGAATCTTAAGCAACGCATGCGGCCGGCAGCACGCGCTGCTCGGCATAGGCGCCGGGCGTCGGCAAGGAGTAGACCACGCGGTCGCCGGGCTTGAGGCCGCGGACCTTGCGGCCCACCGCCTCGACCACGCCCGCCGCCTCGGATCCGATGCCGGACGGCAGCGGCTGCGGATACAGCCCGGTGCGCAGATAGATGTCGGCGAAATTCACGCCGACTGCGGTGTGGCGCACGAGCGCCTCGCTGGCGCCGGGCACACCGACGTCAACGTCTTCCCACTCTGAGAACCTCGGGGCCACCGCGCTCGCTCAGTCGTATCGCCTTGGCCATCGGTAAGCTCCTCGTCCTCGATATTCAGAGCTCCGCAAGCCGCGCCGGATGCGTAGGCAGCCTAGCACACCCGCGCGCGGCGCCTAAACGCCGACGCGCGTCGCTGCGTTATGTTGCGCAGCATGATGCATCGACCGATCCGGTGCGATGCTGATCGATGACTGCGCTGACGGCCGTGCGTTCGTTTCGGTGCGTCGCGCGCTCAGCGCCGCGCGCCGGCGACGCCTGCCGCGGATGATCGGCGGCGGGCAAATAATGCTCGATTATGCCAGCGCGCTGCAAGGCTACAGCAGCGGCGCGCCGGCTCGCCGCGCCGGCCCCGCGGTGCACGCGCCGGCTTCCGGGCGCGCCCGACCTCCTGTCGGCATCGTCCTACAATTTGTCACAAGCGACTGATGGCGCTCGCAGTCGCCGCTGCGCGACAGCCCGGCAGATTCGGCAACTGCCCTTGCGTGGCACGTCGGCTGCTCATTACCGTAGCAAGGGCCCGCAGCAAGTAGGTGAATTCGGCGGTTATCCCTCCCTGTCGAGCCGTCAAACTACTTGTTCTGCGATATTAGGCGCACCGTGGCCACTCCCAGACGGTGCGCCTATTTTTATTACGGCGCTCTGCATTGTGGCAATGGGGCGCCGCCATAAGCGACGCGTGAGCCTACGCATGGCCGCCGCGCCCGTGGAACTTAAGACCGCTCGATTGACCTTGCGCTCGCTGCGCATGGAGGACTTCGAGCCGTGGGCGGCCATGATGGCCGACACCGAGGCGGCGCGCTTCATCGGCGGACTGCAGGTACGCGCCGTGGCCTGGCGCGGCTTCATGACCATGGCCGGCGCGTGGCATCTGCAGGGCTTCGCGATGTTCTCCGTGATCGAGCGCGCCAGCGGCCGCTGGGTCGGCAGGATCGGGCCATGGCACCCGGAAGGCTGGCCAGGCCGCGAGATCGGCTGGGCCATCGTTCGCGCGTGCTGGGGGCGCGGCTACGCCACCGAAGGCGCGGCCGCCGCGATGGACTGGGTGTTCGACGTGCTGGAGTGGAGCGAGGTGATCCACTCGATCGCGCCCGACAATCTCGCCTCGCAGGCGGTGGCATGCAAGCTCGGCTCGGACAACCGCGGGCCAGGACGCCTGCCGGCGCCGTTCGAGTCCACGCGCATCGACATCTGGGCGCAGACGCGGGCACAGTGGCGCGCGCGCCGCGCGCAGGCGCAGGCCGCCAGCGCCGCTCGCGCGCTAGGCGGACCGGGCGTCGGCGGCAAACGGCGGTTGCGCGCCGTACTGGCGATACATCGGCGCGAAGTCGGTGTGGTAGCAGGCCTCGAACAGCTGCTCGAAGCTGTCGAGCACGAAATAAGTGCGCTGAAACTCATCGATCCGGTAATCGGTGCGCATCACGCGCACCAGATCGAAGTCCAGCGCGCTGCGGTTCGGGGCTCTCGATGCTGTACACCGTCTCGCCCTTGGAAGAGAGGATGCCGGCGCCATAGACGCGCAGGCCCGAAGCGGTGCGAATCAGCCCGAACTCGACCATGTACCAGTACAGCCGCGCCAGCATGCGCAGGCCGCCGGGCGTGGCCAGCGCCTTGGGTCCCGCCTGCCCGTAGGCCTGCATGAAGCGCGCAAACACCGGATTGGTCAGCAGCGGCACGTGGCCGAAGAAATCGTGAAACACGTCCGGCTCGACCAGGTAGTCGAGCTCCTCGCGGCGCCGGATCCAGACCGTGACCGGAAAGCGCAGATGCGCCAGGTGATCGAAGAACGTCTCCTCCGGAATCAGGCCCGGCACCGCCACGATGCGCCAGCCGGTCGCCGCCTGCAGCACCCGATTGGCGTCCTCGAAGCGCGGAATGCCCGATGCCGAGGCGCCCAGGGCGCGCACGCCCGCCAGGAACTCCGGGGCCGCGTAGCGCTCGATCAGGTCGATCTGGCGCTGGTACAGCGTCGCCCAGATCGCGTGCTCATCGCGCGTATAGCGCTCCCAGTCCTGCGCCACCGTGTAGTCCTGCGGCGGCCTGCGAATAATCGCCGCGCAGTCCGCGTGGCTGATGTACCGGCGCTGACGGCGGCTGAACCATGCCCGGCTCCAGTGTGATCGAATCGCTATCTTAACCGGCATGCGCCAGGCTAGGCGAACAGCGCCGCAATGCCGCCGCAGTCGGTGGCCGCGACCACGCCCTTTTCGGTGATCAGCGCGGTGACCAGCTCGGCCGGCGTCACATCGAACGCCGGGTTGCGTACCGCGACATCGGCCGGCGCCCAGCGCAGATCGCGCAAATCCGCGCACTTCATCCGCACCGCGCTCCTCGATCGGGATCTGCTCGCCGCTCGCGAGCGCGCGATCGATGGTCGACAGCGGCGCGGCGACATAGAACGGGATGGCGTGCCGATGCGCCAGCACCGCGACCATGTAGGTGCCGATCTTGTTGGCGAAATCGCCGTTGGCCGCGATGCGGTCGGCGCCGACGATCACCGCATCCACCGCACCCTGCTGCATCATGTGCCCGGCCATGTTGTCGGTGATCAGCGTGACCGGAATGTTGTCCTGCTGCAGCTCCCAGACGGTCAGGCGCGCGCCCTGCAGGAACGGTCGGGTTTCATCGACGATCACCGAAATGCGCTTGCCCGCCTCCACCGCCGAGCGGATCACGCCCAGCGCCGTGCCGTGGCCGGCGGTGGCGAGCGCGCCGGCGTTGCAGTGGGTCAGCACCCGGGCCGTCGCCGGCAGCAGCGCCGCGCCATGAGCGCCCATCGCGCGATTGGCCCGCACATCTTCAGCCAGGATCGCGTGCGCCTCGCGCAGCAGCGCTCGCGCGCGATGCTGCGTGCCGGTGCGCGACTGCAGCTGCGCCTGCGCCTGCGCGCCAGCGCAGCCCGCATGCGCTGCAGCGCCCAGAACAGATTGACCGCGGTAGGCCGGCTTTGCGCCAGCAGCTTCGAACGCGGCGCTCATGCCGGCGGCGAACGCCGGCGCGCGAGGCGCTGCAGGCGCCGCGCCTCGAGCGCCACGCCATAGGCCGCGGCGCAGCCGATGGCGGGCGCGCCGCGCACGACCATGCTGCGGATGGCCTGCGGCCACCCCGGCCGCCGAGTCATAGCCCAGCAGATCGAAACGCGCGGGCAGTACGCGCTGATCGATCATCTCGATCTGGCCGCTGCGCTCGTTCCAGCGCAGCGGCTCGACCGACGCGGTCGGGCGGGGAAGCGGCATCGGCGATCGGCTCCGTCAGCGATGCAGCACGCGGCCGGCGACCGCGTCGAGGTGCCGGATCAAACCCGGGTCGCGCGCCTGCGGCGCCGTGATCACGGCGTGCTCGAGCGCGCGCTGGCAACCGTGCGGGCATGGCAACAGGGCCTGCACCGTGCGCGGCACCGTCGCCTTGAGCAGCGTGCGCGCATGACCGGCGTTGGCCTGCACCGTCCTGACGATCATGTCCACCGTGACCGCATCGTGGTCGGGGTGCCAGCAGTCGTAGTCGGTGACCATCGCCACGGTGGCGTAGCACAGCTCCGCTTCGCGCGCGAGCTTGGCCTCCGGCATGTTGGTCATGCCGATCACGTCGCAGCCCCAGCTGCGGTACAGCTCGGATTCGGCGAGGCTGGAGAATTGCGGCCCTTCCATCACCAGATAGGTGCCGCCGCGCACGTCGCCGATGCCGGCGTCCTGCGCGGCGGCTTCGATTGCATCCCCCAGCCGGGCGCACACCGGATGCGCCATCGATACGTGCGCCACCAGGCCGGTGCCGAAGAAGCTGTTCTCGCGCGCAAAGGTGCGGTCGATGAACTGATCGACGATGACGAACATGCCGGGCGGCAGCTCGCTCCTCAGCGAACCGACCGCGCTGACCGAAATGATCGTCGCGTGACGCCGGCGCGCTTCAGCGCGTCGATGTTGGCGCGGTAAGTTGATGGCCGAGGGCGGTATCTGGTGGCCGCGGCCGTGGCGCGGCAGGAACACCAGCGGCTGGCCGTCGAGCTCGCCGAACAGCAGCTCGTCCGACGGCGCGCCAAACGGCGAGTCGACCTTCACCCAGCGCGTGTTGGCCAGCCCATCGATGTCGTACACGCCGCTGCCGCCGATCATCGCCAGCATGGTCGCTCCTTGCCGTCAGATCACGCGCTCGTTGCCGCCATCGACCGGCAGCTGCGCGCCCGTGGTCTTGTCGAACAGCGCCCCGCACATCTCCGCGGCGAGCTCCGCCACGTCACGGCTGAAGACTTCGACCTTCAGCACGTTGTTGGTTCGATACTCGGCCACCGACAGGCCGTAGTGCCGCGCGCGCTCGGCCAGCA
This sequence comes from uncultured Chloroflexia bacterium, assembly GCA_963800795.1. Taxonomy (GTDB): domain Bacteria; phylum Chloroflexota; class Limnocylindria; order Limnocylindrales; family CSP1-4; genus CTSoil-043. Next base: position 46,243 of record CAWDCJ010000001.1, read on the forward strand.
CCTCGTCCGACCAGATGCCGGTATCGAACACCGCATTGGGATGCAGCGTGTTGACGCGGATGCCGTCGGCGCCCCATTCCAGCGCGACCACGCGCGCCAGCTGCGTCAGCGCCGCCTTGGACGCGGAATACGCCGCCGCACCGGGCCCGGGCGCCGGCACGTTCTTCGAGCCGATGATCACCACGCGGCCACCGCGCAGCGCGAGCTTGAGCAGCGGGTGAGTCTCGCGCAGCAGCGCCAGGTTGGCGTCCAGGTTGACCTGCATCACGCGCCGCCACTCCTCGTCCGCCAGCGCCGCGACGCGCGTGCCGCCGGGGAAGATGCCGGCGTTGAGCACCAGCAGGTCCAGGCCGCCGAAGGTGCGCACGCCGCGATCCAGCGCCTGCGCGATCTGCGCCGCGGTCGGTCACGTCGCAGCGCAATCCGAGCACCTCCGGCCGCGCGAACATGCCGGCGATGTCGGCGTTGAGGTCGAGCGCGATCACCGCCGCGCCGCGCTTGAGCAGCGACTCGACGCAGGCCTTGCCGATACCCGACGCCGCGCCCGTGACCAGCGCGACCTCGCCGGCGAACACCGCCGGCGCGCCGGCCTTCTTGAGCTTGGCCTGCTCCAGGTCCCAGTACTCGACGTCGAAGATGTCCTGTTCCGGCAACGCACGGTAGCCGCCGAGGGCCGTGCGCGGCCAGGATCACATCGATCGTATGCGCATAGATATCGCGCACGATGCCGGCGTCCTTGACGGTGCGTCCGACGCAGCCGAGCCCGAACGCGGCATCGAGCACCACGCGCGGCGCGGGATCGAGCATGACCTTGGGTTGCCCGGCGCGCGCCGCGTGGCGCGCGAAATAGTCGCGGTAGGCTGCGGCATAGGCCGCCGACGTCGCGTCCGAGCATCGGCAGGCGCTTGGTGCGGATGACATGATCGGGCGTCGCCGGTCCCTGCTGCGAGATCTGCGCCAGGTCGGCGCGCTGCGCGAACGCGACGAATGTCGCGTCGTCGTGCGTGGCGAGGATCATCGGGGATCCGGCGCAGGCGGAGATCTCGCGGCGCAGCCGCGCGAGCTCGCGCGCGGCTCGCCGGCGGCGGCGGCGCGGCGGTGGCCACCGGCGAGCCGCCACGCGCCGCTGGCGCTCGCAGATAGCCCTCCGCGCGGCCGACCAGCGCAATCATGCGCTCGTAGGATTCGCGTGCACTGCTGCCGAAGGAGAAGATGCCGTGATTGAGCAGCACCATGCCGAGCGGTGCGCGCATGCGCCTGGCGCGGAAATTCGCGCGCGCACAGCCGTGCCAGGTCGAAACCCGGCATCACGTACGGGATCAGCACCACATCATCGCCATAGATGTCGCGGATGCGCTGCGCGCCATCGGCGGTGTTGGTAACCGCGAGCAGCGCATCGGCATGGGTATGATCGACGTACGGGTACGGCAGGATCGCATGCAGGATCGCCTCGACCGAGGGCGCGGGCGCGCCGGCGCGCACCACGTGGGTCGCGAGCTCGCTGACCATCTGCGGATCGGATAGCGACTCGAGCCTGGCCAGTCTGCAGCAGATGATCGAGCCGCACCGGCGCGAAGCCCGGCTCGCGGATGGTCTGCAGATCCCAGCCGCTGCCTTTGACGTACAGCAGCTCCGCTGCTTCGCCGAGCACATCGGCCTCGCGCAGCTTGACCGACGTGTTGCCGCCGCCGTGCAGCACCAGCGACGGATCGCGCCCGAGCAGGTGCGAGCTATAGACGCGCAGCGCGAGCTCGCCCGAATGCCGCGCGGCATCGTCGCTGTCCCAGAGTCCGATCACATCTCACCCGCTGCCAACTGGCTGTATTCCAATTCATTCCCATGTACCCGTCGGCGCAACAGATTACTACGCCTGCCGGTCCCGGTGGCGGGCCCAGGTAGGACGGGTCCTACCGTGTGAACCCCACCGTGACCGATGCGCCCGCTGGCCACGAAGCTCGTACCGTTGGTGCACGGAATGCTCCGACCTGCCATGGGGGATGAGCCATGAGTTTCATGCACATTAGCGCCCTTCCGCTGTCCCGATACGCGCCACAGCGCCAGTCCTGGTCGCGCGCCGCGCGCCAGGAACGCGCGGCCAGCCTGCGGTCGGCCCTGCAGGGGGCCGGATGGATTCTGGTCGGCGCGGGAATCGGCTCGGCGACCGTCATCGCAGGGGCGTGGCTGCTGGTGCGCTTGTAACCCCTGCATGCCGTTGCCTCAGGCATGACTCGTGGGTCGGGTGGGGCTCGAACCCACGACCAACGCCTTAAAAGGGCGCTGCTCTACCGACTGAGCTACCGACCCGCCGACCGCATGCGCCGGGCGCGCGCGAGCGGGGCGCGCATGATAGACGAAAAGGCCCTGGCGCGGCACGCGCACGTCGGCGCACCGGCCGAAGCGAGGCCGCGATCCGCAGCGCTCACTGATAGCGCGTCGGATCGGCGATGCCGGCGGCGTCGAAGCCCTCGCGCCGCAGCCGGCAGGAATCGCAGCGGCCGCAGGCCCGGCCCTGCAGCATCGGCCTGGTAGCACGACACCGTCATGCGCGTAGTCGACGCCGAGTCCGACGCCCGGTGCGGATGATCTCGGCCTTGCTCATCGCGATCAGCGGCGCGTGCACCCGGAAGCGCGCGCCTTCCACGCCGGCCTTGGTCGCGAGCGCCGCCAGTGCCTCGAAGCTGCGGATGAATTCGGGCCGGCAGTCCGGATAGCCGGAGTAATCGACGGCGTTGACGCCGATCACCAGATCGCGCGCCTCGAGCACTTCGGCCCAGGCCAGCGCCAGCGCCAGCAGCAGGGTATTGCGCGCCGGCACGTAGCTCACCGGGATGCCCGCGCGCCGGCTGCTCGGGCAGCGGCGATGCTCCAGTCGGTCAGCGCCGAGCCGCCGATGCCGGCCAGATCCACCTGCATCACGCGATGCTCGCGCGCCGCCAGTGCGCGCGCGACGCGCGCGGCCGCCTCGAGCTCGGACTGGTGGCGCTGGCCGTAGGCGACCGTCAGCGCATGGCAGTCGAAACCCTGCGCGCGCGCCCAGGCGAGCGCGGTGCTCGAATCGAGCCCGCCGGAGAGCAGCACGACCGCGCGCGCGCGCGCTGTCAGCGGCCCGGCTCATTGCCCCACAGATACTTGTGCAGCTGGATCTGGAAGCGCACCGGCAGGCGATCGGCCAGGATCCAGTCGGCGAGCTCGCGCGCCGGCAGCTGCTCGTGGCTCGGCGAGAACAGCACCTGGCAGCGCTGCGCCAGCTGCAGCGCCGCCAGCTTGTCGCGGCTCCACTCGTAGTCGGCGCGATCGCACAGCACGAACTTGATCTGCTCCTCCGGCCGCAGCAGCGCCAGCTGCTCGTAGCGGTTGCGGTGTTCCTCGCCCGATCCCGGTGTCTTGACGTCCACCACGCGGATCACGCGCGGATCGACCGCATCGATGGCCATCGCGCCACTGGTCTCGAGCGACACCCGGTAGCCGGCCTCGGCCAGCGCGTTCAGCAACGCCAGGCAGTGCGGCTGTGCCAGCGGCTCGCCACCGGTGACGCAGACGTAGCGCGCGTCGAACTCGCGCACCCGCTCGAGAATCGCGCTCAGCTCCCACCACTCGCCGCCGCTGGAAGGCATAGGCGGTATCGCAGTACTGGCAGCGCAGCGGGCAGCCGGTCAGGCGGACGAATACCGTCGGGATCCCGACCGTGTCGGCCTCGCCCTGCAGCGAGTGGAAGATCTCCGTGAGCTTGAGCCGCACGCTCAATCCGCGCACCCTAGTGCTCGTCGGGCGGGAGACTCTGCAGTCTGGAAGCCGCGAGCTTGGCCGCATCGGTGCCCGGGAAACGCTGCACCACCTGCTTCAGCGTCGCGCGCGCGTCGGCCAGCTTCTTCTGGTCGATCTGGGTCAGCCCGAGCTTCACCAGTCGCATCGGGAACCTTGGGCGACTGCGGATATTGATCGCCGACCGCGCGAAACGCGCGCAGCGGCGTTGTCGTAGTCGTGGGTGACGTAGTAGGCCTCGCCCAGCCAGTACTGCGCGTTGCCGGCGAGCTGGCTCTGCGGATAGGCGCGCAGGAAGTCGCGAAAGCGTGCGATCGCACCGGCGTAGTCGGTGGACTTGAGCGCATCAAACGCCTTGCCATAGGCAGCCTGGTCACCGCCGCCGCCGGCGCGCGGCACCGCTGCCGGCGCCGCTGCCATCGGCGGCAGCCGCCCGCCCCGCCCCTGCGCACCCGCCTGCAGCGCGGTCAGCCGCCGATCCAGATCCGCATACAGGTCGCGCTGCTGCTTGCGCAGCATGTCGTTGCTGTTCTGCAGCTCCTCGAGTTCGCCGCGCAGCGCGCGCACCTGCGCCTCGAGCCCGTCGACCCGCTGCGACAGCTGCAGCAGGCTCTGGTTGTTGACCACGTGCTCGACGCGTCCGAGGCGCTCATCGACGTCATTGAGCCTGACCACGGTCGGATCGGGCTGCGCCGGCGTCGGTCTCGCAGCCGGCCAGCGCCAGCGCCGCCATCGCGGGCGGCAGCCATCGGCGCAGCAGCGGTGACATGCGTCGGCACGTCAGTTCAGGTAGACGATATCGACCCGGCGATTGCGCGCCCAGGCCTCTTCGGTGTGGCCGGTGACCGCTGGCCGCTCCTCGCCGTAGCTGACGGTCGTGATCTGCGCTTCGGTCACGCCCTGCAGCGTCAGCGCCCGGCGCACCGACTGCGCACGGCGTTCGCCGAGGCCGATGTTGTATTCGCGCGAGCCGCGCTCGTCGGTGTTGCCCTCCAGCCGCACGCGGATGGTCGGATTGGAGGCCAGGTAGCGCGCATGAGCCGCGATCAGCGCGTTGTATTCGGACTTGACCTCGCTGCTGTCGAAATCGAAATAGATGGTCCTGTTCTGCAGCTGCGCCGCCGACGGTCCGGCCACGCCCGGCGCCAGAGCGCGTTGCCCTGCGCGCCGTAGGCGCTCGAGGCGTCCGCACCCGCGGTCTGCGATTGATCGGCCGGCACCGCGGCATTGGTGGGCGTCGCCGTCGGGCGCGGCTTGTTGGTCTTGCAGCCGGCGGCCAGCGCGACGCCGACCACAGCGATCAGGATGAGAACCGTCTTGTTCATGTCGCTACTCCAAGTGTCGCTGCCGGGTCGCGGCAGCCGCCTTATTACCATACTGTGCCCCGAGCCACACCTGCCGGGGCTGTGCGGTCATCCTAGCGCGGGAACGGTCCCCACACCGGCTCGCGCACCTCGCCCTGATCCGACTTCAGCCGCTGCGTGACCAGCCCGTCGACCGATACGGTCTGCAGCGTGCCGATCTCGCCATCGCGCCCGGCGTAGATGATGATCGCGCCGTTGGGCGCGAAGCTCGGCGATTCATCCAGGCTGCCGTGCGAGAGCACGCTCACGGTGCCGGAGGCCAGGTCCTGGACCGCGATGCGGTAGTTGCCGCCCTCGCGCGTGACGAACGCGAGCTTCTTGCCATCCGGCGAGACGCGCGGCCGCGCGTTGTAGGAGGAGCCGAAGGTAATGCGCTCGACGCGCTTGGGCTGGGCAATGTCGACCCGGTAGATCTGCGGCCCGCCGGCGCGATCCGAGGTGAAGTAGATGCTCTTGCCGTCCGGGCTCCAGGCCGGCTCGGTATCGACGGCCGGATCGTCGGTCAGCCGCGTGAGCCCCTGCGTGCGCCAGATCGAGCAGCCAGATGTCGAGATTGCCGCCGGTGCCCGAGAGCGTCAGCGCGAGCCGCGTGCCGTCGGGCGAATACGCCGGCGCGCCGTTGACCCCGACCCGGGCCGACACCAGCTGGCGCTCGCCGGTGTGCACCTTCTGCACGTACACGCCCGACAGGCGGTTTTCGAACGACACGTAGGCCAGCCACTGCTCGTCGGGCGACCAGGCCGGCGACATGATCGGCTGCGCGGACTCGAGGATCACCTTGGGATTCTCGCCGTCGGCGTCGGCGACGATGAGCTGGAAACGCTGGCTCGGCGGCTGCCCTGGACCGCCACGTAGGCGATGCGGGTGGCAAAGGCGCCGCGCACGCCGAGGATCTTGCCGTAGATGAAGTCACTGACCAGGTGGGCGGCGTTGCGCAGGCTGGCGGCGTCGGCGATGAACTTCTGGCTGGCGACGCGTGTGCCGGTCTGGATATTGATCAGATCGCACTCGACGTCGAGCTCGCTGGCCGACGGCCGCAGCTGACGCGGCCGACGACCACGTAGTCGTTGCCGGCGGCCTTCCAGTCGGCCGCCTGCACCTCGTTGGCGCTGGTCGGCGTGCGTCAGCATGTCGCGACGCTGCATGGCGCGAAAGCGGCCGCTGCCCTCGAGATCGTGCTGCACGACCGCGGCGACGTCGAAGCCGCCGTCGGCCGGCACCGCGCGCGCGAACGGCACGATCGCGATCGGGATCGGATCGGTGACGCCCTTGGTGATCAGGATCTGCAGATCCGCGCGCGCCGGCGTGACGACGAGGCGCGGTCGCAGCAGCGGCCAGCAAGCGCGTAACCGCACAGCGCGCAGCGCGCGAGACCGATGCGCGGCCGAGCGCCCGGCCGGGGGGGTATTTGGTCTATTCATCGGGCGCGAACGTAACATCGATGTTTGGATCAAACAATGCCGGATCCGGCGGCGCCGGCAGCGGCGAGGCCCGGTAGGCCGCGGTCTCCACCGACTGGCGCAGCGCCTCATCGCCGTTGCAGCCGGCCACCACCACGTGCGTGATCTCGCCGCCCGGGACCTGCGTGATATGCACGCTGCAGTTGACCCCGGCCGCGCGCTCGGCGGACGGATCCATGCGCGGTTGATGCGTGCGGTGATCAGCGACAGATACTCGGCCTTGGCCGGGCTCGATTGCACCGCATTCAGATGTTCCTCGCTCGCCAGCTGCGAGCGCAGATCCGCCTCGCGCTGCGCGCGCTCCTGCTCGAGCTTGCGCTGCTGCGCGAGTTGCTGCGCCTTGCGCTCCGCTTCGGCCTTGTCGGCGGCGGCCTTCTCGGCGGCGGCCTTCTCGGCGGCGGCCTTCTCGGCCGACCGCGCCTCTCGGCAGCGGCCTTCTCGGCGACCGCCCTCTCGGCCGCTGCCTTCTCCGCGGCACGCGCTCGGCCTGTTCTGCGCCGCGCTGCTGCTCGGCGTTCCTCGGCGGCTTGCTTCTGCTTCTCCGCCGCGCGCTCCTGTTCCTGCTTCTGCCGCGCGCCTGCTCCTGGCGCGCCTGCTCGGCCTGCTGCTCGGGCGTCGGGCGCCGGTGGCGTGGCGGCTTCGCGGCGGCGCGGGTCGGCGGCGGCGGTGTGGCACGGCGCCGGCGGCGCATCGCGCACCACCGTGGCGTCGATGGCGAGGCTCGGCGGCGTCGCCGTGGGCTGCCGATACTGCCACCAGCCCCAGAGCAGCGCGCCGAGGATCGCCGCATGGACCAGGATCGACAGCGCGATCGACAGGATGCGATCGCTGCGGCGTTCGCGTCATGGCGGCGTCGGCACCTTCGTCGGCGGTTCGGTCTGAAATCCGAGCTTGTGCGCGCCCGCCTGCTGCAGCATCACCATCGCCTGGACCACGCGGCCATAGTTGACGGCCTGATCGCCATTGACCAGCACCGCGCGTCCGGGCGCGCGCCGCAGCGCCGCGGTCGCGCGCACCAGCGCGGTCTGGTCGTCGAGCGGCTGGCGCGGATTGGCGCCGACATTCAGGTACAGCTGCCCGCGCGCATCGATCGACAACACCAGCGGCGGCTGGTTGCGCCTGCGCGGCGATCGGCTCGGCGGCCGCCTTGGGCAGGTCGACCTTGATGCCCTGGGTCAGCAGCGGCGCCGTAATCATGAAGATGATCAGCAGCACCAGCATCACATCGATGTAGGGCACGACGTTGATGTCGCCCATCAATCGGCGCTTGCCTTTGCGTGAGAGCCGGCATGTCAGCTCCTTGCCGCGGTCGGCGCCGCCGCGGACGCGCCGCCGCCGCGGCCGGCAGCGACGCCGCGGGATTGCGCCCGGCATAGCGCTGCAGGATGGTCGACAGCTCTTCCATGAAGGCGTCGTAGCGCAGCTCGAGCCGGCTCACCTGATCGGCGTAGCGGTTGTAGGCCACGACCGCCGGGAATCGCGGCGAACAGGCCGATCGCGGTGGTCACCAGCGCCTCGGCGATGCCGGGCGCGACCATCGCGAGCGTCGCCTGCTGCACGTTACCGAGCGAGCTGAAGGCGTTCATGATGCCCCACACGGTGCCGAACAGGCCCACGTACGGACTGGTCGAGCCGACCGTGGCCAGCGTCGCCAGGCTGTGCTCGAGCCGCTCGATCTCCTTGAGCTGCGCGACGCGCATCGCCCGGCGCGAGCCCTCGAGCAGCATGTCGGCCGCGACGCCGCCCTGCGCGCGCAGGCGCGCGAATTCGCGGAAGCCGAATTCGAAGATGCTCTCCATGCCGGTGGCGCCCCGCGCGACTCGATCGCGCGATACAGCGAACTCAGGTCGCCGCCCGACCAGAAACTGTTCTCGAAGCGATCGGCATCGCGCTGCGCGCGCCGCACGACCATGCGCTTGCGGAAGATGATCGCCCAGGACATCAGCGAGGCGGCCAGCAGGATGCCGATGACGATCTGCACCACCAGGCTCGCCTGCACGATCATGCGAAGGATCGACAGCTCGCCGCCCATCAGCTACTCCTTGCGTTGCCGCCGCCGCCAGAACGCTCCTGCCGACAATTCCCTGACTATGACTGGCGGCAGGCGCCGAGGTTTCAACGTCCCGGCATCGCAGGCAGGCCACGCGCACCGAGGCGCTCAGCAGCGTCTGCGCCTCCAGCGGCTCGCGCCAGATGCGCTGCGCGAAGACGATGCTCGCGCCGCCCTGCCACTGCCGGCTCGCAGCTGATCGACAGCAGATCGTCGAGCCGCGCCGGACGCCGGTACCGGGCCTCGAGCGCCACGACCGAGAACACGACGCCCGGGTCGCTCGCCAGCGCCAGCTGCGAGATGCCGCGCGCGCGCAGCCACTCGGTGCGGGCGCGCTCCAGGAATCGCAGGTAATTCGCATAGTAGACGATGCCGCCGGCGTCGGTGTCTTCCCAGTAGACACGCGCCTGCCAGACGAACGGGCTCAAGCGCCCTCGCCGAACAGCGGCAGGTTGGCGGCGGCGCGCTCGGGCATCTTCAGGCCAAAGTGCTGCCAGGCCATGCGCGTGGCGATGCGCCCGCGCGCGGTGCGCGCGATGAAGCCCTGCTGGATCAGGAACGGCTCGATCACGTCCTCGAGCGTGCCGCGCTCCTCGCCGATGGCCGCCGCCAGGCTCTCGATGCCGACCGGGCCGCCATCGAACTTCTCCATGATCGTGAGCAGCAGCTTGCGATCGAGCGCGTCGAGCCCCTGCGGGTCGACCTGCAGCAGGTCGAGCGCCGCATGCGCCGCCGGCTCGTCGATGTGGCCCGCGCCCTTCACCTGCGCGTAGTCGCGCACCCGGCGCAGCAGCCGGTTGGCGATGCGCGGCGTGCCGCGCGCGCGCTGCGCGATGCGCAGTGCGCCCGCGGCGTCGATCGGCACGTCGAGGATGCGCGGCCGAGCGCTGCACGATGCGCTCGATCTCGGGCACGGTGTAGAACTCGAGCCGCTGCACGATGCCGAAGCGATCGCGCAGCGGCGAGGTCAGCAGGCCGGCGCGCGTGGTCGCGCCGACCAGCGTGAACGGCGGCAGGCTGAGCTTGATCGAGCGCGCCGCCGGGCCCTCGCCGATCATGATGTCGAGCTGATAGTCCTCCATCGCCGGATACAGCACCTCCTCGACCACCGGGCTCAGGCGATGGATCTCATCGACGAACAGCACATCGCGCGGCTGCAGGTTGGTCAGGATCGCCGCCAGGTCGCCCGGCCGCTCGAGCACCGGGCCCGCGGTCTGGCGCAGGTTGACGCCGAGCTCGGCGGCAATGATGTGCGCCAGCGTGGTCTTGCCCAGGCCCGGCGGCCCGAAGATCAGCACGTGATCGAGCGCCTCGGCGCGCATGCGGGCCGCATCGATGAAGATCGACAGTTGCGATTTGACCTGCTCCTGACCGACGTAATCGGCCAGCGCCCGCGGCCGGATGGCCTGGTCGATCGCCTCCTCGGCGCCGCCCGGCGCGGCGCTCACCAGCCGCTCGTGCTCCGGCGCGCTCATGCACGCACCGCACTCTGCAGGGCGCGCCGGATCAGCTCCTCGGTGCTCAGGGCAGCGGTCTCGGCGCCGACGCGCCTTGAGCAGCCGCGTCGCCTCCACCGGCTTGTAGCCGAGCGAGACCAGCGCGCCGTAGGCTTCGGCTTCGGCGCCGTGCCGCGCTGCCGGCGGCCAGGCACGCGGCTGCGCCGGCGCGCGCGGCGCCGCGCCGGCCTGATCGAGCCGATCGCGCATCTCGACGATCAGCCGCTCGGCAATCTTGCGGCCGACGCCGGGAATGCGCGTCAGCGCCGCGCATCCTGCTCGCGCACCGCATGGGCAAACGTGGCCGCGGTGCCGCCCGAGAGGATCGCGAGCGCGATGCGCGGTCCGACGCCCGACACCTTCAGCAGGTTGCGGAACAGCGTGCGCTCCTCGCCGGTGGCAAAGCCGTACAGGATGTGCGCGTCCTCGCGCACCACCAGGTGCGTCAGCAGCCGGGTGCGCTCGCCGACCGCGGGCAGCGCATAGAAGGTCGACATCGGCGCTTCGACTTCGTAGCCAACGCCGCCGACTTCGAGCAGCAGGTGCGGCGGCGACTTGAAGGCGAGCACGCCCGCGAGCGTCCCGATCATGGGCCGCAGGGCCTGCGCTCAGGCGACATCGACCGCATCGAGCGCGCCGAGGCGACGCGTCTGGGCATGGCACAGCGCGGCCGCGAGCGCATCGGCGGCATCGGCCGCGAGCTTGATCTCGAGCAGCAGCAGCGTGCGCACCATCTGCGCGACCTGCGGCTTGGCCGCCGCGCCGTAGCCGGTCACGGCCATCTTGATGGCCCGCGGGGCATACTCATGCACGCTCGCGCCGAGCGACGCCGCGGCGCACAAGGCCACGCCGCGCGCCTGGCCGAGCTTCAGGGCGCTGTCGGGATTGCGATGCACGAACACGCGCTCGATCGCGACCGTGTCGGGCCGATGCTCGGCCACCAGCGCGCTGATCGCGGCATAGATGCGCTGCAGCCGCACCACCATGTCGCTGACCGACCACATCGACGCAGCCGCTGGCGACGTGGCGCTCGGCGCTGCCGCGGCAATCGATGATGCCGTAGCCGGTGCGCTGCGAGCCCGGATCCAGGCCGAGCACCCGGCAGTCGCGCGCCACCAGCCGGATCGATGCCGGCAGCGGGCCCGACGGCGGCGCAGCGCGGCCGGAACGTGCGCCAGGACTTGCTCGCATATCGCGTCATGTATGCCATATCCTCAAGCGCACTTGCTGTAGCCGGCCATACCTTGAATGATAGCCGGAAGACACCGGCCACACAGCATGGAAACCGCGACTCCCGCATCGCCCGCGATCGCCGCGCAGCTCGAAGCCGCGCGCGCGGCGCTCGCCGAGCTCGGCGCCGATGCGACCGCGCTCGAGTCGGGCCTCGAGGCCGCGCAGCGCCGTGGCCGCCCTGACGCAGGATGCCGACCTGGCGGCGGGCACGCTGCTGCATCGGGCAGCAGCGCTCCGGACTGCCGCGCGCGAGCCCGCAGATCGAAGCGCGCCTCGGCGCCGGGCTGCACGCGCGTCGCCGCCGAGCTCGAGCGTCTCGGACAGCTGCACCTGCCGGCCGGCTGGTCGGCCGGCCAGCGCCTGAATGCGCAGCAGGCCGAAGTGCTGCGCAAGATGCTGCTGGCCGTGGCCGCCGACCCGCGGCTGGTGGTGGCGCACCTGGCCGACCAGCTGGTGCAGCTGCGCGCGGCGCGCGCACTGCCCGAGCCCGAGCGACAGCGGCTGGCGCTGGAGACGCGCGAGATCCTCGCCCCGCTGGCCAATCGGCTCGGCGTCTGGAGCCTGAAGTGGGAACTCGAGGATCTCGCGTTCCGCTATCTCGAGCCCGAGGCCTATCACCGCATCGCGCGTGCGCTGGCCGAGCGGCGCCTGGATCGCGAGCGCTACATCGCCAACGTGTGCGAGCTGCTGCAGCGCGAGCTGCGCCAGGCCGGCGTCACGGCCGCCGCAGTCTACGGCCGGCCCAAGCACATCTACAGCATCTGGCGCAAGATGCAGCGCAAGCAGCTCGCGTTCGAGCAGCTGTTCGACGTGCGCGCGGTACGCATCGTGGTCGGCTCGATCGAGGACTGCTACGCCGCGCTGGGCGTGGTGCATGCGCTGTGGCAGTACATCCCCGGCGAATTCGACGATTACATCGCGACGCCGAAGGACAACGAGTACCGCTCGATTCACACCGCGGTGATCGGTCCGGACGGCAAATCCCTCGAGGTGCAGATCCGATCGCGCGACATGGATGAGTACGCCGAGCTCGGGGTGGCGGCGCACTGGCGCTACAAGGAAGGCGGCGCGCGCGACCTCGGACTACGAGCGCAAGATCGAATGGGTGCGGCACGTGCTCGATCCGGCGCATGCGATGCAGCTCGAGGGCGACCTGATCGAGCGCGCCAAGAGCGAGCTGTTCGCCGATCGCATCTACGCGATGACCCCGCGCGGCGAGGTGGTCGATCTGCCGCGCGGCGCCACCGCGCTGGATTTCGCCTACCAGGTGCACACCGCCCTGGGCCATCGCTGCCGCGGCGCCAAGCTCGACGGCCGCATCGTGCCGCTCAATCAGCCGCTCGCCAACGGCGGCGTGGTCGAGATCATCACCGGCAAGCAGGCCGCGCCGAGCCGCGACTGGCTGTCGCCGGAGCTCGGGTTCCTGGCGTCGCCCAAGAGCCGCGCCAAGGTGCGCGCCTGGTTTCGGCGCATCGATGAATCGCAGCATCGCGCGCTCGGCCGCGAGTCGCTCGAGCGCGAGCTGGCGCGCGTCGGTGGCGGCCCCGAGCTGATCGCGCCGCTGGTGCGCGAGCTGCACGCCGAAAGCGCCGACGACCTGCAACGCCGGCTCGGCGAAGGCGACCATCAGCGCATCGACGCTCAGCCAGGCGCTGGCGCGACTGCGCGCGCCCGCCGGTCGAGGCGCTCACGCCGACGCGCAAGCCCGCGAGCCGCATGCCGACGCTCACGCTCGCCGGTGGAGATCGAGGGCGTGGGCGATCTGCCGACCACGCTCGCGCGCTGCTGCTCGCCGGTGCCGCCCGAACCGATCGCCGGCTACCTGACGCTCGGACGCGGCGTCACGATCCATCGCGCGCAGTGCCCCAACCTGCTGCGCATGCAGACGCTCAACCCCAAGCGCGTGCTGCGCGTGGAGTGGAATCTCGAATCCGACAGCCTGCTGCCGGTCAGGATCCGCGTCGAGGCGTTCGACCGGCGCGGCCTGCTGCGCGACGTGTCCGATGTGATGGCGCTTGAACGGCTGAGCATCGATGGCGTCAATTCCGACACCGATCCGAACGATCGCATCGCCACCATCGTGATGCGCACCGCGGTGCGCGACAGCGAGCAGCTCGGGCGCGTGCTGCAGCGACTGAGCGCGGTGCCGAACGTGCTGCGCGCGCTGCGCCTGGCGTAACACGCTCACTGCATTTCGCGCGACGCGCGCTGGCGCTGGCGCTGGCGTACGCGGCGCATTCGCCGTGTGTGCGCGCGTAGTCATGCAACGCGTCGCGGCCTGAGTGCAGCGTGCGCGCTCCGCAAATCACAATCCCTGTAGATCCCGCGGCCGTGGGCCGTGAACCGCGCGGCGCTGCGCATCAGCGTCGCCATCTGGCGACGTATGTGGGCGCAGACACTTTGCTTGTGCAATCATTAGCGATTAACTGGCCTCGCACTGTAAGGGCAAACCCGTCGTAAGGCGGGGACGCAAAGCCTCCGGTCTTGGGTCCGAAAGGACATGAGATAGCGGGGTTGCCGGCAAGGGAGCGAGCCAACGCATCGCCCGCCTGCCGTCAACACCCGCCTCATTCGGTCCTCTCGATACCCTCGCCGGACGCTTCAAAGGTTTTCAACCTGATAGCGAGGCGATTTGACAATGTGTATCGAAAAGAAATGGGGAATTCCGAGTCAGCTCCTGGCCGTGATGGCGCTCACATTCTCCCTGCAGGGCTGCGGCGGCCCGAGCGACGCAGGCAGCACCAGCGGCACCAGCAGTGCCACCACCGGCGGCACCGGCGTTGCAGGCGTCGCCACCACGGCGCCCGTCGTCTCAGGCAACCCGCCCGTAATCGTTGCAGCCAATAGCCTCTACAGCTTTCAGCCCAAGCTGATCAACCCGGCTGGCATCGGACAGATGGAGGCGCTCGAGCCGGGTCTGTACGCCAAGCTCAACGCGAACCAGACGACGTTCGCGGCCGATGCGAACGCCTCGACGGCGGTCACGCAGCTCAACAACCTCTACCAGAAGGGCTACTTCGGCAAGTCCGCCCTGTCCTCCAAAGAAGCCGATACGTCAAAGCAGATGGCCAGCGGCAAGTACGCGATGACCCTGTCTGAGATCTCTCGCGGGACTCAGATTGCCTCGGCATTTCCCACCTTCCAGGCGACCGATTTCGGCTACTTCCCGGATCCGATCCTTGACAACCAGCTACAACCTGTCCATCCGGCCGGCCCGACCTGGATGATCGACACCAAGAGCCAGCACGTCACTGAGGCCAAGGAGTGGCTCGATTTCATGATGCAGCCCGACAACCTTCAGTGGTTGATCGACAACACTCCCGACTTCGAGACGCTCCCGTTCACCGGCGTCAAGGCGAAGTGGGACGCCAGCCAGCAAGCCTTCTTCGACACCTACAAAGAAGCCTCTGTCCCAGTCCTGCAGGATGGCGTCAACTATGTCAATCCGCAGTGGATGCTGATGGGCCAGGACTTCGTGTCCATGTTCACCGGCAAGGCGACGCCGCAGAAGGTGCTTCAGCTCATCGACACTGAGCGCACCAAAGAGGCGAAGACGGCCAAGGACCCGAGCTGGCCGTAGCATCGGCCGGCGCATCCAGGACGAACACGATGACTGGGGCGGGTTTCGTACGGGCCGCCCCAGTCAAGCCTCACACCTCATCGCATGTCCCTTGCTGACGAGCCAGGTATGAGCAAGAAGAGCTATCCGACATGGTTCGTGGGGGGCGCTCTGCTCCTCTACGGTGCGTTCGTCCTGGTGCCGTCCCTGCTGGGCTTCGTCTTTTCGTTCACCGACTGGAGCGCCTACTCGACTGATATCCACTGGGTCGGCTTGGACAACTTCGCGGCCATCCTCGACCCGACTTCCAACTACCTGAGCGCGATCCAGAACACCGTCCTGTTCACGGTTGCGACGATCGCCCTCAAGACCGTCATCGCGCTGGGATTGGCAATTCTGCTCACCGTCGGCGTGAAGAAGCTTTCGTACTTGTACCGGGCGCTCATCTTCCTGCCTGCCGTCATCCCAATCCTCGTCGTCGGTGTGATCTTCCAGTCCGTGCTCAACCCGGATACCGGGCTGCTGAACGCGGCACTCCGGCTTGTTGGCCTTGGCGCCCTCGCCCAGCAGTGGCTGACCGATGTGTCGATCGCTCTCTGGAGCGTGATTGCCGTGGACACCTGGCGTGGCGTCGGGTACATCATGGTCATCCTGATCGCCGGGTTGCAGGCCATCCCTCGCGAGTACTACGAGTCCGCGTCCATCGATGGAGCCTCGGGCCGACAGGCCTTTTGGCACATCACCCTGCCGCTCCTCATGCCGGTCCTGCTGGTCACGACCGTGCTCAATCTCCTGTACGGCCTGCGGGTCTTCGACATCGTCTTCGTCCTGACCAACGGCGGACCCGGCTTCGCGACCGAGACGGTCTACACGACGATCTTCCAGGACTTCTCGCTCGGCCGGTACGGAACGGCGACCGCGCTGTCCACCTTGTTCTTCGTCGTGATGCTGGCATTGAGCTTCCTGGTCATTCGGGTCATGCGTCCAAGACAGGAGGCCTGACCCGTGTACGCCGTCCGGACCATCCGGGCACCGATCAACAACCTTCTGGCATCCGGCGCCGGTCTGATCGCCCTTGCGCCGATCTACCTCGTCTTCGCAAACGCGCTCAAGAACCAGACGGATTCGGCCACGATGAGCATGGAATTCCCGCTGAATCCCCAGTGGGCCAACTTCGCCACCGTGATCGACAAGGGCAAGCTGGTCGAGGCCTTCTTCAACAGCGTTCTCTATTCGGTCGGCGGGACAGTGTTGTCGGTCTTGGTCTCCGCGCTGGCAGCCTACGTGCTTGCGCGCCGCCGGACCAGGCGGCACGAGATCATCTACCTGCTGTTGATCATGGGCATTGCGATCCCCACCAACTTCGTCACGTTGACGAAAGTGATGCAGGTGACCGGCCTGATCGACTCGCAGCTTGGCATCATCCTTCTCTACGCCGCCACGCAAATCCCGTTCAGCGTCTTCCTGATCTACGCGTTCATCGACACAATTCCTCGTGAACTCGACGAGGCAGCGTTCATCGACGGGTGCTCGCCGATCCGGACCTTCGTCTCGGTCATTCGCCCGATGCTGACCCCGGTGCTGGTAACGTGCGGCGTCCTCGACCTCCTCAACCTTTGGAATGAGTTCCTGATCCCGCTCTACTTCCTGAACAGCACACACAACTGGCCGATGACCCTTGCCGTGTACAACTTCTTCGGCCAATACGAGTCGAACTGGGCCCTCGTCTCCGCTGACGTCGTGCTGACGATCACGCCCATGATCCTGATCTACGCAGTCGCGCAGCGATGGATCCTGTCCGGCGTCTCCGCAGGATCTGTGAAGGGGTAGCGGCGTGACCCTGTCCGCGCGCGACGCCCGAATTGCCAGCCCTCGGAACGGGATGTGCCGCCGATGAGGATTCTCTCCCACGAGGTGAACGCCAACGGGCTCACCATCCGCACCGACGCCGGGCTTCTCGCCCTCACGCCGCGGACGAGCCGAATGATGCGCGTCCGGCTTACGCTCGAGGACGCCTTCAGTCAAAGGCCGAGCCTGGCCGTGATTCCCGTTGGTGCCCAGGCGCCGACCATCCCGTTCTCCGTCGTCGAGGGCCGGGACGGCATCGTCATCTCCACCGACGCGATGTCGATCGAGGTGGCTCGCGAGACGGCTGCGCTCACCTACCGGACGACCGATGGGACCCTGCTGACCCGGGAGCCGGCTCGTGGCGGCAAGACGCTCACGCCGGTCCAGGTACTCCGGTCGGAGTTCGACGGGGCCATCCCGCATGAGAGCCGCGAGAACGTCGACGGCGTGCGGATCGACGTGGATGGCATCCGGCAGATCGTGGACCGCACCGCGTTCCACACGAAGCTCGAGTTCTGCTTTGCCGACGGCGAGGCCCTGTACGGGCTGGGCTCGCACGAGGAGGGCATGTTCAATCTCCGGGGTCAGCACCAGTATCTCTATCAGCAGAACCTCAAGGTGGCCGTGCCGGTCTTCGTGTCGACCCGCGGCTACGGCGTCTTCCTCGACTGCACCTCTCTGGTCACCTTCCACGACGACGCCTTCGGCTCGTACCTCTGGGGCGACGTCGACGAGGAGCTGGACTACTACGTGATCCTCGGGCCGAGCTTCGACCAGATCGTGGCAGAGTTTCGGGCGCTCACCGGGCCTGCGCCCATGCTCCCGCGGTGGGCCTTCGGCTACCTGCAGTCGAAGGAGCGGTATGAGAGCCAGGCGGACCTGCTCGCGGTCGCCCGCGAGTACCGCCGTAGCGGGCTGCCGCTGGACTGCGTCGTGCTGGACTGGAAGTCATGGACTGGCCACGCCTGGGGCCAGAAGTCGCTCGACCCGGTGGAGATTCCCGGACCCACTCGGCATGACCCGCGAGTTGCACGCGCTCGGCGTCCGCGTGATGGTGTCCATCTGGCCCACCATGCGGCCGGGCGGCGACGACTGGCGCGAGCTTGGGAGCCGGGCGCAGCTGCTGGGCAACCAAGCGACATACAACGCCTTTGACCCGGCCGCCAGGGCCACCTTCTGGTGCCAGGCGGACCGCGGCCTGTTCTCGCAAGGCATCGACGCGTGGTGGTCGGACTGCACCGAGCCGTTCGAGGCCGACTGGACGGGGGCGGTCAAGCCCGAGCCCGAGGAGCGCCTGCGGATCAACACCGACGAGGCCAAGCGGTACCTCGACCCGGAGTTGATCAACGCCTACTCGCTGCTCCATTCACAGGGGATGTATGAGGGTCAGCGATCCGCCGGCGGCGACAAGCGAGTCGTGAATCTCACCCGGTCGGCCTTCCCCGGCCAGCAGCGCTACGGGACGGTGACCTGGTCCGGAGACGTCAGCGCGACCTGGGAGACGCTCCGCCGCCAGGTCGCCGACGGGCTCAACTTCTGTGTGACCGGCCTGCCCTACTGGACCACTGACGTGGGCGGGTACTTCGTGGCCCGGCGTCCGGATCTGTGGTTCTGGGCCGGCGATTTCGATGACGGCGTCGATGACCTCGGCTACCGCGAGCTGTACCTGCGCTGGTTCCAGTACGCTGCCTGGCTCCCGATGCTGCGCTCGCACGGCACCGATACGCCGCGCGAGATCTGGCGTTTTGGCGTCCCCGGGGAGACGATCTACGACGCCCTTGTGCGCGCACTGCGCCACCGCTACCGCCTGCTGCCGTACATCTACTCGTTGGCGGGCTGGACGTCGCTGCGCGCCTACACGATGCTTCGATCGCTGCCGTTCGACTTCCCGGACGACGTCCACACCCACGCCCTCGGCGACCAGTTTCTCCTGGGACCGGCGTTCCTGGTCTGCCCAGTGTCCACGCCGATGACGTACGCACCCGGGTCGCGGCCGCTCGAGGGCGTGAGCTTCACGCGCCGCGTCTACCTGCCAGCGGGCGCCGACTGGTTCGACCTGGCCACCGACGATCTGCTGAGCGGCGGCCAGGAGATCCAGGCCGCCGCCCCCCTGGAGCGGATTCCCGTCTTCGTCCGCGCCGGGTCGATCGTGCCGATGGGGCCGGACCGGGATCACGCGGACGGAGCGCCCAACGAGACGCTCGAGGTGCACGTCTACCCAGGGCGCGACACAACCTTCACGCTCTACGAGGACACCGGCGACGGCTATGGCTACGAGGCCGGCGAGTTCGCGACGGTGGAGTTCGCCTGGGAAGAGGGGGCCCGCCGGCTGACGATCGGGCAGCGGGTGGGGGCGTACCCGGGAATGCCCCTCGAGCGTGACGTCCTCGTCGTCCTCCACGCTGGGCTCGACCGGACGACCTCGGAGTGGCCCGTCGCGCAGCGGCGGCTTTGCTACGCTGGCCGTAGGGTGGAAGTGCAGTTCATGACCTCGTCGGCGGCGCCCGACCGTCGACCGCCCGCGATCCGGCCCCTGGGCCGGTAGGAGGCTGTTCCCGGCGTGGCCCCGCGATCGAAGGTCCCCAACACGACGATCATCGACATCGCCGCCGCCAGCGGTGTCTCGGTCACCACCGTGTCGCGGATCATCAACAACAAGCCCGACGTGGCGGACGACACGCGCCAGCGGGTGCTCCAGGTGATGGAGGAGATCGGGTTCGCGCCCCAGAACGCCTGGCAGCAGATCCGGTCAGGCCGCACCCGGCTCATCGCCGTGCACGTCCCGCAGGAGTTCAACCCGCCCGCGTACCCGCTCGTGATGTCGGCCGCGCTCGGCGTCGAGGATGCCGGCTACTCGATCAACATCATCACGCGCCATCTCTCGGACGCCGAACTCCTGGGCATCTTCCGGAGCCGCCAGGCTGACGGCATCATCCTGCTGGAGATCCTCACCGAGGACCGGCGCCCGGAGCTGCTCCGCGATCACGGCTATCCGTTCGTCATGATAGGGCGCCGCACGGACAACGCCGGGCTCAGCTTCGCCGACGTGCACGTCGAGCACGGGATCGGGCTCGCCGTGGAGCACCTCGTCGAGCTCGGCCACCGCCGGATCGGCCTGCTCACGATCGACCCTGTCGTCGGCGACGACACGTACGGCTTCGCCACGTGGGCCTCCCTCGGCTACGATCGCGCCTGCGCGGCGCACGGGCTGCCCGTGATCCGGAGTGTGGGCGCGCCAACCGCCGAGGCGATGGCTGAGGCGGCGGGCAGGCTGCTCGACGAGCACCCAGACGTCACCGCGTGCATCGCGCCCCAGGACCAGTCCGTCATCGGGCTGCTCAAGGCAGCCGCGCCCCGCGGGATCACGGTCCCTGCCGACATCTCCGTGGTGGCGATGCTGAACGAGTCGCTCGCCGAGCTCGCCACCCCGCCACTGACGACCATCGGGTTCCCGGCCGATGACATGGGCCGGACCGCAGCCCGAATCCTGCTCGACCGCCTCGACCGAGGCCGCCAGGACGCGGAGCAGGTGCTCCTGGCACCCGGACTGATCGTGCGCGGGAGCACGGCCGCCCCGCGGGGGTAAGGTCCGACGGGCGTCACCGGGAAATCCCCGGCCGGCCGCGGGGAGCATCCTCACGTCGGCTCGTTGGGACTGTCTTCAGACTGGGCTCTCGGTCTTGCAGCGTGTCGGCCGGATGACGCATCGTCATGACGCCGCGGCGCCGACGCACCACACTCGCGATGGGACGGCTCGTCGCCCATCACTGCTCCTGCTCGAAGCCTGCGGGATCCGCGATGCCGCAACCCCATCTGCTGGGCCAGCGAGAAGGAGATTCCCGTGAGCATCAACACACCGCCGGTGGCAACCCCACCGGGCGACTTCGCATCAGGCGAGCGGACCGAGGCACAGACACCCGAGGAAGCCCTGGAGGCGGGCCTCCACGGCGACTTCGCATCCGGCGAGCGGACCGACGCAGAGACACCGGAGGAAGTCCTGGAGGCGGGCCTCCACGGTGACTTCGCATCCGGCGAGCGGACCGAGCCGCTGACTGCGGCGGAAGAAGTGCCAGGCACGTTCGCCGACAAGGACGGATAGCGCACCGTTCCCGTCGAAGCCTGGTCGGGAGGCGGCCTGCATCGCGAGGGCACGATGCAGGCGGCAGCTCGGCCTGGCGCCGCATCAGGCAGGACCGGCTCCGCGCGGGTCCCTCCTATGCTGGGGTGTCGCGCCGGCCATCGCTGAGCAGGAGCCACACATGAACGTCGCGAAGGGCAAGCGGCGCGTCTCGGGCACGTCCCCACCCGCGCGTCACCCTCGACGCCACCCCGCGCCTGCGGGGCGGCGCCTGGCGGGGGTTCTGGCGATCGGTCGGACCGCCGGCAGGACGCTCGTCGGTCGCGTCCCTGGGACGATTCGCGCGACTCGGACCGGGGCCAGCGGGACAACGAGCGCCCTGCAGACGCTCCCGGACCCGCTGCTCCGGTGGCTCGTCGCAGGCTCGGTCGGTCTCGGGGCCGGGCTCTCCCTTGCCGGGGCACCGCGGCTGGTGGTGGCGGCCGGGATGGCGCCGGCGCTGATCATCGGCGCGGCCATCGCCTCGCGCCCGGGCGCGCAGCGCGTGGAGCACTGACGTGGCGACGTGGGATGCACGGGCCTGGGTCGCGGGCTTGATCGGATGCGATCCGGGCGAGCTCGGCGTCAGGAGCACCGACACCTACGGCCTGGAAACCCAGGTCCGCTACGAGCGAGGTGGTGAGGCGGTCGCGCGCCTGACCGTCGCCGTTCCGATCCAGTCATTCTCGGACGCGGTGGGCAAGGGCCACCGCGTCGTGACCGCGCAGCTCGGGGCCGGGACGTACAAGGTCCACAGCCTGGCGGTGCCGGAATCTGACGAGATCACCTACTAGCAAGGCCGGTCGCCTGCACCAGCCCGCTGCGGAGAGGCGGCGCGGGCCCCCGATCTCGATCGAGCCCCGCGCATGTGAACGGAGGTTGAGCCATGAGCGGTCCCCACGCCACCGGCCTCTGGATGTCCGCCGGCTGGGCAATGGTGCTGCGTTGGAGCCCGGAGCTCACCATGCGCCACCGCATCGACTCCACGGTCCCCGGTCGACACCGCTCGACCGGGCGGCCACCCACCGAGAGCCACCCGGCCGGGGAGGGCCATCGCGACGAGCACATGCGCGCGTTCTTCGCCCAGGTCGCCGGCGCGCTCCCCGTCGTCGATGACCTTCTCCTGCTCGGCGACGGCGAGGTGGTGGAGCACTTCGCCGAGCAGGTCCGGGCGGACGACGAGAGCCACGGCCGCAGGCGCCGGATCGAGGTCGAGAAGGGAGGTCCGATCACGGAGCGCCAGCTGCTCGCCCGGGTCCGCACCTTCGCCGGCTCGCCCGCCAGGCGCCGCTTGCCCCGCTGAGCCTCAGCGACGCTCGGTTCGACCCATCAGCCCAGGACGACCCGCACCAGGTGCGTGGCGCCGTCGTCCGCGAGCGGGATGGCGGCGCCACGGGCCAGCGGCTTTCCGTCGAGCTCCGTTGCCGACACCCCGCGACTGATCCCCTGCGGGTTCTCCACGACGACCAGGTACCTGGCGGAGTGGTACCGGAACTCGACCTCGTAGCGCGGCCACGCGCGCGGAATGCAGGGATCGATCCGCAGCGTCGTGCCGCGCAACCGGAACCCCAGGAGCCACTCGAGGCCGGCCTGGTACATCCAGCCGGCCGAGGCGGTGTACCAGGTCCAGCCGCCGCGACCGACATGCGGCGGTTCGGCGTAGACGTCGGCCGCCATGACATACGGCTCGACCTTGTAGCGCTGGACCCCGGCTCGCGTGCTGGCGTGGTTGATGGGGTTCAGGATGGAGAAGAGCTCGCTCGCCGGTGTCGCCGTCGCCCAGCTCCGCGAACGCGATAATCGACCAGATGGCCGCGTGGGTGTACTGGCCGCCGTTCTCCCGGACGCCCGGCAGGTACCCCTTGACGTAGCCCGGATCGACATCGGAATGATCGAATGGCGGGGTGAACAGCAGAACGAGGCCGTCACCCGGCCGGACGAGGAGCTCCTCCACCGCGGCCATCGCCTTGCGGGCGTGGGCAGGGTTGGCTGCCCCGGACAGGACGCTCCACGATTGGGCGATCGAGTCGATCCGGCATTCCGCGTTCTCAGCGGAGCCGAGCGGGGTTCCATCGTCGAAGAAGGCTCGCCGGTACCAGTCGCCGTCCCAGCCGTCCCGCTCGAGCGCCTGTCGGAGCGCCTTCATGCGGGTCCGCCAGCGCTCCGCCCGAGGCCGCTCGCCGCGGGCCTCCGCGATCGGTGTGAAGGCGGCCAGGACGGCATGAAGGAACCAGCCCAGCCACACGCTCTCGCCCCGGCCCTGCTCACCCACCCGGTTCATGCCGTCGTTCCAGTCACCCGATCCGATGAGCGGCAGCCCATGGGCGCCGACCTCGAGGCTCCGGTCGATCGCCGCAACGCAATGGTCGAACAGCGAGCCCGACCTCGGTGAGCGTTCCGGCTGGAAATAGGCGTCCGCCTGGTCGGGACGCAGCGCCGGGCCCTCGAGGTAGGGGACGGTCTCGTCGAGTACCGCAGTGTCGCCAGTGACCGCGAGGTAGCGCTCGACCGCGTACGGGAGCCAGAGGCGATCGTCCGAGATGCGGGTTCGGACGCCGCGACCCGACGGCGGATGCCACCAGTGCTGCACGTCTCCTTCGGCGAACTGATGCGCCGCGGCCCGCAGGAGGTGCTCGCGGGCGAGATCGCGCTTCGTGGTCACCAGGGCGATGATGTCCTGGAGCTGGTCCCGGAACCCGTAGGCGCCGCCAGCCTGGTAGAAGGCGGTCCTCGCCCACAGCCGGCACGCGAGCGTCTGGTAGATCAGCCATCCGTTCAACAGGATGTCCATCGAGCGGTCAGGAGTCCGGACCTGGACGGTGCCTTGGGCGCTCTCCCAGAAGCCCGACACGTCGCGCAGCAACGCGTCGGGGTCCGCCGATCGCCCGCGCCGGACCAGGTCGGCCGCCGCTGCGGCCCCGTCCGCCTCGCCGAGCAGCACGAGAACCTGGGTCCGTTCCCCATCGCCGAGCTCGAAGCTGGTCTGGAGCGCCGCGCACGGATCCAGGCCCGCGCCGGCTGCTCCCCGAGCTGGTGACCGCGGGCCAGGCCGGCGGGCCGGTCGGGTCCGCTGTTGCGGCCGAGGAACTCGGTTCGATCGGCCGTCCATGCCGTCTGCCGCCCGCCGAGGTCGAGAAACGCGACTCGGCCCGCGAACTCCGTGTTCCACGGGTTGCGCACGAAGATCGACCGGGTCTCCGGCTCCAGCGCGGTGATGATTCCCGGTGCGCTTCCGCCGCGCGACGTGCCCAGGGCCCACTCGGCATAGGCCGTTACCGACAGTCGCCTGGAACGCCCGGACCGGTTCTCCACCGTGAGCAGCGAGATCTTCAGGGCGTCGTCGAGCGGGACGAACTGGACGAGATCGAGGCCGACCCCGTCGCGAATGTGCTCGAACCGGCTGTATCCGGCACCGTGACGGGCGAGATACGTCGATTGCTCGCAGCGGATCGGTTGCGCCGTGGGACCCCACAGCTCACCGCTGTCGTCGTCGCGGACGTAGATCGCCTCGCTCACGGGGTCGCTCACGGGATCGTTGGACCATGGGGTGAGCTGGTTCTCGCGGCTGTTCCCGGACCAGGTGTAGCCGGAGCCAGCCTCAGAGACCTGGAACCCGAACAACGGGTTGGCGATCACGTTGAGCCATGGCGCCGGGGTGGACTGGCCCGGGCCGAGCACCGTGACGTACTCGCGCCCGCGATCGGCGAAGCCGCCCAGACCGTTGAAGTACTCCAGCTCAGGGCGCGGCGCCGGCGCCACGCTCCTGGCGTGCCCGGCGGCGGAGGGCGCCGCGGGCGCCGTTGCCGTCTCGGGACGCTCCAGGCGAATGACCTGGTCGGCCAGGCTTCCCCGACGGCTCAGCAGGACCGCGCGAGCCGCCGCAAGCAGGAGCGTCCGGTCCTCGGCCGGCATCTGGTCGCCGCGCAGGATGTGGACCCCGCCGTGGCCGGGATGGCCGTCCGGGACAAGGCTGGACTGGCTCGCCCGCACCAAGGCTTCCAGCGCATCGTTGAGCCCCGCCGCGTACGAGGCGGCGTGCTCGTTGAGGATCACGAGGTCCACGTCGAGCAGCTTGAGGCGCCAATACTCATGCGCGCGGAGGAGCTGACGAACGATGTCGAGGTCGTCGACTTCGTCGATCCGGACCATGACGATCGGCAGGTCGCCCGAGATGCCGTGGGCCCAAAGGCCGGGTGCCCCGCGCTCGTTGCCGGCCAGCACGCTCGACGGGGGCCGCAGCGACGAGTCCGAGTAGAGGATCCGGTTGGCCAGGCGCTGGAAGAGGTTGGCCTCGTCGGCCTCGATCCCCAGGTGGTGGAGCTGCACCTGGGCCTGCGTCCAGGCGAGCGTCGCCGCGCGTTCGAAGGTGGCCGTCTCCCGGTACTTGTCGGCCAGATCGAGGACGTCGTCGCGGGACTCGGCGACGACTGTCGAGAAGATCGCGTGGGCCGTCGCACCGGGGGCCAGCATGACCCGGCACCGGAGGCTGAACACCGGATCCAGCACCGCCCCAACCGTGTTCGAGAGCGGCCGCCCGTCGATGACCGAGACCGGCGAACGGACCGAGTTCCCCCGACCAAGGAAGCGGGCGCGATCGGTCTCGTACTGGATGACCCCGGGCACCTCGCCCTCGACCGCTGCGACGTGGGCCGCCCAGACCGGCTTCTCGTCGCTGGATCGTGGCCGGCGCGTCGCCAGGAGCGCCCCGATGTCGGGGGCGAACTCGGTCTGCACGAACAGGTTCTGGAAGGCGGGATGCGCCACGTCGGCCGCCTGTGGCGCGAGCACAACCTCGGCGTAGGACGTCAGCTCGATCTGGCGATCGTGCGAACCGAGATTCGTCAGCGTCACTCGGCGGATCTCCGCGTCGTGTTCCGCGGACACGACGATGGTCAGGCCGGTCGTTATCGAACCGTCACGCCGCAAGAACTCGGCGTGATCCTCGGCGAACGTGACCTCGTAGCTGTCCGCCTCCGCGCCGCTGGGCTGATGGCTCGCCGACCACACCGCGCCGCTCGCCATGTCGCGCAGGAAGAGGTAGCTGCCCCACGAGTCTCGGGTCACGTCCTCGCGCCAGCGGGTGACGGCGACGTCGCGCCAGCGACTGTAGCCGGAGCCCGCGGCCGTCACCATGACCGCATACCGTCCGTTCGAAAGCAGGTGTGTCCGCGGGATCGGGTCGTGGGGCGTCGTGAACCGGCGGGGGACGGGCGGCACGAGGTCGCGCACATCGGCGGCGCTCGTCACCTCTTCGGCACGTGGTCGGGCCACGAGCACGTCGCGCGGCATCCGCTCCTGGAGCAGCAGCTCGGTCGCTTCGACCATCGGGTCGGCATGGAAGCGCTCCACCATCGCGCCAGCGTTGAGGACGTTGCCCAGGGCTACCAGGGCCATCCCCTGGTGGTGCGCCATGTAGCTCTTCACGATCGCGACCGACGCTCCCTCGGGAAGCCGGCGCGGCGTGTAGTCCAGCGCCTCCCGGAAGCCGTATTGCCCGGCCGCCCCGGCACTGCGCAAGCGGGCGAAGTTCCGGACCGCCGCCTGCGGCTGGATCATCGCGGCGAGGGCGGTCGCGTAGGGGGCTACCACGACATCCTCGCTCAGGCCCCGTTTCAGGCCGAGACCCGGCACGCCGAAGCTCGAGTACTGGTACGTGAGCGCGAGGTCACGCGCATTGAACGCCGACTCGGAGATGCCCCAGGGAACGCCGAGCTCGGCGGCGTAGCTCATCTGGCGGGCCACCACCAGCCGGTAGGTATGGTCGAGCAGGCTGTTGGCCGGAGAGTGCATCACGAGGGCGGGCATGAGGTACTCGAACATCGACCCTGACCACGAGATCAGCGCGGAGCCCCGACCGACGGGTGTCAATGCGCGGCCCAGCCGGAACCAGTGATCCGGCGTGACGTCTCCCTTGGCGATCGCCAGGAAGCTGGCAAGGCGGGCCTCGGAGGCGAGCAGGTCGTAATAGCTCGGATCCAGCGTGCCGTCCCGGACTCGAAAACCGATCGAAAAGAGCTTGCGCGTCGGGTCGAAGAGGAAGCCGAAGTCCGTCTCCCGGAAGAGCTGCTGGGCCCGGTCGGCAATCGCCTGGAGGCGTCGGACGAGGGCGACCGCGGCCGGCGCCGCGTCGCCAGACATGAGGGAGGGCGGATCGGACAGCTCGGCGAGCGTGGGGAAGACGTCGCCTGCCAGGAACGGTTGTAGCAGGGCCAGGTCTCGAACGTGGCTGTTGACGGCCAGTCGGGTCGCCTCTGCCCAGGCGATCAGCTCACCGTCCGGGCCCTCTCCACGTTCCGAGGTGATGGCCGCGGCAATGTCAGACAGGGTCCCGGCATGCGCGGAAAGGGCTGCAAGGCCGGCTGCCCAGGCGGCGGGCGAGGCCGGGGTCACGAGGCGGGCGCTCCCCGCGGCCTCGACTGCTTCGTCGAGGTGTCGCCGGGTCAGCGTCTGGCTCCTCCGCTCGTCACCCATCGCGCCGGCGGCCTCGCGGGTCAGCTCGATGGCGTCGCCGATCCCCGCGAGCACCGCCGCGAGCGGCAGCGGCTGGTCGATCATCTGGCGGCAGGCGTTGGCCAGCGTGAGCAGGTGGCCGGCGAGATTTCCACTGTCGACCGATGAGATGTACGCGGGCTCGAGCCGGTGCAGGTCGCGCGTGTCGTACCAGTTGTAGAGGTGCCCGCGGAAGCGTTCGAGGTTCCCGATGGTCGTGAGCGTCGCCTCGAGCCGCTCCACCATCTCGAGCGTCCCGATCCAGCCGAAGTCGCGAGCGGTCACGGTGCTTAGCAGGTACATCCCGATGTTGGTGGGCGAGGTACGGTGCTCGACGACCGGCCGGGGATCGTCCTGGAAGTTGTCGGGCGGCAGCCCATGATCGCCCGGCCCAACGAAGGCTTCGAAGAACCGCCACGTTCGCCGGGCAGTCAGGCGGAGCGACGTGACGTCCGCCGCCGAGAGCTGCCCTGCCGCCGATTCCGGAGGCGGCAGGCTGACCCATCGAGCAACCATCGGCGAAACCAGCCACAGGACGACGAACGGCGCGGCGATCCAGCCCGCACCCGGCTTCAGGACCAAGACGAGCACCCCGACCGCAGTCGCGATCGCAACGCCGCCCGCCATCTGCCGGTAGAACCCCGCGACGGCGAGGTCGCTGCGGACCTTGGCCTGCGCGGCCGTCGTCCACTCCAGGAGGTTGCGCCGGGTCGCATAGAGCCGCGCCAGGGTTCGCAGGATCGCGTCGGCCATCAGCCACGCCTGGTGTGCGAGGAACGTGAGACCGAGACCCACGTGCGCGGCGGCGAGGGTGACGTCCGCGCCCACCGCTCGCAGGTGGCTGCGCCTGGAGATGCCGGCCCGCCGCGGCAGCAGCCCCCCCAGCACGGGTGGCGCCGCCGGGAGGATGACCGCTGCCAGCACGAACGCGGTCCACAAACCCGCCGGGACGGATGGGAGCGTCCAGGCTGCCACGAGCGTGGCCAGCGACAGCGGGGCCGACATCGTCCGGCGGAGGTTGTCGACCATCTTCCAGCGGGCGATGGCAGGCAGGGAGCTCAGGCTCCGCCCGCCGGTGGCGTCGCGCGCGCGGTCAAGGATCCAGGGCAGGAGCTGCCAGTCGCCCCGTGCCCAACGGTGCAGGCGGGCCGCCGAGACCAGGTAGTTCGAAGGGAATTCGTCGAAGAGCTCCACATCGGTGACCAGCCCGGCCCGGGCGAACACGCCCTCGAACAGGTCATGGCTCAGGAGCGCGTTCTCGGGTACCCGGTCCGCCATCGCCGCGTCGAAAGCGTCGAGGTCGTAGATCCCCTTGCCGGTGTAGCTCCCCTCCCGGAACAGGTCCTGGTAGACGTCGGAGACCGCGGATGCGTACGGGTCGATCCCGGCCGCTCCCGCATACGTCCGCTGGAAGATCGATGCCTCGTGCTCGGCCGGGAGCGTCGACGTGATGCGGGGCTGCAGCACGCCGTAGCCCATCGTCACCCGACCGGCCTTCGAGTCGAAGGTCGCCTGGTTGAGCGGGTGGGCGATGGTGCCCACGAGGCGCCCAACCGCGCCCCTGGGGAGCCGCGTGTCGGCATCGAGCGTGACCACGTAGCGCACGCCCGTCGGCGGGGTGGAGGCGGGCCGTCCGGTGGCCAGGATGCCGGTGGCCGCCGAGCCCCGGAGGAAGGCGTTGAGCTCCTGGAGCTTGCCGCGCTTGCGCTCCCAGCCCATCCAGCAGCCCTCGGCCGCGTTCCAGCTCCGCTTCCGGTGGAAGAGCAGGAACCGGGCGCCTCCCCCCGGAGCCTCGCCGTGGCGTTCGTTGAGCCGATCGATGGCCGCCGCAGCCGCCGCCAGGATCTCGTCGTCGCCGGGTACCTGCTCGTCAGGCGCGTCGAGCCAGTCCGACAGCAGGGCGAACCGAAGGTCTCCCTCGCGGTTTCCAAGGTAGTGGACCTCCAGGCGGCCGACCTGGGCCTCGACCTCCGCCTGGCTGGAGAGCAGCATCGGGACGACGACGAGCGTGCGCAGGTGGGACGGGACGCCCTCGTCCAGGTCGAGCCGCGGCAGGGCTCGCGGGCCCAGCACGTTCGGTGACTGCCCAGTTCACGAGCGCGATCGCGAGGTCGGACGCCGGGCCGAGCGCGAAGAGCGAGACCAGGAGGATGCCGGCGGAGCGCTCGTTCCCGGACAGCAGGACCGGAACGGCGAGGATGAGCGCCGTCACGAGCACGAGCGTCGCGACATAGCCGCGCGCGGCGGCCCGCAGATATGCGCGCCGGAACCGCCCGCCCAGGGGGACCCGAACGCCCAGGGCGCGCTCGAACGCCACGCGGCCGTCGGAGATCAGGGAATAGCCGGGATCGCGGCGCCGGGCCGCCGACGACGGTCCGTCATCGCCAGGGGACGGCGCGGCGTCCGCCATCGCCGCGGCTCTCCGGGCGACCTCGACCTCGGTCAGGCCCGAGCTCCGGGCCAGCTCCTCGATGGCGTGCCGGTAGCGATCTCGAGTGGCGAAGTCCATCCCCCCGAACGAGCGTTGTGCGCCGAGGACCTCGTCCACGAGGCTGACGCTCTCGACGAACTCGGCCCAGTCGAACCACGAGATCAGGCGCATGCTCGTGATCAGGTTCCTGATCGTCACGTTCATCGTCGCCTGGCGCTGGTGCTCGAGGCGGACCGTCTCCTCGGCGGTGGTCCCCTGGTCCGCGAGGAGCTTCTCCAGCCAGCGGAGGGCGGGAGTGGCCGCGGGGTCCTGGTCGCGCAGGCGCTGGAAGAGCTGAACGCGGGCAGCGGTCGGAAATGCCGCGGGTGAGAGACGCCGCAGGGTTTCCATCGCGACATCCGGGCTGTCCGTGCGGAGGCCCAGAAGGCCGTCGGCGAGCTCGTCCGCGTCCTGCCGTGCCGCCCGGCTCTGGACGATCTGTTCCGCGATGCGCCGGAGGTTCTCGACCAGGAGAATCCGGAGGCTGATCGCGATCGCCCACAGCTCGCCGATCGTCAGCGCCTCCACTCCCTGGTAGGCGCGGACCATGCGCCGCAGGCTTTCCGGATCGAAGCGGCTGTCCGTGTGGGCGATGTAGGCCCAGGCGAGACCGAGGACCCGTGGATACCCCTCCAGGTGGCCCTCGGCCAGCTTGGGGAGCTCGCGATAGTAGTTCGGGGGGAGGTCGTCGCGGATCTCGCGGAGCTGCTCGTCGACGATCGGGAAGTTGTCGACCAGCCACTCTGCGGCCGGCGTGATCCACCGCTCCTCCTTGATCGCGCGCGCCAGGACCCGGTACGACTCCGCCAGGATGCGGCCGTTCTCGGCGATTCGGGGCCCGACGGCGCGTCCGCGACGAGGCGTACCGGTGACGGTCTGGGCGCCGGCGAGGGTCTGCGCGTGCTGCTCGAGCCGCTCCACGCTGAACAGCTCGGCGAGGATCGGCTCGTCGAGCTCCGCGTGCGACCTCGCCCGCCGACGATCGGGTCCGGGCAGGCCCCGGAGTGGCTGGATCGATCTCATCGTCCGCTCTCACCGCGCTCCGGCGTTGCGGAGAACTCGCGGGTGGGTTCGGGGCCAAGCATGGCCCCGAACGCCTGATCGCGCAGAGCACAGGGCACAATGCCCCGCGGACGGAGCGCCAGGCCGGCGCCCAGCCGGCAACTGGATCGTCGCTCCGGCGTGACCGTCAGTGCGACGACGTTGTCGTCGCCGCGGATCCCGAGGCGGCGACCACCGGGGCGATCGGGTACGGCAGCAGGATCTCGCCGCCGCGGGACGTCACCCGGTAGACGTCCTCGTGACGCACGCCGCCAAAGCCCGGGATCGCCAGGATCGGGTGGCCGATCGTCACGGTCATGCCTTCCTGCAGGGGCACGTTGCGGTGGGGTGGGATGATCGTCGAGGCGGGGGTCTCTTCGAAGCGCAGGCCCAGGCCATGCCCGATCCCATTCACCTGGTACTCGGCCAGGCCGC
Source organism: uncultured Chloroflexia bacterium (assembly GCA_963800795.1). Taxonomy (GTDB): domain Bacteria; phylum Chloroflexota; class Limnocylindria; order Limnocylindrales; family CSP1-4; genus CTSoil-043. Next base: position 77,567 of record CAWDCJ010000001.1, read on the forward strand.
GCTCGCGAAGCACCGCCCCGGCAGCGGCGTCGAGCTGGGCCACCGTTGCGCCCGGGCGCATGGCGTCGCGGACAGCCGGGATCAGCGCCTCGTAGGCGTCGAGCAGCGATCGCTGTCGTGCGTCCGGCTCGCCGAGCACGAACGTCCGGGCCAGGTTGGCGCAGTAGCCGTCGACGACCGGCGTCAGGTCGATGACGACGAGGTCGCCGGTCTCGCATCGGTCGGGGGCTCTGCCAGCCATGGAGCATGCACGTCTCGCGGCCCACGTTGACGTAGATCGGCGTGCTGGTCCGCTGGGCGCCGGCCCGCATCATCGCGTACATCGCCTCGGTCGCGATCCTGTGGGCTGTCGCGCCGTCGCGCAGCAGGGCGCGCGCACGATCCATGCCGATGCCGGCGATCCGTTGGGCCGCGGTCATGGTCTCCAGCTCCGCAGGTTCCTTCACGGCGCGGAGCGGATCCATGATCGGATCGGACGAGACCAGCTCGACGCCGGGATTCACCTTCCGGAACATGTCCACCAGGAAGGCCGGCGTCTCGAACCACTGCTGCATCGCGACGCGGAGAGGGATCCCGGACGCCGGAGTGGCCGCCCTCGTCTCCGCCTCGATCTCTCGCAGACGGCTGACGACGTCATTGATCTGGCCGCCCACCGATCCCCAGATCATGACCTCGGGGCCACCCAGGAGCGACCGGAGCTCCTCCTCCTCCGCGGTGAACGCGATCAGGGCCGGCATCCCGGTCGCCGGGATGATCGCCCGCGGCTGCGCCCGGTCGATGCCGAAGAACCAGCGGTAATCGTCGTGGTTCATCACGACGATCGCGGCCACGCCCTGCTCGCGCATCAGCGCCTGGGCGCGCTCGATGCGGTCGAAGCGAGTCGGCGATCCTGTATCGGTCGTCATGCCTCCATCCTGCCACTGCGAGCTGGCGCCTGTGTCGATCGCGCCGCGTGTCAGCCCTCGCCTTCGAGGTCCGACCCGACCCGGACCGCGAGGAAGGCGAGGCGCGTCACTGCCTCCATCGCCCTTCGCGATCCCCGCGGGGCGACCACGGTCGACCCCGCACTCACCCGGAACCGGTAGGCTTCCGCCGCCCAGGAGCGCCTGGCGGTTCGGTCAACGGACCTGCCGACACGCTCTCGAGGGATGCCGCCGCGAGCGAATCGCGAAGCGCCGCATGGGCCGTTGAGAACACGCCGTGCACGGAGCACTGCCCGGTGGCAAGGCACGGTCCGCCGCGCAGGATGCAGGTCCGCCGTCGCGTGTCGCCTTCGATCCCCTCGATGATCTCGAGCAGGCTGATCCGATCGGCGCGACGAGCGAGCAGATAGCCGCCGGTCCTGCCTGTCTGCGCCGTGACAGCCCTGCTCGCGCGAGCCGGCGCATGACGCTCGGCAGGATCCGTGGAGGGATCGCCTCGGAAGCGGCGATCCGCGCAACGCTGAGCTAGTCGCCTCCGGAGAGATGCCCGCTTCGCACCTGCGCGTCGGCGCGAGCGAGGGCCAGCATCGCGCGCACCGCGTAATCGCCCCGCCGGGTCAACTCCAGTCGCACGCAAGCGAGCTCCTCTCGGGCCGGTCCGTCAGCTGACCTTGAAGATGCCCGTCGCGCCCTTCGTCGCGTCGGAGAACTTGTGCGTCACGAATGGGTACGTGCCCGGCTCGGCAAAGGTCAGCTCCACCAGGGCGCCCGATCCGGGCGGCACGTCGACCGTCTGGTGCATGCCCATGGCGTTTGGCGGATAGCCGTCCGACTCGTAGTGCGAGAAGAGGGCACCGATCACGTGGAACGCCGAGGAGGAGTTGGGCCCCGCGTTCACGATGAAGATGCGCACCAGCTCGCCCGCCTTCGCGACGAGCGGGGTGGTCTTGTAGCGGAGCGCCTGGCCATTGAAGCAGACGATGTCTGGCGGGCTGTTGAGCATCTTGGCGTACTCGCCGCCCGAACCGTAGAACTCGCCCTGGACGAGGACATACTCGCGAGCGGCCGGCCGGCCACCCTTGGGGTCGACGATGATCGGGCCGTACATGCCGTCCGCGATGTGCATCAGGACGGGGACTGCGCCGCAGTGGTACATGAAGACGCCCGGGTACTGGGCCGACCAGTCGAAGCTGAACGAGGCGCCCGGCGCGACCTCCTGGTAGTTCCTGCTCCACGCGGTCTGCGCGGCATGAAAGTCGATCGAGTGCGCCAGCTGCCCCTTGTTCGTGAGCGAGAAGCGGACCGTGTCGCCCTCGGTGACGCCGCAGCACGGGCGCCGGGACCTGGTGGTTGAAGTTCATCGACGCATAGGCCGTCGCCGGATTGGCGGCGATCAGGATCGTCTCGTCCGGCCCATCGTTCGAGGTGAGGTCGAACGCGATCGGCGTGCTGCGTGCCGCGCGATACGGCGGCGGCACCGCATAGTCGGCCGGGCTCGGATCGCGTGCCCGGTGGCCGGCGCCGCCGAGGGCGCCGGAGCGCCGAGGGCGCCGGCGAGGCCATCTCTGGCCATGGCTGACGGGGCCGCCGAAGGGGCCGGGCTGACCCCCGCGGACGGCGACGCCGTGCGGGTTGGTGGATCCCTGGGGCGCGGCCCCGGTGGCCGCCGGCGGGCGGGAACGTCCAGGCGGGGGCTCCCGCTGCTGAGCACGCGGCGAGCAATGCCGTGGCGCCGACGCCGCCGGCGACCAGGCCGCTCCGTCTCAGCAGCGTGCGACGGCTCAGGAGGATCGACGAGCCTGGCGGGGCCTGGTCGGATCGGCGTGGGGTCGGATCGGAGCACCATCGAATCGAGCCTCCACTGAGACCGGCCGTTAAACACATTCCGATCTGGTACAAGATTAGCCCGGCCCGGCGAGCCCGTCCAGCCGTGTGCTGGCGGCGCGCCCTGCTGTCAGGCGTCGCTCAGCCTGACGAGACCGTACGGCCGAACACGGACGCGGGCCCACGCCCCGGAGGTCCAGTACACGTCATGCTCGGCAAGATCGCGGGCGGCGGCCTCGTCGGCAACCCGAACCACGATGAACGCCGACTCGACCTGGCCCACAGCGCCCGCCGCGACCACCACCCCCTCGCGCATCAGCTGGGCGAGGTTGGCGAGGTGGGCATGCCGGACAGGTCGCCGCCGCGCCTCTCCGTCGGGCGCGAAGTCGGCCTCGATCGCCCACACCTGCTCGATCTCGACGCCCTCGGGAATCTCCGCGTCGTTCATCGGTCGTGCCTCCGAGCCTTCTGCCGCGTGATCGCGCACGGGCAGCGTAGCGCCCGGACCGGCGAGCGGACGAGGGACTGGCGTTGGGGCTCGCTGGCGCTCACCGCGATGCGGTCATCGTGGAGTCGGTAGGCGGGGGTGCAGGCTCGCTGCGCGGTCCGTCGGCCTGATGACCCGGAGCAGGACTGCCTGTAGCCCGCAACGGTCGCGATGGCGCCGAGGAACGCGGGGGACCGCCAGATCGCGCCCGAACACGCTGGCGGGTCGCACGCTTCGTGAGAGCCGGGTCAACGGCGGAAGGCGCTCCCCGCGTCAGGTCCTGAAAAGAGGGCGAACGTCACGTCGGTCTCCAGCGACTCGCCGGGCTGGAGGATACGCGCTCGACCGGCCGCCTGGGCCGCCTCGAGCTGCATCGGGTGGCCCGTCCACGGTTCCAGGCAGACATGGTGGTGACCGCGCCACCCACCGTATACCTGCCAGAGCCAGGCATGCGGGAAGACGGCACGGTCGAAGCTGATCGCGACCCCCCTGTTGGCCGCTGTGTCTGTCAGGGCAAGCCAGCCGTCGGGCAGGTCGGTGGCCCAGTGACCGCCGAACACCGCGTCGGTTGCCGGACGAACGTCCGCACATCGCGCAGTCCGTTCGGGGCCGTGATGTCCGGTAGGTTCGGGCCACGCGTACGTCGATCCCGGGTTCGCCCATCGTCGGGCCGGACGACACGCCGACGAGCATCTCGCGGCCCGGATGGTCGATCCGATGTGCCGGTGTTACGGCGAACGCGGGATGGATTCCCCACAGGAAGGGCAGCGGGCGTAGATCAAGGTTCGAGAGACGGTAATGAACGTGGAGCACTGGCTCGTCCCCATGGAGCTCCAGTGTCCGCTCGAGGCGGGCCGGTGCCATCGTGGCGAGGCCAGTCGCGGAGATCCAGGCCCGGTCCGCCGCCGCGCCGGCCTCAGCCGCCCAGGGGACGGACCACAGCTCGCCCATGTACGGCAGCTGCTCGCCGTGAAGGTCGGCCCGGTCGCCTGTCGGGAAGATCTCGTCCCATCCGCCGGACCACCAGTCATCGAAGTGACGACCCGTACGGCGCCCGCCGCGGGGGTGTCCGCGGGTTGGACCAGAGCAGGTTGCGGTCAAGGACCTTGTCGACCAGCTCGACCACGTGCCCGCCTAGCCTCGGGCAGCATCGTGATGCGGAGCGCAGCGTTCTCGAGGATCAGGGCGGGGATGCCGAGGAGGCTCCAGCCCTCCGAGACCCGCGCGCTCACGCGAGGATGACGTCGACGCCCGCCGCGCGGAGGCGCTCCACGTGGCCTGGATCGGCGCCCCAGTCGGTGACGAGCGTGCTCACCGCCGTGATCGGGATGATCGGTGTGAATCCTGACTGGCCCAGCTTGGAGGCATCCGCCACCACGACGACGCGCCTGGCCCGAGCCGCCATCATCGCCCCCACTTCCGCGACGAGCACGTGGGGTGTTGTCAGTCCTTCCTCGATCGTGAGTCCCTCGCAGCCAAGGAAGACGATGTCGGCCGACAGTTCCCGAATGCCGGCGACCGTCTGTGGACCGACCACCGCACGGTAGTCGGGCAGGTACAGGCCACCGAGGCAGATCAGGTGGGGAGCCTCCCAGCTGCCGATCTCCTCCACGATGGGCAGGGAGGGAGTCACGACGGTGATCGCGCCCGACCTGCGTAGCGGGCCGGGCATGTGGGCTGCGATCGCGACGACCGTCGTCCCGGAATCGAGGAACACCACGTCACCGCTCGAGATCATCGCCGCGGCAGCCGCGCCGATGCGCACCTTCTCCTCGCGGTGCTCGCGCGCTTTGCTCGCGTAGATGCCAAGGTGGCGCGAGGCGCCTGCGCCCACGGCCCCACCGTGCACGCGGCGGAGCAGCCCCTCGTCCTCGAGGATCACCAGGTCACGGCGGATCGACGCGTCGGTGACCAGGAAGCGGCCCGCGAGATCTGCCACGGAGACACGCTCCTGCTCCGCGACCAGCCGCGCGATCTGGTGGCGGCGGTCGCGTGCGCTGAGCGCTCCGTGCTCCTCCCGGGACAGGGAGCGGCGCGTCGCCTGCTGGAGTGCGCGACGTGACGGCGAGGGCACCCCGCGCGACGGTTCCCGTGGATCGCGCATCGGCGCGCCCGCTCACTTGTTCACCCCCATCGTCAGACCCTGGATCAGGTTCCGCTGGAAGATGAGGTAGACGACGACCGCGGGCAGGGCGGAGAGCAGCGAGCCGGCCATCAGGGCCGGGACGTTGACCACCCGACCGGTCTGGATCACCGCAAGTCCCACCGTGATCGTGCGAACCTGCGGATCGTTGAGGAACAGGAGGCCGATGAGGAGGTCGTCCCAGATCTGGATGAACTGCAGCACGGCGACAGTGGTGATCGCTGGGATGCTGAGCGGCAGCATCAACTTCCGGAACACCTGCCAGTACGAGGCCCCGTCCATCACCGAGGCCTCGACGAGCTCCGAGGGGATGCCCCGGTAGTACGTCGTCATGAGATACGTCGCGAACGGCGCGCCGAGGGCGGCGTAGACGAGGACCGCGCCCAGGTACTGGTTGTTCAGGTGGGCGACCCGCGCGATGTTCACGAACTCCGGGATGATGATGCTCTGCATCGGGATCATCATCCCGGCGAGGATGGCCAGGAACACCATCCCGGAGCCCCGGAACCCGAGCTTCGCGAAGGCGAAGCCGCCGGTCGTGCTCACCACGATGATGAGGACCACTGCTCCCGCGGTGACGACCGTCGAGTTGATCAGCTCCTGCACGACCGGCAGGACAGTCGAACAGCTCTGCCCAGCTGTCGAGCGAGAAGCCGTTCCCGGATATGTACTGGTCCTCCGACTTGAACGCGGTCAGGACCATGAACACGAACGGGAACAGCATGATCACGACGACCACGCACAGAACCAGGAACATCAGGCTGCGCGTGACCTGGCGCCGGGGGATGCCCATCGCCGCCTAATCCAGCCGGCTGCGGAAGATCCGCAGCTGCGCAAGGCTGATCGCGAACACGATCGCGAACAGCACGATCCCAATGGCCGCCGCGTAGCCGAAGACGCCCACCTGGAAGCCCTGCTGGTAGACGTAGAACTCGAGCGTCGTCGTGCCGTAGCCGGGCCCGCCCCCGGTCATCACGAAGATCAGGCTGAACAGGGCCGTGAACGCGGTGATCAAGGTCAGGATGAAGGCGAACTGGATGAACCGCATGAGCATCGGGATCGTGATCTGGATGAAGGTCGTGAACCCGCCGGCGCCATCCACGCGGGCCGCCTCGTAGACGTCCCGGTCAAGGGTGGCCATCCCCGTGATGAAGATGATCGTGTTGGTGCCGAACACCGACCAGATGAACGTGATCGCGACGGCGACCATCGCGGACAGTTCGCCCGAGAGCAGGTCGGTGTGGATGAAGCCGAGCCCGAAGGCGCTCAGGACGTGGTTGAGGATTCCTTCGCCGGCGAACACCCGGAGCGCCACCATGCCGATGACGACCCAGGAGATTGCCGTCGGCAGGAAGTAGGCGGAGCGGAAGAAGCGCCAACCGGGGACGTGCTCGTTGAGCAGGTACGCCACGAGCAGCGGGATGAGGATGGCGAACGGGATCGACGCCAGCAGCAGCAGGTTGTTCTCGATCACCCGCCAGAACGTCGGGTCGCTGAACAGCCGCGCATAGTTCGCCGTCCCGATCCAGCTCGACGAGATCCCGTCCCAGCGGGTGAAGCTGAAGTAGATCGCCTGGGCGATCGGCACCGCGAGCAGGAGCAGCTCGAGCAGGATGACCGGGACCGCGAACACGAGGCCGGCGCGACGCTGCGACGTCCTCAGGCGGCTCCCGGATGCACGCCACCGCCGTCCGCGCCCGCGGGCGGCGCCGTTCGTAGCCGTCGAGAGGGTGGTCATCGGGGGAAGGGCAGCCGGCGGCGGGCGAGGCCCGCCGCCGGCCGAGATCGATCAGCCGCCGGGGGCGGGTGCGGTGTACGTGCTGCCGCGTCGATCGGGCGGCAGCTGGTTCAGGGCGTCCGACATCGCCTTCGTCGCGTCCTGCGGGCTCATGGTGCCAGCGAGGACCGCGTTGAGGACCTTGGTCGCCACGTCCTGGACCTCGGGCTGGATGACGTTGTCGATCATCGGGTAGCGCGTGTAGCCCTGGTTCGCCGCGAAGTCGAGCATCTGGTTGGCCAGCGGGTTGGTCGCCGGCACCCCGGCGACCACCGGGATCAGGCCGCCCTGGGCGATGATGTTCTGGGCCGCGGGCGTCGCCAGCCAGGCGAGGAACGCCGCGGCCTCAGCCTTGTGCTGCGAGTAGCTGGTGACACCGAAGCCGTCACCAGGGAACTCGACCACGCCCTTGGCCTGGGTGTCGGTGAACGGTGGGACGAACACGCCGACGTTGGTGCCCATCTTGTCGCTGAACTCCTGGAAGTCCCACGAGCCCTCGAGCGTCATCGCGGCCTTGCCGGCCTCGAACTGGGCAACCGAGTCGGTGTTGGTCAGGACGTCCGGGTTCGTGTAGCCCAGGGTCTTGAGCGAGGCCCACTTGGTGAGCTGGGCGACGATCGCCGGGTCGGTCCACGGGATCGCGCCGCTGTAGAGCTTCTGCCAATCGCTCACCGGCAGGTACATCATCATGTAGCTGAGGTCGTAGTACGGGTAGAAGCCGGCGTTGAGCGCCTGGCCGCCCGTGCCGTAGTCCAACGGCAGGATGCCCGCAGCCTTGAGCTTGGCGCACGCGGCCAGGAACTCGGTCCAGTTGGTCGGGAACGTGGTGATCCCGGCCTGGGCGAAGAGGGCCTTGTTGTAGAACCCGTTGTAGTGCTGCATATCGAGCGTGACGCAGATCGCGCCCTGGTCGAGCGAGAGGCCCTTGGAGCACCAGTCGATGCCGGTGAACTGCTTGAGCGTGTCCATCGGGATGTACGAGTTGAGCGGTTCGAGGTAGGACTGGTTCTGGAGGGCGAACAGGCCCGTCCACATCGTCATGATGTCCGGCCCGGAGCCGGCGATGGCCGCGGTCTTGAGCAGGGCGAAGTAATTGTCAGCCGGCTGGCTGACGACGTTGATCGTCACGTTCGGGTTGGCGGCCATGTAGGCCTTGACCAGCGCGTTGGTCACGTCGGCGTTTGCCTCGGTGCCGTAGTTGTGCCAGAGCGTGAGCGTGACGGGCGCCGCCGGCGACGGCGAGGCGGCCGCGGACGGGGCCATCGAGACCGCGGCGGAGGCGCCAGCCGAAGCCGCCGCACTGGCCGCCGGCGCCGTCGTCGCGCTGCTGCTGCAGGCGCTCACGGCAAGGATGGCCGCCACGGCGAACACCGCGACGAGCTTTCGGTGAACCATTGGTCTCCTCCTCAGACGGCCTGGTCGCCCGATCAAACTCGATCGGAGCTGGCACCAGCGCACCAACGCCCGCAACGCGGCTGACCCGACGGTCCGTTGAAGCCCTGGCGCGCTGGGGTTGTTATATCGCTGCGCGAAACGAACGTCAATCCGAACATTGGATCTTGCCACCCGTGAGGCACTGCTGATCTCGCTTTGGTCGATGCGGGCACCGAATCTACACCATTCGTGCATCAACAGAAACATCGTCGGTTGACGAACGCCGCATGCGTGATAGATTCCCGACGGCAGATCCGCGCCCGCGGATCGCCGCGCGCGTCGCCGGAGCGCCCTGCGTTGCCGGCCGGCCAAGGAGGGTCAACGGTGTCGACGGGCGAGTCGATCAGGCTCCAGCGGCTCTTCGACGGTGGCCAGAACGTCGTCGTCGTGGCGATCGACCACGGCCTCTACAACGGGCCGCGCCCCGGCTTCGAGAACCTCGCGCCGGTGGTCGATCGGCTGCGCGGTGCGGACGCGATCCTCCTCAGCCCCGGCATGGTCCCGCATCTTCGGTCGGTCTTCGAGCACCGCGGCGCCCCGGCGCTCATGGTGCGTCTCAACTGGGGAACCCAGTACGCAACGCAGTGGGGGTACCGCGAAAGTCGGAGCGTGCCGATGATCTCGGCATCCCAGGCGGTGGCCCTCGGCGCCGACATCGTGCTCGTCGGGATGTCCATCAAGACGGGCTCGGAGCTGGTCGACGCCGAGAACGTGGCCCAGGTCGCGCGGTGCGTGGCCGAGAAGCGCGAGGTCGGCGTTCCGATCGTCGGCGAGGTCTACCCGGCGGGCCACGAGGACATCGCGCCCGAGGAGCGCCACGAGCAGATCTCGATCGGTTGCCGCATCGCCGCGGAGCTCGGAGCCGACCTGGTCAAGACCTTCCACACGGGCGAGCGCTTCGCGGAGATCGTCCGTTCGACTCCGGTGCCAATCCTGGCGCTCGGGTCCAAGAAGCTCCCGCGGGAGGTCGACGCGCTCGAGCTGGCGGCGACCGCCATCCGCGACGGTGCCCGGGGCGTGGTCTTCGGCCGCAACGTCATCGGGGCGCGCAGCCCGGAGCGCTTCCTGGAGGCGCTCCAGGAAGTGGTCAAGAACGGCGCCGAACCCGCCGCGGCCGCCGCGAAGCACGGGCTGGACTGAGCTCCTTCGCGGGCTCTCGCGATGTCCCTCGTCATCGGCCTCGACATCGGAACGACGTCCGTCAAGGCCGGCGTCTTCGACGCGAGCGGCCGACGCCTCGCCGGCGCCGGGCACGAGTACCGAATCGCGCATCCCGCGCCCGATCGGGCGGAGATCGACGCCGAAACCTACTGGGACGCGACGATCGTGGCGATCCGACGTGCACTGGGTGCCGCGGGTGTCGCCGCAGATCGCGTGGCGGCGATCGCGGTCTCCAGCCAGGGTGAGACCGTGGTCCCGGTGGACGCGCGCGGCACGGCGCTGGGTCCCGCCATCGTCTGGCTTGATAACCGGGCCCTGGCGGAGGCCCGCGAGCTGGCCGAGCGATTCAGCGACGCGGAGGTCTACGACCGTACCGGCGTTCCGTCGGTCACGCCCACGTGGACCGCCTGCAAGCTGGCCTGGTGGCGCCGACATGAACCTGGCCTGTTTGCCGAGGCGAATCGTTTCCTGCTCGTCGAGGACTTCATCCTGCACCGGCTCTCGGGGCGCTTCGTGACGGAGGGCGGTGTGCAGTCCACGTCGCTGCTCTACGACATCCGGAGCAATGGCTGGTGGGGCTCCATGCTGGAGGCGGTGGGTGTCGGACCCGAGCGACTGCCCGAGCTCATCAGGCCGGGGGAGATCGTGGGAACGCTCTCACGCGAGGCCGTGAGCGCGCTGGGGCTTCCGCCGGGCGTCCAGGTCGTTGCCGGGGGCATGGACCAGGGCGCGGGGGCGGTGGGCGTCGGCAACACCGGGATTGGCGTGGTGTCCGAGAGCACGGGCGGAGCCCTGACCCTCCAGGCGTCGGTCGATCACCTCGGCGGCGACCCGACGCGTCAGACGCCCGTCTACGTCCACTCGGCTCCGAATCTCTACCTCTACTGCCCGGTCTGCCCGACGGGCGGAATGGCCCTGACCTGGTTTCGCGACCAGTTCGGAGCTGACGAGGTGGCGCGGGCGGCCCGCCAGGGCGAGGACGCCTACGAGCTGCTGACGGCGCTTGCGGCCGGAGTCCCGGCGGGCGCGGATGGGTTGGTCATGCTTCCCCACCTGATGGGTGCGTTCAGTCCCGAATACGAGCCGGAGGCGAGCGGTGTCTTCTTCGGCTTCACGCTTCACCACGGCAAGCCGCACTTCGTGCGGGCCGTGTTGGAGGCCGTGGCGTTCATGCTGCGACGGAACCTCGAGCTCCTGGCCGGGGCGGGGGCCCACGCTGCCGAGATCCGCTCGCATGGGGGTGGAGCGCGCAGCACGCTGTGGAACCAGATCAAGGCCGACGCCTGCGGGCTGCCGGTGATGACCCTCGACGGGGAGGACGCGGCCGTCCGCGGGGATGCGATGATCGCTGGCGTCGCGACAGGCATGTTCCCAGGCCTGGCGGCCGCCTGCGTCGCGATGGTGACGGTCAAGGACCGCTACGAACCAAACCCGGCAACGCGGACTGCCTACGACGCCGCATACGGCCGGTACGTGAAGCTGTTCGACACACTCCGGCCGCTCTTCGCGGCGGCCGGGCATACGACAGGAAGCTGACCGACACAAGCAGCGAGATCGTGCACAGGAGGAAGACGGTGGCGGTGAAGGCGAAGATCGGCGTCCTCGTGATGGCGCTCCTCGAGGACGATTACAACAAGACGGCCCACATGCGGCCGGCCGCCACCGCCGCTGCCCAGGAGATCGCCGACGCGCTCTCGGCGTACGGCGAGGTCGTCCACGCCGGGCTGGTCGAGGAGGAGCATCAGGCGGCCGCAGCTGCGCGCCTCTTCAACACCGAGGACGTGGACATCATCGTCGCGCTCGAGCTCGCCTACACGAAGGGCCTCGTTCCGGCGAGGTGCCTGCTCGACACGACGGCGCCCGTGCTCGTCTGGAACACGCAGAAGATCCCGCGGCTTGGCGAGGCCGATGGCTTCGACGTGGTCATGCTCAACAGTGGCATGGCCGGGATGCCCGAGCTCACCGCGGTGCTCGTCCGGACGAAGCGCGAGTTCGCGCTGGTGACGTCCCGCTTCGATGATCCGGATGGGCGGCGGCGGGTCGGCGAGGTCATCGCGGCGGCGGCGGTCCGGCGCCGTCTGCGCGATGCGAAGGTCGCCCTCGTGGGCCACCCGTTCGAGGGCATGACGGACCTCATGTTCGATGGCCTTTCGCTCCGCCAGCAGATCGGCCCCGTCGTCTGGCCCCTCGAGCCGGAGAAGGTCGCGGTCCGCTTCGGCGAGATCGCGCAGGCGGACGTGGACGCGACGATCGCCGCCGAGCGGGCCCGCTACACGGTGGAGATGGAGCCGGCGCTCTTCGAGCGCTCTGTCCGGCTCGCGCTTGCCCTCGAGTCCGTCGCCAAGGAGCATGGCTTCGACGCGTTCACCGCCTTCGACCAGGTCTGGCTGAGCGATCCCCGGGTTGGGATCATTCCCTCGTACGGGACCGGGCGCCTCTGCGAGATCGGCATCCCTGCCTCGCCCGAGGGTGACGTGACGACCGCGGTGGCCCAGCTGATCCTGCAGGAGCTGGCCGGCCAGGCCACGACCCTGGAGAACTACGTCATCGACTTCGAGAGCGAGGCGGTGATGTTCTCCCACGACGGCCATGGGAACCCCGCGCTCGGAACGCCCGGCGCGGTCAAGGTCAAGCACTCCATCTACTACTCCGGCGTCCACGGCTTCGGGGCCGGCTTCGAGTTCGCGTACGAGCCGGGACCGATCACCAACCTGGCGCTCGTCCTGGTGGGCGATGGGCGATGGCGGTTCGTCATCTCCGAGGGCCAGCTGTTGCCGTTCCCGCCCCGACCGATATCGGCCCCCCAGACGCTCTTCAAGCACGACACGCTCCCCATCGCCGAGTGGTGTGACGCCTGGCTGCGGGCCGGCGCAACCCATCACATGGGTGCGGCCCGGGGGCGCTGGACGTCCCAACTTCTGCACCTTGCCCGGATGCTCGGCATCGAGGCGGTCGTCGTTTGAGGATGGATCGCGGGAGGCCCCGCGCGCCCGTCTTCGAGATCGGGCTCAAGGGGTACGTCTACGGCGCGGAGGCCGTGCAGCTGGCCGAGGCGGCAGATCGCCTGAGCCATGAGCTTGACGTCAGCGTCATCTTCGATCCGCAAGCGGTCGACATCCCGGCCGTCGCGCGAGCGACCGAGTCCCTCCTCGTCTTTGCCCAGCACATGGACCCCGTCGCCGTCGGCCGCGGCGTCGGGAGCGTGCTGCCGGAGGCCCTCAGGGAGGCGGGCGCGGTCGGCACGTTGCTCAACCACTCGGAACGGCGGATGAACCTCGCCGACATCCACCTCGCGATCCGGCGCGCCCGCGAAGTCGGCCTCTTCACGCTCGTGTGCGCGGACTCTCCGGAGGAAGCGGCCGCAATCGCTCAGCTGGGGCCCGACATCGTCCTCGCCGAGCCACCCGAACTGATCGCGACGAGCCGCTCGGCGGCGACCGAGATGCGTGGGTTCGTCGAACGGGCGGTCGAGATGGTTGGGCAGATCGACCCGGGCATCATCGTCATGTGCGGCGCCGGGGTCCAGACGCCGGAGGACGTGGACAAGATGGTGCGGTTGGGGGTCGGGGGGACCGGGTCGTCAAGCGGGATCCTGAAGGCGGCCGACCCCGTCGCGTTGATGCGATCGATGCTCATGGCCATGAAGCGGAGCTGGGATGACGTGCATGCGAGCCCGCCCGATGTACGGAACGACAACAGAGGAACGCCCGAATGACCGTCCACCACGAGACCGTCGAGGTCCACAGCCACCTACACAAGCCGATGTTCCATGACGTGACGAAGGAGGCCGAAGCGGCGGTCGCCCGATCGGGAATCCGGATGGGCACGCTGACCGTGTACTCGAAGCACACCACCTGCAGCGTGATCATCCAGGAGGCGTCGCACGACCGGTTGTACGACGGCACCGAGTACCTCCTCCAGGACCTGGTCGACCGCCTCGAAACGGTCGTGCCGACGTGCAGGCACGAAGGTCAGTACCTGCATCCGGGCAGGGCGCACATCCAGCATGCCGTGGACAACCTCGGGGAAGAGGCGGCCTGGAGCCTCAACACGGATGCACATATCCGGTCCAGCCTGGTGGGCCGATCCGAGACAATCCCCGTCATCGACGGGCGGCTGGAGCTCGGCGAGTTCGGGCGGGTCTATTTCGCCGACTTCGACGGGGTCCGCGAGCGCGACCGGAGCGTGCACCTCATGGTGATGGGCGAGTAGCCCGGGCTGAAGCTGCCCACGATCACCTCCCGAGCCTGCCGACACGGTGCCGCCACAAGGCCGTAGCCTTGGCGCATGGAGTCGCAGATCATCCTCGGACACGGCGCCTCGGGCACGGCTGCCAGCATGGGCCCGTGGGTCGAGGGGCTCCGGCGCCACGGGCTCGCGGCGCGCGCCATCGATCTCCCGCGCCGCCGGGCCGAGGAGGCGGTGCCGGCATTCCTCGCGGCGATCGGCGATGGTGGGGATGCGATCCTCGGAGGCCATTCGTTCGGCGGGCGGGTGGCCAGCCTGGCGGCCGCACGCCGGCTCGCCGAGGGTCAATTCGGTTGGCGGATTGCTGCTCCTGAGCTACCCGCTCCACCGCCCGGGCCGGCCCGACACGTGGCGGGAACGGACGGCGCACTGGCCGGCCCTTACCTGCCCGGTCCTTCTGCTCTCCGGCGAGGCGGACCCCTTCGCGCAGCTGCCCCTGCTGCGCGAGGCGGTTGGTCAGCTGTCGAACGCCCGGCTCGTGACCTACCCCCGCCTCGGGCATGGCCTGCTCCCGGTGATCGACCAGGCGGTGTCGGCCGCCGCCGAGTTCATTGACTCGCTTCGCCGTTGAGCGTCCAAAGGCTCACGCGCCATCCACGTGACACGAGCAGCCGTGGTGCGAGACCGATCAGCCCGCCCGCGACCGTCCTTCACGTACCGCACGGGCTTGACCGATGCCGGGCGCGGGTCGTCCACACGGGACAGGTCCACGAACAGCGCCATCCGGCGACGTCGAGAACATCGGCGCCGAGATGTCCCCCGCGGCGAGCGCGGCTCGATAGGCCTGGATCGTGGTGGCGGCGCCGTAGCGTCCCCGGATCTCGATGAGCAGGTTTCGCACGGTTGCCGCAGGCATGCCGGTGACCGCGGCCGTGAGCTCGTAGGTTCCCGCTTCCGCATAGGCGTCGAGGACGGCGAGCCGTCGCTCGGTCGGCTCAAGCGGTCGGGTGGTCGCGTCGGGCCGGGCGGGCTCGCTCACGCGGGGTTGCTTGCGCATCGCCGGGCAACCGTAGGCCTGCCCGCACAGCGTGTCATGACGAACCTTCATCACCAAGCCGTGAGCGGGTCGCCCGGCCCGACCGGCAGACGCGTCGGATATCGCGTTCGTTCGGGGACATTGAGCGATCTTGAGGGTTTCTTGAGTGCCGGTGTCCCACCGCGCCTCGCCCACCTGTTGAGCGGCGCGAGATACTTGCGTAGGCAACTCGTGCATCATGGGGTTGGCGTGGGCCGTGATTGAGGGTGTGGGCTCTCGCACCCGAGGGTGAATTGCGATGGACGGCACCGTTGAGTCTCCTATGCTCGAAGCCCGCCGTGCGCTCGTGCTCCACGACCGCCCGCTGGTGGTGGACCTCATCACCCTGACGCTCAACCACGGCGTCTTCGCCGTCCGGGCCGCGAGCACCCTCGCGGGGGCGGAGGCGATCCTGCGCGACTGGTCCCCCCACCTCGCGGTGATCGACATGGACCACGACGACAGCACCGCCCTGCTCGGCCGGATCGGGGCCTCGAACGGCCTGACCCGGGTTCCCACCCCCGTCCTGGGCCTGACCCGGCGGGGCGGCTTGGCCACCGGGCCACATGACCGACCGTCATGACGCGGCCGGGCGAAGACCGCAGCGTGAAGTCCGGGCCACTTCCGACAGCCTCGGGCCCCGGCTCGGGGCCGGGATCGTGCTAGCTTCCGGCGCATGAGACGCAACGTGTTCAGCTTGGCCCCCCTGACTGCCGGCAGCCACACCCTCTCGCTGCCTCATGAAGGACGAGACCGCCCGGATCTGCTTCACGTTCCCCGGGCGCGACCGCGGAGGCGTCCCCGCTCCTTGTCGAGCTCCACGGCCGCGGCATCGACCTCGCCAGCCACCGCCGGGAGGCGTGAGCCCCGCGAGGGCTCCTGGAGACCTGGGTGCGTCGGCTTCGCCGTGCCGGGCTCAGCGTCGGTGCGAGCGGTACGAGCCAAGCAGGTGGCCTGGCCTCAAACTGGGCTCGTGTCGGCATCCGATTTCACGCCCGGGCGTCGCCGCCTGACGGCCCTGCGCCTGGCGGCCCAGCAGGTCGGCGGGAGCCGCTTCGCGACACCGGCCGAGACCGTCCGCTGGATGCTGGCCCTGCAGGCCCAGGACTTCGTGGGTGTGAAGTGGTCGGTCGGCCTCCGTGCCGCGGGGGCGACGGAGGCAGCGGTGGAGGCAGGCTGCGATTCCGGCGAGATCGTGCGGTCCTGGCCCTTGCGCGGCACACTCCATCTCGTCGCGAGCGAGGACCTGGGTTGGCTGCTGGGGCTCACGGCACCCCGGGCGATCGCCTCGGCCGCGGGACGGCGAGCAGCCCTGGGGATCACCGAGGCGGACGTGGAGCGCGCCCGTGAGATCGCCCGCGCGGCCCTGACCGGCGATCGGGTCCTGACGCGCGAGGCGGTCCTGGCGACGTTCGATGCCGCCGGCCTCAGCACCGGCGGCCAGCGCGGGTATCACCTGCTGTGGCACCTCGCCCAGACGGGCTCGCTCGTCCTCGGCCCGACCTCGGGACGCCAGCAGACCTATGCGCTCGTCGATGCGTGGGTGCGGGATCCGCGACGGTTGGAGCCCGACGAGGCCCTCGGTGAGCTCGCGCTGCGCTACTTCCACAGTCACGGACCGGCCACGATCGCGGACCTCACCCGGTGGTCCGGTCTCACGATGGGCGACGTCCGACGCGGGCTGGCGATCTGCGGGACCCGGCTCACGACGATCGAGGTCGACGGGGTCACCTACCACCTCGCGCCCGAGACTCCTGACCTGGCCGCGCCAGCCTCGCGCGTTCACCTCCTGCCGGGCTTCGACGAATACCTCCTGGGGTACGCGGACCGAACGGCAGCCCTTGCTCGGGAGCACAGCGACGCAATCGCGCCGGGCGGCAACGGGATGTTCAAGCCGACGATCGTGGTGGACGGCGAGGTCGTGGGCACGTGGAGGCGGCTCGTGCGCGCCCGCGAGGTCGACATCGAACCGATGCCGTTCGGACGCCTGTCGGCCGGCGTACGAGAGCAGCTGGCCGCGGCCGCGCGAGCCTACGCTGCCTTTCTCGGCCGTGGAAGCCGACTGGTGGGGCCCGCGGTCCAGTAGTCACCCACGTCCCCCGCGCGGGTCCGATCCCGCCGTCGGCGGGCCCCACGCCGGGTGGGACCGACGGGTGGTCCGCGGGGGCACTCGCGTGGCCCGCGGCTGGGCGCCGTGTGCTGGCGATCATCACCCCTGGCGTCAGCAGGTACTCCACGGCCGCCGACGCCAGCGCGGCGAATCCCCCCGATCGCCACCCGATTCCCTCGAGCCATGCGTCCGCGGCGCTCACGGCTGATACACGAACACCCAGTAGACCGCCAAGGACACCAGGACGATGCCGACGTTCACGGCCAGCCGCCTCCAGAGGTGGCGTCTGAGGAACCGCCAGTCCACTACGACCACGACCGCGATCATCACGCCCAGGTAGAGCAGGTTGGCGGCATGTGATCCCATATCCCTCCATGTCCTTTCGGGGGCGCCCGGCGTCCCGAGCGCCGGACGGCGTTCATGTGGATCGGGCCGGCCTGCGCCGTCAAGCCCGGGGCGCCGTGGCGAGCGGGAGGCCCACAGCGAGCGCGACCTCGCCGCTACGAGGTCGTCTCGATCAGCTCCGTGTCGAGAGGAGGAAGAGGGCGCCAGCAACCACGAGCACCGCGATTCCGGCGACGAAGACCCAGCCGCCCCACCAGATGTCCTTGTTGATCCGGCCGACCAGGATGAGGATCGCGGAGACCACCGCCATCAGGGTCAGGAATGGATGGGCCCTTACACGAGACGGCATCTGATTGCTCCTCCGATCGCTGCGGCCCGACGGGGCCAGAACACGCTGTACCTACCCACGAGCGTTACCCACGGAACGCATCCATGAAGCGCACCCGCGCGCCGAGGTGGAGCGCGGCGTTGCTGTAGATGCGGCCGGCGAGCCAGGTCAGGCCGACGATGCTGGCGACGGTCAGCGCTACCGCCAGGCCGACCTGCCAGACCGGCACGTCGCTCGCCGCCATCCGCACCGCCATGAGGATTGGGGCGAACGGCGGAAGCAGCGAGCCCACCGTGGCCAGGGGGCCACTCGGATTCGGCAGCGCGGCGTACATGAGCAGGTACCCCGCGATCTGGAAGACCGAGATCGGCGCGACGGCGCTCTGGACCTCCTCCTGGCGCGAGACAAGGGAGGCCACCGCGGCATAGGCGGTGGCGTAGAAGAGGAAGCCGAGCAGGAACCACAGGATATCGCCCAGGATCGAGGCCAGGCCCAGGGCCGGGATGGCGGCGACATTGGTCACCTGGACCGCGACGAGCGCGGCCGCACCCACGACCGTGAGCTGGAGGAGACCGACGAGGCCGATCCCGATGACCTTGCCCGCGAGCAGGCGGCTTGGCTGGATCGTGGCGAGCAGGATCTCCATGATCCGGGTCGCCTTCTCCTCGACCACGCTCTGAGCCGCCATGTTCCCGTACTGGCCGAGCGCGATCCAGAGCAGGATGCCGAGGGCCAGGCTGGCGAACAGGTTCTCGGTGTCCTTGGGATTGGGGGGCTGCAGCAGCTGGACCGGGACCAGGGCCATGGCCGAGGTGACGGCCGCCGGTGAGAGGCCGGCGTCGGAGAGGCGTGCGGCCTCCGCGGCCAGGGACAGGGCGGACTCGACGTTCGATGCGATCGCAGCCTTCGCCACGGCCGTCGGTGCGGTCGACGACCCCGTCACGAGCACGTCGAGCGTGCCCGCCGTCACCTGCGACTCCCCGGCGGCGACGTCGGCAATGTCGTCCACGGTCACCTTCGCACCCAGGGCCGCGGCCGACGCAGTGAACGTCCGCTCGAGCGCCTGCGATCCGCCGCTGAAGCCCACCCGCACCGGGTTGGTCTTGCCGGCGAGCAGCGACGCGGCCACGATGCCGACCACGACGAAAACGGTCATCACGATGGTGCCGCCGACGAAGACCCGAGAGCGCAGGCGCATGCGGACCTCGCGACGGGCGACGAGAACGGTGGTCGGCAGGTGGCGCGTTCCGCCCGGGCGCACAGATGGCGCGCTCATGCCACCGCCTCCCCGATGACGGTCCGGAAGAGCTCGCCGAGGCTGGGCTCGACGCGCTCGAACTCGCGCACCGGGCCGGTGGCCAGTGCCGCCTGGAGCAGCGCCTGATCGTCGACGCCCGGGTCGAGCTCGAACAGCCGCCGCGTGCCGTCGGTCTGGAGCAGGTGGACGCCCGGCACGCCGATTTCCCAGTCGGTTGGCGCAGCCGGGCTGTCGATCCAGCGCCGCTCGCGGCCGCCCGCACGGAGCTCCGTGACCGTGCCGCAGGCGACCATCCGACCGTGGTCAACGATGCCCACGCGGTCGCACAGCCGCTCGACGAGCTCGAGCTCGTGGCTCGAGAAGATGACCGGGATGCCTGCCTCGGCCTCCTCGCGGAGGACGGCGCTCATGATGTCGACGGCCAGGGGATCGAGCCCGGCAAAGGGCTCGTCGAGGACGAGCACGTCGGGGCCGAAGACGAGCGCCGCCGCGAGCTGGATCCGCTGCTGGTTGCCCAGGCTGAGCGCCTGGACCTCATCGTTGCGGCGCTCGGCGAGGCCGAACCGCTCCAGCCAGCGCTCGGTCGATCCTCGCGCCTCGGTGTCCGTCATGCCGTGCAGCTCGCCGAGGTAGGCCAGCTGCTCAGCCACACGCATCTTGGGGTAGAGGCCGCGCTCCTCTGGCATGTAGCCGATACGGCGCCGGGCCTCGAACGTCAGCGGCACGCCCAGCCAGCGCACCACGCCGGCATCAGGCGCGAGCACGCCCAGCGCGATTCGCATCGTCGTGGTCTTGCCGGCGCCGTTGCGCCCGACGAACCCGAACAGCTCCCCGGCATTTACCTCGAAGCTCAGGTCCTGCACGGCGACCGTCTCGCCGTAGCGCTTCGAGATCCCCTCGATCGCAAGTCGCCGGTCAGGCATCCCGGTCAATTCGGGCACGCCCGCGTCATCGCCATGGTCATCGCCGCAGCCCCTTGTCCCGAGCGATCGGACCCGCCGCGGCTCTCGGCTGCAGCGTACGCGAGGGACGAGTGCCGGCTCTCCGGCCCTCGACCGACGCGGTGACGGGTGCCTTCTCGGTTCAGGTCACTCTATACCGAGACCACGAAGGACCTCGGGCAGGGTGAATCCGGGGTTGTGGCAGAGTTCGAGCGTGGCAACCGAAGCACGACCGGCCGGTTCGGGGGCGGCCCGCCCCCGCATCCCATGGCTCGAAGTCCCCTGGCCGGTGCTCCTGGTGACCGGCCTCATGCTCGCCGGGTTGTTTGCCGTTGCCGGCGCTTACGGCTTCCACGGCGACGAGATGTACTACGTCGTGGCGGGCCAGCACCCAGCGTTCGGTTACGTCGATCAGCCGCCCCTGACGCCGCTGCTCTCTGCAGCGTCGGTGGCCCTGCTCGGAGTCTCGCCGACCGCCGTTCGACTGCTGCCCGCACTCGAGATGGCCGCCATCGTGGTCCTGATCGCGCTCATGGCGCGTGACCTCGGCGGATCGCGACGGGCGCAGCTGCTCGCGGCGATCACGGCCGCGATCTCAGGCTATCTCGGGGCGGGCCATCTCGACACCACGACCGACCCGGACCTGCTCGCGTGGGCGATCGTGCTGTGGCTGCTGGTGAAGCTGCTCGCCGGTGGCGACCGGCGCCTCTGGCTTGTCGTGGGCGTGGTGACCGGGATCGGCCTGGAGAACAAGGACACACTCCTGTTCCTGGGGGCGGGGTTGGCAGTGGGACTCGTCCTGGCGCGGCGCTGGGATGTCGTGCGCTCGCCGTGGGCGTGGTCGGCCATCGGGCTCGCGGTGCTGCTCTGGGCGCCGAACCTCGCCTGGGAGGCGACGAACGGCTGGCCGCAGCTCACGATGGCGCAGGCGATCGCCGGGTATGCGGCCGACAACCGCGCCCAGGCCGTGCCGCTGCTCTGGCTCTTCACCGGGCCGCTGCTCTTCCCGGTGAGCGCCGCGGGCCTGGTCTGGATGCTCGTCGCGAAGGCAGCGTCGCCCTGGCGGACGATCGGGACCGCCGCCATCGTCGCGCTCCTCCTCGTCGCGGTCAGCGGCGGCAAGGCGTACTACGCGATCGGGAGCGCCTGCGTGTTCATGGCCGCTGGTGGCGTGCTCCTCGATCGCTGGCTGGCCCGTGGCCACGTCCGCCTCAAGTTGGCGAGCTTCGGGACCGCCGCCGTCTTGTCCGGAGCGCTGATCGCCTACCTGACGCTGCCGATCCTGCCCGTCGCCGCGTTCGCCACGTCGACGCTCCCCGCGACGGTCCCGGACACGGCCAACCAGATCGGCTGGCCGCAGTTCGTCGCAACCGTGGAAGGGGTCGTGGCCGCGCTGCCCGCGGACGAGCGCGCGCGCGCCGTGATCCTGACCAACGACTACAGCGAGGCGAGCCCGCTCGTGCTGCTCGGCACCGGGCTGCCCCCCGTCTACTCGGGTCACAACAGCTACTGGTCGTGGGGGCCACCGCCTGACGATCGGACGGTCGTCATCCATGTCGGGGACTGGAGACCGGCCGACTGGAGCCAGTTCTTCGTGGACTGTCACGATGTCGCCCACATCGACAACGGGCTCGGAATCCAGAACAGCGAGCAGGGAGAAGCTGTCACGGTGTGCACCGGATTGCGCGCGTCGTGGACCGCGATGTGGCCCGCGCTTCGGACGATCTCCTAGGCCCGGATCTGCTGGTCGCCGGTCGGGCCCATCGCCGATCGGCACGGTTGGAGCCCATGAGCGGGCCGGACGAGGACGCGGCGGCTGCCTGACGTCATCGCTCGTGGCGGCCGGACTCGTTGGTCGACCGACCTCCGCGCCTAGCGGACGTTCCGCGCGCCGGCCCGGAGCGCGTGACGCCCAGCCCGGGGATCCGTCCTCGCGGTCGCGGCGGCGACCTGCATGAGGCGGAGGGCGAGGACCGGGCAGGCATCGGTGGCGCGGCGGGCGCGGGACAGCAGGTGTTCCGGGATCGGGCCGGGCTCGATCACCGGGTAGCCCCACTCGTCGAGCGTGATGCGTTCCGGCAGGTGTACCGCGCACACGCCGTAGCCGTCGCAGCGGATCGGATCGAGCCGCAGCGCCTGGGCCATGTCAGGCGGCGTCCGAGCGCTCGGCCGGGCACCGCCGATGCGCCTGGTGTCGGGCGAAGTCGTCGGCGAAGACGCGCAGCGCGCTGCGCAGGAGGGCGATCGCGCCATCCGGGTGGTGGCAGGCGCCGCGGCCCTCAACCTGGGCGGCCCAGGCAGCGATGCGCTCGAGCTCGTGGCCGGGCGCGGTTCCATCCGCCAGACGCCGGACAGCCTGCGCAATGGCCGCGAGACCGAAGACGCACGGCCCACACTGCGCGGCGGTGGCGCCCGCCATGTACGTCATGATCTCGGCCGTGGCCGCCACGCCGCAGGTGCCGCGTCCCATGAACAACACGACGCCGCACCCGAACCCAAGCCCACGCTCCCGCATGGTCAAGGGGTCGAGGGGCTCGTCCCGCACCTCGTCGAGCACGGCCCAGGTGCCGAAGTAGCCGCCCAGCAGCACGGCGTAAGCGGACGATGCGGCGGCGGACAGCCGCGCCACCTCGCCGATGGTGGTGCCGTACTCGATCTCGCGAACTGCCCGTCGGGCGTTCGCGCCGCTCACCGTGATGAGCGCGGATCCGCGTGTCGCGCCACGGCCGACCTCGCCGTACCAGGCGTCACCGAACCGCGAGATGAGGGCGGCGTAGGCGAGGCTCTCCACGTTCTGCACGAGCGTGGGGCGCCCGGCAACTCCGCGCTCGTGGGGCCGCTCGTCGAGAAAGGTCGGGCGCGCATCCCCCGCGTTGAGGTAGTGAACGACCGCGGAGGCCTCGCCCGCAACGTAGCCGACGGGCGCAGCCACGAGCTGGACGCGCAGGCGGCGGCGGGGCTCGCGTTCGGCGATCGCCTGGGCCAGCGCCCGGCGGGCCTCCGTGTGCTCACTGCCCACGTAGAGGATGACGTCGGGGGCACCGACGGCCTCGGCCGCCAGCGTCGCGCCGTCGAGCACCAGGTGCGGCCGGCGTTCCATCAGGGCGCGGTCCTTTGCGCTCCTCGGCTCGCCCTCGGCGCCGTTCACGACAACGACCGCGTCGCCGTTGGAGCGTTCGGCGACCGCCCGCCACTTGCGTCCGACGGGAAAGCCAGCGCCGCCCCTGCCGAGCAGGCCGCTTGCCCCGAGCACGGAGATGACCTCCTGCCGGTCGGTTGACCGGGGCAGGTCGCCAAGCCGGGCGCGGTGCGCCGAAGGGGTTCCGGTCCGTCGGCGAGGGCCGGCCCGGCCAGCAGCCGGGGTTCGAACTGCGTCGTCATCGGATGGCTCGGTTCCCGGCGGCAGAGAGCGTGATGGTGCCCGCCGTGTCGCGCCGCTGGCCAACGCTCACCACGACGCGGTAGGTGAAGAAGAAGACGACGGCAGCGACCGGGACGAGGTAGGCCCAGACGGCCCAGGGGGCGGCAGTGTCGGAGCCGGACGCGATGCCATGGGCGGTCACGCCCACGAACCCCAGGAACGTGAGGTAGTGGATGGTTCGCCAGGCACGCTGGCCGATCTGCCGGCGCACGTAGAAGCTGCCCGTGACGATGGCCACGATGTAGAAGGCGAGCTGGCCGATGGCGACCGCGGCAGGCGCGTACGGCGACGCGAAGGGGATCGTGATCGCGAGGAGGCTGAACGCGTAGGTGTGGTCGCCGAGCAGCAGGAGCCCGTGGAGCGCGGACAGGGCGAGGCCGACCAGTGCCAGGTCCTTGTGCAGGGCAAAGCTGACCGGCCGGTGGGCGATCGCGTCGAGCAGCTTCGTCGACAGCAGAAGTCCGTAGATGACGGATCCGGCGACCGCGAAGTAGGCCAGGAAGCCGGTGGCGCGGACGCCGTACCAGGCGAGCTTGCCCGGCGCGAGGGCCGCGGTTGCTCCAAGGGCGCGCAGCGCCTCCGGGAGCGTCGAGCCGATGATGACCCCGAGGATCGCCGAGGTGGCCAGCCAGGCAATCGCCTGGACGGGGCGGGGGAGACCGCGGTAGGTGGGGCCCCGGCGGATCGGCCGTGGCCTGGCCTGCGGCACGGGCGCTCCGGGACGCTCGGACATCTCGATCATCGGGGGCGCCCTCACGCCGCCAGCAGCGCGAGCGTCGAGGGCAGCGCGAGCGTTTCGCCTCGATCGGTGAGGATGACCGCTCCGCGTACGCCGGCGCGCTCGAGCAGGGCCAGGCCGTCCACCGAGCCGGCGATGACGGCCACCTTGGCCAGGACCTCGGCCCGGAGGGCCGACCCGCACACGACGGTGGCCTGCACCACGTCCGTGATCGCCGGAGCCGCCGTGCGAGGATCGATGAGATGGTGGCGCACCTGGTCGCCGGTGCGCCAGCGATGGACCGATGTGCCCGACGTCGCGACGCCCCAACGGGCGGGCTGACCGTCGCGCGGAGCCGCGAGGTGGAGGATCGCGAGCGATGCGCCGTCGGTGCGCGGGTCGTCGACGGCAACCGCCCAGAGCTGCCCGGGAGCGCAACGCACGGCCAGGTCGCCGTCGGCGTCGATCACGGCGCTCGGCCACGATGAAAGCAGCGCGAGGCCCCGATCGGCGAGCCAGCCCTTGGCGACACCTCCGAGGTCGAAGCGGACCCCGGGAGGGCGGTGCACCAGCGCTCTCCGACGCGGGCCAGGCGCGAGGGACCAGGTGCGTGACGCTGCGCCGTCCGCGGGCAGCCTCGGCCAACCCCTCCGCGGCGAGGCGCGCATCGAGCAGGGCGATGTCCACCAGGCCGCCGCTCTCCTGCGCTGCCTCCAGCCCGGCCCGCAACACCGCCCCAAGCGTCGGGCCGACAGGCACGCCGGGGCGCGGATCGGCGTTCAGGGCGGAGAGTTCGGACGTGTCAAGGTGCCGGCTCAGCCGGTCCGCCCACCGGATGATGCGCGAGAGGAGACGCTCGGCGTCACGTCGAGCTCGCCCTCCGTCCGCCCCCGCCGCCAGGTGAACGACGAGGCGGCCGCCCATGGCGGCGGTCGCGACCGACACGGGGACGATCGGCGTCGGCGGCGCGATCCGTGGGGCACGCCGGGCTCGGCCAGGCCGGTCGAGGGTGATCACGGCAGGACCTTCCCGGACTGCGTCGTCCGCACCACCACCGTCTGCGGGGCCGGAGCCGGCACGGTCGTGACGATCGTGATCGGCTTCGGAGCCTTGGCGTCGATCACCTGGGCGCCGGGCGGTGGAGACTGCCCGGGTGCCAGCTGGACGTACTGGACCGGGCGCTGCTGGGTGACCGTCGCCTGCGCCACAGGCATCGCGACCGGTGACGACGGGCTTGCAGACGAGGGCGGCACGACGATCGCGGTGAGGAGCGCGGACAGGGCGGCGACGCCGCCCGTGCCCAGGGCGAACCGCAGGCGGGTCGGGTTGGGCCTGGGCGCAGGTGGGCGCGTCCCGGCCGGATCGGCGACCGGTCGTGCTGCCATCAGTCGCCTCCGCCGTCCGTCTCGCCGCCGCCCTCGCCGTCGCTGCCCTCACCGCCGGATCCGGGCACGGTGACGTGGACCACCTGCGGCGGTGCCGGAGGAGCCGTCTTGGTGACGTGGATGACCTGGGGCGATGGCGCAGGCCGCACGTACACCAGCTCTGGCTGCGGGGTCCCGGTCGCGGCTGGCGACGGCGCAAGTGCTGCCGTCGGTGATGACCGGAGCCGGGGACGTGGTCCCGCTGGCCGAGAAGTAACCGTCGGCCACGAAGAAGCCACCGACGGTCGCGACGACGACGAGGCCGGCGACCGCCAGGCCGAGTCGATGGATTGACGCGTTCATGAGGGGGTTCCTTCTGCCTGCCCGGTAACCCGGGCTACACCTGAACCCTATGGGCACAGCGTGTGGTGTCCCTTGGGCGCACATGTGGAACCTCTCATCAAATGGCCTGCCGGACCGCGACCGGGCGGGCGCGAAATGCCCAGCCTCGGGTCAGGGCCGCCATGATCGCCAGGGTCGCGGCAGCCCGATTTCTGTCGACCCGCTACGATCTAGTCTTCCATCGGTGACGCCCCGCAAGTGGCCACGAGGGGTGTCGCCATCCATAGCGATCACCGCGCGTGCCTGGCGGCACCGCCAATGACCGGGCTCACAGACATCGGCGCCGATCGATGACAGGTCGACGCCAGCCATGGGAGGGGGGAAGATCCATGGACGCGTTCCCAGACGAGCTGACTGCGGACATTCCGACCGAGGAGAACGATCCGGCGCTCGGCCTCGAGCGGCGCGCCAAGTTCGAGATCCTCGGCGCGATCCTTCTCGGGATGTTCCTGGCCGCTCTCGATCAGACGATCGTGGGCCCGGTCCTGCCGAGGATCGTCACCGAGCTCAAGGGCGCCGACTACTACACGTGGGTTGTCACGATCTTCCTGGTCACGAGCACGATCACCGTGCCGATCTACGGGAAGCTGTCCGACCTCTACGGCCGGCGACCCCTGCTCCTGATCGGTATCACGTTGTTCCTGATCGGTTCGGTCCTGTCGGGCCTGAGCCAGACGATGTGGCAGCTGATCCTGTTCCGGGGCCTCCAGGGTCTCGGCGCGGGCGCGCTGTTCCCGATCGCCCTGGCGGTCATCGGCGATCTCTTCACGCCCGCCGAGCGGGGCAAGTACCAGGGCCTCTTCGGAGCGGTCTTCGGGATCGCATTCCTGATCGGGCCGGGTCTCGGTGGGTTCCTCACCGACAACTTCAGCTGGCACTGGGTGTTCTTCGTCAACCTGCCGATCGGGATCGTGGCCCTGGCTGTGATCGGCCGCCTGCTGCCGAACATCAAGGGGCGCCGGCGCGACATCAGGATCGACTACCTAGGCGTGATCACGCTGAGCCTCGGGCTCCTGCCGATCCTGGTCGGCCTGACCCTCGCCGAGACGTCGCAATGGAGCGACCCGGCCGTCTGGGGCAGCATCGCGGCCGGAATCGTCTTCCTCGCGCGTGTTCGTGATCGTCGAGGCGCGGGCGGCAGAGCCCATCATTCCGCTGCACCTGTTCCGAAACCGCACATTCAGCGCTTCGATGGTCGCGATCTTCCTGGCGACCTTCGGGTTCGGGGCGGCGATCATCTTCCTGCCGCTCTACTTCCAGATCGTCGAAGGCTCGAGCGCCACGGCCTCGGGCTACCAGCTCCTGCCCTTCCTCGTCGGCCTGATCATCAGCTCGATTGCCTCGGGCTATCTCGTGAGCCGGACGGGCCGCTACAAGGTGGTCGTGCTCGCCGGGCTCGTGATCCTGGCGATCGGCCTGTTCCTGATGTCCGGCCTTCGGGCTGACACGTCCAACCTCGTACTGTCAGGCTGGATGTTCATCGCCGGGTTCGGCGTAGGACCGACGTTCGCGGTGTTCACGATCATCGTCCAGAACGCGGTGCCCTTCAGCGAGCTGGGTGCGGCAACGAGTGACCTGACCCTGTTCCGCCAGATCGGCACGACGATGGGCCTCACGCTCGCGTTCACGATGTTCCGGGACAACCTGACGTGGGGCCTGCTCCACGATCAGATCGTGGCCGCCGGGGCGCCGGCGGCCATGGTCCCGGCGAGCGCGCCGGCGGGCTTCGACATGGGTCAGCTCACGTCGGTGACGGGAAGCGGCAACCCGCTCGCATTCGTGAGCCAGCTGCCGGCGCAGTTCCAGCAGGTGTTCGTCCAGGGGTTCCACCAGGCGTTCACGATCGCGATCGCGAACTCGATGGTGCTCGGCGTGGGTGCGGCCGTGCTGGCCGTCCTCGCGACATTCATGCTCGAGGAGCTCGAGCTTCGGACCCACGTTGGCGCGGACCCTGCGGTCGACGCCAGGCGTGGCTCCGAACCGATCCCGTCGCCGAGGATGCCTGCGCTCGACTGACGCGGTCCCGGGCCGCGCAACCGCCCGCGGCGGGGTCCCCGGTTCAGTCGACGGACAGTCGGCCCGGATCCCCGCCTCGGGACGTTCGGCCGCCGGCCGAAGGACGAGCGGCCCTGTGTCCCCACGCCGTCGATCCGGAAGATCGACGGCACGCGTCCGCCCGCAGCCCTCGGAGACCAGCGCCAGATGACCTCCCGGACTCTTCCTGCCCAGCGAATCGGTGACATCCCGCGGCCCGAGCTCCATGCCGCCGGCAAGACGGCGATCGCCTTCCTCGTGCTGCTCGGGCTGGGCGCCCTCGCCGGGGGGATCGCGCTGGTGTCGAAACCCGACGGCAGCGTGATGCAGTTCGATGTCGCGCTGCTCGCGGGAAGCCCATTCAGCGATTTCCTGGTTCCGGGCCTGATCCTCGGCGGGCTCTTCGGGGTAGGGTCGCTGGTCGTCGCCGTGCTGGGTCTCCGACGGTCGACCGTCGCGCCATTCCTGGCGTTCGCGATCGGCTGCGCCCAGATGATCTGGATCGTCGTCGAGCTGGCGATCATCCAGGAGCTGAGCTTCCTCCACCCCACGTTCTTCGTGGTGGGCCTCGTCATCGCCGCGGCGTCCGTGCGCTGGGGCTGGCCCACGTTCCAGGCCTGGCGGGAGCGCCGCTGACGGGAACCGGGTCAAGGTGTCGCTACACCGCGTCGCCTTGTCGGTGGGTGGGCGATCGGAGCGACTCGCTCCCGCCGAACCAGGACGGCGAGGGCACGGCCCAGTAGGTCGCCATGGCCTCGAGGCCCGGGGCATAGGTCGCACGGGCGGCGGAGAAGGCTTCCCACGCCTCGTCTGATGGCACGAGGTGGTAGCCGGCATCGAGGAGTCGCGCGTAGACGGAGTCATACGCGAGACGGTCGATGCCGATCGAGCCCCCGGAGCGAAAGCCGAGATTCGTGATGTCCTCGACGAGGTGCGATCCAACGCGCTTCACGAGCTCGGCGTGGCCGCGCGGGACGTCTCGGATCGTGGTCAGGACGAGGCTGGCCGTGTCGAGGACCGTGCCGAGGGCGCTGATCCAGGACAAGTTGTCGTGGCTGGAGCGGAAGTACCCCAGGAGCGGGTATGCGACGTGGGAGTCGAGGACCTCGGCCGCCCAGCGCTCCCACTCGTCGAAGAAGTCCGGCAATCGCGCGACAAGGTCCATCCGGGCGAGAAACTCGAGCAGGACGATCGCCGAGGACGGCACACCGGCCTTGGCCTGAAGCGTGACGACGGAGACCTCGCGTCGCTGGTAGGAGCCGAAGAGCGAGAAGAGAAAGGTGACGACGAGGGCCACGATGCCGAGGCCGCTTGCCGCGGCGGCAACGACGACGATCCGGGCGAGACCCCCGGAGGCCACGATATCCCCGAACCCGAGGGTGAGGATGGAGCTCGCCGCAAAGTACAGGGTGGTCCCGAGGTCACGCGGTGCTGGCTGGATCTCGGCACGCAGAGCGAGAAGGATGAGGCCGTACCCGAGGATGAGCCCGCTCAGCCAGACCACGAGCAGGAGGACCGTGGCGCCGGGCGCGAACAGGCCCAGCAGGCGGTCACGCGTCGCCCCCACCCCGGCGCCGGTGCGCCCGCGAGCGAGACGCCAGGCGCCCCGGACCAGGTAGCGACCGAGCCGGAACCGGCCAGGCGTGGGTCGCGGGACGACGATCGTCTCGAACACGTCCCAGAGGACGGCCGCCACCACGAGGATGCCGAGGACCAGCTCGAGTGGTTCCATGGGCACCTATCATCGGTCATTGCGGGGCAGGCGAGCCGCGGGGGTGATGGAACCTGCCGGTTGTCCGGGATGCCCAGGTTCGCCCCGACCGGGTCGACCGTCGCTGTGGATCAGGATCCCGCCCGGCCGCAGGAGGCGCCGCTCCTGGCGATGGATCTCGCGACGAATTCGCTCGGTGGCCGGCCCGTGCGCGGATCGGAACTCCGGTGAGCCGAAGAGCCGGCTCTCATGGATGGCATCGAACGAGGCGGTGGCCAGGAAGTCGAGCGCCCCGATGATCCCGAGGTCCACCCGATGATGCTCGAACGCCTCGCCCGTGTTGTCGCCAATGTCGAGCCCGACAGGGTGCGCCCCGAGCTCGACGAGCAGCCGGCACATCCACGGCTCGAACTCGGACGTGATTCGGCCCGTGACCGGCGATCGGCTGGAGCCGGACCCGCACGCGATATCGAGAATGGCCCGGCCGCGGATGGCCGACAGCGAGCCGAAGGCGTCCACCAGGCGGGTCACGAACTCGGTCATGATCGCCGCGAGGTTCGGTTCCGACGCGATCTTCGAGACGAGCCGATGGCGGGCGTCCAGCTGCTCGAGGGCGCGCCGCAGGAGCGCACGGTCCGGGGCCGTCCGGCCGATCGCCTCGATGCGGGCGACAGCGTCAGCCATCACCCAACCGGGGCTGCAGGCGCGGACAGGTCGCCATGACCCGTCGCCCTTTGATGCCCGAGCGCACCGAGGAAGCCGTCGGCGAGGCGTCACGACCCGATGGCTTCGATCACGAACACGAGAATCTGATGCTCGGTCGTCGCCTGGTCCGTCGCGCCACCTGTACACTTCGTTCGTGCGCTTCCACGCACCATCAACTCGCCGCCCGAGACCTCGCCGTCTCGCCGTCTTGCCGCCTGCCTTGGTCGACCCTCATCCGCCCGGCGAGAGCGTCACCGGGTATGAGCTGACGTTCTCGCGCGTGCCGTCACGCGCCGAGAGATCGTAGACGGTGAGCCAGCCCCGCTGGGCCCGATCGACCTGGTAGGGGATCGTGGCCGCGAACGTGCCCCAGCACCCGGTGCCGCATGACGCGGAGATGGTCTGCGTGGCAAGCACCGTGCCGTCGGACGCGACGATCTCGGCCGCGAACTGCGCCTCGAAGACATTCGCGATGCCCGACACCCGGGCCGGGTTCGGGATCGTGCTACTCCAGGCGGGCGAGTCGACGAAGATCGCTGGCAGGAAGTCGCGGTAGTCAGCCCGCACGGACGGACCCGTCAGCACGATGCCCTCGCCGGAAAAGGTCGTCACGGGCTGGCCGTCCAGGCGGAATGTGACGCCGGTTACCGTGGGGAACTGGGTCAGCGTGTACACCACCTGTCCAAGCCGTCCGAACATCGAGCTCGAGCCTCCGCCCGACTCGAACCGGCCCGGTCAGGTCGACCACCGCGACGCCGTTCGACAGCCCGATGTCGAGGAGCTGCGTCCCGGCGGGAATCAACGTGGTAAGCGCGGACGGACCTGATCCTTCGAGTGGCGTCGGACCGGCGAGCAGCGCCGTCATCGCCGCGCGAGCGACGGCGAGCGTGGCCGGAACCTGCCGCTGCACGGGAACCAGCCGTTGGCCGAGCAGCAGGTAGACGACCAGGTCGATCGAGCCGGACGCCACGGGCGCCGGGGACGCCGACGACCCGGGGGTCGACGGAGGCGGGCTTGCCGGTTGGCTTGACGCGGGCGTGCCGGAGACCGCAGGGAGGGCTGACGACGCGGGCGACGCGAGCGGGAGGTTGTTTGTCGGGGTGCCTCCGGCCACGCCGGGAGATGTCACCGCGAGCGGACCGGCATCACCCACCGTGGGGCTGCAGCCAGCCACGACGAGCAGGAGGAGCACAAGAAACGCGACCCGGTTCATGAACGTCACTCCCTGCGAGCTTCCAGATGCGCCGCAGCGTGGTCCTGTCCCGTTACCGCATCGTCGCCGCCGGGTAACGGTCGCGTCACAGGTATCCGCAGCTCGAACCGCATGCCGCCGCTGGGCCTGTGCGAGGCAGCGAGGGTCCCGCCGAGCAGGTGTGCGTGCTCCCTGGCGATGGCGAGCCCCAGGCCGCTGCCCCCGAGGTGGCGCGAGGGATCTGCCTTGCGGAAGCGTTCGAACAGATGCGGGAGCTCGGCCACGGGGACGCCCGGCCCCTGGTCCGACACCGACACGACCAGGCAGTCGCGGCCGTCTGCGTCCGGCTCCAGCCTGGCCTCCATCTCCACCTCCTTGTTGTCGGCATGGATCCGCGCGTTGTCGAGCAGGTTGGCGAGGATGCGGTCGAGCCGGCGGCGATCCGTCACGATCAGGGTCGACCCGGCCGGGACGCTGACCTGCGCGTCCGGCAGGCGAAGGGCAGCCGTCGCGCGGACGAATGTGCCCAGCTCGAACGCCGTGAGATCCGCCTGTTCGCTTCCGGCGTCGAAGCGGGAGACCTCCATCAGGTCGTCGACCAGGCCGCGCAGCCGGCCGATATCGGCGACGAGCAGCTCGCCGACCCGACGGCCACCGGCCGGGAGTGTCGCCAGGTGATCGCGGAGCAGCGACGCTTCGGCGACGAGCGCGGTGAGCGGCGTCCGAAGCTCATGCGAAACGTCGGCGACGAAACGCTGTTCCCGCGCCCGGGCCTCCTGGAGCTCCGTGACGTGCGCCTCGAGCGCGGCGGCCATCCGGTTGAACGAGGCCGCCCAGCGTCCGAACTCGTCACCGGCTACGGCGTCCAGGCGGGCCGACAGATCGCCGTCCGCGATTCGCTCGGCGGCGCCGGCCGCATCGCGCACCGGTCGGAGCAGGCCGCGCGCCAACCTGCCCCCGGCGAGTGCAGCCAGCAGGACCAGGAGGATGCCGCACCCGAGCAGCGCCTGGCCGAGCCGCAGGATGGCCCCCTCGACCTCCGACGCGTCGAAGACGAAGTAGAACGCCGGGCCGGTCGGTGGTCGGCGGGCACCCAGGATGATCAGCGGTTGACCGCCGAGGCTCGTCCGCTCGTATCCGACGTCGCCCGTGGCAACAATGGAACGGAGCGCAGGCGACGTCCGGTCCGCCAGGCCCGCCGCGATCAGATTCGACGCGTACGGATCGCCGTCGCCGAAGTCGACGATCGTGCCCAGGATCCCGCGAGCGGAGAAGCCGTCCAGGAGATGGCTCGCCTCCAGGTCGGCCCGCGTCGCGGCCGACGGCAGGCGCTCGACCGCCAGGACAGCGACGTTGTACGTCGTCAGATCGCGGGCCGCGTCGAGCTGCTGCGCCCGGAGCGATGTCGCGACGTAGGCGTAGGCACCACCGCCGAGCACGATGCAGGTGAGGGCCACCAGCCCGATCACGGCCGCGATCAGGCGGCCCCGCACGCCGCGCGGGCTCATCGGCGATCGCGGCGTGCCCCGTCGGGCCCCGTCCGCGGTGGGCTCTCGGGCCGCGCGACCTTGTACCCGGCGCCTCGCACGGTCAGGACGAGTCGCGGTTCGGCCGGGTCAACCTCGACCTTGGCCCGCAGTCGCTGGATCGCCACGTCGACCAACCGCGAGTCGCCCAGGAAGTCGTAGCCCCACACCTGGTCGAGCAGGGCCTCGCGCGTGAACACCTGGCCCGGTCGCCGCGCGAGCGTCGACAGTAGCCGGAACTCCGTATGGCTGAGCGCGATCTCCTGCCCGTCACGGCGCACCGAGTGCCCGGGCTCGTCGATCTGGAGCGGTCCCAGGCGGAGGAGCTGCGATCCTGCCGGGACAGCCCGTCGCAACGTGGCGCGGATGCGGGCGAGAAGCTCGGGCAGCTCGAACGGCTTGCGCACGTAGTCGTCGGCCCCCGCCTCCAGGCCCGCAACGACGTCGATCGCGGTGGTCCGTGCCGTGAGCATGATGATCGGCACGGCCGACTCGGCACGGATCGCCCGGCAGACCGCCAGGCCATCGAGCAGTGGGAGCATGACGTCCAGCACGATCACGTCCGGCGGCTCCTCGCGGAAGCGTGCCAGGGCGGCTGGCCCGTCGGCCGCGGTCCCCACCTCGAACCCGCCAGCGACCAGGCCGAGCGCGGTCACTTCCCGGATCGACGGGTCATCCTCGACGAGCAGCACCCGAGGCGGCATGGTCGGATTCTGCGCGCCCCCGGCACCACAAATGGGGCGTTCTGGCGGGCGGCCGCACGACCAGTCGCAGCCCCGAGCAGGCGCTCCTGCTCGAGGGGGAGCGCCGACATCGACCCACGACTCCGGAGGGCTGTCGCGCTTCCTTGCGTTCGCGCTTCCTTGCGCGCTCAGACCACGTGGGTGATCGGGGTTGCGTGGCTCTCCGAACCGCCGCGCGAGATCGTCAGTAGCCGTAGCCTCCGCTGGGGGAAGGAGACGGAGCGGCGCCACCCTTACCGGTGACCGGGGCGACGAACCAGACCCCGCCCACGCCCTGCCCACTGGTGTCACCCGACTTGGTGTCCGCGGCGTAGTAGTAGAGCGCCTGGCCGTTGTAGGTCACCTGGAGCGACCCGTCGGGCCGGGCGAACGTCCCGAGCGCGCCGCTCACGCCGGTGCCGGCGAGCGGCTGGGCGCCGGCGGCGACCGTGAGCGGCGGCCAGGTCGTTGCGCAGCCGCCGGTGCAGGACGACCCCCCTGACGGGTCCGAGGTCCGAAGGTACAGGGTCATCCCGCCCGCGCCGGTCAGATACGTGCCCAGGGTCGGCGAGCTACCTGTTCCGATCGTGATCGACGCTCCCGCGCCCAGGGCGCCGGGTGCGCTGCTGGCGGGCGGCGTGGGGGCCGGGGAGCCTGCCGACGTGCAGCCGGCAACCGCAACGCTCGCGACAATGACAAGACCGTGAAGGAAGATGCGGGGGACGCGCATCGCACAACCTCTCGAGCCGGGCCCGCAGATGCCGGGCCGATCCAAACGGTACGTCAGACCGCGGGAACGTGGCGTGGAGTGGGCAAGGAGCTGCTCGGAAGCAGCGGTCGGAGGCGGTACTCTGACCGAGGCCCCCGGATTTGCCCGGCACCCTCGCCTTCCCGCCCGCTCCCCGGCAGGAAGGGAGTGGTGCCGGACCGGGGGCCGTTTGTCGACGACTCGCACCGCGCTCGACGGGCGAAGTGGGCGCACCCGGCGCCCGGGTGGCTTCAGATCAGATGCTGATGAAGCGGTGTAGGCTCGCCGCGGGCCCCCGGCGCATTGGGACGCCCCCGACTCTGACCCCCCTCGGAGCCGCGTGTGGCGCCCGTGCGACCGGGGGCCCAGCGTCCCTTTGCCCACCTGCTCCGACGCAGGATCCGGCCCGCGCGGTCACCCGGCCGTGCTTTGGTCGGCCCCCCTCCGAGATCAAGCGGGCCGCGGCGGAGCCGCGCGGGCACCTGCGAGGATACCGCGCCTCAGGTGACGCGGCGACCCGGCAACGCGGCAATGGCACGTCGGAGTGTCGGTCGGGAGCCGCGATCCACCTTCACTCGCTCGGCGTTTCCGGGTCCGCCTCCGATCCCACGCCCAACCAGGCCTCGCGACCTTCACGGAATGCGATGAGCGAGATCCCGATGGCCAGGAGCGCGTCGGCCCACCACCACCCGAGAAGGGCCGTGAGCGCCAGCCCGACGAGGACCGTCCCGGCGAGCGACCCGTCCACCAGGCTGAAGCGACCGTCGGCCGTGACCGTCGCGCTGTGGAGCTCCCGGCCGACCCGGAGCTTGGCGATCCCGAGCGCGGCCATGATGACGACCGTGAACGCGAGGAGAAGCATCCCGATCGGCGATGCCTCGGGCTTGTTCGCCGCGCGCAGGGCATTGCCGGCGTCGAGCAGGACGTAGACGGCAACGACGATGTAGGCGGCCCCGATGGCCTTGACAGCCCGCCGCTCCCTGCGGCGATCGACGCCCCGCAGCTCCCAGACGACGACCGCGGAGGCGAAGACCTCGACCGACGAATTGAGCCCGAACGCCACGAGGGCCACCGACCCGGCGAGGACGCCCGCGATGATCGCCACGAAACCCTCCAGGACATTCCAGGCAATGGTCGCGGACTCGAGCGCGAGGGCGCGCCTGCGCAGGGTCGCCTGTCCGGGACCGGGCCTGCTCACGGTCGCCCTCGGGAGGTTGTGCGCTCCGGATCGCGAGGCTCACCGGCCAGCCGGCCCGCCCCGACCACGGTCACGCCGCTCGAGATGATCAGCAGAGCTGCGCCCAGCATCCCCGCACCGAGGCCCGCTATGCCGGCGATCAGACCCATCAGCGGGGGATAGGTGATCGACCCGATCACCCCGGTCGAGGTCACGATCCCGGCGACGGCGGCTGCACGGTGCGGGAAGAGCGATCCTGCGACGGACATGATCATCGGGTAGACCGGACCGAATGCGAAGCCGGCGGCGAGGAAGAGGCCAATCCGGAGCGGTCCCGAGGCGAGGGCGACCGCGGCGAGGATCGCAAGGCCACCGGCAGTCGTGCACGAGATGGTGAAGCGGACAGGGTCGAACCGGTCGGCGATCCGGCTCGCGACCACGCGACCACCGGCGATGCCGGCCCAGAAGAGGCTGAGCGCGAGGGTCGCCGCCGTCAACGGCTCGTCGGCCAGGAAGGCGACCAGCCAGCTCGATACGCCGGACTCGGCGGCCACGTAGCAGGCGCCCGCGAGGCCGAGCGCCGCGAGGGCGAGCCGAAGGCCGCTCCGCGTGGCCGTTTCGAGATTCGCGGTCGCGACCGGTACCGCGGGCCGGGGCCGCGGTGGGACCGACCCCGCGCGCGAGAGCGGTCCGGCGAGCGCGACGCCCGTCAGCCCCGTGGCGGCCGCGATGAGGCGCCACTCGACCCCGACGCTAACCAGCACGCCGATGGCGATTGGTGCCACGAGCGCGCCGACGCTGTAGAAGAGGTGCAGGAGGCTGAGCCTGCCCCCGCTCCCGCTGGCCGCCAGGTCCATCACGATGCTGCTTCCCACCGAGACCATCGCGCCACAGCCGGCTCCCGTGAGGCCCGCCCCCGCGACAAACACCGGCCAGGTTGGAGCCGCGACTTCGAGCGCCATCCCTGCGGCGATGAGCAGCGCCGCGGCTGCGTTGACCCCACGCCGCCCGACGAACCCGGAAACCAGCCCGGATGACAGCGCCCCGGTTGCAAAGAGGAGGGCGATGACCAGGTAGACGACGCCGAACTCGGCGTCGGACCGGGCGAAGTCGATCTGCAGGTCCCGGATGAGCGAGGGGACGAACAGGCCCGTCCATCCGACCAGGATGAACCCGGCATAGGAGGCCAGCATGATCCCGGGGGATGGCGCGGCCGTCGTCGAGTCCGACTCGGCGGCCACGCGCGCGGGCGACTCGAGCGGGCTCATCATGACGGATCATCGCGCACCCCGGGCGCCGCCGTCGGCCGCCCCGGACCGCCGTCATCGGGTCAGTCGGGGCGCACCTCGAGGCCGAGCTGGGCAGCGAGGATCGGCGCGAGATCGATCAGCTGCTCGGAGCTCACGGTCGCGCCCCTCAGGCTCTCGACGCCGACGAGGGAGCGCATCCTGGCGCCGCTCAGATCGACCTTGGAGAGGGTCGCCCCGGCCAGGTTCAGCTCGTCGACCGTGCAGTCGATGAACGCAACCGAGTGCAGCCGGGCGGAGCGGGCGTCCAGGCCGCCGATCTCGCAGCCCTCGAAGGTGACGTCCTCGAGGCGTGCACCGGCAAGGTCGAGGAAGCCCAGCTTGCTGCCGCGCACGCGGATGCTCGTCCATGTCGCGCCGGTCAGCGTGGCCGCACCGAGGCGGCCTCCAGACAGGCGGGAGTCACGCCAGGTGGAGTCAGTCATCTCAAGAGTCGCGCCCTGGATGTCGGCAAGCAGGGATTCGATGACGCGGGCGCGCCGCAGCGAGAGCCCGTCGAGGCGGCACCGCTGCAGGCGGCAGGCGAGGAATTGGACATCGCTGGCGTCCTGGCCCGTGAAGTCGCGATCCACGAAGTCGATCGCATCGTAGTCGCGACGCGCCTGGAGCACGTCGTCCTCAAAGATGGTGAGACGGGGCAGCTCGAACGGCAGCTCCGTTGCCGTCCTGTTGGGCTTCACGCCGCTCTTCCTCGCCACTCGAGTGCCTCCTCCCGCCGTGCGGTGTTAAGGAGTATGCGGGGTCAGTGCCCGGCCTCGGCGCGGCCGCCGGCCGTCCTTGGCGCCGGCCGCCGGGGCCACGCAGCCTCTGATGCAGCCACCCGCTCGGCTGTGAATACGGCCAGGAGCGGTCTTCCGGCGGAGATGCGACTTGCGGGCATATCCACCACCGAGAATATGTACGCACCGCGCATCACGAGGATGGACTCCCTTCGCGTTGTATGCAGACGCGCACAGGGGCTCGCATCAGCGCCACACTGGGTCTGGCCCTGGCGCCCGACTTTCGCCGGCGCCCGGGCGCGCCGGCGCAGGCGCGCCGTCCCCCTCCGGTCCGAGTGCCAGTGCCCTCCGGTCCGAGACGGCAACCGAACCATCCCTTCGTCGGTACCCAATCTCGCGGGGCGGGTTGCTATCGTCGCTCGACCGAGCGCACGAAGGGAATCCAGCGTGGCCCAGTCCCTCTACGAACCGTCGTTCGAACACGATGCCTGCGGGTTCGGGTTCGTGTGCGACATCGCGGGCCGGCCCTCCCACGGGATCGTGCGCGACGCGCTCACGGTGCTGGTCAACCTGGAGCACCGGGGGGCCAGCGGGTCGGAGCGCAACACCGGGGATGGCGCCGGGGTGCTGACCCAGGTGCCGTTCGGATTCCTCGACGCCGTGGCGGCGGAGCAGGGGCTCCGGCTCCCTGGTGAGCCCGGATTCGGCGTCGGCATGCTCTTCCTGCCCCGCGACGAGCCCAGCCGGATGGCCTGCGAGGCGCACGTCGCCCGGGTCTTCGCGGCCGAGGGCCTCGACCTGCTCGGCTGGCGCGACGTCCCGACCGCCGCGGCGGGCCTCGGCGACACCGCCCGGACGAGCCAGCCGGTGATCCGCCAGGTGTTCGTCGGCCGGCCGGCCGGCACCGCCGATGACGTCGCGTTCGATCGCCGCCTGTTCGTCGCCCGGCGCCTCGTCGAGAAGGCCATCTCGCGCTCGGCGCTGCCCGGCCGGGGGGACTTCTACATCGCTTCGCTGAGCTGCCGGACCATCGTCTACAAGGGGATGCTGAACGCGTCGCAGCTCCTCGCGTTCTACCCGGACATCGTGGACCCGCGCTTCGCGAGCGCGATCGCGATGGTCCACTCGCGCTTCTCCACCAACACGTTCCCGTCGTGGGCCCGGGCCCACCCCTACCGGTACATCTCCCACAACGGCGAGATCAACACGCTCCGCGGCAACGTCAACTGGTTCCACGCCCGTCAGTCGATGTTCCGCTCGTCGCTGTTCGGAGACGACCTCCAGAAGGTGCTCCCGGCGGTCGACTCGGAGGGCTCCGACTCCACGATCCTGGACAACGTCCTGGAGCTGCTCCACCTGTCCGGCCGTTCGCTGGCGCACGCGATGATGATGCTGGTGCCGGAGCCCTGGAGCCGCGACGAGACGATGTCGCCGGAGCTCCGGGCCTTCTACGAGTACCACGCCTGCCTCATGGAGGCGTGGGATGGCCCGGCCTCGATCGCCTTCACCGACGGCGTGCGCGTGGGCGCGACGCTGGATCGAAACGGGCTGCGGCCGGCGCGCTACTACATCACCGCCGACGGCCGGGCCATCATGGCGTCCGAGGCGGGCGTCCTGGACATCCCGGTCGCGCAGGTCGTGGCAAAGGGCCGCATCAGGCCCGGCCACATGTTCCTCGTCGACACCGCCGAGGGGCGGATCGTCTCCGATCGCGAGCTCAAGGACGCGGCCGCGTCGGCCCAGCCGTACGGGACGTGGATCAGGCAGTGGCTGACCCGGATCGGCGACCTTCCCGACCCGCCCCATGTCATCGAGCCGGACCACCAGACCGTGCTGCGCCGCCAGGAGGTCTTCGGCTACAACGCCGAGGACGTGCGCCTCGTCAT
The DNA here is from genome assembly GCA_963800795.1 of uncultured Chloroflexia bacterium. Lineage (GTDB taxonomy): Bacteria > Chloroflexota > Limnocylindria > Limnocylindrales > CSP1-4 > CTSoil-043. The sequence goes on from CAWDCJ010000001.1 coordinate 117,193, forward strand.
CAACCCGATGGCGACCACGGGCACGGACCCGGTGGGCTCCATGGGGAACGACGCCGCGCTGGCCGTCCTCTCGGATCAGCCCCAGCTCCTGTACGGGTACTTCAAGCAGCTCTTCGCGCAGGTCACGAACCCGCCCGTGGACGCGATCCGCGAGGAGATCATCATGGCCACGGAGACGTCCATCGGCCCGGAGGACAACCTCCTGGAGCCCGGACCGCGGGCGGCGCTCCAGCTGGCGCTCCCCTCGCCGGTGCTCTCCAACCTGGAGCTGGAGAAGATCCGCCAGCTCGACGGCGGGCCGGCCTCACGCGGCTTCCGCTCCATCACGCTGCCGATCCTCTTCCGTACCGCCGACAACGGTCAGGGCCTCCGGCAGGCGATCGAGGACGTACGCCGCCGGACGTCGGAGGCGATCGCGGAGGGCCATAACCTGGTCATCCTTTCCGATCGCGGCCACGACGAGAAGGACGCCCCGATCCCGGCGCTCCTGGCCGTCGCCGCGGTCCACCATCACCTCGTGCGAGCCGGAACGCGCACCCAGGTGGGTCTCGTGCTCGAGTCCGGGGAGCCGCGCGAGGCGCACCACTTCTGCCTCCTGGTCGGCTACGGCGCCAGCGCGATCAACCCCTACCTCGCCTTCGAGACCATCGACGACCAGGTGCGCCTGGGCGTCATCGAGGGGCCCACCGAGGCTGCCGAGAAGCGCTACCGGAAGGCGCTCCTGAAAGGCGTCATCAAGGCGATCTCCCGGATGGGGATCTCGACGGTCCAGAGCTACCACGGGGCCCAGGTCTTCGAGGCGCTGGGGCTCAACCGCGACTTCATCGACGAGTACTTCAGCGGGACGCCGACGCGGATCGGCGGGATCGGGATCGAGGGCGTCGCGCACGAGGTCAGTGCCCGCCAGGAGCGTGCCTACTCGAGCCGCCGGCCGGCCGTGCAGCACCAGCTGGGCATCGGCGGGCAGTACCAGTACCGGTCCCAGGGCGAGACGCACCTCTTCAACCCGCTCACGATCCACCTGCTCCAGCGCGCCGTCCGAACCGGCGACTACGCGACGTTCAAGGACTACACGAGCCTCGTGGACGACCGGTCGAAGCGCCTCGCGACGCTGCGCGGCCTGATGGAGCTGCGGCCGGCCCTTCGCCCGGTCCCGCTCGACGAGGTGGAGCCGGTCGCTGCGATCGTGCGCCGCTTCAAGACCGGCGCGATGAGCTACGGCTCCATCTCCGCGGAGGCCCACGAGGCGCTCGCGATCGCGATGAACCGGCTGGGCGGCAAGTCCAACACCGGCGAGGGAGGCGAGGACCCGGCCCGCTATGCGCCGCTCCCGAATGGCGACTCGCGGAACAGCGCGATCAAGCAGGTTGCCAGCGGCCGTTTCGGCGTGACCAGCGAGTACCTGGTCAACGCGCGCGAGATCCAGATCAAGATGGCCCAGGGCGCAAAGCCGGGCGAGGGCGGCCAGCTGCCCGGTTCCAAGGTCTACCCCTGGATCGCCCGGACGCGCTACTCGACCCCTGGCGTGGGCCTGATCAGCCCGCCGCCGCACCACGACATCTACTCCATCGAGGACCTCGCGGAGCTGATCCACGACCTCAAGAACGCGAACCACCACGCCCGGATCAGCGTGAAGCTGGTCGCCGAGGTTGGGCGTGGGGACGATCGCCGCCGGCGTCGCCAAGGCCCATGCGGACGTCGTGCTGATAAGCGGCCACGACGGCGGGACGGGCGCCTCGCCGCTCACCTCGATCAAGCACGCCGGCGTCCCCTGGGAGCTCGGGCTGGCCGAGGCCCACCAGGTGCTGATGATGAACAACCTGCGCTCGCGCATCGCGGTCGAGGTCGACGGGCAGCTCAAGACCGGGCGCGACGTGGTGATCGGGGCGCTGCTGGGCGCCGAGGAGTTCGGCTTCGCCACCGCGCCGCTCGTCTCACTAGGCTGCATCATGGTGCGGGCCTGTCACCTCAACACCTGCCCCGTCGGGGTCGCAACGCAGGATCCCGAGCTTCGCCGGCACTTCGGCGGCGATCCGCAGCACGTCGTCAACTTCATGACGTTCATCGCGTCCGAGGTGCGCGAGCACATGGCCCGCCTCGGCTTCCGGACGATCGACGAGATGGTCGGCCGGTCCGACCGCCTGGAGATGATCCCCGCGATCGACCACCCGAAGGCTCGCAGCCTCGATTTCAGCAGGATCCTCTTCCAGCCCGAGGTGCCACCCGGCCGGGGACGGACATGCACGATCCCCCAGGAGCATCGGGTGGAGGACTCGCTGGACGCGACCACCCTGCTTGGCCTGTGCCGTCCCGCCCTGGAGGACGGCCACCCTGTCCGCGCCACGTTGCCGATCCGCAACGTCAACCGGGTGGTGGGAACCATGCTCGGCTCGGAGGTCACCCGGCGCTGGGGCCGCGACGGCCTGCCGGACGACACGATCCGGCTCACCTTTCGCGGCTCCGCCGGCCAGAGCTTCGGCTCGTTCATCCCGCCGGGGATCACGCTCCTGCTCGAGGGCGACGCGAACGACTACCTGGGCAAGGGGCTCTCCGGCGGGAGGCTCGTCCTCTTCCCGCCGACGGGCGCGCCGTTCCCGGCGCGCGACAACGTGATCACCGGGAATGTCGCCCTCTACGGCGCGACCGGCGGCGAGGCGTTCATCAGCGGGATCGCCGGGGAGCGGTTCGCGGTCCGCAACTCCGGCGCGACGGCGGTCGTGGAGGGCCTCGGGGACCACGGCTGCGAGTACATGACGGGCGGCCGCGTCGTCGTGCTCGGCCCGACCGGGCGCAACTTCGCGGCGGGCATGTCGGGCGGCGTGGCGTGGGTTCACGACGAGCGCGGCGATTTCGCGACAGGCTGCAACACGGAGATGGTGGCGCTGGAGCCGCTCCGGGATCCCGCCGAGACCGCCGAGGTCCGCGGCCTCGTGGAGCGCCACGCCGAGCTGACCGGCAGCGCCTGCGCCGCGGCCCTGCTTGCGGACTGGAGCACGGCGGCCAGCCGTTTCGTGCGGGTCATGCCCCACGACTACCGCCGCGTGCTGGAGGCCCAGGCCCGGATGCGCGCGGCCGGGCTCAGCGATGGCGAGGCGGAGATGGCCGCCTTCGAGGAGAACGCCGCCGACCTCGCGCGGGTCGGGGGGTCCTAGGGATGGGCAAGCCGACCGGATTCATGGAGTTCGGACGCCGCGCGATCGAGAATCGCCCGCCCCTGGAGCGGATCCGCGACTGGAAGGAAGCGCACCCGCCGCTCGACGCGGTGACCTTCACCCAGCAGGCCGCGCGCTGCATGGACTGCGGCGTCCCGTTCTGCCACACCGGGACCCTCATCTCGGGGATGGCCTCGGGCTGCCCGATCAACAACCTGATCCCGGAGTGGAACGACCTCGTCTACCGCGGGCAGTGGCGCGAGGCGAGCATCCGTCTCCACCGCACGAACAACTTCCCCGAGTTCACCGGTCGCGTCTGCCCGGCGCCCTGCGAAGGGTCCTGCACCGTCGCGATCAACGGCGACCCGGTCGCGATCAAGACGATCGAGCAGGAGATCGCCGACCGGGCCTGGGAGAACGGCTGGGTCGTCCCGCACCCGCCGCTCACCCGTTCGGGACGGGCCGTCGCGGTCGTGGGAAGCGGTCCGGCCGGGCTCGCGGCCGCGGCGCAGCTCAACCAGGCTGGCCATCTCGTCACGGTCTTCGAGCGCGCGGACCGGATCGGCGGCCTGCTCGTCTACGGCATCCCCAACATGAAGCTCGACAAGGGGGTCGTGGCGCGGCGCGTCCAGCTCATGGCCGACGAGGGCGTGCGGTTCGTCACCGGGGTCACGGTCGGCCCGGACCTGCCGCCCGAGCAGCTCCTGGCCGAGTTCGACGCCGTGGTGCTCGCAACCGGCGCCACGGTCGCGCGCGACATCGCCGTCCCCGGCCGCGAGCTGGGCGGAATCCACCTGGCCATGAACTTCCTGCGTGGCAACACGCGCCGGCTCCTCGATTCCGGGCCGGACGCAGACGTGCCGATCGACGCTGCCGGGAAGGACGTGGTGGTGATCGGCGGTGGCGACACGGGAACCGACTGCGTGGGCACCGCGATCCGGCTGGGCGCCCGGAACGTGCGCCAGCTGGAGATCCTGCCCCGGCCGCCGGACACCCGCGCGGCCGACAACCCGTGGCCGGAGTGGCCGAAGGTCTACCGCCTGGACTACGGCCAGGAAGAGGCGAAGGCCCTCTGGGGCGAGGATCCGCGCCGCTATTCCACCACCACGCGGCGCTTCATCGGGCGCAACGAGCGGGTCACCGGCGATCGAGGTCGCCGGGATCGAGTGGACCACGTCGGCGGACGGGCGCTTCGAGATGCGGGAGGTGCCGGGAACCGCGGAGGTCGTGCCCGCCGACCTGGTCCTCCTCGCGCTCGGCTTCACCGGCCCGGAGCCCGCCCTGCCGAAGGCGTTCGGGTGCGACCTGGATCCGCGCGGCATGGTCCGGACGGGCGAGGACAAGATGACGAGCGTGCCCGGCGTCTTCGCGGCCGGCGACTGCGCCCGCGGCCAGTCGCTCGTCGTGTGGGCGATCAAGGAGGGGCGCAGCGCCGCCCGCGGCGTGGACCGTTACCTGATGCACGGGGAGGCGCTCCTCCCGGCGTGAGGCTGCTCCTCTCGGCGTGAGGCCGGGCATCGCCTCGCTCGGGATCGACGATCAGCGGCCTGAGAGGCCCCCGCCGCCTGTGAAGCCGCCGCCTACGAAGCTCCCGCGAACCCGCGTTGCAGGGGCACGTTCCAGCCCATCAGCTCGCAGCCGAGATAGTGGGGAGCTCCGTAGCCGGGTGTGCAGCTCGGGCAGCCCCACGCGGCGAGACCGCCGTCGTCGGGCAGGAACGCGACGTCGCAGGTGCTCTGGGACGGATCGCAATGCCGGTCGTGGCAGTCGCAGTCGCAGTGCACCCAGTGCTCGCAGGTGCAGCGTGCGGATGCTGAGGGCTGGCGGAGGACGCTGGCCGCAAAGAGGCCCGAAGCCTGCATCGAGTTCTCCTTTCCGCGACGGCCCGTTGGGCCGGGGGGACGCCGCGCGGTGGGAGCCGGGAGGCGCCGTGCCTCCTCTCGTTCGCAGGAGTCTGGACCATCGCGCGCCGGTTGGATAGCCCTACGCTGCCTCCTCGGCCCGCCGGTGCCAGAGCACGACCGCCGTGAACGGCACGCGCACTTCCCGGAACACCTCGATCGAGACGAGGAAGCCGGCGAACAGGAAGACAACCCCGAGCAGCTCACCGACGAAGAAGCCGCTGGTCGCGCCGAACCGGTTCATGCCGCTCGTGATGGCCGGGATGATGCCCCCGATGGCGATGAGGATCGTGGCGGGAACGCGGCTGTTGATCCGCCCCGCGAACAGGGCCCGGAACGCGCCGGGCAGGGAGGCGACGAAGTTGACCGTGATCGCGACGGGGGCAAGCACGAGGTTGCGCGCGAACAAGCCGACACCCCGGTCGCGGCGAATCTCGTAGCGGACGAGCCGGCGTTTCGGCATGAACACGTAGGCGCTGTAGATCGCCCCCAGCGACAGGGCGAACGCCCCGGTGATGTTGAAGAACGGCGTGAGCAGCCGGATATAGCCTGGGAACAGGTCGCCCGTCGGGATGTGCGTCACGGGGTCCACCACCCAGCCCGGCGACGGGAGCGTCACCGTCGCGACCATGACGGCCGAGACGACGCTTCCGCCGATGATCGCCGCGGCCGCCAGCGCCGGCCAGCGCGCGCTCCGCCGGAACGACAGGACCACCACGCCGGCGGCGAGGAGCATGGCCACCAGGAAGTACAGCTCGGGAGCGATCCCGCTCTGCGGATACTCGTACTTCGCCTGGGTCAGGAACGTGAACAGGCCGGCCAGGAAGAGGCTGAACGCGAAGGCGTAGCCAAAGCGGGTCCGCCCGAGGAGGTAGACGGTGCCGAGGCCCAGCCAGCCTGCCACCCAGATCGCCCCGATCAGGTACCAGAGCCGGTAGAGGGGCTCCGACCAGCCGAACGCGCCGCCGATCCACTCGGTCCCTGCGCTCAGCGCATACCAGAGCATCCCGGCCGCCCAGATCGCCTGGTACGGCTTTCGTCGGTCTCGCCACTGGTCGACGAGGAACAGGAAGAAGACGAAGGACAGCGTCGACGAGAGAGAACGGGAGCACGACGTTGAAGTTCACTGGGGCTCCTCTGGCTGTTCCGCGGTGACCATCGATGAAGTCGAGAAGGAGGCGGTCGAGCAGGCTCGACGCCTCCTCGTAGAGCCGGGCCAGCTGCTCGGGATCCAGCGCGCGGCGCCGCGCGAGGGCCCCCACCTCGGCCAGGAATGGCTGGCGCGCGGCCACGAACAGGGCCACGGCGTCGGTCAGGCTCGTGGCGGACGCCGCGAGGCGACGGCCGAGCGCCGAGACCAGGCCCGCCGCCTCGTCCAGGGCGGCGGCTCCTGCGGGGGCATCCACGGCATCGAGGTGCAGCAGGAGCGCCTCGACGAGCTGCCGCCCCTCCACGCGGAAGACCTCGCGCTCCTCGGGCCGGACGAACGTGCGCGGATCCGGCGCCCCCGCCCGGTGCCGGACGTAGCGGCGCCGATACGCCGCCGCGAGACGGTCCGGCGTGACGCCGAGCCCGGCCAGCGTCGCGCGGTCGTGGCCGCCCGTGCGGACCAGCCGCTCCAGCGACCGGCGCCGGAACCGACGGTGGCCCCCCGGCGTGTGGAAGACCTCCACGCGCCCCTCGTCGGCCCACCGCCGGAGCGTGTCCGGATCCACGCCCACCAGCCGGCTGGCAGCTCCCAGCGCAAGCCACGACGCGTCGGGTGCGGGGGTGCGGACGGGGGGCACGGGACTCGTCGGCTCCTGCCCGGGCGAAGAATCTGGGTAATCCTAGGTATCAGCCGAGCGCCGGGGCGGACGGTATGGTAGAGGCCCGCGCGAGACCAGTCAAACGCCCCTTCCCGATGGTGGGGGGCCGTCAGCCCGCGCGGTCGTCCGGCGACGGGACCTCGATCGGCGCGGACGACGGGCTGCTCCACGACGCGGAGACTTCCGTCCGGATCGTCGCGATCATGCGGCTGATCGCCGACCCCGCGTACAGCACCGTGTAGACCGCCCAGGCGGCGGGGGGCGCCAGCGCGAGCGCGACGGCGCAGACGGCGGCGCCGGTGCCGCCGGCAGCCGCGGTCGCCCCCACGAACCGGCTCTGGTAGTGGACCCGAGCCTGCGCCGGCACGAGCCGGTAGAGGCGCTCGTTGGTCGCGAGGACGCCGGCATTGCCGCCGCCGTTGAAGAGCGCCGACCCGACGAGCAGGAACGCCGGCGCGAGCGGGTTCGCGGGGATGGCCGCGGCGCAGGCCACGGCCGCGACGGCGCGGACGACGAAGCTGGCACGCAGCACATGGCTCGACGAACCGCCGAACAGGAACGATCCTGCGGCGAGGGATCCTGCCAGCGCGCCGGCCGCCCCGACACCGGAGAGCGCGACCGCGAAGCCCGCGGACATCCCGAGCACGTTCAGGGAGTAGAGCGACAGCGCGGGCAGGAGCCCCATCCCGACCGAGGCCACCACGCTGGCCTCGCTGAAGCGGCGGAACCCCGGCGGCACCTCGGCGCCTCCGGGCGCCTCCCTGGCGACGAGCACGCGCCCCGGACGGGGGAGCCGGGCGACCGCCAGCGGTGTCAGCAAGGACGCGACCCCGCCGACCAGGTAGAAGGCGACGTAGGCCCACAGGCCGATCGCCCGCGTCCCCGCGTCGAGGACGACGCCGGCGGGCAGGAGCAGGACGGTCGAGAGCGCCATCGTGAGCGCGCCCATCCGTGGTCCGACGAGGCGGCGCTCGGCGTCGGGCAGCACGACGGCCGTCCACAAGGGTGATGTTCGAGGCCGACAGGACGCCGGCGGTCTGGCCCAGCGCTACCGTGATCGAGATCAGGGCGATTCCCGGGAGCTCGCCCACGATGCCGGCGGCCACCCCGGCCACGATCGCGGCGAGGACGAACCCGCGCAGCTCGGCCAGGGCAAGTCCCAGTGTGAGCCCGCGCAGGTTGCCCCCGAGCCGCCGCAGGATCTGGGGTGCCAGTGCCTGGAGCGCTGCGCCGCCGACGGGAGCTGCGCCGACCAGGACGACGAGCGCGGCCGGCGCGCCCAGCCGCAGCAGCAGGGGCACGAAGAGCGCATCCGACGCGTAGGACGCCGTGAACGCCTGGCCGACGGCGATCGCCTGGAAGGGCCGGTAGCGCGACGAGGAGAAGGCGCGCCAACGTTCGGGCCTGGGCAGGTGCATCGCGGAATAGCCTACGCTGACGCGACTGCGGGCCGGGCCGGCCGGGTGGACCGAGCTGCGCGCGGGTATCGTTGGTTGCGCGGCGGTCCTTCGGGCGCAAGCACGCGCCGCCGGGCAGGCAGGGTTGGATGAAGTCGCGCAGGGCGTTGGCCGGGGGTCTCGCGCTCGTCGGGCTGGTCGCGTTGCTGGCGGGTGCCGCGGCCGTCACGGGAGCGCTCGGGACGCCCGCGGCGTCGTCGACGGCGACCGCGGTCGGCGCGCTCGCGTCCGCGTCAGCGTCGGAGGACCCGCATGCCCTGACCGTCGCCAACGTCACGCGCTCACTGCAGGAAGACGCCGGGTTCATGCCCCTCGCGAACTTCGAGAACCTGCGGGTCACGCTGTCCCCGAGCGGGGACGAGGTGGACCTCGACGCACGGCCGAACCTCGTGCTGGACGAGCATTCCTTCCTGCTGCAGGCGGGCTCGGACGCGCTCGTCGCGGCCAAGGCGATCATCGGCTGGTACCCCACCGTCCTGCAGATCGACGTCACGCTCGAGGGTGACTTCGCGGACGCTGCCGGGGGCTCCAGCGTCCAGCCGGGCGTGTCGCTGACCCTGAGCAGCGCGACGGTCGTGGGCTGGTCGTCCGGGGCGGTGGCGGAGCCCGACCCCGGCACGGTCCTCTGCTACGCGGACGCCTACGCCATCAACCCCGCCATCTGGAACGTGCTGAGCGCGGAACGACCGCGGATGCCTGGCGGCGCCGACGGGATAGTGGCGGCGGGGCCGCCGCAGACGTCAGGCCGGCGCGCCGGCTCGCCGCTCGAGCGCCGCCAGGATGATGCCCGCCGCGCCCTCGAACCCGATCCGCCCGGTATCGATGGCGAGGTCGTAGAGGCGCACGTCGAGCCAGTCGTGGCCGTAGACCTGCTTGTTGTAGGCACGCCGGTTGGCGTCCATCTGGTGGATGCGCCGCGCTGCGGCGGCCTGGTCGATCTTCTCGCGCTGCATCACGATCCGCTCGCGGAATGCCCGATCCGCGTGCAGGAACACGTGGAGCACGTCCGGGCGATCGCGCAGGATGTGTGCGCCGCCTCGCCCGACGATCACCACGTTCCCGGCCCGGGCCACCTCGCGCACGACGTCCTGGGTCAGCTGCAGGACCTCGCGGCGCGGATCGTAGGCCGCGTCGGGATACGGGGGATCCCAGGCCACGCCGAGCCCGGCCGCGAGCGGGGAGAACGGGGCCGCGAGGCGGTCGAGCCAGGGAGGCCGATCGTTCATCCTCCGCCTGCACGTCCTCGGGAGGGACAGACGCGCGCCGGGCCACCTCGGCGATCAGGGCCTGGTCCACGACGTCAAGGTGCCGGCGCTCCGCGACCAGCTTCGCGACGCTCGATCCGCCGGCTCCGAACTGCCTGGAGATCGTGATGACCGGCATCGTTCACCTCCGCCGCCCGGCTCTCGGCCGGGCATGTCCATCGTTGATCGGGACCGGGTTCCTCGACGCTGAAGGAGTCGGGGGTCGGGTTACGCCTGGTCGAGACGATCGGCACGGACCGGCACCCCCACGCCCGCCGTTCCTGGGTCCGCAACAGCCGGCACCTCGGTGGCGGGGTGCGTGGCCCGCAGCGGCAGCTCGTGGAGGAACAGGGCCGACACGCATGCAATGATCGCAGCCCCCACGCCGATCCACATGGAGTTTCCGAGCGCGATCGAAAACGCCTCGTGGAAGCCGTTGAGGAAGATCTGCTGGAATTGGGCGGGGACCTGGGTCAGGAACTGGGTCGAGCTGCCACCTCCGACCGAGGTCAGATCCTGGCCGATGTTGAACCCCGCCGGCGCGACGGCCGGTACCGCCGCTGCCGGGGCGCCCTTCGCGATGATCTGGTCGCGCAGCAGGCCCCAGGTCAGGTTGTTCTGGAAGACCGTGAAGGCCACGGTCAGGCCGACCGAGGTGCCGATCTGGCGAAACAGGGTGAGGTCGCTGGTCGCCGTCCCCAGCAGCCGGAACGGCACCGCGTTCTGCACGATCAGCGTGAAGACGGCCATCATCGGCCCAACGCCGATGCCGGTCACGATCATCCAGAGCCAGAGGTTCAGGGTCGATGTCTCGGTGCGCAGGTTGGTGAACAGGGTTAGGCCGACGGCAACAAGGGCCATGGATCCCACGAGCAGCCACTTGTAGTGCCCCGTGCGGCTGACGACCTGGCCGGAGGCGACCGAGCTGGCGATGAGCCCGAACAGGAACGGGAACAGGTCGTAGCCGGACGCCGTGGAGCTTGCTCCCTGGACCACCTGGAACCAGAGGGGCAGGAAGATGATCGCGGTCGCGAAGCCGAACGTGGCGAAGAACGTGGCGATCGCGGAGACCGCGAAGGTGCGATTTCGGAACAGCCCGAGCGGGATCACCGGATCCTCGGCCCGGGTCTCGAACACGATGAAGACGACCAGGAACACCGCGCCCATGACGAACCCACCGATGACCTCGGGGGCGGTCCAGTCGCCGTTCTCGGCGATCGTCAGCGCGACGAGCACCGGGACGATCGCGAGCATGAGCGTCACGACGCCGGCCACATCCAGGTTGAAGCGGCTGCCGGCACGCTTGACGGTGGGGAGCAGGTGCCAGATGAAGTAGAGCGAGATCAGCCCGATCGGCAGGTTGACGTAGAAGACCCAATGCCAGCTGATGTTGTCGGTCAGGAAGCCGCCCAGGAAGGGGCCGACCAGGAATGCGACGCCGAACACCGCCCCGAACAGGCCCTGGTACTTGCCGCGCTCGGCCGGGGTGAACAGGTCACCGATCACTGCCAGCGAGATCGGGAACAGCGCACCCGCGCCCAGGCCCTGGATGCCGCGGAACAGGATCAGCTGCCACATCTCCTGGCTGAGGCCGGAGAGGGCGGAACCGATCAGGAACAGGACGATGCCGGCCATCAGCAGTGGCCGCCGGCCATACAGGTCGGAGAGCTTGCCGTAGACGGGGATGGTCACGGTGCTGGTGAGCAGGTAGGCCGTCACCACCCAGGTGTAGTAGTCGGCCCCCTGCAGGTCGGTGACGATCCGGGGCAAGACCGGGCCGACGATCGTCTGGTCGAGCGCCGACAGGAACATGCCGAGCAGGACCGCGAAGAGGATCTCGAACCGTGCCCGCGGGTTGACCTCGATCGCGGGATGCGTGAAACCAGGGGTGGCGGAGAGGGCCGGTGGGCTTTCCATGGGACGGGTCTCCTGGTTGGCGGGGCTCGCCGAACCGGCGGTGAACACGCCGGCGTTTGACGGACGGCCTAGCAGCGCAGGTCGGCGTCGAACGCGCCGGCCGCGAGCTGCGCAAGGGTAACGCGTCCTCCCGCGGAAGCCTCTCGCGGACACGACTGGCATCCCGGGCGTGAGGAGCGTAGCATCCTCTACCCAGCCAAATCGGAGGTCTCGATCGTCGCTTCCCTCCCGGTCCGAGGGCCGCTCATGATGGGTGGCCCGAGGTCCGCGACTCGTCCGTACGACCCGCGCCGCCTGTCCACTCCCGGGATCCCGCGGGTGCGCCAGGCGCATCGCGTCGTCCTGCGCGGTGCGGGCTTCCACGTGCGGCCGGGGTGGGTCGCCGGCGGTTTGCTGGTCGGGGCGCTCCTGTCCACCGGGATGGTCGCCGGGTCGACCGCGATCACCGCGCCGGCGCGCGCCGTATCCGAGGGAGCCGTCCTGGCAGCCCGCGCGGCTGCCCCCCGCCGGGGCGTACCGGGACCGGGCGCGGCGCAGCTCTCGTTCGCGGTCTCAGCGGTGCCGAGCGCCACCCCCGCCCCGACGAGTTCGGCCCTGCGCGATCTCGCCGGCGGGGGTCCGAGGGACGAAGCGCCGGTGCGCCCGCCGATGCTCGCGTCCGTGGAGGCCGGCGCCGCATCGTCGCCGGTTGTGGCACCGGCCGCGCCGCGTGCGACCGCGACCGCCCGTCCCGCGGCACCCTCCGCGACGCCGCGTCCGAAGGCGACGCCCCGGCCAGCGGCGACTCCCCGTACCACGCCCGCCCCTGTCACGAAGTCGACGGCCTCCGCTGCTGCGACGCCGAAGCCGCGCCCTTCTCCCACGCCGAAGCCGCGCCCTTCTCCCACGCCGAAGCTAGCGCCCGCGATCGTCTACGTGCATCACGTCTCCGGGCGCGCAACATGGGGCCGTTTCAGCGGGGCCGTGATCACGCGCCTGCTGCCCGGAACTCGCATCAAGGTGTGTGGTCGTCTCGGCTGTTGGGAGGGCGTGTCGTCCGGGTACGGTCCATCGCCCGACGGTGGGAACCTTGTCGACCTCGACGCGGCCATCTTCCGGCGCATCAACGGCCCACTGAGCACGGGAGTCGGCGAGGTCGTACTGAGCTGGCGCTGACAGCGCCCTGCGCACCGACCACGGCCGCACCGATATGCAGCCTCACGGGGGATCTGGAATACCGCCTCGGGCTTATCTCCGGCGGGTATGCGCATTGCGGGCATATCGACGGTCTGCGCGGGTTTGCCCAGCCCATGAGCGACTGACCCGCCCGGGGCTTGACCCGCCCCTGGACGGCCTGGGTCGCGCCGAGCCTCCGACTTGAAGGATCGGTGAGCGGCGGCGACAATCAGGACTTCCAGGGTCCCTCGTGGCCTGCTCAAGCGGGCCGGTCGGGGAGAGTGGGAGACGACCGAGGTGCACGGGTCGCGTGTCCGGGTCGGGGTCATGCCCGGCCTGGCGGCAGAGTTCGGGCAACTCGACCGGAGGTGCCAATGCTGGCCGACGTGAAGAGCGCGTTCGATCGCCTCCCTCGGGTGGCCCTGGCCACCCTTCCGACGCCGCTCCAAGAGCTCCGCCGCCTGCGCGACGTGCTCGGTGGCCCCGGACGCTCGCCCCGGATCCTCGTGAAGCGCGACGATCTCACGGGCCTAGCCGGTGGCGGCAACAAGGCGCGCAAGCTGGAGTTCCTGGTCGCCGATGCGCTGCGGGACGGGGCAACCGTGCTCGTTACCACCGGCGGCGCGCAGTCCAACCATGCCCGCATGACCGCGGCGGCGGGGCGGATGGTCGGGCTCGGCACGAGCCTGGTCCTGACCGCCGACGCGGATGTGCCGGAGGTCCAGGGCAACCTGCTCCTCGATCACCTGTTCGGCGCAGAGGTCCACTTCATCCGCGCGGGAGACGACCCGACGCTGGCCACGGGACCGGGCGAGGCGGAGAAAGTCGCCGAGATCGTCGCCGCGCTTGGCGCCCGCGGCGAGCGCCCGTACGTGATCCCCATCGGCGGCTCCAGCCCCGTGGGCGTGCTTGGCTATGTCGCGGGGACGGTCGAGCTCGTGGCGCAGCTGGAGGCCGCGCACGAGCGACCCACGCGCCTATACGTGGCGGCCGGATCGCGGGGCACGGCCGCCGGCCTCGTGCTCGGTGCCCACGTGGCGGATGCGCCATACCGCGTGCGCGGCGTGGCGGTGAGCGGCGGTGACCCGGCCAAGAGCACGCGCGCCGCTGAGATCGCCAACCGCGCCGCCGAGCTGATCGGCAGCCCGGTCCGGCTTGTCGCCGGCGACTTCGAGACCGACCAGTCGCAGATCGGGCCGGGGTACGGCCGGGACACGCCCGCCTGTCTCGAGGCGATCTCGCTCGTTGCCCGAACCGAGGGGATCCTGCTGGACCCGGTCTACACGGGCAAGGCGATGGCGGGCCTCCTGGCCGATATCCGCGCCGGGGCGATCGCCCCCTCGGAGAGCGTCGTGTTCCTCCATACGGGCGGCCTGCCCGGGATCTTCGGCCACGCGGCGGCGCTGGCCGCGTCGGTCGGCGTCTCCGAGGAACGCGCCTGACAACCCCGGCGATCAGCCGGTCACGGGTCCGAACCGGCCGTCCGCCCGAGCGTTGGCGAGACGATCCAGCCGCCCGGTGAACCAGCCGATCCGGGCGCCGGCCCGGTCGTCAAATGCCGGGATATACGGCTTGATGTCGAGAAGGGGTGTGCCGTCGAGCATGTCGACATCCTGGATCTCGATCGTCGAACCCAGGATGCGCACGAGGCGAACCGTGGAGAGCCCGACGGCGTTCGGCCGGGCGGGCGACCGGGTTGCGAAGATGCCGCGCGGGCGGTCATCGAGAAACGGCGTGACCGTGAGCCGCGGAGTCCGGACCTCGTGCAGGTGGTAGAGCAGGATCAGGTGGCTGAACCCGCCCAGGTCCAGCAGGCCGGCCGCGAACCCCGGGTCGAGCTCGATCGTTCCGCCCACGCCGGCCGCGGCTGCCGGCTGGATCGGCATCCCATCCACCTCGGTGAACGGCGTGCGGATGACGCCGATCGGCCGGTAGGTTACCGGCGCGAGCGGATCAGTCATCGACGGCGAGCATCACCGCGGTCGACTTGACGACAACCGTGACCCGCTTCCCGGGCGTCAGGCCGAGCCGACGCGCGGATTCGGCCGTGATCGCCGCCACCACCTCGTGCCCGCCGTCGACCTCGACGACGACCTCGGCCATGACCTGTCCCTCTGTCACCGTGCGCACGGTGGCCGGGAGCTGGTTGCGGGCGCTGATTCGCATCGGTGGGTGCCTCGTGTGACGAATCGTGCAGGCCTCGCACTCTGACACAGCGGGGCCCAGGCGTCACCTGGCGGAGGCGCCGCGTCAGCCCAACGTCCGGAGATCCAACGCACGTCCCCAATGGAGGGCCCGGACCGCGACGAGCACGCCCAGCGCGGCGAGCACCAGGATTGCCGCGGCCGCGATCGAGCCGTCGAGGTCGCCGCCTTGGAACTCGCCGTAGACGACCAGCGGCAGCGTCTGGGTCCTGCCGGCCAGATTGCCGGCAAACATGATCGTGGCCCCGAACTCGCCGAGCGCGCGCGCCCAGCTCATGACGAGGCCGGCCGAGAGTGCCGTGCCGGCCAGCGGGACGGTGATGTGACGGAAGGCCTGGACCTCCGAGGCTCCGTCGACCCGCGCCGCGTCCTCGAAGTCGCGATCGACGCCGGCGAACCCGGCGCGGGCGGACCGGACGAAGAATGGTGCGGAGACGAACGTCTGGGCGAGGATGACGGCGAGCGTCGTGAACGGGACCTCGATCCCGAGCGCGTCAAGGGGTCCGCCCAGAAGACCGCGACGGCCCAGGAGGAGGAGAAGGGCCAGGCCCGCTACGGCCGGGGGCAGGATGATGGGCAGATCGACCATCGCCTCGACCCAGCCGGAGCCCCGGAACCGGCGTCGGGCCAGGACCAGGGCAAGGGGCAGGCCGAACGCGACCGTGAGGACCAGGCTGATCGCTGTCGTGACCAGGCTGAGAGCCAGGGCCGACAGCACGACCTGCGCGCCGAGGGCGCGGACGAGGGACCCATCGAAGATCGCGCGCGCCACGAGGGCAACGACCGGCAGGCCCAGGAACAGCCCGAACAGGCCGGCCACGACGGCGAGCGAGCGGGTCCCCCAGCCTCCGCCCATGCGCGAGATGCGGGCGTCCGCCCGTCGCCTGGGTGGCGGCAGTCTCGATCTCGCGGGTCATCCGTCGAGCCTCACGAGGGCGGCAGGAAGCCGAACGAGGCGAGGATCGCCTGGCCATCCGGCCCAGCGAGCCAGGCGAGGAACGCCTGTGCCGCCGCCCCATTCGGTGAAGCCTTCACCACGACGCCGCCGTAGGTGGCCGGGACGTTCGCGGCGGCGGGCACCGCGATCGTCAGGACCTTGGTCGAGGTCTTCGCATCGGTCACGTAGACGATGCCGGCATCCCCTTCACCGAGCTCGATCTTGGCCACGACCGCGGCGACGTTGTCCTCCTTCGAGACGATGTTCGCGGTGTACTGGGCGACGAAGTCGGCCGGGTATCCCGGCTGCTTGGCGAGGTTCGCGACGAGCTGGGTCGCGTACTTCGTGATCGGCACGGTGTCACCCGCGGCGATCACCTTCACGCCGCTTCTGGCGAGGTCGGCGGGCGTCGTGATCCCCGCGGGGTTCGCCGTCGGGACGATGACGGTGAGCAGGTTGCCGGCGAACTTCGTGACGGCTGCCCGCGGCGAAGCCCCTGTCGACCAGCTTCTGCGGGTTGGCCATATCAGCGGACAGGAAGACATCCGCCGGCGCGCCCTGCTCGATCTTCGTCTCGAGGGCTGCGGACGAGTCCGTCGAGATCGCGAGGGTCGTGCCCGGGTACGCTGCCTCGTACACCGTCTGCACCTTCGCCATGACGGCCTTGAGCGACGCCGCCGCGTAGACCGTGAGGCTTGCCGATCGGGCTGCCTGCGGCGCGCCGGCCGACCCGGCAGCGCCCGGGGCCGACGCGGAGTTGGCCGCACAGGCCGCGAAGATCACGGCGACTGCGGCAATCGATGCGACGAGGCGAAGTCTCAGGGCCGCGCTCCTTCATTGGCCGGGCTCGAGGACGGCCTCCCGCGGGAAGGCTGACGCGTCGCAGCCCGAGGGAGCCGCGGGCCCTCGATGTTAGCAATACGAACGTTTGTCGTGTTGGTTTGCACGTTTCGTGCGGACAAGACGGCAACGAAGTCGAGGCGAACCGCCGACAAAGGGCACGGAGCCAGCTCTCGTGGGGTACGCTGCGGCCACCTGCCAGGGGGCGCGGGCAGGGCCTGCCCGATCGGAGGATGGATGAGCACGGTGCTGCGGCCGGCAGAGGTCGCTCGCGCGCTGCGGATCTCCCGCGTGACGGTGTACGAGCTGATCCGTCGTGGTGAGCTCCCGGCAACTCGTGTCGGCCATCAGTTCCGGATCGATGCGAGTGCGCTCGCGGCCTACCGGGCTGCGCACCGTGAGGGGCCACCGCAGGCGACGGGGGCACGGGCGGATTCGCTCGTCATCCGGGCGGGCGAGCAGGTCGTGACGCTCTCCGTTCCCGGCGATCTGGAGTCGCTCCCGACGGCCGAGCTGTCGGCCGCCTTCTCGCGCCGGGCCGGCGTGCGGCGCGCTCGCTATCGAGGCGTCCTCCTCCATTCGCTGCTGACGGCACACGGGTTCCTCCCGGCGCAGCTCGACCTCTCGCTGGTGCCGCCGCCGACCGCCGACCACGCGGCCGTCCTGCGGTCGTACATCGCCGCCCGCGGCCACGACGGGCACGTCGTGGTGTTCTCGGTCGCCGAGCTGTTGCCCGAGTACGGCGCGACCCTGGTGCTTCTCGCCTGGGAACGGGATGGCGAGGTGCTCCAGGTGTCCGGCCCGGTCCAGCTGGTCGTTCCGTCCGACACGCTCCCGACACGTGGCGTTCGACAGCTCGAATCGATCGAGCTCCACCGGCTCGACTAGCCCGCGGCACCGTTCGACGGCGCGAAGGCCGAGCAGGCCGGTCAGAGACGGGACTCGCGATCGACCCGGCCGGGGATCCCGCCCCAGCCGCCGCGACGCCCGCCTACCATGGACGGGCAGATGCGGTACCGAGCGTGAAGCCACTTCGCGTCGTCCCGGGCCAGGCGGTCCCCCCGGAGGCTGTTGGTGCCGTGCTCGCGCGCGACCTGGAGGTCGGCGGCGAGCGCTGGTCGAAGGGGCGCCGGCTGACGCCGGCCGACGTCGAGCGGCTCGCCGGTCTCGGGGCGGCGAGCCGGGGCCGGTACGACCGCGACGAAGGCGCCGCCCGAGGCGTCACGCTCCTGGTCCTCGAAGAGGGCGATGTCCACGAGGACGACGCGGCGCTCCAGCTCGCCCGCGCCATCGCGGGATTCGGCGTCGAGCTGCGCGGCCCGGCCAGCAGCCGGGTCGACCTCGTCGCGATCTCCGACGGGGTCGTGCGGGTTCGGTCGGCAGCGATGGAGCGGCTGGACCGGATCGACCCGCTCCTCGTGTTCAGCCTGTACGACGGCCAGACCGTCCGCGCCGGCGAGCTCGTCGCGAGCGTGAAAGTGGGCCCGCACGCGGTCCCGGGTGCCGTGCTGGAGCGCGGCCTCAACCTGGCCCGGCATGGACCGCCGCTCGTGCGCGTGCTGCCGTTCGTTCCGCGGCGGGTCGCGGCGGTGGTGAGGGAGGCGCTTAGGCCCCAGGACCGAGAGCGGTTCGAACGAGGGATCGCGCTGCGGGTCGAGTCGCTCGGATCGACGCTGACCGGCGTGACCTACGTCCGGGACGACCCCGACGACGTGTTGGCGGTTCTGGGGTCGCTCGTGCGCGGGCCCGGGAAGGTGGACCTGGTCCTGACCGCGGGGGCGGCCCTGACCGACCCGACCGATGCGCTCTTCGTGGCGATCGGCCGCCTCGGCGGCCGGGTGGTCCGGCACGGCGTGCCGGCCCACCCGGGCTCCATGGTGTGGCTCGCCCGTGCCGGTTCGACGGACCTGCTGGGCCTGGCGTCCTGCGGGGCATACTCGCGGGCGACGGCAGCGGACCTGCTCCTGCCCCGGCTGCTGACAGGGGAGCGCGCGAGCGGCGCGATGGCCGCGTCGCTGGGTCACGGCGGCGTGCTCGTCGCGGCGATGCGCTTCCGCTTCCCACCCTACGCCCGGGCGCTGGAGGCGGCGTCGCGCGCGAGCGAGGACGAGGGGACGCGATGATCGGCGGCCCGGCCGTGGTTGCGCCCGGCGGACGCGTGGACCGCTCGACCGTGACCGAAACGCGGCGCCACGAGCTGGAGGCGGCGCTGCGGCGGGCGGTTCGGGGCGAGGTTGGCTTCGACGGTGCGACGCGGGCCGTCTACGCCACGGATTCGTCCAACTACCGGCAGGTGCCACTGGGGGTCGTCTTCCCGCTCGACCACGACGATGTCGTGGCCGCCCTGCGCGTCTGCGCCGAGCACGACGCGCCGGTCCTGGCCCGCGGGGCGGGGACCAGCCTGGCCGGCCAGGCCTGCAACGTCGCGGTCGTCCTCGACACCGGGCGGCACATGACGAGGATCCTGGAGGTCGATCCCGTCGCGCGGACCGCCCGGGTGCAGCCGGGGGTCATCCTCGACGACCTGCGGCGCGCCGCGGAGCGGCACGGCCTGACGTTCGGCCCCGATCCCGCGACGCACGCCTGGTGCACCCTGGGCGGGATGATCGGCAACAACTCGTGCGGCAGCCACGCGCTGTTCGCGGGCAAGACCGTGGACAACGTGGAGCGGCTCAGGATCGTCGAGTACGGCGGCGCGACCCTGGAGGTCGGCGCCTACGACGAGGCCGCCTACGCCGCGGCAATCGCCGGCGGGGGCCGCCTGGCGGAGGTGCTCACGGACCTTCGGCGGATCGGGCTCCGGCACGCGGACCTCGTGCGGGCGCGCTACCCGGACATCCCGCGGCGGGTCAGTGGCTACAACCTGGACCAGCTCCTGCCCGAGTCGGGCTTCCATGTCGCCCGCGCGCTCGTCGGAACCGAGTCGACCTGCGCGGTGGTCACCGAGGCCACGCTGCGACTTCGGCCCAGCCCCCGCCAGCGCCGGCTGGTCGTGATCGGCTACCCGGACGTCTTCGCGGCGGCCGACGCCGTGCCGTCGCTGCTGCGCTCATCCGCTGCTGGCGCTGGAGGGGTTCGACGACACCCTGATCGACCAGATGCGGGCGCGCCAGCTCAACGTCGAGCACCTGCCGCTCCTGCCCGAGGGACGCGGCTGGCTGATGGCCGAGCTCGGCGCCGACGATCCGGCCGAGGCCGACCGGCTCGCCGACGCCTTCGTGGCAGGGCTGCCGGCCGACGTCACCTGGCGTCGCTTCGACGACGCCGAGCGGCAGGCGCGCGTCTGGCTCATCCGCGAGTCGGGCCTCGGCGCGGCCGCGATCGCCGCCGACGGCACGCGCCACCTCGAGGGCTGGGAGGACGCCGCGGTCGCGCCCGAACGGCTGGGCAGCTACCTGCGCGCGCTCACCGCGCTCTGGGACGAGTTCGGCTACTCGGGCGCCCTGTACGGCCACTTCGGCCAGGGCTGCGTCCACACCCGCAACAACTTCGACCTCCGCACGCCGCGACGGGCTGGCGGCATACCGGCGATTCGTCGCCCGGGCCGCGGATCTCGTCGTGTCGCTGGGGGGCTCCCTGTCGGGCGAGCACGGGGATGGCCAGTCGCGCGGGGAGCTGCTGGAGCGGATGTACGGGCCGGTGCTGGTCGACGCGTTCCGCGAGTTCAAGGCCGTCTTCGATCCCGCGCGGCCGGATGAACCCGGGCAAGGTCGTGGACGCCTACCCGCTCGACACGAACCTTGCCCGCGGGCCCGGCTACCGGCCGTCGCACCTCGGGCCATCGACGTTCGTGTTCGGGGGCGCTGGGCACTCGCTCCAGGGGGCGGCCGAGCGATGCGTCGGCGTGGGCCGCTGCCTGCGCGATGACGCCGGGACGATGTGCCCGTCGTTCCGCGTCACGCGCGACGAGCGGCACTCGACGCGTGGCCGCGCGAAGCTGCTCGTCGAGATGTTCCAGGGCGAGACGACCCCGACCACCTGGCGCAGCCGCGACGTGCGCGATGCGCTGGACCTGTGCCTCTCGTGCAAGGGCTGCGCCGTCGACTGCCCGACCCAGGTGGACATGGCCGCCTACAAGGCCGAGTTCCTCCACCACTACTACGCCGGCCGGCTGCGCCCCCGGGCGATGTATGCCCTGGGGCTCCTGCCCTGGACGGCGCGCGTGGCGACCCGCATGCCGCGGCTGTCCAACGCCGTGCTGGGCGCCCCCGGGCTCGGGCGGGCAGTGCGCCGGCTCGCGGGGCTGACGACCGCGCGGCCCGTGCCGCGCTTCGCCCGGCGCTCGTTCCGCCGCGGCGGCATCGCCGCGGCCCGCCGGGACGATCAGCGACGCCACGGTCGTCGTCTGGCCCGACACGTTCACGGACGCCTTCCGCCCGCCGGTCGCGGTCGACCTCGTGGCGGTCCTCGAGGCGCGTCGGGGAGCGGGTGGCGGTGCCCTCGGCGTGGGCCTGCTGCGGCCGGACCGCTCTACGACGCCGGGATGCTCGGGCTGGCCCGCCGGTCGCCTCGCCCGTCTCCTGGACGTCCTGGAGCCGTGGACGTCGCGCGGGATTCCCGTGGTCGTCCCCGAGCCGAGCTGCCTCGCCGCGTTTCGGGACGAGCTGCCGGCGCTCCTGTCCGACGATCCGCGCGCCGCCCGGCTCGCATCGCTGGCGCGCAGCCCGGCCGAGCACCTGCTGACCTCCCCGGCGTTCCAGGCGGCGCTCGGCCGACCCGAAGGTCCGCATTCGTGCCGACGCCCGGCACGCGCGAGCCGTGGTCCATCCGCACTGCCATGGCCGGGCCGTCGGGACGCCGCGGGCCGATCGCGAGCTCCTGGAGCGGCTGGGCTTCGAGCCGGAGATCCTCGACGCGGGCTGCTGCGGCCTGGCCGGCTCGTTCGGCTACCGCGCCGAGCACGAGCCGCTTGTCGCGGCGGATCGGCGAGGAGCACTGGCTTCCCAGGGTCCGGGCCGCGGTCGGCGGGGACGAGACGGCTTCTCTCGTGGTCGATGGCTTCAGCTGCACGATGCAGCTCGAGCATCTCTCCGACCTGCGATCAACCTCCCTGGTCACCCTCGTTCGGCGCGAGCTCGGGGCCTGAAGCCGGGTCGAGCGAGACCGGGACGCACGAAACCGGCCGCGACACCGGCCGCACCGCGCGACCCACGCCCCGTCCGGGAAGGATCAGCCCGCGTCCATGACCAGCACGGCGGCGCCGGCCACGCCGCCGCCGGCGAGCGCGCGGAGGGCCGTCGCTCCGTCCGCGACGGGGAACGGATCCACCTCGGTCGTGATCGGGATGCTTGCCGCGAGTTCGAGGAACTCGCGCGCATCGGCGCGGGTGTAGTTCGCCACGCTCCGCAGGCTGCGCTCCCCCCACAGGAGCTCGTACGGGAACTCGGGTACCCGGTCGAGATGGATCGCGTTGATGGCCACGATCCCGCCGGGGGCGAGCGCCCGGAGCGCCGCGACCACCACGCTGCCCGCGGGCGCGAAGGTGACGGCCGCGTCGAGGGCGACCGGCGGCGGGTCGTCGTACCCACCGGCCCAGATGGCGCCGAGGCGGATGGCGCGCTCGCGCTCGGTCGGGCTCCGGCTCGCCACGTAAACCTCACAACCCCAGTGCCGGGCGACCTGGATGGTGAGCAGTGCTGAGGCGCCGAAGCCGTATAGGCCCAGGCGACTGCCGGGCTGCACGTCGGCGATCCTGAGGGCGCGGTAGCCGATCACCCCGCCGCACAGGAGCGGCGCGGCGGCCAGGTCCGACGGACCCTCCGGCAGGCGCAGGGCGAAATCCGCCCGGACGGTCATCCACTCCGCGTAGCCGCCGTCGCGGTCCCAGCCCGTGAACCGGGCGTCCGGGCAGAGGTTCTCGCGGCCGGACCGACAGGCCGCGCAGTGGCCGCAGGCACCGGCCAGCCATCCTGCGCCGGCGCGCTGGCCGACCGTCCAGGCGGTCACGGACCGCCGACCGCCTCCACCCGTCCCACGGCCTGGTGACCCGGCACGATCGGCAGCGCGTGGGGTGCCAGGTCGCCCTGCACGATCTGGAGGTCCGTCCGGCAGACGCCGCAGGCGGATACCCGGAGCAGCAGCTCGTCGTCGGCAGGTTCCGGGACCGGCCGCTCCTCGAGGCGAAGGTGGTCGAGGCCGGGCGTGCCGGGTCCAGCCAGAGCGAGGGCTCTCACCTCACGATGCTACCCCCGGTTCGACATCCGGGACGGCCGGCACGGATGGCACCCGGCGCATTGGTCGAGCTCTCCTCTCCGATGGGCCCTTGACACGTGCGATAGAGTCGGGATGTATTAGTTTCTATCTGGCAGGAACTATGGCTCTTCGTCACGCCGGGATGCTCGAAGTGAACGAGTTCCTGGTCCTGGACCACATTCGGGACAACGCCACGACGACACGTCCGGAGATCGGAAGAGCGCTCGGACTCTCGGACTCCTCGGTGAGTCGGATCGTTGGGCGGCTCCTGAAGTCGGGTCTGGTCGTTGAGTCTCCGGGCCAGGCCACGAGCGCGGGCCGTCCGCGGAGCACGATCGCGTTCAACAACCGGGCGGGTGCGGTCCTCGCGGTAGATCTCGGCGGGACCAAAAGCCACGGCGCGTTGGCTGACCTGTCGGGGACGATCATGTTCGAGGAAGTCCGACCGACGCCGGGGGAGGGAGGGGCGTTCGCGGCGCTCTCGGACACGATCTCGACGCTGGAGGCGGCGGCCTCCAAGCGTCGTCTGCACGTCGACGCCGTCGCCGTCGGCATCCCGGCCATCCTGGACCCGGATACCGGCATGGCCGTCGGCGGTCCTGCGGTGGACTGGGAGGAGTTCGAGATCGTGGGCCGCCTTCGAGCCATGCTCGAGGTTCCCTTCCTCGTCGAGAACGATGCCAACCTGGCTGCCCTGGCGCACGCCTGGCGGGGTGACGCGCGGGGATTGCGCGACTTCGTCACGATTGTCATGGGGGCCGGCATTGGCGCCGCCGTCGTGGCCAATGGTCGCCTGGTGAAGGGCCGCCACAACGCGGCCGGTGAGCTCGGTTACCTCTTGACCGGGCGCGAGCAGCTCCACGCTCTCCGACTCGGCCAGGCCTCAGAGGTGGGCGAGCGCCCTGGCGGATACGGCGGGCTGGAGAAAGTGGCCGCCGGCCCGTCGCTCGCGAACCGGGCCAGGGCCCGGATGGCCGCGGGAGCTACGTCCTCGCTGGCGAACCAGCCGGTGACTCCGGAGGCGATCTTCGCCGCGGCGCTCGCGGGGGACACGCTCGCGCGGGGCATCATCGACGAGCTGCTGGACGACATGGCCCTCGCGCTGGCCGCGCTAACGGCCATCGTCGACCCGGAGGTGATCATCCTCGACGGAAGCGTGGGCCAGTCGCTCCAGCCATACCTGGCCGATCTGGTGGACCGGTTGACGGGCCGCCTGCTCGAGGTCCCGCGCCTGTGCATCTCCGGGCTCGGATCGAATGCGACGGTCATGGGGGCGATCGCCGCGGCGCTGCAGCTCACTCGTGAGCGGACTGCGCCCTCCGCGCTCTTCGGGTTGTTCACGGTCAGCGGACGGATCGAAGCGGATGCCTGATCATCACTGCCTCGTCACAACACGCAGCGCCGCGGCCCGGGCCAGCGCTCGCGAGAATCGGCCCGGAATCGCCCGCGCCGCGTGGCTACGCTACGACGCGATGGGCGCGCACGTCGGCTGCGCGCTCGTTGAGGAGCCGTTCGGCGTGCGTGCCTTGGGCAGATCCAGCGAGTTCCCTGTGCGGTGGAAACGGTCCTCCGCCGACCCTGGAAGCCTCCAGGGGGAGGCTCCCGCCATTCGTCGAGCCCTTGCGCCGGCGCGCCGCGGGCCGTGCCCGCTGCCGCTGGATTCCTGCATCGGTACCCGCGGCGCGCCGTCTCGTCTGGCAGGCGCCACGGGAGCCGCCCGGTCCGCGCACCAGGCACACGCCGCGGTGGAAGTGTTGTGGGACGGATCGGACTGCTCAACCCAGAGCCGTGCCAGCGGCCATCTGTCCAGGGAGGTGGAACGATGACTCGGTCCCATGCCGCACCGCGAGGGATCGCGCGGCGGCTCCTTGGCACGGCGACGGCCGTGCTCCTCGTCGCCTCGGCCTGCTCGAGCAGCGCGACCACCACGCCGGCCGCAAGCGCCGGTGCGGCGGCCGGAGCGATCGACACCACGACGCCCATGACGCTGAACGTCCTGCTCATGCAGCAGGCCGCCTACAGCGCCAGCGACATCCAGGCGATGGACGATGCCTTTACGAAGGAATACCCGAACATCACGATCAACCCGGAGCTGGTCTCGTACGACTCACTCCACGACAAGATCGTCACCGCCCAGGTCGGCGGCAACGGCAAGTACGACGTCGTGCTGATGGACACGCCGTGGCCCGCCGAGCTGGTCAACGCGAAGATCGTCTCCGACATCACGAGCAAGATCCCGGCGGACTTCACGCTCGGGCGTCTTCGATTCCGCCTGGACCGCCGCGAAGTACAACGGCAAGATCTACGGCGTGCCGTGGATCAACGACACGAAGTTCTTCTTCTACAACTCCGACATGTTCAGCAAGGCCGGCCTGACCGCCGCCCCCAAGACCTGGGACGATGTGGAGGCGGACGCCAAGGCGATCAAGGCCGCCGGCATCGTCAAGTACCCGATCACGGCCAGCTGGAAGCAGGCCGAGGCGGTCATCTGCGACTGGACCCAGCTCGCGGCGGCCTTCGGCGGCTCCGACTTCGTCGATGCCAACGGCAAGGCGCTCTTCAACCAGGGCGGTGGCCTCGCGGCGCTTGACCTTCATGAAGAAGCTCCTCGATGAAGGGCTCGTCGACCCGGCCTCCCTCAGCCAGACCGAGGACGACGTCAACAGCGTCATGAGCGCGGGCCAGTCCGCCATGGCCCTCAACTGGACCTACGGCCTGTCGGTCATGAACGATCCGACGCAAGTCCACGGTCGCCGGAAAGATCAAGGTCGCCCCCAGCCCCGGCGAGGGCAGCGTGACGACGACCGGCGTGAACGGCGGCATGAGCCTGGCCGTGACCACCACCACCAAGCATCCCAACGAGGCGCTCGCCTACGCGCTCTTCATGGCCAGCGAGAAGTCGCAGGAGATGGACGTCGCGAACGCGCTGCCGATGTGGAAGGCGTCCTTCGACGATCCGAACGTCACCAAGAACAACCCGGACCTCTTCGCGGCCGCGAAGATCGAGTTCGCCGGCCTCGTCGCCCGCCCGGTCGTGCCGTACTACACCAAGCTCTCGAACGCCCTGCAGGATGCGATCCAGCAGGCGCTCCTCGGCAAGAAGACGCCCCAGCAGGCCCTCGACGACGTCGCGGCCCAGCTGCCGTCGTTCCAGCAGTAACGGGCAACCCGGCCCTCCAGCGTCCCGATCGCTGACCCGACCATGACCGCCGCCACGCTCCCGCGGGGACCCGTCAAGCGGTCGCGGTCGTGGCCCGAGACGTGGGTGGCGGCGGCCTTCGTGGCCCCCGCCGCCCTCGTCATCTTCCTCGTGGTCGTCGTTCCGCTCGCCCGGGCGGCGTGGATGAGCCTGTTCGACATCGAGCTGACCCGGCCCGGCGTCGAGCCGTTCGTCGGCCTGGGGAACTACATCGCGCAGCTCACGAGCCCGGGCTTCTGGGACTCGGTCTACAAGGCGCTCTTCTTCACGATCGTGACGACCGCGCTCGAGCTCAGCCTGGGCGTCGGCCTGGCCATGCTGATGGACCAGCCGATGCGCTTCCGCTGGCTGCTCCGGTCGCTGGTGATCCTGCCCTGGGCACTCCCGACGATCGTCAACGCCCTGATGTGGCGCTGGATCGACAACGCGACCTACGGCTCGCTCAACGCCCTGCTCACCCAGGTCGGCGCCCTGCACGAATACGTCCCATGGCTATCCCAGGACACGACGGCGATGTGGATGGTGATCATCGCGGACGTGTGGAAGATGACGCCCTTCTGCGCGATCCTCATCCTCGCCGGCCTCCAGGGGATCGACCGCGAGCTGTTCGAAGCCGCTCGGGTCGACGGGGCCGGTGGCAGCGCCATCTTCCGGCGCATCATCCTGCCGCTCCTCACGCCGATCATCCTGATCGTCCTGGTCCTGCGCACGATGGAGGCGTTCAAAGTCTTCGACGTGATCTGGATCATGACCGGCGGCGGGCCGGCCAGCTCCACCCAGACCGTCGCGATCTACGCCTATCGGACTGCGTACGAGGGCTACGACTTCGGCCAGGGCGCCGCCCTCGGCTACCTGATCGCGATCGCGATCATGCTGCTGGCGGCCGTCTACCTGTGGCTCCTTCGGCGAACGGGGACGACCTCGTCATGAGCACGTCACGCGTCGCCGACCCCGGCGCCTCGACTCCGGCTCGGGCGGCGGGCCATCAGGCCGGGCGCCCTCGACCAATCACGCTTCGGCGGGTCCTGCGGACGATCTTCGTCTACGCCGGCATGGGGATCGCGCTCGTCGTCATCCTGGGGCCGTTCGCCTGGCTCCTGATCTCCAGCGTCGCCGACAAGGTCGACCTGCTGGCCCGTCCGCTGGAGTGGATCCCCGCGCACATCAGCTTCCAGCGCTTCGCCGATCTCACCCTGGGCGGGGCCCCGGGAGACAGCCAGGCCCTGGAGTTCCGCGCGGCCATCATGAACAGCCTGCTCATCGCGTCCGTCACGACCTTCGTGGGCATGAGCGTCGGCACGCTGGCCGCCTATGCCTTCTCGCGGTTCCGCTTTCCCAGCCGGGGGTGGCTGATCCTCGTCTTCATGGCCACCACGATGCTGCCGCCGATCGCGCTGCTGCTGCCCCTCTACCAGATCATGAACACGCTGCGCCTCAGCGACACGCCACTCGCCCTGATCATCATCTACTCGTCGTTCGTGACGCCGTACGTGGTATGGCTCATGCGCGGCTACCTGGACACCGTCCCGCGCGAGCTGGACGACGCCGCGCGCGTCGACGGCTGCTCGAGGCTCGGGGCCCTGTGGCGGGTGATCCTGCCGGTGTCGCGGCCAGGCCTCCTGTCGACCGCGCTGCTGGCCTTCCTGCTGGCCTGGGACGAGTTCCTCTACGCCCTCGTGATCACCCAGACCAACGCGTCGAAGACGCTCCCGGTCGCGCTCAACGACTTCATCGGGCGCTACGGCGTCGATTTCGGACGCCTGGCGACCGGCGGCGTGATCGCGGCGATCCCACCGGTGATCATCGCATTCGTCTTCCAGCGCTACATCGTGGCCGGCTTGACGGCGGGGAGCGTCAAGGGCTGACCGGCGTCAGCCGTCTCGGCGGGCAATGAGCGCGGAGGCGGTGGCGCACGTCCCGTGGCGCCGAGGTCGGGGCGCCAAGGTGGGGGCGCTGCGGAGTCTCCCGGTCAGACGTGCCGGTGCAGGTCGCTCGCCGGCGGTTCCTCCGGCGCGTCCGGGTTCCGGAGTGGCTGCTCCCAGCCCATCGCCTCCGCCTCGCTCTTGGCGAGGTTGAGGTACACCACTTCGTTCTCGACGTTGGCGACGTGCGTTGCGGGAACGTACAGCCTGCCGGGCCGGCCGGACCTGGAGGCGAGGATGAAGTTTTGGCCCGCGCTCCGAACCGTTCCCACGCGGCGGCCGTCGTTGCCGACGATTGCCCAGCCCGCCTTCAGGTCCGTCATCCGCATGCGCCTGACCTCCACGCCCTCGGTTCGTGCTTACGATAGTGGACCCGCCGGACGCCCGCCGTCCCGAGCCCGGGGTGACCGGTCGGCGTACGGTTACGGGAGCACCGCCCACCCGCGCACAACCGATCGTGAGGCAGATCGTGGCCGCAACCGCGTCGACAATGCTCCCACTGGGCACCCTCGCCCCCGACTTCCACCTGCCCGATACCGCCGGGCACCTGGTCTCGCGCGACGACTTCGCAGGCTGCCCGGCGCTGCTCGTCATGTTCCTGTGCAACCACTGTCCGTACGTGAGGCATGTCGCCGAGGAGATTGTCCGGCTCGCCGCGGAGTCTCGGGCGCGCGGCGTTGGGGTCGTGGCAATCAGCAGCAACGACGTCGTTCGCTTCCCGGAGGACGCTCCGGAGCGGATGGCCGAGGTGGCGCACGCCATGGGCTTCACGGTCCCGTACCTGTACGACGAGACGCAGGCGGTGGCCGCGGCCTACCGCGCCGCCTGCACCCCGGACTTCTTCGTGTTCGACGCGGAGCGCCGGCTGGCCTACCGGGGCCAGCTCGACGGCGCGCGACCGGGGAACAACGTCCCGGTGACCGGGCAGGACCTGCGGGCCGCCCTCGACGCGATCATCGCCGGGACGCAGGTGGCCGAGCCACAGCGGCCCAGCCTGGGGTGCAGCATCAAGTGGAAGCCGGGCAACGAGCCCGACTACGTCCTGCCTGAGCGCGTCCACGCCGGGTCCTGAGCGGCGTTCGCCCCGCTCGGTACCCGGGACAGGCGCGCCCGGTCGCCTGCGGGTCCGCCGCAGGCCGCAGGTGGCGTGCGCGTCAGGCCGGGCGGCCGATCAGGCCGCGGGGAGGGCGTCCACGCCGTGGCCCCGGCCGAAGCGGTTGAGGACCTGGTAGACCAGCAGGGCGCCGAAGCAGGCCGTGCCGATGCCGCCGATCGAGAAGTCGCCCGCCGTGATGGCCAGGTTGCCGGCGCCCAGGGTCAGCGCCACGGCGGCAGTGACGAAGTTCGTGTTGTTCGTGAAGTCGACCTTGTTCTCCACCCAGATGCGCGCCCCGGTGGTCGCGATCAGGCCGAACAGGACGACCGCCATGCCGCCCAGGACCGGCTGGGGGATCGAGAGCACGAGCGCTCCGAAGAGCGGCGAGAAGCCCAGCAGGACCGCCACGACCGCCGCGATCACGAAGACCAGGCTGGAGTAGATCTTGGTGACGGCCATCACGCCGATGTTCTCGGCGTACGTCGTGACGCCCGTGCCGCCGCCTGAGCCCGCGACCATCGTCGCCAGGCCATCGGCGAAGAACGCGCGGCCGATGTACGGGTCCAGGTTCCGCCCGGTCATCGTGGCGACCGCCTTGACGTGCCCCAGGTTCTCGGCCACCAGGACGATGGCCACGGGAACGATGAGCGTGATCGCGTGCGAATCGAACTGCGGGGCGGTCAGCGCCGGCCAGCCGACCAGGGGCGCCGCGGTGATGGCGTTGAAGTCGATCGGCGTGCCACCCAGGCCCAGGACGTTCGACAGGAGCCAGTACAGGAGATACCCGAAGATGCCGCCGATGAGGATGGGGAGGCGCCGGAGCACCCCCGGCGCGTAGACGGCGACGAGCGCCACCGCCAGCGTGGTCAGCAGGCCGACCAGGATCCCGAAGTTGCTGGGATGGGCGGCGTCGGAGCCGATCATGTAGTTGATCGCCGCGGGGGCGAGGTTGAGGCCGATGACCGCCACGACGGCGCCGGTGACGATCGGTGGCATCAGGAACTCCACCCACCGATAGCCGACGGCCATCACGATGAGCCCGATGAGCGCGTACACCGCACCGCAGGCGATGATGCCGCCGAGGGCCACCGGGATGTTGTGGCCACCACCGATCGCCTCGGCGGAGAGCACCACGGCGATGAAGGAGAAGCTCGAGCCCAGGTAGCTCGGTACGCGCCCGCGAACGCAGACGAAGAAGATGAGCGTGCCGATTCCCGAGAAGAAGATCGCGGTGTTCGGGTTGAAGCCCATGATCACCGGGGCGAGGACGGTCGCCCCGAACATGGCGAAGATGTGCTGGGCGCCAAGGGCCAGCGATTGTGCCGCCGGGGGCCGCTCATCCGGGGCGATGATCCCATCGCGCTTGACGGTCCAGTGGAACATGCTCCGGACATACTCGACGGCGGCAGCCACGATGAACCCTCCCTCAGCGTCCTGATCCCTCCCCGGGCCGCGCGAACCCGCGGGCGCGCCTCCCCGGTCCGCCGGAAAGGGTCGCAGGTCATGGGCCGCTTCGCTCGCCGCCCGCGCAGCCGCGTTGCTGCCGCCCGCGCTCCCGCGGCGGGCGAGCGGGGGCGAGCGGTCAGACCCGCGGGGGTCCGGCCAGGGTCCAGTCCGAGCCCTCGGCGCCGTCCCGGACCTCGACGCCGGCCTCCGCCAGCCGCGTGCGGATCAGGTCGGCCGCCTCCCAGTCGCGCGCGTTCCGTGCTCGGGCCCGGAGGCCGAGCAGCGCCTCCACGAAGGGCGCGACCGTCGATCGCGGATCGGCCCCGCCGGACGCCGCGGCCTCGCCCAGCCGGGCGATGAGGGCGCGGAACGTGGAGCGGGCATTGTCGAGGTCCGGGCTGTCCTCGCCACCGCGCGTCCGGGCGTCGATCAGGGCGTCGATCTCGAGGAGCGTCGCGACCGCGGCCCGACTGTCGCCGGATCCCAGAGCAACCAGGAACGCCCCCTCCAGGTCCGCCATCTCGGGCCGCTGCGGTTCACCGAGCCCGGCTGCCCGTGCCGCGACGCGATCACCGTGGTCGAAGGCGCCCGCGTGGCGCTCCCCGACGACAGTGCCCCGGGCGCCGGCTTCCAGCTCCCGTGCGGCGGCGGCCAGGTCGTCGATGCTCACCTCGCCGCCCGCCGGGACGACGGTGCTCCGGCCCGCCACGCGGACGGTGACCCCGCCCAGGCCGGCGACGGCAGCGGTGCGGCGGTCGAGGTCCAGCACGAGCGCGGTGTGGCTGTCCACGCCCAGGATGAACGTGCCCGGCGGCAGCTGCCCCTCCAGCACCCGGAGCCGGCGCTCGCCCATGTAGCAGAAGCGGGTGTCGTGGTTCCCGCCCTCGGCATTGTCGTAGTGGGGGACCACCGCCGCCTGCAGCCCGGTCGCGGCCGCCAGCAGGTCCAGCCCCGGGAGCCAGCGCGGCGCCTCTCCCACCTTGTAGATCTCGTAGACGGGGATGGTCACCGCGCCCAGGGTCAGGGCCGCGGCGCTGGCCATGGTGAGGATTCCTCCTTCACGGAGGAGGTCAGCGAGCGCCGCGGGGATCGCACCGTCCGCCCACTGGCGCAGGGCATAGCTCGGGCTGCCCGGGCCGGCCATCAGGTAGCGCGCCTCGCGAACCCGGGCGAGTGCCGTGGCTGTCGTCAGCGCGTCCACGTCGCGGGACCGGTACGTGGCGACGTTCACCTCCCGCCCGACGCTCTCGGCAAAGAAGCGGACGGTCCGGAGGCTCAGGTCGTCCGCGTTCTCCTGGAACCCGTACGGGGTGTCCAGGATCGCTGCCGGCACGGGCCTGGGGCCCAAGCGCTCGAACAGGGCTCGGTGGACCTTCGCCATCGTGGGCGCCGTCTCGCCGGACCCCATGATCGCCAGGATGCGTGGACCGCTCACCTGCGCAGCCTGTCCGTGGTCATCGCGTGCATCACGCCTGCCAGTTCGTCCGGACGCTGGGCGTGGATGTCGTGGTCACCGGCGAACCAGTGGACCCGGGCGTCCGCGATCGCCCCCGCAGCGCGCTCGACGTCCCGGCGCTTGCGGCGCGTCCAGTCGGTGTCGCCCATGTCGACCGGAGCGAGCAAGACCGGGACGGCGACGTCCGGGTAGCGCAGCGACGGGTGGTGCTCCCATAGCCCGCGGAGCACCGCAATGTGGTGGTCGAAGGTCAGCCACGGGGCCACCGTGCCGTTGGGCCGAACCTCGAAGTTCGCCAGGGTGCCGCGGATACCGCTCTCAGGCCAGTTCGGATGCGCCGACCGGATGTACCCCTCGATCTCGGTGAGCGGGCGACCGACGAGCCGGGGTGGGGCGAGCGCCGCCTGGCAGGCCTCCCAATCGGGGAACTCGCGGCTGGGCTCCAGCCAGCCTCCGTCGACACAGACGATCCCCCGGATGAGACCGGGGTGGCCGGCGGCCAGCTCCAGGACGACGTTGCCGCCCCACGACTGTCCGGCCACGATCGGCCGGTCCAGCTCCAGCCCCGCGATCAGCGCGGCGAGGTCCGCCGCCACGGTTGGCACGTCGTACGGGCCGTCCGGCTTCGATGACCGACCGTGCCCGCGAAGGTCCACGCTGGCGGTCGGATGGCCGTCGGCAACGAGGTGTGCCGCGACGCCGTCCCACGTGCGCGCGTTCGAAGCCAGCCCGTGGACCAGGAGAAAGGGCGCCCCGGTCGGTGCCGCCGGCAGCCAGGTGTCCACAGCGAGCTCCACGCCGTCCGCCACCCGGACCTTCTGGGTTCGCATCGGATCATGGTAACGGGCTGGCCCACCCGCCCGGAGTGTCCGTCCGAGTTCCGGGTCGGTCGTGCAGCGGTCCGCGGGTGGCCGGTCGAACCGGCCGAGGCGACTCGCGAGCGCTGTCGAGCGGCGAAGTCAGCCCTCCGTCCGCCCCAGCCGACGCCGTCTGCGCACGCCGATATCACCCAGCTCGCGACGCACGATTGGCAGCCAACCTGCGCCAGCGATGACCTGGGCCAGAACCGCGAGGATGACGAGCAGACCCGGCAGCGTCACGAAGAACCCGGGGATGAACCAGTCGAATGAGAAGTCGAGAGGCCCCAGGGATCCGAAGGACACGCTCGGGCCGGACATGTCACCGCCGGACGTCGCGCCGACCACGAACGCGTCACCGCCCGGTGACGGCGACACGATGGCGGGCTGCGATGCAGGCACCGTCGATGACCCGCGTGGGATGACCATGATCACGACCTCGACCGAGGTGCTCCGGGCGGAACCCCGGGCCATCGCGATCGAGAAGGTGTCGGTCCCGACGAACTGCTGCGCGGGCAGATACGTGAACGATCCGTCCGGAGCTAGCGTGACCTGCCCGTGCGCGGCTGGTGCCGCCAGGATGACGGTCTCGCCTGCGAGGATGCTCGTGCCCACGAGCTGCGATCCGGTCACGTCGAGCGCAGTGCCCTGCGGGGTCGTGAACGCCGGAGCTGGCGGTGGCGGGGAAAGCGGACCGTCGACGTGTACCACCGCGGGCGCGGAAGTCGGCGTGGGTGTCGGCCGAGTTGCGGCCGTCGGTCGTGGCGTCGGTTTTGATGTGCGTGTCGGCGCCGGTGTCGGCGCCGGTGTCGGCGTCGGTGCAGGTGTCGGCGTTGGTGTGGGTGTCGGCGTCGGCGTCGAACGCGGCGCTCGGTGTGGGTGTCGGCGCCGGTGTCGGCGTCGGTGTCGGCGTTGGTGTGGGTGTCGGCGTCGGTGCCGGTGTCGGCGACGGTGCAGGTGTCGGCGACGGCTGGATGTCGAACGGCGGGAGTGGCGTGGATGCGTTCCCGTTGGAGGCGCTCGACGTGTCGAAACCCTCGTACGAGGCAACCGGCCATGCACCGGAGGACTTGGTGGTCGCGATGACGGTGACGGTCATCGTTGCCGAAGCCCCGTTCGTCAGGCGCGCCAGCTCGGAATCTGCGCTGAAGTCCAGGCGCGTCGGGTTCCCCGCGATGACGGGCTGCGCGGTCCACGAGCTGGGTGCGCTCGCGCTCAAGACGGTGAACCCGGAAGCGACATGGATGTCCACGCAACCGATCAGTGTTCCACCAATCGCCGTCACGGTTATGGCTATGGGCGTGGCTTGTCCCTGAGTGAGCGTTGTGGGATTTGCCATGACCGTCCAGGTGGACTTCGCGAGCGCGTGTGCAGGCAGCAGCCCCACGCCGGCCGCGGCGAGTGCCGAGGACAGGATGAGGAGCGAGATCGCCAAGGTTGCAGTACGGGCAACGGGTGCCCGGGAAGCCATCACGCCACCTGGTCGACCGGGGTCCAGATCCTCGAGCGCCAGGTGTCCGTGTCGGGGAGCGGCGGCTCTTCGGCGCTCCTCAGCCCGTCGGCGAAGACTTGGACCAGGCGCTCGTCAAGCTGGGTGCCCGCGGCATCCTCGAGCCGGCGGAGCGCCTCCTCGACCGGCAATGCCTTCCGGTAGGGCCGTGTCGTCGTCATGGCGGAGAAGGCGTCGGCCACCGCCAAGACGCGCGCAATCACCGGGATGTCGGTGCCCGCGATCGCCTCGAGGTACCCGCGCCCGTCCCACCGTTCGTGGTGGTAGCGGATGCCGTCGCGAACCAGACCGATGTTCGGGAGGTCGCGCACGATCATGTCGCCGAGCGCAACGTGCTGCTGAAACGCGTCGTACTCCTCCGCGGTCAGCTTCGCCGGCTTGCGCAGCACCGCGTCGGGGATGCCGATCTTCCCGATATCGTGGAGCAGGCCGGACACGTGGATCGCGCGGCGAAGCTCGGGCTCGACACCCAGCCGGTCGGCGATGAAATCCGCGTAGCGTGCGACGTCCTCGGAGTGCCGCTTTGTGTAGTGGTCCTTGGTGTCCACGGCGATCACCAGGCCCTGCAGCACGTTGAAGGTCTTGGTGAAGGCGGGCTCCGAGCCAACCGCGTTCGCCACCCGGATGCAGTCTCCGCCGCTCGACTTCGCC
This sequence comes from uncultured Chloroflexia bacterium, assembly GCA_963800795.1. GTDB lineage: Bacteria > Chloroflexota > Limnocylindria > Limnocylindrales > CSP1-4 > CTSoil-043. Next base: position 152,137 of record CAWDCJ010000001.1, read on the forward strand.
TCGGCCACCGTCACCGCGCCAACCGAGAGCAGTGACGTGACGGAATTGGCGTCGATCGGGTACCCGCAGATTCCGGCGCTCATCGTCAGGGGCAGCAGCTCGGTGTCCCTGAACCGCAGGCTAACGCCGGCCAGCTCTGCCCGAAGCCGCTCGAGAGCCGGCGCCAGGCCCGCCACCAGGCCGGGCGGCGCCACGAGCAGGAACTCGTCCGGCCCGTAGCGACCCAGCGTTGAGCCCTCCGGGACGACGCTGGCAAGGCGCTCGTGGACCTCGAGGAGGACCTGGTCGCCCGCCGCGTGGCCGTGCGTCTCATTGAGCAGCCGGAAGCCATCGATGTCGACGAGGGCGATCTCGACGCTGCCGCCGGATCGCCGTGCCACGTCCACCTGCTCCGTGAGCTGGGCGACGAGGGCGCCGTGGTTCAGCGACCCGGTCAGGGGATCGCGGCGCGTCGCTTCGAGCAGGTCGTGTGTCTGGCGTGTCAGCCGGCGCTGCGCCGATCGGAAGATGAAGAAGAGGATGAATGCCACGATGAGCGCCGCGGAGAGTGTCACCGCGACGATCAGTCGACGGGTGTCCTCGATTCCCTGCAGAACCGGGACCGCGTCGCGGTCGACGACGAAGACGGCCTGGACCCGGCCCCCGGCGATCATCGGCAATGCCTCTGCCACCAGCTGCGAGGTTCCGAATCCGGAGCTCGGTGCCGCGACGATGCTTGCCGCCGAACTGCCGGATACGGCCTTCTGGAAGTCCGTGGTCGACGCCAGCGGCAGCGCCTGTTCATCGCTTGCGAACAAGAGCTGGCCGTCTGGAGTGCGCACCTCGGCCCGCAGGATGTCGCCGCGCTCGGCGATGGCCGCGAGCTTCGTCCGGAGCTCGGCGACCCGGTCCGGCGTCAGGCTCGCGGGGCTGAGATCGGCCGGGGTGAGCGTTCCGTTCACCAGGATGCGGACGAGCGACGTGTTGTTGCCGACAACGGAGTCGAGCGCCGCGTTCGAGAGCTGGGTCGAGACGAGCATCGTCTGGGCGCTGGCAGTGATCCCGACGATCGCCAGGAAGACGCCGAACACGAGCGAGAGCAGCGCCGGCGTCCGGCGTCCCCCGGAACCAGGGTTGGTCGGGCGCGAATTGGGGCTCATCTACCCGGAAACTAACCCCTCCCAACCGCACCACCTATAGCCAAGTGGTCCGGGGGAGTACTGGAAGCCCGGTCACGCGGCCGCGAGCCCGCACGACGCCTCGGCCAGGCGCGACCTCTGCGGGCTCAGAGCTCCTGGCGGCGGAAGGCGAGCGCGGCCACACCGAAGAGCACAGCGATCAGGACGATCGAGGCGGCCGCCGGGCCCAGGGCATCGACGCCCGGCAGGCCCAGCGCGAGGGCGCGGGCAGGGTCGCCGAGGCCCGTCGGGAGGTAGCGCCCGATCGCCGGGACGATGCTCAGGATCCCGAGGACGATGAAGGCCGCGACACCGAACCCCGCGGCGGCGAGCGCCGATCGCGTCAGGGTGCTGCCCAGGAACGTGATGGCGGCGTAGGCCACCAGGGCGAGCCACTGGAGGAGCATCGCGGCGACGAACCCGGCGATCGGCAGCGGCTCGAACAGGACCAGCGTGTAGAGCCAGGCGCCGGCGCCGGCGATCGCCGTGGAGATGCCCAGGGTCGTCGCGATTGCCACCATCTTGGCAAGCAGGAACGCGTCGCGACCGGCCGGCTTCGTCAGGATGAGCGCCGCGGTCCCGCGCTCCTTCTCCGTGGCCACGGAGCCCATCGCCAGGAGGACCGCGACGAGCGCTCCGAACTGGCCCAGGTTCTTCGCCAGCTGGGCCCACGCATCCGCCGCGGTGGGCGTCGGCAGCACGATGCTGAACTGGTCGCCGCCGACGGCCTTGAGGATCTCCGGCGTGAACCGGGCCAGGAGCGGCGACGAAAGGCCGACGAGCAGGAAGATGGCGGCCACGATCGGCAGGCGCATCGTCCGCCACTGCTCCAGCAGCTCCTTGCGCAGGAGCGCCGCCAGCCCGCTCATCGGTCCCGGATCTCCCGCGGCCGGACGAATCCGCGGCCGTCCAGCTCGTCGGCGGCAACGTTGCCGACGAGCTCGAGGAACACGTCCTCCAGCGTGGGGCGGGCGCGCTCGAACGAGTCCAGGGCGACGCCGCAGGCCACGACGAGCGGCAGGATCGCCCCGGCCGCGGCGTCGGGATCCGCCACGGTCACGCGGAGCCCGGCGGGCGTGATCGTCACATCGACCGTCCACGGGGCGGCGCGAAGTCGATCGACGAGCGCGGCGACTGCAGCTTCCTGGTGTGGCGCTGGATCGAGGTTGTAGATGGGTCGAGCATGGGCGGCGAGCAGCTCCTCGAGCGGGCCCTCCGTCACCCGTCGCCCCCGGTCGAGGATCGCCACCCGGTCGCAGATGCGCTCCACGTCCGCGAGCACGTGCGTGGAGAAAACGACCGTCGCCTCGCCCCGGAGGCCAGCGACGAGCTCCAGGAGATCCCGCCGCCCCTCCGGGTCCAAGGAGCTGACCGGCTCGTCGAGGATGAGCAGCTCGGGCGCGTGGACCAGGGCCTGAGCGATCCCGAGCCGTTGCCGCATCCCGCCCGAGTAGCCGCCGATCCGCCGCTCCGCAGCGCCCGTCAGCCCCGTCCGCTCCAACATCCCGGCGACGCGCGCCCGGAGCTCCGGCCCTCGAATCCCGTGGAGCCGGCCGACCAGCTCCAGCAGCTCGCGCCCCTTCATCCAGCTGTAGAACCGCGGGTCCTGGTCCAGGTAGCCCAGGCGACGGCGAAGCTCCGGCTGGCCAAGGCCCACGGGTACTCCGGCGACCGACGCGCTCCCGGCAGTGGGTCGGGCCAGCCCGGCCAGGATCCTGATGGTCGTCGTCTTGCCCGCCCCGTTGGGGCCGAGCAGGCCGAAGATCGAGCCGCGCGGCACGGCCAGGTCCAGCCGGTCCAGGGCGAGGATCGAGCCGAACCGCTTCGTGAGCCCGCGAGCCTCGATGGCTGGCCCAGCCGGCCGGGTCGTCGCCTCGATCCGCGCTGTCGCCGTCACGCCTCCTCCCGGCCGGCCACGAAGTAGATGATCGGCCCGACGATGTTGACGAAGACGATCACGAGCGCCCACACGAGCTTGCTGCCGCCACGCACGCGTCGCTCCGAGCGCTCGAGGTCGACCAGCGCGGCGAGCATGAGCCCGACCTGGATGAGGATGATCGGGACCAGGAGCGCAATGATCTGCTCGGGCTTGAGGTCGGTCATGCCGCCTGAGGATAACGCCGGGCGGGTGAAGGATTCTTGATCAGCCGACCACCCCGGATGAATGGCCGCGCACCCACGATATGCGCACGGGGGAAGAACACCGCCCGCCGCCGCCCGCCCCTGGCGCGCGCCGCGCGTCGGGACACCAATCGAGGGAACCATGACGAGAACACGCCTGGCTGCAGTGGTCCTGTCAGCCGGCCTTCTGCTCACGACCGCGCTGGCGCCGCTCGGTGCCCTGGCCGCGACGTTCAACCTGACCACGCCCTACCCGGCGGTCACGATCCAGCCCGGCAACACGGTCACGTTCCCCCTCGACATCGCGGTGCCCGCCCCCGAGCGGGTGGGACTCGCCGTCTCGGGCGCTCCCAGTGGTTGGACGGCCAACCTGCGCGGCGGCGGCAACATCGTCAACGCGGTCTTCGCCGGCGGCACGACGGCCGCCTCGGTCGATCTCTCCGTGACCGTTCCGCAGGACGCCACGCCGGGATCGCAGACCCTGACCGTCACCGCGACGGCGGACCAGGGGACGCGCACCCTGCCGATCGAGGTCACGGTCCTGGGCGATACCGGCGGTGCGATCACCCTGACCAGCGACTTCCCACAGATCTCCGGGACTCCATCGAGCACGTTCAGCTACAGCCTTACCCTCGCGAATACGGGCACCCAGAAGCAGACCTACACGCTGCAGGGCCAGGGCCCCGACGGGTGGACGATCTCGGTCCATCCATCGAGCAACGGGCAAGCGCTGACCGACACGGTTGACGGCGGTGCCACCGACACGCTGAGCGTCACGGCCGAGCCGCCCTCCGCGGTCACGGCCGGTTCCTACCCGATCCAGGTCACCGTGGCGTCGGGAGCCCAGTCGGCCACCACCAACCTCGAGGCGGACGTCACGGGTGCCCCGGCCGTGACCCTGAGCACGCCCAACCAGGTCCTCAATGCGCAGGTGACCGCGGGCTCGACGGGGACCGTCTCGCTGGTGGTCACCAATACCGGCTCCACCGTCCTCCAGAACGTCTCGGTCACCGCGTCCGCCCCCACCGGCTGGACCACCACGTTTGCCCCGACCACGATCAACACGATCCAGCCGGGCAGCGCGGCATCGGTCACCGCCACCCTGAAGCCGTCGAGCGACGCCCTTGCCGGCGACTACGACGTCACCTTCAGCGTGAGCGCCGGGACGGCTTCGGCCAACGTGGACATCCGGACGACGGTCCAGACCTCGCCGCTGTGGGGCTTCATCGGGCTGGCCCTGATCGTGCTCGTGATCGTCGGTCTCGGGTGGGTCTTCCGCCGCTTCGGCCGGCGCTGACGTGCGCAAGCGGGGTCGCCTCGTGCGCCGCGCGGCGCCCGAGCCAGACCGAGACGGACCTGGCGATCCAGACCCACGGGCTGACCAAGGCCTACGGCGACCTCGTCGCCGTCGACAAGCTCAACCTTGCCATCCGGGCTGGCGAGGTCTTCGGCCTGCTGGGACCGAACGGGGCCGGCAAGACGACGACCATCCTGATGCTCCTCGGGCTCTCCGAACCGACCCACGGCCGGGCCAACGTGGCGGGGTTCGACCCGACCAAGCAGCCCCTCGAGGTGAAGCGGCGGGTGGGCTATCTGCCCGACGACGTCGGCTTCTACGGGGAGATGACCGGCGCCGAGAACCTGCGCTACACGGCCGCCCTCAACGGCATCGAGCGGCGCGCGGCGAACGACCGGATCGGGCTCACTCCTCGAGCAGGTCGGCCTGGCCGACGCCGCTGAACGGCGCGTCGAGCAGTACTCGCGCGGCATGCGCCAGCGCCTCGGCCTGGCCGACGCTCTCGTCAAGGATCCGTCCATCCTGATCCTGGACGAGCCGACCGCCTCGATCGATCCGGCCGGTGTCACCGAGGTGCTGGCGCTCATCCAGTCCCTCGCGCGCGACAACGGCGTCACGGTCCTCCTGTCGAGCCACCTCCTCCACCAGGTCCACCAGGTCTGCGATCGCGTGGCGATCTTCAACGCCGGCCGGATCCTGGCCCAGGGCCGCATGTCCCAGCTCGCGGCCGAGCTGGCCGGCGACCAGCTGGAGCTCGAGGTCGGCGTGGACGGCCCAGCCGAGCAGGTCGAAGCGGCGTTGCGCGCCGCGCCAGGCGTGGTGGACGTGCAGCGCGACCCGCGCGACTCGAGCCTGTGGCTCGTTGCCGGGCCGCAATCGGTCCGCGGCCACCTGGCGCTCGACCTCGCCGCGCGGGGGCTGGGCGTCCGGCACCTGCGGCGCGTCGGCGACGAGCTCGACGAGATCTATCAGCGCTACTTCAGCCGGGACGAGGGCGACCATGGCAACGCCGCCTGACGCGCTCGTGCTGGCGGGCGACGCTCCGGCCTTCGAGCCGACCGAGGGGCCGGACCGCGGCACTGCCCGCCCGGCTCAGGCGCGGCCGCCGCGCTTCGGCTGGCGGGTGGTGGCAGCCAAGGAGTTCGGCGACGGGATCCTGAGCATTCGCCTGTTCATCCTGATCGCGCTGCTCGGCCTCGCGGCGGTGGGGGCCATCTACTCGACCGCCTCGTTCGTCGGCCAGAACGCCCAGCTGGCCAGCGGCGCGACGGGCCTGTTCGTCCAGCTGTTCAGCCACCAGGCATCGGGCTCGCAGGTTCCCTCGTTCGCCGCGCTGGTGGGGCTGCTCGGCCCGCTCCTCGGGATCGCCTTCGGGTTCGACGCGATCAACGGCGAGCGCTCCGAGCGGACCCTGCCCCGCCTCGTCTCCCAGCCGATCCACCGCGACGCGGTGATCATCGGCAAGTTCGCGGCCGGCCTGGCGGTGATCGGGCTGGTCCTCTTCGCGATCACCCTGATCGTTTCGGGCATCGCCTTCCTCGTCCTCGGGATCAGCCCGAGCCCGGACGACCTCGCCCGCCTGGGGTCATGGTTCGTGGTGTCCCTGGCGTACCTGGGCTTCTGGCTTGCGTTTGCGATGCTCTGCTCGGTCGTCGTGCGCCGGTCCGCCACCTCCGCGCTCGCCGCGATCGGTCTGTGGATCGTGCTCACGATCTTCGCGACCTGCTCGTGGGCATCGTCGCGAGCTACGTCGCGCCCGTGCCCGCGGACGCCACGCTCGACCAGCAGATCGCCAACGCGGAGCTCCAGCTCGACCTTGCCCGGGTCTCGCCGGGGACCCTCTACTCGGAGGCAGCCGCCTACCTGCTGGACCCGACGGTCCAGACCGTTGGCATCGTGCCGATCTCGCAGCAGACCGACCAGCGGGCGATCCCATCGATCCTGCCGCTGGATCAGAGCCTGCTCCTCGCCTGGCCGCAGGTCGTCGCCCTGCTCTCCCTGACCGTGGTGTGCTTCGGGGCCGGCTATATCGCGTTCATGCGCCAGGAGGTCCGGGCCTGACGGCGCGCGCTTCGCCCCGCGCCCGTGCGCCGGGCGCCCGGCGGTTGAGCGTCAGGCGAGGGGGTAGGCCAGTGGCTCCATCTCGCGGACGAACGCTCGCTGGGCCTCCGCCGGCTGGCCGTTGAGCGGCCTGGCGAACAGGCCCATGCGGCCGGGATCGATCCCTTGGAGTCGTGCCAGGCTCATGGTCGCTCCTGTTCGACGGGTGCGTAGACGCGTGCCGGGATCGGCGCATCTGCCGCGCCCGGCCGGCTCGGCCCGCGCACCAGGCTGGTAACGATCCCGATGGCGCAGACGAGCGACGCCACCACGAACGCGTCGTGGATTGCTCCGGCGAGCGCGACGCTCTGCATGGCGGCCGTGGGTGGGCCGGCCCCGAGCTCAGCGAGGTGCGCGGGAAGCCGCGTCGCGACGATCGCGGCGCTCAGCGCGATCCCCAGCGCCTGGCCGGTGACGCGCATCTGGGCGAGCGTGCCAGAGGCTGTCCCCACGCGTGGGCGTGGCACAGAGCCGAGGACGGCACTGCTGTTCGGGCTCATGAACATGCCCTGCCCGAGGCCCAGCAGCACCAGCCGCCAGATCAGGTCCGGGAGGCCGAAGCTCACCGGGAGCTGGGTGAGGCTCAGGAGGCCCAGGGCCTCGATCGCCAGGCCGGCGCTGGCGAGCGCGCGCGGTCCGAAGCGGTCCGAAGCGGCGCCGCTGAAGGGCGCCACGAGGGCCATCGTGATCGGCACCGGGGTGAGCAGAAGGCCGGCCTCGATCGGGGAGAAGCCCGATCCCTGCTCGAGCAGGAAGGGCAGGAGAAACGTGGCGGTGAACAGGCCGGCGAACGCCACGACGACACTCGCCAGGCCGGCGGCGAATGGACGGATCCGGAACAGGGCCAGGTCGATCATCGGCTGGATCGACGCGCGCTCGGCGGCGACCAGCGCGGCGCCCAGCACCACGAAGGCGACCAGCAGCCCGATGGTTGCGGGGCTCGTCCAGCCCCACGCCTGGCCCTCGCTGAGGGCGAGCAGCAGCGCGAAGAGCGCGACGCCCGAGAGCGCCGCACCTCGTACGTCGAAGGACTGGCCCTTGCCAGGCGTCTCCTGGGGGAGCACGCGGGCCGCCCAGGCGACCGCCAGGAGCCCGATCGGCGCGTTGATCAGGAAGATCGCCCGCCAGGTGGCCACCTGGGTGAGCAGCCCGCCGAGCGCCGGCCCGAGGCTCAGCCCGATCGACGTGGCGATCCCGTTGAGGCCCAGGGCTCGTCCGCGCTCGCCGGCCGGGAAGGTGCGGGCCACGATCGCGGGGCCCATGGCCATCATCATCGCGGCGCCCACGCCCTGGACGACGCGGAAGCCGATGAGCGCCGCCTCGTTCGGGGCGGCCCCGCAGCAGATGCTCGCCAGCGTGAAGACGCTGAACCCGACCAGGTAGACCCGCTTGAACGTGAGCACCTCGCCGAGCCGGCCAAACGGCAGCAGCAGCGAGCCGACGACCAGCAGGTAGGCGACGACGACCCACTCCACCGTCGTCAGGTCGATCCGGAAATCGGCCTGGATCGACGGCAGGGCGATGTTGACGATGCTGCCATCCAGGGTCGACATGAGCGACCCGAGCGACACACTCGAGAGGACGAGCCACTTGCGTTCCACGGCGTGGCAGGCGCCTGACTAGGTCCCGGCGCCGCGCGGCGGCCCGCTGCCGGCGACCGGCTCCGGGGCGAGCCGATCCGCGAGGGGACCTGGAAGCATCGAGAGGCCTCCCCGCAGCACCCACGCCCCCGCCACGAGCGCTGCGGCGATCGCGGTCCCACCGCCGACGACAAGGGCGACTTCGGTGCCGAACGCGGACGCCAGCCAACCGATGACCGGCGCCCCGATCGGGGTTGACCCGGCGAAGACCGTCGTGTAGACGGACATGACCCTCCCGCGGAGCCGGTCGGGCACGGCGAGCTGGATGGCCGTGTTGGCCGAGACCATCATCGCGATGGCGCCCGCTCCCGCGCCGAACATCGCGACGAGCGCGACCGGGTAGGACCGCACCCCGCCGAGGGTCACCTCGAACAGGCCCAGGATCAGCGCGCCAACGACCATGATCCAGGGTCGCGGACGCCGCAGCGAACCGACCAGGAGCGCTGCGACGAGCGAGCCGAGCCCCATGGAGGACAGAAGGAACCCGAGGCCGGTCGCGCCGACCCCGAGGACCTCCTGGGCAAGGGCCGGGGCGACCACGTTGAAGTTCATCGCGAACGTGGAGACGAAACCCACCAGGCAGACCGCGAGCAGGACCACGGGAGTTGCCCGGACGTAGCGCAGGCCCTCGGCCAGGTTGTCGGCCACGGCCCGGACGCTCGTCGGTCGCGCCAGCCGGGAGGCCGCCCGGAGGTCGGACTCCCGCATGAGGAGCAGGCCGGCGATCACCGCGAGGAAGCTGACGCCGTTGAGGAAGAAGCAGGCCGTCACGCCGACGAGGCCGATCAGGATGCCCCCGAGCGCCGGCCCGACGATCCGGGCGGCGTTGAAGACCGCGGAGTTCAGGCCGACGGCGTTCGTCACGTCCTCGACGCCGACCATCTCGATGACGAATGACTGGCGCGTGGGCATGTCCACGGCATTGACGAGCCCGAGCAGTGCGGCGAGCAAGCAGGATGTGCCACACCTGCGCGACGTTCGCGAAGCTGAGGGCGGCGAGCACGAAGGCGAGGAGCATCGAGGCGGTCTGGGTCCCCACGAGCGTCGCCCGCTTGGGGAGGACGTCCGCGATGATGCCTCCGAACAGCCCCAGGATCAGGACCGGCAGGAACTGGGCCGCGGCCACGATCCCGAGCCAGAACGGGTCGTGGGTGAGGAGGAGCACGAGCCAGGCCAGGCCGATCGACTGCATCCAGGTCCCGACCAGCGAGATGAGCTGGCCGAACCAGAACAGGCGGAAGTTGCGGTGACGGAGCGCTCCCCGCCAGCGGAGCGATCCGCGGCCGACCCGGGTCGTCATCGGGCAGGGCCTGTCCCGGAGGCCACCCTTCTGCCGGAAGCGACTGTCTCGGCGGGGGCAGTCGCGTCGCCGGCGTTCGCGGCATCGCCGGGGAGCTCTGCGAGGTGCCCCAGGACATGACGCCGGCGCCTCTGCAGCTCGCCGACCATCTCCTGGAGTCGCGCGAGCTTCTCGTTGAGACTCGCGAGCTGGTCATCGATGCTCGCGAGCCGCCCGCTGAGGATCCGATGTCGCTCCGCAGGGTCGTCCGTGGAGTCCAGCGCCTGGCGGGCGAGCCGGCGCTCGGCCTCGTCCTCCAGGAGCCGGCGAATCTCGGCGATCGAGAAGCCGGCATCGTCGCGGAGGCCCTTGATGAAGCGGAGGCGGTCGATATCCAGCTGGTCGAAGAGACGGTAGGCGCCGCGCGACCGCGCGGACGGGCTCAGCAGCCCCATCTCCTCGTAGTACCGGATCGAGCGTGGCGTGAGGCCGAGGAGCTCGGCAACGTCATGGATCCGGAGCGGCGGCGCGCCGGCCTCCTCGGAGCGGGTGGCGGGGTCGCTGGGCGGTTCCGGCGCGATGATGCGGCTCACGGATGCCAGTATAACCTTTCCGTGAACGGGAAGGTCGTGGTCGCCGATGCCGCGGCGGGAAGGCGTGACGAGGCCGGCCCGGAGGGAACGGGCCGGCCTCGAGGGAGTGAACCGCAGCGGTGCTAGCGGCGCGCCCGGCGCAGCGCGAGCGGGCGAGCGAGGCCGATCCCCAGGACGGACGACGAACGCGAGGGCGAGGAACCCGAGCGTCAGGCCGGAGCCCGGGGTCGAGGTGTCGCCCGTGCTTCCCAGGGTGCTGGTGGGCGGCGGGGTCATGGATGCGGCCGGGGTCGCAGAGGGCGTCGGTGTGGCCAGCAGGGCCGTCAGCGACCCGACCGCGAAGACCGAGTAGGCCTTGCCGTTCGCGACGGTGAGCGGGAGCGGTCCCAGCGGGCAGACCGTGTCGCCCGGAGCGGCGCACACCTTCACGAGTACGTGTTCGCTGGCAGGGAAAGGTAGGCAGTCGGGTTCGGGTAGGCGAGGTCGTTCACGAGCTTCGTGGCCCCGTCCGTGGTGAGGACGTCCACGGCCGGCGTATCGGCAGAGAAGTGGACGACGCGGACCTGGGCGCCGTCGGTCATGGTGGCCGACGGCGCGTCCGTGATCACCTGGGCGGTGATCTTGGCGACCTCGTTGGTGGCGGCGATCGTGTACTTCATGCCGTCGGCGACCGCGAGGGCGGGGACGTCGATGGGGCAGACCGTGGTGCTGCCGGTCGCGCAGACCTTGATGGCATGACTTCCCGCGGCCACCGGCGTGTAGTCGGTGATCGACCCAAAGCCGAGGTCGGTGACCGCCGTGGTGTCGTCCACGTAGACGTCGACCGCGGGAGCGTCGGGCGAGCCGTGCAGGACGCGAATCCAGGCCATGCCCGCTGCCGGCGACCCGGTGTCGTCTGCAGCGACGACGGCGGTCAGCTTGGCTGGGCTGGCTGCGGCTGCAGTGCCGGTGACGACCAGCAGCAGCGCTGCGGCGCTGGCGACCATCGCCGGTCGGCGAATGCGCTCGAACATCGTGCGTATCTCCTGTCCGATGCCGGTCTCTTGGTGGCCGGTCTGCCCCCTCTTTCGGGCAGGGGCGCAGGGCGGATTGCAGGCAGGCGTCGGCACGCCGCGCCGGGCCTGGCGCCCCGCCGCGCCGTCAGGCGCACACGCAGCGAAGCCGGCCCCGGGGGAGGGGCCGGCTTCGAGAGGAGAACGAGGCCGGCCGGGAGGGGCGGGCTGGCCTCGAAGGGGAGCGCTAGTTCGTGGTCGTCGGCCGCGTTGCGAGCGTGATCTGCACGGTCAGGTCCGTCGTGCCACGCCGTACCGTGAGGGTGACCGTGGAGCCAGGTGCGTGCGCCGCCAGGAGCTCGACCAGCGGGTGGTTCGTGTCCACCTTCGTCCCGTCAACGGCCGTGATGACGTCATTCTCACGGAGTCCCGCCGTCGCGGCCGGGGAGCCGGCCTGGACCGCCGTCCCGCTTCCGTCCGACGTGATCCAGGCGCCCTCGCTCACCGAGAGGTTGTTCCGCGCGGCGAGGCCTGCGTCGAGAGACTGGTACTGGATGCCAACCCACGGCCGGGTGAGCTTCTGCCCGGCGAGCGCCTGCTGGGTCAGCGGAATGGCCACGTTGATCGGGATCGCGAAGCCAATTCCCTGGGCTGACCCGGCGACGGCCGTGTCGATGCCGATCACCGCGCCGTCCGTGGCGACCAGGGGTCCGCCGCTGTTGCCGGGGTTGATGGCCGCGTCCGTCTGGATCAGGTCGCCCAGGGTGCCGGTCGTGTCCGTGATCGAGCGGTCGACACCGGAGACGACGCCCACCGTGATGGTGCCAGGGTACGTGCCGAGCGGGTCGCCGACCGCGATGACGGTCTGCCCGAGCTCGAGGGCCGACGAATCGCCGAGCGTGGCGGTCGGGAGGCCCGTCGCATCGATCTTCACGATCGCGAGGTCGGTGAGCGTGTCGGTGCCGTATACGGTGGCCGGGAACGAGCGGCCGTCGGAGAGCTGGACGGTCAGCGTTCCGGGATCGGCAACAACGTGGTGGTTGGTGAGGATCCAGCCGTTCGAGTTGAAGATCACGCCGGAGCCCACGCTGACCGGGGTCTGGCCTGGGGAAGGCCGTACAGCGATTGGCCCTGGGTCTCCGCTCCCGGGAAGCGTGCCCGATCCATTGGAAGCCGTTGCCGTTGCCGTTGCCGTTGCCCTGGCCGAATGGGTCGAAGCCCGGACCGAACGGGTTCTGGATCTGGCCGGATCCGGTGCTGCCCGCGGCGCTGGACGTGATGATCGTGACGACGGCAGGGCTGACCCGCGCGGCCGCCGAGACCACGCTGCCGCTTGCCTGCGTGGCCGCCGTGGCCGACGAGCCGTCCGAGCCGCTTGTCCCGGAGGACGCCGGCGCCAAGTAGCTCACGACGTCCGCCGGCGTGCCCGCCGATACGACGGTGACCGGAGGGGCGGACCAGGGCACCTGACGCGACCAGCGCGAGGGTCGTGCCACCGGACGCGAGCGCCGCCGCGGCGATCGCAACGGCCGCCATCCCAGCGACGGCCCGCCTGCGTGTTGCTCCGGGTGACTGGAGTCACGCTGCCGTTGGTCATCCGGGGCTCGCCCGGCTGGGCTTCGGTCGGACGATCGGGTCCGGTTGCCGCCGCCGGTGCGACCGGCTCCCAGGTAGGTGTGCCCTCCTCGGGTGGAGAGAACTGGGGCATCTGGTCATCCATGGTCGTATCGATTCCTCAGTCAGTGGTTCGGAACGCTACGAACGAGGGTCGGTCGAGTTCCTGAAGCGTTGCTGATAGTTCAGAGTCCTTTATCCCGTTCATCGCCAGGCGGCCGATGCGGGTGGTCCATCGCGAGTGGGCCACCGGGCTGGGCTCAGCCCTTCGTGAAGTGGAGCTGCAGCTCCATGGTGCCGTTGTCGGCGACCGAGAGGACCATCATCGATTGGGGCAGAGCGATGAAGCGGCTGGAGTGCACGGATCGGCTTCCCGTTGTCGCGGTCTACAGGCCGAGAAGCTTCCGCTTCGCCGCCGCGAATTCCTCGTCGGTCAGCTGGCCCTGCGCGTGCATGGTGGCGAGCGCGCGGAGTCGATCGACGCCGTCGCCGCCGGCGGGCGCGTCCGGCGGGGCGGACGGCCGCGCGGGCTCGCGAATGAGCAGGAGGACGAGCGTCACCGCGAGGCCGACCAGGATGAGTCGGTCCGAGGAGGCCGAGCAGGCCGATCCCCGGGTACCGGAAGCCGAAGCCGCGGACCGCCGCGGCGTTGCCGATGCCGCCATGCGCGATGCCCAGCCGATACCCCACGGCACCGACCACGACGAGCAGAAGGACGACGAGAGCGATCCAGGCAAGACGCCGCCCGTTCGATTGCATCAGGAACCTCGCGCATGCATGGCACGATCGTGCGGCCGCATACTGAAACCCTCCTGAACAGTCCGACTCCTCCTGGTCCAGGCTGCCGGAGTCATGTCGCGCCCGGGGTATGCTGGCTTCCGGGGCAAGGTGACGCGAGGGGACGGGCATGGCAGGTTCCGAGCAAGTCATCGTCAACGGCGTGGCGCGCGCGTTCGCGCCCGGCCCTGATCGGAGCCTGCTCTTCGCGCTCCGCGAGGAGCTGGGTCTGACTGGCGCCAAGCCCGGCTGCGGCGAGGGCGAGTGCGGCGCGTGCACGGTGCTCCTCGACGGCGATCCGGTTCGAGCCTGCCAGGCGCGTGTCTCCGACGCTGCCGGCCACGCCATCACGACCGTCGAGGGCCTGGCGCGCGACGGTCGTCTGCATCCCGTCCAGCAGGCCTTCCTCGAGGCCGGGGCGCTCCAGTGCGGCTACTGCACGGCCGGCATGATCATGAGCACGGTCGCCCTGCTCGCGCGGCATGCGGAGCCTGATGACGGCCAGGTCCGCGCCGCCCTTGCCGGCAACATGTGTCGCTGCTGCACCTACCCCCGGATCCTGCGGGCCGTACGGCAGGCGGCCGACCTCATGCGCGGCGCACGGGACGACGATGGCGCGCGGGACGAGTGGTCCGCGCCGGTCGCTGCGAGCACCGAGCTTCCGGCCGGCTCGCGGCGGCCGAGACGACCCTGGGACCTGGCCGGCGCCGCCGAGCGGGACTACTTCGACGTGCTGCCGGAAGGCCTCGTCGTCGTCCTCGAGCCCGAGGAGGTGCCGAGCGCGGCCCGCTGGTCGACGAGCGCGGATGCCTGGCTGCACGTCGGAGCCGACGGGGTGGTCGACCGCCTTCACCGGGAAGGTCGATGTCGGGCAGGACAACCGCACCGCGCTCTCGCTGCGGGTCGCCGAGGAGCTTCGGATTGGCCTCCCGGAGGTCCGGCTGGTGATGGGCGACACGGACCTGTGCCCGTACGACAGGGGCACCTTCGGGAGCCGCTCGATGCCGGAAACCGGCGAGCAGCTTCGGCAGGCCGCTGCCGCAGCGCGCGACCACCTGGTCGGCCTCGCCGCGGCTCGGCTGGGACGTCGCGCCCCACGACCTCGTCGCGGCCGAGGGCGCCGTCCGGCACCCGGAGACCGGACGCTCGGTGACCTACGGGGAGCTGGTGCGCGGGATGCGGCGGGTGCGAGCGTGCCTCGCCCGGCGCGGCGCTGACGCCGGGACCTGCGGAGCGGCTGGTCGGACACCCGGCTCGTCGGGTCACCGCGCCGGCCATCGTGACGGGCGCCCAAGCCGCTACCCATCGGACCTGACCCGGCCGGGGATGCTCCACGGGCGCGTGCTGCGAGCACCGGCCGTCGGCGCGACGCTCCGGTCGGTCGACGTCGCGCGGGCCGCCGCGATGCCGGGCGTGACGGTCGTCCAGCGAGGGCCCGTTCGTCGGTGTGGTCGCCGCGGACCCGTTCAGCGCGGGCGTGCGTTGGGGGCGATCGAGGCCGCCTGGGACGTGGCGCCGCAACCATCCGAGGCCGATCTCGTCGAGCACTTGCGCACGCACCCGGTCGAGGACCTGGGCTGGGAGGGCGCGTTCCACCACGAAGTCGGCGACCTCGAACGGGCGCTCGCGGCGGCGCCGATCGCGCTCAGCGCCACGTACACCACCGCGTACATCGCCCACGTTCCCCTCGAGACCCGGGTTGCGCTTGCGGAGTGGGAGGCGGGTCGGCTGACCGTGTGGTGTGGCACGCAGGTGCCCTTCGGCGTGCGCAGCGAGCTCGCCGCGACGCTTGGCGTCCCCGAGGCGGACGTGCGGGTGATCGTGCCGGACACCGGCGGCGGGTTCGGCGGCAAGCACGGTGGCGAGGTCTCGGTCGAGGCGGCCCGGCTGGCCCGCGCCACGGGCCGCCCGGTCAAGGTGCGCTGGAGCCGCGACGAGGAGTTCCGCCAGGGCCACCTCCGGCCCGCGGCGGTGATCGACGTTCGGAGCGGGGCGCTCCGGGACGGCCTCGATCACGGCCTGGGAGCTGCGCAACACGAATTCCGGCCCGTTCGGCGTGGTCGGGCCGTACGAGATCCCCAACCAGCGCCTCGACTTCCAGCCGGCCGACTCGCCGCTCTCGCAGGGCTCGTATCGTGCCCTGGCCGCGACGGCCAACCACTTCGCCCGCGAGTCGCACATGGACGAGCTGGCGCACGCGCTCGGGATGGACCCGCTGGCGCTTCCGCCTCGCCCACCTGCGCGACGAGCGGCTGGCCGCGGTCCTGCGGACCGCGGCCGACCGGATCGGCTGGGCCACCAGGGGCGCCACGCCGGGCTCCGGGGTGGGGATCGCCGGCGGCGTCGAGAAGGGAGCCCGCGTCGCCACCGGCGTGGCGGTCCGCGTCGGCGACGATCGGCGCGTCGAGATCGAGCGGATCGTGACCGTGTTCGAATGCGGCGCGATCGTCAACCCCGACGGCCTGACGAACCAGGTGGAGGGGGCGACGATCATGGGCCTCGGCGGCGCGCTCTTCGAGGCGATCCATTTCGAGGCCGGCGCGATCACGAACGCGTCCCTGGCGGGCTACCGGGTCCCGCGGATCGGCGATGTTCCGCCCGTCGAGGTCGTGCTCCTCGACCGGCGGGATCTGCCCTCCGCCGGGGGTGGCGAGACGCCCATCATCGCCATCGCCCCGGCGCTCGCGAACGCGATCTTCGAGGCGACGGGCGTCCGACTGCGCGGGTTGCCGCTGGTGCCGGACGGCGTGGTCCCGTAGCTCCCGGCGGAGCCGCGCCGCGGTCAGGCGCCGCCTGCCGAGCCCTCACTGGGCTATGTGGCATCCGCACTCATTCCCGGACGACGTGACTCGTGATAGCGTCCGGGTTCGGTGGGGGCCGCCTCGCGCGGGAAATTCGGCGTGGAGCGCTCTGCGGAGCGTCATGACGCCACCATCGGCAAGCACATGCAGGAGGGTCTGGATGCAGGCGCGCTACCACAGACTGGTGACGCCGCTGGCGTTGATCGCGGCGGCGATCCTGGTATACATGGAGAACCCGTGGGTCTACCCGAAGCCGGGGACGACCGAGAACGACATCGCGACCGTCGCGTTCTGGGTGCTCACGATCGTCGTCATCATCCTGATGTTCGAGGACCGCAAGACGCCCGGCGCCGAGGTCGTGGAGGTGGAAGGGCCCGCCTTCACGCGATATCTCTTCAGCAACACTCGGGCGGGCCTGTTCTGGCTTCCGATCCGCATCTTCCTTGGCTTCGAGTGGGCGGTCGCCGGTTGGCACAAGCTCACCGGCACGGGCTGGATGGACGGCGGAGCCCCGCTCCTGGGCTACTGGCAGAACGCGGTGAAGGTCCCCGCCCAGGGCTCGGCCCCGATCACGTTCGACTGGTATCGCGCGTTCCTGCAGTTCCTCATCGACCACCAGGCCCAGAGCTGGTTCGCCAAGCTCATCACGTTCGGCGAGCTCGCGGTGGGCATCGCCCTGCTGGTCGGTGCCCTAGTCGGCGTCGCGGCCTTCTTCGGCATCGTGATGAACATGTCGTACCTGCTGGCCGGCTCCACGTCGGTGAACCCGATCATGTTCGCCCTCGCGATCGGCCTGATCCTGGGCTGGAAGGTGGCCGGGCTACTACGGCCTCGACCGGTACCTGCTGCCCCTCCTCGGGGTTCCATGGCGGGCGAAGGTGGCCACGGTTCCCTGGCCTGACCCTGGCCGGCGCCGGCGGGGGGCCGGCGCCGGCGAATTTCGCTGCACCATCGCCATTCAGATGCGCGGCGTTCACGGTTCGCGTGACGACGCCGTGACGCCGCGTTCTCCGCGTCGTACTCTCGGCCGGTGACCGCCAGGCATCTCCCGGCGCACCGATCCGGCCGATCCGAACCGCGGAGCTGCTGGCGGTCGGCAGCGAGCTCACCGCCGGGGAGACCCGGGACACGAACGGCGGGGAGCTTGCCCGGGCGCTCTCGCTCCAGGGCGTGAGCGTGCGGCGCATCGTCGCGGTCCCGGACGACCTCGCGCTGGTCACGGCAGCCTTCCGCGAGGCGCTCGCGGCCGTGGACCTGGTGGTGTCCACCGGGGGCCTGGGCCCAACCCCCGACGACCTGACGCGCGAGGCCGTTGCCGCCGCCATCGGCGAGGTGCCGGCCGTCGATGCGGACTCAGCTGGCATGGCTGCGGGACCTCTTCGCGCGTCGCGGGATGCGGCTCCCGGAGATCAACCTCAAGCAGGCGTGGCTCATCCCCTCGGCGACGGCGATCCCGAACCCGAACGGGACGGCTCCGGGGTGGTGGGTGGACCGGCCCGACGGCGTGGTCGCCGTCCTCCTGCCGGGCCCGCCCCGCGAGATGCGTCCGATGTGGCACGAGTGGGTGGCACCGCGTCTCGGCGAGCGTGGCCTCGGCGATGGGCGACGCGTCCGGACGCTCCGGACCTACGGGATCGGCGAATCGCGCGTCGCGGAGCTCCTCGGCGAGCCCATGCTCCGGGCCGCCAATCCGGTCGTCGCGACCTACGCCCGCGCCGATTGGCTCGACGTCCGGATCTCCGCGGTGGACGAGCGGGACGCCGAAGGACGGGTCGTGCGGCCGGCGAGCCAGGTGCTGGAGGCGGCCGACGGAGCGGTGCGCGAGACGCTCGGCGGGCACGTCCTCGCCGAGGATGAGACGTCGTGGGCCGACCTCGTCGCGGCGGCCGCAGCCCGGGCCGGCGTCCGGCTCGCGATCGTCGAGGCGGGCACGCGTGGCGCGCTCGGCGCGCTGCTGTCGGACGTCCCGGCCCTGGAGCGCGCGATCGCCCACGGGCCCGCGGTGGCCCGCGACGTGGCCGCCTGGCCGGTGGAGTCGGAGGCGCTCGAGATCGCCCGGGACGCCGGCGTGGAGGTTGGGCTCTCGCTGGTCGCCGATTCGGACGGGACGCGGACGCTGCTCCGCGCGGCCGTCGCGGCTCCCGGCGAACGGCTGGTCGCGCGTCCTCGACCTGCGCCTCTTCCAGCATGGCGACCAGGGACGCTTCCGGGCTGGCGTCGCGGCGGCCGCGTTCCTGGTGGAGGTGCTCGGCGAGGATCGCTGAGGCGGCGCTCGGGCGCGCCCGCCCTGGGGCTCAGTCGAACGAGCTGATCAGCTCCGCGGCGAGATCCAGCGACTCGCCCGGCAGCATCGTGTTGCCGAACGTGAAGCCGCCGAAGCCGGCGTCGACGTATTCCGCGAGGATCTCCGCTGCGTGCGCGGGCGTGGCCGGCGCGAGCGCACGGCGGCGTTCGGGCGGGATTCCAGCAAGGCG
Organism: uncultured Chloroflexia bacterium; assembly: GCA_963800795.1. Lineage (GTDB taxonomy): Bacteria > Chloroflexota > Limnocylindria > Limnocylindrales > CSP1-4 > CTSoil-043. Next base: position 170,982 of record CAWDCJ010000001.1, read on the forward strand.
TGCCGCTCCCTCCCGTTCGGTCGCGACGAGCAGGACCGGGGCGGCCATCGTGCGGACGATGGTCGCCGGGTCGCGCCCGATCTCCCCGCAGTACCGCTCCAGGAGCTCGGTCTTGTGGCGGAGCACCTCCATCCCCAGCGGGAACCAGTGGGCGTAGTCCGCGTGGCGCGCCACGAGGCGCAGCGTCCGCTGCTCCCCGCCGCCGCCGACGAGGATGCGCGGCCCGCCGGCCTGGACCGGGCGAGGCCGGTTGAGCGCCGCCTCGATCCGGTAGAAGCGCCCCTCGAACGTCGGCCGCTCCTCGGTGAACATGCGCCGACAGATCGTGAGCGCCTCGTCCAGGCGATCCATCCGCTCGCCGACCCGTGGGAAGTCGAAGCCGTAGCCGCGATGCTCGGAATCGTTCCAGGCAGCGCCGAGTCCCAGGATCGCCCGGCCGCCCGAGATCACGTCGAGCGTGGTCACGGTCTTGGCGAGGAGCGCCGGGTTGCGGTAGGTGACGCCGGTGACCAGCGCCCCCAGCCGGACCCGCGAGGTCCGTGCCGCGATCGCGGCCAAGGTGGAGTACGCCTCCAGCATCGGCGCCTCCTCCGGCCCGACACCGCCGATCTGGTAGAAGTGGTCCATCACCGTGACCAGGTCGAAGCCGACTGCCTCCGCGCGCTGGGCGAGGCCCGCGACGTGCTCGAAGAGCGCCTCCGGCGCGACCCCGGGGAACGTGTAGTTGGGAAGGTGATACCCGAACAGCGGACGCATCGAGCGGACCTCGTGGAAGGCAGGGGAGGGAGCCGGGGTTCCCGGGGCGGCCGGGCCGCGCCTCCGCCCGCGCGCGGGTGGAGAGCTCGGGGACTGTCCCTCGGTAAGCGATGCCAGCCTACTCCAACGTCGCTGGCCGGGCTTCGACGGGGGAGCGGCCGCGCAGGCCCGAACCTGTCACGGACGCCGCCGGTCAGCGGCCTCCTTCCCGCTACAATCGCCTGGGAAGCACGCAGGGAGCCGCGGGACCATGCAGTCCGACGCCATCGTGAGCACCTGCTCTGGAGTCCGTGATGCGCGAGGGCTCGGCGGCTCGGGTCGGGCCGCGAACGCCCGCAGCCTGGGTTGCCAACCCCACCGGTCCCGTGGATAGGCTGGGATACGGATGACGAGGCTGCGCGTCCTGTCCGCCGAAGCCTGGCCCGCGGAGGTCGCGGCCACGCTCGCCGAACGCCTTCGAGCAAACCCAGCCCTGCGGGTCTGTCTGCCTACCGGCGACACGCCGGCGCCTGTATACGAGGCGCTGGCGGTCATGGCGCAGCGCGGCGACGTGTCGTTCGCCGGGGCATGCGTCGTCCTGCTCGATGAATGGGTCGGGCTTGCCACCAGGGGATCCGGCCCGCTGCGACACGCGGTTGCGAGCGCAGCTGCTGGACCGGCTGCCCGTGCCGCCCGCCGTCGTTCACACCATCGAGGTGGACGCCCCCGACCTCGACGTCGCGGTGGCCCGGCACGCCGCCGCCGCCTCCGATCTCGACCTCGTCGTGCTCGGGCTCGGGATGAACGGGCACGTCGGGTTCAACGAGCCGGGCTCCAGGCCGGACAGCCCGACCCGCATCGTCCGCCTGGCGGCCTCGAGCCGGCAGGCTGCGATGGCCCGTTACGGCGCGTCTCGCGTCCCGTCGGCGGGAATCACCGTCGGGATGGACCTGATCCTCGGAGCACGGGAAGTGTGGCTCCTCGTGACCGGCGAGCGGAAGGCGCAGGTCCTGCGGCGCGCGCTGCGCGATCCGGTGGGCCCTGATTGTCCCGCGTCGTTCCTTCGAGGCCACGCGAACGCTCTCGACGCTCGCCGACGAGGAGGCCGCCGCGCTCCTGGCCTGAGCATCCGGTTGGGTTCCCCTCTGTCGCCGATGCTTCACCGCGCCTCTCTTGCCCGGGCCGCGGCGTGTCGGGGACAGTGCTGCGTCCGGGCGCTGTGATCCGGCGCTATCGTTCGATCGACCCCGGAGGTCGGAGACGGATCGCCGGGCCCGGGTGCCAGCCGTTCTCCGGGCTCGTGGGGGAGGGGAGGTTCACGCAGGTGGTGTCGGGCAGGACGCCGATGAGCCAGGGCAGCCGGGGCGGGCGCGCCTTCGGCATCGGGCTCGTGGCGGTCCTCGGCCTCCTGGCCCTGGCCGTGGCGTTGAGCGCGGGTCGGGGACCAGAGGGCGCCCCCGCGTTCACCGCCCGCGAGTCCCCGGTTGGGTCGGGCGGTCCAGCCGCCTCATCCGCGACCGGCCCAGGCACGGTGGACGCGAACGTGCCATCGGGCGCGATCGCCGGCGGCTCGCCCGCACCATCAGCGCTGGCGGCCCCGTCCTCCCCGCCGTCAGCGGTTGCGTCGGGGCTCCCCGGCGCAGCGAGCCCAGGCGTGGCCAGCACGCCCCTCGTGGTCGTGAGCGGCTTCGACAACTACGCGCTGACGTCCACGACCCGCGCCGTGCTCGCGGGACGTCTCGCGGCCGGGACCCTGGTCGTCCCCTGCGGGGTGGAGGGCGCCGTCGCCGAGGCGCTCGGCGAGATCGGGGCGCACGGAGCGGCCTGCGTGCGGGCGGACGAGGTCACCGCCCAGCTGGGCCCGTCGAGCACGCTGCTCGCCCTCATCCCGCCCGCGCTCGTCACTCCTCGCGTCAAGGTGGTGCCCCTGGAGGGAGCGGACCTGTTCGGCGAGAAGCCCGCCAGGGAGGCCCCCTATCCGCTCGTGGTCGCCGTGCCCCCGGCGTGGCCCGCGGCGTGGACGGCCTGGGTCGGGAGCGACGTCCGGGTCGTCGTGACAACCGGTGTCAACTGCCCGGACCGCGGCGTCAGCCACGAGACCGTCGTCCTGGGCAGAGGCTGGAACTGGCTCCTGAACGGCGGGACGGCACGGTACACGGGGACGCACTGGGACACCCGGTACGGCTGGACCGTGGTCGATGCCGTCCGGACCGGCCATGCCGGGGCGGTCGTGGACCTGATCCGCAACGCGGACGTGGCCGTCAGCGACTTCGAGTGCGCCATGACCCGTACGTTCGTCCAGCACGACAGCGGGACCGTCTTCTCGATCGACCCCCGGGTGGCGCCGCTGATGGCGCGGGCAGGCTTCGACGTGGCGACCATCGCGGCCGACCACACCACGAACGCGGGCCTGGGCCCGGTGGGCGAGACGGTCAACCTGTTCCGGGCCAACGGGATCCAGCCGACCGGTGGCGGCCGCACCCTCGCCGAGGCGCTTCGTCCCGCCATCGTCGATGCCGGCGGCATCACCTTCGGGTTCGTTGGGTTCGACGCGATCGGCGGCTCCGCGTACGCCACGCCCTCGTCGGCCGGGGTCGCCGCGCTCACGCCCGCGAACGTCAGGGGCGCCGTGGCGCAGGCCCGCGCGGGCGGGGCGCAGGTCATCATCGCCCTTCCGCAGTGGAGCTCGGTCGAGTACCGGGCCCGGTTCACGCCGTTCCAGCTGGACCTCGTGAAGACCCTCGTCGCAGCGGGTGTCGACGACATCGTCGGCGCCGACTTCCACTGGGCCGGCGCGCTCTCCATCACGTTGACCGGATCGGCCTATCGCTACGTGGGGTCCAGCCAGGGCAACTTCTGGTTCGGCCAGGACTGGAGCCGGCAGACGCAGGAGGGGATCATCACCTCCCTGACGTTCGTCGGTTCACGCCTTGCCCAGGTGAGGCTCACCCCGACCGTGATCCTCGACAATGCCCAGCCGAACCTGGTCGACCCGGCCACCGACGGCCAGTTCGTGCTGCGCCAGGTCCTGGCCGGGACGACGCTCCCCGCGAGGTAGCGCGCCGCCTCCGGCACCGACAACCGGCGGAGCGGCGATACTGTCGCACGTGCCGAACCTCGATCCTGACCACGAGCAATCGCCCGACCTGAACCCGGACCGTCCCCGGCGCCGAGCCCCCGACCTACGACCTCTCCTACCGCGACGCCTTCTGGGCCTCCCGCGCCTACGAAGACCTGTGCGACCGGCTCGCCCTCCGCGCACTCCTGCCGTCGACCGGCGGCCAGCTCCTCGACGTCGGGGCCGGGTTCGGTCGCCTCGCCGACGAGTACGGTGGGTTCGGCCATGTCACCCTCGTCGATGCGTCGCCGGCGATGATCGAGGCGGCCCGGGAGCAGGTCGGCACCGACCCCCGCTTCACGATCGTGCAGGCCGATGCGACCCAGCTCCCGGTTGCCTCCGGGTCGATGGATGTCGTGGTGGCGGTGCGGCTGATCCTCCACGTTCGCAACCCGGAGGTGGTCTTCGCAGAGGTTGCCCGGGTCCTCCGACCCGGAGGGCTGTTCGTGCTGGAGTTCCCGAACCGGCGCCACCTCCTGGCCCGCCTCCGGTACCTGGCCCGCCGCCAGGACTGGTCTCCCGACGAGGCCGATCCGCACGAGTACCGGGAGGGGCACTTCTCCCACCAGCCAGCCACGGTCGTCCGGCAGCTCCGCCGGGCGGGGCTCGCGCCGACCTCACGGCGTGCGGTCTCGCTGTTCCGGTCGGCGCCGCCTGAAATCCCTCGTGCCGGCCCGCCACCTCGCCCGCATCGAGGCGCCCCTCCAGGCCCCCCTGGGCCGCCTCGCCCCGAGCCCTTCCGTGTACATCGCGTCGCGCAAGCGTCGGGCGGGCGGCGCCACCGCAGCCCGGGCCCGAGGCGGGGCCCGGCGAGACCGTCGGCGGCGGATAGGCGGGCGCGATGCTGACCTACTTCCAGGCGGTCGTGCTGGGCCTGCTGCAGGGCGTGACGGAGCTGTTCCCCGTCTCCAGTCTGGGCCACTCGGTGATCCTGCCCCAGCTTCTCGGATGGACCGGCGTGGTCGCGGCGCAGTCCGCCTCGGAGTCGTACTTCCTGGCCCTGCTCGTCGGGCTCCACGTGGCGACTGCGCTTGGCGCTCGTGATCTTCTACCGCGACACCTGGGTCCGGATCATCCGGGGCGTCCTGGTCTCGCTCGGGACGCGGCGGATCGAGACGCCCGATCAGCGCCTGGGCTGGCTCCTGATCGTCGCCACGATCCCGGCCGGGATGGTCGGCCTGCTCCTGGAGCATCCGCTGCGGGTCGTGTTCGCGAAGCCGCTCGCAGCCGCCGGGTTCCTCGTGATCAACGGCCTGATCCTGCTGGGCGGCGAGTGGGTCCGACGGCGGGCCCAGTCCCGGGTCGCCGGACCGACGCGCCATGCGACCCGGGCCGGCAGTCACGCGACCCCGGCCGGCCGGCGTCTCGACGATCTCGGGTTCCCGCGTCGCGGCGACGATCGGCGTAGCGCAGGCCCTGGCGCTTTCTCCCTGGCATCAGCAGGTCCGGGATCACGATGGTCGCCGGGCTCGTGCGCGGCCTCGACCACGAGGATGCGGCGCGCTTCTCGTTCCTCCTCGCGACGCCCGTCATCCTCGCCGCCGGGGTCTATAAGCTGCCTGACCTGCTCGGCCCGAACGGCGACGGGGTGCGCCTGCAGGTCCTGGTGGGAAGCGTGGTCGCGGGCGTGGCCGCCTACTTCTCGGTCCGCTTCCTCGCCCGGTACTTCACGTCGCGGACGCTCACCCCGTTCGCGATCTACTGCCTGGTCGTCGGCGTCCTCGCCCTCTTCCGGTTCGCCTGAGGTCGGCGCCCCGCCGCGCTCGGGGCGCACGCCGGCGGTGCAGCCGCACCGACCGATCGGTTCGTGCCGGGGCCGCGGGCGCGTCATGATATAGACGGCGCGCCATCTCGGTGGCTGGCGTCTCGGCCTCAATCGGGAGCGACAAGCCATGCAGCGTGTCCTCGCGGTGATCCTGGCGGGCGGTGCCGGCGAGCGGCTCTCGGCGCTATCCGCGATCCGTTCGAAGCCGGCGGTTCCGTTCGGCGGCAAGTACCGCCTCATCGATTTCAGCCTGTCCAACTGCGTGAACTCGGACGTCGACAGCGTCCTCGTGCTCACGCAGTACAACCCGCGCTCGCTCATCGACCACATCGGGACCGGGCGGCCGTGGGACCTGGACCGGATGCGCGGCGGTGGGATCAAGATCCTCCAGCCGTACATGTCGCGCGAGCACAGTGGCTGGTACCTGGGCACCGCCGACGCAGTCCGCTACAACATGCACGAGATCGACCAGGCCGGTCCGGACGACGTGCTGGTGCTGGCCGGCGACCACATCTACAAGATGGACTACCGGCCGATGATCGCGGCCCACCGCGCGACGGGTGCCGCGGCGACGGTGGCCGTCCGCACCGTGCCGCTGGCCGAGGCGTCGCGGATGGGGATCTGCGCCCTGGACGCCGACGACCGGATCGTCGACTGGGAGGAGAAGCCGGCCGTTCCGAAGAGCGATCTCGCCTCGATGGGCGTCTACGTCTTCACGCGTGACGCGCTCCACGAATGGCTCGGCGACTCGCGCAGCGACTTCGGCCACGACGTCATCCCGGCCATGCTTGCCGCCGGCGCCCCGGTCTACGGCCACCGCTTCGACGGCTACTGGCGCGACGTCGGCACCATCGAGGCGTACTGGGCCGCCAACCTCGACCTCGTCGCGCTCGTCCCCCCGCTCGACCTGTTCGACCGGAGCTGGCTCATCCACACGCGCTCGGAAGAGCGCTCACCGGCGAAGCTGGGCCCGGACGCGATCGCGCGCCACTCGCTCATCAGCCACGGCTGCATCATCAACGGCACGGTGCTCAACTCCGTCCTGTCGCCCGGCGTGCGGGTCTACGAAGGCGCGATCGTGCGCGACTCGATCGTGCTGCTCGACAGCGAGATCGGCCCCGGCGCGGTCGTCGATACCGCCATCATCGACAAGTTCGTCCACGTCGGTGCACGGGCGGTGGTCGGCCAGGGCGAGGACCGCGCCACCCCCAACGCTCGACGAGCCGGGGCATCTGTACGCCGGGATCACCGTGGTCGCCGAGCGTGCCCACATCCCGGTCGGCACGCGGATCGGCCGCAACTGCCTCATCGGGCCGTCCGTGATCGAGTCCGACTTCTCGGGCTACGAGGTCCCGTCCGGGACGTCGGTCCTCGCGCGCCGACGCCGCGTCGCCGGCCGCGGGACCCGGGCGAGGCGTGATCGTCCGGCCGGCCGGGACGTCCCGCAGCGGACGCGAAACGGACCCGGTCGCCCGACGTGGGGCGAAGCGGGTCCGTGTTCGGTGCCGGGTGGCCGGGAGGAGGTCGGTCGAGCCGGCTGTTGAGGAGGTTCGGAGGAGGAGTCCGATCTCCGTTACGCGAAGTTGACCATCCGAGGCTGAACTGATCCTGAAAAGCCGCTGGGAGCGGGACGGTCCGGGTGCGGGCGATCGGTCGGCCCGGCCGTGCGCCAGCCGAACTGTGCGCATACACCCCACTGGTATCGTGAGCACATGGAGCGCGTGATCGTGGAGGAGCAGGCGCCGCCCCGGTTCCTGCGCGCCCGCTGGCTGGGCCGGGTTCCCTACCGGGAGGCCTGGGCAGTGCAGCGGACGCTGGCCGCCGCGCGCGCCGCCGGCGCCCTCGAAGAGGACCAGCTGCTCCTCCTCGAGCATGATCCGGTCCTCACGCTCGGCCGCAACGCGCTCGAGGCGCACGTCATCGCTCCTCCGGAGCTGCTGGCCGCCCGCGGGATCGAGGTCGTCCGAGTGGAACGGGGCGGCGAGGTCACCTACCACGGCCCCGGCCAGCTGGTGGCCTACCCGATCGTGGCGCTCCTCTCGCCCGATACCCCTCGGGCGTCGGCACCTGGGGTCGGCGTCCGGCGCCCGCCCGGTGGCAGGCGCCCGCTCGGCGTGCGGGCGTTCGTTGAGGCTCTCGAGGGAGCGATGGCCGACACCTGCGCGGCAGCCGGGATCGCGGCCGGCCCACGGACCGGCCACCCGGGCTGCTGGGTCGATGCGGACGGTCCCCTGCCGCGCAAGGTGGGGGCGCTCGGGATCCGCGTTGCGCGGGGCGTGACGTACCACGGGATCGCCCTGAACGTGACCACGAACCTCGCCGATTTCGACCTGATCGACCCATGCGGGATGCCCGGGCTCCGGACGACCTCGCTGACCCGCGAGCGAGCCCGCGCCGGCATCCCGGGCGCGGATGCCGATGCTCGGCCGGACACCGCGGGCGTGGCGAGCGCGGCCGCGGTCTTCGCGACGGCGCTCGCGCGTCGGCTGGCCTTCAACCTCGTCGGTGACCTGCCGCCCGGCGCGAGCGCCGCGCGGGAGCGCCGCGCCATCGATGCCCTCGTCGACCATCTCGAGATGCCGCCCTCCCCGCCCGCCGTGCCGGCGCCCTCGCTCGCGCCCGCGGGAGCTTCGTGATGCCGCCGGGAATCTTCGAGATGCGCCGCGACGCGATCACCGGCTGGTGGGTCGCCACGATGGTCGACCGGGAGTTCCAGCGGGACCGGTTCACGCTGGCCGCGGAGCCCATCGACGACGGGGGCGATTGCCAGAACTGCCGGCTTCCCCCCGGCGACGGCGTGCGCCTGCGCATCCTCAAGGACTTCGCCTTCCGGACCGTGGGGACGGAGGCCGACGCACGGGAGCAGGAGAAGAGCGTCACCCAGATCGCGCTGCGCGAGGCCAGGGCTGCGGGGAGCTGGCGGACCATCGTGGCGCCCCCTGGCGAGCACCGGCCACTCCACTCAGTGGGGAACGAGCTGATCACGGCCCTGCTCCGGGGCGCGCGCTCGGCCATCAGCGAGGCGTCCCGGGCTGGTCAGACGGAGTACCTGCAGGTCCTCCAGAACTGGGGCCGCCAGGCAGGCGCGCGCACGAACCACCTCTGCCTGGACCTCTACGATCTGCCCCAGATTCCGCACGAAGTCGCGGAGGAGATCGGCGGCGCTGCGCGCTTTATGATCCGCGAGAGCGAGTGCCCCTACTGCCGTGCGGTCCGGGTCGAGCGCGAGCGCGGGCTTCGCTTCCTGTGGGAGGACGACCAATCGGTCGCGTTTGCCCCGTTCGCGTCGCGCTCGCCCTTCGAGATCTGGATCGTCCCGCGGCGCCATGAGGCGGACTTCGGGCGCGCCACGGACGACGACCTGGTCTCCGCCGCAAACGGTCTCCGCAATGTCCTGGGGCGGCTGGCGCAGCTCGACGGCCCGCCGTACAACCTGGTCCTCCACACGGCTCCACTCGGCGGCCAGGTTGACGCCACCTACCACTGGCACTGGGAGATCCATCCCCGCCTGCGCGAGATCGCGGGCCTGGAATTGGGCACCGGCCTGCCGGTCAACCCGGTCAGTCCCGAAGAGGCGGTCGACCAGCTTCTGCGCCGGCTGTCGCCCGACGCGGAGGACGAGCGGAACCATTGGATGGGATCGCGGCGATGAGCGCCCGGGCGCGTGCCGCGGCTCTATCTTCCGATCTCCCGCGTCACACGGCCGGCTGCTTCCTCGTCAACGGTCCGGAGCGCGGGGGAGACCCGCGCGATTCTGTCTTCGGGTCGGAGGTTCGGTGGTCGTCGCTGTCACCCGCCGCTGGGGGATCGGGCCGATGAGCCCCACCCGCGAGGAGCCGCCGGTCGCCGGCGTGCAGGACGACGCGCTGCCGGGAGACCTCGACCACGTCCCCGAGGAGGACACGGCCCTGCCCGCGGATCCGATCGCGGCGCGCGTGTTCGTCGAGGCGCTGTTCGCGCGTCACCACGGGGAGATCTACGCTTACCTCGTCCGGATGCTCCGTGACGGGGAGCTCGCCGCCGACCTTGCCCAGGACGCCTTCCTCCGCGCCTTCCGTGCCTACGCCAGCCTCGAAAACCCAGCCAGGGCGCGCGCCTGGCTGTACCAGATCGCCAACCGCGTGGCACTCGACGAGATCCGCCGCCGGAAGATCGTCCGCTTCATTCCGTGGTCGGGCGAGTCGCGCGGTGCTGCGCCGTCAGCCGAACGGCTGGCGATGGACACGCGGCTTTCGGGCGAGCTCGAGCGAGCGCTGGCCCGGATCCCGGAGCGCCAGCGGTCCGCGCTCCTGCTCGCCGAGGTTCACGAGCTGAGCGGGGTGGAGCTGGCCGCGGCCCTGGGCAGCTCGCATGTCGCAGCGCGCGCGCTCCTTACACGCGCCCGTGAGAGCCTGCGCCGCGCGCTGGCCGATGAGCGCCTCCTGGCTGCCGAAGCGGAAGCGTCCGGACTGCCGCTGGAACGTCCTGCGACAAGCGGAAGCCGGCCAGAGGGGCACGGATGAGCGGCCTCCAACGCGTCGTGCGACACCCCGACCGCCGGAGCGACGTCCACGCCCGGGCTCGTGGGCTGGCGTCCGACCAGCTGCTCGCGCCCCTGGCGGCGGAGGAGGCGGCCTGGCTCCGGGCGCATCTCGACGCGTGCGCCGCCTGCCGCCGGGCGGCAGACGGGTTTGCCTCCGACCGCGCCCGGATGCGAGCGCTGGGCGCGGAGCTGCCGGTGCCGCCGCGCGACCTGGGCGCTCGACTGTCGCGCGCGCTCGATGTCGAGGTCCGGCGGGCTGTGCGGGAAGAGGCACGGCCGGGCCGCCGGTCGGTTCTCGGTTCTCCGTCGGTCGCGCTTGCCGTGATCGCGCTTGCTGCCGTCCTCGCCATCGTGTTCCTTCCGCTGACCTTGCCCGGGTTCAGGTTCGGGAACGGCCCGACTGTGGCCGGTCCCGGTGGCAGCCCCGCCCCGGCGCCCACGCCGATCATCGTGGCGACCCAGGCAGTCGCCTGGGTCCAGCAGCAGCCGGACGGGAGCTACGTCCTCAACAGCACGACCGTCAGCCAGGTATGTCCCGGCGTCGACGCGTCGGCCTGCGGGACGCTCGCCGGCGACGCTCGACCCCTCGTGGCGCTCAACCTGCAGCCATCGGCCGTCGTGCTCCAGCACAACGGCCCGTCCGCGGTGCTCGTCAGCAGCAACGCGGTGTACGCGTTCAGCGTTCCGTTCGAGGCCCGCGTCACACCGACGCCCGTTCCTTCGTCTTCCATCCCAACACCCGGGGCACTTTCCCCGACGCCGGCGGTGACGGGAGTGGAAGCTACTCCTCCAGCAGCCACTCCCGTCCCGACCGGTTCCCCCAGCCCGCGTCCCACCCGAACCCCCCGCCCGGCGTCCCCCACGCCCGCGGCGTCGGCGCCTGCCGAGCCAACGCCGACCACCGCGTCGGCCACGCCTGGCCCGACGGCCGCACCGTCCGGCGAGGCCGCGCCCACGGAGCTCGGGTCCGGCGTGCCGACGCCGTCGGACTCGCTCGTGAGCATCCCGCCCGCGAGCCCGGCCCCCTCGGCGGCCATCACGACGGCCATCATCGAAGGCATCGTGCTGGTGGGCCCGCCTCCCGCCTACTCGACGGACGGACAGTGGGTCGCCTTCTCGGCACGACCGCTGGACGGCAGGCAGGGCCCGGACATCTACGTCTGGCACGTCGGCGATCTCACGGCGCGACCGCTCACGACGGATCATGCCTCGGTCTTCTCCTCCTGGGACGGCGGCCAGATCCTGGGGAGCACCGTCCTTCCCGCCGACAGCCCGGCGCTCGAGACGCGCGCGGTCACGATCCTCCCGGCCCCGTCGCCTTCGCCGCTGACCGCGTCCCCGGACGCCGGTCCCTCGACAGATGGTGCCCTTGCGACCGCGTCGGCGGGGGCCACGACGCTGCCTGACTCGTCCGCGACGGCAACGCTCATCCCATCACCCGCGACGCCAGCGCCGTCGCCGTCCGGCTCGCGTGATCTCCCGACCGCCAGCGCCCCGCCGAGCGCGACGCCCTCGTCCGCAACCGCGTCGCTCCTGCCGAGCGTCCCGGTCGGGTCGTTCCTCCTCGACCCGGCCGTGGGCACGCAGACGCCCATCACGCGCCCGGCGATCTGGCGCCCGGTCGTGGACCCGACCAACCGCACGGTCGTCTACTGGACGGGCGACCAGGCGCTGGATCCGGCGACGAACACCTGGGTGCCGACGAACGGGCGGCTGGTCACCGCCGACTGGCCGGCGCTCCTTGGCCCCGGCGACGTCACCGCCACGCCACTTCCCGGGACGGCCGGGCTGTCCGGCGTCACGAGCTGGGACGTGCGCTGGGATCCGTCCGGCCGGCACCTGGCCATCTGGATCGCGGACCCGGCCGACCCGTCCGTCGGGAGCCTCAGCCTCTTCGCCGTGAATGCGGACGGAAGCATCGGGGACACCCTGCTGGCCGACATCGCGGCGCTCCCGGGGCTGTCACTGGGCAGCGATCGGCTGGCATGGGCCAGCCCGCCCGGCCAGAACGGGCAGGGGAGCACCCTCAGCGTCTACGCCTGGTCGACCGATGGGGCAGGCAGCGTGCACGGTGCCCCTGACCCGGGGACCAGCGATCTCGTCGTCGCCCGCTGAGCAACTCCACCGCTGAGCCGCGTTCCCGCCGATCCGCGGGTACCCAGTCCGGTCCGGCATCGTCCTGAGCGCGTCCGCGCAGCATCCGCGCGACACGCGCCCGACGCCCGGACGCCCGGCGCCGGGCGGGCGCCTGCGGTATCCTGCGCGGGACCCTTTAAGGATCGGTCCGGAGAGGCCGGGAAGGAGGACGCGAGTGTCACGTCGCGGGCGCGCCTGATGAACGGGCGCCAGATCATGACCGCGGACGAAGTCCGCCGGGCGATCATCCGCATCTCCCACGAGCTGGTCGAGAAGCAGGCCGGGACTGAAGGTCTCGTCCTCATCGGGATCCAGCGCCGCGGCGTTCCCCTGGCCCGCCGCATCGCGGCGGCCGTGAACGAGAACGAAGGGCGTCGCCCTCCCGGTCGGCGCGCTGGACATCACGTTCTACCGTGATGACCTCTCGCTCGTGGCGCAGCAGCCGGTCGTCAAGGGCACCCAGCTGCCGGTCGACCTCAACGACCGCACGGTCGTCCTCGTCGACGACGTCCTGTACACCGGGCGGACCGTCCGGGCAGCGATGGATGCCCTGGTGGACTTCGGCCGGCCTCGGGCGATCCGCCTCGCGGTCCTCGTGGATCGCGGCCACCGGGAGCTCCCGATCCGGGCCGATCATGTCGGGAAGAACGTCCCAACCTCCCGCGACGAGGTCGTCAAGGTCGCCCTTGTCGAGGTCGACGGCGAGGATTCGGTCCGGATCGAGCGGGTTGACCTGCCCGCCCCGAAGGCCTGAGGACGAGCATCGTGAACAATTCCCCGACCCCGGTCGATCCCGCGCCCGATGCCGGCTGGCGTCAGAAGCACCTGCTGGACGTGGATGCCCTCTCCCTCGACGAGATCCAGCTGGTGATGCGTACGACAGACGCGATGAAGGAGGTCCTGTCCCGTCCGATCGCCAAGGTTCCCGCGCTCCGGGGCACGAACGTCACGATCCTGTTCTACGAGGCCTCGACGCGGACGCGCGTGAGCTTCGAGGTGGCCGCCAAGAACCTGTCCGCGGACGTCGTGAACATCGCCGCCTCCACGTCCTCGGTGACGAAGGGCGAGTCGCTCGTCGACACGATCCGGACGGTCGAGGCACTGGGCGCCGACATGATCGTGATGCGCCACGGCACGTCGGGCGCACCCTACCTTGCGGCCGAGGTCTTCTCCGGCTCGATCCTCAATGGCGGGGACGGCTGGCATGCCCACCCCAGCCAGGCTCTTCTGGACCTCTACACGATGCGGGCGCACCTTGGCGACGTTCGCGGCAAGAAGGTCGTGATCCTGGGCGACGTCCTGCATTCGCGGGTCGCGCGCTCCAACGTGTGGTCCCTGACCGCGGCCGGGGCGGATCTCTGGCTCTGCGCTCCCGGCACGCTTCTGCGCGGCTTCGACGCCTGGGCCGGCCGCTGGGCAGGCGGCGGCGCCCCGGGACACGGGGGCTTCCAGGTGACCTCGGACGTGGACGCCGCGCTGCGCGACGCCGACGTCGTGATGGCGTTGCGCCTTCAGCGCGAGCGGATGGATGCCGGGCTCCTTCCCTCCCTGCGCGAGTACTCGGCGCGGTTCGGGCTGACCCGCGAGCGCCTCGCGGGCGCCAAGCCGTCAGCCCTCGTAATGCACCCGGGCCCGATGAACGAGGGCGTCGAGATCGCGTCGGACGTGGCGACCCTCGATCGAAGCGTGATCACCCAGCAGGTGACGAACGGGGTGGCGGTCCGAATGGCTCTCCTCTACCTTCTCGCCGGCGGACACCCGGAGGCCGTGACCAATGCATGAGCTGCGCGTGGGCGAGGTCGTCCCGCTCCTGGAGATCAGCCGCGCCTGGCTCGTGGACCCGGTCAGCCGGCGCGAGGGGCCGGGCGAGATCGTCGTCCGACGACGGGATGCTGGAGGCCTTGACCTGGCTGGAAGGCGCCGCCGCCGACGGCATCGGGCCGGACGGGGTCGCTGGTGATGCCCGGCCTGCTCGACTTCCACGTCCATCTCCGCGAGCCCGGCAACGAGGATGCGGAGACGGTCGCCAGCGGGCTCGCGGCGGCCGCGCATGGCGGCTTCACGACCGTCTGCGCGATGCCGAACACGACCCCGGCCGCGGACGAGCCGAGCGTCCTCGCCCGGGTCGCCGGGGCCGCCGCCGCCTCCGGCTCGCCGGTGGAGCTGCTGACCCATGGCGCTGTGACCGTCGGACGGGCCGGGGAGCGACTCGCGGCCCTCGGTGAGCTCGCCGACGCCGGCGTCGTCGGGTTCTCCGACGACGGTTCGCCGGTGAAGAGCGCGACCCTGCTCCGCAACGCGCTCCTGTACACGGGCATGCTGGGACTCCCGATCGTCGAGCACGTCGAGGACGCCACGCTCACGTCGGGTGCCGAGGCGAGCGAAGGCATCGTCGCGACGATCCTCGGCCTGAAGGGGTGGCCGCCGGCGGGCGAGATCGCCGCGGCCGAGCGCGCCATCGCCATCCTCGACTCCGTGCGCGCCGACGCACCGGGTGCCCGGTTGCATCTCACCCATCTCTCGACCGCCGGGGCGCTGGCCGCCGTGCGCCGGGCCAAGGCGGCCGGGCTGCCCGTGACCTGCGACGTGACACCCCACCATCTTGGCTTCACGGACGAGTGGGTCGCCGGTGCGCGGCGCTGGGCCTGGGAGGCCCTGGACGAGTCGGGCGTCGCGCGCGACCCGTGGGCCGACGGCGCGCTGGTCGCCCACCCCTACTCGACGGCCTGCCGGGTCAACCCGCCGTTGCGGGGCGCGGCCGATGCGGCCGCCTGCCTGGCCGCCCTCGTCGACGGCACCGCGGACGCGGTCGTGACCGACCATGCCCCGCATACGGCCGTGGACAAGGAGACGGAGTTCGGGCTGGCGTCAACGGGATCAGCGGCCTGGAGACCGCGTTCGGCGTGCTGCTTGCTGCTGTCGCCGCGGGGAGGCTGCCGCTGGCGAGGGCGTCGCAGCCCTGACGGTGGGACCCGCGGCGGTGATGGGGACCCGGCCGGGCCGGCGGGGGCCGGCGCGGGGCCTCATGGTGGGCGCGCCCGCCGACCTCCTGGTGGTGGACGCCGGCGATCGCTGGCGCGTCACGGCGGAGGCGTTGGCCTCGCGAGGCAAGAACACGCCGCTGCTCGGCCGCGAGCTCCCCGGGCCGGGTCATGGTCACGCTGGCGCAGGGGCGCCTCGCCTACCAGGACCCGACCGAACGCGCTTGACCGTACCGCGCGGCCGCCGCGGCCGCGGTACCCTCCAGCACGAATGTCACGGCTCAACAGACCCGCTCCATTCCTTCGATCGCCGGCCGCTGTGGCAGGCGCAGCTCCCGGCCCAGCCGGACCGGCATGGGCGGCCGCTGCCCGACGTCGTGGACCTGGCCGTCATCGGGGGCGGCTTGGCAGGGTGCGCCGCCGCGCGGCGGGGCGCCCAGCTCGGGGCACGGGTCGTCCTGCTGGAGGCCGAATCGATCGGCTGGGGCGCGTCGTCGCGCAGCGGGGGAATGTGCCATCCCGGCTTCAAGTGGGGCCCGACCGAGCTCATGGAGCGCCACGGTGCAATCCTCGGCGAGTCGATCTACCGCGAATCCGTGGACGCGTTCGAGTGGACCGCGGAGACGATCGCGGGAAGAGGGGATCGAGGCCGACTTCGTGCGCTCTGGGCACCTACAGCTCGCCGACGCCCCATCGCAGCTGGAGCACCTCGCCACGGCGGCCGCTTCGCTCGCGACGGTGGGCGAGGTCGCCCGAACGGTGCGGGCTGCCGAGCTGCGGGCCGAGATCGGCACGGACGCCTACGCGGGGGCGCTCGTGGTGGAGCGTTCCGGGGGGCTGGACCCAGCCAGGTATGTCGCGGGGCTGGCCGCCGCGGCCGAGCGGGCGGGCGCCTCGCTCCATGAGGGGGTGCGGGCGCTCCGGGTCCGGTCGCAGGCGGACGGCCGGGCGGTGGTGGAGACGAGCGCGGGCCCCGTGGTGGCACGCGAGGTCTTCGTCGCCACGAACGGCTACACGGACGGCGTCGCGCCGGCGCTCCGGCGCCGTGTATTGCCGATCAGCAGCTCCATCATCGCCACGGAACCGCTGTCCGAGGACCTCGCCCACGCGATCAGCCCGAACGGCCGGATGTTCTTCGACTCGAAGAACTTCCTCTACTACTGGCGTTTGACGCCGGACCGCCGGATGCTCTTCGGCGGGCGCGCCTCCTTCTGGCCGTCGTCCGTGGATCGGATGGCGCGGATCCTCCTCGCGGGCATGCTGCGGGTGCATCCGCAGCTTGCCGGCGTACGCGTCGCCCACGCGTGGACCGGAAGGTGGGCTTCACGTTCGATCGCCTACCCCATGTCGGTCGGCTCGGTGGCGTGACCTATGCGACCGGATGCTGCGGCAGCGGCATCGCGATCCTGCCGTACCTGGGGCAGCGGGCGGCAGGCTGGATCCTCGGGGGCGAGCCCGCGCCCGCGCTGGCATCGCTTCGCTTCCCGCTGGTCCCGGCGCCCTACGAGGGCCATCCCTGGTTCCTGCCGGCCGTCGGGGAGTGGTATCGCCTGGCCGACTGGCGCGCGAGCCGCGAGCGGCCGCGGGACTGATCGAGGCAGACGGCGCTCAGGCTGTTGGCAGGCCGGCCGCCTCGGCAGCGGCTGGTGCGAGGCGGCGGAGCGAGGCGAGGACCGAGTCCACGGCCCCCGGAAAGCTCAGGTAGTTGACGATCCCTGCCCGGAGGTACGTCCGACCGCGCAGGATCGTGGTCGAGAGCCACCCTTCGCCGGAGCGGACCAGCGCCTCGCAGAGCACGTCCGTGTAGCGGTCGAGCGACGTCGGGTCGGACGCCTCGAGCGCGGCTGCGCGCGCCCGCCCGCCCGGGACGTGTCGGAAGCAGACCACGGAGAGGTCCGGGAGGCCGTCCGGGATCGCCTCGAGGTCGTCGCTCGCCGCGATCCGGGCGGCGAGATGCGCGGCAAGATCGTCGTTCATCTCCACCAGGCGTCCGAGGCCGGCCGTCCCGAGGTGCTTCCAGCTGGCCCATAGCTTCAAGGCGCGGAATCTCCGCGTCCCCTCGAAGCTGTACTGGTGCCAGTGGATCGGATCCTCGCCCGGGTTGCCGTGGCGGTAGTACTCCGGCGCGCGATGGAACGTCTGCCGGAGATCGTCCTGGCGGCGCACCAGGAGCCCGCCGATGTCGTAGGCCTGGAAGAACCACTTGTGGGGATCGATCGTGATCGAGTCGGCCCGGGCAAGGTCGGGCACCCTGCCCGCGTCCCGCGAGGAGAGGAGCGCGGCCCCACCGTACGCCGCGTCCACGTGGAGCCAGAGCCCGTGCGGCCGCCGCCACGTCGGCCAGCTCGCCCGTCGCGTCCACCGCGCCCGTGTTCGTGCTCCCGGCGACGGCCGCGATGGCCAGCGGCCGCAGGCCGGCCGCGGCGTCGTCCGCGATCGCCGCGGCGACCGCCGCGCCGCGGAGCCGGAACCGCTCATCGGATGGCACGACGTGGAGGGTCGCCCCCGGGAAGCCGAGGATGTCGAGCGCCTTCGCGATCGAGAAGTGGGCCTGGTCGCTGGCGTAGACCCGGATGCCCTCCAGCTCGGCTCCCGCGCGGCACGTCCGGGAACAAGGGCACGCCGCCCGCGGCAAGCTGCTCGGGATCCCGCGCAGCCGTCGGAGGCAGCCCGGCGGCGACCGCAGCCGCGAGCCGGGGGAGGTGGACATCACGGACCACCGTGAGCGCCATGAGGTTTGCCATCGTGCCGCCGGACGTCAGCACGCCCCAGCTCCGGCCGTCGTACCCGACGAGGTCGCACAGCCAGCGATCGACCTCCTCCTCCACGAACGCCCCGACCGGGCCCGCCTGGTAGACGTCGATCCCCTGGTTGACCCACTGGGCGAGGAGCTCGCCGACGATCGAGAGCGCAAGGGGCGGCGGCGTGAAGTAGGAGAGGACCCCGGGGTGGTACGGGTTGAGCTGGTACGGCGCCAGCCGGGCGGTGAACTCCGCGAGAATCTCCCCCGACACGGTCGGCCCGGCCGGCGCCGCGCCGGGCTCGCCTGTCGGGCCGAAATATCGCGCGCGCAGCTCCGCGTAGGACGCGGGGCTCGTGCCACGCTGCACACCCTCGCGGTAGAGGTAGTCCAGGCTGGTCTGCCAGGCGGCGGCTCCGAGGCGCTCGAGCGCCGCGCGGCTGGCGCCCTCGTCACCGATCCCCAGCAGCTCCGGCTCCGGGTGCCAGCGAAAGCGGGCGAGGGGATCGACGGGTTCCTCGTGCATCGCCGGGAATCCTAGCGGAGACGCCCATGTCCGCGGAGGTCCGGCGCGATGCCGGCCGAACGTCGTGCGGCGAGTGGGCCTCCGTGCGGCATACTTGGGGGCGCCTCGCGCT
This sequence comes from uncultured Chloroflexia bacterium, assembly GCA_963800795.1. Taxonomy (GTDB): domain Bacteria; phylum Chloroflexota; class Limnocylindria; order Limnocylindrales; family CSP1-4; genus CTSoil-043. The sequence continues at coordinate 189,617 of CAWDCJ010000001.1, forward strand.
GCTCGGGGCGCGAGAGGTGGGGGGACATCGGTGCGGTGAGTGACGCCCGCGACCCGTACGAGGTGCTGCAGGTGGCGCCGACGGCGGAGGACGCCGTCCTGCGGGCAGCCTACCGGGCGCTCGCCCAGCGCTTCCACCCGGACATCGCGGGGCCGGCTGGCGAAGCCCGCATGCGCGAGCTCAACGCTGCCTGGGAAGCCATCGGAACCCCCGAACATCGCGCCGCGTATCACCGCGAGCGCCCGGGTTCGGAGCCAGGTCAGGCTGCCGGTTCCACGCCCGGGGCAGGCTCGTCCAGCAGATCTGGACCCAGCCCGACCGCGGACACACGATCCGCGCCGGCGGGCTCCGCCCCGCCGTGGACGGGCGCCGCCGGTCCGCCGCCCGGACATCCGTCCGGCAGCGTGCTCGACTTCGGCGTGTACTTCGGCTGGTCGCTCGGCGAGATCGCGCGCCAGGACATCGGGTATCTCCAGTGGCTGGAGCCACGAGGCGAGGCGCGTGCCTACGCCGCCGAGATCGACGCCGTCCTCCGCCGGCACGGTCTGCGCGACGGGCCGAACGCGGGTGCGGCCGACCCGTCTCGACGGGGGCATCGAATCTTCGGACGCTGACGATCGTCGCGGCGTATTGTCTGCCCGACCCAGTCGCATGGCCCGAGGGCCGCCGAGGATACCCGACTCGTGACCGACGACCCGACGCCCGCCCCCGCCTCCGAAGCCGAGCAGCTCCCGCGGCCCGCCGATGCCGCCCCGCGCGGTGCACGTCGCAGCTCCGCCGACGTCGCGGCCCACCGGCCCGCCTACAAGGGCGCGGAGCTCGACCCTGCGCGAGGGCCGGGCCTGGGCTGCTTCTGGTTCCAGGCCGCCGTCCTGGCCATCTTCCTCGTGCTGATCCCGGTCGGGGTAAACCTGAACTGGCCATTCGAGGTGCTCGCGGCGCTCCTGTTCATCGTCCTGGGCCTGCTGCTCTTCGTGGGCCAGACGATGATCTTCCTGTTGCGCCTGGTAGCGGCCGACCGCCGCGATGTCGGTCGCCGCCGGCCGCTTGCGAGCCCCACGCCCACGGTGGGCGAGATGGAAGACGCCCTGGTGCCGGCTCCGGGCGCCACGGACGCCAGCACGCCCGACGACCCGGTCAGCACGCCCGGGTTTGACGCCACCCCTGACCCGGCGGCCACGCCGCGGCCTGCCACGCTGGACCCGGTGGCCATGCCCGAGTCGGCCGCCACCCCGGACCCGGCGGCCACGCCGGACCCGGACGCGCCGCCGGTCGAGCCCGGGTCGGAGGGCGTGCGAGAATAGGCCTCGCGATATCCGCGATCGACCAGGGCCGCGACCCCAACCGCCGGGAGAGCCGGCTGATGAAGGAGGACTGACTTCCGTGCCGGTGCTCGCGACCTACTTCTCGGTTCGGCGCGGGCGCGACCCATTCTTCAAGTTCTTCATGCGCACGATCTTCCCGCGACAGGTCCGGGAGTACGAGGAGAAGTTCGGCATCCGGTTCCTGGGCTGGTACAACGTCGCGCACGGATGGGATTTCGACAACGTGATCCTGATGGACCTTCCCGACTACGCCACGCTCGACAAGCTCGAGGCCGATGAAGGCGCCCGTGCGCTCGGCCACCGGGCCGGCGAGTGGATCTTCGAGCGCCACCACTCGATGTTCCTCCGCGAGCGCATGGGCACCGATCTCGAGTACCACCCCTAGCACCGGGCCTCGACCGAGTCCGGTAATCGAACGAGAAGGAGGCGCCAGCAATGGACGCGAACCGCACCGATCTGCTCGGCGAGCTCGCCCGCGACGCCGCCCTCGAGCGCTCCGATTTCCTCGTCCAGGCCGCCGAACAGCTCCAGCGCTTCCTGGACGCCAATGCGGCCCGGATCTCGGAGATCGGCGGGATGACGCTGATCGACGACGATCCCGACTACCTCTCGGTCGCGCCCGACCTCTCCTTCCGCAGCCGGACGCGGTTCCAGGACGAGGAGACCGGTGAGTGGGTCAGCGAGACGGAGGTGATCGAAAGCGGCGCGGAGCTGGTGGAGCTCTACAACCCTGCCGACATCTACGCAGCATTTGCCGAGGCGGCCCGGGAGGCCGCGGGGCTCGAGCCGGAGCCGACCGCCGCCGATGACCTGCTGAACGTTGCGGGGATCGGTCCCGAGCAGTCGATCTCGCCCGAGGCCGACGCCGCCTACGCGGGGGCCGCTGACGACTGGGCGGCGGGGCAGCCCCTCGACGCAGACGACGAGACATCGGCAGCGCACAAGCTGTACGACCTTTCGCTCACGTTCCAGGAACGGAGCCAGCTGTCCGAGGCGCACCTGCTCGAGCAGTTCCAGCTGGCGGCGGGCGGCCTCGCCGAGCAGCTGGGCGACCTGATCGTGATCGACGACGACGACGAGCGACTGACCCTGTCCCGCTCCGGACATATCCGCGCCGAGGTCGAGCCCGAGGGTGACGAGGGCGAGTGGCGCAAGCTCACGACGCCCGAGGAGCTTGTCGAGTTCTACGATCCGACGGACGTCTTCGGCGACATCGCCGACGCGATCGCGGAGGCGTATCCGGCGGTCGCACCCGAGCTCGACGAGGCCGACGAGGATGATGAGTCCGACGAGGATGATGAGTCCGACGAGGATGATGGGATGGACGACGAGCCGGAGTCGGACGACGACGCCACGAGCGACCCGGAGGCGGGACGCTAGCCGCGGGCCACGCGACGGTTGCCGACAGCGCCCGGCCGGCCACGCGCCGCCTCCCGCGACCCCGCCGCATGCAGCTCGTCGACGCCGAGCTCCAGGAGAGCCGGCAGATCCTGCCCGGCCAATGGGTCCAGCAGTATCACGCCCCGGCGCTGGCTGCCAGCGCGCGCGCCGGGCAGTTCGTCCACGTTCGGGGTGACTGGTCGGGTCTCGTCCTGCGCCGTCCGTTCACCATCAACACCGCGGATCCGGCGACCGGCGCGATCTCGCTCCACTTCCGGGAGGTCGGCCGCGGGACGGCGTGGCTGACGCGCCTGCGGCCGGGCGAGCGGATCGACATGCTGGGCCCTTTGGGGCAGGGCTTCCAGGTGGACCCGCGGAGCCGTCACCTCCTGCTCGTGGCCGGAGGACTGGGGATCGCGGACGTTCGCCTGCTCGTGGACGAGGCGTTGCGCGAGGGCCGGCAGGTGGTCCTCCTGTACGGGTGCCGCGACGCATCCGAGGTCTATCCGTCGTCGCTCCTCCCCGACGAGGTGGAGTACCTGGTCGCGACGGACGACGGGTCGGTGGGTCACAAGGGCTTCGTCACCGATCTCGTGCTCGAGTACGAGGCGTGGGCGGACCAGGCCTTTGCCTGTGGCCCGCTGCCGATGCTCCGGACCCTCGCCGGACTGGTGGCAGGCAGGAAGGGCCGCCTCGGCGTCGCCACGCTCGGACGCAAGAAGGGGGCGGCAGGCCGGTCCCGCCCGGCTCGCCGGCGGCTCGCCGGCGGTCGTTCCTCCAGGTCGCGATGGAGCAGAACATGGGGTGCGCCGTGGGCGCCTGCCTGGGCTGCGTCATCTGGGGTGTTGACGGGCCGCAGCGCGTGTGCCGCGAGGGCCCGGTGTTCGCGTTCGACGAGATCGACTGGGACGCGACGGCCGGGCCGGGGGTCCACGCGCGGTGAGGGCTCGAAAGCGCGTGGTGACGCAGGGCAGGGGCGCTCCCCCCGGGTGGAGCCCGACCGGAAACCCGGCCCCGAAGACACGCCGGACGCCCACGGTGCGGACGATCCGGAGCGCGATCGTCGAGCCGAGGCCCGTCGCTCGGTACGTCCCCGCGCCGGCCACCGCTCCGCCTGTGGTCGTCTCGGCCCGCCCGGCCGTCGACCTCTCGGTGGACCTCGGGCGTGGGCTCCGGCTGCGCAACCCGATGCTGGTCGCCTCCGGCACGTTCGGGTACGGGGTCGAATACGCGGACGTCGTCGAGATCGAGCGGCTCGGCGCGATCTGCTGCAAGGGAACAACCTTGCGACCGCGCCAGGGCAACCGCCCGCCCCGGGTCACCGAGACGCCAGCCGGGATGCTGAACTCCATCGGCCTGCAGAATCCCGGCGTCGACGCGGTCCTGGACCGCTACGCGGCCCAGTGGGCCGGGTGGCAGGTCCCCGTCATCGTCAACGTTGCCGGCGAGTCGATCGAGGACTACGTCGAGGTCGTCAGGAAGCTGGACCTCGTGCCCGGGGTCGCCGGGGTGGAGCTCAACATCAGCTGCCCGAATGTCGGGAAGGGCGGGCTCCAGTTCGCGATCGACCAGGACGCCGCGGCGGCAGTGACGCGGGCGGTTCGGCGCGCCACGGAGCTGCCGCTCATCGTCAAGCTGTCGCCCAATGTCGCCGACATCCGGCCGATCGCGGTGGCGATCGCCGACGCGGGGGCGGATGCGCTCTCCGCGATCAACACGCTCTCGGGAATGGCGCTCCGGCGCGACCGGTCGGGCCCCTTCCTCGGCAACACGTACGGCGGCCTCTCGGGCCCCGCGATCAAGCCGGTCGCGCTCCGGATCGTCTACGAGGTCGCCCAGGTGGTGAGCATCCCGATCATCGCGATCGGCGGCGTGACCGGGCTGGACGATGTGCTCGACTTCCTGGCGGCCGGCGCGGTCGCAGTCCAGGTGGGGACGGCGATCTTCGCCGATCCGACCCTGCCCGTGCGCCTGGTGGATGAGCTGGCGGCGGAGTGCGGGCGCCGGGGCCTGGCATCGTACCGGCCGCTCGTCGGCACGGCGCTTCCCGGGCGACCGAGCGTTGCATCCGCCCGGGGAGTCGAGTACCGGCCCTGACCATCCCACGACGACCCGGCGAACCCGGCGACCCGGCGACCCGGCGACCCGGCGACCCGCGCGGCGGCGGCCGATGCGCGAGAATCGCGGCATGACCACGATCCGCCCAGCCCTCGATGCTGCGGCGCGCGCCGCGATCGGCGCGCGCACCGAATCGCTCTTCCTGCGAGCCGGCGCGCTCAGGCAGGGCCACTTCCTCCTCAAGTCCGGACGGCACAGCGAGCGCTACCTGGAGAAGTTCCTGGTCCTCCAGGACCCGGCCGTCACGAGCGAGCTCTGCTCGCTGTGGGCCGGCGCTGCGCGCGGCGCGGACGGCCGCCCGATGGCGGATGTCGTGGCCGGCCCCACCACGGGCGGGATCGTGCTTGCCTTCGAGACGGCGCGCCAGCTGGGGGTTCGGGGGATCTTCGCCGAGGAGGTCAGGGAGACGGACGGGGCAACACGGCGCGAGTTCCGGCGCGGCTTCCGGATCCAGCCGGGCGAACGGGTCCTCCTCGTGGACGACATCCTCACGACGGGCGGCTCGCTGCTGGCCATGCTTCCCCCGGTGGAAGCCGCCGGAGGGGAGATCGTGGCTTGTTTCGTGCTGGCCGACCGCTCGGGTGGCACCGCCGTCCTGGTCTCGCCGACGACGGGCCGCCGCTATCCCGTCCAGGGCCTGTGGCAGCTGGAGATCCCGACGTTCGAGCCCGGTCCGGGGACCTGCCCGGGCTGCGCCGCAGCCGTGCCGCTCGAGGCGCCGGGGAGCACGGGCACCGCGGGGGCCTGAGCGCGCCGAGTCAGGCTGCCGACGGGGTCGGGCAGCGCGGGGGCACGATCAGGCCGCCGGCCGGGCCGTGCGCGGACGAGGCAGAGCCGTGACCTAGCGGGTCGCGGAGGTCGGCGTCTTCGGCTTCTTCGGCTTCGGGGGTCGCTTCGGTGTCTTGTCGCCCATGGGTTCCTCCTTGCCGGGGAGTGTACGGGTCGCGCGCCCGGCCCGCCAGCCCGCCACCGCTCGCCACCGCTCCTGCTGCTGTTGACCGGCCCCGATCCGGGTCGAACCCCGACGGGGCGGAAGCGACGGCGCGGGATCAGTCTTCGCGCGCGAGCGCGTCGCCGATCGCGATCGCGGCGGTCAGCTGCAGCTCGTGCTTCTCACGGTCGAGCGGAGCGGGCTGGGTCGACAGCTTGACGATCACCGCGTCGGCCGCCCGGTGGATCACCAGCGCCTGGCCGTGGATGCCGATCCCGCCGTAGATGCCGCGCTCGGCGTCGAAGACCCACCACTGGTCGTGGTAGTGCGAGCTGGGCGTGGCGACGCCGTCATAGCCGAGCGCGTCTCCGAACGCCCCCACGAGTTCCGCCCGGCGGCGCGGGCCGCGTTCGGCGACCCACGCCGACCGCTCGTGGGCCTCCCCCAGGTCCGAAGACGCGCCATTGACGCGAGCGACCCAGGCAGCCGGCAGGACCCGTCGCCCGGCGATCTCACCGCCTCGCAGGTGCATCAGCCCGAACCGCCCAAGGTCGCGCAGCGTGACGGAGATCCCACCGTCCTCCAGGGCGCACCCATGGGCGTCCACGGTGATCTCCGCATCCTGCTCGGCGCCGATGCGGGACCAGACGTGGCGCGAGAAGAGCCGTGCGAAGGTGTCGCCACCGGCCCGTTCCAGCACCCAGCCCAGGACGTCCGTGAGGATGGACCGGTACTCGAACGGCCCGCCGTGCGGCGCCTGGTTCTGGAGCGTGGCGATGTAGGTGTACAGGTCCGGCGGCAGGTCGGCCCGCGTGCGGGGCCGCCAGCCGGCGACCTGCTCGCTGATCCGGATGTCCGCGTCGAGGTCCTCGTAGACCTCCGAGAAGCGGGTTCCGGATCGCATGTCCAGGAGGTGCTGGATCGTGCAGCCTTCGAACGACCCGCCACGGAGTTCCTCGACGTAGTCGGTCACGAAGCCATCCGTGTCGAGTGCCCCCGCGCCGGCCAGGGCGCCGGCCAGGGCCGAGGTGAGGGACTTCGATACGGACTGCAGCAGGTGCGGCGTCGTCTCGGTCATCGCGCCGCCGTACCGCTCGACCAGGATCCGGCCCCGGTGGAGCACGAGGAAGCCATCCGTGTCGGTGCCCTCGAGCATCTCGCCAACGGTGTGCCGAGCTCCTTGCACGCGGAACTCCAGGGCATCCAGGTCGCGCTCCGCGCGCGGCAGCGGCGTGGCCGGCCCCTTGCCCCGCGAGATGGCGGCCGTCGGAATCAGCTCGCGCACGTGCAGGTATGACCAGCGCAGGTAGGGGGGATCCTGCCAGTTGGCGAGGGTGACCAGCGACCCGGATCCGGGCAGGCGGCCCGCCATGAGGTCGGCCGGCAGCGTGGCGTCCGCGCTCATCGAACATCCGCCGGGAGGGCCGGAGCGACCAGATCCGCGAAGAGGCATGCGGCGCGGTTGACCGTGTCCACGGGCGGCGGTGTCGTCGTTGCGCAGATCGACGGGTCCTCGAGATGGTCGCGGAGCCAGCAGCGGGGATGGAACACGCAGCCCGATGGCGGGTCGGCGGGGCTGGGCGGATCGCCCCGGATCAGGGCCGCCCTCGGCACGTCGCCCGCGGAGACGTCCGGGACGCGCCGCGAGCAGAGCCCGGGTATAGGGGTGCCTGGAATCCGTGAAGACCTGGTCCGCGGCCGCCCGCTCCATGATCCGGCCCAGGTACATCACGGAGATCCGGTCGCTGAGATGCCGCACAACCCCCAGGTCGTGCGAGATCAGCAGGTACGTGAGTCCGAACCGGGCGCGGAGCTCCAGCAGCAGGTTCAGGATCTGCGCCTGCACGGACACATCAAGGGCGGAGGTCGGTTCGTCGAGCACGATCAGGCGCGGCTTCAGGGCCAGCGCCCGTGCGATCGCCACCCGCTGGCACTGGCCCCCGGAGAGCTCGTGGGGCCGCCGGCCGATGTGGCGCCGGGCCAGGCCGACCCCCTCGAGCAGCTCGAGCACGGTCGCCTCCAAACTGCTGTGCGCCGGGCGCAGGTGCGTGCGGATCGGCTCAGCGACCAGCTCCAGGACGCTCATCCGAGGGTCGAGTGAGCCCTGGGGATCCTGGAACACGACCTGCATGTCGCGCCGGAGGGCGTGCAGGTCGCTGCCGTGGAGCCGCGCGACGTCGCGCCCCTCGAACTCGACCGTACCGGCCGTGGGCAGGATCAGGCGCAGGATGCAGCGTGCCAGCGTGGTCTTGCCGGACCCGGACTCGCCCACGAGCGCATGCACCTCCCCGGCCAGGATGTCCAGGTCGACGCCGGCAACCGCCCGAACCGCTCGCCCGTCGGCCCGGAACACCTTCTCGAGGCCGCGCACCCTGATGAGCGGGACGGCGGCGCCCTGGGGAGCGGGCGTTCGGGGTTGTGCGGACGCGGGGTTCATCGTCACGGGGTCGTCTCCGACCCGGCAAGGTGGCAGGCGGCCCGGTGCCCGTCTCCGACATCCCGGAGGTCTGGGCGCTCCACGCGGCATCGCTCGATCGCGAGGGGACACCGCTCGGCGAATGCACACCCGGCCAGGGCCCCGACGTCAGCTGGCACGCTGCCCGGGATGGAGACGAGCGCCCCGCGCCGCGCCGAGGGATGCGGAGCTGCGGCGATCAGCCCGCGCGTATAGGGGTGCGGACGGGTGCCCGAAGAGCGCCTCGGTGGAGTCCGTCTCGGCGACCCGCCCTGCGTACAGCACGACAACCCGGTCGCTCACCGTCCGCACGACGCCGAGGTCGTGGGTGATGAACAGGACGCTGAAACCGCGCGACTCCTGGAGACGCCGGATCAGCTGCAGGATCTGCGCCTCGATGGTGACGTCGAGCGCCGTTGTCGGCTCATCGGCGATCAGCAGACGCGGCCGGCAGAGGAGTGCGCTGGCGATCATCGCCCGCTGGAGCATGCCGCCCGATACCTGGTGCGGGTAGGCGTGCAGCACGCGGTCGACCTCGGGCAGCCCCACCTCGAGGAGCCCCTCGCGGATCCGCAGCGCAGCCTCGGTCCTGGGGAGGCGCTCGTGGGCCGCAAGCACGTGGCCCAGCTGCGCTCCGATCGTGAACACCGGGTTGAACGCCGAGGCAGGGTTCTGGAAGACCATCGCGATGCTGGATCCACGAACGCGGCGAAGCTCGCCCTCGGAAAGGCCGAGGAGCTCCTGCCCGTCGAGCGTGACCGAGCCGCGGTCAATCCGCGCCGTGCGCGGGAGCAACCCGAGGATCGAGAGGCCGGTCAGCGTCTTGCCACAGCCGGTCTCTCCGACCAGGCCCACGATCTCGCCCGGCCCGACCTCCACGCTCACGCCGTCGAGCCCCGTGGTGGTGCCGTCGGGCGTCACGAACGAAACGGCCAGATCGCGGACGCCAAGCAGCGGCGCGTTCATCGTGTCCCGCGTGGGTCGAGCAGGTCGACCAGAAGGTCGCCGACCAGGTTGAACGCCAGCACGGCGACGAAGATCGCGAGACCGGGGAAGGCCGACAGCCACCACTGGTCGAGGATGTAGGTCCGCCCGTCGGCGACCATCAGCCCCCAGTCCGCGGTCGGTGGCGATGCGCCCAGCCCGAGGAACGCGAGCGAGCCCGCGGCGAGGATGACCGTGCCGATGTCGATCGTGGCCTGGACGAGAATGGGCGTGATCGAGTTCGGGATGATGTGGCGGCGCAGGATCGTCAGGTCGCCCACGCCGATCGACCGGGCGGCCTCGATGAACGGCCGCTCACGGAGCGAGGTCGCTGTGCCACGGGCGAGACGCGCGTACCACGGCCACCACGAGATGGCGAGCGCGAGCGCCGCGTGATCCAGGCCCGGCCCGAGCGCGGCCACGATCGACATGGCCAGCAGCAGCGGCGGGAAGGCCAGGAACAGGTCGGTGACCCGCATGATCAGGGCGTCGATTCGGCCCCGGCGGTAGCCGGCGAGCGCGCCAAGCGGCACCCCGATCAGCATTGCCAGCCCGACGACGAGGAGAGAGACCGCCAGCGCCGGCCGGGCGCCGATGATGACGCGGCTCAGCATGTCGCGGCCCAGGCCGTCCGTGCCGAACGGGTGGGCCAGGCTCGGGGCGAGCATCCGCGCTGCGACGTCGCTCTGGCCCTCGCCCTGCCCGGGGTAGGGGGCGAGCCACGGTCCGGCCACGGCCAGCACCACGAGCAGACCGATGACGGTGATCCCGCAAGCGCCAGCGGGTCCGCCTGCAGCGCGCGCCGGAAGCGACGGGTGATCCCGGCTCGCGGGACGATCACGCCCGGGCGGAGAACGTCGATCGCCATCAGGCCAGCCTGGTCCGCGGGTCGAGCCACGCCTGGGCGAGGTCGACGGCGAGGTTGATGATCACGTAGCCGACGGCCCCGAACAGCGTGATCCCCATGATCACGGGGTAGTCGACGTTCAGCAGCCCTTTGACCGTGAGCGTTCCGAGGCCCGGCCAGTTGTACACGACCTCGACGAAGAACGTTCCGGTGAGGCAGTAGGCAAGCGTCAGGCCGACCACGGTGGTCACGGGGATGCAGCGCGTTCTTGCAGCGCCAGCCGATAGGTGATCAGCCGTTCGCCGATCCCGGCGGCCCTCGCGGCACGCACGTAGTCCTGGCCGAGCGCTTCGAGCATCGATGCCCGGGTCATCCGCGCGATCAGCCCGATGGGATAGGCGGCCAGTGTGAGCGCGGGCAGCACCAGGTGCCACGCCACGTCGCGAAACGCGGTCCAGTTGCCCGTCAGGACGGTATCGACGAGGTAGAACCCGGTGATCTCGGTGATCGGCGAGGTGAACCGGAGGTTCGCGTCGACCCGCCCCGTCAGCGGGAGCAGGTGCAGGTCGCGGAAGAACACGACCTGGAGCAGCAGGCCCAGCCAGAACGCCGGCATCGACACACCGACGATCGAGACGACGCGGACCACGAGGTCCGGCGAGCGGTGCTGCCAGCGCGCCGACAGGATGCCGAGGAGGATGCCGAGGGGCACCGCGAAGAAGCATGGCCGCCGTGATCAGCTCGAGCGTCGCCGGCAGCCTGCCGAGGATGTCGTCGAGCACGGGCAGCTTGTCGCCGATCGACGTGCCCCAGTCGCCCGTGAGCATGTCCTTCATGTAGGTGAGGTACTGGACGGGGAGCGGCCGGTCGAGGCCCAGCTGGTGCGCGACCCGGGCGATGTCCTCCGGCCGCGCCTCCGGGCCGATGTACACCGCCGCCGGGTTGGACGGGCACCAGGCGCGCCAGCACGAAGGTGATCACGGACAGACCGAGCAGCACGGCTGCGGATCCCGCCAGCCGCCTGGCGATGAAACGGATCACGTCACGAGACCGGGTGGACGAGCTCGCCGGGCCCGGGTGGGTCCGGGCCCGGCAGCCGCGTTCGGTCAGACTCAGGACGCGGGGTGCATCGGGTAGAAGAACTGGGCGAACGGGTAGTTCAGGTTGTACTCGAACCCAAGCACGTGCTTGGGGATCGCCGTGACGAAGTGGGTGTCGTAGAAGAAGACGCCCGGGGCCTGGTCCACGAGGAGCTTCATCGCCTGGACGTACTTCGCCTGGGCCTGGTCCCGCTGGGTGGCGGTGAGACCGATGGCGTCATCGACGAACGTGTCGAACTGCGTGTTCTTCCAGTAGGAGAGGTTGAAGAACGGCTTGTCGCTGCTGTGGAACAGCGACCAGAGGTTGTCCGACCCGGCGTCCGCGTAGGTCGGCCAGTAGAGCAGCAGGAACATGTCCTGCCGCCCGGCCGGATCACCCTTCGCCTTCTCCCACTGCTGGTTGAAGGCAATCGGCGTGAGGGTGACGTTCACGCCCAGCGTCGCGTACGCCTCCTTGATGAGCGGCGCGAAGCGCGCCTCGTTCTGGTTCTCGGCCGCGTACGTCAGGTTCAGGCTGAACCCGCCGTTCGGGTAGCCCGCCTGGGCAAGGAGGGCCTTGGCCTTGGTCAGATCCTGGGTGTACTGCGGCACGTCGGCGGACCAGGGGAACACACCGGCCGGCACCGGCCCATGGGACTGCGTGCCGTATCCCTGGGCACCGACCGTGATGATGTCGGCGTACGGGATGGCGTAGGAGAGCGCCTGGCGGACGAGCACGTTGTCGAGCGGCTTGCGAAGCGTGTTGAAGAAGCCGACGTAGTTGAAGTACGACGGCTCGTCGATGAACGTGTAGTCCGGGTTGTCCTTGTAGGCGGCGATGTTCTCGAGCGGCAGCGAGAGGGCCAGGTCCACCTGGCCGCCGTCGAGCATCTGCTGCTCGACCGCCGGCTCCGGGGTGATGGAGATCAGGACCTTGTCGTAATGGTTCGTGTCGGACCAGCCGCCCCAGTAGCCGTCGTAGTTCGTGAGCAGGACCTCCTTGTCCGGCGTGTACGACTCGATCGTGTAGGGTCCGGTGCCGGCGTCGATGCCCGTCTCGAAGTACTTCGAGTCGGCGGCCTCGGCGGCAAGCGCCTTCGGGCTCACGATCCAGGCGCCGTACAGCGAGGACGCCACGAGATCCATCGGTGCGGCGTACTTGAGCTTGAGCTCGACGGTCAGCGGGTCAACCGCGGTCACGCTGTCCAACGCTGCCCAGATGAACGACGCGCCACCCCTGGCGGCCGCGGCCTCGATCGACCCCTTCACGGCATCGGAGGTCATCTTCTCGCCGTCATGGAACGTCACCCCGTCGCGAAGGTGGAACGTCCACGTCAGGCCGTCCGTGCTGCTCGACCAGCTGGTCGCCAGGACCGGCGTGAACTTCTCGGCCGACGACGGCGGGTTGATCCGCAGGAGCGGCTCGTAGATGTTGGCCAGGTAGAGCGCCTCGGTCGAGAACGACTGGATCGGATCCCAGGTCGTGATGTTGGCCGTCGCGGCGACCTTGAGGACGACGGGTCCAGTCGGGCTCGGGGAGGGGCTCGGCGCGGAAGACGCCGCAGCAGCCGCCGAAGCCGCCGGCGCGCTCGAGGCCGCGGGAGCCTGCGTGGCCGCGCTGGAGCTGCAGGCACCGACGAGCAGCGCGCCAACCGCGACGAGCACGAGGAGGCGCCACGCCCCGGCGCGTGGCGAGATCGAAATCGCGTGCATCTGCGTTCCCTCGATCGAGCCGGGCGGGCTCGAGTGCGGGCGCACGGACCCCTCCTCCCGGCTGATCTCCGAAGTGTTGCCATGCGGCGCCCGATCGTCCAATACTTCCGTCGTCCGAAGGCATGCCTGTGAGGCATGCATTTCCTGGGGGTCGCGTGGAAGTCCGGCTGCTCCGCTATTTCCTGGCCGTCGTGGACGAGGCGTCCATCACGCGCGCTGCGGCCGCCGTCCGGGTCGCCCAGCCGTCACTCTCCAGGCAGATCCGTGGCCTGGAGGCGTCGCTCGGCCAGAGCCTCTTCGATCGCGACGGCGGACGCCTCCGCCTGACGCCTGCCGGTCGCAGGTTCGTTCCGCTCGCGCGAGACCTGGTCGCACGGTCCGACATCGCCGAAGCCGCCATGCGTGACCTCGATGCGAACCGTTTCACGAACCTTTCGGTTGTCGCGCCGAACATCACGATCGTGGACGTGATCGCCCCGTACCTCGCCACGCTCGGTCTCGACGCGCTCAAGGTCTCCGTGCGGGACGCGGCGTCGCTGGCGGTGTTCCGGATCATCCGGTCGGGGGACGCGGATCTCGGGGTCTCGGTGGGGCCACCACCAGGTGAGCTCGCCTCTCTCCCGGTGTCCAGGTTCTCGATCCTGGCCCAGGTCCCACCGGGCCATCGCTGGGGTCAACGGGCGCGCATCGCGCTCGAGGAGCTCGTGGAGGAGCCCCTCGTGCTGGTCACCGCGGAGCACGGGACCCGGCGCTGGTTCGACCAGGCCGTGGCCGCGGCCGGCCTCACCTATCACGCGGTCGGGGAACTGGACCTCTCGGCCGTCGCCCAGACGCTGGCGGTCGGTGGCGCGGGTGTCGCGATCGTCTCGGACGATGCTCGGTACGGGCTGCATTCGATGACCATCGAGGCAGCCGGCGAGACGCTGTCCATCCCGATCGTGGCTGCCTGGGAAGCCTCGCACTTCGCAGCGCCGATGATCGAGGCGTGGGCGCGGAGCCTCGCCGCGTTCACCGCGGTCCGATACCGCGAGGCGTGACCGGCAAGATCGGAGGCGCCGGAGATCAGTTGGCCCGGCTCCGACCCCGGGTCAGCCCGCCTTGGCCGCGTTGATCGCGGCGACCAGCTCACCGGGCGAGACCACGGCCTCGAACGAGGCGACCACTCGTCCCGACGCGCCGATCACGAAGATCCACGGCTCGCTCGGGATGCCGTACGCGTCCGTTGCCTTGACCGGAACGAACGCGCCGTTCTGGAGCACGGGCTGAAGGCGGCCGTTCGTCCAGGTGAGCTCGTACGGCTCCACGTTGATGGCGAGGATGGGGTACGCCTTCACCGTGGCCTTGACCATGTCGAGGGTTGGTCCGCATTGCGCACTGGTGCAGAACGCCGGCGTCGCGAACGCCAGCACGAACGGCTGATGGGCTGCGAGCGCCTGGTCGACCGACTCGACGTAGAGCGACGGATCGGGCGTGGGATCGGAGCTGATCTTTCGGACGTCGCCGCCCACATCGGCAAGGATCGGCGTCCTGACCGACGGCGCGAGGGCCCCGATCGGCGGAGTTGTTCCGGTCGCTGAGACGGAGAACTGCAGCCTGGCAGTGGCCTGCGTTCCTGACGCGTCCGTCGTGGTCACCGCCACGCCCCAGATACCGGCCTCCGTCAGATCGGGCGTCGCGATGTAGAAGCCGCGCTGCCCGACGATCCCCCACGCGAAGTCCGGCGTGAGCGTCTCTGTGGGCGCCGTCGGGTTGGCGCACAGGTCGTAGAACGCCATCTGCACGTGGATGTCGGGGGATGCCACGGGCTGGTTGGACTGGTCGATCAGCGAGAAGACCAGGCGGCTCTTCCCGACCACCTTCTGGGAGCTGGCCAGAACCGGGATGATGCCGCTCGGCGAGACCTGCCCGGCTGGCGGCCAGCCGGGCAGCGAGTCCGTATTGCAGGTCGCATCGCCGGACGCGGCCGGAGATGCGACCGCGACCGCGGGTTGACCTGAGCCCGGGGGCGCCGGGCTCGTGGCGATATTCCCCGCGCAGCCCGCCAGGAGCCCGGGCACGAGCAGGCCGGCGATCACGAGGCGGACGGACACTCGCACGAGGGGGAGCCTACGCCTCCCCGCCGAAAGCCGCCGCCCGGGACGAGGGCGTCGCCGAGAGCGTCGGCGAGAGCATCGTTGAGAGCCGGCCAGGGCGAGGCACGCTACAATCCGCCGGCGTCCGGGCGTGCCTGCTCGCGGCCCGAGATCGGCAGGCGGAGGCCCGGCGGAGGTTCGGTGACCCGATACCAGAAGCTCGTCGGCCTGACCCTGGCGGCCACGCTCGGGCTCGTCATCGTGGGGGTCGTGGTGCGCGCCACGGACAGCGGCATGGGCTGCCCCGACTGGCCCTTCTGCCACGGCCAGGTCGTACCCTCGCTCGGCGACTTCCAGGCCTGGGCGGAGTGGATCCACCGCCTGATCGCGGCCGTGATCGGCCTCCTCGTCCTGGGAATCGCGCTGCTCGCGGTGCTCGACCACCGTGACCGCCCCGTCCAGGTTATTGCGTCGATCGGATCGGTTGCGCTCGTCGGGTTCCAGGCCTGGCTGGGAGAGGAGACGGTTCGGCTGGGCAACTCCGGACCGTCGGTGACCGCCCACCTCGCCACGGCGCTCGTCGTCGTCGGCCTCCTGGCGTTCCTGTTCGTCCGGGCGGGCTATCCGGCGCGGATGCCAAGCCAGGGCGCGAGCCAGCGCTTCACGTTGCTGGCCGCATTCACGGCCCTGGCGGCCTATGCGGTCCTGCTTTTCGGCAGCAACGTCACGTCGCACGACGCTGCCCTCGTCTTCCCGGACTGGCCGCTGATGGGCGGCGCGATCATCCCGCCGTTCGGCGCCATGCCATCCGGGGCGCAGGTGCTCGCCGTGACGAACGCCCTCCACCGCTACGTGGCGGTGATCGTCGGCGTCCTGCTGGCCGCCACCTGGCTGGTCGCCTGGCGCGGGCAGCGCGAGAACCGGGTCCTCTTCCGCCTCGTCACCATCGCTGCGGCCCTCTACCCGCTGCAGGCAGTCGTGGGCGCCTTCCAGATCTGGACGCAGCTGGCGCCATGGACGCAGGTTGCCCATGTCGCGCTCGCCGCCTTGATCTGGACCGCCGCGGTGGCGGCCGTCTTCGTCAGCTACTACAGTGCGCGGGTGCGGGTTCCGGACCGTAACCCCAGCACGGGCGCGGGCATGACGAACAACGGCGCTCGTGGCGAGCGAGCGCCCTCGAACGTGCCGGGTACAGTCGGCAGTGCTTCGGTGCCGCAGGCCGCGGCGCCTGCTCCCGCGAGCGCGCCAGGCGCGCGGGCCGAAGTGGCGGCGCTCGTCGGTGCATCCAGCGCGGACCCAGCGGCAATCTCGGCTGCCGGTCCGCCTGGCGCGCAGGCCATCGCCATCGATCCGCCCATCGAGCGGTTCGTGCTCGACCCGTTGCAGGCGTTGGTCATGCCGGTCCCGCCGGCCGAGGGCGCACCGGCCGCCTCGACGACACCGCGACCCCTTGCCGGCACGATTCGCGCCTACGTCGCACTGACGAAGCCCCGCATCATCGAGCTCCTGCTGATCACGACGATCCCGGCCATGGTTCTCGCGACCCGCGACCTGCCCGGTGTGAACTGGACGAACTGGGGGATCGTCGTCTTCTGGACGCTCATCGGGGGAACCCTGGCCGCGGGCGCGGCAAACGCGATCAACCAGTACCTGGACCGCGACATCGACCTGCTGATGACCCGCACCCGCCGCCGGCCGCTGCCCGCCCATTCAGTCGAGCCGGAGCAGGCGCTGGTCTTCGGGATCCTCCTCGGGGTCGTCTCGGTGGGGCTGCTGGCCGTCTTCGTGAACCTCGTGGCGGCATTCCTCACCCTGCTCGCCATCGGCTTCTACGTCTTCGTCTACACGCTGCTCCTCAAGCGGACCACCACCCAGAACATCGTGATCGGCGGGGCTGCCGGGGCGCTCCCGCCGGTCATCGGCTGGGCGGCCGTGACCGGGCACGTGGAGCTTCCCGCGCTCATGCTGTTCGCGCTCGTCTTCTACTGGACGCCGCCCCACTTCTGGGCACTCAGTCTGCGGATCGCGAAGGACTACGCGGCGGCCGGGGTGCCGATGCTGCCCGTCGTCCGCGGCACCGCGGAGACCACGCGCCAGATCTTCCTGTACACGGTCCTGCTGGTGGCGGTGAGCCTCATCTTCTTTGCGGTGGCGCAGATGGGCCTGGTCTACCTGGTCGCGGCCCTCGTTCTGGGCGCCATCTTCCTGTGGAAGGCCGGCAATCTCGCCCGGGAAGGCACGCAGGAGGGCACCACGGCGGGGGCGATCCGGCTCTACAAGTTCTCGATCAGCTACCTGACGCTGCTCTTCCTCGCGGTCGCGATCGACGCGCTCGTCCGCTTCCCGTTCGCGTAGGGCCCGCCGGGCCTGCATGGCGGGCCGCCAGGCCGGCTGCTTGGGCGGGCCAGGGCGCGACGCGGGCAGCCGCGTCGACTCGGCCGTGATCTGCGGAATCGCAGGTGAAGTCAACACCTGCGGCCTCACGTGGCCATTTCCGGCTCCTCTCGGCTCCGCCGAGGCGCGTCCGCGGCGGTCGGGGGCGCCGCACCGGGCCAGGTGCCTCCGCCGCGTTCCGGGGCCCGTCAGCGCCTGCCGGCACGCTCAACCGTGGAGCCCGCGTTCGCCCCGATCCCGGGCTATCGGCCCCGGGAGCGGCGGCCTGGCTCTTCGGCTCGGGTCGCTGGCCTGCCGGGAGCCGGGATACGCACTAGGTGAGGGCAGGAGTGTTGACTTCACCTGCAATGTCGCCGTTTCGGACGGTCCAGCCAGCAGTTCCGTCGGCGCAGGCGCGCTTGACGGCCATCTGTTCGGCGCTGGGCGCCCAGGTCCGGGCCGCGCGCCTGAGGCGCCACTGGACCACCGAGCGTCTCGCCCGTGAGGCCGGCGTCTCGCGGAGCCTGGTGTACCTGATCGAGCGCGGGGATCCCACCACGATCGAGACGTATGCGAGATTCGGCACGGCCCTCGGGATGCGGCTCGAGGCTGCGCTCCTGGATCCCCATGAGAAGGCGCGACCTGGGCGCGCCGAAGATCCCGTCCACGCAGCGATCGTCGAAAGGCTCGTGGCACGGTACGAAACCCAAGAGCGCCTCGTCGGGGCGGACGAGCCCTTCCAGCACTTCCAGTTTGCCGGCCGCGCAGACGTGACCGCCGTCGACACTGCTGGCCCGGATCTCCTTCACCATGAGGTGAAGACCGCAATCGTGAATGTCGGCGAGCTGGCCGGTGCATGGAACGTGAAGCGCCAGTATCTGGCGCGGGCGCTGGCCGACCGCAACGCGATCCGCGAGGGCTTCCGGTCGGTGACGCATGTGCTCACGATCGCCTGGACGGCTGACTGTCTTCGTGTCCTCCGTCTCCGAGAGGCCACGCTCCGGAGCCTGGGGCCGGATGCCCCCGGTCCATTCGCCAGGTGGTGGGACGGCGGGCGGCCGGAGAACCCGGCGACGACATCGATCGTGATCGTCTTCGACCCTCTGGAACGCCCTCGCGCGCCGGCCTGGGCGCCGCTGCAGGACCTGGGGGCGCTTCGACCCCGCCATCGGAGCTACGCTGACCTGCTCGGCGAGTTGCGCAAGGCCGGTCGGGCATGAGTGCCTCTGGCGCCCCGGAGGCGGGGCGGCGCCGGGCGCCGGCAGGGTCCACGGCAGCGACAGCAGTGACATCGCGGCGCGAGAGCCCCGACCCCCGGCCTGCCCTCGCCGCCCGGTGGTGGCACCATGCGCGCCATGGACCTCCACTTCCTGGGCGCGGCGACCACGGTCACCGGCAGCCAGTTCCTCCTCGAGACCGGCCAGGCACGCATCCTCGTGGACTGCGGGATGTTCCAGGGGGGGCCGAACGAATCGGTTCGGAACCGCATCCCGCTGGCATACGACCCCGCCACGCTCGACGCGATCCTGCTCACCCACGCGCACCTCGACCACTGCGGCCTGATCCCGCACGTGGTCAGGGAAGGGTTCCATGGACCCATCCGCGCGACGGCAGGGACCATCGAGCTTGCGCGCCTCGTGCTGCTCGATTCCGGCCGCCTCCAGGAGGAGTTCAGCAAGCGCGAGAACCGCTGGGAGCGGCGTCACCCGGAGCGCGCCGAGGCCGAGGACGCCCGGGACCGTGCAGCGCTGGAGGCCGCGATCGAGCTCGCCGAGGCGGGCGAGGACGGCCTGGCGCCGACCCCTGCGGCTGCGGCCTTCGCGGCGGGGAGTCGCGAGAGGGTCGATGACGCGCCGACATCGGGGCCGGCTCCCGCGACCTCGGTCCCCCCGCGGTCCCCGCGAGCGCGGGGCCGGCCGGGCTGCCCGTGCCGCCGAGGGCGCCCGCCCCGGGGACGATCCGCCACGCGCGCGAGGCCGCCTACGCGGAAGGCGCCCACGTCGAGACGACGATCGAGCCGGTCGGTGGGCCCGGGCGACCGGACCACGAGGCCGACCTTCGCGCTGCCGGGCAGGAGCTGAAGCCGGATCTCGACGCACCGCTCTACACGGAGCGCGACGCCGTGGAAAGCCTGCGTCGCTTCCAGCCGGTCCGCTACGGCGTCGAAGAGGAGGTCGCACCGGGCATCCACGCCACCTATCTCGACGCGGGGCACATCCTCGGGTCCGCGATCATCCGGCTCCGTGTCCAGGACCATCCAGGTGGCCCGGAGCGGATCCTCGTCTTCTCCGGCGACCTGGGCCGCACCGGCGCACCGATCATCGCCGACCCGACCCCGCTCAGCGCCGCGGACTACGTCCTGTGCGAGTCCACGTACGGCGGCCGGGAGCACGAACCGTCGGTGGAGGCCCACCGGGTCCTGGCGGAGACGGTCCGCCTCGTCGCCGAGCACCGGGGGGTCCTGTTGGTCCCGTCGTTCGCGATCGGGCGGACCCAGGAGCTGGTCTGGGAGCTGGACCGGCTCGTCTCGGCGGGCGAGATCCCGGCCCTGCCGCTCTACCTGGACTCGCCGATGGCCTCCAAGGCGAGCGACATCTACCGGCGCCACACCGATTACTACGACGCCGAGACGCGGGCGCTCTTCGAGTCCGGTGACACGCCCCTTGACTACCCGAATCAGGTGGTCGTGGCGGACATGGCGCAGTCCCAGGCGATCGCGAAGGCCCACCGGCCGTACATGATCGTTGCCTCGAACGGGATGCTGACCGGCGGGCGCGTCGTCAACCACCTGCGCAACCTCATCGACGACCCGGCCGCGACGATCCTCTTCGTGGGCTACCAGGGCGAAGGGACGCTTGGCCGCCACCTGCAGGAGGGCGCACGGACGGTCCGCCTGGACGGGCAGGTGCGCGCCGTACGCTGCCGGATCGCATCCATCAGCGGCTTCTCCGCGCACGCGGATGAGCCGGGACTCCTTGCCTGGCTGGCCGGGTTCACGCAGGGCAAGCGCCCCGGTGACGCCGGCTTCCCGCGGCGCGTCTTCCTGGTCCACGGTGACCCGGGCCCGCAGGCGGAGCTCGCGCCGAAGGTCGCAGCGCTGGGCCTCGACGTCCATGTGCCGATCTGGCACGAGGCGGTCACGCTCGACTGAACGGCCGTTGGGGTAGGGCGCTCGGTCCGCCGTGGGCCACCGTGGCCGTCATCGGCTACGATCCGGGCTCCTGCCGGAGGAGCTCGCCCGCATGACCGTCAGCGCGCCCGCATGAACAGCCCCCAGCCTCCGCACCGCACATCGCCGTTGACGCCCGAGGAGCTTGCCTCGATCCGCCGGCCGTTCCGCGGAGCCCGGCTCCTCCCCGGCCGTGCCTACCACGACGATGCGTTCCTGGACTTCGAGCGTGACGAGTGGTTCTTCCGGGACTGGGTCGCGGTGGCCCGGGCGGAGGAGATCCCGGATCCGGGAAGCTTCGTGCTGCGCGACTACTTCGGCGAGAGCGTCCTGCTCGTCCGCGGCGGCGACGACACCGTTCGCGCCTTCTACAACGTGTGCCGCCATCGCGGCACGGCGGTGGAGGAGCGCGAATGCGGGACGGCCGTCCGCTTCCAGTGCCCCTACCACGCCTGGATCTACGACCTGGACGGGCGGCTCATCCGGGCCAGGCACACCGAGGACCTGGAGGACTTCAGCCTCGCGACCTCCGGCCTCAGCCCGATCCGGGCGGAGGTCTGGGGCGGCTGGGTCTTCCTCTGCTTCGACGACGCGACGCCCGGGCTCGAGGCCTACCTGGGCGACTGGTTCGGTCACCACGCGAGCTTCGGGCGGGACTTCAGCCGGCTCCGGCGGGCAGCCCGGCTGAAGTACGACGTCGCGGCGAATTGGAAGATCGTGGCCGAGAACTACTCCGAGTGCTACCACTGTCCGGGGGTTCACCCGCTCCTCAACAAGCTGACCCCGTACGACCTCGGCGAGGACTTCTTCCCGAGCGGCCCGTGGAAGGGCGGCTGGATGGTGTTCGCGAACGGCTGCGAGACCATGTCGATGGACGGCCAACGGCAAGGCCGGCCGCTCCTGTACGCGCGCGACGCGCAGGAAGCCGGGCGGATCTACTACTACATCCTCTGGCCGAACCTGATCATCTCGGTCCACCCGGACTACGTGCTCACCCACCAGGCCTGGCCCGACGGGCCGAACCGCTCGAAGGTGGTCTGCGACCTGTACGTCGATGTCGATTCGGCGGACTCGGTCGATGTCTCGGGGGCGGTGGAGTTCTGGGACCTCACGAACCGGCAGGATTACCACGTGGTCGAGCTCCAGCAGCGGGGCACGCGCTCGCGGAGCTGGGAGGCTGGCCGCTACTCGAACCAGGAGGCCTCGGTCCACGCGTTCGACCTGATGTGCGCGGACCGCTACGCGAACGACGGCCGGCGGACGGCGCGCGAGGCCCGTACCGGGGTCCCGAACGCGGAGAAGCGGATGGCTGTCCGGGCGGGGGCCGCAGCGCGCGATGCTCG
Organism: uncultured Chloroflexia bacterium; assembly: GCA_963800795.1. GTDB lineage: Bacteria > Chloroflexota > Limnocylindria > Limnocylindrales > CSP1-4 > CTSoil-043. The sequence continues at coordinate 211,406 of CAWDCJ010000001.1, forward strand.
CGGGAACGGGAGTGCCGCCGGCTGACGTCCCGCTACCCTGTTCGGATGCCGGTCCTTGCCCTGAAGCTCATCCTGACGCCCGTCCTGATCGGCGGCGCCAGCCTCGCCGCACGGCGGTGGGGGCCGGCCATCGGGGGATGGCTGGTGTCGCTGCCGCTCACCAGCGGTCCGGTGACGTTCTTCCTCGCCCTTGATCATGGGACGGCGTTCGCGGCGACGGCCATCGTCGGGTCGCTCATGGGGCTCGCGGCGATTGCCGGGTTCACGCTCGCGTTCGCGGCCGGGCTCGTCAGGGCCGGGTCCCGGACGGGCATCCTGCTCGCGATCATCGCGTTCGCGGCGATCGGCGTGCTGGTCCAACCGGTCCTGAATGCCCCGGTCGGACTCCTGTTCGTGGCCGTGCTCGCCGCCCTGGGCGTCGCGCTTCGGCTCCTGCCGGCGTCGGGCGCGCGGCGGGTCGCCGGACCGCACCCGGCGTGGGACCTGCCGGCGCGCATGGCGATCGGCACCGGCCTGGTGGTCGGCCTGACGACGATCGCGCCGTTGCTCGGCCCCCACACGAGCGGGATCATCGCCACGTTCCCCGTCTACGTGTCGATCCTGACCCTGTTCACGCACCGACAGGAGGGGGTTCCGGGCGCGCTGGATGTCCTGCGCGGGCTGCTGGTGGGGCTGTTCGGGACGGCCGCGTTCATGCTCGTGCTGGCCCTGGGGCTCATTCCGCTCGGGATCGGGCCCGGGTTCGCGCTGGCGCTGGCGCTCACCCTGGCGATCCAGGCCGTGGCGCTCCGCTCCGTCCGGGCCGGCGCCGGACCGGCCGTGGAGCTGGAGTCGGTCTGAGGCGGAACCGCGAAGCGCCGGCCACGGACGCACGTCGCGTCCTAGCCGGTCAGGCCTCGGCGTGCGCCCGTCGCGCGGCGACGCGGTCGGCGATCCGGGCGGCGGCGTCGGACCAGCCCGGATCGAAGGTGCGGCCGGGCTCGTCGAGGTCCATGACGAGCGGCGCGTGGTCGGAGGGAACGGGCTTGCCCTTGCGAGCCTCCCGGTCAACCTCGACGTCGACGATGCGTGCGGCGACGGGTGCCGTCGCCAGGAGGTGATCAATCCGCATGCCCTCGTCGCGCTGGAAGTTGCCGGCGCGGTAGTCCCACCAGGTGAAGCGCCGAAGCTCCGGGTTCCGGTCGCGCCAGGTGTCCTCCAGCCCCCAGTCCAGCAGGGCCCGGAACGCGGCCCGCTCCGGCCCGGAGACGTGCGTCCCGCCGTGCGCGGCATCCGGGTCCCACACGTCGCGGTCGGCGGGTGCGACGTTGAAGTCGCCGCCGATCACGAGCGGAGCGGACGGGTCCTGGCTCTCGTCCAGCCAGCGCCGGAGCCGCGCGAACCACGCCAGCTTGCCGTCGTAGAACGGGGAGCCGACCTCGCGCCCGTTCGGCGCGTAGATCGAGACGACCCGCACGCCACCGCAGACCGCGCTGACCATCCGGGCCTCCCCGAACGGGTCGAAGTCGTCGCCCTGGCCGCTGGGCCGACGCGCCCGCGGCCGACGATCGGACGGCACCATCGCCGAAGTTCGTGACCACGTCGGCCAGCCCGGCCCGGCTCGCGATCGCGACCCCGTTCCAGCGTCCCTCGCCGTGGTGCAGCAGCTCGTAGCCGGCCATCGAGAAGGGGAGGAGCGGGGCGCTGTCGTCGGAGAGCTTGGTCTCCTGGAGCAGGAGCACGTCGGGCGCGGCGCGCTCCAGCCACCACTCCACCTTCTCCAGGCGCGCCTTGAGCGAGTTGACGTTCCAGGTGGCGATCCGCACGGCTCAGTACCGCCGGCCGCGCTGCCGGGCCAGGTCGAAGGTCGCGGTGTCCGCGATCGCCATCACGGCCATGGTCCCGGCCTGGACCGGGTCGGAGACGACGAGGTCCACGTGCTCCGTGATGGAGCCGACCATGTTGAGCGCGATGATCGGGATGCCGACCGCGCGAAGCTCGTCGGCGGCCCGGCTGATGTCGCCGCCCATGATCGAGCCGGCCAGGACCAGGCAGCGGGCGCGCGGCAGGTCCGCCACCGCACGAACCGCGCCGGCGATGTTCGCCTCACCCACGAGGGCGATCGTGTCGACGGAGATCCGCTCCCCGCGGAGGTTGTGGCGATCCGCCTCCGAGACCGCCCCGAGCGCGACCTGGGCCACCTGCGCGCCTCCCCCGACGACGATGATCCGCTTGCCGAAGATGCGGTCCATCGTGCGGGTTGGCCGCCGCTCCCGGACGCCCGGCGCACTGGCCACGGCCGCGTCCAGGTGGTCCTCGTCGACTCCCTCGACCTCGATCTCCGTTTCCACCGCGGGCCCGGCGTCGGCATCTCCGAGACGCCGGACCGTGCTCATCGTGCGGACGGTTGCACCGGCCAGGGCGAGCGCGCCCAAGATGGCGGGCAGGGCGCCGGGCGCATCCTCGTGGATCACCCGGATCGCCACGGTCGGTGGCATCGCGGCCGCCCGGCGCGAGCTCACGGGCGCAACCGCGCCTTCACGACCGCGCCGGGCGCACGTGGTTCAGCGTTCCGCGAGGCCACGGGCCAGGTCGGCAATGGCCCCGGGGGCGGTCAGGCCGTGCGGGTCGGTGGGGTCGTGCTCGTCGAACGCCACGCCCAGGCTGGCCAGGGCGTCGCGAGTGGCCGCGGCATCGCTCGTCGTGAGCATGAGCTCCCCGTCCGTATCCTCGGCGACGCCCACGATGCCCGTGATGTTGACTCCGCGTTCGGCGAGCGCGGCAGCGGCCCGGGCGAGCGAACCCGGGGCGTCGTCGAGCCGGACCGTGAACCAGACGGACACCTTCGATCACCTCCGCCGCGATGGTAGCGCCGGACCTCCCGCCCTGCTGAGCCCGCCGTCCCGTTTCCGTCGTACGCCAGCCGACGCCCCGGCCGGGGGGCGCTACGATCTCGGCATGCCCGCCGCTCCCGCGCCCAGCGTCCAGGTCTTCGGCCGCGAGGACAGCCAACCAACGCGGGCCGCGCTCCGCTTCTTCAAGGAGCGCCGCGTCGGGGTGCACTTCGTGGATCTCCGGCGCAAGCCGATCGCTCCGGGAGAGCTCCAGCGCTTCGTCGCGAAGCTCGGCGCCGGCTCCCTTGCCGACACCACGTCGCGAACGTGGCGGGATGCCGGCCTGGGCTACCTTCGCATGGACGACGACGAGCTGGCGGCCCGGCTGCTCGCCGATCCGCGCCTGCTGCGGCTTCCGCTGGTCCGAAACGGCAACGCCGTGACCGCCGGACCGGCCGACGCCACCTGGAAGACCTGGTTCAGCGCGCCTGGTCCGTAGCCAGGCTGCCACTCGCCCGGAGGTCCCGATGCCTGCCCGCGACGCCCCGCCCCCGTCCCGATCCCGCGAACCGGATCGCACGCACGTCCGCGCGGAGGACGGCGAGCCGATCACTCCTGGCCGCGACAAGCTCAGACGGGCCGGGCGGCTCGTGGTCCGGCGGGAAGCGGTGGACCGGCAGGTGCCGTCCCGCGCCGGCACCGCCGACGAGCGGCTCCTGCGGCGCAACCGAACCGCCTTTCTCGACTCGGACCCCTGGCGGACGCTCCGGATCCAGGCCGAGTTCGTGGAGGGCTTCGATGCGCTGGCCGGTGTCGGGCCTGCCGTCACGGTCTTCGGCTCCGCACGCGTGGCCGAGGACGACCCCGTCTATGCGCAGGCGCGCGAGCTCGGCCGGCTCCTCGCCGAGGCGGGCCTTACGGTGATCACCGGTGGCGGCCCGGGCGTCATGGCAGCCGCGAACCGCGGCTGCTTCGAGGCCGGCGGGTTCTCCGTCGGCTGCAACATCGAGCTGCCGCACGAGCAATGGCTCAACCCCTGGGTGGACCTGGGTGTCGAGTTCCGCTACTTCTTCGTCCGCAAGACGATGTTCGTGAAGTACGCGGAGGGGTTCGTCATCTTCCCGGGAGGGTTCGGGACGCTCGATGAGTTCTTCGAGTCGCTGACGCTGATCCAGACCGGCAAGATCGCGCACTTCCCGGTTTTCCTGGTGGGGACCGCCTATTGGGCGGGCCTCCTGGCCTGGTGCCGCGAATCGCCGCTTGCAGCGGGCACGATCTCCGAGGACGACCTGAAGCTCTTCACCGTGACGGACGATCTCGACGAGGTGGTCCGGGGCTTGCTGGCATTCGTGGAGATGAACGAACACTCCCACGCGCCCGAGGAAGCCTGACGCTCGAGGCCCCCGGGGGCTCAGGGGAGCGGGAAGGCAACCTCGATCATCCCGTCGACGATCCGGACCGGGTAGTGACGCAGGCGCCGGACCCGGGTGAGGCGGCGCGCCTCGGCCTTGAGGCCGGCAGGTTCCGGCTTGGGGTCCGAGCCCGGGGGTGACCAGGGCAGGTGGGGCGCGCCGTCGGCATCGAGGCCGCCGGTCGTCGGCATCCGGACCGTCTCGCCGCTGCAGAGGTCGAATCGCCCGTTGTGGAGCGGGCAGTCCACGATGCACCCGTCGAGCCGCCCGAGCGAGAGCGGCGCGGACATGTGCGGGCAGCGGTCGTCGACCGCGAGGATCCCCGCCGGCACGTTCGCGAGCAACACGTCCAGATCGCCGCGGCTCACCCGGGTCATTCCGCCCGCCGGCAGGTCCGCGACCGGAAGCACCGCGACGAATGGAGCCCCGGCACTCCCCGGGACGGCGAGCGACGGCGGCGTTTCGGCGACGCGGGGAGCCCCGGGCTGCCCGGGCTCCGCGACCCCGTCCTGAGGCCCGGGAAGCGGGGACCTTGGCGAGACGCGGTGGGGGTCGGTCACCGGACTAGTCCCCGGCCAGGACGGGCTGGGGCGCCAGGGCCTCTGGACCCGGACGGGCCGGCGCCAGTGGTGTCCCTTCCATCATTGTCGAGCAGTCTCCTTTGTCGGACGTGGCCCGGCCGGATCCAGCGGCGGGTCGGTCGCCTGGGATGCCGCTGAATCGCGATGCTCGCCCCTCTGGATCGTTTCGCGCATCTCATCGATTCCGCCCACGAGGCGGAGCAACTGCTCCGTGTCGAGGAGGTCCAGGAGAACCTCGAGCATGTCGCCCCGCCAGCCGTCGACCTCCTCGGTCGCGAGCTCGCCGGCGGGTGTCGGCCGGACGATCACCACGCGGCGATCCGCATCGTCGCGCACGCGCTCCACGAGCCCGCGCTGCTCCATTCGGTCGACGATCCCGGTGGCGTTCGGGACTGCGACACCGAGCAGATCCGCCAGATGGGTCATCGGCATGGGCCCGTTCTCCTGGAGGATCCAGAGCGTCTGCAGATGCGCCATGCTGATTCCCTGCTGGTGCAGCCGCCGAGCGGCCCCGCAGCGTCGGTGGCCGGCGATGACGGCGGTCCCGGCCACGATCTGGTCGATCAGCGCGGCGCGCCGGGCCGATCGGGGAGGGACGCCGGCGGCAGCCGGGTTGATTGTTACCGTCACCGTAATAATCTACTGTGCAACTATCAATTCGTCAAAGGCACGCCGGAGCGGCACGCACGGAGCGGAAATCGACCCAGGGAGGAGTCGTCCATGCGGTACGCGCTGATGATCGAGGCGCAGCAGGGCTGCTCGTACGCCGATCAGCTGGCGCTCGCTCGGCGCGCCGAGGCGGCAGGCTTCGAGACGTTCCTGCGCTCCGATCATTACGACAGCTTCCCCGGTGCGGCCGGCCGCCCCACCACCGACGCCTGGGCCGTCCTGGCCGGCCTCGCCCGCGAGACGAGCCGCATCCGGCTCGGGACGCTCGTCTCGCCGGTGACGTTCAGGCACCCGGGCAACCTGGCGAAGCTGACCGCGACCGTGGACGAGATGTCCGGAGGTCGGCTGGAGGTGGGCGTGGGCGCAGGCTGGAACCAGGCCGAGCACGACCACCATGGGTTCCCGTTCCCGCCACTCGACGTCCGCGCGGAGATGCTAGAGGAGCAGCTGGAGATCCTGCGCGGCCTCTGGCAGGGCGAGGACGGCTGGTCGTTCAGCGGCCGCCACTACCAGGTCCCGGGCGGGCGTCTCCGGCCACGGCCGGTCCAGCGCCCGGCGCCGCCGATCATCGTGGGGGGCGAGGGGAGCCCCCGCTCGATGCGCATCGCCGTCCGCTTCGCCGACGAGTTCAACCTGTCGTCCGCGTCACCCGAGCGCGCGGCGGAGCGCTTCGCGAAGCTCGACACGGTGGCCCGCGACGCCGGGCGCGACCCCGCCACCCTGCGCCACTCGACGATGGTCGGCACCCTCGTCGGGCGCGATGCCGCCGAGGTGGAGCGCCGCTCGCGGGCGATCCTCGAGACCCTCGGGATGGCCGAGGAGGGGACGGCCTGGTTCGACGAGCGACGGCCCCGCTGGATCTACGGCACGCCGGACGAGGCTCGCGCGATGGCGGCGCGCTTCGAGGCGGCCGGCTGCGAGCGGATCATGCTGCAGGATTTCCTCCCCTGGGACCTGGAGCACGTGGACCTGCTGGGCGAGGTGCTCGTCCGCGGCTAGCGCCGGCTAGTCGCCGAGCGCGGCTGCCTCGCGATACGGCAGCTCGTCGCGCCGGATGGAGTCGGGGTTCGTCCCGCGCGCCCTGGCCAGGCGCTCGGCCAGCAGCTGGAGGGGCGTCACCGTCCCGACAAGGGCGGCAACGGGGCCGGGGAGGGCGAGCGACTCCGCGACGAGGATGCGACCGGCCGGGGCCAGGAAGGCGGGCCATTCGGCGTCGAGGTTCGCGGCGAGGATCGCCGCTGGCCGCATCCCGACACGCGCGGCGGCCGCCAGTGCCTGCTGGGCGCGCGCTGAGCGCGCCTCGCGCCCGGCGCGGTCCGCCAGCACCAGCACCAGCCCGGTCGCGGCGTCCATCGCCGGGAGGTGTCCATGGAGGAAGGTCTCCGTGTCGCGAAGCACGGTCGGCAGCCAGGTTGCCTCCTCCACCTTGAGCGCCAGCTCGCGGCCGGCGGGCAGGTCGGCGCCCGAGGCGACGACGACCAGCTCGCGGCAGCCGGCCAGGGCAGTGGCGATCGACTCCGCCTGCCCGGCCTGGTCCAGCCCCGCGGCGAGCAGCGCGCGAATCGCGGCGGGGTCGGCCTCGCGGCTCTCGCCGGTGAGCGCGGCTCCAACCGCCGCACCGGCCAGGATCGGGGACAGGTAGCCGATCGTGTGGCACCAGCTCCGGTCGATCTCCGCGGTCTCGAGAACCAGCGGGCCAAGCGCCCCGATCGGTGCCGCACGGCTGACCGTGACGGCCGCGACCCTGGCGCCGCGTGTCGCGGCGGCCCGCAGCGCGGCCAACGTCGCGCCCGTGGCGCCTTCGTGGCTGATCCCGATGATCAGCCCCCGGCGCTGGGGGGCGAGCGACGCCTCGAATGCCTGGCGGGCCAGGACGACTCCCGGCTGGCCCGCGCCGGGGATGCCGGCACGTTCCGCGGCGTCGGCGACGATGGAGGCGAACGCCATCGCAGCCGTGCTCGCTCGTGCCGCACCCCGTGACCACGACCGGCTCGCCTGCTTGGAGAGCGGCCCGGATGGCCACCGCGAGGCGGCCGGCGGACGTGTCGCGGCCCGGCGCTTCGAGCTTCGGGGGAACGCCCGGCACACCTGAGCTGCGCCGCACGACGCCGAGGCGGCGGAGCACGCGGCCGGACAGGGCCGGTTCCGCCGCGATCATCTCCGTCATCCACCAGGGCGGGCCGTCGCGATGGGCAGGAGCCGGGAAGCGTGGCCCACGGTGCAGGCGGGCCGGAGAGCATCGCCTCGGGGTCGGGATGGGCGAGGACGTTTGGGTCAAACGGCGGCGGCAGCTCCATGCCGCCGATGATAGGCTCGACGACGGGGGACGCGGACCCGAAGCGCTTGGGTCGCGCCTTGCGCGCTGCAGCGTGATCCCCGCGGTCACGTTGGGAGGATGAGGGCAGGCATGGACGTCGGGGTGATGGTTCCCCAGGGCTGGAAGGGCGAGTTCGACGGCTGGCAGGCGGCGGACGCCTGGGCGACCGCGGTGGCGCGGGCCAGGCAGGCCGAGACGCTGGGCTTCGAGTCGATCTGGGTGTTCGACCACTTCACGACCGTGCCCCGTCCGACCCAGGAGATCACCTTCGAGTCGTTCACGATGCTCGCGGCGCTGGCGCAGGCGACATCGCGGGCCCGGATCGGCCACATGGTCATCTGCACCGGCTTCCGCAACCCCGCTCTCACCGCCAAGATGGCCTCGACGATCGACGTCATCTCCGGCGGTCGCTTCGAGCTGGGGATCGGGGCGGGCTGGAAGGAAGACGAGTGGCTCACCTATGGCTACGGCTTCCCCACGCTTCACGATCGGCTGGGTGCGCTGGGTGACCACCTAGAGGTGATCCGCCGCATGCTGGGCCCGGGGAACGCCACCTACGTGGGTCCGTATGCCCGGGTCGAGGGCGCCATCAACGTGCCGAAGGGGATCCAGGCCCACATTCCCATCATCGTGGGTGGCAACGGCCAGCAGGTCACGTTCCGCCACGCCGCGCGCTACGCGGACGAGCTCAACCTGGTCTTCCTCGAGCCGGACGAGGTGCGGCTGGCCCTCCCGGTGGCTCGCCAGCGCTGCGAGGAGGAGGGTCGCGATCCCGCGACCCTGCGGATGTCGCTGTATTGCCGTGACGCCGACACGCGGGCCGACGGTCAGGCGCGTGTCGATCGCCTGGGTGCCTACGCGGAGCTGGGCCTCGACCGGCTGGTGGCCTTCCCGTCGCGCTGGGATACCAGCGAGGACGGTCTTGCGTTGTTCGCCGCAGACTGCGAGGCGGCCGGGATCGCGCTCGTGACGGGGCGAGCTCGAGGCTGCCCTGGGGTAGCCGCGGGCGCGCACGTCCCGGCTCGCTCGGAAACGCCTGGGTTCGGCCCACGCGCGACCTTGACCTCAGCGTACCCGCCCGAATCGTCCGGGCGGCCCATAGCGCCAGGCGACCCGGCCCAACAGCCGCTCGGCCTCGACGGGCCCGTACCGGCGCGAGTCGATCCCGACGCTCGGTGCGTCGCTGGTGAGCCAGGCTTCCGCGGCGCCGAGGAGGGTGGGCGTGGCGCCATCGCGCGCGACCCGGTCCCCGGGGCGCCCCGCCACGCGCTTGACGACGACCAGGTCGCTCTCCGGCTCGCGAACCACGACGAGGGTCCCACGGCGCGGCCAGCAGGCCGTCGTCGGATCGACCAGGAGCCAGTCACCCGGGATGAGCGCCGGGGCCATGCTCTCGCCTGCCACTTCCACCCGCCACGGTCCCCGCCGGGCGCGCCGGACGAGCACCGCCGCATCCCAGGCGACGGCAAGGATCGAGGAGGCGAGCAGGAACAACCGCAGCCGCCACGGCAGCCCGGCGCGACGGCTCACCGAGCGCCGAAGGCGGGTCATGGGCGCCGATCGCCGGAGCCGGGCAAGCCCGGCGAGGCGTCGACTACTTCTTGGTCGCCCAGAACATGTCGGCGAACTCCTTGGCCGCCGCCTCGAGGTCTGCGGCAGCCTGGGCGTCGACGCTCTGCTTGTTCTTGCCGGCCAGCTTGAGCAGGTTCCAGACCTTCGTGTGGAGATCCGGGAACGCGGCGAGGTGCTCCGGCTTGAAGTAGTCGGACCAGATGACCTGGACCTCGTGCTTCACCTTCTCCGCGTGCTGCTCCTTGACGGCCACGCAGCGGACGAACTTGTTGCGGTCGGCGACCGCGGTCGAGCCCTCGGGGATCTGGCCGATGAGCTCCACCATCCGGGCGACGGTGCGCGCGGCGAGGACTGCCTCGGCCGGATCGTAGATCCCGCAGGGAACGTCGCAATGGGCGTGCGCGATCGTTGTGGGGCGCAGCCAGCTGGTGAGACGAGACATGGGACTCCTCGCTTCGATGTGGTGGTCGGTGGCCCGGGGACGTGGCACCTGGGGTCTGCACCGGCGGCCTCGGCCGCGTCTCCAGTGTCAGAGGGCGCCCGAAACCTGTCAAACGTGGCCTGGGAGAGAGGAAGAACGAGGCGAGGTCAGGAGACATGGGGTTCCGAAATGTCGCGCCCGTGCCGGGCGACCGCCGCGGTCGCCGGGCAGGGGTGCGCGAGCCCGTCGATCAAGGCCCCTCGGACTCCCTGCTGCCTCCCATCACCGCACCCTGCCGGAATCGGGCCTGAATGGGCCTTGCGTCCCACCTAGCAAGGATCACGGTTCGCTACGCGGAGGGCTTTCAGGCGCGGCCCACACTCAGGTTGCCGGGACCGCGCCGAGCCAACGGCGAGACCGACCCACGCTGAGGAGTCGTGGGGTGGAGTCCGTAACCGACCTCGTTTCGGCATAGGGAGGGACCGCTCGGCGGCCGTCCTGGCCAAGGGGCGCGAGCACCGGACGCCGGAGGGGTTACCGGTCCGGAACTTCGGGACGCGCCTGCTACACGCCGCTTGCGCCTCTTCGCGAAGTACAGGAGGGAGACAGGAGACGCGCACCAAGTGGTGGCCCACGCTCGTGGCATTGCGCACGACTCGGAAGCCGTTGTTGACAGTGTTCGCGATTGCCGCTGCGGTCGCTACGGTCGCGTGCGGGGGAGGGTCAACTCCCGGTCCGGCCACGGCCTCGGGGCCAGCGACATTGCCTACAACCTCGCCGATGACGTCACCAGTTTGCACGTCCAGCGCGGGGTTCTCCTATCAGGTGGGCGCGTGCGTAACGGGATCTGGCAAGGCCGACATCGGCCCGTTCACGCCGCCGGGTTCGTGGAGCGTGAGCCTCCATCTCAGCGGCAAGGCCACCAGCGGCGACGACTGCGCGTCGACCAAGATCGGCTTGATTCTCGAAGCCCAGGGCGCTGCTGGCTCAGAGATCGCATCCGGGTTCGGCCCGGTCACGTCCGCGCATTTCTCGGCGAAACTGGCGCCGCTGCACCTGATCTTTGACCCCTATGGATGCTCGTGGACAGCAGCGTTTAGCTGACCAGTCGGAGCGACCGTCCTGATGCCAGCCACTGGGGCCGCCCGAGCCATCCTTAGGATGGGCTCAATCCATGATCAACCGAGAGGGCGGGTTCAGCACCCCGTGATGCTCGGATCTGGCCCCGCCCCGACCGTCCACGAAGACGTGTACGGGTCTGGTCAGGTCGGCCAGACCGTGGCGGCACCTCCCTTCCGGCGCTGACAGCCAAGGTCCCCGGCAGTGGTGGGTCAGGCGTCCAGTCCCGGACTCGCGCCGGGCTGCATCGGGGACGACCACCGAGGAGCGAGGGGATGGGCCATGGCCCGAGCGGAGCGGGCATCGCATGCATCCGCGGGGCATCAGCAGAACGAGAGACTTGAGGTCGACCCATGACTGGCCAGTCGGACACCCCGCTCGGGTTCTGTGAGTTCTGCGGCGCGAAACGGGTCATCCCTGGACAACGCTACTGCAAATTGTGCGGTAGTGAGCTCCGGCAGACGTCTGAGGCTACTCCCGGTCCGGTTCCGGCCATGGCCGCGGCTGCGACTCGGGCGGCCCCGGAGGCGCCGGAGAGGTCAGCGATGCCGGTGGCCCAGGGAGCCCCGGAGGCGCCGGTTGCGTCGGAGACTGCCGGTAGATGTCCTCGATCCCTTCGCAGCCGCCGGCTTCAGCTGAGTCCCTCCCGCCTACACCGCTGCCGGCTACGCCGACTCCTCTACCGGCGCCGCCAGCGCCCGCGCTCGACGATGTACAACCCCAGGAGTACGGCTCGCCTCCCGGCTCCAGCCACGCCCCGGTCCGGTCCCGCCGCATCTCGGCGCCCATCGTCGCCGGACTGGGCATCATCGGGCTCGTCCTGGTCGTGGGCGCGGGCGCTCTGCTCTTCACATCGGGCGGCGCCCATGCCACACCGACGCCCACTTCGATCGCGCTCGCCACGCCGGCCGTGGCGACTGCGTCGCCGACTGTCCCCCCACCTTCGCCGACGACCGCGCTTTCCAGCGCTGCCCTGAGCACGCCGAGCAGCTCGTTGGCCGGCGTGTTCATCGCAACCGGCTCGATGGCCACCGCTCGTCAAGATCACACCGCGACCTTACTCACCGACGGCCGCGTCCTCATCGCCGGAGGCTCCAACGACCCCGACGCGACGGCGCTCGCCTCGGCCGAGCTGTATGACCCCAAGACTGGGGAGTTCAGCCCGACCGGATCGATGGCCACCGCTCGGCTCGAATTCACTGCGACCCTGCTCGCCGATGGCCGCGTCCTCATCGCCGGAGGCGCCGACAAGTCCTACTCGACCGAGCTTGCCTCGGCCGAGCTCTATGACCCCAAGACGGGCCGCTTCAGCCCCACCGGCTCAATGGCGACCGCCCGGCACGCTCACACCGCGACCCTGCTCGTCGATGGGCGCGTTCTGATCGTTGGAGGCGCGGACTCCACTCAAACACTCGGGACAGCAGAAATCTACGACCCGAAGACCGGCAAATTCAGTGCGGCCGGGGAGATGGCTGATAGCCGTGTATACGGCACGGCGACCCTGCTCGCCGATGGCCGCGTCCTTATCACCGGAGGCGCCTACGGCTCGAATAACTTGTCCACAGCCGAGCTGTATGACCCCAAGACAGGCCGCTTCAGCTCGACCGGTTCAATGGCGAGCGCCCGCTACGCTCACACCGCGACGCTGCTCGGCGACGGCCATGTCCTCATCGCCGGAGGCTACATTGCCGGCCAGTCAGGTTACGCGACGGCCGAGCTGTATGATCCTGCGACCGGCACGTTCGGTCCGACCGGTTCGATGGCGCTCGCTCGCTGGAACGAGACCGCCACCCTGCTCCCCGGCGGCCGCGTTCTCGTCGCCGGTGGCTCAGGTCCCGGGGTCGACTCAGCGGAGCTGTATGACCCGAAGGCCGGTACCTTCCCGACGCTCGACCCAATGCCTGGATCGCACCAACTCCACACCGCGACACTGCTGACCGATGGCCGCGTCCTCATCGCGGGAGGCACCGACGGCTCGGTTGCTCTCGCCTCAGCCGAGCTGTTCCAACCGACCGTCGAGCCCACACCATCGCCAACGCCTGTCCCCACGCCGACCCCGACGGCGACGCCGACGCCTCCGGTCACCCGGCTCGAACTCGAGCGAGCCTGCCGCGCCACGGGCGTGCCCATTCCCGAGGCAGCCAGGTACACAGGCAGCGTCCACCCGCTCGTCGTGCTGGATGAGGGGTCTGTAGAGAGCGAGGGGGCGCCGTACACCTTTCCGATCAACGCCAAGTGGTACGACGGTGACTGGCCCGGGCCCATCCAGCTCGTCGTGTGCGTTAAGGAGCATGACGTAAGGGTCGGTTCGTGCGGCACTTATACGAGCAGCGACGGCACAGTGGGAGAGTTCATTCAGTACCAGGCGACCGAGGTCGTCCGGGTGGTCGTCGCTCGGACTGGCAAGACCCTGCAGTCCAAGACCCTCTACGGAAGCATCCCGTCATGCGCGGACCAGTTCGTCGGCTCCTACGGTGACCCGCCCTGGGGGATCTACGGCGACCCCGTGGACTACGCGGGCATCAACAAGTACGTCACGGCGGTCTCGAAGCAGTAGGTGCAATAGGCCGGCAGCGGCACGCAGTTCAACGGAACGGGCTGGCGGTTCTGGGGCCGTAGGAAAGCAGGAGTAGCGGTCCGATGAATACTCGCTTCTGTCCACACTGTGGGGCTTCACTTCGCCAAGACAGCCGGTTCTGCGGTTCGTGCGGGGCAGGTACCGACAGGTCTCCGACAAACGCTGCCGCCGCTCCAGCCAGCACCGAGTTCCTGGTCAAGAGTGGCTTCGCCAAGACCCGTCTCCTGGTCGCTGGGGGTCTCCTGACCGTTGACGTCGATGCAGTCCCGCCGGCGCTCGGGCGGAGGTTCCGACGGGCGTGGCTGCTCGAAGTCGCCGCGTTCATCGTCCTTGCAGTCGTGCTCACCGCCGCCGGAGCGGCGGAGAATGGCAGTGCCGGCTCGATTGTCCTTGGACTCTGCCTGCTCGTCGGGGTCATCGGTACCCTGCTCGTCTACTGGATCGTCATCCGGTCGAGGCATCAACTCTTCACGGTGGTGACACCGCTGGCGTCGATCGAGAAGCTATCAGTCGGCACGGCCAACCCGCTGATCATGGTTGCGCTGTGGCTCTGCCTGGGGCTGCCCGGCCTCTTCTACTACATCTGGACGACGCGAAACCCGACGGTGGTCGTCTACGCGCCGTTCATGCTGGGGCCGGACACGGTGGGCAAGCTCGGCTTCCGGTGTGAGAACCAGGCAGAGACCCGCCGGCTGGTGGACACGCTCAAACAACCGCCGCAGGGGCTGCCTGAGCCACGGGCTGACCAGCAGCCGTCAATCGCGTCCAGCCTCGCTCCCACCACCCCGGCATCGACACGATGTCAGGTCGAATTCGACGCCAACGGAAGAGTCGTACGGATTGATGTACCGGAAGGCCGGTGGGCTCTGAAGGTCAAGGGCCCGAACAACTACTACGAACGGAGTGCGAGCAGTCTCCTCGAAGCGGCCGAGATCCTGAAGACGCTCGACGCGATCCCTCGACTCACCTACTACACGGTGACAACCCCCGACGGGTTTCTCGGCCGTGACTGCCAGGGGTTCTACACCGAGGCTCCGCTGAAGACCAAGAACCTCACGGTGGGAGCCAGAGGCGACCGATCGAGGGTGGTCGAATTCTCAAGCCTCAAGTTGGCCGGCGATCCACTTCAGAACCAGACGAGTGTGGCTCTTCTGAAGAAGAAGGGCCAGTACGCACGGTTCGTCCTCCTCATGAAGTGTGGCAAGTGCGGCTACGAGTCCCCAGTTGAGACACAGGCAGGCTCGCTGGTCAGGGAGTGCTATTGCTGTGGAACGGAGAACACGGGTCAGCGAGGGACAGTGAGCGTCGCACTGGGCACGGGTATGGTCGAGATCTGACGCGGGAGGAGCCGGCCGCGCTCCCTTCGCTGGGGTGCGACATTTCGGAGGGTCTTATTTCCTATCCTTTCAAACGTGGCCCGGGACACGAGATACCACCGGCAGCCGCGCGCGACCCGCGGCCGCGGTGTGGTACAACGCGGGCGAACCGTCTCCCGGCTGCCGTCCCACTCCTCGCCGGGAGCGTCGCCTGGAGCCGCCATGACCGGACTCGTTCGCAGGGCCACCATCTCGACGCTGGCTGCGCTCGTGGCGCTCTCGATGGGCGCGCTGCCCACGCTCGCCCGCGGTGGCGCGAGCGGCCGCGGGGGTGGCACGACCAGCAGCGGGACCGGCAATGACATCTCCTGGCCGCAATGCGGCGGCTCGTATCCCGCCGGGCAGGCGTTCGGGATCGTAGGCGTGAACGGCGGGAAAGCGAACAACCAGAACCCGTGCTTCGCCAGCGAGCTGACGTGGGCATTGGCGTCCACTGGCCCGTCGGCGCCGGGCATCCTGCCGAAGGCTGCCCTGGCGGTGAACACCGGAAACCCCGGCCAGGTGGTCCCGGCCGTCGCCGACTGGCCGACCTCGAACGTCGATCCGAACGTGGCGACCGGTGGCTCCGGCTCGCCGAACGCCGATCCGTACGGGTCCTGCACCGGTGCAAACACCCAGGCCTGCTCCTGGCAGTACGGCTGGAACCGCGCCGTGCAGGACATGCTCTGGCTCATCGCGACGGCGCCCGCCGGCGCTTCGAACCTGCCGTCGGCCTACCCGTGGTGGCTGGACGTCGAGACGACCAACAGCTGGGAGACGGGGACGGACGGGCTCGCGTACAACGTCGCCGACCTCCAGGGCATGGTCGCCGCCTTCACGAACACGTCGGAGACGACCGCAACGGGGATCCAGGTCGGGGGCGCAACCACGGTGGGCATCTATTCGACCGCACTCCAGTGGACGCAGATCACCGGCAACCCTGCCAGCGCCGCCCTCGAGAATCTGGCCAACCTGCCCGACTGGATCCCGGGCGCCCGGACGCTCTCCGGGGCGCAGTCGAACTGCTCCCTGAAGGGCTTCACCGGAGTCGTCGCGATCACCCAGTGGTTCGCGAAGCCGTACGACGCGGACTACGCCTGCAAGGTGTAGCGATCCCAGCCCACGGACCGGCCGGCGCGCCCTCCGGCCGCCGCCGGGCTGGAGCTCTAGCGCCAGTAGGCCCCCAATGCCGGCGACGTGCTCGTGGCGTAGGTGCCGCTTCCGTAGAGTTGGACGCGCACGTTGATCGCACCCGCTGTCGTGCGCGTCCAGGCGAAGGTCACGACGCCGTTCGGGTCAGTCCAGGCCGACCTGTAGTACTTCGGCGCGCCCCACGCGGTGCCGACCCGGCTTGCCACCAGCAGGTTCACGCGCTGTCCGGCGAGCGCGGCCCCCAGGTTGAACTTCCAGGTCACCGAGCTGCCGACACGGGCGACCTTCGGGGTCTTGGCGCTGTAGCCCGTCGCTGGTGCGCGGCCGAGGGCGCTCGACGCGCCGATGCGGAGAACCGGGAGCGGCGCCGTGACGGTGAACGGCGCGGGCGCGCTGACGCCGCCGTCCGGCGCCTGGTTGACGACCGTCACCCCAAACGCCCCGGGTGTCGCGGTCAGGGCGGCCGGCACCACCGCGGACAGCTGCGTCGGCGAGACGAAGGTCGTGGTCAGCGGCGCGCCGTTCCAGGCGGCGGTGGAGAGCCCGGCCGCGAAGTTCGTCCCCTGGAGGGTGATCGTGAGGTCACCTCCACCCGCTGGGGCCGCGTTCGGCAGCATGCCGGTGATGACAGGCGGGAGCGTACCCAGTCGGGTGAGCCCGTACCCGTGACGTTGAATGCCGCGGGGGCGCTCGACTCGCCGCCCGTCGCCTGGTTGACGACCGTAACGGAGGCGACGCCGGGCGCTGCAATCAGGGCGGCCGGCACGACCGCCGCCAGCTGCGTCGGCGAGACGTACGACGTGTGCAGCGGCGTCCCGTTCCAGTAGGCCGTGGAGACGGCGCAGGCGAAGTTCGCCCCCTGGATCGTGATGTCCAGGTCGGAGCCGCCGGCCGGAGCGCTGTTCGGCGTCACGCCGGCGACCACGGGTGGGGCGTTGGGCGGCACGACGGGCGGCGGCGGCACGTACGTGTAGTTGAACGAGACAGGAGGACAGGTCGCTGCCGTTGTACCGGTCGAGGTCCACGTTCCCGGAGATCCCGGCCACCGAGCCGGTGCTCGTGTACTGCCAGAAGGTCCAGCCGTGGCCGCCCCAGTTGGCGGCGGGGAGCGTCGGGCTGGAGGTTCCCCAGTGGGCGATCCAGAGCACCGAGTAGCCCTGGTCGGCGAACATCGTCGTGTCGCCCATGGAGCTCGTCCAGAAGCCGGGCTGGCGTAGATCATGGGCCGCACGCCGAGCTTGGCGGTGACCTCCCCGAGCCACGCGCCGACCCACGCCTGGAGGTCGCTCACCGACAGCCCGCCGGTCTGCTCGAGGTCCAGGGCCGGGACCAGGTCCCCGGGCAGGAGCGCGGCGTTGTTGACGAACCAGTCCGCCTGGACGATCGCCTCCCCGGGCACGTTGGACGGCTCGGCGAAGTGGTAGGCGGTGACGCGCGTGCCGGCCGCGCGGGCGTTGGCGTGGTTCGTGGCGTACATCGGGTCGAGGCACGTCTCGCCGTCGGTCGCCTGCACGATCGCGAAGCGCTTGCCGGCGGCGGCGACGCTCGGCCAGTCGATCGTGCCCTGGTAGTGGCTGACGTCGATCCCCTCGAGGGTGACCGCGGGCGGCGGGGGTGGCGAGCTCGAGGGCGTGAACAGGCCTGCCGCGGCGTAGGCCACGCTCACCCCGTAGAGCGTCGTGACGCTCGTGCCGTCGACCGCGCTGATCGCGTACCAGGTGCTCCCCGAGACGTCCGTCGCGCAGGTGGCCGACCAGGACCCGCCGGCCACGCTGCCGGTGGCCGTCACGATCGTGCCGGCCGGCATGCTCACCAGCGACGTCGCCGACGTGGCGGGGGCCGCCCGGAGCCGGACCGTGCAGTTGGCGGCGTAGTTCGTGCCGGCGTCCGCGGCGGCGACGCGCGGCGCGAGGGGGACGACCGCGACCGCCACGACGAGGGCCAGGCTGCTCGCGAGCCACGCGCGACGGGAGTGGATGGGTCCCCTCCTCTCGGGGTCAGCTGGTGGCGGCAGACCGCGGCTCAGGCCGAACCGAGCGAACGGGGCGGGCCACGGAGCCGCCACCGAGATGTCTTGAGGCTGTCTGCGCCCTGGGTGCTCGAACAACACCACGAGAATCCTACCAAGCCGAACAAACGAGCGTATCCGGCCGTGCGGTCGGCCGGTGATGGCGCATCCAGACCACGAGCAGTGGAGGGGTGTTCGCCCCTCCTCCCGCGGGCACGGGTGCGTCGTTCAGTCGACCGTGATCGTGACCGTGAACGCGATGCGGAACAGCGGGCAGACGCCGGTGGTGCAGTGCGGGCTGCCGATGGCGCTCAGGACGGTGGTGCCGGTCGCCCGCGCAGCGTAGATCCCCTGGGCGCCCTTCACGACAAGCACGCCGGGAACCCGCGAGACGACGTCCTGGTTGGCCACGCTGACGGTCCAATCCTCGCTCGACCCGAGGTCCAGGAGGAACTGCTGGCCGACCGCGAGATGCAGCGTCGTGCCGTTGTCCGCCTGGGTCACGCTGACGGACGACGGAACGTTGCGGTCCCGGACGTCGCGGCGGGAGTCGGCGTGGGCGTGGGGACGACCCCGTGCGTCGCGGCCGGCGTCGTCGCAGCCGGCGAGGGTGCGGGAGACGCGCGGCGGCATGCCTGCACCGAGTTGCCAGGCGATTCGCACGGCGCAGTTCCGAGCGGAGCGCCGGCCGGGGCGCTGGGCGTCGGGGAGGGCGCGGAGGTTGCCGATGGCGGCGCGGGCGTCACGGTGACCGGCGGGGCCGGCTGTCGGCCGGCGTGGGTGCGCCGGCAGAAGACCCGGCGCTCACGCACCCGCCGAGGACGAGCGTCATGATGACCGCGAGGCCGGCCGCGAAGGATTGGTCCCGCCGTCCGGCGGCCAGGTGTCGATCGAGCGTGTTCCGTGTGTTCATTCGTCCCCCAGTGGCGCACGCATTGTGCATCCGTCTCCGGGGACGTGGGGCGCGCGGAGATGGTTCCGGCCGGTCGAAGCCGTCCAGGTCCGGGTTGACGCTGCCTGACCGGTCGTCAAGGTGCGCGGACCGTCCGTCCTCGACCGCGCTGCGGAGGGGCCGGCACGCAGCAGCAGGCCGTGAGGCGACGGCTCGTGGGATGATCCAGAGGCTGACCTCGACCGGAGCCGCTGGCCATGTGCGGTTGCCTTGTCGTCGGGCTTCTCGTCGTCCTCCTCTTCTTCGTGGTGCCGATCCCACTGTGGCCGCTGCTCGTGGTGGGCCTGGTCGGTCCTCTTCGTGCTCGCTGCGATCACCGGGCTTCTGAGGGGCATCCTCGGGGTGATCTTCGGGCGGCGGTGACGTCCGCCCGATCCGGGACGACCCCTGCGGCTGGATCGAGCCGGGCTCGACATGCAACGTCCGATCCCGCCGATCAATCCGCCCGGCGCCGCGATCCGAATGGAGGAGTGGCTGCCGCGCACTCCGCGCGGCGCGCGACACCACGAGGGCTACATGTTCGAGTTCGCCATCTCAGCCGAGGGACTGCGCAAGTCCTACGGTGACGTCCACGCGCTGCGCGGGATCGACCTGGCCGTGCCGGCCGGCACGATCCTCGGCCTCCTGGGCCCCAACGGCGCCGGGAAGACGACGGCCGTTCGGATCCTGGCCACGCTCCTCAACCCGGACGGTGGCCGCGCCACGGTGGCCGGCCACGACGTGATGCGCGAGCCGGATGCGGTCCGCGCGGCGATCGGGCTCAGCGGCCAGTTCGCGGCAGTGGACGAGAACCTGACCGGCCGCGAGAACCTGGAGATGGTCGGCCGGCTGCTCCACGTCGGCCGGCCCGCCGCTCGCGCCCGCGCGGACGGGCTGCTCGCGACCTTCGACCTCGTCGCTGCTGGCAGCCGTCCCGCTCGGACGTACTCCGGGGGCATGCGCCGCCGCCTCGACCTCGCCGCCAGCCTTGTCGGCAGCCCCGAGGTCCTGTTCCTCGACGAGCCGACCACCGGCCTCGACCCGGCCAGCCGGCTGGGGCTCTGGGATGTCATCGAGCGGCTGGTCGCCGACGGGACCACGATCCTGCTGACCACCCAGTACCTGGAGGAGGCGGACCGCCTGGCGAACCGGATCGCGGTGATCGATGACGGCCTCCTGATCGCGGAGGGGACCGCGAACGAGCTGAAGGACCGCCTGGGCGAGGACGTCGTCGACGTCCGCGTGGTCGATCCCCGCCGGATGTCGGAGGCGCTCGAGCTCCTGCGTCCGCTGGCCGCCGCCGAGCCGCGCGCCGAGGCCGGCGAGGGCCGCATCCACGTGCCGGTCCAGAACGGGGCCGGGATGCTGGCCGAGATCGTCCGCCGGATCGACGGAGCCGGGCTGGAGATCGCGGAGCTGGCGCTCCGGCGGCCCAGCCTCGACGACGTCTTCCTCGCCCTGACCGGCCGCCGAGCCGAGGAGACACCGGCGGCTGACACGACCGCCGAGTCGCGGGCCGCGGGCTCGCGCCGGCGCTTCGGCCGCCCGGCCCAGGAGAAGACCGAGGAGAAGGCCGCATGACCGCCCTCATCGCGCCGGCCACGGCCGGCCGCCCGATCTCGCGCGTGCGTCGCCGGCCCATGTGGATCGTCACCGATTCGATCACGCTTGCCTGGCGGAACATGCTGGCGGTCGTCCGGAACCCACAGCTCCTCGTGGTGGACACGATCACGCCGATCATGTTCGTGCTGCTGTTCGCGTTCGTCTTCGGCGGCGCGATCAAGACGCCCGGGATCGACTACGTGACCTTCCTGATGCCGGGCATCTTCGTCCAGACAGTCGTCTTCGGCGGGACCGGTACCGCGATCGGGCTGGCCGAGGACCTGCAGAAGGGGATCATCGACCGGTTCCGCTCGCTCCCGATGGCGCCTTCGGGCGTTCTGATCGGGCGGACGTTCGCCGACCTCCTGCGCAACGCGTACACGGTCGCGGTCATGACGGCCGTCGGCTTCTTGATCGGCTTCCGGTTCGCCGGGACCGTCCCGGAGTTCCTGCTCGCCCTTGCCCTGGTGACCCTGTTCGGCTACTCGATCAGCTGGCTGTCGGCGAACATCGGCCTTCGGGCGAAGTCGGCCCAGGCTGCCCAGGGGGCGATCTTCATCCCGGTCTTCCCGCTCACGTTCGCGAGCTCGGCGTTCGTGCCGGTCGCCACGATGCCGGACTGGCTGCGCCCGATCGCCGAGGCGAACCCGGTGACGATCGTGGTGAACGCCGCGCGCGGCCTGATCCTCGGCACCGCCGACGCCGGCACCGTGCTGCTGGCGCTGGGCTGGATCGCCGGGATCGTGGCCGTCTTCGCCCCGCTTGCCATCTGGACCTACCGCCGGACGGGGTAGGAGCACCGGCGAGCGGGATCGAGCCCGCGACGCGGGGGTTCGCATCGCGCCCAACGCTCTGATCGGGCGGCCGGATGCATCCCGGAGCGAACCTATACTCCCTCAGGTGCGGCCGCGGCTCGGCGTCCGCGCGGCGGCGGGCCGGCCGGAGGAGATCTCCGTGCGTCCGTCCCGGACTGAGAGGAGTCGTTCCGACGCCCGCGCTCAGCGTCCTTGGACTCGCCGTCGTCGAGATCTGGGGCGCCGTGCCCGTGGGTCTTGCGCTGGGCCTGTCGCCCTTCCTCGTGTGGGGCCTGACGATCATCGGGTCGATGATCGGGGTCGGCGCGGTGGCCGTGGCCGGTGACGCGGCTCGGGCCTGGCTCGTGCGGCGGCGGGGCTCGTCCACGGCCGCGGGTCACGGACGCCTGTACGGCATCTGGGTTCGCTACGGCGTCGCCGGCTGGGGCCTCGTCTCGCCGCTCGTGTTCGCGCCCGCGATGGGGACCGCGATCGCGATCGTGCTCGGCGCACCCCGCCGGCGGCTGATCACGTGGATGGGCGCCGGTGTGGTCGTCTGGACCTCGATCCTCGTGATCGTCGGCGACCTCGGCCTTCGGGCGATCCACTTCCTGCGCTGACCGTCCGTCGCGGAACGCTGGGGCGCGTCCGGGCCGGGCCGCTCGGTGCGCCATATCCCCGCTATGATCGGCGCCATGACCGAACGAAGCCCGGCCGGCGCGGACCGAGAGGCTGTCTGTCCGTTCGTCGCCTTCGATGACGACCGGGACTTCCGGTCCACCGTTCCCGATCACCGCCACCGATGTTTCGCGGAAAGCCCCGCAGCCTCGCGGGCCCTCGCCCACCAGGCCGCCTACTGCCTCTCATCCGCCTTCCCGGGGTGCCCAACGTTCATGGACTGGGCGCGACGCGAGGCGGCGCCGCCGGTGGAGCAGCCCAACCCGACGCTCCGCCAGGTCCCGACTGCGCCGCGGCAGGCTGACCGAGCCGGCGAGCAGGCCAGCAGGCCGGTGGCGCCGCAGAGCACGCCCGCGCCGCCGCAACGGCAGAGACGCGCCGAGTGGACGGCGCCGCCGCCCTGGGCGGCGCAGGCGGGCGCGGCCGGGGCGGGCGCGAGCGGGCGGGAACGGCCGGGGCGGGCGGCCGGGGCTGGGGCGGCCGAGCCGAACCGCCCGTGTCCGACTCCGACGGCGGTCCGGTTCCCGACGTCCGCGACGCGGGCCCTGGCCTTGGCGCGTGGTCCGGCTCCGCGCTCGGCGCCCTGGCTGGCTCGGGCGCCGGCCCGGCAGGGGCGGGACCGGCAGGGGAACCGCGGATCCAGCCGATCGAGCCGACGCCCGACGGCGATCGCGAACCGGATTTCGCGCCGGCGGAGCCGGCGGCCCCCGCGTTCCTCGCCGGACGTGCGTCGCGACGTCCCGAGGTGGAGGGAGCCAGGGATCAGCCCGCCGACGCAGACCTGTCGCACGACGCCCCGCGCGTCTCGCCGGCCCGGCGAGCGCCCGTGGGGTACACGCCGGCCGACCGCGGGCGGTCCCGGGTGGCGGGAGCGGGCCGCGATCCTGACCGGTCCGCCGGCCGCGGTGTAGAGCGAGTCGCGGTACCCGGGCGTGCCCCGGGACATCGCGGACCCGGACGCGCCCGCCTGGGAGCGCCCGCGCCGCTTCGAGGCATACCCGTCGCTCAAGTCCGGTGGAGGTGGGCTGGCGGCGCTGCCGCGGCCGGTCCTGTACGGGTTGATCGTCCTGGTCGTCGGCATCGCGCTCTTCGCCGCGCCGTTCCTGTACCGCGGCTTCACGAGCGGCGATGCGGGCGGGGCGGCCACGCCCGACGCCGGTGGCGAGCGCATCTGCCGGCGCCTCGGCGGCGCCGTCGATCACGCCGGTGCCGTCACCCAGCCCGACCGTCTACACGGTCAAGGCCGGCGATACGCTCTCGCGGATCGCCGGCAAGTACGGGGTCACGGTGGACGCGATCGTCAAGGCGAACCCGCAGATCAAGGACCCGAACAAGCTCGGCCTGGGCGACCAGATCGTGATCCCGCCGGCGGAGGCACCCGCGATCACCGACAGCGGGACGATCACCTCGGCCCCGTCGCCCAGCGGCCCGTAGCGGATCGCGCCCGAAGGGACTTCGTCGCCGCGCTGCCCGCGCTGCCGCGCGAGCGAGCCGCCGCGGGCGCCCGGCCCGGGCCGGCAGAGGGCGTCAGCGGCGCGGCGCCAGGTTGATCGAGGTGATCTTGCCGGCCTCGACGCGGAAGGCGGCATCAAGATGCTGGGACTCGACCCCGGGTCGCACCACGAGCAGGTCCGCCTGGTACGTGTTGCCCATGTCCTGCACGGCACCCGGGATCATCTTCAGACCGGCGTCGGCCCGGAGGAACCAGCCGCCGACCTGGTCCAGGCCGCGCAGCGTCCGGGCGTTCTCGCCGACGTGGACCCGCATCTCGATCCGCTCGTCCATCAGCGCGACCGCGCCCTCGCGCGATCCCCCGTTCAGCTGCTCGAAGAACAGCTCCATCGTGTCGGTTGCTCCCATGCGTTGGAGTCTAGCCGAGCGCCGAGGGCGATGCGGGAGCGTGCGCCGGTGTTCCAGGATGCGCCGCCGATGCGCCGGCTGCCGGCGCCGCGACGACGCGACCCCGCATCGCGGCGCCACCTCGGCGCGCAGCCGACGCACGAGCTCCGCCGCCTGCTCGTAGCGCCCGAACGAGGGCATGACGTAGGTGCCGGCCACCTCCGTCCCGACGTCGCGCAGCAGCCCCAGCGCCGTCTCCAGGCCGACCTCCGCGGCCGACTCACCGGCGGCCCGCATGGCCGCCCGCGCGGCGTCGGGGATCGTGATCCCCGGGACCTCGTGGTGGAGGAACTCGGCGTGCCTGCTCGACTGGAGCGGCAGCACGCCGAGGAGCAGCGGTACCGGGAAGCCCCGCGGGCCGAACCGGCGCCGCGCCTCGGCGAGCATGGTTTCTACCTGGGCCGCGTCGAACAGCGGCTGGGTCATCACGAGCTGCGCACCCGCCTCGAGCTTCCGGGCCAGCCGGTCCCATTCGCTCGCGGTGTCCTCGGCGGTGGGGTCGAGCGCACAGGCGATCGTGAACGCCGCCCGGCCGCCGATCGGGGCCCCGGCCTCGTCCTCGCCGCGGTTGAGCCGGGCCAGGATCCGGACCAGGCCGATCGAATCGACGTCCCACACGCCGGTTCCCGTCGGGTAGTCGCCGACGCGTGGAGGGTCGCCCGTCAGGGCCAGGAAGTTGCGGACGCCCAGGGCGTGCGCCCCGAGCAGCTCCGACTCGAGGGCCATCAGGTTCCGGTCGCGGGTCGTGAGGTGGACCACGCACTCGAGGTCCAGGTCGTGCTGGATCCCGAACGCCACGGCCAGGGCTCCCATCCGGACCCGCGCCATCGCCGAGTCGCTGATGTTGACGCAGTCGGTCCCGGCTGCCGCAAGGAGCCGCGCCGCGTCCACGGTCCGCTCGATCCGGATCGAGCGGGGCGGGTCGATCTCCACCGAGATCACGTAGTTGCCCGGCCCGGAGCTTGCGGAGGAGATCGGTCGGGGCGGGCTCATCGGGGGCACCGGGCGGCGTCCCATCCGGCGCGGCGGTGCGCGGCGTCTCGACCACGGCGGTTCGCCGTCTCGTCGGCGTGGCCGTCCCCGTGGGCCCGATCGCCTCGGGCCGACGCGACCATCGTGCGCATGCGGGCCGTGCTCGCCTGACCCGTCCCCGGCCGCGATCGCCGTGTCCACGGCCGATCGGATCGCGGCAACGTGCGCGGGGGTCGTGCCACAGCAGCCGCCCACGATCCGGGCCCCGGCCGCGAGCGCGAGGGGCACGACCTCCCCGAACCAGGCCGCATCGGCCGAATAGACGAACTGGCCCTCGATGCGCTTCGGGAGCCCCGCGTTCGGCATGAACGAGCCCGGAAGGCCGTGGCGCCCCGGGTCCATCCGGCCCAGGGCGTCGAGAGATGTGCTGGGGCCGATGCCGCAGTTGACCCCGAGCGCATCGACACCGCTCGCCGCCAGCGCGGCTCGCGACGAGCTCCGGCGTCCGGCCGTCGGCGAGGCCCAGCTCCTCGCCGAACGTCATCGAGGCGACGATCGGCAGACCGGTGGTGGCCCGGACCTCGCCGATCGCGAGCAGCAGCTGGTCGAGGTCGTGGAATGTCTCGAGGATCAGCAGGTCCACGCCGCCTTCGAGGAGCCCGTCGAGCTGCTCGCGAAATGCGGCCCGGGCCGCGGCGTCGCCGATCCCCAGGTCGCCGTGCGCGGGGCGGCCGAGCGGCCCCATGGACCCCGCGACCAGGGCATCGCGCCCGGCAACGTCACGTGCCTCGCGCGCGAGCTGGGCGCCCCGCCGGTTGAGCCGGGCGGCGAGGTGGCCCAGGCCCCAGCCGGCGAGCCGGATCCGATTCGCGCCGAACGTGGACGTCTCCACGAGATCGGCGCCGGCGTCGAGGTACTCGCGATGGATCGTGCCCACGAGGTCCGGCCGCGACAGGACGAGCTCGTCGAGGCAGGCCCGCTGGGGGATCCCGCGCGAGAAGAGCAACGTGCCGGTGGCGCCATCGGCGACCAGGGGCCGGCCGGCGAGCCGCGCCCGAAAGCGGTCGCGCTCCGACGTGCGCCCCTGGGCCCTGGCTGCTGCTCTCGCTCACCTGGCCATCGTACCGCGCACGTCGGGCCTGGCCCGCCGGCGCCCGGTGGAGCGGCCGCGGCCCCCACCCACGCCCGAAGCCCGCCGGTGCTCGCCCCGCCGGCGGCCCGGACGAGACCCGCGGGCCCGCCGACGCCTGCTCAGCGGAGCGAGGCGAGGGTCCCGCGCCGGCGGGCCAGCGTGAGCGAGCCGTCGACCTCCACGAACACCTCGGGGGGGCGCGGCCGGCCGTTGTAGGCGGACCGCATGGTCGCGCCGTAGGCACCCGTGTCGCGGATCGCGACCAGGTCGCCCCGCTGCAATGGCGGGAGCCGGTGCTCACCGAACGTGTCGGTCGACTCGCAGATCGGGCCGTCGACGCGGACGAGCGGCCAGCCCGACTCCGCCCCCGCCTCGTCGAGCCGCTGCGGTTGTCCAGCCGCGCCGCGACGCGCCGCCTCGATGGCCCGGCGATCGGCGGCCGCCGCGCTCCAGGCGGCGGATGCACGTTGCCGGGCGCCGACCGGCGCCGGGTCCACCGTTCGCCCCCGCGAGGTGAGCGCGACGATCCCGTGTTCGGCGCCGTAGAGCGCGGGCCGCACCAGCTCGGTCATCCCCGCATCGATCACGACGAGACGCTCCGCGCGATCCTCCGCCTCTGCCTCGCGCGGCACGACCGCGAGGCCAAGCGGTCCCGAACGGTCCAGCAGGGCCGGCAGGCCCGGAGGTGCAAGGCGCTCCCTGACATGGAGGACCCGCGCCACGATCCAGCCGGCGCGCGCCACAAGCGCTCGCCCAGGCTCCACGGCGAGTCGGTCCGGTCGCCGGTCGGCCGGAATGCTCGCCAGGATCGGCGGAAGCTCGCGGGCAAAGCGACCGGGATCCGGCACCGGCACGCCCAGCGGACCGACAGGGAAAGCCACCGCCGATGTCGAGCGTGTCGAACGTCGGCAGCCCGCCCTTGAGGAGCGCCAGGAGGGCCAACGCCCTGCGGACCGCATCACGCCAGGCATCGGCAGCCCCCAGCTGCGACCCGACATGGAGGTGGAGGCCGCGGAACCGGAGCGGTCCGTCCGCCCCTCCGCCTGCTTCGATCGCGGCCGTGACCTCATCCGCTGTCAGCCCGAACTTCGAGACGGCCGCGCCGGTCGCCAGCGATCGGTGTGTCTCCGGTTCCACCTCCGGGTTGAGCCTGAGGAGCACGTCCAGGCGGAGCGCACCGTCGACGCCACCAACGGCCCGGACGGCACCGACGGCCCGCGCCAGGGCGGCGGCCTCCTCCGCCGACTCCAGCGCGACCCAGTGCAGCGGTGCGCCCGCGGCGGCAGCCCGGGCGGCGGCCCGCAGGTCCGCGTCCGTCTTGCCGACCCCCTCCAGCGTGATCTCGGCATTCGGGATGCCCGCACGCGTCGCGAGCGCCCATTCGCCGCGCGAGACGACGTTCGCGCCGAAACCCAGCCCGGCGAGGCGTGCCACGAGCGCCGGGAGGTCGTTCGCCTTCAGCGAATAGCGCCGTTCCCACGGGTCGGCGAACGCCGCGCTCACGGCCCTGGCAGCCGTTTCCAGGGACTCGATGTCCGTGACGTAGACCGGCGTGCCGTATCGGCGGGCGATCGCCCGCAGCGCGGGAGCCAGGACCCCCAGCCGGTCGCGATCCTCGCGGGGCGCCTCGGGGTCCACGCCGTCAGTCCGGGATGACCATTCGTGCGACGGCCGAGATGACGCCGACCACGATCGAGCCGATCAGCGCGGCCACGAGCGTCGCCTGGGTCAGCAGGTCCGGTGGGTAGTCACCGATCTGGATGCGGCCGCCCATCTGGTTCGAGACCCACGCTGCGCCCAGGAAGAGGACCGCGTTGAGCACGATCCCGGCCAGTCCCAGCGTCAGCAGCGTGGCGGGCAGCGACAGGACCTTCACGACCGGCTTGACCAGCCCGTTGGCGACGCCGAAGACGAGCGCCACGATCCCGAACGTGACGAGATCGGCGGGGATGTTCCGGAACGACGAGGAGGGGATCGAGATTCCCGAGATGAACTGCGCGGCGACCCACAGCGCGACTGCGGTGGCGATGACGTTCGCGACGAAGCCCTTCACGCTGCTCCCTCCCCTGGCTCGCGGTCCGCGCGGCGAAGTGGCCGGCGATCACCCCCGATCATCCCATGCCGCGTCCACCATCGAACGGACGGGCCGGTGTCGCGCCCGCGCGTCGACGCGTGGCGGATCAGCGCAGGAGGAATCCCGTCCCGATCGGATCGGCCGGGTCGAGGGAGAATGTGTGACGCCCGGTCAGGTGGGCCTGCCCTTCCACCTCGGTCACGACGGCCGCCCGCCCCGCCACCACGGTTGTCTGGACGATGCGGCCCCCGAACGCGGAATCGACGATGCTCCGGTGGCGGAGCTCCTGGCCCACCTGGATCCGGCCCTGGGCATGCAGGATCGCGAGGCGGGCCGAGGTCCCGCTCCCGCACGGCGAGCGATCCACCTCGCCGTTCGCGAAGACCGTCACGTTGCGCTGGGTCAGGGCCGCATCATCCCCGGCGGCCGTCGGCTCGTCCTGCCACCAGGTGATCCCGTAGATGCCATGCAGCTCGGGCTCGTCGGGGTGCGCCACGTCGAGCGACGCATCGAGCGCAGGCCGCAGCTCGCGCTGCAACGCGATGAGCGTGGGCAGGCTGGCGGCGTTCACCGCGAGGCCGATCGAGCGAACATCCACGCTGCCGTAGAACGCCCCGCCGTAGGCCACGTCCACCTGGACCGGGCCCGCCGAGGTGGCAAGCGTCACGTCGCGGGCCAGCACGAAGGCGGGCACGTTCCGGAACCGCACGCTCAGCACGCGCCCGGCGGCGACGTCGCAGCGCGCCATGCAGGCGAGCCGGCCGGAGGGCACGTCGACGCTGACCGGGGTCTCCGGGCCCGTGATCGGGAGCCGGCCGCTCTCCAGCGCCCAGCTGATCAGCGCGATCGTCCCGTGTCCGCAGGCGGTGGAGTAGCCCTCGTTGTGGAAGAACAGGACGCCGAGGTCGGCGCCCCCGTCCTCGGGCGCCACGACGAAGCAGCCGTACATGTCGGCATGCCCGCGTGGCTCGTTCACGAGAAGCCTGCGCACCGGGTCCAGGTGCGCCGCGGCCCAGCGCCGCTTCTCGAGAATCGTTGCTCCCGGGATCTCCGGCACGCCGCCGGTCACGATCCGGAACGGCTCGCCTCCAGTGTGGTAGTCGACGGTCGTGACCTCCAGGGGCCGTAGAGGTGGCGGGTCCGGGAGCGGACGAGCGCTCACGGGGCACGCGGCGGTGCGTCGACGCCGGCTCGCTTGGCGCCATCCGCGCCCGGCTGACCCGGTGCGCCGGCACCCGGCCCGGGCCCGGAGCCCACCGCGAGGCGCGCCACGAGGCGCGTCCGGACTTCGGGCCAGTCGTCATCCGTGATCGCGTACCAGGCCGAGTCGCGAACGCGACCGTCGGGCATCCGCATGTGCTTGCGGAAGATGCCTTCGAACCGTGCCCCGAGGGCGAGGATGGCAGCCCGGGATCGCTCGTTGCGGGCATCGGTCTTGAGCTCCACTCGCATCGCGCCGAGCGTGTCGAACGCGTGGGCCAGGAGGAGGAGCTTCGCCTCGACGTTGATGCCGGTTCTCCAGCGGTCCGGCGCCAGCCACGTCCAGCCGATCTCCAGCCGCCGGTGGGCCGGGACGATGGCCATGTAGCGGGTGCTTCCGACCGCGCGACCGGTCGCCGTCTCGATGGTCGCGAATGGGAGCTCCGTGCCCGCGTCGCGAGCGCGGAGCGCGTCGGCCAGCCACGTCCGAATGGCGATTTCCTGGTCGAGGCGCACCGGCATCCACGTCCACGTCGCGGGGTCCGCCGCCGCGATCCAGCAGCTCCGGGACGTGGCGTTCGTCGAGGGGTTCCAGGCGCACGAGGTTGCCGCGCAGCACGGGGGTGCGCGTCCAGGCGGCGCCGGTGTCCATGGCAGCGCAGTCTACCGGTGTTCTGGCGCCGGCCCGGCCCGCCCGTGTTCGCCCGCAGTCGCGACGGGCTCCCGTCGCCGCTGCACGCTCGGAGGCTGCGCCCAAGCTGTCGTCCGGGACGAGAGCGCGCGTCGATCCAAACCGCAGCCTTTGCCCGGTTCGTGGGCGACCAGGGCAGGGATGGACCCTGCACCATGGGCCTTCAAGCCGCGACGTGCGGCGCTATTCCGCTCCGGCGGATCCCTCGGCCAACACCCCGCTCGGTCCGCGCGAGGCCCGGATCCGATCGATCGCGCGGCGCAGCAGCTCGATCCCGGCCGGGTCCAGGTCGTAGGTCCACTCGCGGATTCGCTCCTGGCGGCCGAAACGGGAGGCCAACCCGATCTCCAGCGCCTCGCGGGTCAGGAGCAGCAGGTCGGCGGACCGGTCGGCAAGGTCGAGGGCCGGTTCGTCGCCCAGGAGCGCGGTCAGCAGCTCCACGCCTCCGCTGCCCGATTCGCTGCAGCCAATGGGCGATGTTCTGCGTGCTCCGCTCCGTCGCGCAGACGAGCCCAACCCGGCTGCCTCGCGGCAGCGCCCGGACTTCGTCCAGCAGCTCCGCGTACGAGGGCGCGGCAAGCATCGCGATGACCGGGGCGCGGCCGTTCACCAGCGCGATCGTCTCGTCGGCGTGGAACGTAGATGTCGCGACGAGGTCGTAGTGGAAGCGTGCAAGCCTGTCGTCGACCAGGTCGATGAGGACGCCGTCCGCGTCGGCCAGGCCATCGAAGGACTCGGCGATCCGCTCGGCCGCGCGTTGTGCGTCGGCGGTCGTGCACTCGACGAACAGGATCTCGATGCGGGGCCCGGGCCGCTTCCGTTCCGCCGCGGCCGAGTAGACGGCCGAGGCGACCTCGTCGGCGGAGTAGCCGGAGCGCGCGGCCGTGCGGAGGAGGTCGGCTACGAGGCCCTCCAGGGCGCCGGAGGTGCGTCGCTGGGGCGCGCGGGCCGTGACGCGCGTACCCGCGCCCTGGCGCGACACCACGTAGCCCGCCTCAGCCAGCCGCTTGTAGACCGCCCGGACGGTGTTCGGGTTGACGTGGAGGATCGCGCCCAGCTCGCGCACCGCCGGGAGTCGCGAGCCCGGGTGGAGCCGGCCCGTGTCGATCTGGTACGCCAGCTGCCAGTAGAGCTGGGTGGAGATCGGGACATCCGAATCCCGGGTGATGTCCAGCGAGCCGCCAGGCGCTGCCGACCTGGCGGGTGCAGGCGCGGGTGCGCCACGCGCTAATTCGGCCGGCCGGACCGTGCGCCCGATGGTCGGGTCGTCGCGCCACCGGGGCCGGTCCGGGCTGCTGGACGGATCACCCATTGACATAGCCCGATAGTCCAACTATGCTGCACATGTTCTAGTTGACTATATCAACACGCGGCCATCCGGCCGCCGCTCGAGGCCTCAATTCTGATGGGTATCGTCCTCGTCATCCTGGTGATCCTGACCGGCCTGGCCGTCCTCGCGGCGAGCGCAGCCGAGGTTGGCGTGGATACGCGCTTCGACCTCGACGACACGCACGCACCGCTTCACGGCGCCGCCTGACCTTCGCGCGTCTCCGCTCGGCAAGGCTCCCTCCCTCCCCCTCTTCGCCAAACCGAGCCCTAGTGAACCGCCGGCCCTGCCGGCGGTTCACTGATTCCTGCCCGGCCTAATCGTCCGTCCGGCCGATCTCGGCGAGGGCAGCGCGGTAGAGGCCGTGACCGTCGATCCCCTGCGACGGTGACACGAACAGGGCGAGGTCCTCCTCCAGCCGACGCTCGAGATGCGTCCCGGCCAGCCGGTCGACCGTCCGGGCGGCCCAGGCGGCGCAGCGCAGGATCTGGTGAGTCTCCGGACGAGCAGGGTCGTCCCAGTACCAGCCGTCGGAGGCGAACATCGCCAGGCGCCAGCGCTGGGCCTCCATCAGGTCGAGCAGGCGGCGCGAGGTGGCGTCGCCGGCTGCCGGCAGCGAGGTGCGCGGCGGCGAACGAAGCAGGCGCCGTCGCCCCGATCACGACGTCGACGTAGGCGTCCCGAGCCGCCCAGGGGTCCAGGGTGACGAGTTCGCGCCGGCCACCGCCGCGCCCCGGCATGTCGAGGGCGAGGAGCTCCGTGACCGCGTCCACGCCCGCCGCGAGTCGCTCGAGCGCCGCGCGAAGCGGCCCCTTCCAGCGCCCGTCCGGCGCGCAGGGGCACTCGCCCGACCAGCGCAGGACGCCGTGGTGGCAGCTCCACGACGTCCGGTCGTCGATCCGCGCCAGCGGGAGCGACGCTGGGTCCTCCGCCGCGAGCGCCGGGCCGAGGGAGACCACGTCGAACCCACGGTCCTCCTCCGGGTCGGTCAGCCGTGCGAGGAAGAGATCGCGCCAGCGCTGGTGATGGCCGTACAGCTCACCGTCCGTGGCAACGAGCACCAGGGGCGCGCCCGCCTCGCGCCGGTGCGAGCCGTCGCGATGGAGCGGGGCCGCCAGCGCGGGCAGGACCAGCTCTCGTGCGAACCGGTCGGCGTCGGCCGTAGTCTCGGGCTGGAACGAGACCGCCCCGGACAGCGCGCCGTCGTAGAACACGACGATCATCTCGAGGCCGCCGCCCAGCTGCACCCGGTGAGGCCGGCGGGTCTCGATGCCCGGCGTCGCGGCCTGCCAGGGGGCGAGGATCGTGGCCTTGACGCCCTGGCGGGCCATCTCCCGCAGCGTCGGGAGGTCGGCCGCCGTCTCGGGCAGCCACAGAATCGTCGCCGGGCGGCCAAACCGGAGTGCGAAATCGCGGAGCCCCCAGCGAATCTCGGTGGCCCGGTCGCGTGCCGACGCCAGGGGCAGGATCGCATGGTGGAAGCCTTGCGCGACGGCATTCACGCCGTGGTCGGCGGCGACGATCCGCGCCAGCGTCGCCGGCTCCTCGGACGCCAGCCAGGCCGCCAGGGTCGGCCCGACGTCGAAGCTGATCCGGTCCAGGTTTCCTCGCTCCGCGTTCGGGCGATAGCACTCCGCCGTGATCCGCGCGTTCCAGTTCGGGAACGGCGCGGCCGCGGGATCGTCCGGGAGCAGGCCGGTGAACGGGTCGCGCCGCTCCGGCTGGTAGAAGTGGCCGTGAATGGCCAGGCGGCCGCGCGTCACCGGGCCGGGCGCCCGTTCGCGCGACAGCACCTAGAGCCCCTCCTCCTCGGCCCGGTCCCGGCTCGTCGAGATGACATGCTCAACGCGCACGGACATCCGGGCGCCCGCCGCCAGATCCAGCGGCCACGTCAGCAGCAGCGCCGAGCCCTGGTAGACGCGCTCGAAGCCGGCCTCCGAGTTGGAGATCGTCTCGATCGGGGAGATCCACGCATCCGCCGCGGGTGCGATCTCGGTCGCCACGTCGAGACCCACATAGTCGTTCCCGGATCGAAGCGACGTCACGCGCGGCTCGGCTTGCCGTGCTGTCATGGGGGACGCGCTCGCCGCCAAGGACCCAATAGGCGGCCGGGTTCGCCCCTCCGCCGAGCATGGTCGTGGCCCACTCGATCGCGAGGAGTCCGGTGATCGGGGCCTGGCCGACGTTCTCCAGGCTGACCTCGACGGTCAGCGTCGGGTTCCGGCGGCTGCCCCCGACCTCGATCCGCTTCTCCACGACCGCGGGGACGGGACCGGCCGGCGTCCGGACGTGGCCGCTCCGCACGACCCGAACGTGGCCCCCGGCGCCGGCGGTGACGGCCTCCAGGACCCGGTACGGCGCATCGACGAAGTCGGCCAGCTCCTCGATCTCGGCGCGCGCGAATGCGGCCGGCGTCGTCGCCGCGGGCAGGACATGGACCAGCCCGGAGCGCCGCTCGTAGGCGTCGTAGTGGAGCCGGCCCGCGAGGCCCGCCTCCTTGGTCGCGACGCGGTCATGGATCGACCCGACGCCACCCTCGTTCGAACCCGCATCGTGCGCGGCGCTGGCGCGCTCGTGCTCCACCAACGTCGCGTGGGAGGCTTCCGGGCGACGTCGGAGGACCGCCCCCAGGGCGTGGCGCACGGCGCGCACGTCCCAGCTCCCGATGCCGGCACCCTCGGAGGGCTTGACGACCACGACCTGCCCCGGCGTCGCGAGGACCACCTCGTCGATGCCGTCCAGGTCCACGTCGGCGGTACGGACGCCGTCCGGTCCCGGGAGCGTGCCGGCGCCGCGAGCCGCCCGGTCGGCGGCATCCTCGGCGGCGATCAGGTGCTCGTACGTGGCGAGCCGCATGTGGCTGATGTAGATCCCGCCGAACAGGCCGTGCCAGTAGCAGTCGTTGGACTGGCCCTTGAACAGGTGGTCGAGCGCGGCGAGCCGGGCCGGGCCAGCCGGCATCGCGTGAACCTTCAGCGAGGTGCGAAGCATCTGCTTGTGGAGGTCGTTGATCTCGCGGTACTTGATCTGGAAGTTGCGCCAGAACCCGCCCCGGAGATAGCGCGCCTCCGGCCGCCCGGCCGCCTCCGCGCGCATGGAGCAGGCTGGTGAAGACCCGGCTCTCGTCGGGCGGGAGCGCCCATTCGCCCATCTCCGCATACGAGCGCCGTGGGCACGTACACGCGGCCGATCGGCGGGTTCCCGTCCAGCCAGTCGGACGGCGTGGTGGTGGTCAGCCAGGCCGCGTTCGCCTCGAGCGCCTCGAAGAAGCGGTCGACCCAGCGGTTGGCGCCCCAGCAGTGCTCCCAGGTGGTGGGCCACGAACCGAACTTCTCGCCGTCGTCGCCCATCATCCCGACCCGGTCGCCCTCCTCGGTCGCGTGGTCGCGGAGGTAGGCGATCACGTCGTCGACGTCGCCGAACGGGATCCGGTAGCGAAGGCCCTTCTCCGTCCCGAAGACCGTCAGGATGCTGCCCTGGTCATCGGTCGTGTACGGACCCCACAGCTTCTCCTCCGGGATCGCGGCGGCCCGGAAGTGGTTGTCGTCCAGGATGGTCCAGTCATAGCCACCCTCGACGAGCGCGGTTGGCAGGTCCGGCTCCCAGACCCGCTCGGCCAGCCAGGCGCCACGGGGCCGGCGCCCGGTGATCCGCTGGATCTCGTCGGCCATCTTGCGAAGCTGGCCGATGCGATCGCGCTCGGGCAGCGAGGCGAGCACGGGCTCGTAGTAGCCGCCCCCGAGGAGCTCCACCTGGCCGCGGGCGACGAGCCCTGCCAGGCGATCCACGAACTCCGGCCGCTCGGCGCGCAGCCAGTCGAGCAGCGGACCCGTGTAGTGGAGGGCGAGGCGCACGCGGGGATGGCGGTCCAGGGCGTCGAGCATCGGCCGGTAGGCCGTGTCGTAGACATCGCCGAAGACCCATCCGAAGTTGCCCACCGGCTGGTGGTTGTGCAGCGCCAGAGCCAGCGAGATCCGCTGCGCCACGAGTCCTCCCTTGCCTGTCGCTCCCGGGTCGGCCCGGCAGATGCGCTCAGCCCGCCTCGGTGACGTGCCTGGGCCGGCTTGCCGCGAGCGCTGCGACGTCGACGCCCGCGGCTGGCAGGTACAGCTGCTCCACGTACTCGTGGAGCATCCGCGTGGTCGAGAAGCGCCAGATGGTGGTGCTCATCGATCGTTTCATGAGCGCCAGCCACTCGTGAGGGAGCCCGGCAGCGCCCCGCTCGTAGTAGCGGGGGACGACCTCGTCCTCCAGGATCCGGTAGAGATCCAGCGCGTCCGCCCAATCCTGGGCGCCTTCATCCGGGTTGGAGACACGACCCCCGATCGCCCAGCCGTTGTCCCCGGTCCAGCCCTCGTCCCACCACCCGTCGAGCACGGATAGGTTCACGACGCCGTTGGCCGATGCCTTCATGCCGGACGTCCCGGAAGCCTCGAGCGGACGGCGCGGGTTGTTGAGCCAGACGTCCACGCCGCGCACCAGCAGCTTCGCGACCCGGATGTTGTAATCCTCGAGGACGAAGACGCGCCCGCCCAGCTCTGCGGAGCGGCTGCGCTCGAAGATCGCCTGGATGACCTGCTGGCCGGGCCGGTCCGCTGGGTGCGCCTTGCCCGCGAAGACGAACTGGACCGGTCGGTCGGCGC
Organism: uncultured Chloroflexia bacterium; assembly: GCA_963800795.1. GTDB lineage: Bacteria > Chloroflexota > Limnocylindria > Limnocylindrales > CSP1-4 > CTSoil-043. The sequence continues at coordinate 247,346 of CAWDCJ010000001.1, forward strand.
TCCAGACCAGCCGCGCCAGGCGATCCATGTCGCTGAAGAGGAGCTGCGCGCGCTTGTAGGTGGCGAAACGGCGGGCGAACCCGATCGTGAGGATCCCGGGGTCGATTGCCGTCTCGATCTCGCGGAGGGTGGCGGGCGACTCGCCGTGGCGGGCCAGCTGCGACAGCAGCCGCTGGCGCGCGAAGATCGCCAGCTCGCGCTTCTGATACCCGTGCGCCTCCCAGAGCTCCCTGTCCGGCAGTCGCCCGATGCGCTCCCAGAAGTGCCCGGCGTCGGTGCTGCCGTCCAGGTCATCCATGTCGACATCGAGGTGCCGCTCCAGGAGCTCGCGGGTGGCCCGGCCCACCCACGTCGGCGTGTGCACCCCGTTCGTGATGCCCAGGATCGTTCGCGACCCCACGATCGGCTCCCAGGTCCTGTTGGCCGTCTCCGCGTGGAGCTTGGAGACCGCGTTGGCCCCGTTCGACAGGCGGAGGCTGAAGGCGGTCATGTCGAACTGGGTGAGGATCCCCGTCGACGCCGAGGCCCAGGCGCAGGACCTCGTCGAGCGGCACGCGGACGGCCGTCCCCTGGCCGGATGTCTCGTCGCCATCGCCCTCGCAGATAGGGTCCCGCGATCCGCCGCACGAGCTGCGCGTCGAAGCGCTCGTTGCCGGCCGAGACCGGCGTGTGGATCGTGAAGACGCTGTCTGCGTCTCACGGCGGCCCAGGCGTCCTCGAGCGGCATACCCTTCGCCACGAGCTCACGCGCACGCTCCGCGAGAAGGAACGCGGAGTGGCCCTCGTTCAGGTGCCACACGGCTGGGGCCACGCCCAGTGCGCGCAGCGCCCGGACGCCGCCGACGCCCAGGACCATCTCCTGGTGGAGCCGCATCTCCCGTCCGCGGACGTAGAGGATGTGGGTGATGTGGCGGTCCGCGTCATCGTTGCCGGAGTGGTCCGTGTCCAGCAGGAGCACGGGCACGCGGCCGACCTGGAGAAGCCAGACGGCCGCGAGGACCACCCGTCCGGGCAGCTCGACGGGGACGGTCAGCGGGTCGCCCACGTGGTCCAGCACGCGCTGGAACGGGAGGCGTCCCAGATCGTAGTCGGGGTACTCGTGCTGCTGGTGCCCGTCCGCGTCGATCGTCTGGCGGAAGAAGCCGCGGCGGTAGAGGAGACCCACCCCGACCAATGGCAGCGCCATGTCGCTGGCGGCCTTCATGTGGTCGCCGGCGAGCACGCCGAGCCCGCCGGAGTAGATGCCCAGGGACTCGTGGAAGCCATATTCGGCGCAGAAATAGGCGATCGGTCCCGACAGGCGGCCGGCGTGATGCCGGTTGAACCAGTGGTCGGCCCCGTTCGCGAGATAGTGCTCGAACAACTCCATCACGCCGTGGTATTCGGCGATGAAGGCGGGGTCGTCCAGGAGCGGCTCCCAGTTGATGCCGCCCTGGAGCAAGGTCGACCGGGTTGCGGTAGCGCGACCAGATGTTCGGCTCCAGACGGCTGAAGAGCAGCGCCGCCCGCGGGTGCCACATCCACCAGAGGTTGTAGGCGAGCGTATGCAGGCCGTCGAACTGTGGCGGGACGCGGATCGGGACCGTGGGCTGGGTCGGGACACGGACAAGGGGAACCATGTGCGCCGGGATCATACCGGAGGAGGGTTGCCGGCGTGAACCGGTTTAGGTGGCGCGGGAGCGGATCCGGCGGGCTACGATCGCGCCCCATGCAGGTGCTGTTCGTCGCAGCGGAATGCGAGCCCTGGGCCAAGACCGGCGGTCTCGGCGACGTCGTGGACGCGCTGGCCCGGTCTCTCGGTCGGATCCCGGGCGCGGTCGACGGCCAGGTGGAGGTCTTCCTGCCGCGCTACGCCAGCGTGTCCATCCCGGCGCGGTCCGCCATGGACACGCTCCAGGTCACCGTTCGCGATCCGCTCGCGCCCGGGAGGCGTCAGCGAGGTCGCGATCCGGTCGTTCCAGGCGGACGGATATCGCCTTCGGCTCGTGGATTCACCCGCCGCGTTCGACCGGGCCGGCTTCTACGGGGACACCGACGGCGACTATCCCGGACAACGCCCGGCGTTTCGCGCTGCTCGGGCGCGCCGCGCTGGAGACCCGGCGCGCGGAGCGGCGGCCGGTGGACCTGGTCGCGATCCACGACTGGCAGGCCTGTCCGGTCGCCCTGCTGCGCGACCTGGAGTACGCGGACGATCCCATCGTCGGCCGGGCCGCCATCGCCCTCACGATCCATAACCTCGCCTATCACGGGTGGACACCGCGGGATCGGGTCGTCCAGCTCGGGCTGGGTGCGGCCGCGGCGTCGGTCGGGGACGAGTGGGGGATCGACCTGCTCCGCGAGGGGATCCGGCGCGCGGAGACGGTGAACACCGTGAGCCCGACGTACGCCCGGGAGGTCCTGGAACCGGCGGCCGGGATGGGCCTCGACCGCGACCTCGTCGCGCGAGGTGACCGGTTCGGCGGGATCCTCAACGGGCTGGACGAAGCGGCTCTGGGACCCGGGCGACGACGCTGCGCTCGCCGCCCGGTACGACGCCTCGGATCTCGCCGGCAAGGCGGCTCTGCCGGGCGGATCTCCTGGAGCGCGTCGGCTTCGACCCCGCGGACCCATCGGCAGTGCTCGGCGTGATCGGGCGGCTCGATCCGCAGAAGGGGTTCGACCTGGTCGCTGGCGCGGCGCGGAGACTGGTGGCGAGCGGCGCCCGGCTCGTCGTCCTGGGGAGCGGCGACGCGAGCCTGCTGGCAGGGATCCGGGCCGAGGCGGCCCGCGCGCCCGGGCGCATCGCCGTGCTCGAGCGGTTCGACCGCGAGCTCTCGCAGGCGGATCTACGCGGGCGCGGACCTGTTCCTGATGCCGTCCCGGTTCGAGCCATGCGGGCAGGGCCAGATGATCGCGATGCGCTACGGCACGCCGCCGGTGGCGCGCCGCACGGGCGGGCTGGCCGACACGATCGTCGACCTCGGCGCGGATCCCGCGGGGGCACCGGCTTCCTGTTCGACGACGCGACACCGGAGGCGCTTGCCGCCGCAGTGGAGAGGGCGCTCCGGGTCTTCGGGGCGGCCGATCGCGCGCCGTGGCAGCGGCTCGTGGCCCGGGGGATGGCGGTGGACTGGGCCTGGGAAACGTCGTCGGCGCCGCTCTACGTGGCGCTCTTTCGGCGCGCGGTGGCGCTTCGGCAGGCGGCGCGGGGGTAGGGGAGCGGCCGCCGGGCGGGGTGGCAGCTGGCGTCGCGCCCCGCCTGCGGGATGTCGCGGCCTCGGGAGCCGTCGCGCGGGCGTGTCGCGCCGGACGCGGGCTCCCCCGGTCGGCGCGGGGCTGTCGGCCGGCGCGGGACGCGGCGACCTGCGACCCGCGACCCGCGCACCCGCGACCCGCGACCCGCCTTGTCGGTCTTGTGCGTTCCATGTACAAAGGCCCCTTCCCTGTGCGCTGGACGTACGGTCCGGCGGCCACGGCGGCCCCCGACGGTCACCGGAGTGCCCTCGAGGAGCGCGAAGGGGCCGGATGGTCGGATCGGTCGGATCAGGCTGGAGGGGGAGGTTGGTCGAGACTGTACGTTCGGACGCACCGTCCTGACGTGCGGACCGGGCGCGGGAGCCCGTCGGCACGCGGCCCGATCGTGCGCCTGACGCACACGGTTAAGGAGCGCGCCAGCACACCGCGGCCCCGCGGCCGGCGGCGGCCGATGCGGGCGGCGCGACGCCCCTACGCGCGGGTCGCGACGATCAGCGCGCAGCCAACCGACATCCGGGAAGCGTCCTGCGCGATCCGGAAGTGTTCGCGAGCGGCTGGTGACGCGTCGCGCAGGAGCGCACGGACCGCCTCGGCACGCCATGCCGCCGGTGCGGTGGTCGCGAGCCAGGCCTCCACCTCATGCTCCAGCTCCCACGTTCGCTCCACGCGACCCGCGAACCCGGCCGCCGCCAGGAGCGCGAGCCACTCCGATGCCCGGAGTGAGCGCGCGTGCGATGGATCCCGCAGCAGCTCCACCGCGTTGAGGAACGTGTCGAGCGGGCCATCCTCCGGTGCAAGCTGGTCCACGATGCCCAGTCGCCCGCCCGGTCGCATCACCCGCCGGAGCTCGCGGAACGCGGGCGCGGGCTGCGGCCAGTGATGGACCGAGAAGCGTGTGATCGCGATGTCGAAGGTGGTGTCGGGGAAGGGGAGTGCGTCCGCCGCCGCCCGCGTGAAGGTGACATTCGTGATGCCGCGTTCCGCAGCGAGGCGGCCCGCTACGCCGAGCATCTCCGGGGTCGGGTCGATGGCAACCACCGATGCGACCGCCGGTGCCAGCGCCAGGGCCGCGTGACCGCCGCCCGTCCCGACATCCAGCGCCCGGTCGGCGGGGCAGGGCTCGACCGCTGCGACCAGCCAGGCAAGGTCGGGCGCGCTCGCCTGCTTCCAGCCGGCGCCGTACCGCTCCGCGACGGCGGCCCACTGGCGGCGCGCCGCGTCGTCGGTCACGGGCCGGGCTGGGGCGTCGGCGCGGCGGCCGACTCGTCACTGCGAGCATGGGCGCGGCGGCCGCCCGTCCGAGGCCAGAGGGCCGGCGGCGTGGCGTCGCCCGCGATGGGCGGCGTGCCCAGTGCCTCGAGGAGACGGGTCGTGGCTGCGGCGACGTCCGCGATCGCGGCCTCGAACGCGTCCGCACTGCGCCGGGCAGGCGTGCGCGAGCCGCTCACTTTGCGGACGTACTGGAGGGCGGCGGCACGAACGTCGCCGTCGGTCGTGGGTGGCTCCACGACCCGGAGCGGGCGGATGCTGCGGCACATGCGCCAAGGGTAAAGCCTACCGGCGGTACCTGGGCTGCCTGCAATTCGAGCCGACCGCACGACGAGCACAATCGCTGCCATGCGACGCCGCTTCTCGACCTTCGTCCTGCTCGTCGCGGCCGCTTCGACCATCGCGGCCTGCGGCGACCTGGCCGCAACCCAGGGACCGTCGGCAACGCCCATTGCGGCCGTCGGGCCGGCTTCCGCCGGGTGGCGCCCCGACGCGAGCACCCGCGCACCCGGCTGGGACGCCTGCCCCGACGCGGCCAGCCGCTTCGGCGTCACCGGCGCCGGGCGTCGCCGCGCGGGTGACACGCGTGGTAGACGGCGACACGCTGAAGGTCACCATCTCGGGCCGGACGGACACCGTGCGCGTGATCGGTCTCGACACCCCGGAATCGGTCAAGCCGGGCACGCCGGTCGAGTGCTTCGCGCTGCAGGCCAGCGCCGAGGCGAAGCTGCTGCTGCCCGTCGGCAGTCCAATCCGGTTGCAGGCGGATCCGACGCAGGCGACGCGCGACCGGTATGGGCGCCTGCTGGCCCACGTCTGGCTCGCCGACGGCACGCTCTTCGCGGAGCGGATGGTCCGCGGCGGGTTCGGGATCCACGACATCTACGAGGGTGTGCCCTCGATCTACGCCGGCCGGCTGGCGACCGCCCAGGCGGCGGCCCGGGCCGCCCTGCGCGGCATCTGGTCGCCGAGCACATGCGCCGGCAACGACCACACCCCGGCGCCATAAGCGGTCGGGCTGGTCTGTCTCGACGCCGGCCGGATCTCGCTCTGCGCCCCGCCTGTTCGACTGGTAGCACGCAGGCAACTGGCGGGATGCCGCAGCCGGCCGGAACAGGGAACGGAGCCTCGCGGATATGCCCCCGACCCACCGGTCCGGCCTGCCGAGGTTGGTCTCCGCCTCCGCCGGGCGTAGGGGCGTGCCTGCGTCGACGCGCCTGGCCGTGCTACGCTCCCTCTGGTCGCGCCGGTCCTCGCGGGCGGGAGTAGCTCAGCTGGCAGAGCGGCAGCCTTCCAAGCTGCATGTCGCGGGTTCGAACCCCGTCTCCCGCTCCACTTCCTACCAGTCGCTCCGCACGTGCGTCAGCCTGCGCGAAGTGCGGTAGGGGTGCTGCGCCGAGGTTCGACTCTCAGTCAGGTGGAGCCGGAAGCCGCCTTACCTATGTCGGCGTCTGGCAGGACCAACTCACCGTCAGCTCGTACGTTGGGGGCCACGGATCGTTGGGGATCGTCAAGTCCACCCAGTGCAGCGAGCCGCCGCCGTAGGGGTTGGTTGAAGCGGGTGCCCGCGAGATACGCCGTACCGGATAGGCGTGAGTCTTTGATCTTCGTCACCCGGTAGTCATAAGCGCGTACGAACGAGATCGACTGCCTGGGCTCCCCGGCCGCCACGAGGTAAGGCCTGGGCCGCTCGGGGACGTTCGGCGGCTCGAAGACCGCGCTGCCTTCGGGATAGTCACCTGCGTCCATCCATGCCGCGGATCCGATCAACGGCACCGGCGCGCCCGATACGACGTTACGCAGATAGATGTCCGGCAAGCCCTGGACGGCGAGGTGGACTTCGGCGACGGTCTCCGGCTGGCCCACAGACCGAGCGACACGTACCGGGGACGTCCGCCGCGGAGCTGAGCGGTGCACCGAACTCCCAATGCATGTTGGCGCTGTAGTCGACCGGTCCGCCTCCCGCGACAATGGTCGCGCCTCCCGTGACGTAGCCGCCCCAGCCCGCGATCAGCAGGAGCAACCAACTCCAGCCAAGGACGCGGCCGTCGAGTCCTTTCGCTGAGTTCATCGTCCAACGGACCAGGCCTGCCGCGAAGGCCGCCACGCCAATGATCGTCGTGAGACCAAGACCGATGATCACGCTCGTTTCCGGTGCCGGACGCCCCAGGAAGGGATCGGCCAGCCCAGCGATCTTGTACCGCCAATCCACCTGCGCCTGACCGAAAGCCCACACCGCGACGCAAACGAGAGGCGGCGCAAGGATCGCGCAGACGACAACGAGTCGAAGCTTCGACTGCATCTCAGACCTCCGTGAGGCCATGGCCGTTTCGAGCGTCTCAGGCGCCTGCGTCCACCCAACTCTGGCGCCCATCTCCGAGCACGGCGCCGCTTCGGCTTGAACTTGAACGGGCGAGCCGCCCGTCGCGTCAGGAGGAGGGTAGTAATCCTCGATGGCGAACGGGTCGTCGACGTTCACGCCCGAACCGCCGCCGTCGGGAGTCGTTCAGGGCATGGACCGCGTGTCAGAGCCTCCCCCTGACACCGATTATCCAACCGAGGTACAGGAGTCCGGCCGAACTCGGGGCGTGTCACCCGAGCGTCAGGCCGTCCGGGCCCGGCCAGGGCAACTGCGGTCACCGTCCGCCACCGCGAGGGAGGCTTAACGGCCCCGTGACGACACGATGGCTGAACACGTTTCGCTCGACTCCCTGAGCACGGTGCCACAACGCTGGGACGTCCCGGCCTTCCACGCTGCATGTCGCGGGTTCGAACCCCGTCTCCCGCTCCAGTCCCCCGGTTCTCAGCTGCTTGCGAGCGCCGCGGGCTCAGCGCGACCGCGCACGGCACCACGGCGGGCGCAGCGGCGCCGAAGCCCGTCTCGCCACACGGAGCAGGCTCAGAAGCGGTAGGCTGGTAGCACCGCGCCGCCTCCCACGCGTCCGGACACCTGCGTCCGACACCCGCCGTGGATGTCCGTCACTCGGCGAGACGGTCCACTGGATGGAGAGTCTGTCGATGAAGTCGGAAGATCAATCCCTCGAGTCGCTGCTCCAGGCTGCGGAAGAGGCCGCACCGGACCGTCGCATCGAGTTGCGCGACGCGATCGCCGCCCACGGTGAGGCCGCCATCAAGTGCGTGAGCCCATGGCTCACCGACCCGGCCCTGGGCGCCTTCGCCGTGCGCGTCATCCGCAAGGCCGTCGACGCCGAGACCGACGCGGACGCCGAGACGCGCGACGTCGCGCTCGCGAGCCTGCGGTCCGCGAAGTCATCCGCGGGAAGCGATGGGATCACGCGCGACATCGAGGAGGCCATCAAGGCCCTCAAGCCGCCGGCGCGCCGCGCGGCGGCCCGCACTGCTAGCTAGGGTCGTCCGCAGCTAACAGCCGCGCGGAGCGCGCGACGAGAGGTCCGTCGCGAAGGGACAAGCGCGCCGCGCCCCGCCGCCTCGGATCGCCGGCGCCGGTGGACAGGTTCTTTCAGGCGTGCTTCAGCCCGGTCCCGGAGGATGGCGACCTCGAGCGGCCTCTCGGTGGGGTCGCCGCCGCAGCCGGGAACCGCACCCTTGCAGACCGCCTCTCGACCAGTCGCCGCCCGACCCACCCGCGTCCCGCTTCCGCGGCGCTGGCCCGTCCGTGCCTCCGACGTCGTCGCCGTGCTGGTGGCCAACGGCGCGCTCATCGTCGCGATGTGGATCCGTCACGGGGGCGCGTCAACGCTGACGAGCCCCGGGTCCATCCTCACTGCCGCCGGCCAGATCACCGCGCTCCTGGGCACCTACCTCGCGCTCATCCAGCTGGTCCTCATGTCGCGCAGCCCGTGGCTCGACCAGGTCTTCGGCATGGATCGCCTGGCGTGGGCGCACCGCTGGCTCGGGTTCGGGACGGTCTGGCTGCTCGCAGGACACGTCGTCTTCACGACGTTCGGCTGGTCGATGAGCGACGGGAGGAGCATCCTCGACGAGACGACCACCCTGCTCGGGACGTACCCCTTCGTGCTGATGGCGACCGCCGCGATGGCCTGCTTCGCTGTCGTCGCGGTCACCTCGGTCCGCGCCGCTCGGCGGCGGCTCTCGTACGAGACCTGGTACGGCATCCACCTCTACGCATACCTGGGGATCGCGCTCGGGTTCGCCGCACCAGCTCGTCGTGGGGAGCGACTTCATCAACGATCCCGTGGCGAGGATCTACTGGACGTCCCTGCTGGTGATCGCGGTCGCGATGGTCGTCGTCTTCCGGTTCGGCCAGCCGATCGGGACGACGCTGCGTCATCGGCCTCGGATCGCGAGCGTGGTCACGGAGGCGCCAGGCGTGGTCTCCGTCTACGTGACCGGGCGCAACCTGGATCGCCTCGCCGCCCGGAGCGGCCAGTACTTCAACCTGCGTCTCCTGACCCGTGATGATGGTGGCGCGCCCACCCGTTCTCGCTCTCGGCCGCCCCGAACGGCCGGTCGCTCCGGTTCACGATCAAGGAGCTGGGCGACTGGACGGCGCAGCTCCAGGCCCTGAAGCCGGGAACCCGCGTCGCGCTCGAAGGGCCGTACGGGACGCTCACCGGGGCGCGGCGCACGCGCCAGCGTGTGCTCCTCGTCGCCGGCGGGATCGGCATCACGCCGCTCCGGGCGCTCCTGGAGTCGCTGCCGGGCCGGCCGGGCGACCTCACGCTCATCTACCGCGCCAGCCGGGAGGCGGACCTCGTCTTCCGTGACGAGCTGGACGCGCTCGCGACGCACCGCGGCGCGGCGGTCCACTACCTCGTGGGCCGGCGCGGGACCCGGGCGATGCCTCGGGACCCGCTGGACGCCGATGGCCTGCGCGCGCTCGTCCCCGACGTGCGCAATCGTGACGTCTACCTGTGCGGCCCCACCCCGCTCATGGAATCGGTCCGGGCAAGCCTGAAGGCGCTGGCGGTGCCGGCGTCGCAGGTCCACCTCGAACGCTTCGCGTACTGATCCGGAGACACAGCCATGCCGAAACGCGGCGCCATCGCGCTCACGCCTTACGACCGTTGCTCTCATCCTGCTGTTCTCGTTCAAGACGCCCGACACGGGGACGCTCTCGGCGGGGAGGAACATCGCCGTCGTCGCGCCGGCCGCAACGTCGGCGCCTGTGTCGGCAGGGGGAGCCACTGCTGCGCCCGTGTCGAATGCCGACCCGGCGGCCAGCCCGGCGTCGCAGAGCGGCGGCGGGGCATCCGCTGCGACTGCCGCACCGGCCGCCAGCCCGGCCCCGGCAACGCGCTCCGGAGGTACGGCTCTCGCGAACGGCACGGTCACGGGTCCGGTGGTCCAGACGCAGTTCGGGCCGGTGCAGGTCCAGGTCACGATCGCCAACGGCAAGATCACCGATGTGACGGCGCTGCAGCTGCCCTCCGATCGACAGCGATCGGCGTACATCAGCGGGATCGTCGGACCGATGCTCCAGAGCGAAGCGCTGACCGCCCAGAGCGCGCAGATCGACCTGATCTCCGGCGCCACGTACACGAGCGACGCCTACGCGCAATCGCTGCAGGCGGCCCTGGACCAGGCCGCGCATGGATAGGCCCGGCGGAACGGCTTCGACCGTTACGGCGCACGGCGGTTTGGCTGGCGCCAACGGACTCGCGGTAGGGCTGGCCGATCACACGGTCGCTGCGGGACCGGCCACCGGCACGGCGCGCGGCCCGCACCGCGTGGCCGCGGTCATGGGCACCGTGATCAGCATCGACGTCCGCGACCCGGGGATCCCGGAGTCCGTTCTCGACGCGATGCTCGCCCGCCTCGAGCAGATCGAGGCCCGCTTCAGCACGTATCGCCCGGACAGCGAGATCAGCCGGATCGGCCGCGGCGAGCTGGCGGAAGCCGACGCGTCGCCGGAGGTGCGTTTCGTGCTCGGCATGTGCGACGACCTCCACCGGACGACGGGCGGCTGGTTCGACGCTCGCGGCCACCGCGCCGACGGCCTCCTGGACCCATCCGGGCTCGTCAAGGGCTGGGCGGTGGAAGAGGCGGCGCTTCTCCTCGACGACGCGGGCGCCCGCAACTACGCCTGCAACTGTGGCGGCGACGTGATCGCCCGCGGGGAGCCGGAGCCGGGCCGCCCGTGGCGAGTCGGGATTCGCCACCCCGACCACGCGGACGCGATCGCCCGCGTGCTGGCCGTCCGAGACCTCGCGGTGGCAACGTCCGGCACCTACGAGCGTGGCGAGCACATCCGCGACCCGCGGACGGGCGGGGCCCCGAGCGGTCTGCACAGCGTGACGGTGGTGGGGCCCAGCCTGACCTGGGCCGACGCCTACGCGACCACGGCGTTCGCGATGGGCGTATCCGGCCCGGAATGGGTCGCCACCCACCCCGGCTACGGGGCGCTGGCCATCACGACCGATCGTCGCCTTGCCTGGACGCCGTCCGTCGAGCCGTTCCTGGCCTGATCCTCGCTTCAGGGTTGTTTCAGGGTCAGGCGATACACCTGCCGCCGTTGTTCCGACGACCAGGTACTGCCCCGGCCCCACTGGCCGCGCCGCCCGGGCTCCGCCGGCTTGTTCCACCAGAGGGATCCGCATGAAGCTTCGCCTCCTGGCCGTGATCGGCCTTATCGCCATCGGGGTCGGCGCTATCGGTGTTGCCGTGATCGGGCCCAGCTTCGGCTCGTCCACGAGCACCCAGTACCTGACCGCGACGGCCACGCAGGAGAACGTGGTTGCCCAGTCGGTCGCGACCGGGAGCATCGCCCCGAGCGCGATCTACGGCCTCGCGTTCGGCAGCCAGCCCCAGCTCGTGGCCTCCAGCACGTCGAGCTCATCCAGCGCCGGCGGCAGCAGCACGTGGCTCGTGAAGTCGGTCACCGCGACGGTCGGCCAGAGCGTCAAGAAGGGCCAGGTCCTCGCCGTCGCCGACTCCAGCTCGGTCGCCGCGACGCTCGCGATCGCGAAGGCAAACCTCGCGGTGGCGAAGGCGAAGCTCGCGACCGACAAGGGCGGCCTCTCCGCGGCCGACCGGGCCGCTGCGGCGCTCTCGATCCAGCAGGCCCAGCAGTCGCTCGCCCAGGCGCAGCAGAGCGCCCCGATCTCGACCGCCTCGGCCAACCTGCAGCTGAGCCAGGCCCAGACGACCCTTAAGAACGCCCAGGACCAGCTTGCCGCGGACACGGCCGCGGGCCCGGCGGCCGCCACCCTCACCGCGGACCAGAACGCGATCAACTCGGCCCAGAGCAAGCTCGAATTCGCTGAACCTGTCGATCCAGGCGTCCACGGCCTCGGCAAGCAGCACCGCGGCGCAGAACGCCCTCGCGCTTCAGCAGGCGCAGCAGGCAGTGACGACCGCTCAGCAGGCAGCCTCGGCGCCGCAGGCGCAGCAAGCCCTCACGGCGGCGCAGGCCAGCTGAACACGGACACGGCAAGCGCCGATCAATCCCCCCACGACCGGAGCAGGCCCAGCAGATTGCCGCGGACACGGCTGCGGTCGACGATCCGCCCAGACCGCATCAACAGCGCGGTCGTCGAACGCGCAGTCTCAGGTCGCGCAGCGCGCAGGCCAAGCTCGACACGCTCAATGCGCAGCTCTCGGGCACCGAGCACGCAGTCGCTCCATCACGGACCAGCAGAACCAGCTGTCGCTGACCCAGGCGCAGGCCGCCCTGACCCAGGCGCAGGCCCAGCTCGTGACGGACACCGCCAACCTGCTGAAGAACAACCAGACGGCCGTCACGAACGCCCAGAACGCGCTGGCGTCGCTCAAGCTCCAGCTCTCGACATCGTCGAACTCGACGGCCAACCAGCTTGCCTCGGCCCGCCTGGGACTCCAGTCCGCCGAGCTGTCGTATACGAGCAAGACAGCGCCGGCCACGGCCTCGACGATCGCATCCGACCAGGCCTCCGTCACGAGCGCCCAGGAGTCCGTCCGTCAGGCCCAGATCCAGGTCAACGGCGCGACCCTCACCGCCCCGGCGGACGGCACGGTCGCTGCCGTGAGCGTCGTCGCGGGCCTCCTCGCCCCGTCCGGCAACGCGATCACGCTGGAAGTCGGTCCCATGCAGGTGACCGCGAGCTTCGCGGAGAGCGCGATCGGCAGCATCAAGGTTGGGCAGCCCACGGCCGTGACCGTGTCAGCGGTTGGCCAGACGATCGATGGCACCGTGAGCCAGATCACCCCGACCGCGGCCACGGCCGCCGGCGGCTCCAGCGTCGTCACGTACGCCGTCCAGATCACGCTCACGAACGCGCCGGCGACGGTCCTGTCCGGGATGAGCGCGAGCATCGCGGTCACCACCGCGGAGGCCTCCAACGTGATCGCGGTCCCGGCCATCGCGCTCGAAGGATCGTCGGGCAACTACAGCGTCCGGGTGATCGCCGCGGACGGCATCCTCCCAGCTCGTGCCGGTCCAGGTGGGCCTCGTGACCACGAGCCTGGCCGAGATCCAGAGCGGCGTGTCCGCGGGCGACACGGTCGCGATCGGGACGGTCTCGGCGCGGACCAGCACGACCACGGGCACCACGGGCGGCGGCGTCGCGATCCCCGGGATCGGCGGCGGCGGTGGCGGGTTCACTCGCGGCGGCGGGTTCGTCGCGCCATGACCGACACGATCATCGCCCTCGAGGGAGTCTCCCGGGTCTACACGTCGGGCAGGCTGTCGGTGCCCGCGCTCGTGTCGGTGAACCTCCAGATCAACCGCGGCGAGTTCGTCGCGATCATCGGACCGTCGGGCTCCGGCAAGTCGACGATGATGAACATCCTGGGCTGCCTGGACCGGCCGACCGAGGGCCGCTACATCCTGGACGGCACGCCGGTCGACACGCTCGACGACGACGGCCTCGCGGCGCTTCGCAGCCGGTCGATCGGCTTCGTCTTCCAGTCGTACAACCTGCTGCCGCGGACGTCCGCCCTGGACAACGTGGCGACGCCGCTCATGTACCAGGGCGTGCCGCGCCGCGAGCGGCACGCCCGCGCGCAGGCCGTCCTCGAGCGCCTGGGCCTTGGGGACCGCCTGAACCACGAGCCGACCGAGCTGTCCGGGGGTCAGCAGCAGCGCGTCGGGATCGCCCGCGCCCTCGTCACGGAGCCGGCCATCCTCCTGGCCGACGAGCCGACGGGCAACCTCGACAGCCACTCCGGGGCGGAGGTCATCGAGCTCTTCCACGACCTCCATGCCTCCGGCCGGACCATCATCCTGATCACCCACGACGCCGAGGTGGCGGCCGTGGCCGAACGCCAGGTCCACATCCGCGACGGCCAGGTGGCGGCATGAGCGTCCGGGATCTCCTTCATCTCGCGCTCGGGCGCCTGGGAACCGGCAAGCTCCGGACGGCCCTCACGATGCTCGGCGTCATCATCGGCGTCGCGTCGGTCGTGGCGCTCGTGGCGGTCGGCCAGGGCGCGACCAGCGGGATCAGCAGCCGGCTCGCGGGCCTCGGCACGAACCTCCTGACGGTCAACCCGGGCGCCTCGGTCACCGGGTTCACCCGCGGGGCTGCCGGCTCGTCCACGACGCTGACCCTGGCGGACGCAACCGCGCTCGGCACCCTCGACGGACGTCCAGGCGGTGGCGCCCCAGCTTTCCACCTCGAAGCTCGTGGTCGCGGGTTCGCTGAACACGACCACGACCGTGATCGGGACCACGCCGGGCTACCTGACCGCCCTGGCGTACACGATGTGGCAGGGTTCGTTCCTGACCCAGGCGAGCGTGGATTCGACCCTCCGCGTCGCGGTGCTCGGCGCGACGACCGCGGACGACCTTGGCCTTGGCGCGAGCGCGATCGGGTCCGATATCCAGATCGCGGGTCTGCCGTTCCAGGTGGTCGGGATCATGCAGGCCAAGGGTGGCACCGGCTTCGCGAGTCCCGACGACGAGGTCCTGATCCCGGTCTCGACGGCCAGCGCCCTGCTGGTGGGTGGGACCAGCGTCCGGTCGATCGGCGTGAGTGTCGTGTCGGCGGACCAGATGACCACCGTGACGGCCGAGATCACCGCCATGCTTCGCCAGCGCCACGGGCTGACGGGAACGGCCACCAGTGACTTCACGATCGCGAACCAGGACCAGCTGCTCGCCACGGTCGGGTCGGTCAGCACGCTGCTGAGCGTGCTGCTGGCCGGGATCGCGTCGATCTCGCTGATCGTCGGCGGCATCGGGATCATGAACATCATGCTGGTCTCGGTCCGCGAGCGGACCCGCGAGATCGGCATCCGCAAGGCCATCGGCGCCCGCGGGCGGGACATCCTGGCCCAGTTCCTCATCGAGGCGCTGGCCCTCTCGCTGGCCGGCGGCCTGGTCGGCATCGTGATCGGCTTAGCCATCTCCCTCGTGATCGGCGTGATCGCGGGCTGGGGATTCATCTTCAGCCCGCTGACCGTCGTGGCCGCCGTCGGCTTCAGCCTGATCGTCGGGATCGTGTTCGGCGTCTGGCCTGCGAGCCAGGCTGCCCGGCTCGACCCCGTCGTCGCCCTTCGGTACGAATGACCGTCGCCCTCGCGACGCATGAAAGGAACGCACCGTGACTGACTCGTTCGCGCAGGTCGCTCCCCCCGGTGACGACGCCCCCACCGCCGGTCGTGGCCCCGGCCAAGAAGCAGGACCGGACGTTCACGATCCTGCTTGCCGTGGGGCTGCTCATCGCCGTCGGCGGCGTGACGTTCGCCATCGGCCGCGTGACCGCGCCGGCGGCCGCGGCGACCCCCGCGCGCTTCGCAGGCGGTGCGTTCGGGGCGGGCGGCACCGGCGCGTGCCGGCACCGGGGCCGGCGCTGCCGGACGCGGTGCCGGCTTCGGCGGGGTCCTCCTGACCGGGACCGTCGAGTCGATCTCGGGCACGACGATGACCCTCAAGGAGGCGAGCGGGACCACGCGTCACCGTCGACCTGCCCAGCACCACGACCTACCATGCCCAGGCGGCGGCAAGCGCGGCTGACGTGACTGCGGGAAAGCAGGTCCAGGTGCAGGTCGAGCTTGGCGGCGGGGCGGGTGGCTTCGGCGGCGGGTTCGGCGGCGGGGCGCGGGCGGCAGGCCGGCACGAGGCCGCGACCGGCGGCGCCGGCGCGACAGGCGGCACCGGCACGGTGACCCGTACGATCACCGCCTCGGACGTTACGCTCGTCACCCCCTGATCAGGCCATCGCGAGCTGATGGGTTCCAACCCGCACTGGAGATCTCGTGCACCTGCTGGTCATCGAGGATGACGCGCGGCTCGTTCGCCTCCTCCGGCGGCTCCTGACGCAGGACCGCCACACGGTGGAGACGGCCGAGACGGCCGACGAAGGCATGGAAGTCGCCGGGGCCTCCCCGGGCCTCGACGCGGTCATCCTCGATGTCGGGCTGCCGGACCGGTCCGGCTTCGAGGTCGCCCGGCAGCTCCGACGGGTTGGCAACCAGGTGCCGATCCTGATGCTCACCGCCCGCGACGCCGTGGGGGACCGGGTGGCGGGCCTGGACGCCGGCGCGGACGACTACCTCGTGAAGCCGTTTGCGTACGAGGAGCTGCTCGCGCGCCTCCGGGCCCTGGGCCGGCGACCGCCGCCACGCTCGACGATGCGCCTCAGCGCCGGGCCGATCGTGCTCGACGAGGCGCTGCGTCGCGTCGACGTGGGGGGCAAGGAGGTCCAGCTGAGCGGCCGCGAGTACTCGATCCTCGAGTGCCTGCTTCGGCGGCCCGGCCAGGTTCTCAGCCGCGACCAGCTCCTCGACTACGCCTGGCCGTACGGGGCCGCGCTGACCCCGAACACGGTGGAGGCGTACATCCACCTGCTCAGGGACAAGCTGGGCCCGGACGCCGCGGCCCGCATCGAGACGGTCCGCGGGATGGGATACCGGCTGCGTGGCGACTGACGCGCCGCGCGAGAACGGCGACGCGGCGCTGCTCCGTCGCACGCGGCTTCGGCTGCTGGCCTGGAGCGGCGGCCTGACGCTCGTCATCCTCGTCGCGCTGGGCACGGCGCTGTACCTGGCGGTCTCGGGATCGCTCGACGCACGCGGGACGGACCTCCTGGCGGCCCGCGCCGACCCGATCGTGCGGGTTCTCCAGACGCCAGGGGCAGGTCCCCGGCGGCTTCGTGCTGGGTCCCGGGTTCGGGAACGGGTCGTCCGGGACCCTCGTGCTCATCGTTCGTCCCGACGGCACGCTGCTCGGGCCGGCGGAGCTCCAGGAGATCTCCGGGCTGCCGAACCAGGCGGGCGTCGACGCAGCCCGCGCCGGATCCACGGACGTGCGCCAGGTGGAGGTGTCGTCGATCCCGATCCGGGTCTACTCGGTGGCGGTGGCGCGGCCCGATGGTTCGTACGTCGTCCAGGTCCTGGGCGAGCGGTCGTCGGAGGTGCAGCTCCTCTCGACGCTCCTGTCCGTTCTCGCGATCGGCGGGCTGGCTGCGCTCGTGCTGGCCCTGGCGGCCGGCTACGTCTACGCGGGCCGGGCGCTCATCCCCGTCAGGGCCTCGATGGATCGGCGCGACGCCGCGCTCCGGCGGCAGCGCGAGTTCACCGCGAATGCGAGCCACGAGCTGCGAACGCCCTTGACGGTCATCCGCGCGAGCGTCGCCGATCTCCGACGCAACCGGAAGCAGCCCGTGGAGAAGGTCGGCGAGGCGCTCGACGACATCGACGCGGAGGTCTCCCACCTGACCGCGCTGGTCGAGGACCTCCTGCTCCTGGCGCGAACGGACTCGGGCGCCCTGGCGCTCGAGCGCACGACGCTCGACCTGGCGGACATCACGGTGGAGGCGGTGGGGCCGCTCACGCCGGTCGCCGCCCAGCGAGGCATCCAGCTGGAGGCCGATCCGCGGCCCGCGACGGTCTCCGGGGATCCGCTCCGCCTTCGCCAGCTCGTCACGATCGTCACGGACAACGCGCTCGCGCACAGCCCGGCGGGGACCACCGTTGCCGTGCGCATCCGGCCCGAGGGTCCGGACGCGGTGCTGACCGTCGACGACCAGGGCCCGGGCATCCGCGAGGAGGACCTGCCCCGGATATTCGAGCGATTCTGGCGGGCCGACAACGCGCCGGCTGGTGGCACCGGCCTGGGCCTGTCGATCGCCGCGTGGATCGTGGAAGCCCACGGCGGCACGATCTCGGCGTCCAACCGCCCGGGCGGTGGGGCCCGGTTCGAGATCCGGCTTCCGGCGAGCCCGCCGGAGCCGCCCTCCGCCTGAGGCTCGCGGCAGCCTGAGGCTCGCGACAGCCTGAGGCTCGCGACAGCCTGAGGCTCGCGTCCGCCTCAGGCGCCGGTGCTCGCCTCTGCCCGGTCAGGGTCGCAGCCCGCGTCGGGCTCATCGTCAGCAACCAGCAGCGGCGCAATCCACATGGGCGCCGGGCGTTCGGCGGGGTGGATCTCGGCATCGATCGCAGTGAGCAGCAGGGCGAAGCGGCTGAGCCGCATGTTCGATCCCCGGCCATTCTCGAGGCGCGAGATCGACGTTTGATCGATCCCGGTCAAATCCTCGACCTGGCGCTGGGTCAGGCTCGCGTGCACCCGCGCCGCCCGAACCTGTCCGCCGACCGCGACCAGCAGGTGGTTCGGCGGCTGATGGTCGCGCCCACGGATGGGATCCACCCCGAACCACTTCTCCAGGAATCGCTCGTACACGGGCGCATTCAAGCAGGACACCCTCATCTGCCGATCAACCCGGGCTTCATCCTCCCGCGATCGAGGTCGCCCACGTGGTGCTCGGTGGCGGTTTGATGCAAAGGTCCTCTCCGGTCGGAATATCGCGAACCGGGGTATCCGGATCGCTGATGCGTGTTACGGGCATCAGCGCTTCGCCGGCTGCAGGGTGCGGCTGCAGGGTGCCGCCTGCAGGGCGCCGGCGCAGGGCGCCGGTGGAGGTGCCGGGTGCGGGGCGCCGGCTGCGGGGCGCCGGCTGCGGCGTGCCGGCCGCAGCGTGCCGGCTGCGGCGTGCCGGCATCGGGCGTCGGCGCAGAGGGTTCGGTACGGCCGGCGACCGAGCGGACACCCCCGTCGCCGCTATGCCCGCAACGCGCATCAAGCAAACCGGAGTCCCGTCTGCGGTATGCACGTTCCGCCTGCAATCAGCATCAAGCGCCTGACCCACTGCATCAAGCGCCTGACCACTGCCGAGCGTCTCGAGCCTGGCGGGGCCGAGCATCGCCTCTCAGACCCCTGAGCGCGCGGCGCGGCAGCGCACGGCCTCGCTGCCGGTCACGGCCGGCTGGTGGCGCCTCCCGGCTGGGCGACCCCGACCTCCAGCGCAGCCGTCCCCGCTTCGACGACGTCCGCCTCCTCGCCCATGCCCACGTAGAGCAGCGGCGAGGTCAGGAACAGGTCCGCGGCGGCAAGCGTCGTCGCCAGCGGGATGTTGTGAACATTGCACACGCGCAGCAGCGTGCGGATGTCCGGGTCGTGCGGGTGGGCGCTCAGCGGGTCCACGAAGAACAGGACGGCGCGGATCCTGCCCTCGGCGACCATCGCGGCGATCTGCGCGTCGCCGCCGAGCGGGCCGGAGAGCAGGGTGGTCACCTCGAGCCCGACCTTCTCGCGGAGGAGGCGCCCCGTGGTCGCGGTGGCGTACAGGTCGAACTGGGCGAGCACGGCGCGGTTGTAGGTGGCATACGCCACGAGGTCGGTCTTCTTCCCGTCGTGCGCGACGATGGCAAGGCTCGGTCGAAGTGGCATCAGTGACTCCGTCTCGTGCAGCGGATCGCCCATCGGCCATCCAGGTCCTGGTGGGCCCCGGTGATCTTCCCGGCCCGCAGCAGCTGTCCCAGCGCGCTCGCCGGGCGAGCGGGCGACTCCCCGAGGAGACGCCGGATCGCACCCTCCGCGTTCGCCTGGGACGGCGTGATCTCGAGGCCGGGCTCCCCGCAGGCGAGGTCCTGGAGCAGGTCGTTGACGCGGGCAAGGTCGTCGTCGGAGATCGTGCTGGGGCTTCGGCGCGCGGTGCCCTTCCCGGCTGCCACGGCCGGCTCCGCCGATGGCGGGGGCTCGACGGTGGATCCCGTCACCCCGTCGGGGCGGGCCGTGCCGTTGGGGTGCCGGCGGTTGCGCGAAGGGGAGGGCGACGCCCTTCGCGGGCAGCTGGGCGCGGACCTCGTCGGGCACGGCTGCCGCGAAGGCCTCGAAACAGGCGTCCTCGTACTCCTCCGCGGCCTCGGTGGAAGCCCACCACACCCGTGCGCGTCGGAGGTTCGTGAGCGCCTTGAGCCACTGGCCTGCCGCATGCGGTCGCGCATCACCGAGCGGCGTCCGGTAGAAGGCGTCCACGCGCCGCGCGATCGACTTCCCGGTGCTGCCGATGAAGACGATCGGCTCCCCGGGGAGCCACCACGCGGCGAGCCGTGCAGCGAGCCCCTTGCCGGTCGGTCGCTCGCCATCGACGGCGAGCGTGGGCACGCGGCTGAGCCACGTCCCGACCGCGGAGATGTCGACCGGGGCGCGATCGGGCACCGCCGGCCACTCGACGACGTAGATCCCCGGGCCGTTGGCGCGGACCGGGCTTCCCCACACGACGGGCCCGTCGGCGCTCAGCCCGACGGCGCGAAAGAGCTCGACAGCGGTGATCGGCATGCAACGATGGTACGGCGCCGGCCGTGAGACGCGTTCAGCCGGCGATGACGGCCCCCAGCGCGTCGGCGAACGGCCCCACGGTCGCGGACGTGAAGCCCGCGACGTTGATCCTGCCGCGCCCGACCACGTAAACGGCGTGCTCTTCGCGGAGCCGCGCCACCTGGTCCAGGCTGAGCCCGAGGAGCGCGAACATGCCGCGCTGGGAGGCGATGGGCGCCCAGTCACCGGGGATACCGCGCGCCGTGATCGCCTCGACGAGCGCCGCGCGGTTCGCCTTGATCCGCGACCGCATCCCGGCCAGCTCGAGCTCCCACCGGGCGCGCAGCTCGGGATCGCCGAGGATGGTCGCCACGATGTCGCCGCCGTGGGACGGCGGGTTCGAGTAGTTGCAGCGGATGGCGACCCGCACGTGCGATTGCGCGGCCGCGGCCTGGGCGGCCGACCCGGCCACGAGGACCAGGGCCCCGACGCGCTCGTTGTAGAGGGCGAAGCTCTTCGAGTAGGACGTCGAGACGAGGAGCTCGAGACCTGGACGCAGCGAGCCCGTCCATCCAGTCGGCGTCCTCGCGGAGCCCATCCCCGAACCCCTGGTAGGCGAAATCGACGAGCGGAAGCAGCCGCCGGTCCTCCACGAGGTCGCCGATCTTCCGCCAAAGCGCTGGGGACGGATCGACCCCGGTCGGGTTGTGGCACGAGCCGTGGAGCAGCACGACATCGCCAGGCGACGCCTCTCCGAGCGCCGCGAGCAGGGCATCTTCGTCGATCCTGCGTCCCGTCGGGTCCGTGTAGGGATACTCGCGGATCCGGAAGCCGGCGGCCGAGAACAGCTGGGGATGGTTCGGCCACGTGGGCTGGCTCATCCAGATCGTGCCGCTGCCGCCGGTCTGACGAATGAAGTCGGCCGCCACGCGCAGCCCGCCCGTGCCCCCGGGGGTCTGGCTGACGGCGACCCGCCCGGACCGGACGACCTCGTGCTCGGGCGTGAAGACGAGGTCGCGGACCGCGTCACGGAACGCCGCCTCGCCGTCGATCGGCCGATAGAGCTTGCTCCGGCCCGCCGCGAGGATGCGCCGCTCGGCCTCGGTCACGGACGCCAGGACAGGCGTCGTCCCGGTCTCGTCCACGAAGACGCCCGACGACAGGTTGATCTTTCCGCTCCGCGTGTCGGCGCGGGCAGCCTCGGACAGTCCGAGGATCGAGTCGGGCGGGGCGGGAATCCGGGCGAGCGACGGAAGGGCCACGGTGCGGTGCTCCTGGGTACGGGTGGACTTCCCCGAACGATACAGGCGGACAGCGCTCCCAGGGCACCCGGGGCTGTGCGCGGCACGGGGCTATGGCGGGGCGCGATGCGCGGGTCCCGGGGCTGTGCGCGGGTCCCGGGGCTGTGCGCGGCGCCGGGGACGCCGGGGGCAATGCCGCTGGTAGGCTTCTCGGCGATGCGCCTGCTCGCCCTGACCTGCGAGGTCCTGGCCCGGTCCGTCTACCTGTGCGCGGCCCGCTCGCCGCACGTGGTGGACGTCCGGCTGAACCGGCGCGGTCTCCACGACGACCCGCCCAACCTCCGCGCGATCCTCCAGGCCGAGATCGACGAGGTGGGTGCGCCCTACGACGCGGTGGCGCTCGCCTACGGGCTGTGTGGTGGCGCGACGGCCGGTCTGCGGGCGGGCCGCGTCCCGCTGGCCGTCCCGCGGGCCCACGACTGCATCACCCTCTTCCTGGGCGACCGCACCCGCTACCAGGCCGAGTTCACGGCCAACCCGGGCACCTACTGGTACGTCCAGGACTACCTGGAGCGGACGGACGACGGGAGCGCGTTCGGCGGGGTCGGCGCGGTCTCCGACGCGTCCGCGCGGGCCACCTACGAGAGTACGTGGCGAAGTACGGTGAGGACAACGCCGCGTACCTGATGGAGACGCTGGGCGCATGGCGCTCTCACTACGATCGCGCCGCGTTCGTGGAGATGGACGTGGCCGCGCCGGAGGCTGCGGCGGCGGCCGAGGCCCGTGCCCGCGACGACGCGGAGCGGCGCGGCTGGGCATTCGCGAAGCTGGCCGGTGAGCTGCTCCTGGTGCGCCGCCTGATCGACGGCGCCTGGGACCCGGCGGATTTCCTCGTCCTGCAGCCCGGCGAGCGACTCGCGATGTCATACGACGACGCGGTGATCCGCGCGGAGCCCGCCTCGCCGGGCGGCTGACGTGCGCCCGGCTGGCTCTCAGCCGGCGCGGAGGGCTGCCCGAGCGGCCTCGACGGCCGAGGCCGCGTCCGGCGCGTAGCCGTCGGCGCCGATCTGGTCGGCGAAGTCCTGGGTGACGGGGGCGCCGCCGACGATCACCTTGACCCCGCCGAGGTCGGCCGCGCGGACCGCCGCGACGACGTCCTTCATCCCCACCATCGTCGTGGTCAGGAGGGCGCTGATCCCGACGAGGTGGGCCCGGTGCTCCCGCGCCGCCTCCACGAACCGCTCCGGCGAGACGTTCGTGCCGAGGTCGATCACCTCGATGTTGGCGCCCTTCCACATCATCGCGACCAGGTTCTTGCCGATGTCGTGCAGGTCGCCCTTGATCGTGCCGATGACCGCCGTGTGCTCGGGCCGGATGCCGGCCTTGACCAGGACCGGCTCCAGGACGGCGGTGGCCTCCTTCATCGCCCGGGCGGAGATCAGCATCTCGGGGACGTAGATCTCCTGGTTCTGGAAGCGGGTGCCGATGACCTCCATGGCCGCGGTCATCGCGGCGAGGACCGTCCGCGGGTCGAGGCCCTCGTCCACCGCCTCCCGGGTGATCCGGACCGCCGAGGCGCGGTCGCCGACCTCGACCGCCTGTTGGAGCGCCGTAAGGTTCGCCATCCGTCGTCTCTCCCGTTGCCCGTCCTGTCGTCGCTGTGCCGTCGTCCCGTCTCGCGCCGCCCGGTCGCCGCGCAGGCCCCCGCCTCAGGCGAGCTCGCCCGCGCGGAAGGCGCCCAGGAACTCGCCCCCGTAGGGGTCGGCGCCCGTCAGGAGGTCGCTGGCCAGCCGGTACGGCCGCGCCGCCCGATCGATCCCGCCAATTCGGCGCGGGTTGTTCGCCAGCGGGTCGATGATGCCACTGTCCGCCCCGGCGTCGATCGCCAGGTCGATGAAGACGTCGTTGAGGAGCCGTCGCGCCGGCAGCCCGTAGCTCACGTTCGAGAGTCCACCGGTGAGGTGGAGCCCCGCCCCGAATGCCGCCCGGAACGCCCGCACGGCGTCCAGGAACGAGCGCCCCGCCTCCGGGTCCACCGCGACGGGGAGCACGAGCGAGTCGACGTACAGCGCGGCGAGGTCCAGGCCGCGCACGACGGCCGCGTCGATGAGCGCCCGACCATTCGCGACGCGCTGCTCAGCGTTGACCGGCATGGAACCCGCGCCCGTCGCCGAGAGCACCACGCCGCATCCGTCGCCGGCCGCGAAATCGAGCACGTCCAGTCGATCGAGCGCGGCCGAGTTGAGGAGCGGCGCGCCAGCCCGGCGGGAGGCCGCGTCCAGGCCCGCCCGAAGGACGGCCGCCGACGATGAGTCGAGCGCAAGCGGCACCTCGGTCGCATCCTCGACCGCGGCGACCAACCAGCGCATGGCTGCGACCCGCGCGTCCACGTCCGTGGTCACCTCGTCGACGTTGAGGTCGAGGTAGGAGGCGCCCGCCGCGGCCTGGCGGCGTGCCATCGCGCGGAGGTATGCGCGTCCCATGTCGGCCGCCGCGGCGTCGTCGCCCATCCCGGAGATGATCGCCGCCTTGACATGCTTCACCCGCTGCTTCGGCCCGGCGGGGCCGTCGAGCGCCGCGTCCGGGACCGGGAGGAGCCGCTCGGTGGCCGCCTCGTCGGTGAACGGGAGGGCCGGGCGGCCGTCCGGCAGCGCCGCCACGCGGGAGCCGCCCCGCAGGACCACGCGCGTCGCGTGGATGTTCTCGCCGATCACGATGAACGGCCGAGCGGCCATTTCCGTCATGACGCTCCCTTCGCAAAGTGGTCACGCTCGAGGAAGGTGTTTGCCCAGGCGCTCGTGCGCCGGAGCCGGTTGTCGACGATGACGGGCGGCCGCTCGAGCATCGTGAGCTCCTCCCCGTAGGGCTTCAGGCGCTCGTATGCCCGGACCCACACGCAGCGGTTCGGCGAGACTTCGCAGGTCCCATCGTGCGAGCCGCCGCAGGGCCCATTGCGCTCGCCCTTCGGGCACTGCGATTCCGGGCACAGGTAGGCAACGTCGGGCAGCGAGCAGTCGCCGCAGTCCCGGCAGTCGTAGAGCGGTACCTTGATCGCCTGCTCGAGGACGTGGAGCGGCCGGCCCAGATGAAGCCGCTCGAAATGCCCGTAGGCGCGCCCGGCCGCCCGGAACCCCGGCGATCCCGGCGCGAAGACCGCGCGGTGGGCGAGCCGGTTCGCCTTGTACCAGGCCGAGGCCCGGCGGCGCGCCCGGCCGCGCGCATGTGGCGTCAGGCTCCGGGCGTACGCGGGGTGCAGCTCATCCGTCGCGAGGCCGGTGTCAGGATCGTCGGCGAACAGCCGGAAGCTCCCCCTGGGCGCGAAGCTGATCTCGCGGGCCAAGGCTCGCCAGTCGTCCGGCGCGTAGCCGGCCGCCGTGTCCAGCACGCGCGCCACGTCGGCTGCCGGCAGGTGCCCGGCCAGGTAGACGCCCCGGAAGCCGAGGCCCCGCGCGATCGCCACCTGGCGAGCCGCGAGATCGAGGAAGAAGGCCCGGCCCCTGTCCGGCGCCGCGGCCTCGTGTTCGGCGACCGCAAGCAGCTCGTCCGACACGACGCAGCCGGGGACGCGGTTCGCGTTGAAGAGGCGCGCCACGGTCCGCGAGAGCACGTAGATGTTGGCGAGCACCGGCACGCGGAGCTCCGCGCGGTCCATGGCGCGCAGGAGCTCGTCCCAGGTGCGCGCGTCATAGCCGAGCTGGGGGATCACGAATTCCGCTCCCGCGCGGACCTTGAGGGCCAGCTTGAGGTACTGCGGCACGACCTCCGCCTCGAGCCGCTTGAACGGCGAGACGGCGCAGCCCAGGTAGAAGCCCGGCTGTCCGGGTTCAGCCGGGTCGCCCGCGCCCTGGTTGATCAGGTCCCGATAGAGCGCGAGCAGGCCAACCGAGTCGACGTCGAACACCGGTCGCGAGAGGCCGGCGAAGCCCTCGGTCGGATGGTCGCCCGAGACGGCCAGCACGTTCTGCACGCCGCGCTGCTCCAGCTCCCAGGCGAGCGAGAGGAGCCCGTTTCGGCTGCGGTCCCGGCAGGCCACGTGGACGATCACATCCTGTCCGCGGGCGAGTAACTCCCCGGCGAGCAGCGCCGGTCGCGCCATCGCGTGCCCGCCGGCGTTGTCCGTGATCGAGATGGCCGCGATGCGCGGGTCGTCGACCAGGGCGTGCGCGGCTGCCAGGCCCGCCCGCCCGGCCTTGTCGGCCAGCGGCCCGCGCCACGGGACGAGCTCGGTGACGGTGACGAACTCGTCGCTCGACGTCAGCCGTTCACGGAGGCCGGGCTTCGGCGCGCTCATGCCGGCACCCCCGTCGCCGGGAGCGGCTCCAGGCGGCAGCCGTCGACGAACAGCTCGAAGAAGTCGGGCTCGGCCTCGAGCTCCACGTGCTCGATGCGCGCGACCCGGGCCTGAAGGCGAGCGCGCGCGCCGCGGGAGAGCAGGAGCGCCTTCGCGCCGCGGACCGACGCGTTCCCGTGGCGCACGACGCGCTCGGGGGGAACCGCCGGCAGGAAGCCGATCGCGATGGCATTCGGGACGTCGAGCGAGGAGGCAAAGCCACCGGCGAGGTCGAGCCGGGCCAGGTCCGCTGCCTCGAGCCCCAGGATCCGCAGGAGCACCTGCATCCCGACGGCGTTGGCCGCCTTCGCCTGGGCGAGATGGCTCGCGTCGGCCCGCGAGAGCGTGATGCCGCGCTCCGGCACCACGGTCACGGACGTGGCGCCGTCCGTGAAGGCGCCACGCTCGTTCATGGCGCCGGTCCGGCGCAGCTCGGCGAGCAGGTCCACCAGCCCGGAGCCGCAGATCCCCTGCGGCTCCACGTCGCCGATGGTCCGCACCGTGAACGCGCCGTCCACGCGTCGAACGGACTCGATGGCCCCCTCGGCGCCGGGCATCCCGTAGCGGACGAGGCCGCCCTCGAACGCGGGCCCCGCCGGACAGGAGCAGGCAAGGGTCCGCTTGCCGTCGGACAGGATCACTTCCGTGTTCGTACCCACGTCGACCAGCATCCGCGGAAACGCGGCAGCCTCGCCGTCCATGGCGACCAGGTCAGCCGCCGCGTCCGCCCCGACATGGCAGGCGATGAGCGGCGCGCCCCAGATGCGCGCGCGCGGGTGGACCAGGATGCCGAGCTCGTAGGCGCGCCGGTCCAGCGCAGTGGAGGCAACGACACCGGCGCGCCAGTCCGCCTCGCTGGTGGATCGGAACGGCGACCGGCCGATGGGCCCCACATCGAGCCCGAAGGCGAGGTCCCGCATGGTTGCGTTGCCCACCACGACCACCTCGACGACCTGGTGTCGGTCGATGCCCCAGGCGGCGTAGAGGCGCGTGAGCTCGTGGTTGAGCGCCCGGCGCAGCGCCCTGCGCAGCTCGCCCGGACGCTCGCCGTCGTAGGTGATGCGCGCCATAACGTCGCTGCCGCCGAACTGCTGCGGGTTCTCGAACGCTGCGGCCGCCAGAGCCTCGCCGGACCCGAGGTCAACCAGCTCCAGGACGACCGTGGTGGTCCCCACATCGAGGGCGACGCCGAACAGCCGGTCCCGCGCGGGGCCCAGGTCGTCGAGCGGGGTCCCGTCGTCCGCGAGCAGGCGAACGCGCCCCCGATCTCCCGCACCGCCGGGTCTACCTCGAGCGCCGGACCGCCCGGCGGCATGAAGATGCGCAGCCGGCGGCGGAGGACGGCGAACTCGATGTCCTGGTCGTCGCGCTCCACGATCGCCCGGCAGGCGAGCCGGTAGCCCGGCCGCAGGAAGGCCTCCTCGGCGCCCGGGGCGGCGAGGGCTCCACCCCCGGCGGCCACCTCGACGATGCACTCGTGGCAGCGCCCGGACCGGCGGCACGAGGCCGGCACGAGGAGCTCCAGCTCGTCGGCCGCATCGAAAAGCGTTCGCCCGGCAACGAGCGGCACGCGATGGCCCGCGTGGACGAGATCCGGTGACATCCCCGTAGCATAGGGGGAGCCAACACCGCCGCGGAGAGACGATCGGCACGTCGCGGCCGGAAATCGGCAGGCGAGATGGGCCGGCCCCCACGCGACCCACACCCACGCGACCCCACTTGACGTCGTGCTGTGTCAGATGATACTTACCGTCCATGGAAGCGAACCCACGGGCCCTTGACGTCCTTGGCGACCCGACCCGCCGCGCGATCATCGAGCGGCTCCGGCGCGGTCCATCCCCGGTGGGCCGGCTTGCGGAAGGCATGCCGGTGAGCCGGCCAGCGGTGTCCCAGCACCTGACCGTGCTCCGCACCGCGGGCCTCGTGAGCGAGCACCGCGAGGGAACGCGCCGGATCTACCGGCTCGAAGCGGCCGGGATCGAGGAACTGGGGCGCTGGGTGGAAGCCCTCGCCGTCGACGCGCGGGCCGGTGGCGCAGCCCCGGAGCATGCGGCGCCCGCCGCGGGCCGCGCGGGCGGCGAGACGCCTGCCGCAGGGAGCCGGCCGGAGAAGAAGACGGTGCCACCGGTCGCCCCGAAGGACGCCGGCGGCAAGAAGAAGCACGGCAAGAAGCGCGCGGGCAGGAAGTAGGAGCACCACGGCCCGGCCCGGCCCGGCCGGGCCGGGCAGGCACCGGCCCGGGCCCCGGCAGGGTGCCGCAGGGCCGGCTTCAGGCGGGCGCGAGCTCGGCGACGATCCAGGCCGCAAGCGTCCGGGCGCAGGCTTCCACCTCGCTCAAGGCGACGTGTTCGTCCGCGGCATGGGCGACCCGGACGTCGCCCGGCCCGAACAGCACGCACGGCGTGTGTCCCTCGTTGATGAGCAGCCGCATGTCCGATCCGTACGGAACGCCAACCAGCGAGGGGCGGCGGCCCGTCACGGACGCGGCCGTGGCCGCCAGTCGCACGGGGAGAGGGTGATCGGCCGGCACTTCGCACGATGAGAAGCGACCGCCCCAGATCTCGACCGTTGCGGGGTGGTCCCGGAGCCACGGATCGGCGGCACACGCCGACGCGATCACTGCGCGCAGCTCCGCCTCGGCCGCAGTCGCCGACTGGCCCGCCCGGACGCCGTAGCGCCCCTCGGCGACGACCCGGTCCGGCAGGCTCGACGGCCACTCGCCACCTCGCACGGTGCCGATGATGGTGGCGTAGGGGAGCCCGAGCGACCGCATCTCCGGTCGCATCTCCGCCGCGTTGCGGGCCGATTCGTCGGCGCGGAGCGCGGCGTGCAGCAGCTCGAGGTTGTCGAGCGCGGAGACCCCTTCGCGACGCGTCGACGCGTGGGCGGCGCGCCCGGGGACCGCAAGACGGAACGTGATCGCGCCCGGCCGACACGGTGACGACGTCCAGGCGGGTCGGCTCCGGGATCACGGCCGCGTCGCCAACGTATCCGGCCCGGATCGCGGCGAACGTGCCGGCCCCACCGTCCTCCTCGGACGGGACGCCCACGAGGATCACCTCGCCGGCCAGCCCGTCGGGTCCGACGGCACGGGAGACGGCCCGCATCGCCTCGAGCGCGGCGACGAGCCCGCCCTTCATGTCGCACGTGCCGCGTCCGAACACGCGCCCATCCCGGCACTCCGGCTCGAACGGGGGCGTGGTCCAGCTGGCGGGTTCGCCGGCCGGGACCACGTCCGTGTGAACCACGAGCAGGAGCCGCTTCCCTGGCCGCGTCCCCCGGAGCGTGCCGGCCACCAGCGGGAGCGCGGTTCGCGGTACCTCCATGCCCGGGAACGCCGGATCCGCGGCGAGCGCCACCGGGTCCGCGTCCCACGCGTGCACGCCGAGGCCGCCGGCCTCGAGACGCCGCGCGAGATGGTCCCGGGCGGGACCCTCGCTACCCGTCAGCGACGGGATCGCGCAGAACGCCAGGAGATCCGCGGCGATGGCAGGCGGATCGACCGCGTCCACGGCCGCCCGTTGGGTCTCACCCAGGTGGTCCGCTGCCATGCCGGGATGCCCGGGATGGTTGCTGCCGTTCACGTCTGTCGGAGGATGGGCCGGGTCAGGCAGGTCGGGCCGCCGGAGCCGTTGATCCCGATCTCCTGCGCCGGGTACGCGTGGACCTCGCAGCCGGCCGCCTCCAGGGCGCGTCTCGTCGCCGGGTTGCCGTCCGCGACGATGCAGACGCCCGGCCGGACCGCGAGGACGTTGCAGCCGAGCGTTGGGAACTCCGCGTCCGGCACGCTGACCAGGCGGGTCCCGAGATCGCCCAGGAGCTCCCAGAGCCCCACGGGCAGCAACGGCAGGTAGACGACCGCGAGGTCGTCCGCGACGGGAGAGATCACCGACAGCAGATGGAGCAGCTCCGCGGTGCCTCGCCAGAAGGGAACGTCGAAGATCCGCACGTCGCCGCCGATGAGGCCGGCGAGCTGGCGCACTCCCGCGTCGTTCGTGCGGAGCGTCCGGCCGATGCAGAAGAGGTCCGGCCGGAGCCAGAAGGTGTCGCCGCCGTCGACCGTCCCGGGCGCGCTGATGCGTCCGAGCGTCGGGATCCCGCGTGCGCCCGTCCAGCGTTCGAGCTCATCCTCCTCCCCGCGCCGGGTCTCCTTGCCGGAGCGCAGCGCGATCGCGCCCCGCTCGGTGACCAGCAGTGGATCGAACGGGTAGGTGAGGTCCGGGTGCGGCGCGTCCGACCCGAGGTCGTGGACGATCACGCCGAGCCGGCGCAGGAGGTCCGTGAACGCATCGTGCTCCGCCTGGGCCCGCTCCAGGTCCACCGGGTGGAGAAACCCGTGCGCCGGGTCGTCGAAGGCCCGACCGAACGCGCTGCGCGGGCGCTGGACTAGGACCTCGCGGAGCGGCGCGGTCATCGAGCGAGCGCCGTAGGTGCCGGACGCGGCGGACGGGATGGGTGCTCCAGGCTGGCCGGACATCAGCGCAGGATACGCCCGGTCCCGGGCCCGGAGCGCCATCTTCCCGGTGCCACCGGCACGGCCCTGGCGCTGGCGCCCGATCTGTCGACGCCGCCCGATCTGTCGACGCCGCCCGATCCGTACCTGGGAGGTACACTCTGTCCCCGGTCGCGGATCGCACCGGTGCGGCTCAGGAGAGGAACGGATGACGAAGCACTCCAAGCGGGAGCGCGAGCGGCGCGCCGAGGAGACCGAGCGGGTCAAGCAGATCGAGGCGGCATGGATCGGCAGCCTCCCGCCCGCCGTCGCCAAGGCCTTCGCGACAAGCGTCGAGGCGGCGCGCGCCCGGGGCCCCGAGCCTCGTCGGCCGGACATGGCACCCGGAACGCTGCCGCGCCCGCCGCGCCCGGGCCACGAGCCGAAGATCAAGGAGCGAGAGCCCGCGCGCGGTCGCCGAGAGCGGTAAGGCCGGGCCCGCAGCCGCAGGCCGCCCGTCGCCTGGGCGCCCGCCGCCTCGTCGGCAGCGTCCGTCAGCAGGCAACCGAAACGGGCGCGGTGCGCTGCCCGCCACCGTCGGTGACGCGCCTCAGTCGGTGACGCGCTCCACGAGCCGCCCCACCTGGTAGCCGACCGCCGCCGCCTCAGCCGTGAGACGGGCGGCCAGCTCGTCCGCCGCGACCAGGCGCTGCGCGGACGCGTCACCGGGTGCGGCCGCCTCTGCCGCGGCCTCCACCGCGGCCACGACGACGAGCCAGCGCAGCGCCTGCTCGAACGATTCGCGGTTCACGTACGCGATGCCGTCGTGGCGGTTGACGCCAAGCCAGCGGCCGAGATCGTCGTCCGCGAACCAGGCGCGGACGAGCCGTCCTGCCCGTTCGGCGACCGGAGCGGCCAGCGCCGCGTCCCCGGGCCGGGCGCACAGGTGCCTGACGGTCTCCACGGTCCACCACGCGGCGCCATCGTCCAGGCCGCGCCAGCGGTACGCGTCCGCCATCACCCGGCCGATGGCGGCCCGGTCGAACCACCCTCGTCCGCGGCGGGCCGCGGCATCCGGCTCCACGACGCCCGCGAGCGCGTCGGCCACCAGCCAGCCGAGCAGCGCCCCCCAGGTCGCGGTGTCGGGCGGCAGGGCCACCGCGACGTCGGCGCGAGCTCGAGCGAGGGCTGCCGCGCCGGCCTCACCGTCGTCCGTTCCTGCCGGCGGGAGGCTGGCCGCCGGGTCCGTGGCAAGCAGGAGCGCGCTCCGCAGCCGCTCCCCGAAACGCAACGCGAGCGCGTCGATCGACGCGTCGTCAATGGGGTTACCGGTAGCTTCACGCACGCCACGCAGCGAGTCCGCGCAGCGGGCGGATGCCGACGCCGCGACCCGGGGCAGATCGGGCAGGATCACGGCAGGTTCGACCGACGTCGCCGGCTGCCCGGTGGGCACGGCCGCCGGCCCGTCGCTGACCGCCCCGACCCCGGCCGCCCGGGCGGCGACGTGCCCGTCCCCTGCGATGTCCGCCCCGACCGTGCCGGTGCCCGCCGTCGCCGCGGCGATGCGAACCCGTCCGGCGAGCGTTGTCGCGACCGCGTCGACCAGGTCGCGCAGCTGGCCCTCGTTCATCACGATCGCCACCGCGTCGTGGAGCGGGCGAAGGCGCCGTTCCGCGAGGGCGGCCTCGACGCTCGGGACGCCCACGCCGCCGAGCTCGGCGGCAAGCGCCCGGTACTCGGCCGCAGCCTCGCCGCCGATCTCGCGCCAGCCAATGTAGACGTGCGTGGCGTAGGCGTCGAGCGCGACCCGGAACCCATGTGCGCGCAGGTCGGAGATCTCCCGAACGTGCTCCACGCCGGCCAGGACATCGCGGTAGATCGTCACCGCTCCCGGCTCGTCGGTCAGCCCCAGGCCTTCGACGAGGGTCGACCGGACAAGGTGCTTCTCGCCATCGGGGCCCTTCTCCGCGAACGCAACGCTCTGGCGGACGCGGCCGCGCATGGAGGCGAAGCGGTTGTGGTAGATCACGAGCGCCCGGTCGTCGCCACTCCGGTTCGAGTACGCGAAGACATCCTCGTTGACATGGCCGCCGTCGTCGATCACGTCGTACAGGCGGAAGTCGCGGACCTCCGCGAAGAGCCGGCGGCGGTGGAGCAGCGGGAAGATCTGCCACTCGTGGCGACCCACCAGCGCTTCGTTCGGGTGCTCGTCCCAGTACGCGCGCCGGAACTCCATCCCGTATTTCTCGGCGAAGCCCTCCACCTGGCCGTGGCCGAACATCGGCAGGCCGGGCATGGTGGACATCATGGTCGCGATCCCGAAGTACTTGTCACCGGTTCCGAACTGCTCGACCGCGGTCTTCTCGTCCGGGTTGTTCATGAAGTTGACGTAGCGCTTCAGGATCTCCGGATCGAACTCCAGCGTGTTCTTGACGACGAGCCGGTAGTCCGCGTTCTTCTCGTCGCGGAGCATGTTCATGAAGGCGCTGTTGTACACGCGGTGCATGCCCAGCGTCCGGACGAAGTAGCCCTCCATCAGCCAGAACGCTTCGGCGAGGAGGAGCGTGTCCGGCACCTCCGCGGCCACGCGGTCCACGACCTCGCGCCAGAACTCGACCGGGATGGCGGCGTCGAAGGCGGCCTTCGGCATGGCCGACTCGGCCCGGGACGGGATGGCGCCGCCCTGGCCGGGCTCGGGGTACCAGAGCCGCTCGATGTGCTTCTTCGCCAGCGTCATGGCGGCGTCGAAGCGGATGATCGGGAACCGCCGCGCGACGGCCAGGATCGTCTGGATGACCGCCTCGCGCACGTCCGGGCGCAGGTAGTCCAGCTGGGCGGTGTCGTTCCACGGCATGCTCGTCCCGTCGTTGCCGTGGTAGACGAAGCGGACCTGGCCGGTCCAGCGGTCCTCACGCTTGAACACGACGGCGGCGTCCGTGGCGTCCCAGTAATGGTCCTCGAGGTAGACGCCGACCCGCGGGTCGGCGGAGAGGTCCGGTCCGTTGAAGCTGTAGGCGGGGTACGGCGCGTCGGGCCGGGAAAGGAACCAGTCCGGGTGCTCCATGACCCAGCGCGAATCGATGCCCATATGGTTCGGGACCATGTCCGAGGCCAGGCGGATCCCGCGTGACCAGGCACGGTCCCGGAGATTTGCGAAGGCCGCCTCC
The DNA here is from genome assembly GCA_963800795.1 of uncultured Chloroflexia bacterium. Taxonomy (GTDB): domain Bacteria; phylum Chloroflexota; class Limnocylindria; order Limnocylindrales; family CSP1-4; genus CTSoil-043. The sequence continues at coordinate 280,479 of CAWDCJ010000001.1, forward strand.
CCGCCCAGGTCGTCGGCGATCGCGTAGTCGTGAAGCGAATAGGCGGACGCGACGGCGTCGGGGTTCCCACGGAGCTGCTTGATCCGCTGGGAGGCAGCGCTCCGCTCCCAGAGCCCGATCAGCCAGAGCCCGCTGAAGCCCCAGCGGGCCAGCCTGTCCAGCTCTTCGTCCGGGATCTCGTCGAGGCGGCGGATCGGACGCCCGTGCCACTTCGAGAGCTGGTCCAGCCACACGTACGTGCTCTTCGCCACGATGACGGCGCGCGGCATCCAGTCCTTGTCCTCGGAGAAGCGCTCCGGTTCCACGTCCAGCCCTCCGAAGTCGGGAGGCTCGACGGCGCCACCCGCGCCGGGGCCGCCATGGAAGCGAAGCCAGAGGGCGCGTTCGTCCTCGGCCGCGATGTCGATGCCGGTCACGAGCCGGTCCAGGAGGGCCGCGAAGCGATCGCCGAGCGCCGCAGCCAGGAACGCCCCCCAGTGGGTCCGGATCCAGCGAAGCTGGCCGCCGAGGCTGGCCGGCTCCGCCAGCGCCGGCGCCCGCAGCATCGTGACCAGGTCCTGGCTGTCCGGCCCGAACGGCGTCCGGCCGGCGAAGAAGCGGCCGAGCTCCTCGATCACGGCCCGGTAGCGCGTGGCGGCCGCCAGATCGGCGTCGTCGAACAGCTCCTGGAAGGGATCGGCGGCCGGGTTCGTGTTGGCGAGCCAGCAGTTGACCATCTCCTCGAGCGCGATCTCGCGGTTGGGCGTCCCGTCGGTCTCGCCCGCGAGGTACGCGCCCACGGTCAGCTCGCCGCGGTGGACGGCGAGCGGCGGGAAGCGCTCGGTGAACCGGGCGAGGGTCGCGTCAGTCGCGTCCGTGCCGATGAGCTCGTCGAGATGGTCGAGGGCGTCGTCGATCGCCTCCGGGTCCTCCTGCTCGCGATAGATCCCGACCACCGCGTGCAGGACCTCGTCGACCAGGCCGAGGGCGTTGAGCTCTCCCGGGCTGACCACCGCATCGACCACCCCATCGGCACGTCGCCGGGCGGTCATCTCCGCGGCCAGGCTGCGGACGGCGCGCAGGTTCGCCAGGACCACGTTTCCGGACAGCTCGAAGAGCGTCTCGTTCAGGCGATATCGAGCCCGTGCATCCGCCGAGACGTGGAACTCGCGCCGGCTCATGGCGTCACCGGGATCCCGAACAGGCGGATCTCGCTGATCGGGGCCTGGGTGGTGGGGCTGCCGGTCGCGGCGGTCTTCTTGGCGGGATACCAGTCGACGATGGCGATTCGCAGCCTGGTCACGCCCACGACGCCAAGCTGAGGCGGGATGTCGACCCGCTGGAATCCTTCGACGTCCAGCAGCTTGAGCGGGATGGCGATCTCGTTGTCGAACCGGATCGTCACGTTGCGGGGTCGATCGTTGCCCAAGTAGATGTCCTGGGTGCGCTGCCAGCCGTTCCAGAGCTGGATCTGGGTGACCGCGGCCGGGGCGAAGGTGACCTCGAGCCACTGGTCCGACGGGCTCTTCGTGCCCGTCTTCCAGGACGTGGTCGGGTCACCGTCGATGGCGGCCGACGGCGGATGGTTCGCGAGCGACGACGAGGCGGATGCCCCGGTCAACGTGAGGGCGATCGCGGGGCCGGGCGGGAGCGTCGCCGCCGCGGCCGACGGCCCGGGACTCGCGGCGGCAGCGGAGGGCGTGGCCGCGGATGCGCTCGGGAGGACGGCGCCGGCGCTCGCCGACGTAGGTGCGGACGGGCTCGCGCCCGGCGGCGCCGGCGTGGCCTTGCTCGCTCCACCGCCGAGCAGGATCGCGGCACCGCCCCCCGCGAGCACGAGGAACAGGATGCCCACGCCGACGACCAGCGAGAGCGGGTTGCGGCCCCGACGCGAAGCGGGAGCGGTCGCCTCCGGCTTGGCCGACGGGGCTGTCACCGGACGGGTGGGACCGGACGGGAACTCCCAGGTTGGCCCGGTCGCCGGCGGCGATGCGACCGGTCCCACTGCGGGCGGCGGGACGGCACCCGACGAGGTGGCAGGGCGGGCCGTCGGCGTGGCCGCTACGGGGGCCGGGGCCGTGGTCGCTGGGCCGGGCGCTGCGGTGGGCGCGGGCGCAGCGGTGGGCGGGCGCGCCGCGGAGGGCACGGGCGCGGCCGTGCGCGCCGACGCGGCGCCAGCGCGTCCCGGGACCGGCAGGCGCTCGCCGCACGAGATGCAGAACGTGCGCCCGGCCGGGTTGGCGCGGCCGCAGATCGGGCAGAGCGGGCCGGTGGTGGCCAGCGACGGCATCTCGGACCCCACGGGTGGCGGCGCGGCCGCCGATGACGGTGCCGCGGCCGGGGCCGGGAGCTGCGAGGGTGGGACGCTGCCCGGCGAAGGGGCTGCTCCCGTGACCGGGGTCGCGACGACCGGATCGGTCGGTGCCTGCTCCGGCACCGCGGCCACCTCGGGGGCGCCGGCCTCCTCCGTGGCGAACTCCAGGAACGCGCCGCATCCGCCGCAGAACGCGTCTCCGGCCGCGTTCTGGGTGCCGCACTTCGGGCAGATCATCCGCTCGCGTTTCGCCTCCCTGCGGTCGTGGTGCCCTGAAGCGTAGCCCACGCCGCGGGTCGGGGCGAGCCCCTCCCGGGCGCGTCTACCGGCGCAGGATGATCGGCTGGCCCAGCGAGTCGCGGAAGACCTGGATCAGGCCGCTCACCGGCGGTGCAGCCGTGCCGGCGACGACGAGGAACGGGGCCGTTGCCGGAGCGGCCGGGACGCCCGAGAGCGTGACCACCGCGCGGAGCTTACGGGGCCCCTCGATGTCGCCCGGCAGGACGAGCACCTGGGCCGTGAACGATCCCGTCGAATCCGTGAAGACCGGCGCCAGGGCGGTCGGGGTGATCCCGACCGACCAGGTCAGGGTCACGGGTGCGTTGGCGGGGAAGCCTTCCCCCGTTGCGACCGTGACGAAGCCGGGCGGACCGACCGGCGGCTCGAGGCGGAGGAGCCCGACGCCGACCGCCGCGATGAGCTGGACGACCTCCGGCGGGCCGGCATCGGACGTGACGGAGAGCTGCGCGGTGCGCGTGCCGGTCGCCGTCCCGATGAAGAGCAGACCGAGCGGGCAGGACGCACCCGGCGCGAGCGTCGTCCCGGTACAGGGGTTGGCGCTGAGGAGGAAGTCGCCTGCGTTCGGGCCGCTGATCGCGATGGCCCCGACCTGCACTGGGCCCGTGCCGACGCTCAGGATGGTCGCACTCCGCGTCACTCCCAGGGTGCCGATCGGCACGCTGCCGAAGTCAACCGGGTTCGGCGAGACGATGATCGCAGGCTTGACGACCGGCTTTGGGGTCGGTGTCGGTGTCGGCGTCGGCGTCGGCGTCGGGCTGGGCGGCGGCTGGGGCGGGCGACGATCCCGCACGAAGATGTCGGAGTTGCCGTTCGTGTCCCCCGGGACGAGGTTCGTGGCGCTCGACTCGAACACCACGAGCTGCGCGTTGAGCGCGAACGATGGTCGCAGGCTGTCGCCATCGGCCTGTGCCGGACCCAGGCCCACGCTCACGCGGGCGAGCCGGTCGATCTCGGGACCCGCCACGAAGAGGTCGGACACCTCGTTCGAGTCGCCGGGGACCAGGTTCGTGGCGGTCGAGGCGAAGACGATGGACCGCCCGTCGGCCGAGACAGCAGGCCAGGCGCTTGGGCCGTCCGCCTCGGTCCCATCCGGCGCCACCGAGACCCGCCGGAGGGCCGACCCGGCGGTCCAGGCAAAGATGTCCGCGACCCCGTTGCCGTCACCGGGAACCAGGTTCGAGGCCGCCGACTCGAACGCGATGACGCTCCCGTCCGGCGAGATCGCGGGGTGGTCGCTCAGGGCCGTGGCCGGCTGGCCTGCGGCCGCGGAGACGAGCGTCGTGGTTAGCGATCCTCGATCGCGCCGCCAGACTTGCATCGCCGGCAGCACGCCCCGGATGTACGTCAGGCCGGCCACGCCCGATCCCAGCAGGTTCTGGCTCGAGGCGAACGCAACCACCGATCCGTCGGCGGAGATCGCGAGCGACCCGTACTGCCGCCCGGGCGGCCCGGGGATGGACGAGCCGGTCGCTGCGCTCACGGCCTCGACGTACCCGGTCGCCAGGACCAGCACGTAGAAGCCGGCCGCCAACGGCGTGTCCGAATCGGCGTACCCGTCCGACTGGAACGCCAGGACGGTTCCGTCCGCCGACAGGCGTGGGTGATGAAGTGCCGAGTACGGCAGGTTGGAGAGGCCGGGCACGTTCCCGGTGAGCGTCCCGCTGGCCGGCAGGCTCAGCCCTGCGCCCCTGGTCCAGAGCACGATCGTGGGCTGCTGGTTGGCGTTCGTCAGGCCGAATGCGACCAGGGAGCCATCCGCCGAGACGCTCGGCTCCTCGACGGCGCCCGACGGCAACGGTTTCTCGAACAGGCCCGCGCTCGGCTGCTGCGTGGCAGGGAAGATCCGGGTCGTGGTCCCTGCCGCGCGGTCGGCGAGCATGATCCCGGTGGAGGCCGTGGCGGTGCCGACGAGCGAGACGCGATAGGCGACCCACCGGCCGTCGGGACTGACCGCCGCCTCGTCGGACGCGGTGCGAAGCAGCTGGGACCCGTCCGTGTTGAGCGAGACGCGCGCTGTATCGCCCGGTTCCAGCGAGATGGCCAGCGGCGCGGCGGGACCGCCGACCCGGTTCGCCGGGCCGCCCGAGCTCGTCACCGCCGCGATGGCGGGCGCCACGGTGAGGGCGCCCACGAGCCAGGCCGCGACCGCCAGGCCGACGCGCTGGCGCGGGTTCATGCGGCGCACCGGGACTCCGGCCGCCTCAGGGGCGGACGAACCCGTCGAAGTAGACGGACGGGTCACACGCGCCGGACGACGTGCAGGTGGCCGCGAAGACGAGCTTCTGGCCCTTCTGGATCACGATCGGCGTCACGTAGTGGAAATCGAGGTCGCGGAAGTTCTCCAGGCGGAGCGTGATCAGCACGAACCCGTCGCGCAGGAGCTGGAGCGTTCCGGACCGGCCGTTCGGATTGGCGAAGACCAGGTCGGTCATGTAGAACGTCGAGCTGAACGTCGCGGTCGACGGGTTGGACCCGTCCGCGGCCAGCCGCCCGTCCTGCGGCACGCCGTTGCCGACCGGTGCCGGTGTCGGCGTCGGCGGGCCGGCCGAAGCGGCCGGGCTTGGCGATGCGCCGGCTCCGGCCGAGGCTGCCGGCGAGGGCGACGGCGACGCGCCACCGGGCGCCGGGCTGGGTCCTCCAGCGCCGGCGGCAGCGCTCGGTCGCGGCGTGAAACCCGCGTCGGACAGCGCCTGGGTTGCCGCGCTCTGGATGGCCGGCTGCAGGAAGAGAGCCCAGACGAGCGCAGCGAGGACGAGCAGGCCCAGCAGGGCGAGGAGCGCCGGCACGAGCCAGCGCGGCAGCATCGCCTCCTGGACCATCGTGCCGTCGAGGACGATGGGACGCCCGTCCTCGCCCGCGACGGCGACCTTGAACGGGCGCGTCTTGGGCTGGCCACGCCAGAATCGCGTCACCGGCCTGACCCGGACCTTCGCGAACCCGGCGGTGCCGGGCTCCACGACCAGGCCGGGCGGCTGCACGTCGAAGCCGAGCAGCTGGTCCGGGTCCGCCGCCGTGATCGAGGCGTTGAGGCGGGCGTTGCCGCGGTTGTCGACCGCCAGCTCGTGGGTGGCGGTGCGGCTGCCCCGGGAGGAGCGCGGGACCAGCTCGGCGAACGTGTCGCTGAAGGAGGCGACGCTGAGCACGCCCTCCTCGACGGCGGACCCGGCCGGGTCCTCCTGGGAGCGGGCGCGGATCCCGAAGGGCAGATCCCCAGACGGCGTCGTGGAAGCGCGCGGCGGGGCGAAGGAGACGACGGCGCTGCCTTCAGCTCCCGGGAACAGAGAGAGCGTCGGTGGCTCGGCGGATGCGAATGCACCCGGGTCGCCCAGGACGTCGATCGTGAACTGGTCCACGACCGTGCCGGTGTTCTTGACGGTCACCGTGCACGACACGACCGAGCCGGGCACGACCTCGAGCGCCTTCGAGGCGAGGCTGACGAGTGCTCCCATGGTGGCGGAGTGTAGGGGTCGCGCGAGGGCAACGCCAGCGACCGCCGGGCCATTCAGGAGGCATCGGTCGGGCAGGTCTGGCTGCCCGATCAGGCGGCCGTTATGTCTGCGTTAAGTGCCCGGAAGCGCTGGGAGTGCACGCTTCGCCGTAGCCGTCGCGGGGGCGACATTCGCCGCAACGGGCCCGTCGGGACCGCGCACGGGGAAGGGGGCATATCGATGTTGAGCGCCGTGCCAGTCTCCATCCGTCCCGCCGCCGCCCTGCCCGCCCGGGTCGAGCGCATCCCGGTGGCGATCGCGAGCACCGATCCGCTGTCCCGTGCCGGCCTCGCGGCACACCTGCGTGACCAGGCCGGCATCGACGTCGTCCCTGACTCTGCTGCCGGATCGGCGGCCGTGGTGGTGGTCGTCGCCGACGAGGTCGACGAGGAGACGACCCGCGAGCTGCGGGGACTCCGGGCCGCGGGCCACGAGCGGCTCGTGCTCCTGGTGGCCAAGGTCGACGACGTCGGCCTGCTGGCGGCGGTCGAGGCCGGTGTGAGCGGCGTCGTCCGGCGGGGCCATGTGACCGGCGGCCACCTGGCGGTCGCGATCCGGGCGGCGGCGGCCGGGGAGGGGACCCTCCCACCGGACCTCCTGGGCAGGCTTCTGTCCCAAGTCGGGCGGCTCCAGCGCCAGGTGCTGCATCCGCGCGGGCTGACCTTCGCCGGCCTCACCGAGCGCGAGATCGCGGTCCTCCGCTTGCTCGCGGAGGGGCACGACACCGCGGAGGTGGGGCGCCGCCTCTTCTTCTCAGAGCGAACGGTCAAGAACGTCATCCACGACGTGACGTCGCGGCTCGACCTGCGCAACCGGACGCACGCAGTCGCCTATGCGATCCGCCAGGGGCTGATCTGACCCCCGGGTGCCGTCCGGCACGCTAGAGGAGCAGGTGCTCCTCGTCGTCGATGTCGGCGTCCTCGCGCTGGATCGCCAGCTTCTGGACGTCCTCTTCCTCGTCCTCGCGGGCGTCCTCACGCTGGACCGAGGCCGCCGCCGCGGTGCCCGTGTCGCCGGCCCGCCCGGTCGTCATAACCCGGTCGGCCGTCGCCTCGGCGGCTCGCTCGAACCGGTCGCTGGGGCTGCTGATCGAGATTCCGCCGGCTGCCGGGGTGCCCTCGACGGCACCGGACCGCTGCTGGACGACGTGGGTCAGCTCGTGGGCAAGGGTTCGCGCGCCCTCCGGGGACCCCTGATCGTGTCCGTCGCCCAGGACGATCTCGTTGCCCACCGTGTAGGCATGCGCGTCGACCGCCCGGGCGGACGCTGCGGCTCCGCCGCCCGAGTGAACCCGGACATCCGCGAAGTCGGTTCCGAAGCTCGACTCCATTCGCCCGCGCAGCTCGGGCTCCAGCGGGGCGCCACCCCCTTTGCCCACCACGCCCTTGACCGGCGACTGCGGCTCCGGGTCGTCCTCGAGCAGCTGCGCAATGCCGGCGTTGCCGGCCATCCGCTGGAGTCGCAGGATGGACGCGGGACCCAACGCGTCGGTCCGGCCGGCGGCGGCCGCCCGGGCGGCGAGCGCTCCCGTGGCATCTTCGTGGTCGGTCCGGCGCATGGGCTGGCGAAGCGGCGTCTCCACCTCGTGCTCGTGGCGATGCATGCTCGCGTCCTCCCGCCTGACCGTGCCGTCATCCGTCATCGTCGTGCCCCCGTCAATCCCCGGGTCGCCGGCCGCGCCGCCTGACGCCGGACACCTCAGCTTGTGGCGATCACGCCGAACCAGGTGCCGAACTCGGCTTCGACACACAGGCGGCCCAGCTTTCGGTATTCGCGAGCGGTCTCGCGCACGAGGTCCGCCATCGCCAGCGGCCGCTCTCCTGCCGCCGCTCGGAATGCTGCGCCGACGGCCACGTTCCTGATGTTTCCTCCCGACAGCGTGAAGCGCCGGGCCAGGAAGTCGACGTCGATATCGTCCGCCTTGGGCACACCCGCGGACAGGTTGCGCTTCCAGAGGCGGCGACGATCCTCGACATCGGGTACGGGGAAGTCGACGATCGCGTCGAGCCGCCGGAGGAACGCCTCGTCCACGTTGGCACGGAGGTTCGTGGTGAGGACGGCCATGCCGTCGAAGACCTCCATCCGCTGGAGCAGGTAGGCCACCTCCACGTTCGCATAGCGATCCCGGGCATCCTTGACCTCGGAGCGCTTGCCGAAGATCGCGTCGGCCTCGTCGAAGAGGAGGACGCCGTTCACCCGGTCCGCTTCGTTGAAGACCCGGTCGAGGTTCTTCTCCGTCTCGCCGATGTACTTGTCCACGATCGTCGAGAGGTCGATCACGTAGAGGTCCAGGCCGAGCGACCCCGCGATCACCTCCGCCGACATGGTCTTCCCGGTCCCGGAATCGCCGGCGAAGAGGGCGGTCACGCCGCGGCCCTTGAGCGACGTCCGGCCCAGGCCCCAGTCGTCGAGGACGCGGTCCCGGTGGCGCGCGCGCGCCGTCAGCTCGCCGAGCTGCTCGATGACCGGCGCGGGCAGGACGAGGTCCGACCAGCCGACGCGCGGCTCGATCCGGCGCGCGAGCCGGTCCAGGCCGGCCGCGTTCTGCGAGCGCGCGCCCGCCGCGACGTCGCCCACCGCGAGGGCCCGGCCGGCTGCGGCCGCCGTGAGCCGGCCCGCCTCGGCGGCCCGCTCCACCTGCTCCGGTGCCAGCCGGTAGGGGAGCGCGGCGATCGCGTTCGCCATCTCGCCGGAGGCGGATCCGTCAAGGGCCGCGTGCCACGCGTCGCGGCGTTCGGCGGGCGTCGGGAGCTCCGCCTCGACGAGGAAGGCCACGGTTCGCGACCACGCCGGGTCCCAGCCGCGCGCGCCGTGGAGGACCGTCACGCAGGCTGCCTCCGCGAACGCCCGCACGGCGGCCGGCCCGCGCTCCGCGAGCACGTCGACCGGTCCCGCGACCAGCCCGCATCCGCGGAGGCGGGCCTCGCGGATTGCCGCGGTCGCGGCATCTGCCTCCTCGCGGGGACCCAGGCGGCCCAGGTCGACCACCACCGGCGGCGGCCCCAGGCGTGCCGAGCGCTCGGGCGGCCACCGTGAGCGGCGCCGTGCCGATGCGCTCCCGCACGTAGGCCAGCCGCGCCCCGGCGCGAAGGCCGCGCTCCAGGGTCGCCGAGCCGGCGAGGTCGCGATCGGATGGCGTGACCTCGAGGGCGGCAACCAGCGGGTCGGTCGTGTCGTCGCCCACGAGATGGCCGGCAACGCGGTCGGGAACCCGGATCGCCCGGGTCAGGTACGGCCGTTCGGTGTCCTCCACGACCAGCAGGCCGCCCGCCATGAGCGGGCCCGCGACCCCGAGTCGAGCGCGCCCGGCGCCGGACGCGCCACCCGCTCCGACGAGCTCGAGGGCCAGCCCGATGCTGGCACGGCGGCGGGAGACGTCGTCGTGGAGGTATCCATACAGGCGCTCGAAACGCGGGTCGAGGTCCGGCGCGAGCGCCACCAGGAGGAGCTCGACGTCGAGCGGCTGGAGGTCGAACGCGCGGACCAGCCGCCGCAGGCGCACATCCACCCCGGCCGCCTCGGCTGCCTCGGCCTCCGCCTCGACGACCCGGAGTCGCTCGATGGACGCGGGATCCGGCGCGGCGGGCAGGAGCGGAGCCGTCCCGCCCGCCAGCATCTCGTCCACCTGGACATCCGAAACGTACAGGCCGCGAAACCGGTCGTCGGGATCCGGGTCCGTTGCCCTCCGCCGGGCGACCGCCGCGCGGATCCGGGCCTCGATCAGCTCGAGTCGCGCCGCGAGGTGGCCGACGGAGGCGTCGGCGACCGGGGAGACGAGTGCCATCGGCGCTCAGGGCCGCGGGTAGCCGCGGATCCGGTACGTCCGGCCGGGCCTCGCGGCCGTGCCGCCGGACACCGTCTCGTCCTGGGCGGCCGAGGCCGTATCGGGCTCCAGCGGGCCGCGGCTCGGGCGTCTCGCCCTCGCGGCCGGCCGCTCCGGCTTCCCGCCGTCACCCGGCTGCGCGATCGACAGGCGCGCCAGCTCCCGGACCGGGGCTCCCGCGACGACGCTTCGGCCCACGACGAACGGACTGTTGAAGACGAGGTCGAGCGAAGGCTTGAGCTCGCCGCCCATCGCCGACCAGACGTCCGCGATGGACCGGTCCGGCCCGAGCGGCATGGCGACGCTGATCATCGCCGGCAGCGGCTGCTCCGCCAGCGCTCCGGTCATCTCCGCCGGGCCGAGGGTCTCGTGGCGGAGGAGCGCGCCGAGACAGGCCGAGAGAAGCCGGTGCTCGTCCTCGGGCCGCTGTGTCCAGGCAGTCACCATGTACTGCAGCTTGTAGTGGCGGGGCGGCTGCTGATGGCCGCTCACGTATCCCTCGGCCGAGTAGATCGGGGCCCACGCGGCGTCCCGGCGGGAGAGGTCCTCGCGGATGTCGTAGAGATAGAGGTTGATGGTCGGCGCGTTCCGGCGGGCCGCCCAGTCCTTGGTCGGGGCTTCGAACAAGATTTCGACCTGGCTGCCGCTCAGCACCTCGGTCCGGATCAGGCCCCGGAGCGTCTCGTCGACTTCCTCGATCATCCGGTGCACCCCAGGCTGCAGGTCGCGGATCCGCCGGTCGCGGCCGGCCCGGAACCGACGCCCGGACAGGCGCACGCACGGTGACGGGCACGACCGCCCGCCGGGTCACCTTGGCAAGACGGGCGCCCGACGGCAAGCCGCCTCGGGGCAGCCGATCGGGTCACCGCCCGTGCCCGATGGGGCACCACGACCGGCCCGTTCGGCTGTCCGGACGCCCGTTGTCCTGGCCGGATGCCCGGTGCACGCTCGAGCGGTCCCTACCTCCGCAGCCCGGGAGGGCCGATCCGCATGCCGAACTACCTTTCGCCTGGCGTCTACGTCGAGGAGGTCCAGGCCGCCTCGCGCCCCATCGAGGGGGTCGGGACGGCCGTTGCGGCCTTCGTCGGCCTGGCCCAGAGCGGGCCCGCCAACACACCGCTGATGGTGACGAACTGGACCCAGTTCGTGACCACGTTCGGTGACTTCATGGAGGGGTCGTACCTCGCCCACGCGGTCTACGGCTTCTTCCTCAACGGCGGGACGACCGCCTACGTCGTCCGGATCGGCGCCGACGGCGCCGGCGCGCCGACCGCCCGCCTGGAGCTGCCGAGCTCCACGGACAAGGGCCAGGCCGCGTTTCGCGTTGTTGCCCTGGAGGCCGGGTCCGCGGGCAACAATGTCTCGGTCGAAGTCAGCGACCCGTCCGAGCCGGGCGAAGGTGTCTTCAAGCTGGTCGTGACGCGCGGCAGCGAGACCGAGGTCTACGACAACGTCAGCCTCAAGAAGGGCCGCAACAACGTCTTCACCGCCACGAAGACCTCCAAGCTGGTCCGCCTGGAGGAGACGGCCAAGGGCGACGTGGCCCCCGCCACCGGCACGAAGGCCGTGCTCACGGGCGGGACCGCCACGACCCCGACCCGCGTGACGCCGGACGAGTACGTCGGCAACTCGGCCGACCGCACCGGCTTCGGCGGCCTCGAGGCGATCGAAGAAGTGACGATGGTGGCCGCGCCGGACCTGATGGCGCTCTACCAGCGCGGGGTCATCGACCTCGAAGGCGTCAAGGCCGTCCAGCTTGCGATCATCGCCCACTGCGAGCTGATGGGCGACCGCGTGGCGATCCTCGACGCTCCACCCGACTACAACGCCCAGCAGGTCAAGGAGTGGCGCCAGGACAAGGCGGGCTACGATTCCAAGTACGCGACGCTCTACTGGCCCTGGATCAAGGTCTTCGACCCGATCGCCGGACAGGCGGCATTCGTACCGCCGTCCGGCCACATGGCCGGGATCTGGGCCCGCAGCGACGGGGAGCGGGGCGTCCACAAGGCGCCGGCGAACGAGATCGTGCGCGGCGCCATCTCGCTCGAGCTGAACCTCACCCGGGCGGAGCACGACCAGCTGAACCCGATCGGGGTCAACTGCATCCGCACCTTCCCCGGCCGCGGGATCCGCGTCTGGGGTGCCCGGACGCTCTCCTCCGATCCCGCGTGGCGCTACCTCAACGTCCGCCGGCTCTTCAACTACATCGAGGAGTCGATCCTGCTCGGGACGCAGTGGGTGGTCTTCGAGCCGAACGACATGGACCTCTGGGAGCGCGTGAAGCGCACGATCGGGGCCTTCCTCGTCCGCACCTGGCGTGACGGCGCGCTGTTCGGCGCATCGCCGGCCGAGGCCTTCTACGTGAAATGCGACGGCGAGAACAACACGGCCGAGTCGATCGACGCCGGCCAGCTGATCGTGGACATCGGAATCGCACCGGTGAAGCCGGCCGAGTTCGTGATCTTCCGCCTTGCCCAGTTCTCCGGCGGCACGTCCCTGACGGAGTGACCGGCCCGACCACGAACCGACTGACAGGAGGACACTGACACATGCCAGCTGGAGTTCCCTCGCTGCCGCAGGATGCCCTGGTCGCGCAGCGCTTCAAGATCGAGGTCAAGGGGACGACGATCGCCACGTTCCAGGAGGTCAGTGGCATCGTCTCCGAGATCGAGGTCGTCACGCTCAAGTCCAACGACATCCTGGGCAAGCCGATCGTGAAGCAGATGATCGGCGCCCAGAAGCCGCCGACCATCACCCTCAAGCGTGCCGCCGACGCGAGCATGGACCTGTGGAACTGGCACAAGGCCGCCCGTGATGGGGACCTCGTGGGCGCCCGCCGGGAAGGTTCCATCGTCCAGCTCGACTTCACCCACGCCGAGGTCGCCCGCTACAACTTCTTCGATGCCTGGATCTCCAAGCTCGAGGCGACGGGCATGAAGGCCGGCGACAACACCCCGGCCGTGGAGAGCGTGACGATCGTGTGCGAGCGGCTCGAGCGGGTGAAGTGAGGTGGTGCTCGACCTGATCGCAGGGCCGGCCGCCATGCGCGCGCCCGGCCCTGCGCCGGCGGGCCTGCGGACCGAGTTCCCGTTCGTGCTTCCCCGCGGCTACCTGGACGACGCGGGCGTCCTTCACCGCGAGGGCTCCATGCGCCTCGCGACGGCCCGGGACGAGATCGCCCCGCTCCGCGACCCTCGCGTCCGCGACAACGAGGCCTACCTGACGGTGCTCCTGCTCAGCGAGGTCGTGACAAGGCTGGGCACCGTCCCGCAGGTGACGCCACGCGTCATCGAGGGGATGTTCGCGTCGGACCTGGCGTTCCTGCAGGACCTGTACCGACGGGTCAACCAGGAGGGGACGTCGCAGGCCGCCGTGACCTGTCCGTCCTGCCAGCACGAGTTCAGCGTGGAGATCGGGGGCGCCTCGCCGGGGGGGTCGTGACGTACGCGGCCGACCGCCTCTTCGAGGAGGTCGCGTACGTCGCCTACCACTTTCATTGGCCGATGAACGAGATCCTCGACCTGGAGCACCCGGACCGGGCTCGCTTCGTCGCGGAGATCGCGGGAATCAACCGGCGCCTGACCGAAGAGGAGTGAGCCCGTCGTGCGCTGGCCGTTCACCAACTTGTTTCGCGGGGCAGCGGCCCGCGAGGATGCCTCGTCCGCTGGGATCGAGACGGCGTCTCCAGGGGCCGACGAGCCTGCCGATCCCGGGCCCGCCGGTGAGTCGCGCCCGGCAGCCTGGCGGGACCTGCCCCCGGTGCAGCGCGCCGTCGGGGCGGCGCCCGTCACCGCGCCCAGCACGGCATTCGCGCGTGGCCTGGCCGGTCGGCGGGTGCCCGACCCGATGCTGGCGCCGCTCGCGCACGACATGATGGCCGACGGGCCCGCGGGGCTGGTGAGTGGCCTCGCCGTGCCGCTGGTCCCGCGTGCCCCGTCCGTTTCCGATCCACGGTCCGCCGCCGACCTGCCGGCGCCCGCCGCCGATCGCATGCGTCCCCGGCCACGCGGCACGGTGTCGACGGCGGCGGCCAGTCCCCGCCTGGCCGGTCGGGAGGACGCGGCGGCCGACACGAACGACCAGGGCGCGGCAGCCGTGCCCGGTGACATGGCGACGGCCGGTGGGCCGGAGTCAGGTCTCCCGACGATTGCGCAACGCGTCCTGCCGGTGGCCCGGATGGCCGCGAGCGGTCCGGCCGCGAGCGGGCCTGCCGCGCCCGCGCTGGCCATCGCGGCGACCCGGGTCGGCGAGGCCACCGCCCCCGCCCCGATCGTCGCGCGCGCGGTCCCGCTCGTGCCCGCCACAGCCGGATCCGCCATCGCCCCGGGGGCCTCGGAGCTGCCGGCGTCGACCACGGCCCCGGATGGCACCGGGCTGGCGAGTGGCCCCGTCGGGGAGCGGGCCGCCGACACCGGCCCAGGTGCCCGCGGATGGGGTCGATCGCGGGCCCGTGATCATCGGCAGGCGAACCCTGGGCGAGTCCCGCCGCCTTGGCCTGGGGGCGCCGCTGGCGGGGATCCCGCCGACGGCTGCACGGACGAAGGGACGTGCGGACCTGCCCGTGGCGCGGCTCGCCTCCCCGGCGTCGGCGCCGCCCGATCCGGCGTCCGTGGCGCGGGCGGTCCCGCCCCCCGTGGCCGCCGCCGCGGCGACGCAGGCGCCGCTTCCGCGGCTCGTGGTCGCGCGCCGGCCGCCGTTGGTTACGGGCTCTGGGTCGGGGACGGGTCCTGCGGACTCCGGACGTGAGGCCGAACGTCCCCTCGCGTCGCCCGCCGCGGTTGCCGCCGATACGGGTTCCGCCGGTTCGGTGGACGACACGACCGAGGCGACGCGCCTGGACCCGGCGCAGGGCGGGCGCACCGACGGCGGCGGCTCCGGCCCGGCTCGGCCGCTGGTCGGGGAGCAGCCGATCGCGGTGTCGGACCTGGCCCCCGGGGAGGCGCACGCGAACGCCGACGCCGACGCCGATGCCGACGCCCGCGCCTTCGGGACCCTGCCGCTGCAACGCGCCACGCTGCCTCGTCCGCCGAGCGACGTCTCGGCCGCCGGTCGCGGCAGCGACGGTGACGGTGTGCCCGCTGACGGTCGTGCCCGCTGACGGCCCGCCCTTGCAGCGCAGCCGGGCGTCGGACGCGGCGGCTTCGCCGTCGCCGCCGGCCGGAGCTCAGCCGGCGCTCCGCGGCGCGCCCGCGACGGCCCCGTTGGTCGCCGGTCGCTCGGCGCGCCCGGGCGTGTCGCTGCCGGTCGCCACCCTGGCGCGCGCCACTTCGGCCGATCCGGCTGCGGTCACCAGCCGTCTCGCGACCCCGGTCTCGCCCGCCTTCGGAGGAGGGCAGGAGCGGGTTCCTGCAGCGGCCCGGGACGTGGCTCGTCCCGCGCCGTCCGCCGCGCCGGCCGCGGCCCTCCAGCGCGAGGAGCGCACGACCGCGGCGCGGGCAACGACGCTCGCCGATCGAGGATCGGGGTCCGCGGCGGCGACCGCGCTGCCGCTCATGCGCTCGTCGGCGACCGCGGCCGCGCCCGCCGCATTCCCGGCCGCCTTCGCGGCTGCCGGCCCGGACGATGCCGTCGGATGGTCGCCCGCGACCGGGTTCACGAGCTTCGCCGCGCAGCCCGGTCCGTTCGTCCAGCGCGCCGTCCAGATCGATGAGCTGGCGGTCACGCCGGCGGGGGACGGCGCTGGCGGTGCGGCTCCCGAAACTGCGGGATCGGCTGCGGGTCCGTCAGGCGCGACCGCTGCGGGCGGCGAGGGCACCGACTACGAGGAGCTCGCGGAGCAGGTCTACGACAAGATCCGCGCGCGGCTGATGACGGAGCTGCTCCTGGACCGGGAGCGGGCCGGAATGCTGGTGGACTGGTGAGCGCCGCCGCACGCCGGGTTACCGGGAGGTCGCGATGAGCGATCCGGAGTACGGCCTCGTCCTTCGCTTCAAGGTCACCCTGGACGGCCACACGGAGCTCGGCGCCTGGACCAAGTGCGAGGGCCTGTCCGTCGAGTACGACGTCCAGGAGATCAAGGAAGGCGGCCAGAACGACTACATCCACCGGCTCGCGGGCCGCGCGAAGTACCAGAACATCAAGCTGACCCGGCCGATCGACAAGGACACCGGCAAGGTCGCGACATGGCTGGCCTCCGTCGCCAGCGAACCGAAGCGCTCGACCGCGGAGATCCAGCTCCTCGACGCGGGCGGCACCAAGGTCACCTCGTGGAAGCTCGCGGGCGTCTACCCGGCGAAGTGGTCGGGGCCGACCCTTGACACGGGCACGAACCAGGTTGCGCTCGAGGTCCTCGAGCTCGTCCATAACGGGTTCACGCGATGATGCTCAGCGGCGGCCAACTCAAGCATGCGGTCCTGCGGGTCGAAGGCGGTGCCCAGGCGCCAGCCGATGGCGGGGAAGCCGTCGGCGAGCTTCAGTTCATGTACAACCCGGCCGAGATCACGACGAGCAAGGCCGCGAACTGGAACCGCCCGCCGGCTCGCGGCGCCCGCTCCGCGAGCAAGCCCGAGTACCACGGCGCGGGGCCGCAGTCGTTCCAGATGGAGGTCTGGTTCGACGCCTGGGACGACGCCGACGCGGACGTCACCCGGAGCGTGAAGGCGCTCCTCAACTGGACGAAGCCAACCAAGGCGTCGATGGACAAGGTGCCCCAGCCCCCGATCCTGACCGTCGAGTGGGGCGCGAGCCAGGTCTTCCAGGACTACCGCTGCTTCCTGAAGTCGGTCTCGGCGAAGTACGTCCTCTTCAAGCCCGACGGCACGCCGATCCGGGCCAGCTGCACGATCAGCCTCGAGGAGATCCCGGAGGAGCCGCAGGGCACGAACCCGACCTCCGGGTCCCGCGAGAGCCGGCGGAGCCTCGTCCTCGACGAGGGCGACAGCCTCGCCGGCGTCGCCTATCGCGAGTACGGCGACCCAAGCCTGTGGCGGGGGATCGCCGCCTTCAACGCGATCGACGATCCGATGCGGCTCAGTCCGGGAACGCGCGTGCTGGTGCCGTCCCTGGTCGAGGCCAGGCAGCTCTCCGGCCGGGAGTCCTGAGCGATGCCCGACGCCCCGGTCGCCACGTTCTTCCGGATCGAGATCGACGGCCAGCCGCTCGACCCCGCCGTGGTTTCGAGCGTTCTCCACCTCACCGTGGACGACCATCTCGTGCTCCCCGACACGTTCGAGATCGTGCTCCAGGAGACGCCGGACAGGGACGTGGCCAACAAGGCGCACGCGAGGATCGGGTCGAGGGTCACCATCTCCGGGCGGGCGCTCAGCGACCATGCGCCGATGCCGCTCTTC
Source organism: uncultured Chloroflexia bacterium (assembly GCA_963800795.1). GTDB lineage: Bacteria > Chloroflexota > Limnocylindria > Limnocylindrales > CSP1-4 > CTSoil-043. The sequence continues at coordinate 297,672 of CAWDCJ010000001.1, forward strand.
ACCGGCGAGGTGACGGCGCTCGAGGGCGAGTACCGCGAGGCCAAGGCGCCGACGTTGGTCATCCGTGGCTACGACCAGGGCCACCGGCTCATGCACGGGCGGCGCTCGGCCGTGTTCCGGCAGCAGAAGTACTCGGATATCGCGCAGCAGATGGCAACGCAGCTGGGGCTCGATGTCGGGACCATCGCTGACTCGCGGACCGTGTTCGAGTACGTCCACCAGGCAGGCCAGACCGCCTGGGAGTTCCTGACCGACAAGGCAGACGAGGTCGGCTTCCAGGTCGGCGTGAACGATGGCAAGTTCAACTTCGCCCCGCCGCCGGCCGCGTCGAGCGGCCCCGATGCCGGCGACCTCAACAGCACCAACCCGCTCCAGCTGGTCTTCGGTCAGGAGCTGAAGGAGTTCCACCCACGGATGACGGCCGGGAGCCAGGTGGCCAAGCGTCAGCGTTCTCGGCTGGGACCCGTCCAGCAAGAGCAGCGCTGATCGCGCGAGGAACCGACCACGGCGAGCGGCGTTCAGCTGTCGGACACGCCGCCATCCGTGGTTACCGCGTTCGGCTCGCCCGGGTACGTGAGCGGGGACAGGCCACGCACCACGCAGGCCGTCGTGGAGGCCGCCGCCAAGTCCCACGCCGAGCAGCACGGCAGCGCCTTCGCGGGGGCGACCGGGATCGCTGACGGCAACCCCAGGCTCAAGGCCGGCGCATCGGTCAACGTCTCCCTGGTCGCCGCGCCCTTTGCCGGGCGCTACACGCTGACGCACACCCGCCACGTCTTCGACAAGAAGGGCTACCGCGTGCACCTCGACATGAGCGGTCTCCAGGAGCGGACGCTCCTGTCACTGGCCTCGGGTGGCGGCGGTGGCGCCGGTTCGGGGAGCGGCGGTGGCGGCGGTTCCGGGGGCTCCGTGCGAGGCGTGCAGATCGGCCTGGTGACGGACAACCAGGACCCGGACAACCAGGGGCGCGTCCGGGTGCAGCTGCCCTACTTCGGACCTGACTTCGTGACCAACTGGGCCCGGGTCGTCGCTCCCGGAAACGGCCAGAACCGGGGCTTCGTGTGGATTCCCGAGGTCCACGACGAGGTCCTCGTCGCGTTCGACCACGGGGACATCAGCGAGCCGTACGTGCTGGGCGGCCTCTGGAATGGCAAGGACCCACCCCCGCCGATCGAGCTCGACGGGGACCACCTCGAAGGCCCGCAAGATCGTCAGCCGGACCGGCCAGAAGCTCGTCTTCTCGGACGAGTCGGGCAAGGAGGGGATCCTGATCTCCTCCGCCGACGGCACGATCTCGGTCCTGGTGGACTCGGCCAACAAGAAGGTCGTGATCACGTCCGACGGGAGCGGAACCGTGGAGATGAAGAGCGGGGGCGACTTCACGATCGACTCCCAGGGCTCCGTGAAGATCAGCGGCACAGCCGGTGTCGAGATCAGCTCGTCGGCGAGCACGAAGGTGAGCGGAGATGGCCAGCTCTCGCTGGAGTCCTCGGGCATCACGTCCGTCAAGGGCTCCCAGGTCTCGCTGGGCTGAGGAGGGCCGCCATGCTCAATGACGAGTTCATCGGCGCCGGCTGGGCATTCCCCCTGCGGACCGACGCGGCCGGCGGGATCGCCCTGGTCACCCGGGAACGCGAGATCGAGGAAAGCATCCGGCTGATCCTGGGAACGGCCCACGGGGAGCGCCCCATGCGCCCCGAGTTCGGCTGCGGCATCCACGACGAGATCTTCGCCCTGGCCGACGCGGCCACGTTCGCCCGGATTGCCGCCGACGTGCGCCGCTCGCTGCGCCGCTGGGAGCCGCGCATCGACGTTCGCGACGTGGAGGTGACGGCGGACCCGGACGACCAATCCACGCTCTACATCGACATTCGCTACTCGATCGGGTCGGCCAACAACCCGCGCAACCTCGTCTTCCCGTTCTACCTGATTCCCGCGGAGGAGTGAGCGATGGCGCTGCCGGTCCCCAACCTGGACGATCGCCGCTTCCAGGATCTCGTCGACGACGCGAAGCGCCTCGTCCAGCAGCGCTGCCCGGAATGGACGGACCACAACGTCTCCGACCCCGGCGTGACCCTCATCGAGCTGTTCGCCTGGATGACCGACCAGCTCCTCTACCGCGTCAACCGCATCCCGGACCGGAACTACGTGAAGTTCCTGGAGCTGATCGGGATCCGGCTGTTCCCGCCGTCGGCGGCACGCGGCCAGGTCACGTTCTGGCTCTCCGGGCCGCAACCGGATGCGATTCGCATCGCCGGGGGGACCCAGGCAGCCACGATCCGCACGGAGACCGACGACGCAATCGTCTTCACCACGCTCGACGACCTGCCGATCGTGCCTGTCTCGGTCACGGCTGCCTTCACCTCGACCGACGGCAAGAAGCACGTCGACCGGACCACCGAGGCGCTCAATGCGCGTGACTTTCTTGCCTTCGAGACCCAGCCCAAGCCCGGCGACCTCCTGCTGGTGGGCCTGAGCGAGCCCGCCCCATCGAACGCGCTCCGCCTCCGGTTCGCCTGCACCATCGAGGGCGTCGGGGTGGATCCGACCTGGCCACCGCTCGCCTGGGAGGCCTGGACGGGCGCGGGCTGGGAGGCCTGCGACCTCGATCGCGACACCACCGGCGGCCTGAACCGCGACGGCGACGTGGTGATCCACCTGCCGGCGGGCCATGTCGCGTCGGTCATCGAGAAGATGCGCGCCGGCTGGGTTCGGGCGCGCGTCACCGAGCCCGAGGAAGGACAGCCCTTCTACTCGTCCTCGCCAAACGTCCGCGGCGTCGCCGCTGCCACGATCGGGGGCACCGCCGAGGCGGTTCACGCGGACGTCATCGTGGACGAGATCCTGGGCGTCGCCGAGGGTGTTGCCGGCGGCCGCTTCCTCGTCAAGCATCTCCCGGTCGTGCCCGGTGATCGGCCCATGACCGTCAGCGTCTCGGATGAGGAGGAGGGCTGGCAGGAGTGGACCCAGGTCCCCGATTTCGCCGGGTCCGGCCCGGCGGACCGCCACTTCGTCCTGGACGCGGTGGCCGGCGAGATCTCGTTCGGCCCGGGTGTCCGTGAGGCGGACGGGACGGTTCGCCAGTACGGCGCGGTCCCGCCGAAGGGCGCCCGGGTCCGGCTGGACGCATACCTGACTGGCGGCGGCCGGGCCGGCAACCTGGCCACGCGTGCGATCAGCGTCCTGAAGACCTCGATCCCGTACGTCTCGCGGGTGGAGAACCGGCGGTCGATGGCGGGCGGCGTGGACGGCGAGGACATCGAGAACGCGAAGCTGCGCGGCCCCATCTCGCTCCGCACGCGAGGTCGAGCGGTGACCACGGAGGACTTCGAGCACATCGCCCTGGAGGCTGCCCCGGAGCTGGCCAGGGTTCGGGCCGTTGCCGCCGGCGACGGCGCCGACGCGGGCTCGGTCCGCGTGCTCGTGGTTCCATCGGCGCAGGCCGAGGGGGGCCGGCTTCGCTTCGACCAGCTGCTCCCCTCGGACGAGACCCTGGCGCGCGTCGCCGCGCGGCTCGACGAGTGTCGCGTCGTCGGCACGCGCATCCTCGTGGAGCCGCCGGCCTATCGCGGGATCACGATCGTTGCGCGCCTCCGGGCGCGACCGCGCTTCAACCCCACACGCCTGCAGGACGAGGCGGTGCGCGCGATCTACGACTACTTCAACCCGATCTCGGGCGGGCCGGAGGGCACGGGGTGGCCGTTCGGCCGCCCGATCCAGGTGGGCGAGGTCTACGCGGTGCTGCAGGGGCTGCGCGGGACTGAGCTGGTGGAGGATGTCCGTCTCTTCGGGGCCGACCCGGTCACCGGCCAGCGGGGACAGGCGACCCAGCGTCTGGACCTCGAACCGCATGCCCTGGTGTTCAGCTACGAGCACCAGCTGCTGGTCGAAGGGGCGTAGGGCCATGCGCGGGCACATTCCGGGCCTTCCCTCGCCGCGCCCGCTGGGCGAGCAGCTCCCCGGCGTCTACCGCGACGACGACATGACGCAGCGCCTCACGTCGGCCTTCGACGAGGTGCTGGCGGGGGTCGTGCAGGTGCTGGACTGCTTCCCGGCATACCTGGATCCGGCCCTGGCGCCGGAGGATTTCCTCGAATGGCTGGGGCGCTGGACGGGCGCGGCACTCGACGAGACGTGGCCCATCGAGCGTCGCCGCGCGTTCGTCGCCTCGGCGGTCGACCTCTTCCGGATCCGCGGGACCGTTGGTGGCCTCGCGGCGCACGTTGCCGTGTTCACCGGCGGCGAGGTCGAGATCGCCGAGCCGGGCGCCACCGCGTGGTCGCATGATCCGGGCGCTTCGCTCCCGGCCGGCGGCTCGTCGGACCTGTTGGTCAGGGTGCGCGTCAAGGATCCCGCCAACGTCTCGTCGAGCCGGCCTGGACGCGCTCGTGGCGACCGCCAAGCCGGCCCACGTGCCCCATCGGATCGAGATCGTCGCCGCGTGACCGGGGCGCGCCCGCTCTGCCGCTCGCTTGCTACGATGCGCGCACGTTTCGCCGGTCCGCGCGCATGCGGCCGGTCGGCCCGGCGGAGCGCACCTGCTGGATGCGGGCAGCAGGCTGTCAGGGGAGCGCCACGTGATCGTCTGCTCCAAGTGCGGGTTTCAGAACACGAGCAGCGACAGCTTCTGCGGTTCCTGCGGAAGCTTCCTGGAGTGGACCGGGGCCAAGGGTCGAGGAGCCGGCCGTCGAGGCGGTCGCGCCGGAGCCCGAGCCGCAGCCGGCGGAGCCGGAGCACCAGTCCCTGATCGGGCGTGTCCGCGAGGTCGTGGGGCTCGGGGGCGCGACGGCACCGGGCTGCCGACGTCGGCGCCGAATCACCGGGAGCGGCCGGAGCGCCGGTCTCGGCTGGCGTCGTGGAGCCTGCCGGCGGGGCCCTCCAACCAGCAGAGGACGCGGGTGAGGCCGCGGTCGGATCAGCGCCCGTCGTGATCTCGGGGGCCCGAATCTACCGGGTGACCGAGGCGAGCCCGGCGCCTGAACCGCGCACCCATGCCCGAGCCGGTCGCCGCGCCGGTGGCTCCGCCTGAGCCGATCCCGGAACCCGCGGCCGAATCTGTGCCGCAGCCCGAGCCCGAGCCTGAGCTACCAGCACGGTCGGCGTCCCAGCCCGATGCCCGCACCAGAACCGGCAGCCGTTCCCGAGGCCCAGCGGTTCCCGCACCAGAGCCGGCAGCGGTTCCCGAGGCCCAGCCGGCCGCGCTTCCCGAGCCCGCACCTGCACCCGAGCCCGCGGCCCAGCTGAGCCGGCATGCCGAGCCGGCAGCGGTTCCCGCAGCCGAGCCGGCACCGGCGCCCGAACCGGCACCCATGCGGCCGAGCCGGCACCCGAATGCGCCCGAGCCCGCACCCGCACCCGAGCCCGGCATCCCGCTGCCCGAGCCTGCGCCTGCCGCGCCGCACGCGGCCCAGCCCGCGCCCGAGACGGAGCCGATCGCCGCACCCACGGCCCCGGCGGAGTCCCAGCCTGCCGCCGTGCAAGCGCCCGCGCCCGAGGGGGCACCAGCACCGGTGCCTGAGCCCGAGCTCGGAGCCGGCATCGGGCGCCGCTGCCAGCCCCTGCCCCCACGCCCGCCCCTCCGGCCGCGCCCCGGATTCGTCCCGCTCTGGCGAGCCCATCCGCGGCGCTGCCCAGGCCGCGGCCCCTGGTGGAAGTTGCCCGCCCAGCACCACCTCCGGCATCGGTGCCGCCTGTCGTCGACGTGCCTCCGCATGCCTCGCCGGCGCAGCCGGCTGCCATCTCCCCGGCGGCCGTGCCGCCCGTTCAACCACCGCCGGCTCGCCCGACCCGTGCACCTACGCCGCCGATCGCACGTCCGCCCGCAAGTGCGGCCAGCGCCGCGGCCTCCCAGCCGGCCCAACCCGCCGCGGTGGTGCCCGCGCCGTCACCGCCCGAGCAACCCGCATCGCGGCAACCGGTCGCGCTTCGGCCGGGACCTGAGCGCGCCCGACAGGTCGCCCGCCAGCAGGTCGAGACGCCTCCGGCAAACCCGGGCGACCTCGTCTGCGGGAACTGCAGGATCGGCAACGACCCGACCCGGAAGTTCTGCCGTCGGTGCGGGCAGTCGCTGGCAGAGGCGGTCGTCGCGCCGGCCCGAAAGCTGCCCTGGTACCGGCGCCTGTTCCGCCGGAAGGAGACGGTCGTCGCGGCAGGCGAGCGGCCCCGGACCATGCGCACCGACGGCCAGGGAGCGCGGACCGGCTTGTCGCTCGGTCGGCTGCTCCGGATGGTCGTCCAGGTCATCGTCATCGCCGCCATCGTCGGCGCAGTGGTCGGCTACGCCGTCGTTCCTGGCTGGCGGGACGGCGTGAACTCCGCGATCTCGTCAGTCAGGCAGATCGTGGCGCCGAACCTGGTGACGGTGCGGACATCCGGCCAGGCGAGCGGCCCCGCGTCCAAGGGACACCCGGCGCAGGCCGCGTTCGACGGGTTCAGCAACACCTACTGGGCAGCGTCTGCCACGGGAGGCGCGACGCCGACGATCAACGCCAGCTTCAACCCGCCGACCGACGTGGCGAAGATCCTCGTGACATCGGGTGCCGTGCCGGACTACCAGGGGAACCTGCGACCGCACGACATCACGGTCCAGTTCCTCGACGCCGCGGGCGCGATCGTCGCAGCCAAGGACCTCGAGCTCAAGGACACCCATGATCCGCAGTCGTTCGATGTGTCGGCGAAGGCGGCCACCGCCTTCCGCCTGATCGTGCGCTCGGTCTACGCGTCCAGCGGCGGCGCCGACGTCGCCATCACCGAGGTCGAGTTCCTGGCCGCGAAATGATCGGCGTGCCCTCGGGACGGGCACCCGCGTCAGACGTGTCGCCGCCAGGGCCCTCCGGCACGCCGAGGTCGGCGAGCATCCGAGCGTAGCTCGCGCGGGCGCTCGCGGCCGCAGCCCAATCGCCGGCTCGTTCGCGCGCGTCGACGAGCAACCGCCAGAGCGGGTCATGGTAGGCGTCGATACCGAGCGCGGCCGTGCACACGGCGGCGGCTTCCGCGGGCTGCTCGGCGACCACGAGCTCCGCGAGGCCGAGCGCAGCTTCCACGTAGTCGGCCCGCGCCCGATCCCGCCGCGCAACGATCCAGTCCGCTGGGCCGTCTTCCGGCAGCAGGTCCCCCGTGTACGCGGCGATCGCGGCCCGGTATGCAGGGACGGCGACCGCGTCGTCGCGGCCACGGGCCGCCCGGGCGCGGCGCAGGGCCTCGTCGAACGCGAGCACGTCGACCCGGGAGCCTTCCGGGATCGCCAGCCGGTACGCGTCGCCATCACGAACCAGGATCTCCTGGCCACCGCTGCCGGGTGGCGGCTCCAGCTCGCGGCGAAGCGCCGAGAGCGCGACATGGAGGCTCCGCGCTCCGGCCTCGGGTTCCGCGTCGCGCCAGAGTGCCTCCTGGATCACCTCCCGGTGAACCGGGCGTCCGGCGTTCACCGCCAACAGGCGCAGCACGGCGCGCGGACGCGGCTTGAGCGCCGCGAGGTCGACCGGGCGTCCCGCGACCGCCATGGCGAAGGCACCGAAGCAATGGATCTCGAGCGCCGGTACGTCGTCCGGCCGTTCGGGCAACCCGGAGGTGCCGGGGCTCTCCGGGCTCGAAATGCCGGTCGGCTTGAGCGCGTCGGGCTCCGCGAGTCCCGTCTCCTCGAACAGCGCCGTCGCCAGGGCGCGGAGCTCGTCGGCGTGCTCAAGGTCGGCGAGCGCAAGGGCGGCATACGCGAGCGCGTGCGGTCCCGGTGTGCCCACGGATCGGGCGAACGCCTCCGCGGCCAGGGCCGTCTCCCTGGCGTTGGGAGCATCGGCACGAGCCAGGCAGCCGGCGAGGAGCGAGCGCGCCCACGCCTCGAGCGATCCTGCCCCAAGGGCGCGGAACCGGGCGATGGCGACCTCGAGCGGCGGGCCGGATTCGTCGAGCTCCATGAGCGCGGCCCATCCCTCCGCGAGCGCAGCGAGCCCCTCCGCCCAGGCATCGTGCTCGCGGCCCGCGGCGATGCGCACTGCGTTGGCATCCGCCCAACCGAACCCGCCGCCTGCCGGCGGCCGCGCGAGCGCGAGCGCGGCACGCCCGACCTGGGCCAGCCATGGGACGCCGATCCGTTCCGCGGCCGCGATCGCCGATTCCGCCTCGGCGGTCCCGGCGGGGTCGCCGGCCAACAGGCCAGCGACGGCGGCGCCGAGCGCCGCGACTGTGCCAAGCGTCGGCGAGTCCGTCGCCGTCGCCGCCGCCTCGCCGAGCGCCGATCGCGCGTCCCGCACGCGACCGGCGACCAACGCGGCGAGCCCGGACGCGAGCGTCTCGCCAACGCCCGGGCCGGCCAGCGCCATGGCAGAACCCCCGGCAGGGCCAGGTCTGGCGGCGGGTTGACCACGCCGGGCGAGCGGGTCCCGCGCGACGGCGGCGCGCAGCGTGCCGGTCCAGTCCGCGCCCGGCGCGGGGTGCGGGTCCAGCCATGCGGCGAGGGCCACCCGTTCGCGCCGGCAGGCAGTCCCCGAGTCGCCGGCCCCGAAGAGCGCCTCGGCGCTCGTGTAGGCCGCAAGCGCCTGCGCCCAGCGGCCCTCGGCGCGGTGGCGCCGGGCCGTTGCCAGCGTCAGCCAGGGATCCTGCACGAGAAGCGCCGGCGGGAGGGCGTCGATCCAGGCTCCGTGACCGTCGACGAGTCGCGCGCCATGACGCTCGAGCAGGCGATCGACCGCCGCCCAGTCCTCGGCCCGGCTGAACGCCGCCAGGGCCTCGGCCACTGCCCCGTCGGCCTCGAGCAGCTCGCCGGCCCGATGTGCCTGGGCCCGCGCGCCCACCTCGCCCGCCGCCGCGACCAGCATCGCCTCGAGGTGACTTCGCAGTACCTCGTGGTAGCGAAACGTGCCCTCGTCATCGAGCGCGACGGTAAAGACGCTGCGACGCTCGAGCTCCTCGAGCAGCTCCCGGCTGCCCGACCGCCCCAGAAGCGCATCGCAGAGCGGACCGTTGAGGCGGCGCAGCACGCTCGTCCGGACCAGGAAGTCGCGCAGCTCGTCGGGCAGCTCCGCGACCACGTTGCGGGCGAGGTAGTCGCGCACGAACCGGGAGCTCGAACCCAGGCCGGCCAGGATCCGCAGCCGTTCATCGCGCGGTTTGCCGCGCGTGGCGAGATGGAAGAGCTGGAGGCCGGCCGCCCAACCCTCCGTCCTCCGCGCCAGCCGCGCGAGCTCGTCCGGGCGAAGCTCGTCGCCGTAGAAGTCACGGAAGAGCCGCTCCACCTCCCACGATCGGAACCGCAGGTCGTCGACGTCGAGCTCCAGGAGCTCGCCGGAGACGCGCCGCCGCGAGAGGTTGAAGGCGGGGAAGGTCCGCGAGCCGGCGAGCACCACGAGCGTCGGCGGTGCGTAGTCGACGAAGCGCTCGAAGGCCGCCTCGGCCGGCGAGCCGGTGAGGGTGTGGAAGTCGTCGACGATCAGGATGATGTTCGTCGCCGGGAGCGACTCGATGGCGGCTGCCGCGTCCTCGACGCACTTCCACCCGCGGGGGAGGCCGGTCGTGGCCGCAGCGAATGCGGCCTCGAGATATCCCACGAGGGCAGCTTCGCTGCCGTCAGTGCTCTCGGCGCGATACCAGGCGACCGGGTTGTCGGCGATGGCGGCCCAGCTTGCCAGGAGCGTGGTCTTGCCCGACCCGGCCGGCGCCACGACCAGCCCGAGGCGATACAGCCACAGCTGCGGGAGGAGCTTGTCGAGGCGCTCACGTGGCAGCCAGCGGACCCTGGGCACCCGGACTTTCGCAGGGACAACGCCGCCTCCGAGCGACCCCTGACCCGCGCCGCCCCGTCCCGCCCGCGGCTCCCTGTCCATGTCAGGCGATGTCCGCCCTCAGCCCCCCACCGGTCGAATGCCGGCGCGAGACGCCATTGTGGCCGGGCGCGGGCCGTCGGTCTAGCCCCTGATCCCGGACCGGGACCTTTTGCTACCTGCCGGGGGGACCCTGCCGGTAGGCGCCCGCGCCGCGCCGCAACCCCGGTCGGACGGGCGTCGTCAGCCCGGGTCGGAGCCGAGCGCGTGCAGCCGGTCGCGCAACGCCTGGTCGACGCCGTCGAGGTGGGCGTCCTCGATGAACCGATCGGGCTCGTGACCGATCCGGACGAGCTCCCGTTCGAGCGCCGTTCGGTCGTCCGCGAGACCGGCGATGACGACGGGCGCGCGATCCCCGACGGCATGCAGGATCCGGACCAGATAGGGCTCAGCGGACCGTGCCCGCGAGCAGCGGGGAACCGCAACGATCTGCGGGCGACCCGCCGTGCCGTGCCGCGCAACGCGCGCGCCGGTCCGCCCGAGGTGGACAACGGCGCCGCTCGACGGGCCGGGCGGGACGGTGGCGGCCCTCCCGCCGGTGGCGCTCGGGCGTGTGGTTTGTTCGATGGGGGCCGGCTCTCTCGAATCGACCCGCGGTCGCGGGACCTCCGTCGGAGACGCGGGCGCTTCGAGGAGAGGCGGCGTGGGGTGGGCTGATCGTCCGTGCATCTGCGTACCTCCGCATGCCCGACGGTACGCTGCTGTGCCCGCACGCGGCATGGCCGTTCGGATTGGAACGCGCCGCCGAACGGCACGCCGCGGCCAGGCAGCCGCCTGACCCGGTTCCTGCTACCGTGCCGGGCGTAGTGCTCACCTCGTCCTGTCCCGCGCCCTCGCTGCCGTGTCGCGTCGGCGCCCTCGCGTTGGTGCTCGCGGTTGGACTCGCCGTCGCGGCCTGCGGGCCCCAGGATCGGACGGCGGCCGGGGTCGTGATCGCGGTCGACGCGCCGGCCGGGCAGGTCAACGGCTTCACCCTTCGGACCACGAACGGCCAGGTCATGGCGTTCGTGATCGGGACGCTGGAGACCGACGCCGGTGCCTTCCCGGCCTTTCACCTGGCCGTGCATGCCGCAACCCTCCAGCCCATCGCGGTCGCCTACCGGGTGGAGGGCGGCAGGAACGTCGTGTACCGGATGGCCGACGCGCCGTGGGCGCAGCCGAGCTGAGGCAGGCGCAGCAGACCGGTCGCCACCCGCGGGATCGGCCGCGCGTCGAGTCGAGCGACGGGGCGAGGTGCGATCGGGCTCGACCCAACCCGGTGCCGACTCACCTGGCTGCGAGCCCGCCCGGCGCGAGCGTGCCCGACCCTCACCCGGCGGCCTACACTCCGCGCATGCCCCTGATCGCCACCGAGAACCTGACCAAGCGATATCCGGGGCCGGGCGGCGGCGTCCTGGCGCTCGATGCGCTGAGCGTGGAGATCGAGCCGGGGATCGTGGGCCTGGTGGGGGCCAACGGGGCCGGCAAGAGCACGCTCCTGCGGATCCTCCTCGGGCTGCTGGCGCCGACGAGCGGGCGCGCCTCGGTCCTGGACCTCGACACCGCCGTGCACGGAGGCCGCATCCGGGAACGGGTGGGATACATGCCCGAGCACGATGTCCTCCCGCCCGACCTCACGGCAACCGACCTCGTCGCCCATCTCGCGGAGATGAGCGGCCTTCCGCGAATCGCGGCGCGCGAGCGGACCGCGGACGTCCTGCGCCACGTCGGCCTCTTCGAGGAGCGCTACCGACCGATCGGCGGGTACTCCACCGGAATGCGACAGCGGGTGAAGCTCGCCCAGGCGCTCGTGCACGACCCGCGCCTTCTCCTGCTCGACGAACCGACGAATGGGCTCGATCCCGCCGGGCGCGACGAGATGCTGGACCTCGTTCGCCGCACCGGAACCGAATTCGGGATCGCGGTCCTGGTCTGCTCGCACCTGCTCGGCGAGATCGAGCGCGTCTGCGACCACGTGGTGGCGATCGACGGCGGCCGCCTCCTTCGGTCCGCCTCGCTGGCCAGCTTCACCGGACGGACCGGGACGCTGATCGTCGAGGTCGACGAAGGGTCGGCCGATCTCGCGGCCGATCTCGTGGCGGCCGGGTTCCCGGCTCGCGTGGACGGGCCGCGCCGAGTGCTGGTCGGAGCCCAGGGGGAGCTGCCCTACGACACGATCCGGGACGTGGCCGCCACCCGCGGCCTCGCGCTGATCCGCGTCGAACCGGCCCGGCACCGGGTCGAGGACCTCTTCCGTGATGATCCCGACGAGGAGGGCGCCAATGGCACAGCCGCCTGACCTCATCGCGGGAAGCGCGACGGGCTCGATCTTCGACCTGGGATACCACGGCTACGATGGGCCCCGGCTGGGCCGCCGGCACGCGATCTCGACGCTCTTCGTCCACTCCCTCAAGTGGACGTTCGGGATCGGCCGGGGTGGCCGAGCGAAGATCGCGCCGTTCGTGCTGGCGGGTCTCACGCTGCTGCCCGCGGTGATCGCCGTCGGCATCCGGGCGCTGGCGGGCCCGGCGGCCGAGCGGGTCAGCCCGATCACGCCGCAGAACTATCTGACCTACGTGCAGACGTTCATCGCGTTCTTCGTGACGGCGCAGGCTCCCGAGCTGCTCGGTCGGGACCAGCGAAGCCACATCCTGACGCTCTACTTCAGTCGCGCGCTCGAGCGCACCGACTACGCGCTCGCGAAGTACGGGGCGCTCATGTGCGCCCTGGCCCTTGTCCTCCTGGTGCCGCAGGCGATTCTCCTGCTCGGGATCATCTTCGCGTCGGTCGACCTGGGCGCTGGCCTCGGCGACGCGCTGCCGCTGCTCGTCCCGATCCTGGTGAGCACCACCGTCGCGGCCGCCTTCTTCTCCGGCATCGCCCTCGCGATCGCGGCCTTCATTCCGCGCAGGGCGTTCTCGGCGGGGGCGATCGTGGCGACGTTCCTCGTGCTGAGCGGGGTCGTGCAGGTCCTCGTGGTCGAGGGCAAGCTGCGCGACCCGCTCCGCTACGTCGCCCTGCTGGATCCGTTCGCGCTCCTCGACGGCCTCGCTTCGACGCTGTTCGGTGTCGCGGGCCGCAACGCGAGCGTGACGGACTCCGGGATCGACGCCGGGGTCTTCGCCATGGGCGCCTGCCTTGTCGCCGTCGCCACGCTCCTCGTGCTCGTCGTTCGGTACCGACGGATCGAGGCATGACGACTGCCGCGCCGACCCCCAGCGTGTCCGTGAACGCCGTCGCCAAGTGGTACGGGAATGTCGTGGCGGTCAACGACATCACCTTCGGGCTTGCGCCGGGGGTCACCGGTCTCCTGGGCCCGAACGGGGCCGGTAAGAGCACGTTGCTTCATCTGATCGCGGGGCTGTTGCGGCCATCCGCGGGAGGCGTGACCGTGGACGGGCGCCCGACCTTCGGCGACCCGGCGATCTACCGGCGCGTGGGGCTGGTCCCCGAGCGCGAGGCGGTCTTCCCGTATCTCACGGCCCGGGAGTTCGTCCGCCTGAGTGCCCAGCTCCAGGGCCTGCCCCTCGGAGGCGGCGCCGTCGACCGGGCCCTGGAACGGGTCGAGCTCTCGATGGCCGCGGACCGCGAGCTGGCCACGTACTCGAAGGGCATGCGCCAGCGCGCCAAGGTCGCCGCCGCGCTCGTCCACGATCCGGCCGTGCTCATCCTTGACGAGCCGTTCAACGGGATGGATCCGCGCCAGCGCCTCCACATGATGGCGCTCCTCCGGGAGTTCGCCGATGCCGGCCGGGTGATCCTGTTCTCGTCGCACATCCTGGAGGAAGTGGAGCGCGTCGCCGAACGAGTCCTGGTGATGGTTGCCGGCCGCCTCGCCGCGTCGGGTGACTTTCGCGAGATCCGCCGCTTGATGACCGACCGGCCGCACTCGTTCACGCTCCGGACGTCGGACGACCGGGCGCTGGCAGTCCAGCTCGCCGGCCGGCCGATGGTCTCGGGGCTGGCGCTCGAGGACGGTCGCCTCGATGTCCGAACGGCCGACTTCGCGGCCTTCACGCGCGAGCTGCCCGGGCTGGCTCGAGCTGCCGGCGTCTCGATCTTCGAGCTCGCTCCGGCGGACGAATCGCTCGAATCGGTCTTCGACTACCTGGTGCGACGGTGAGCGGCGGGGCGACGCCGCCCGGCCGTTCTCCCGTGCCGGGCTGGCCAGCAGCGGCGCCCGCGCCTCCGCCTCTGCCGCGCCACCCATCCGGTCCGGTGCTCGGTGCATCGGTCCTCGGCCCGCTGGTTGACGTCACGATCGCGCGGCCTGCTTGGGCGCCGCCGGATCCTCCTGGTCGGCCTCCTCGCGATGGCGCCGGTCGGCGTCGCGCTCATCCTCGCCCTCGGTGGATCGGGAGCCGACTGCCGAGGACCTCCGGCAGCTCTACGAGTCGCTCGTGATGACCACGGTCGTGCCGCTCGTCGCCCTGATCCTGGGCACGACCGCGATCGGCGCGGAGATCGACGACGGGACGGTGATCCACCTCCTGGCCCGGCCGGTCGGCCGGAGCTGGATCGTGCTCGCCAAGATGCTCGTGGCCGCGACCAGCGGCGTGATGCTGTGCGGAACCTCGGCGCTGCTGACGGGGCTCCTGCTCGTCGGGCTGGATGTTCCGCGCCTCGTGCTGGGCATGCTCGGGGGCACGGCGGTCGCGGTGATCGCCTACACGGCGGTCTTCGTGACCCTCTCCGTGTGGTCGGGGCGGGCGCTCATTGTCGGGCTGGGCTACGTCCTGCTCTGGGAAGGGTTCATCGCATCGTTCTTCTCGGGAACCCGGCTCCTGTCGATTCGCGAGTACGGGCTGGCGGTCGCAGCCGGGATCGCGGGCTCCGATGCAGGGTCGCTCGCCCAGGACGTGGCTCCGGTGACCGGCCTGGTCCTGGCGGCGCTCGTGACGATCCTGGCGTTCGTCCTCGGTGCGCGGCGCCTGGCCCGGTTCGAGATCTCGGACGCGGGGTAGAAGGAAGCTGCCCGCCGCGCGGTGCGCGAGCAACGAGCATTCGCGGCGACCGATCGCCGCGGGCCAGCTCGGTGGCGGGGACGCCCTCGATCCGCACCTATCGCGCGCGGCCCGTACAATCCGGCCCGATGGCGAAGCCCCACCCGCCCCGTCGCAGGCGCACCCGCCCCGGAGGCCGGGCCGGCGTCGGCCCCGCCAACGCGCCCTCTGAGTCACTCGGAGCCGACGCCGCCGAGGCTGCCGAGGCGGCGGCGGAGGCCGAGGCCGCCGCGTGGGTCGAGGAATCGTGGAATCGGCCTCCGGGCGAGGAGCCCGGCTGGTTCCGCGACCACGCACTCGACGAGGTAACCGACGCCGGGGTCGCGGCAAGCCCGGCCGCGGCCGCGTCCACTCCGGCTCAGGTCGATGAGACCCCTGGCGAATCGGCCGCGATCACGCCCGCGGTGATCCCGGCAACCACGCCCACAACAGCCACGGGCGAGGCCACGGAGACCCAGCCGGCTGCGACCGCCGCGACCGGCGACGCCACGGCCCCGGCCGAGGCCGACGCTCCCGACCAACCGGCAACAGGCGGCCCGGGATCTGCCGGCGAGATAGACGGCCAGCAGCGCGGGATCCATGCCCGAGGCGGACGAAGCCGATGCGGCCTCATCGCCGGGGACGATCTACCGGACCGTTCCGCCTCTCCCGGAGGATGGCGCGGTGCGTCCTCGGCGCCGATCACCGGTCACGTCGATCCTCGCCGGCCTCCTGATCCTGGTCGTCGTGGGCGCTGGTGGCTTCGGCATCGGCATGCTCCTCCCACTCCTCATCCCGCTGCCGGCGGGAAGCATCTCGGCCGGCTCGCCTGCCCCGACCGCGGGATCGGCGGCGGCCCCGACGGCCGGACCGTCCGAGACCCCCGGGGCCGCATCGGGCGGCGCGTCGCCGAGCGCGGGCGCGTCTGCCACACCGCCGCCCAGCGTCGTTCCAACGCCGGCCGCAACGCCGCTGGTCTACGTGGTGGAACGCGGCGATCAGCTTGGCCGGATCGCCCAGTTGTTCGGCGTCACGCTTCAGGCGATCCAGGACGCCAACGGCATCACCAACCCGAACCTGATCGTCCCCGGCCAGAGGCTCGTGATCCCGTCGCCGAGCGCCTCACCCGTCCCGTCGGCGAGCGCCTCGCCCATCCCGTCGGTGAGCAGCGCTCCCTGAGCCTCGACCCGGCGCGGTCAGAGCGCGGGCCGCGTCGGGCCGTCTGTGCGTCCGAGGAGCCGTCGGAGGGTCGCGCCCACCGCCGAGGCGATCGTGCGCGCGAGCCCGACCAGGCCGTCGATGCCCATCGTCAGCTCGGCCTGCCGGGCTCGGGCGCAATGACGGACGGATCGATGTCCCCCGCCACGGACGTCCACGGTGCCGCGGCAGCCAGCGGGTCGGCCCGGTCGTCGCCGGGTCCAGCGTGACCGTCGACGTGCGGCTCGTCCACGGCGTGCGGGTGCGAATGCCGGATCCCGCCGTGCTCGTGGAGGTGTTCGTGGATCAGGTTGGCGGCGATGAGCAGGTCGCGGTCCCCCAGGATCTCGGCGGGCGCGCCGTCGGCATGGACGCGCCGGTCCTCGCCCAGGACCACGACGCGGTCGGCGATGACCGGGACGATGTCCAGCTCGTGGGTCGCCGTGATGACGGTGCGGCCTGCCTCGCCGAGCCGCCGGATCAGGTTCACGAGCACCCATTTCGTGCGCGGATCGAGGGCGGCGGTCGGCTCGTCGAGGAGGACGACGTGGGGCCGCAGGGACAGCACCGACGCGATGGCCGCCCGTTTCTTCTCGCCCCCGGAGAGCTCGAACGGCGCCCGGTTGGCGAGGTGGCGGATCTCCATCAGCCCCAGCGCTTCGTCGCAGCGGGCCGCGACCTCGTCGCGCGCGAGCCCCAGCTGGAGCGGTCCGAAGGCCACGTCATCCATCACGGTGGCGCTGAAGAGCTGGATGTCGGGGTCCTGGAAGACGAGGCCCACCTCGCGGTGGAAGCGGAACGCGTCGAATCCGTCGACCACCGCGGCGATGTCCAGGCCGAGCGCCCGGAGCCGGCCACCGGTCGGCGCGATGATCCCGTCGAGGATCTTGAGGAGCGTGGACTTCCCCGACCCGTTCGCCCCGAGCAGCACGACCTGCTCGCCCGGCCGGACCACGAGGTCGATGCCGTCGAGCGCGACCTGCCGGTTGTTGTAGGTGTACTGGACGCCGGACAGCTCGAAGATCGGCTCGGCTGCGGCCCCGGGCGGGGCGGTCTCGGTCACGGCAGGAGGTGCCCGACGAGCACGGCCGCGGCAGCGAGGGCCATAGCGCCGCCCAGGGCCGCCCAGTCCGCGGGAGCCATCCGGTAGAACGTGAGCGCCCGCATCTCGCCCGAGAAGCCTCGCGCCAGCATGGCGGCGTAGACATCGTTGCTCATCTTGAAAGCACGGCCCATGAGGTTGCCGATGGTGCCGCTGATCCAGCGCCGCTGCTCCCCGCCCGACGTGCGGGCCACCACGCGGCTCTTGCGGGCCAGGAGGATCCCGTTGGTCGTGTGGAGGAAGAGGAAGATGTAGCGATAGGTCATCGACAGGATCAGCACGAAGACCTGCGGCACGCGCACGGAGCGCAGGCTCTTGAGGATGTCCGCCCACGGGGTGGTCATCACCAGGAGCACGGCCAGCGAGACGGAGACCCCGACTCGCGCCACGAACAGCACCGCGCCGGCCACGCCGTTCTCCGACGGCGCGAGGTGAAGCGGCCCGATCGCGAGGTCGAACAGGCGGGGTCCGGGGACCATGAAGATCGCGGGGATCACGACGATGCCCGCGAAGAACGGGATGCCGAGCCAGACGCGCTTCACGAAGAACGAGAACGGAACGCGGCTGGCCCGGGCGGCGAGCAGGATCGTCCCGTAGATCGCGGCCAGGACCCCCACCGACGCGGTGAGGCTGGCCGCCAGCACGAGCGCGAGGAACATCCCGAGCTTGGCGCGCGGATCGCGCCGCTGCAGCCAGCCGTCCATGCGGGCGTGCTGCTCGGTGAAGATGGCGTGCTCGATGGACTCGGTGATCCCGCCCAGCGTCTGTTCCAGCCACCCGACCCGGCCCTCGGGGCGCGTGCCGCCACGACCGAGCCGGCCGTTCGCGGCGCCCGGCTGCTCGGGTGCGACCGGAGCGACGGCCGTCATGCCCTGACGCCTCCGGCAGCCTCTCCCGGCGCGACGTGGCCGGGCCCCGTCTCATCCGGCAGGTCCTCCGCGGCTGCCCGGCCGCGAAGGAGGCGGGCGAGGAGCAGGACGCCGCCACCCACGAGCAGGATCCCGACGATCCCCGCCAGCTGGTAGCCGACGGCCGCGTGCCAGAGCGCCCCGTTCGCGCCGCTGAAGAACGGCAGCGGGATGTCGTAGCCCGGCGAGAGGAGCGCTGAACATGCCGGACAGGTCCTGGAGCCCCTTCGGGATGTAGCCGAACGCCGCCTGGACGTCCTCCGTGCTGCCTTCTCCGTAGGCGAACCCGGGCGCGATGAGGCCGAGCGGGGCGATCACCGCGATCAGCGTGAACGACGACCCGATCCGCTTCAGCCGGCGCGGCAGCACGAGATAGGCCAGCGGCACGACCACGAGCGCGATGACGGCCGTCAGGAGGAGCATCGTCCCGACGTCCGCCCAGTTGACGATCGACCAGTCCGCACCGAAGAGCCGCCCGGGGTCCCCACCGCCGATGACGAGCCCGACGGCGGCGAGCACGACGAGCGTCAGGGCAGCGGACCCGAGCAGCACCTGCCAGTACGGCCGCGCCGGGGCCTCACCGTCCTCGGTGACGCCCGGCGCGTACACGCTGCGCAGCGACGTGAGGTACGACGGATGGCGCTTCTGGAGATAGGCGACCCCGAGGAACGTGATGATGCCCTCCACGATCGAGGCGCCGAAGGCGTGGGCAAGGACCATGGCGGGGATCGCCGCGTTGAGGTCGTACGGGGAATACAGCGGCTTCCCGGCGGCGTCGTGGAAGAAGATCGGCTGGATGCCCAGCTCGATGCCCACCGCGACGGCAGCGACGGTGATGCCGATGTAGGCGGCGATGCCGGCCGCCACGGCCCGCCTCGTGGAGAGGAGCGGGGCGCGGCCCGCGAGCAGGCGGTATGCGGCGTACCCGACAAACGGCAGGATGATCGCCATGTTCAGGGAGTTCGCGAAGATCGCCAGGATCCCGCCATCCCCGAAGAAGAGCGCCTGGATGATCAGCGCCACGCTCACCGCGATCACGGCTGCCCACGGTCCCAGCACGATCGCGATGAGCGTGCCCCCGACCCCATGCGCGGTCGTCCCGCCAGGCACGGGGACGTTGAACATCATGATCGTGAAGCTCAGCGCCGCGAAGATGGCGAGGAGCGGGATGGTCCGGTGATTGAGGATCGCCTTGACCTTCTGGGTGGCGACCCCCCAGGCGGGCAGCGTCGCAACGCCGAGCCCGACGGAGACGACCGGGCTCAGGTAGCCGTCGGGGATGTGCATGGATTCCTCCGGTGGGGGCCGGTAGCGCTGGTCGTGATGGTTTCCCGTCGGGGGTACGCGGAGTGTAGTTGGCAATCGACGTTGCTGCAATCAGTTGCAATAGCTGCGATCGCGGCCGTCCGCCGTACACTTCGCGCCATGCAGCCAGTTGGATCTCCCGACGTGCCCGGGTCCCGCGCCGATGACATCGACGGGTGGGAGGCGGTGCGCGAACGTCTGCACGCGCACGGCCTGCGCTGGACGCCCCAGCGGCGGGCACTCCTGGCGGTGCTCTCGCAGACGCACGGCCACGTGACGGGCGCCGACCTCGTCGAGCGCTGCCGCGAGCAGGATCCATCCACGATCCCCTCGACCGTCTATCGAACGCTGGAGGTCCTCGAGGAGCTGGGCATCGTGCGCCATGGCCACGGGCCGGACGGGCGCCAGCAGTACCACGTCCTCCCGGACGCGGAGCACGGGCACCTCCACTGCCGGGCCTGCGGGGGCGCCTGGGAGATCAGCGCCGAAGAGGCCGCCTCGATCGTGGAGGCCCTCGAGTCGGCCCGGGGCTTCGCGGTCGACCTATCGCACGTCACGGTCGTGGGTCGCTGCCGCGACTGCCGCTGAGGCCCCCGGGGAACTGCGGCGACCTAGCCGGCAGCGTCGGCGTTCGGGACCCCGACGATGTTGAACCCGCCGTCGACGTGGATCGTCTCACCGGTGACCTGTCGCGAAAGGTCGGACGCCAGCCAGACGGCCGCGCCTGCCACGTCGCCGGGGGTGATGTTCGCGCGCAGCGGCGCGACGTCGCGGAACCCGCCGTACATCTCCTTGAACCCCGCGATCCCGTGGGCTGCGAGCGTGCGGACGGGCCCGGCCGAGATCGCGTTCACCCGGATGCCCGCGGGCCCAAGGTCCGCCGCGAGGTACCGCACGCACGCCTCCAGGGTTGCCTTCGCCACGCCCATCACGTTGTAGTGCGCGACGACCTTCTCGGCGCCGTAGTAGCTCAGGGTGAGGATGCTCGACCCCGGCGCGAGGTGCGGTCGCGCCTCGCGCGCGAGCGCGACCAGCGAGTAGGCGCTGACGTCGAGCGCGAGCGCGAACCCGTCCCGCGAGGTGTCGACGAAGTGGCCGTCGAGGTCGGCGCGGTTGGCGAAGGCCAGGGCATGGACCAGGATGTCGAGCCGGCCGACCTCCGCGCCCCAGCGATCGAAGACGGCCCGGACCTGCGCGTCGTCGCGCACGTCGCACGGCTCGACGAACGTCGAGCCGATCCGCGCGGCCAGCGGGCGAACGCGCTTGTCGAGCAGGCTCTCCATGGAGCTGAAGCCCACCGATGCGCCGTGCTCGTGGAGTGCCTGCGCGATGCCCCAGGCGATCGAGTGGTCGTTCGCGACCCCGAAGATGAGCGCGGTCTTGCCATCGAGCAGGCCCATCGGTTGCCGTCCTCCCTTGCAGCCGGGCACGCCCGCCCCAGCGGCATGCATGTTCGCGCCATCCTACCCGGGGAGCCGCGGACGACTCGCCGGAGCGTCAGCGCCCGCAACGGCACGGAGTTGGGGCGGCGGCACGGGGTGCCCCGGGGTGGGCAGCGATCCGTTCGTGGCGGGCCGGCCCGGGCCTTGGTACTGTCGCGCTGATGCACGCGAAGCCGCCCGACGCCGAGAGCCGCGTCGCGCCCCCCGCGCTTCGGCGCGCCCTCGCCGGCGTCGCGGCCTTCGTGCTCGACGCCGATGGCGTCCTGGTGATGCAGGGCGCGGACCTGCCTGGCGCACGCGCCGCGCTCGAGACGCTCCGCGCGCGTGGCATCCCGTTCCGGATCGCGACGAACTACTCGTCGGCCCATCGCAGCACGCTCGCCGCGCGATTCCAGGCCGCCGGTCTGCCGATCACCGAAGACCTGATCGTCACCGCCGCGAGCGCGACCGCGGCTCGCACGGCTGCCAGGTATGCGGGCCGGCCGCTGTTCGTGATCACGAAGCCGGATGGCCGCCGCGAGTTCGCGGGCCAGCAGCTGATGGCATTCGGCGATGCTGACGCGCCAGGCGCGCGGGCAGCCGCCGTCGTCATCGGCGATGGAGAGGAGGACCTGAGCTACGCGAACCTAGACCGCGCGTTCCGGCTGATCCGGGCTGGTGCGGCCCTGCTGGCGATGCATCGGAACCCATGGTGGTTCACGGCTCGCGGCCCGACCCTCGACAGCGGCGCGTTCGTGGCCGCGCTCGAGTACGCCACCGGAGTCCGGGCGGTGATCTGTGGCAAGCCCGGCCCGATCATGTTCCGGACCGCGCTGGCCGGGCTGGCGGCGGAGCTCGGCCGCCGCGTCCCGGCGCGCGACGTTGCCATGGTCGGGGACGATCCAGTCCAGGACATCGCGGGGGCGCACCGGGCAGGCTTGCGCGGCATCCTCGTCCTGACTGGCAAGACCGACACGGCAGCCGCCGCAGCGCTCGAGCGCGGGGCGGCGCGGGGAGTCGGAACGCGTCGCTCGCGGGCGATCCCGGACGCGGTGGCTCCCTCACTGGCGGATGTCGTCTCCGCGCTAGACTGACCGCCACCGGACCGCAGCTCGCGGCATCCGGGCGCCGTCCCGATCGTGCCCGCGGATCCATCCGCCACGAGGCGCCGCGGCGTCCGCCCTGCCGCTCCTGGGCACGAGGGGGATCGCCGATGACCGAGCGGATCAAGATCACATACGCCACGCTCCGCAACGACAACGAGGAGCTTCACGCGCTCTACGAGGCGGGCGTCGTGCGGGCCCGTGCGCGCCTTGGCGCGTACCACCGGAACCTCATCAACGGCGTCGGCCGCGACGGCACGGGCACATTCGAGCTTCGCTCGCCGATCGACGACCGGGTGCTCGTGGGCACGTTCGCCAAGGGGACCGCCGGCGACGCCCGCGACGCGATCGCGGCGGCGCGGGCCGCCCAGCCCGCCTGGCGCGCGATGCCGTGGCGGGAGCGCCTGGCCATCCTGCGTCGCGCCGCGGAGCTGATCTCCGAGCGGCAGATGGAGTACGCGGCCTGCATGGCGATCGAGGTTGGCAAGAACCGCCTCGAGGCACTCGGCGAGGTGGAGGAGGCGGCCGATCTCCTGCGCTACTACGCGGATGTCTTCGAGCGCAACAACGGCTACGACCACCCGATGGACAACCTGGGCGATCCGGCGGTCCACACCCGCTCGATCCTTCGCCCGTTCGGGGTCTTCGCCGTCATCAGCCCGTTCAACTTCCCGATGGCGCTCGCCGCGGGCCCGACGGCGGGCGCCCTCGCCGGCGGCAACACCGTCGTCTTCAAGCCTGCCTCGGCCGGCGCGATGACCGGCTCCCTGCTGGCCGAGGCGCTCTCGGACGCGGGCATCCCCGCGGGCGTCTTCAACCTGGTCATGGGACCGGGCGCGACGGTGGGCGAGGAGCTCCAGGTCAACCCGGGCGTCGACGGGATCGTCTTCACGGGCTCGTTCGAGGTCGGCTTCGCGCTCTACCGGCGTTTCTCCACCCGGTTCCCGCGGCCCTGCATCGTGGAGATGGGTGGCAAGAACCCGGCCATCGTCACGGCGCGAGCCGACCTCGAGGAGGCCGCCGAGGGGATCATGCGCTCGGCCTTCGGCTACGGTGGCCAGAAATGCTCCGCCAACAGCCGGGTGTACGTGGAGCGGCCGGTCCGTGACGAGCTCGTCCGCCTGCTGGTCCAGAAGACGGAGAAGGTCACGATCGGGGACCCGCTGGAGCGGGAGAACTGGCTTGGCCCGCTCATCGACGCGAGCGCCGTGCAGCGCCATCAGCGGGCCGTGGCGGAGGCACGCCGGGACGGTCGAGTCCACGTGGGAGGAGAGACCCTGACCGAGGGAGATCTCGGCCACGGCTTCTACGTCGAGCCGACTGTCGTGGAGGTCCCGACCGCGCACCGGCTCTTCCAGGACGAGCTGTTCGTCCCGCTGACCGCCGTCGCCGCGGTCGATTCGCTCGACCAGGCCATCGGGCTCGCGAACGAGAGCTCGTTCGGCCTGACCGCTGGCGTCTACAGCGAGGACCCGGCCGAGGTCGAGCAGTTCCTCGACCGGATCGAGGCGGGCGCCGTGTACGTGAACCGGCGCGCCGGCGCCACGACCGGCGCCTGGCCGGGCGTGCAGCCGTTTGGCGGCTGGAAGGCATCCGGCAGCACGGGCAAGGCCGGTCTCTCGATGTACTACCCAGCCCAGTTCCTGCGCGAACAGAGCCACACCGTCGTCGACTGACCGCGACCGGGACCGCGGACCGGGACCGCGCAGCCCGGCTATACTCGCCGTATCCAGTCTGCATACTTTCTATGCGTTCAGGCTCCGGTGCCCGTCCGCGGCCGAATGCCCGTCGTCGCCGGAGGTGCATGATGAGCCACGTGGCGGTCCGGGGTGTCGATCCAGTCGGCTTGACCGCAGTCCCGGACGCCGGGTTCGATGCGCCCCACCTCGTGACGGAGCTTCCAGGCCCGAAGGCCCGCGCTCATATCGCGTTCGACGAGCGCTACACCTCTCCGTCGCTGCCGCGCGCCTACCCGATCGTGCCCGTTCTCGGTCGCGGATCGGTCATCGAGGACATCGACGGGAACCGGTTCCTGGACTTCTGCGCCGGGATCGCGGTGAACGTGACCGGGCACTGTCACCCCCGGGTCGTGGCGGCGATCCAGGAGCAGGCGACGCAGCTCCTCCACTACAGCGCCTCGGACTTCTACCTGCCGATCTACGCGCAGCTCGCGGCCGAGCTGGAGCGGATCGCGCCCATTCACGGCCCCAGCCGCGTGTTCCTGGGCAACTCGGGAACCGAGGTCGTGGAGGCGGCGATCAAGCTGGCCCGCTATTCGACCGGGCGCCCCTACGTGGTCAGCTTCCTGGGCGGCTTCCACGGGCGCACGTACGGGAGCGTCAGCCTCTCGGCTTCCAAGGCGAAGTACCACGCCCATTTCGGCCCCCTGCTGCCGGGTGTCCACCACGTGCCATTCGGGTCGGCGGGCCTCGACGAGCTCGAGCAGCGCGTCTTCCAGCGACTCGTGCCGGCCAGCGAGGTCGCGGCGATCATCGTCGAGCCGATCCAGGGCGAGGGCGGCATCCAGGTCCCGGACGACGAGTTCCTGCCGAGATTGCGCCGGATATGCGATCAGCACGGGATCCTGCTCGTGGCAGACGAAGTGCAGAGCGGCATGGGCCGGACCGGGAGGATGTGGGCCATCCAGCACTGGGGCGTCGAGCCGGACGTCATCCTGACCGCCAAGGGCCTTGCCTCCGGGATGCCGATCGGCGCGCTGATCGCCAAGGAGCACCTGATGACCTGGTCGGCCGGAGCCCACGGCTCGACCTTCGGCGGCAACCCGGTGAGCTGTGCGGCGGCGCTGGCCACGATCACCCTCCTTGAAGACGGGCCTGATCGACAACGCGGCGGCCCGGGGCGCGCAGATCCTCGCCGCGCTGCGCCCACTCGTGATTGCGTACCCGGATCGCGTCCGGGAGGTTCGTGGAAAGGGTCTGCTGGTCGGGGTCCAGTTCGACTCCGGCGCGACGGCGGCCGCCGTGGAGCACGCGGCGTTCCAGCGCGGGCTGATGGTGCTGACGGCCGGCGATGACGTGGTCCGCATGTCGCCGCCGCTCGTGATCACCGAGCCGGAGACGGCCTCGGGCTGCCGGGTCTTCGCGGAGGCCGTCGCCGCCGTCGTCGACCGCTGAGGTCGCTCGGATGTCCGCCTCCAAGGTCGCCACGATGCGCGACGCGATCGCCGCGCTCGTCCATGACGGCGATACGGTCGCGATCGAGGGCTTCACCCACCTGATCAGCTTCGCCGCGGGTCACGAGATCATCCGGCAGGGCCGCCGCGACCTCGTGTTGGCCCGGATGACGCCCGACCTGATCTACGACCAGATGGTGGCGGCAGGGGTCGCCCGCAAGCTGATCTTCAGCTGGCTCGGCAATCCCGGGGTCGGCGGCCTGAACGCGATCCGGCGCGTCACCGAGGGTGAGAACACCTCCCTGGAATTGGAGGAGTACAGCCACTTCGGGATGGTGGCCCGCTACACCGCAGGCGCCGCGAACCTCCCCTTCATGCCGATCCGGTCCTACTTCGAGACCGACCTGCCGAGCGTGAACCCGCTCATACGGCCGATCGCGAGCCCCTATGGCGACGGCACGGTCTATGCGGTGCCGCCGCTCAAGCCGGATGTCACGGTGATCCATGCGCAGCGCGCGGATGCAGCCGGCAATACGCAGGCCTGGGGCCTCCTCGGCTGCCAGAAGGAGGCAGCGTTCGCGGCGCGCCGGGTGGTCGTGGTCGTGGAGGAGCTGGTCGACGAGGCCGTGATCCGGGCCGATCCCAACCGCACCATCGTGCCCGGCATCATCGTCGACGCCGTGGTGGTGGAGCCGTGGGGAGCCCATCCCTCCTATGTCCAGGGACGCTACGACCGGGACAACCGCTTCTACCGGGACTGGGACCCGATCAGCCGGGACCCGGCCGCCACGGACGCGTGGCTCCGCGAGTGGGTCCACGACCTCGATGGCCGCGCAGCGTACGCGGAGAAGCTCGGCCAGGAGCGCCTTCGCGCGCTCCAGCCCAGCGGTTCCGCGCCCTCGGGCGTGGTCGACTACGGGGAGTACCGCTGATGGATGCGGACCGCCGGGCGGGGTCGGCGGCAGGGGCCGGCTTCTCGAAGTCCGAGATGATGATCGTCGCCGCCGCCCGTGAGCTTGCCGGCCAGCGCGTGTGCTTCGTCGGCGTCGGCCTCCCGAACATCGCGGTGAATCTCGCCAAGCGGACCGTCGCCCCCGAGATGGAGCTGGTCTACGAGGCCGGCGTCTTCGGGGCCCGTCCGGCGCGTCTCCCCCTCTCCATAGGCGACCCGACCATCGTCACCGGTGCGACCGCCGTGACGAGCATGTGGGAGCTGTTCGCCTTCTACCTGCAGGGCGGCCTGATCGACGTGGGCTTCCTGGGTGCCGCCCAGATCGACCGGTTTGGGAACATCAACACCACCGTGATCGGGGACTATGCCCGACCGAGGACCCGGCTGCCTGGCTCGGGTGGCGCCTGCGAGATCGCCATCAACGCGCGCCAGATCTTCGTGATCATGCGCCAGTCCGCGCGCTCGTTCGTCGACCGGATCGATTTCCGAACCTCGCCGGGGAACCTGGGTGGCGCGGAGAAGTCGGAGCGGATCCGGCGCGAGCAGGGCTGGCTGGGCCGCGGCCCGTCCGTCGTGGTCACGGACCTCGGGATCTGGCACTTCGACGAGACCGGCGAGATGCGCCTCGACTTCCTGCACCCGGGCGCCACCCTCGACGAGGTCCGGGCGACGCTCGGCTGGGCGCCGCACGTGTCGCCGTCGCTGGCTCCGACGCCCGCGCCGACGGCGGAGGAGCTTCGACTCATCCGCGACGAGCTGGACCCGGAGGGGATGTATACGAAGTAGGGGATCGCCGGCCGGCGCGACGAGCTCGCCGCTAGCTCGCCGAGCCGGAGAGAACGTGCGTCGGCCGCACCACCATCACCGGGCACCCGGCATGGCGGACCACGTGGTCGGAGACGCTGCCCAGGAAGAGCCGCCCGACCGTGCCGCGCTCGTGGGTTCCAACCACGATCAGGTCCGCGTGCTCCGCGGCGGCGGCCTCGACGACCGATTCGCCGGCGTCACCATCCCAGGTCATGCCGGCGGCGTTGGCGCCGGCGGCCCGCGCGCGCTGGACGACGCGCTCCACGGCGAGGACCCGGCCGGATTTGACCTCGGGCGACCCGGAGCAGGCGGAGACGACGAGGAGCCGGCTTCCCAGCCGGGCCGCGAGCTCGATGGCCTGTTCCTCGGCGGCGTGGGACGCGCGCGAGGCGTCGGTCGCGAGAAGGATCGTCTCTATTCGGGACATCGGTCTCCGCGGCCTCCTGCGGATCGCCGGGACGACGCTGGCTGCGCGCCTGGGCCCCTCGATGTGACCGCACGCGCGATGCGCCGGGCTGTCGAGGTGAATGGCCCGGATACCTTGCGGCTCCCCATGCCATTCATGGGGCGGCATGCTACCCGCCCCGGGCTCGACCCCCGATGGGGCATTTGTCACAATCCGACGTGCCCGAGGGGCAAAACATATGCGCATGCGTGCACGGCGATGCTGGAGCCGGGTGGCGGGCATCCAGTCGCGCCCGGGACGTGACCAGCCCTTCGGGCCGACTGCGGTCCGCGCCGACCAGTGGTCAACGCCGGGCTCGTCCGCCTGCTACGCTCGCGGCTGTGACCGACGCCGCCGCGCCTCGCGCCGCCGATCCTGACGGGCCTTCTCCGGGCCAGGGCGTCCGGCGGGCCCGTGGGACATCCCCGGGCGCAACCGCGCCCGAGGTCGAGCCCGCCACGGCAACCGCCGGCTTCTCGGACCAGCGGCTGGCCGCCTTCGATGCCTCGATCCGCGCTATGGCCGCCGTCCTGTCCGTCGACCGCGTCCTCCAGGTCATCGTGGATCGCGTCCGCGAGCTCGTGGGCGCTGGCTACGCCGCGCTCGGGATCGTCGACGCGGAGGGCGTCATCGAGGAGTTCATCACGAGCGGGATGTCGCGACTCGAGCGATCCCGGATCGGGGCGCCCCCGCGCGGTCACGGGATCCTGGGGCTGATCATTCGCGAGAACCGGTCGTACCGGGTCGCGGACCTGATGCAGGACCCCCGGCGGTACGGCTTCCCGCCCAATCACCCGGAAATGCACGCCTTCCTCGGCGTGCCCGTGAGCATCCACGGCCGGACGATCGGCAACCTCTACCTCACCGAGAAGGCTGGCGGGTTCAGCGAGGCGGATGAGCAGCTGGTGGAGCTCTTCGCCGGCCACGCCGCGATCGCGATGGAGAATGCCCGGCTCCACGACCAGGTGCAGCGGCTCGCCGTGGTGGAGGAGCGCGAGCGGATCGGGCGTGACCTCCACGACGGCGTGATCCAGTCGATCTACGCCGTCGGCCTCTCCCTCGAGGATGTCCCGGACCTGATGGTGGAGGAACCCGCCGAGGCGAGCCGGCGTGTCGAGCGGGCCATCGAGAGCCTCGACCAGACAATTCGCGACATCCGCAACTTCATCTTCGGGCTCCGCCCCCAGCTGCTCGACGGCGTGGAGCTTGTCGAGGGGCTGGCTGCCCTCGCCGACGAGTTCCGGGTCAACACCATGGTCGACGTGGAGCTGCGCGCCGGCGCGGAGGTGGACGCCAACCGGTTGGGCCCGGAGCGCACCCTGGAGGTCCTCTCGGTGGTGCGCGAAGCCCTGAGCAACATCGCGCGGCATGCGCGGGCAACCCGCGCGGAGGTGCTCGTCGCGAGCGACAGCAGCGGGATCACCGTCACCGTCAGCGACAACGGCGTGGGTTTCGATCCGAACGGCGCCGCGCGGCCTTGGTCACCTGGGCCTCGCCAACATGGACGCCCGGATGGCCGGCATCAGCGGGAGTCTCGGCGTGGAAAGCTCACGCGATCGCGGGACGCGTATCATCGCCCATGTTCCCCGTGACCCCTCGGTCGGCGAGACAGAGGACGATCCTGGGGCGTGAATCGGAACGGAGGCACCCCTCGACCATGACGGAGCAGCCCGAACAGCGTCCCCTTCGTCTGCTCGTCGTCGACGACCACGAGGTCGTGCGCCAGGGCCTCGTGGCGCTCATCGACCGCCGTGAGAAGTTCCAGGTCGTCGCGGAGGCGGGCACGGTCGAGGAGGCCCTCGACGCGGCGCGCCGCTTCCAGCCGGACCTCGTGATCATGGACGTCCGCCTCCCGGATGGCTCCGGCATCGAGGCATGCCGCGAGATCAGGGCGGAGCTGCCCGCGACGCGCGTGGTGATGCTGACGAGTTACCCGGACGAGGAGGCGGTTCTCTCGGCGATCATCGCCGGCGCCTCCGGGTACCTCCTCAAGCAGATCCGCGCGCGCGATCTCGTGAACGCCCTGGAGGCCGTGGGCCGCGGCGAGTCACTCCTCGACCCGGCGGTGACCGAGAAGGTCCTGGAGCGCGTCCGGCGGATCGCGTCCGGGACGTACACGGACGAGCTGGCCCAGCTGACCGCCCAGGAGCAGAAGATCCTCCAGCTCGTGGCCGAGGGGAAGACGAACAAGGAGATCGCCTCCGAGGTCTTCCTCTCCGACAAGACGGTCAAGAACTACGTCAGCTCGATCCTCTCGAAGCTCAACCTGCAGCGGCGTGCCCAGGCGGCTGCCTTTGTCGCCAAGCACCGTCTGCCCGGCTCGGGCACGTAGCGCGCGAACGCCCCCTCAGTGCGGCGCGCACATCCGTAGACTCCGGCCATGAAGATCGTCAGCGCCGCCGAGGCCGCCGAGGCGATTCGCTCGGGCGACCGGGTCTACGTCCAGTGTGCCGCCGCGGCACCGTCCGTCCTGCTCGACGCGCTGGTCCAGCGCGCCCCGGAGCTGCGCGACGTGGAGATCGTCCATCTCCACATCGAGGGGCCAGGACCGCATCTGGCCCCGGAGATGGCCGGCCACTTCCGCCACACGGCGCTCTTCATCGGCCCGAACGCCCGCGCCGCGGTCAACGAGGGCCGAGCCGACTTCGTGCCCGTCTTCCTGTCGGACGTGCCGCACCTCTTCGATGCGGGGCTGCTCCCGCTCGACGCCGTGCTCTGCAACGTCTCGATGCCGGACGCGCATGGGTACTGCTCGCTCGGGACGGCCGTCGAGGCGATGCAGGCCGCGATCCGATCCGCGAAGACCGTCATCGTCCAGCTCAACGCCGCGATGCCGCGGACGCTGGGCGAGAGCTTCATCCATGTCTCGCAGATCGACTACGGGGTCGAGGTCGAGGTGCCGCCCTACCTCGTGCCGGCCGGCGAGATCGACCCGGTAGAGCGCCGGATCGGCGAGTTCGTCGCGGAGATGGTCCCGGACGGTGCAACGCTCCAGATGGGGATCGGGGCCATCCCGAATGCGGTCGCGCTGTTCCTGCGCGACAAGCACGACCTCGGCATCCACACGGAGCTGATGACCGACCCGGTCGTGGACCTCGTGGAGGCGGGGGCCGTGACGGGGCTGGCCAAGGAGCGCAACCGCGGCAAGATCGTGGCCACGTTCATGATGGGGACCGAGAAGCTCTACCGCTTCGCCCACGACAACCCCATGGTCGAGATGCGCGCCTGTGACTTCACGAACAACACCCACGTGATCCGCAGCTTCCGCAGGATGACCGCGATCAACTCGGCGATCGCGATCGACCTGACCGGCCAGGTCTGCGCCGACTCGATCGGCTGGCGACTCTACAGCGGGGTTGGCGGCCAGATGGACTTCATCCGCGGCGCGGCCCTGGCCGCGGAGGGCCGCGCGATCATCGCGCTTCCCTCGACCGCGGGCGGCGGAACGGTCTCGCGGATCACCCCATTCCTCGCCGAGGGGGCGGGCGTGGTGACGACGCGGGCGCACGTCCGAACGGTCGTGACCGAGTGGGGCATCGCGGAGCTATACGGGAAGTCCATCCGCGAGCGGGCGGCGGCCCTCATCGCGATTGCGCACCCCGACTTCCGCGACGAGCTGACCGTGCAGGCGCGACGCACCCACTACCTGTAGGCGGGCTCGGGCTGGTGGCCGATGGGGTAGGGCCCGCCGCCCGGTCGCCGGGCTGAGGCCGCTGCGCAAGCTCCGCGCCGGGGGCCAACGCAGGTAGTGGTGGACGCCGCGCGTCCCCTGCGGCGTCCACCACGCTCGGCAGTGTGGTCCGCAGATCGCGACGGTTGGCAGGGCCGAATGGCCCCCTTCTTGGGGCCGGTGCGGGGGTGCCCGGTCTGAATGCCCGGGACGACGCTACGAGCATGGTCCCAACCCCTCCCCAGCCGGTGCGCCGGCTCCTCATCGTGAGCGACCACGTGGGCGCCTCCGATGCGCTGGCCGCGCACCTGAACCGCCACGGGTTCGCCGTCGTCGGTGAGGTCCGGTCGGCCGGATCCGCGGCCCTGGCGGCCCGGACATGCGCGCCCGATCTCGTCCTCGTCGACGGCGCGCTCCGGGGCGGCTGGCGGGCGGTGGCGGATGCCCTGGACGGCGTCACGCCCCGGAACCACATCGTCGTTCTCGCCGCGTACCTCGGTGCCGACGAGGCCCGGGAGGCCCGGGCCGCCGGCATCGGCGCGACAATCCTGAAGCACGTCGAAGGCGGCAGTCTCGCCAGCCGTCTTCGGGCAATCGGAGGTCCAGCATGACCCTTCAGACGCCCCCGGAGCGGCCTTTTGCCGCACCTGGCGCCGCTCCCACGCCAGATGAGCCCCGGGACCGCACCAAGGTCTTCGAGTGCATGGACGGCAACGAGGCCGCGGCCCGGATCGCCTACGCCGTGAGCGAGGTGATCTCGATCTTCCCGATCACGCCCGCCTCGCCGATGGCGGAGCACGCGGACGACTGGGCCGCGGCCTCCAGACCGAACCTCTGGGGCCAGGTCCCCGACGTGATCGAGATGCAATCGGAGGGCGGTGCGGCCGGCGCGCTTCACGGCGCGCTCCAGAAGGGTGCGCTCGCGACCACGTTCACGGCGTCGCAGGGCCTCCTCCTCATGATCCCGAACATGTTCAAGATCGCCGGCGAGCTGACGCCCACGGTCATCCATGTCGCGGCCCGGACGCTGGCCACGCACGCCCTCTCCATCTATGGGGACCACAGCGACGTCATGCACGCGCGGGCCACCGGTTGGGCGATGCTCGTCGCCGGGTCCGTGCAGGAGGCCCACGACTTCGCCCTCGTCGCGCACGCGGCCACCCTCCGGTCGCGGATCCCGTTCCTCCACTTCTTCGACGGGTTCCGCACGTCGCACGAGATCAACAAGATCGCCGTCATCGAGGATGAGGTCATCCGCTCCCTCATCCGGGACGACGACGTCCTGGCCTTCCGGGCCCGAGGCATGACTCCCGACGCGCCGGTCGTCCGCGGGACGGCGCAGAACCCGGACGCGTTCTTCCAGGCGCGCGAGGCGGCGAACCGGTTCCACGACGCCGTGCCGGGCATCGTGACCGAGGTGATGGCCGAGTTCGCCAGCAGACCGGCCGCCGCTACGGCCTCATGGACTATCACGGCGCGCCGGATGCCGATCGCGTCATCATGATCATGGGCTCGGCCGCCGGAGCGGCGCAGGAGACCGTGGACGCCCTCAACGCCACCGGCCAGAAGGTCGGCGTGGTCGTGGTCCGGCTCTTCCAGCCGTTCCCGACGGATGCGCTCATCGCCGCGCTCCCGGCAACGGTCAAGGCGATCGGGGTCCTCGACCGGACCAAGGAGCCGGGCGCCGTCGGCGAGCCGCTCTACCAGGCCGTCGTGGCCGCGCTCAGCGAGCGGATGGACTCCGACGCGCCCCCGTTCGCGGCGATGCCGCGCGTGATCGGTGGCCGGTACGGCCTCTCATCGAAGGAAGTGACCCCGGGCATGATCCGGCCTGTCTTCGACGAGCTGTCGGCGGCCCGGCCCAAGCGCCACTTCACGGTGGGCATCTACGACGACGTCACCCATCTCAGCCTGCCGATCGACGTCGACTACCGCACCCCGCGACCCGCGGGAGAGGTGCAGGCGCTCTTCTTCGGCCTCGGCTCCGACGGCACGGTCGGCGCGAACCACGCCTCGGTGAAGATCATCGGCGAAGGCACCGACCTCTTTGCCCAGGGCTACTTCGTGTACGACTCCAAGAAGTCGGGCGGGACCACCGTCTCGCACCTGCGCTTCGGACCCGTGCCGACGCGATCGGCCTACCTGATCGACGCCGCCGACTTCATCGCCTGCCACCAGTTCGGGCTCCTCGACAAGATCAAGATCCTCGACTTCGCGAAGCCCGGCGCGACGTTCCTCCTCAACTCGCCGTACGGGCCTGACGAGATCTGGGATCACCTGTCGGCCGACGTCCAGAAGCTCCTGGTCGACAAGCAGATCGACTTCTGGGTCATCGACGCCCTCGCCGTGGCCGCCGAGACGGGCATGGGCAACAGGATCAACACGATCATGCAGCCCTGCTTCTTCCATCTCTCGGGCGTGCTGCCGTCGGCCGAGGCGATCGAGCGGATCAAGGAGTTCGTCAACAAGACCTACATCAAGCGTGGCCAGGCGGTCGTCGACCGCAACTACGCCGCGATCGACGCCTCGATCGCGCGGCTGGGCCACGTCACGCTCGGCCGGGCCGGGACCGGCCATGCGCTTCCGCCAATCGTGCCCGACAGCGCTCCGGACTTCGTCAAGAACGTGACGGCCGTCCTCATGGCCGGCGGCGGCGACCAGCTTCCCGTCAGCGCCTTCCCGATCGACGGGACGTACCCGTTGGGCACGACCAGGTACGAGAAGCGAGCCATCGCCCTGGAGATCCCGATCTGGGATCCCTCGATCTGCATCGATTGCGGCAAGTGCGCGATGGTCTGCCCGCACGCCGCGATCCGGATGAAGGTCTTCCCGGCGGCGGCCGTGGAGGGCGCGCCGGCCGGCTTCCTCTCCAAGGAGTTCAAGTCCCGCGACCTGCTTGACCACCGCCTGACGATCCAGGTGGCCCCGGACGATTGCACCGGCTGCGGCGTCTGCGTGGACGTGTGCCCGGCCAAGAGCAAGACCGAGATCAAGCACAAGTCCATCAACCTCGAGCCGGCCGGTGCTCACCGCGATGCGGAGCGTCCCAACTGGGAGTTCTTCCAGTCGATCGCGCCGCTCGACCGGAGCCTGATCGCCCACGACACCGTCAAGGGTGCCCAGGTCCTCGAGCCCCTGTTCGAGTTCTCGCTTGCCTGCAACGGCTGTGGCGAGACTCCCTATCTCAAGCTCATCTCCCAGCTCTTCGGCGACCGGATGATCGTGGCCAACGCCACGGGCTGCTCCTCGATCTACGGCGCCAACCTCCCGACCACCCCCTGGACGGTCAACGCCCAGGGTCGGGGACCGGCCTGGAACAACTCCCTCTTCGAGGACAACGCCGAGTTCGGGCTGGGCATGCGGCTGGCGCTGGACGCCCAGAACGACCAGGCCCGAAGGCTGGTCACGAAGCTCGCGCCGGCCATCGGGCCCGATCTTGTCCGGGACATCCTCGAGGCCGACCAGGAGACCGACGCGGAGATCGATGCGCAGCGCGCCCGGATCGTGCGACTCCGCGAGGTCCTGGGAAGGCTGGACGACGAGTCCGGCTCCGACGCGCGTCACCTGCTGGCGCTCGCCAACGACCTTGTCCGCAAGAGCGTCTGGATCGTGGGCGGGGATGGCTGGGCGTACGACATCGGCTACGGCGGCCTCGACCACGTCCTGGCGTCCGGCCGGAACGTCAACGTCCTCGTCCTCGACACGGAGGTCTATTCCAACACCGGCGGCCAGGCCTCGAAGGCAACCCCGCGCGGCGCGGTCGCCAAGTTCGCGGCCGCCGGCAAATCGCGCGGCAAGAAGGATCTCGGCGCCGTCGCCCGGGCCTACGGCGACGTCTACGTCGCCCAGATCTCGATGGGCGGCAACGATGCGCAGGCTGCCAAGGCGCTGCTCGAG
This sequence comes from uncultured Chloroflexia bacterium, assembly GCA_963800795.1. Taxonomy (GTDB): domain Bacteria; phylum Chloroflexota; class Limnocylindria; order Limnocylindrales; family CSP1-4; genus CTSoil-043. The sequence continues at coordinate 332,388 of CAWDCJ010000001.1, forward strand.
GCGGATGCCTGGCCGGGGCCGTCCCTGATCATCGCCTACAGCACCTGCATCGCCCACGGGATCGACATGGCCAAGTCGATGTCCCACCAGAAGAACGCCGTCAAGAGCGGATACTGGCCGCTCTACCGGTTCCATCCCAGCGACGCCGAGTCCGGCCAGCCGTTCAAGCTCGACTCGATCACGCCGTCGATGCCAGTCAGCGAGTTCGTGGCCGGGGAGACCCGGTTCGCGATCCTCGCCCGCACCCAGCCGGAGCGGGCGGCCGAGCTCGCGCAGCTGCGCGCAGGCGGACGTCGACGAGCGCTGGCGCTACTACGAGCAGCTCGCCGCGATGCACCGCAGCGTGCCGCATGTCCACACCGACCCCGATGCCCGACCGGCGCATGCCGCTGGGCCCGACATCACCGATACGGGAGACGAGGCGTGACCGTCGATCTGCGCACCCGCTACCTCGGCCTCGACCTGCGCTCGCCGATCGTCGCCTCGCCGTCGCCGCTCACGGGCGAGCTCGCCTCCGCCCGCCTGCTCGAGCAGGCGGGCGCAGCGGCGATCGTCCTTCCGTCGCTCTTCGAGGAGGAGATCGTCTTCGAAGAGCTGGAGATCAACCGGTCGCTGGAGGCCGGCACGGATAGCTTCGCCGAGGCGCTGGACTACTTCCCGGCCATCCAGTCGTTCGCCGGTGTGGGGGACCGCTACCTGGCCCGGCTTCGGCAGATCAAGGCGCAGGTCCGGCATCCCGGTGATCGCCAGCCTCAACGCCACGACCCAGGGTGGCTGGGTCCGCTACGCGAAGCTGATGCAGGATGCCGGCGCCGATGCGCTCGAGCTCAACCTGTACCACGTGGCCGCGGATCCAGGCCGGACCGCCGCCGACGTCGAGGCCGTCGACCTCGCGCTGATCGGGGCGGTCCGCTCGTCCGTCACCATCCCGGTGGCGGTCAAGCTCAGTCCCTACTACTCGTCGATGGCGAACGTCGCGCGCCACGCCGTGGATGCAGGGGCCGACGGGCTCGTCCTGTTCAACCGCTTCTATCAACCCGACCTGGACCTCGACACCCTCGATGTGGTGGCCCGGCTCGAGCTGAGCCAGGCCTGGGAGCTTCGTCTCCCGCTCCGCTGGATCGCGATCCTGCGACCCGAGCTCGGCCCGGACGTGTCGCTCGCCGCCACCTCAGGCATCGGCTCCGCGACCGACGTGGTCAAGGCCCTGATGGTTGGGGCCGATGTGGCGATGATGACCTCGGCGATCCTCCGGAATGGCCCCGACAAGATCCGCACGGTCGAGGCGAGCCTGCGCGCCTGGATGGTCGAGCACGAGTACGAGTCGGTCAGCCAGCTCCGCGGCAGCGCGAGCTCGGCCTCGGTGGAGGACCCCTCCGCCTACGAGCGCGCCAACTACATGCGGACGCTCCGCTCGTGGTCCGCCTCGCGCGACCTGACCACCGCCTGAGAGCCGGCGGCGGGGCAAGGTTCCCGTCGCCGGGCGAAGACACGTCGAGTGGCCGCCGGGCTTGCGCCCAGCGGCCACTCGTTCGCTGTTCGCGGCGCCGGACTGCCTGAGCGGGACCCCTCGGGCGCCGGTCAGCCGGCCCCGGTCGGTCGCCGGCTCAGCGCGTTCCTCGGTCGTGTTCGCGGCCCGGCCGAACGCGAGACCGCCCTCGAAGACCGCGAGATCCGCCTGCCAGTGCGTCCGCGTGCTTGCGCCCCAGGATCTCCCGGAGCGCGGCGGTCACGGCATCGGGGCCGACCAGGCCGGTCCGCCCGATCAGGGCGCCGAGCGCGGCGACGCTGACCAGCCGATCGTCGCCGGCCTCGCGGGCCAGGCGGGTGCACGGGACGCGCAGCTCGTCGATGTCCACGCGGCCGGACTCGGCCTCCACGAGCGTGGCGTTCACGACGAGCGTGCCGCCCGGGGCGACCAGCGGTCCGAACTTGGCAAGCGAGGGCGGGTTCAGCACGACCGCAGCCCAGGCGGCATCCACGACCGGGGAGCCGATGGGCTCGTCGCCGACGATGACCGTGCAGGCTGCCGTGCCGCCTCGCATCTCCGGTCCGTAGGTGGGGATCCAGAGGACCTCGCGGTCCTCGTTCATGGCCGCCCGCGCCAGGACCTGGCCTGCGAAGAGCAGCCCCTGACCGCCGAAGCCGGCGAAGATCACCGAGCGTTCCATCGGTCAGCCCTCCTGCGTGCGGTCGACGATGACGCCGGGGCGATACTGCTTCGCCACCACGTCACGGAGCCGCTCGATCGACTCGGTGGGCGTCATGCCCCAGCCGACCGGACAGTTGCTGATGACCTCGACGATCGCGAACCCCCGGCCCTCGAGCTGGACCTCGCAGGCACGGCGCAGGTACTGCTTCGTCCGTCCGATCGCCGGCGCATCGGCGACCGAGCCGCGCGCCGCATAGGCGACCCCCGGCATGATTGCCAGCATCTCGGTCATCGGGATCGGGTAGCCGTGGAACGAGGCCTCGCGCCCACCGGGCGACGATGTCGAGCGCTGCCCAAGGAGCGTGGTGGGGGCCATCTGCCCCCCGGTCATCCCGTAGATCCCGTTGTTGACGAAGACCGCGGTCAGCAGCTCGCCACGGCCCGCCGCATGGATGATCTCGGCGGTGCCGATCGCGGCCAGGTCGCCGTCGCCCTGGTAGGTGAGCACGAAGGCCTCCGGGCGGACGCGCCGGATGCCGGTCGCGACCGCGGGCGCGCGGCCGTGCGGAGCCTCGACGAAGTCGACGCCGATGTAGTCGTAGGCGAAGACGGCGCACCCGACCGGGGCCACGGCAATCGTCCTGGAGCCCAGCCCGAGCTCGCCCAGCACCTCCGCGATCAGCCGGTGGACGACCCCGTGACCACAGCCGGGGCAATAGTGCGTGCTCCGATCGGTCAGCAGCTCCGGCCGATCGAAGATGACGCGAGCGCCCGCCGGGGCATCGGTCGTCATGGCCGGACCTCCTTGGTCGTCCCGGCCGGCGTGGCGGTCGTCGCGTCGTCGAGGCGCCGCAGCGCCTCGACGACCTCTCCGGGTGTCGGGATCATGCCGCCGGTGCGCCCCTCGAACGCCACCGGCGTTCGTCCCTCGACGGCGAGGCGGACGTCCTCCACCATCTGGCCGGCCGAGAGCTCGACGGTCAGGATGCCACGGGCGCGCGCGGCAACCTCCGCAAGCGCCGCGGACGGGAACGGCCAGAGCGTGATCGGGCGGAAGAGACCCGACCCGCAGCCCTTCGGCGCGTGCGCGGGCGATCGCCGTTCGCGCGACGCGCGCGGCCGTCCCGTAGGCCACGATCACGAGATCCGCGCCCTCGAGGTTCTCGCCGGCCCAGCGGATCTCGCGCGCGGCGATCTCCGCGAACTTGGCCTGGAGATGCCGGTTGTGCTGCTCGAGGTCTTCCGGTTCGAGGTGCATCGACTTGACGACCCGGGGCCGGCGGCCGTCTGCACCACGCACGGCCCAGCCGTCCGCGGCCCGCGCCGGCTCGCGGAAATGGAGCTCCACCGGTTCCATCGCCTGGCCCAGCGTGCCGTCGGCGAGGATGAAGACGGGCGTGCGATAGCGCTCTGCGAGCTCGAAGGCGTCCGCCATGAGGGCCATGGCCTCGCCGATCGAGGACGGCGCGAGAACCGGAACGCGGTAATCGCCGTGGCCATGCCCCTTGGTGGCCTGGAAGTAGTCCGCCTGGCTTGGCCCGATGCCGCCCAGGCCCGGCCCACCGCGCATGACGTTGACGAGGACCATCGGGATCTCTGCGCCGGCCATGTAGCTCATCGCCTCGGCCATCAGGCTGATCCCGGGAGACGAGGACGAGACGAGCACGCGGGCACCGGTCGCGGCCGCCCCGAGCGCCATGTTGATCGCGCCGAGCTCGGACTCGGCCTGGACGAACGGTCGGCCCTCCTCGGGCATCCGGCGGGCCATCCACTCCAGGAGCTCGGCCTGGGGGGTGATCGGGTAGCCGAAGTACGCGTCGCAGCCGGCCCGGATGGCCGCCTCGGCCATCGCCTCGTTGCCCTTCATGAGCACGCGGTGGCCGTGGTGGAGCGTTCCCGGCGGGAACGTGGCAGTCGTCATCGCGGGGTCTCCCGGAGCGGCTTCGGTGCCGCGAAGACGGTGAAGACACAATCCGGGCAGACCCGCGCGCAGAGTGCGCAGCTCGTGCAGGCGGCCGGGTCGACGAGCCGGATGGGGTGGTAGCCGAGGACGTTCACGCGCGTCTCGTCGAGGGCCAGCGCGCCCTTCGCGCACGCCGCGATGCAGAGGCTGCACCCCTTGCAGCGATCAGTTGCGATGTGAAGTGGGCTCCAGGTCCCGGGCGCGGGGCCGGCGGGGGCCGGCAACTCCGCGCCCGGTAACGCGAGGGAGTCCTGTGCCACGGCGATCATCCCGGTGGAACCTCCTGCCTGAGTCTGTGACCTCGAGCCTCCGCCAGTACCCGATCGGCGGGCTAGGGCCGAAGGGTTGCGATACGGTATCGAAACGGCCCCATCGCCGCCTATCGGGACGGGGGCCAGAAGACCCGTCAACCGGTCTCGCCTGCCGCGGTCCCGCGGCGCTCCGGGGCGGTGCCCGCGGCAGCGCGCAGCCGCGCCTGGAGCTGCCGCTCGGTCAGCCGGCCCGCCGGGCGCGACTCGATGGAACGCGTGCGACGGGCCCGCAGGTCCGTGGCCCGGATCTCGCCGGCGAGCCGCTCCCGCACGGGACCCGGGCCAATGAGGATCACCCGGTCGTCCGGAGGGATCCTGGCTGCCACCGCGCGGACGAACGCATCCAGGAGATGCTCCCGGCGCCGGTCCAGGCGGTCATCCGGGATGCCACCCCCGCCGGGCCGCCGCGGATCGTGGCTCACCTGGCTGGTGGCGCGATGGCGCGACGGGACGTCGGAGCGTAGCCGCTCCGGGACCGGGTCGACGGGAGGATCGCCGCTCCCGGGCCAGCGGAAGAGGATGGCCTCCTCCGCGTCGAGCCAGGCGAGGGTGACCGGGCGTGCAGCGTGCTCGCCATGGAGGGGCATCGGGTCGCCTCCTCGAGAGCCGCGAGGCCACATCGACGCGGGGTCCCGCGTGCGGCCCCAGCATGCTTCCCGGCCGCCCATGGGACCAGAGCCGGCCGTCACGAACACGCGCCCGCCATCGCGCCACCCGATGGCTGCCGTTCCGGGGACCTTCGGCACGTCCGCCGGTCGCGCGAACCGGGCCATCCTATGCGCATGGACGCACCCGTCAGGGATCGACGCGAAGGCGCCCGCGCGCCATCCGGCGACCGGGCGGGACGGCGCGTGGCCCGGAGTCTCATCGTCGAGGGCGTCGTCCAGGGCGTCGGGTTTCGGCCGTTTGTGTGGCGCCTGGCGACCGAGCTCGGCCTGGCGGGCCGCGTTCGCAATGCCGCAGGCCAGGTGGAGATCGATGTCACCGGGACGAGCGCGGCCCTTGGCGCCTTCGCCCGGCGCCTCCGGGCGGACGCCCCACCCCGGGCCCGCGTCGAGCGCGTGACGGTGCGGGTGCTGGACCCCCGCGCCGCGGCGGACCGTTCGGCCACGTTCGTGATCGAGGCGAGCCACAGTGCCGCAGCCTCGGACCGGCTCTTCCCGCCGGATATCGCGACGTGCGACGACTGCCTCGCGGAGGTCGCTGACCCGGCCGACCGGCGCTACCGCTACCCGTTCACGAACTGCACGAACTGCGGGCCCCGGGCGACGATCATCGACGAGCTGCCGTACGACCGCGCCCAGACCACGATGCGCGCGTTCCCGCTCTGCGAGGCCTGCGCCACCGAGTACGCGGACCCGGGCAACCGCCGCTTCCACGCCGAGCCGGTGGCCTGCCCACGCTGCGGGCCACGGCTCGCCTATCGCAGGACCGAGGCGCCGGCACCGGAGGCGCACGAGGAGGCGGCCCTGGCGGCCGCCTCGGCGGACCTCCGGGCAGGGAGAATCGTCGCGGTCAAGGGCCTCGGCGGCTACCACCTCGCCTGCGATGCGACGGACCCGGTCGCCGTCGCACGCCTGCGTGACCGGAAGCGCCGCTGGGCAAAGCCGCTCGCCGTCATGGTCCGTGACCTGGCCGCAGCTCGCGCCCTGTGCCACGTGACGGCCACCGAGGCCGCGCTGTTGGCGGGCTCGGCCCGCCCCATCGTGCTGCTCGTAGCGCGCCGCCGCGGCACGCCGGCCCTGGCGCCATCCGTGGCGGCCGGGAATCGACGGCTCGGGCTCTTCCTGCCCTACACCCCGCTCCATCATCTCCTCCTCGAGGCCGTCGGCCGGCCGCTCGTGCTCACCTCGGGCAACCTGTCCGACGAGCCGCTGGCCACGGATGACGCCGATGCGGCGGCGCGCCTGGCTGGCCTCGCGGACTCGTTTTTGACGCACGATCGCGAGATCCGGGCTCGCTACGACGACTCGGTGACCCGGGTCGTTGCGGGCCGCGAGTCGCTGGTCCGGCGCGCGCGCGGCTACGCCCCGGAAGCGCTGCTGCTGCCCGTCGCTGCGCCGCGTTCCATCCTGGCCGTGGGAGCGGAGCTGAAGCACACGTTCACGCTCGCCCGGGGCGCTCGGGCGCATGTGGCGCCCCACAACGGGGACCTCGAAGACCTCGCCACCCACCGCGCCTTCACCGACGGGCTCGCCCACCTGTCGCGTCTGCTGGCGCTGGAGCCGGAGGTCGTGGCGCACGATCGCCACCCGGAGTACCTCTCCACGAAGTACGCCCTGGCCCGGTTCTCCGCGGAGCGCCGGATCGCCGTCCAGCACCACCACGCCCACGTCGCCTCGTGCGCCGCCGAGCACGGCATCACCACGCCGTTCATCGGGGTCGCCTATGACGGGCTGGGGATGGGCGATGACGGGACGCTGTGGGGCGGCGAGCTCCTCGTCGCCGACCTGGTCGGGTATCGCCGGGTCGCCCGCTTCGGGCGGGCCCCGCTGCCCGGCGGGGCGCTGGCCGTCAAGCGGCCCTACCGGATGGCGCTCGGCTACCTCCTTGGCGCCGAGGCGCTGAGCGACGGGGCTGGCGCGGGCGTCGCCGGGGCGCGGGGCCGCGACGGCGACCTCTCCGCCGAGCTGCTCGCACGACTCGATCCGCGGGAGGTGGCCGTCGTCCGGACCCAGGTGGCGCGCGGCCTCAACGCTCCCCTGGCCTCGTCCGCCGGCAGGCTCTTCGACGCGGCCGCCAGCCTGCTCGGCCTGCGGGACGTGGCGGAATACGAGGCGCAGGCGGCGATCGACCTGGAGCTCGCGGCGGGTGACCGGTCGGCCGCGCCGCTCCCGTATGCGCTGGAGCGCGTCGGAGGCCTGCTCGTCTACGACCCGCGCCCGACGCTCGCGGCGCTTCTCGAAGGCCGCGCCGCGGGACGACCCGTCGGGGCCCTCGCAGCGGCCTTTCACGAGACCATCGCGGAGATGACCCGTGAGCTCTGCGCAGACGCCGCTGCCTCCGCGGGGATCCGCACGATCTGCCTCTCCGGAGGCGTCTTCCAGAACCGCCGGCTCGCGGCTGCGCTGCTCCGGCGGCTGGCTGCGGACGGCTTCGACGTCTTCATCAACCGCCGCGTCCCGGTGAACGACGGCGGAATCAGCTACGGTCAGGCGGCGATCGCCGCGGCCACGATGGCGGCCGCGTCGGCCGTGGGTTCCGGCGTCCCAGCCGGCCGTGCACCAGGAGGAAAGTAGCAGCCATGTGCCTCGGGATTCCCGGTCGGGTCGTCGAGATCCGCGACGACGGTGGCCTGCTCATGGGCAAGGTCGACTTCGGTGGCGTCCGCAAGGACGCCTGCCTTGCCTACATCCCGGAGATCCAGCTCGGCGACTACGTGATCATCCACGTCGGGTTCGCGATCTCCCGGGTGGACGAGGACGAGGCGCTCAAGACGCTCGAGATCCTGGCCGCGATGGGCGACCTCATGCAGACCGAGCTCGCCACCATGGGCCCCGGGATGGACGAGCCCGCGGTCGTCTCCGACGATGGCGCGCCCGCCGCCGGCGTCTTCGCCGCCCCGGTGACAGGAGCACCCGGGGGGCCCGCGTGAAGTACCTCGACGAGTACCGCGACCCGGTCCTCGCCGCCAAGCTGGTCGCGGAGATCCACCGGATCACCACCCGGCCCTGGACGCTCATGGAGGTCTGCGGCGGCCAGACGCATACGATCGTCAAGCAGGGGATCGACGAGGCGTTGCCCGAAGGCGTGCGGATGATCCACGGACCCGGGTGTCCCGTCTGCGTCACGCCGCTCGAGCAGGTCGACAAGGCGCTCGCCATCGCGGCTCGCCCCGACGTGATCTTCACGAGCTACGGCGACATGCTGCGGGTGCCGGGCTCGACGACGGACCTCCTCGCGCTCAAGGCCAGGGGCGCGGACGTTCGGATCGTGTACTCGCCGCTCGACGCGCTCAAGATCGCGGTCGCCAACCCGGATCGGCAGGTCGTCTTCTTCGCGGTCGGTTTCGAGACGACCGCGCCCGCCAACGCCATGGCGGTGGGCGAGGCGGCCCGCCGTGGGATCGACAACTTCAGCGTGCTCGTCTCGCACGTGCTGGTGCCCCCGGCGCTCGTCGCGCTCCTCGAATCGCCCACCAACCAGGTCCAATCGTTCCTGGCAGCCGGCCATGTCTGCGCCGTGATGGGCTGGACCGAGTACGAGCCGATTGCCGCGAAGTACCACGTCCCCATCGTGGTCACAGGCTTCGAGCCGCTTGACCTCCTGGAGGGCATCTTGATGGCGATCCGGCAGCTGGAGGACGGTCGCCACGAGGTGGAGAACCAGTACGCTCGGGCGGTCCGCAGGGAGGGCGTGCCGCCCGGCCCAGAAGCAGATCTTCGAGGTTTTCGAGGTCGGCGCCCGGAAGTGGCGCGGGATCGGGGAGATTCCCGCCTCGGGGTACCAGCTGCGGCCCAAGTACGCTCGCTTTGATGCGGAGATGCGGTTCTCCGTAGGCGACATCCACACGCAGGAGCACCCGGCCTGCATCGCCGGTGCCATCCTCACCGGCGAGAAGACCCCGCTCGACTGCACCGCCTATGGCACGCTGTGCTCGCCCCAGCGGCCGCTCGGGGCCCCGATGGTGAGCTCGGAGGGGACATGCGCGGCCTTCCACGCCGCCGGGCGCGGGCTGGGCGGCCTGCGGACCGCCCCGCCCGCGATGCCGCTGCTGCAGGTGGCTCCCATCCCATCCGCCCGGTCCACTCGAGCGGCGGAGGCCGGCCGATGAGCGGCGGCGCCGATCCTCGGCCGAACGTGGTGGCGCCGGCGGAGAACCGCAGCTCCGCCGCGGGCGGCGTCACCATCGACGCGAACGGGGTTGCCTGCCCCGCGCCGATCCCCGAGGACACGCGGGTCATCCTGGGCCACGGGTCCGGCGGCCAGCTTTCGGCCGTGCTCATGCGCGACGTCATCGGCCCGGCGCTGGCGGCCGCCGCGCCCGGGGGGCCGCTCAACGACGCCGCCGTCATCGAGATCGCCGGCGCCCGTCTCGCCTTCACGACCGACTCGTTCGTCGTCAGCCCGCTCGTGTTCCCGGGCGGCGACATCGGAGAGCTCGCGGTCAACGGCACCCTGAACGACCTGGCGATGATGGGCGCCCAGCCCGTCGCGATCTCGCTTGCCTACGTCATCGAGGAGGGCCTGCCGTTCGAGGAGCTGCGGGCGATCACCGCGTCGGCGGCGCGCGCGGCGGCGCGGGCAGGGACGCGCATCGTGACCGGCGACACCAAGGTGGTGGGCCGTGGAGCCGCGGACCGGCTGTTCGTGAACACGGCCGGGATCGGGCTGATCGGCGACGGCGTGGCGCCCGCGGCGGACCGCGCGACCGCCGGCGACGCGATCATCCTGTCCGGTCCCATCGGCCTCCACGGCGTGGCGATCATGAGCGTCCGCGAGGGCCTCGAGTTCGAGGTCGAGATCGCGTCCGACACGCAGGCGCTCAACGGCCTGGTCGCCGCCATGCTGCAGGTCGAACCCGACCTCCACGTCCTCCGGGATCCCACGCGGGGAGGCCTGGCCTCCGCGCTCAACGAGATCGCGATGACCTCCGGCGTCGGCATGGTGCTCGACGAGCCGGCGATCCCGGTCCCCGGCCCCGTGCGGGCGGCCTGCGAGATGCTGGGCCTGGACCCGTACCACGTTGCCAACGAGGGCAAGCTCGTGGCGATCGTGCCGGCTGCTTCTGCGGCGGCGCTGGTGACGGCGATGCGGGCGCTCCCCGAGGGCGCCGGCGCAGCGGTCATCGGCACGGTCGTCGCCGATCACCCTGGGATGGTCACGCTTCGCACGATCGTCGGGAGCGAGCGGATCGTGGACATGCTGGTGGGGGAGCAGCTGCCCCGTATCTGCTGACCGGGCGCAGCGGAGGCCGTCGCGTCCAGCCCCCTGCCGACCGGCAGGGGGGAGGCCTGCCGGTCGGTCCTCCGAACGGGCCATCGGCACCTTATGCGCAGATGCGCATGGCTGGATGATCCGCGCATGGACGCGATCTGGAGCCTCCAATCGGAAGTCATGAAGATCCTTGCGAGCCCCAGGCGCCTGGAGATCCTCCACCTGCTCGCGGACGAGCCGAAGGAGGTCGGCCGGCTGGCCGAGGAGATGGGGATCAGCCAGCCGAACGTCTCCCAGCACCTTGCGGTGATGCGCGCGGCCGGGATCGTGGAGGCGGAACGTGACGGACGGGAGGTCCGGTATCGACTGACCGACCCGGACGTGATTGCCGCCTGCAGCCTCATGCGGGGCGTCCTGATGCGCCGGCTGGCTCGCCTCGGGGAGCTGTCGGAAGCGTCGCAGCCGGCCGGCGAGCGAGCGCTTGCCGCCGCCTCGCGCGCCAGTTGAGGTGAGCTCGGTGGACGAACCGATCAACCTGGTGCTCTTCTCCGGCACGGAGGACAAGCTTCAGGCGGCGGCCGTGATGACGGCCGGGGCTGCCGCCCTCGGCCGGCGGGTCAACATCTTTCTCCAGTACTGGGCGCTCGACGCGTTCAGGAAGGATCGGATCCAGGTCGGACGTGGGCTCAGCGCAGAAGCCGGCGAGAGCGGCGCCGCGCTGGTCGCGGCCGCCGCGCAGGCCGGCCAGGCGCCCTGGCACGAGACCCTCCGCCAGGCGAAGGATCTCGGCGAGGTTGACATCCAGGCGTGCTCGCTCTCCATGGATGTCCTCAAGATCGAGGAGCGCGACCTCGACCCGCTCGTCGATGGGGTCGAGGGCGTGACGGCCTTCTACCTCAACGCGGGCGACGGCCACATCGTCTTCATCTAGGCGGAACACCGGCGCGGCCGCGTCGCGGCCAGGTCGCCGAGGAGCAGGAAGGGTTCGGAATGCCACTCGATATCGCACAGCGGGTCGATGCCAAGGGCCTCGCGTGCCCGATGCCGATCGTCAAGACGGCCCAGGCCGTCAAGTCCATGGCCAGCGGGCAGCTCCTGGAGGTGCTCGCCACGGACGCGGGTTCGACCAAGGACTTCGCCGCCTGGTGCAAGACGACCGGCAACGAGCTCGTCGAAAGCAGCGTCGAGGGCGGCGTCTACCGCTTCGTCCTCCGCCGGAAGTGAGGGACGTTCGGATGACTGCAATCGCAGAACCGCCCATGCTCGTGACCGACGAGCCGAGCACGGCTCCTGAGCCGGCCCCCGTGGACGACGGCGCCACCAAGGCGAAGGACGTCCTGATCATCCTCTACAGCGGCGACCTCGAGAAGACATGGGCGGCCATGATCCTCGCCTCGACCAGCGCTGCCATGGGCGTCAAGACGCGCGTCTTCGTGACGTTCTGGGGCCTCCAGACGTTCGTCAAGGACTCCCGGCGGATCACGGGCCAGAACTGGATGCAGAAGATGCTGTCCTTCATGAAGCGACCCGGGATCAGCCATCGGAAGATGTCCACGATGAACTTCCTGGGCATGGGGCCCTGGATGATGTTCAGTCTGGCCAAGAAGTACAAGGCGGCCGGTCCAAAGGAACTGCTCGAGGCCGCCCAGGCGATGGGTGTCGAGTTCATCCCCTGCCAGATGACCCTGGACCTGTTCGGGATCACTCGAGACGACCTCATCGAGGGCATGGGCGAGCCGGTTGGTGCGGCCACGGTGATCGGCCTGATGACGGAAGGAAGCTCGCCGCTCTTCATCTGATCCCGCCGGCGCGCGGGCACGACCCATGGCTGATCACGAGCCGGCCCGCGCGCCCGCACTCATTGCATCGGAACGAACGGAGTCCCGCATGGCTGCGACCATCTCCCGAACCGTCGACGCCCGTGGCAGCTTCTGCCCCGGGCCGTTGATGGAGCTCATCCGCGCGATCAAGGAGTCCGACGTGGGCGACACGATCGCGGTCTGGTCGGCCGACAAGGGCAGCAAGGTCGACATCCCGAAGTGGATCGAGAAGGCCGGTCACACGCTGGTCGGCGTCGAGTCGAAGGACGGCTACGACGAGATCATCGTCACGAAGGCCCGGTAGCACCCCGTGAAGCACGTCGTCGTGCTGGGCGGCGGGGTCGGAGGGACTCTCGCCGCCAACCTGATCGCCCGCAAGCTCAAGCGCGCCATCGCGCGGGGCCAGGCGAAGGTCACGGTCGTCGACGGGACCGGCGAGCACGCCTACCAGCCCGGCTACATGTACATCGCGATGGGCAACGAGCGGCCGGAGCGGCTGCACCGGCCGGAGCGGTCGCTTCTCGACGGGAACGTCGAGCTCCTTGTGGAAACCATCGAGCGGATCGACCCGGCGAGCTCGCTCGTGACGATGGCATCGGGCGCGAAGGTCCATTTCGATCAGCTCGTGATTGCGACCGGCTGCCGGATCCTGCCGGGGGAGATCGATACCTTCGAGACGGAGGCCCACCACTTCTACACGGCCGGGGCATCCGCCCGCCTGCGGAAGGCGCTGGATGCCTTCAGCGGCGGGAAGATCGTGATCGGCATCGCCGGGATCCCGTACAAGTGCCCGCCCGCGCCGCTCGAGGTCGCCTTCCTTATCGAGGCGGAGCTCCGCGCCCGGGGTCTTCGCGACAAGACGCAGCTCACCTTCCTCTCGCCGATCAACCGCGCGTTCACCATCGAGAGCGTGAGCGAGATGGTGACGCCGATCTTCGCCGACAAGGGGATCGACCTGCAGCTCCTCGCCGGCGTCGACTCGATCGACGCGGAGCGCAAGGTCGTGATCACCGATGCGATGGAGGAGTATCCCTACGACCTGCTGATCTGCGTCCCTCCGCACAAGGGCGCCCAGGCTGTCATCGATTCGGGCCTCGCGCCGAAGTCGGGCTGGCTCCCGACCGATCGCCACACGCTCCAGGTCAAGCACCTCACGCCCGCGAACACGCCCGACGCGGACGTCGCGCGCTACCCGAACATCCATGCCCTCGGCGACGCGACCGACCTGCCGCTCTCGAAGGCCGGCTCGACTGCCCATTTCGAGGCGCCCATCGTCGCGGAGCGGGTGAGCTCGCTGGTCATGGGACGCGAGCCGGAGGGGAAGGACGCGCGCTACACGGGCAGGGTGATGTGCTTCTTCGAGGTCGGTGACGGAAAGGGAACGCTCCTCCAGTTCGATTACGAGCACCCGCCGAAGCCGCCCAAGCCGAACCAGCTCTGGCACCTCGGCAAGATGATCTTCAACAAGACCTACTGGCACACGGTCCCGCGGGGCCGCGTCTGACCCAGGGGCTGGCGCCCTGCGCGCCGGGGCCCCACCGAACCACACGCGTCCGTGCCGGCCCGATCCCTTCCGGTCGGAGCGGACACCTCGCGGCCGGGCCGACCTCCCCGCGTGGCGGCCCGGCCGCCGCGTCATCTGCCCGCCTGGCCGGGCGAGCGCCTCCTACAATCACGGTCATGAGCGAACCCCGCACTCGGCCCGACGGCCCGGCCGGCCGCGTCTTCCCGCGTGTCTTCGGGCGCGCGCTGCCCGTCATCGAACGCGGGGAGGGCACCACGCTCCATTCGGTCGACGGGCGCACCTACCTCGACGCGGCCGGTGGCGCGGTCGTCGTCAACGTCGGTCACGGGCGGCGGAGCGTGGCCGACGTCATGGCGGCCCAGGCCTCCCGCGTCGCCTATGCGCACGGCACGGCATTCACGAGCGCCCCGCTGGAGGCGTACGCGGCTGAGCTGGGGGCGATCCTGCCGCTCGACGCGCCGGCCGTGTACCCGGTCTCCGGCGGCTCCGAGGCCATCGAGACCGCGCTCAAGATGGCCCGCTCCTACCATCTCGCGCGGGGCGAAGCGGGCCGGCAGATCGTGATCGCCCGCTGGGGGAGCTACCACGGCAACTCGCTCGGCGCCCTGGACCTGTCCGGCCGGCAGCCGCTCCGCCGCCCCTACGAAGCCTGGCTGGGCCGTTTCCGGCACGTCTCCGCCGCCTATCCGTACCGCGCCGGGGAGCCGCGGTCGAACGCGCTCGGCGATGCCGCGGAGCTCGCCGGCGAGCTGGAGCGGGTGATCCTTGCCGCCGGGCCCGGGACCGTCGCCGCGTTCGTCGCCGAGCCGATCGTCGGGGCCACGCTGGGCGCGGTGGTGCCGCCCGAGGGCTACTGGCCGGCGATCGCGGACGTCTGTCGCCGACACGGCGTGCTCCTCGTGGCCGACGAGGTCATGACCGGCTTCGGTCGTACCGGTCGCTGGTTCGGCGTGGACCACTGGGGCATCCGGCCGGATCTGCTGGCCGCCGCGAAGGGCGCCACCTCGGGCTACTGGCCATTCGGATTCGTCGCGGCGGCCGGCCCGATCTACGAAACCATCGCCGCGAGCGGGTTCGTCCATGGGTTCACGTTCAGCCACTCGATCACGGGCGCCGCCGTCGCCCGCGAAGTCCTGCGGATCCTGCGCGACGAGGACCTGGTGGCGGCATCCGCGGCCAAGGGCCGGCGGCTGTCCGGCCTGCTTTCGGACCGCCTCGCGGATCACCCGCACGTCGGCGAGATCCGCGGCCGCGGACTGCTGGTGGGCCTGGAGATCGTGGCGGATCGCGCTACGCGGGCGCCATTTGCGCGCGCGGAGCGGCGGACCGAGGCGCTCGTGGCCGCCGCGCGCGAGCGGGGCGTCCTGGTCTACTCGGGCACCGGCAACGCGAACGGCGTCGACGGCGACCTCGTGCTCCTCGGCCCGCCCTTCGTCGTGACCGATGAGGAGCTGGTGCGGATCGCCGACGGGGTCGCCGAGGCCGTGGACGTGGCAACGGCGGGCGTCGCAGCGGGCTGATCCCGGCCGCAGCCGCCTGGCAGCTCGACCCCCCGCGAGCCGAGGCCTCCCGGGGGTCCTGGCGCGGTTGGACGGCCGGGTCCCTGGCGGCGCTCCGCCGCTCGGGTGGCGGGCCGGCCCGGCCGGCGGCGCGTGGATTCCGTCGGTGCTGAGCGTCAGAGGCACGGATGCGACCGCGCAGTACGCCAAATGCACGATCCGACCGTCCGGGGGCCGATCGGGAGCGCCTGACGAGCCCTTCGGGGCGTCTTCCGGGGCGTCGCGCGGCCTCTGGGGCCAGCGCGCCGCCCGTCGCGCCCCGGATCGTTCGGAGTTGTGCGCGCGGGCGCGCGATCCCGGCGTCTTCGGCCGGGCGCGGCCCGCAGCCTGCAGGATCGTGCGCCTGCCGCACACGGGCCGGCCTCCGGCCGCACGTCCCGGTCGGCGGAGTGCGCGTGGGCGTGCCCGTGCCTCAGCGACGGGGTGCGATCCCCCCGCGCAGGAACGCGATCCCCAGCAGGACAACGAGGCCGGGGACGAGCAGGTCGCCGAGCGACGGGAAGCCCGGGACGATGCTGCCGAGCGCGCCCCAGCCCCCCCACACCACGAAGAAGCCACCGACCCAGGCCTGCCAGCCGGCGCCGCTCCCGCGCCGGACGCGCAGCGCGGCCACGGCGAGCAGGCCCAGCCCTGCGCCGAGCGTGCCCCAGCCTCCGGTGCCCCGGCCCAGCAGCTCGGCGGCAAGGCTGAGCAGCCCGTAGCCGGTCAGGACGGCCCCCAGGTTGAGCGCCCACGCACCGGCTCGACCGGTCGCGACCCACGCCAGCAGGATCCCGCCCGCGAGCGCCAGCCCCAGCGCGCCGACGACCCGCACGGCCGGGACGAATTGCTCGGCGACGAGATACGCGCCGATCGCGACGAGCAGGAGGCCGATCCACAGGCCCATCCGGCCGGCTGCGGCCTCGCCGAGCGACCAGTGCACGGCCCGCACTCCCGGGCCGTGCCGTACCCCGGGGCCGCGCTGTACCCCGGCGCCAGCGGGCCCTTTCCGCTCTCCGTCGGCGCCCGCCGGCCTCGCGGCATGGGCCGGCGGAGGCCCGTCGATGACCTCGCCTTTCAGCGCGCGGAAGCGCCGCTCGAAGTCGTCGTCGGAGGGACGCTGCTCGCTCATACGGGCTGCCTAGTGCAACCGGGCTCCGGCATCATCGCCGGACGGAGAAGCGGTGGCGGGTTGGAGGTCGTCCGATTCGACGTGGGAGAAGCCGACCCGGTCGGCCATTCGGCCCAGGGGCCCGGGCGCCCACCAGTTCCAGCGCCCGAGCAGGCGCATCGCGGCGGGTACCAGCGTCACCCGAACGATGCTCGCGTCGATCGCGACCGCGATCGCCATGCCCACCCCGATCGACTTGATCGTGACCTCGTCGGCCAGCACGAACGCGGAGAAGACGCACACCATGATCAGGGCCGCTCCCGTGATCACCCGGGCCGTGCGCACGACGCCCTCCACGACCGAGGCCGTGTTGTCGCCCGTGCGACGCCACGCCTCCTGGATCCGCGAGAGGAGCAGCACCTCGTAGTCCATCGACAGCCCGAAGATCACGCAGAACATGATGATCGGGATCCCCGCCACGGTGAAGCCCGGCGACTGGAAGGCGAGGACGTTGGACAGGTTGCCGTCCTGGAAGATCAGGACCAGGGCGCCGAAGCTGGCGGACGCCGAGAGGAGGGTCATGAGGACGGCCTTGATCGGCAGCACGACCGACCCGAAGAGCAGGAAGAGGATCACCGCGGTCGCGAGCATCGTCCAGCCCACCGCGATCGGGAGGCGGTCGGCCTGGCCGGCGAGGAAGTCCGACCCCAGCGCAGCGCTGCCGCCCACCGCCGTGCCCGTGATGGGGGCTTCGACGGGCAGCGCGCGCACGATCGGGACCAGGGAGGTCGCCTCGGGCCGGGAGGCGATGTACGGGCTGATCGCGTTCAGGCGAACGGTGTCGCCCGAGACGTACTGGGCCAGCAGGGCGGTCACGCCGGCTGGCCGCTGAGCGGGCGGGAGCGCGAAGAGCCCCTGCACCTGGGCCGGCGGGAGCGCGAGGCCGGTCTTCGGGTCGCTGATCGTGAAGAAGCTCTCCACGCGTGAGATGCCCGGGACGGACATCAGGCGTTTCGCATAGTCCTGGAGGGCGGCGATCCCGGCGGGGCTGCTGGGGTCGGTCGAAAGGTCGGCCAGGATCACCATCGGGGTGGTCTCGCCGGGCGGGAAGTCCGCCTCGAGGGTGACGAACGCGTCGCGGCTCTCGAGGCCGACCGGCAGGACCTCCGCCCCCGGGACGCCCTGCTCCAGATGGAGGAACGGTGTGCCGAGCGCCAGCAGGAGCGCGAGGATCGGGAGCAGGACCCGCCACGGGTGGGCCATCACGCTCCGCGCGACGCGCCCCCAGCGGCTGGGATGGCCCGGATCGGTCACCTCCAGGACAACCTCCTGCTCGGTGATCGGGCCGCGCTCGCCCCGCAGGCGATGGCGAAGGCCGGCGAGGCTGAGCCGGTTGACCCGGTGCCCCAGCATGCCGAGCACCGCCGGCAGGAACGTGAGCGCGAAGAAGACCGAGCAGGCGACGACGAGCGCGCTGCCGAGCCCGATCGAGCGGATCGTGGCGAACGGGAAGACCATCAGCCCGGAGAGGCCGATGGCCACCGCGATCCCGGAGAAGGCCACGGCCTTCCCGCTGGTCGCGACGGCCCGCGCCACGGCGTCGCCGACCTCGCGACCGTGGGCCAGCTCCTCCCGGAAGCGGCTGACCAGGAAGAGCGAGTAGTCGATGGCCAGCGCAAGCCCCAGCATCGAGGCGATGTTGAGCACGAAGATGCTCATCGTCGTCAGCTGCGCAACCCAGTAGACGAGCCCCAGCGAGGTCGGGATCGCAAGCCCGGCGACGAGGAGCGGCATCCCCGCCGCCACCGCGGAGGTGAACACGAGGAAGAGCACGATGGCCACGATCGGCAGGCTGACCAGCTCGGCTCGCTCGAGGTCCTTGCCGGCCTGGTTCGACGTGTCCAGGGTGAAGGGGGCGTAGCCGGTCACGCTCACCGTGTAGCCGGGCGGCGGGACCAGCTCGGCGCGCAGGGCCGGGTAGAGCGGGACGGATTGCTCGTCGGTGACGGCCAGGTTGACCAGCACGTAGGCGGCGTTGCCCTTGAGGCTCACGAAGCGGCGGTCGCCCGTGTCCGCGTAGCCCACGATCCCGGTCACGTTCGGGTCGCCGCGGAGCGCGGCGGTCGCGGTCGCGATCGCGCCCTGGAACGCCGGCGAGGTCGCGTCGGCACCGGGCTGGGTCCCGGTGAAGAGGACCAGCAGGCTGCTCCTGCCGCCGCCGAAGTCGGCCGCCAGCCGGCTGTCGACCTGGGAGGATTCGGAGAGCGGATCCAGCCACCCGCCGGACGTCAGCTCGCCTGACGCACGCGAGGCGAACGGAAGCGCCGCGACGGCGAGGACGAGGGCAACAAGGGCCACGACCCGGCGGTGCCGGTAGACGAACGCGCCCCAGCGCAGGAACATCAGGACCTCGGGGATGTCGGTCGGGTTGTCACCGGGCCACGGAGCGCGGCGGCTGACGGTCAGGATAACGCGGTCGAGCGGCGGCTATGATCGAGGCATGCCGCCCCACGTCCAGACCGTCCTGGGTCCGGTCCCGCCCGAGGTGCTGGGGTTCACCCTTCCCCACGAGCACACCCGCTGCGTCCTGTGGCAGATTCCCGACCGCTGGGACTACTGGGAGCTGACCGGCGAGGACGAGCTGATCCTGCCCGAGCTGGCCCGCTTCCGGGACCTCGGCGGGACCTGCCTTGCCGACCTCACGCTGGCGGCGATCGGCCGCGACCCGCTCCGCCTGCGCCGCCTGGCGGAGGCGTCGGGGCTCCACCTCGTGATGAGCTGCGGCTGGTATCGCGAGGCGTACTACCCGGCGGAGGCGCTCGTGAACCGCCGGTCCGTCGAGGCGCTCACGCAGATCCTCGTGGACGAGATCCTCGGGGGCGCCGACGGCACGGACGTCCGGCCCGGAGTCATCGGCGAGATCGGGACGGACAAGCCGTGGCTCTCCGCGCAGGAGGAGCGGGTCTTCCGGGCCGTCGGCCGCGCGTCGCGCGCCACCGGCCTGGGCGTGATCACGCACGCCGTGATGAGCGACGTCGGGCTCGCCCAGCTCCGCATCCTGGAGGAGGCCGGCGCGGACCCGGCCCGCGTCGTCGTCGGCCACGCGGACTCGTACCCGGTGCTCGACTACTGGCTCGCGATCATGGAGCGCGGTGCCAGCATCGAGTTCGACTTCCTGGGCATGTCGTTCACCCCGCAGGAGCGCAAGGCCGAGCCACGCCTCATCCCGCTCCTCCTGGATCTGCTCGCGCGCGGACGGGCCGACCGGGTCTTCCTGTCGCAGGACGTCTGCCACAACGAGCAGCTGCGCTATTACGGAGGGAACGGCTACACGTACCTCCAGGAGACCTTCCTGCCGCGGCTCCGCGCAGGCCGGAGTGGGGGAGGCCGAGATCCGGCAGATGACCGTGGAGAACCCGCGCCGGCTGCTCACGATCGCCTGATCAGACCTCCAGGGTCGCCTCCACCGAGAGCGCCACGTTGCCGTGCATCATCGTCGAGATCGGGCAAGTATCCCGGGCCGCCTCGGCGAGCGAGGTGAACGTCGCCGCGTCGATGCCGGGGACCACGCCGTGCACCGTCAACGCGGACGAGACCACCTTCCAGCCGGTCTCGAGCTTGTCGAACGTGACGGTCGCGCCCACCTTCAGGGAGGTCGGCGGTGTGCCGTTCCGGCCGAGGCTTCCGGAAAACGCCATCGCGTAGCAGGAGGCGTGCGCAGCCGCCACCAGCTCCTCCGGGCTGGTCTGTCCGTTGGCTTCCTGGGTCCGCGAGGCCCAGCTCACCGGCAGGCGGGTGAACGAGCCGCTGGTCACGTAGTTGATCATGCCGCTTCCCTCGGCGAGGGAGCCGGTCCAGGTCGCCTCGGCGTGTCGAACTGCGGCCATCGGGTCCTCCATGCTGCACGGCTGGGTCTGTTCGCGACCTGATCCTCCCACAGGTGCCGCGCGAGCGCCGGTGGGATCGGATCCGGGCGGGAGCGGCGCCCGGCGCCGCGATGAGCCCGCGGGGCACGGGCCGGGTGGGCCGGGTACCATTGACCACCTTGGGCACAAACCTCCTGACGCGGCCGACCCACGACCGGGCCCGCCGCGCGGCGCTCGCATTCTCAGTCGTTCTCGCGGTTGCCGTGCTCGGCATGTCGGCGGGTCCGGCCGCGATGCCGGCCCTGGCGGCGGTGCAGCCGGCGGCCAACCCGGTTGCCAGCACGGCCACGCTGACCGTCTCGACGGCCGAGGCGAGCCTCGTCGCGACGGTGAACGCCGACCGCGCCGCGGTCGGGCTCGCGGCCCTGCGCGTCGATTCGCGCCTCTCGGCGATCGCGCGCGAACGTTCCGCCTCGATGGCCGCGGCAGGCCAGCTCAGCCACGTCCAGCCAGACGGCCGGACCGCGCTCGACCTGATCGGCGCGGCCGGCATCACCTGGTACGCGGTGGGCGAGACGATCGGCTGGAACAACTACCCGGGCCTGGCGAGCTCGTTGAACGTGGTGAACACGAGCTGGCTGAGCTCTCCCGAGCACGCTGCGATCATCCACTCGGCCGCCTACAACTACCTCGGCGTCGGCCTCGCCGTGACCGCCCGCGGCGACCGCTACTGGACGGTGATCTTCCTGCGCGGCCCCGACCGGACCCGGCCCTGGGCGAAGATGCTGGCTCCGGCTCCCGGCTCGTACGCGATCCTCGCCTCCCGGCGCCAGGTTCGCCTCGTCACGTGGAGCTGGACGGGCAACGACAGCCCGCTCGCCGCGCTGATGTCCGGGCTGCGCTCCTTCGAGGTCCAGCGCCGGGTCGATGGCGGTGCCTGGGTCTCGGTCTGGACCTCCACGACGCGCCGCTCCTGGTCGACGTCCGTGGGAGCCGGTCACCGCGTCCAGGTCCGGGTCCGGGCGCGAGACAACGCCGGCAACGTCGGGCCCTGGTCGTCGGCCGTCGGCCTCTCCGCCTGATCCACCGTCAGCCGGCCCGGGCGACTGCGGCGGCCAGCCGTCGGTTGGACCGGTCCCGCGGGAACGTGGCGCGGGTCGCGCCGCGGTAGGCACCGTAGGCGCGCAGCGCGGACGCGAAAGCCGGAGCGAACCCGTCCGCCTCCAGCGGATCGAAGCCCGGCTCCCACCACGTACCCAGCACGCGGACCGCGCGCGCGAGCCGATCGAAGCGTGGCTCGATCCGGCCGACAAGACGGTCACCGAACAGGACCGGCAGCACGTAGTAGCCCCACCGACGCCTGGCCCGTGGAACGTAGACCTCCCACACGTAGTCGAACCCGAACAGCCCGCGCAACAGGTCGCGATCCCAGCACAGCGGGTCGAGCGGGCCGAGGAAGCTGACAGCAGCGGCCGCACCGCCGGGAGGCGCGCCGGCGGCGACCTCGGTCCCGGCCTGCGCCAGCGCGGGCTGGTCGGCCGCGACGATCAGCCGGGGACCGCGCAGCCCCTCGACGAGCACGGGCACGAGCGCGCCCTCGGCGATCAGCTCGGCGCGCAGCTCCGTCCTCGTCGGGTGATCCGGATGGGCCGGGTCCGGGGCCGCCCGGCCCGTTCCGATCCAGAGCTCCGCCGGCCCTCCGGCGCCGAGCAGCCCGTTCGCGCGGTACCGGGAGAGGAGCCGATGCCTGGCCTGCTCGCGGACGGTGCGGCGCTCGGCCAGGAGGCCGGCCGGGAACAGCCGTTCGGCCAGGTCGTAGATGCGGCGGTTGCCGTCGCGCCCGGCGATCCCCAGGATGCCGGCCTCGGCCAGCGCCTCCAGGATCGCGCGGACCTGGTTCGTCGGCCGCCAGTACCAGTCGATCGACGCGCGGGGCTCGACGTCGGTCGAGGAGAGGCGACCGTCCCGGCGGATCCGGTCGAGCAGCTCCTCGACGAGCGGCGCGTGCTCGTCGAACGTGCCGACTGCGTGCCGGTCGCGGGCTCGATCCCAGGTGAGGCGGTAGAGCGGCAGCTCGGCCGTGGGCAGGAGGCTGAGGCCCTTGTTATAGGCCTCGAACAGGAGCCGCCGCTCGTAGAGGAGGGTGTCCGTCATCTCCCGGCGATAGCCGGCGATCCGGGCCTGGAGCACCAGGTCGTGGTTGCGGCCGGCGATATCGAGCGGGTCGAACTGGAGCGACCCGAGGCGTTCGACCACCCGGAGCACGCTCGGCTCGCCGGGCGGCAGCGCCCGTGGCGGCGCCAGCAGGTGGCGAACGACCAGGAATTGGCGGGCGACCGAGGCGGAGATGGTCCTCGGCGGTGGAACGGCGTCCTTCGCCTCAAGGCCTGCAGGGGTCCGCGTCACCGCCGGATGGTAGCCGGTCGGTCGTCAGTGCCGCACCGGCCGGCTCCTGTCCGCGGCCAGCCCGCCTGTCCGCGGCCAGCCCGCTCGCCCGTGGCCGGCGTCGGCGCCGGCCAATCCAATTCCTTCGCATCTCCGATATGGTTTGCGCCGGACGAACGATCACGGAGGCTCCCCTGTTCATGCCACCCGATGAAGCAGCCCGCATCGAGCGCATCGAGCGCATCGATCGCGTCGTGGCCTCGTATGAGCTGCTCATGCGCCGCGTCGCGGCGTTCCATGCGCCCGAGCTCCTGGAAGTGGCGGTGACCATGTCGCAGGCGAAGGTGCTCTACCTGGCCGCGGCGGCCCAGGGGATCCGGATGTCGGAGCTCGCTGCCCGCCTCGGCGTGGCGATCTCAACCACCAGCGGTCTGGTGGACCGCCTGGTGGACCATGGGCTCCTCGACCGCCACGACGACCCCGCCGACCGACGCCAGGTGGTGGTGACGATCACGCCGACCGGGCGTGCCGACCTGGAGCGCTTCCGCGAGCTCAACGCCGCCCAGCTTCGCCGGGTCCTCGAACGCCTCGGGGATGCGGAGCTCGACGTGGTCGAACGCGCCACCTGCCTGCTCGCGGCCGCAGCCGACATTCCGACCCCAGGCGCCGCGCTTGCTGCGGCTCGCGACTCGAGCCAGGATCCCAGCGCCCCAGGAGGCCAGCCATGAGCCGACTCACCGAGCTTGCCGTCAGCAAGCGGAGCGTTACGCTCCTGCTGGCCGTCGCGCTGTTCATCGCCGGGATCTCCGCGTGGGGGAGCCTCAAGCAGGAGCTCCTGCCGGACATCGCTCTGCCGATCATCACGGTGGTCGCTGCCGACCCGGGCGCGGGTGCCTCGGACGTCGCCGACCAGGTCTCCAAGCCGATCGAGCGCGCGATCTCCGGCGTTCCGGGTCTCGACACGATCCAGTCGACCTCGGCCAACTCGCTCTGCGCTCGTGGTCGCCCAGTTCGCGTACGGCACGGACGTCAAGGCGACCACGGCGACGATCGCCCAGAACGTCGCGGCGCTCGCGCTCCCGCAGAACGTCGACGCCGAAAGTCAGCTCGCTGGACATCAACGCGTCGCCGGTCATCATCGCGTCGATCTCCGGCAGCGGCCCGGACTGGCGAGACGGCGGCCGCGCAGGTGGCCGCGGCCGAGGTCGTGCCCGACCTCCAGGGCCTCGACGGCGTCGCCTCGGTGGACCTCGCGGGCGGCCTCACCAGCCGCCTCGTCGTGACGCTGGACCCGACGAAGATGGCTGCCGCCGGCGTCTCGATCGACCAGGTCGAGGGCGTCCTGACCGCGAACAACCTGACCCTCCCGGCCGGCCAGCTCTCGACCGACGGCACCCAGATCCCCGTCTCGACGTCCGGCTCCTTCACGACGGTCGGCCAGATCTCCGGGCTCGTCGTCGGCAGCTCGCGAATCGGCCGCAGCGTCGGCTCCACGAGCGGACGAGCCGGCCTTCGTGTCGCGGGGTCTCGTCGCCGTCAACGGGATCCTGCGCGCGCTGCTGGGGGCCACCGCGGGAGCGGCCGGCCCCTGCCCCGGCGACCGCCTCGCCGGCCCCCGCCGTCGCCGACCCTGATCCACATCGCCGACATCGGGAGCGTCGCGATCGCGCAGGTTGCGACGACGGGCTACGCGCGCACGAACGGCGAGCCGTCGCTCACGATCACGGTGAGCAAGAACGCCAACGCCAACACGGTCGACGTCGCGGACGCGGTCCAGGCCAAGCTGGCCCAGATCGCCGCGCAGCCATCCGGAGCTCAAGATCGTCACGGTCTCCGATCTCTCGACGTTCATCAAGGAATCGCGGGACGGCCTGCTCCACGAGGGTGGGCTGGGCGCCCTGTTCGCGGTGATCACGATCTTCCTGTTCCTGTTCAGCCTCCGCTCGACGCTCGTGGCGGCCGTCAGCATCCCACTGTCCGTGCTGACCGCGCTCGTGGTGATGCAGGTGACCGGGATCACCCTGAACATCATGACCCTGGGCGGCCTGGCGGTGGCGGTGGGCCGGGTCGTCGACGACGCGATCGTGGTGCTCGAGAACATCTACCGGCACCGCGCGATGGGCGAGGACCGCCTGACAGCCGTGCTCAAGGGCCCCCGCGAGGTGGCCGGCGCGATCACGAGCGCGCACCCTGACGACGGTCGCCGTCTTCCTGCCGATCGGGTTCGTGGGCGGCATCGTCAGCCAGTTCTTCCTGCCCTTCGCGCTCACCGTGACGTTCGCCCTGCTCGCCTCGCTGGTCTGCGCGCTGACCGTCGTCCCGATCCTCGCCTACCTCTTCATCGACCGCGTCAAGCTCGCCGTCGACGAGACCGGCGAGCCGAAGAACTCGCTCTGGGTCCGTGCCTACACGCCGACGATCCGGTTCGTGCTCCGCGACCGGCGCACGAAGCTCGGCGTCCTCGGCGCTCGCGACGATCCTGTTCATCGGCTCCATCGTCGCTCGCCGCCCACCTGCCGACGGAGTTCATCTCGACGGGCTCCGAGAAGGTCCTGCAGGTGAGCATCGTGCCGCCGGCCGGCGCGGCCTCGCAGGCCGTGCTCGCGACGGCGACGCAGGCCGAGACGATCCTGCGGCGGATCCGAAGGTGCAGCTCGTCCAGACGACGGTCCCCGGACAGGGCGACACGGGCACGTCCACGCTCTCGGCGGCGCTCTCCGGGCGAGCCCGCCAACAGCGCCACGATGGTCGTCCGGCTGGCCAGCGACGTCGATCTCGACGCGTACACGACCAAGGTCGCCGCGGAGCTGGCGCCCGCTCAAGACGAACGGCTACGACGTCGCCGTGAACCAGGCCGGCGGGCTTCAGCTCGAACAGCCTGTCGATCATCGTCAGCGGGTCGGACCCGGCCGCCGTGACCACCGCGACGGACGCGGTCGTCACGGCGCTCCAGGCCAGCCCCGACCTTGCCAACGTCAAGTCCGACCTGGTCAAGGCGACGCCCCAGATCGAGGTGAAGGTCGATCCGAACAAGGCGTTCTCGGCGGGCCTCACCGCCGCGCAGGTGGCGGGCCAGGTCCGCTCGGCACTCGTGGGCGCGCTCGTGACCCGGGTCCAGCTTGCCGACGGCGGCCCGATCGACCTGTATCGTCCAGCTCGACCCGGCACGCGTGACATCGGTCGACGTCACTCAAGGCGCTCCCGGTCGGCCTCGGGACCAAGGTGGCGCTCGGCTCGGTGGCCGACGTCAGCCAGGTGGCGACCCAGGGCAGCATCACCCGGATCGATCAGGCGCCGTCCGCGTCGATCACCGCCGAGGTCACGGGCAAGGACACCGGCGGCGCGTCCAAGTCGGTCCAGGAGACGGTCAACAAGCTGGAGGCGGCCGGAGCGATCCCGGCCGGCGTCGACGTCCGGCTCGCCGGCGTGACCCAGCAGCAGGGACAGGCGTTCGGTGGCCTGTTCGCTCGATGGCGATCGCCATGCTGCTGGTCTACGTGATGATGGTCCTCGCCTTCAACTGGCTGATCACCCCGTTCGTGATCATGTTCAGCCTGCCGTTGGCCACGATCGGGGTCTTCCCGGCCCTGCTGCTGACGGGCCGGCCGATCGGGATCAGCGCCCTCATCGGGATCCTGATGCTGATCGGGATCGTGGTGACGAACGCGATCGTGCTGCTCGACCTGGTGGAGCGGCTGCCGCCGGCAGGGGATGTCCACGACCGAGGCGCTGGTCGAGGGCGGCAGGACCCGTGTCCGGCCGATCCTGATGACCGCCATCGCCACGATCCTCGCCCTGATCCCGCTGGCGGCGGGGCTCAACCAGGGCTCGATCATCGCCGCGGAGCTCGGGACGGTCGTCATCGGCGGCCTGTTCTCCTCCACGTTCCTGACCCTGATCGTCGTGCCCGGTCGTCTACTCGCTGGTGGACGGCGGAAAGAACATGCTTCGCCGTCGCGGAGGCGCGTCGCTCCCGGAGCTCGCGGCGGCTGAGCGCGGCACCACGATCGAGGATGGCGTGGCGGCGGCGAGCGAATCGGGCGTGTCGGCCTGACGACGGGCGGGCCTGGCGGCTGCCGCCAGGGTGGCCGCCGCCAGGGCGGCAGCCGCTACTGCCCGATCGTGCCCACCTGGCTCAGCGCTTTGACGCCTGTGCCCGCCGCCGACGCGATGAAGTCGTAGGTGCCGCCCTCCGAGATCGGGAACTGGGCGACCTGGACCACTTTCCCGTTGAGGAGGGCCGACTCGACCGACG
This sequence comes from uncultured Chloroflexia bacterium, assembly GCA_963800795.1. Lineage (GTDB taxonomy): Bacteria > Chloroflexota > Limnocylindria > Limnocylindrales > CSP1-4 > CTSoil-043. Next base: position 359,191 of record CAWDCJ010000001.1, read on the forward strand.
GTGCCATGCTCAAGGTGCCGGTCGAGGCGCTCGAATCCCAGAACTGGAGCGCCGGCGTCGTGCCGTCGGGCGTGGTGAAGATGACCTGCATCAGGCCCGGTGAGATCGCGTTCGCGTACAGCAGGTCGACGTTGAAGGTGGCCTGCAACGGCGGAAGCGTGGGCGGCGGGGTCGCCTCGGGCGGGAAGATCCCGATGATGCCGCTCGGGCACGAGCTGGGCGCCGGCGTCGTCGCGCAATATCCGAGCAGCACGCTCAGGTCCACCTTTGGCTTGAGGACCTGGAGCCCTCCGAAGTTCCAGAAGCCCGACGGCAGAGGAACCGGGCTCGATGCGCTCGGCGGGATCGAGGCGCTGGGGTCCGGAGACGGGAGCAGCGGCGGGCTGGCGGACGGCACCTCGCCCGACGGCACGGGGGCCGAGGGCAGCGGCGACGGCGGGAGCGTGGCGCCCGGAGCCAGGCTCGGGGTCTGTCCCTCGGGCGTCGGCGACGGGTAGGCGTCGGGCGGCAGCACCGGGTAGCTGGTCGGCGTGTGGCCGCCCGGGAACGCCCAGGCGGCGTAGATGGAGCCGCCGCCGAACGCGGTCGCGAACCCTTCCACGACGTCGGCCGGCCACCAGCTGCCCCGATAGCCCGCCCAGGTCGGTCCCAGCGGGTCCAGCACGTAGTACGCCGCGGGTCCATCGGCGGAAGCCGGCCGGAACGCGTCGAGGTAGATGGCGTGCCCTGCCGTGAAGTCCTTCTGAAGCCGCAGGTCGATCGGCACGTCGCCGTAGCTGCCCTGGACCACTGCCCCGGCACCGGCGTAGAGCAGCGCCCGGAGCTGGAGCCGGGAAATGGGCGCCTGGCTGAACGAGACGCCGTAGCGGCCGATCGCCACCTCGAGGTCGGACAGGGACGTTCCGCCCTCCTGGTCGGGCTGGAGCGCGCGGAGCTGCGAGCCCGTCGTGACGATGCCGTAGCCAAGCCGCGCGAGCATCGCGCCGGCGGCCATCGTGCAGTTGAAGGCCTGCAGGGCGCCCCCGTCGAACTGCGAGATGGGCACGACGCGCGGGAGGCCGGCCGCCGCCAGCCAGGCCGGCCGATACGCGGGATTGCCCGTCGTCGGGATCGAGCCCGGCTCGGAGTAGGCCACGAGCTGGAGGGTCTGGTCGTCCGGGAGCGCCGTGAGCTTGACCGGCGCCTGGTCGGGGATCGCGGTGATCCCGAACATCGCCGCCGGCTGGTCGCCCGTGTCGGAGGTCAGCTGGTAGGACACGGGGCCCGGGATCGCGCTCGACGCCGGCGCGGCGGTCGCGGCGGCCACGCCGAGTGCCCCGCCCGCGCCGATCACGACGGCGAGGACGAAGCGAAGCAGGATGCCGAACGGGAGGCTCATCAGTACAACGTCACGGGTGGCAGTAGATGTCGAGGGTTGCCGTAAGCGGCTTGCTGCGGGTGACGCCTCCGAACTGGTCGGTCGTCGTGATCGTGAACGTGAGGTGATTCCCCGAGCCGTAGAAGCCCGAGTTCGCATCGCACCAGCCCGACGTCTGCGAGGTGGGGATCGTGGCGCTGTAGCTGCTGCCCTTCAGCTGATAGGCGGTGACGACTCCCGATTGCGGCCGCCGGACGCCGTCGGAGTCGACGATGGACCAGGCGACCTGGACCTGGAGCGGGCCGTTCGGGCTGTCGGGGTCCAGCGCCGTGATCGCGAACGTGACCGTGACGGGGGATGGGCAGCTTGCCCAGGCGTAGCCGCCGTTCCCGTTGGAGGGCGGCGAGGAAAGGCTCGCCCCGATCCGGGCCGGCGAATCGCAGCGGACCACCTGGATCGTCTGCGTGCCAGATGTCGTCGAGGCGCCCTTGCTGTCGGTGGCGACCACGGAGAAGGAGAACGTCCCGCTGGACTGGGTCCCGTCATCGTTCGCATTGATGAAGGAGGTCCAGAGGTCGCCGGCGGAGCCGTTCATGGGTCGCTGGACCACCGTGCCGCCCTGGTCGGTGAAGACGAGCGTCGCGGACGCGACGCCGTCGATGTCCGTGATCGTGGCGCTGATCTCGGTCCCGATGGGGCTTCCGCAGCCGGTGTTCCGCGGGTCGGCGTAGATGGTCGCGTTCCCCGCGGTCGGACCGTTCACGAAGGTCGGGCCGGTGTTCACGCAGACGTTGACGGTGACCACCTGGGTACCGCTGGCGGGGGTTCGTGCGCGCGCCGCGCTGGCGTCAAGCGCGACCGCGTAGTAGGTCAGCCGGCCCGCGGCCGTGATCCCGTTGGCGGTCGTGTCCAGGGTTACCCGCCATGTCCCGTTCTGGGCGGAACCCCCGGCCAGCGTCATCGGGGCCGCCGCGTAGGTCGTGGCCCCGGGCTTGCGCCAGTAGAGCGTGGCCGACGTGACGCCGCCCGCGTCCGAGGCCTTCAGGGTGAAGGTGAGCGTCTTCGGGGCCGTCGGGCAGTAGGCGCCCTGGTCATAGCTCACGGAACTGGTCGAGGGGTTGAGCGAGGCGATCACCGGTGGGGTGTTCGGGGTCGGCTTCGGGGTGGGCGTCGGCGTCGGGCTCGGCGAGGGGCTGGGGCTCGAAGGGCTCGGGCTCGGCCCAGCCGACGGCGATGGAGACGGCGACGGCGAGGCCTGGGGTGAGGGGCTCGGCTGCGCCGACGGCACGATCGCCGTGGAGGCCGCGGGCGACGGGGCCGGCGACGGCGAGGGTGGCGCCTCGCAGGCGGCGACCGGCAGCCCGCTCGCGTCGGCCTCGAGCTGGAGCGGGCCGGCCTTCGTCCAGGCCCGGTCGAACGCAGGGCCGGGGTAGTAGATCTGGAGCCACGCGCCGTCGCCGGTCCGGCCGGTCACGAGGACCTTCTCGCCCTGGGGGAGCGTGCCGATCACCGGTCCCGTGTCCGGGCAGGCAACCAGCTGGAGGCCTGCCGTGGAGGTCGCCGGCGCGGCGGTCCCGCCGCCGACGTGGACCGCTCCGGTCGCGAGCAGCGTGCCGGCTCCGGCGACCCCGACCACGAGGCCCGCCGCGATGGCCAGGAGGCTGCTCCCGGTGAGGAGCGAGGCGAGACCGGCCAGCGGCCCGCCGCCCCCTGCCGCTCCACCTGCGCCGAGACCGGCCACCAGGATCCCCCTCGCTGTCTCCCGCCGCCGCTGACGGCGGGGAGGCCGCGAGTCTACCCGGAGGCGCCCGGCCACGGGAAGGGGTATTTCGGGCAGTCTTGCCCGAAGTCGGCGGAGCCGCCGAACGGCCGCATTGCCGTTTGACGGCACCACGCCGATATCCGACAATGCAGGTCGGAATTCGGCGGCGACGGATCGCGGCCCCCTCGCGATCCGGCGCGTCCCCGCTGCCGAACTCCCGACCCGCCGCGCCCGGGCATCCGCCGGCGGGGCGCCAGCTCAGCCCGAGGAGTCACGATGACCGTCGCGCGCGGGGAGATCGTCTCCCAGGACTACCAGTACGGCTTCCACGACGACGTCACGTACCTGAAGGAGACGAAGGTCGGCCTGACCCGGCAGACCGTCGAGGAGATCAGCGGCTTCAAGGACGAGCCCGACTGGATGCTCCAGTTCCGGCTCCGGGCGTACGACCACTTCATGGCCCGCGCGATGCCCACCTGGGTGCCGGAGAACGTCCAGCACATCGACTTCAGCAAGATCGTCTACTACCGGAAGCCATCCGACCGCGAAGAGAAGTCCTGGGATGACGTCCCGGATCAGATCAAGCAGACCTTCGAGAAGCTGGGGATCCCGGAAGCGGAGCGCAAGTTCCTGGCCGGTGTGGGCGCCCAGTACGACTCCGAGGTGGTCTACCACTCGGTCCGCGAGGAGCTCAGCAAGATCGGCGTGGTCTTCATGGGCATGGACCAGGGCCTGCGCGAGTACCCCGAGATCGTCAAGAAGTACTTCGGCACGGTGGTCCCGCCGGAGGACAACAAGTTCGCGGCGCTCAACAGCGCGGTCTGGTCGGGCGGCAGCTTCGTCTACATCCCCAAGGGCGTGGAGGTTCCCCTCCCGCTGCAGGCGTACTTCCGGATCAACGGCGAGAACACGGGCCAGTTCGAGCGGACGCTGATCATCGCCGACGAGGGGTCGAAGGTTCACTACATCGAGGGTTGCACGGCCCCGATCTACACGACCGACGCGCTCCACGCCGCCGTCGTCGAGGTGATCGCCCTGCCCGGCGCGCAGGTGCGCTACACGACGATCCAGAACTGGAGCCGCGACGTCTACAACCTGGTCACGAAGCGGGCCCACGCCCACGCGCGCTCCACGGTGGAGTGGGTCGACGCGAACACGGGCTCGCGCAGCACGGTCAAGTTCCCCGCCATCTACCTGCGGGGCGAGGGCGCCACCGCCGAGGTGATCAGCGTCGCGTTTGCAGGCCACGGCCAGCACCAGGACACCGGTGCCAAGGCCGTCCACCTTGCCCCGAACACGCGCAGCCGGATCGTCAGCAAGTCGGTCAGCAAGGACGGCGGGCGCTCGACGTATCGAGGGACGCTCAAGGTGGCCCCGGGCGCGACCGGCGTGGTTGCCAGCGTCCGCTGCGACGCGCTGCTGCTCGACGAGCAGAGCCGGTCCGACACCTACCCCTACATCGACGTCCAGGAGGACGACACGACGATGACCCACGAGGCCACCGTCGGGAAGGTGAGCGCGGACCAGATCTTCTACCTGATGAGCCGGGGCCTGACCGAGAACGAGGCGACGAACCTCGTCGTCCAGGGCTTCCTCGAGGTCTTCACGAAAGAGCTGCCGATGGAGTACGCCATCGAGTTCAACCGGCTCGTGAAGATGGAGATGGAGGGCTCGCTGGGATGACGGTTCCCGCCGCGGCGGGCGCCGACGCGTCCACCCCGGCGCCGGCCGCGACGCCGGACACGCCGCGTGGCCGCCCCGCCGGCCCGCCTCCGCCGTGCGCCGGCGGATCTTCCGTTCACCTTCGCCGATGCCGCGCTCGCGGCCGCGCTGGGCGAGCGGCGAGCGGAGCCCGACTGGCTGCGCGACGACCGGGCCGCCGCCGCCGCCGACTTCGCCCGGCTCCCGGTGGAGTCCAACGAGCTGTACACCCTGTACGTCGACTTCCGGTCCGTCGACCTGGCTGGGACGCAGCCGTTCCTGCGGGGGGCCGACCAGCCCGCGCCCGGTTCGGACGCGTCGGTGCCCGACGGGGCCGCGGGCATCATCGAGCTCCGCGACGACGCGGTCACGCGCCTCGCCCTGGAGCCGGGCGTCCGCGCGCGCGGGGTCATCCTCGAGACGCTGGGCGCGGCGGTGGCGCGCGACGCGGCCGGGATCCGCGACGCGATCCTGGAAACCCCGCTTCCCCGCGACGAGAAGCTGGCCGCCCTCTCGCGCGGCTTCTGGAGCCAGGGCATCCACCTCCACGTTCCGGACGGGGTCCAGCTGGACCGCCCCATCCTCCTGCGCTGGGTCGCCGGCACCCCGGGGCGCGCCCTGCTGGGCCGGACGATCATCCGGCTCGGGGTCGACGCGTCGGCATCGGTGATCGAGGACCAGGTCGCGCCCGGCCCCGGCATGGACAGTCCAACCGGCGGGCCTGTCCGCCAGGGCCTGGTGGGCGCCACCAGCGAGATCCACCTCGCCGCGGGCGCTGCGCTCTCGTTCGCCTCCATCCAGGATCTGCCGCGAACGGCGACGCTCCTCCACCAGCGCGCGGCGACCCTCGGTCGCGGGGCGGAGCTCAAGCTCGCCCTGGCCCAGCTCGGCGGGCGGATCGTGCGGTCCCGCATCGACAACCGGCTGCTCGGGCAGGGGGCCTCCGTCGAGCAGGTCGAGATCGTGTTCGGCGGGACGGACCAGCTGTTCGACCTCACCTCGTACACCCGCCACGTCGGCGAGGACACGACCGGCAACCTGCTCAGCAAGGCGGTCCTCCAGCAGGGCAGCCGCGCCTACATCAAGGGCCTCATCTCCATCGAGCAGACGGCCCGCGGCACGGACAGCTTCCTCGGCGAGTTCGGGATGATCCTGGACCGGAAGAGCCGCTCGGTGACGATCCCGTCGCTCGAGATCGACCAGCCGGACTGCAAGCGGGCGGCCCACGCCAGCAGCGTGGGACCCATCGACCCCGCCCAGCTCTTCTATCTCGAGAGCCGCGGCATCACGCCGGACGAGGCCCGCAAGTTCATCACGCTCGGCTTCCTCGAGCCCGTCGTGGCCCGCGTGCCGCTGGAGGCGGAGCGCGAGCGGCTCTGGAGCCTCCTGGAGGCGAAGTGGGCCCAGCGCCGCGCCGAGGGCGAGCCGGCCGCGTGAGGGCGGCTCGCGTGAAGGCGGCTCGCGTGACGGTCGGCCCGGTCCCTTGGCGCCCGCGGTGACGCGCCGGGTCGACGTTGCCGCCGCCGCCGACGTGGCCCCGGGAACAATGCTGATGACGTGGGTCGACGCCACGGAGCCCGTTCTCGTCGTCAACCTTGACGGTGCGTTCCACGCGGTCCAGGGAATCTGCAGCCACGAGTACTTCGAGCTGGACAAGGGGTTTCTCACCGACGGGTCGCTGACCTGCGCGCTTCATCTCTCGCGGTTCGACCTCGTGTCGGGTGAGGCGCTGGATCCCCCCGCGGATGAGCCGCTGGCGGTCTACCCGGTGAGCGTGGTCGACGGGCGGCTGATCGTGGAGTTTCCCGGCTAGCGTCCGCGCCGCTTCGCATCTCGCGTTCGCGACCGGCATCCGGGCTGCTGCGCGTCCGCCTCCGCGCCGCTCGCATCGCGTCCCCGATCGGCGCCGTCCGCTGCGCACATCCGCCGGCGTCAGAAGAGGGGCCAGGCCTCCGCCATCGTGTCGGAAGACAGGTGCGGACCGCGTTTGGCGGCCCGCGGACCGAGCCGGAAACGGTCCTCGTCGTCGCCGCCCTGCCCGCCGCTGGGCAGCCCGTCGAGGCGGCCCACGACGTACTCGCCGATGCACGGTCCGTGCTTGAACCCGTGACCCGAACCGCCGCCCACCAGCCAGGCGTTGTCCCACTCCGGGTGGCGATCGATCAGGAAGTGGCGGTCGGGCGTGGATTCGTACTGGCAGACGCGCGTCTCGAGGACGGGTCGAGCGGCGAGCCCGGGGAAGCGCCGCCGCAGGAATTCCCGTGCCAGACGCAGGTCGTCGGGGTCGGCCACCCGCTCTCCGTTCGAGGGGTCGAAGCGGGGCCCGACCCGGTCGATCCCGATCTTGAACCCGCGGTCGTCAACGGAGGGGATGCCGTAGCAGCCGCCGGCATCGTCAGACCAGGCCGGCAGCACGTTCCAGCGCCAGCGGGAATCGCCCTCGCCCGGCCCCAGGTAGAAGACGGGCTGGCGGGTGACCGTCACGAGGTCGCCGACGGCCTCGGGAAAGAGCTTCGGGAGCCAGGGACCGGCCGCGAACACGAACGTGCCCGCGCTCCAGCGCCGGCCCGCCTGGTCGACCACATCCAGGAGGCGGCGGCCGTCGGACCGGCCCAGGTCGCACGGCTGCCAGCGCGTAGGCGCCGCCCGGCGCGCTGGAACGCCGCCACGGTGGCCGCGACGCCGCGCCGCGCCATGAGGAACCCCGCCTCCGGCTCGAAGAGGCCGAACGCGGCGCCGGCCGGGTCGATGACCGGCCAGCGGGCGGTGATGGCAGCCGGGTCGAGGCGCTCGACGGGAATGCCCAATGACCGCAGGGTGGCCTCCGAGTCGGCTTCCCAGCCGGCCGCGGCGCCCGCGAACCACAGGACGCCCGAACGGTGGACGAGCGGGACGTTCCACTCGTCCGCGAAACGTTCCCAGTGGCGCAGCGCACGCCGTGCCCAGCGCGCGTAGAACCGGTCCGTGCCGTGGGCGCTCCGGATGATCCGGTGCTCGTCCGACGACGTGGCGCGCAGGTGCCCGGCACCCCAGGCGTCAAGGAGCGTCACGCTGCGGCCGCCGCCCCAGTCCTCGTCGGGGCCGGCGCCCCCGGCCTGCGCCCAGAAGGCCGTCCACGCTCCCATGACGCCCGCCCCCACGACGCAGACGTCCGAGCGTGCCGCGAGTGTCGGCCGGGTCGGCGGGCTCCGGCACGGCGGCGGGGCTCCAGGTGGGCGCCGGCGGCGAATCGGAACGTCCCGGGTGGCTCATCGGGCCGGCGGCTCCCGCGCTGCCTCACCGGGCCAGGAGCGTGCCGGCCGCGCCGGCCTCGGCCGTGCGCAGGATCGCGTCGGCGAATACGAGGTCGGCAAGTCCCACGCCCAGGTGCGTCACCAGGACCCTGCCCGCGGCCGGGCGCGACGTCCCGGCGACGATCGCTTCGCCCAGCGTCGCATCGGGGTCGGGGTAGCCGTCGAAGAGGCCCGCATCGCGGTTCGCGAACAGCTGGGCGCGATCGTCGGTGAGGAACAGGGCAGCATCCATCGGCCACCTCGGCCGCGATCGATGTCGCATAGTCCACGGCGACGACGAGCGCCCGTGGAGCGAACCAGCCTGGGCCCATCACTTGGCGGATCGGTCCGAACGAGACGCAGGTGATCACGACGTCCGCGTCCGCCACCGCCTCCGCCGCGGTCTCGGTCGCGCGCGCGGCACCGACCCCTGGCGATGCCGGCGGCCGCGGCGGCGAGCGCCTCGGCCCGGTCCGGCTGCCGGTCGTGGACCGCGAGCTCCACGCCCGGCAAGAGGTGCGCGAGGACGGGCACGTGCGCCCTCCCCTGGACGCCGGCCCCGATGATCGCGGCCCGTGGTGCGCCGGTCCGTGATCGGCCCCGACCAGCGGCTGATGGCAACCCCGGAGACCGCCGCGGTGCGGCTGGCGGTGATCGGCCCACCGTCCATGACCGCGAGCGGGATGCCGGTCTGCGGATCGTTGACCACCACGAGCCCATGGAGGGCGGGCAGGCCGGCGGCAGCGTTGGTCGGGAAGCCGGCGATCCACTTCATGCCGACGAGGTCCATCGACCCGTCCGCGGCCGGCCCGCGGAGGTGCGCCGGCATGGCATGCACGAAGCTCTCCATGGGGCGGGGATGGATGCCGATCTTGGGGGGCAGCTCGGCGCCGGTGGCGAGGCCGATCATCGCCCGTTCCGCCAGCCGGATCTGTTCGGGGAGGGGCGGCAGGCAGGCGGCCACGTCCGTCGCGGCAAGGTACCGGAGGGGTGGCGTGGTCACGGCCGAAGCTCCCCCGCGTCTCGCAGTGTCACGGCTGCTCCCTCGGCGGCCGCCAGGGACGACCTTAGCACGGCGCCGCGACCAACCCGCCGCGGCGCTAGGATGACCGGCGTGAGTTCCACGCTGGGGGAGCCCGAGCTGGCGGCCCGCCTGCGCGCTGAAGGCCTGGTCCCGGGGACCTGGGGCAACGGCCCGGGCGATATCTACGCCGTCCACCGGCACGGGTACGACAAGGTTCTCGTCTGCGCCGGGGGCTCGATCACGTTCGGGCTTGGGGCGCGCAGCGACCCCGTGGAGCTCCAGGTCGGCGATCGGCTGGATCTGCCTGCGGGCGTCGACCACGACGCCGTCGTCGGCTCGGCCGGCGTGACGTGCCTGGAGGCGCATCTTCCCGCCGGGCGCCTCGCGCCAGACCCGACGCTCCGGCGGAGCGGCACCTGGTAGGGCGAACGAACGGTGAAGGGGCCGGCCCGCCGGGCCGGCCCCTTCGTGCAGGCGGGGATCAGAAGACGCGGTAGGCGACTTCGGCTGGGGCGAGGAGCATCTCCTTGATCTCCTCGTCCACCTTGAGCAGCGAGATGTGGGCGCCGGCCATCTCGAGCGACGTGCAGTACTCGCCGACGTAGCTGCGGAAGACCTTGATGCCCTTGGCGGCGAGCTTCTTGTGGGCGATGCCGTAGAGGAGGTAGAGCTCGCTGATCGGTGTCCCGCCCAGGCCGTTGACCATGAGCGCGACCTCGTCGCCGGCCTTGAACGGCAGGTCGGGGACGATCGCGTCGAGGAGGAGGTCGACGATCTCGTTCGCCGAGACCAGCTTCGTGCGCTGGCGGCCCGGCTCGCCGTGGATGCCGATGCCGACTTCCATCTCGTCGTCGGCGATCTCGAACAGCGGGGTGCCGCGGGTCGGCGGCGTGCAGGACGAGAGGGCGATGCCCATCGTCCGGACGTTGGCGATGACCTTCTTGCCGAGCGTGACGAGCTCGTCGAGCTCGGCGCCCTTCTCGGCGGCCGCGCCGACCGCCTTGATGACGAAGAAGTTGCCGGCCACGCCGCGCCGGCCGACGGTCCACGTCGAGTCCTTGACCGCCACGTCGTCGTTGACGAGGAGCGTGTCGATCTTCATGCCCTCGGCTTCGCACAGCTCGCGGCCCATCTCCCAGGCCGTGCGGTCGCCGGTGTAGTTGTTGACGATCTGGAGGACGCCCTTCTTCGAGTTGAGGAGCTTGGCGGTCTCCACGACGAAGTCGACCGGCGGGCCGGCAAAGACATCGCCCGGGCAGGCACCGTCGAGCATTCCCTTGCCGACGATCATCGTGTGCGCTGGCTCGTGGCCGGAACCGGAGCCCTGGATGATCGTCACCTTGTCGTCGCTGGGCATGTCCGCCCGGTAGATCAGGTTGTACTTCGGCTCGTACTTGAGCGTGCCCCCGCTGGCGAGCTCGATCCCTTCGAGGAACTCGGGCACGAACTGCTTCGGGTCGTTCAGGAACTTCTTCACGCGTTCTCCCTCACCTTTCGCGCTTCTCGCGCCATGCGGCGCTGATCGCCTGGAGGATCACGCCGATCGCGGTCGCGCCGGCGTCGACGGAGCCGATGCTCCGTTCGCCCGTGTACGCGGCCCGGCCGCGCATCGCGAGCATGCCCTTGGTCTCCTCGGCCGCCTTGACGGCGACGTCGGCGGCGCGCTGGAGCGCCGCGGCCCCGTGATCGCCCTGAAACGCCGGATCGCCGATCGCCGCCTCGAGGCTGTCGGTGGCCGGCACCAGGGCGTCGAGCAATGTCTTCTCGCCGAGAGACGCCCCGCCGCGGGCCATGATCCCGGTGATGGCCGCCCGCAGCATCGCGATGACGTCCTCGGGAGCAAGCTCCGTCCGATCGCCCGCCGCGACACCCGCGCGCAGGAACGCCGTGCCCCAGATCGGGCCGCTCACGCCGCCGACCTTGGAGGTCAGGGTCAGGCCGACCTTCTTGAGGATCGCCCCGGCGCTCGCATGGTCGAAGGTGGCGTAGTCGCTCAGGACGACCTCCCAGCCGTTCCGCAGCGAGTAGCCGAAGTCGCCGTCCCCGACGATCGAATCAAGCTGGGCGAAGTAGTCCGCGTTGTCGACGATCGTCGAGGCCATCGTCATGAGAACGAGGTCCAGATCGTCGAGCGACGCCTGTGCCATACGAGCCTCCCTTCGAGCTTGAGGGCCGGGTTCCGGAATGGTCACGAGGCCAGGCAGGCCTCCAGGTCGGTCATCGTCACGTACGCCTCCGGCCGAGCGGCCGAACGGTTGGCGATCACGGTCGTGGACTCGCCGTCCGGGTCGCCGAGGGATGACACCACGAGGATCGCCTCGCTGAAGTCCTCCCGCTCCGTGTAGCCGTTGACCGTGACGAGGCAGCGCAGGCCCGCGGCGTGCGCTGCCTCGAGACCGTTGCGCGAGTCCTCGACCACGAGCACCTCGGCGGGATCGACGCCGAGCTTGTCGAGCGCGAGGAGGTAGATGTCGGGTGCCGGCTTCTTGCGCGGGACGCAGTCCCCGGCGAGGAAGACGTCGAAGCGGGCGGCCCGCTCCGGGCCGACCGCGTAGTCGAGGATGGCGTGGACCGAGGCCTCGGCCGAGGTGGATGCGACCCCCAGCTTCCAGCCCGCGTCCTGGGCCGCCGTGATGATCCGGCGGATGCCGGGGCGGGGCGGCAGCTTCCCTCCGGCGACCATCTCGGTGTAGATCGCCGTCTTGCGCTTGTGCCATTTCGCGATCTCGGCGGCCTGGGCGTCGGGGTCCGTGGGCAGGCCGGCGGCCGCCACGAACTCCGGCGTGAGGAGGCTCGCCATCCGCTCCTTGCCGCCGCCGATCTTCAGGCGCCGGCCGTACTCCTCGACCGACCACTCGACCGGCAGGTTGAACTCACGGAACGTCTGGTTGAAGGCCGGCAGGTGCCCGTAGCGCTCGGTGTCCGCCAGGACGCCGTCGCAGTCGAAGACGAGCGCGCTCACCAGGCCTTGCCCTCGCTGCCGAACAGGCGGATGTGGTACTTCGCCATCTCCATGACGGCAGTCCGTTGGGCCGCGAAGATCTTCGGCGGGTCGTAGTCGCCGGGGTGCTCGGTCATGAAGTCGTAGCCCGACTTCATGTAGGCGATCTTGAGGGCGGTGCTGATGTTCACCTTGGCGCAGCCGCGGGCGATGAGGTCGCTGAACTGCTCGGCGCTCATGCCCGTGCCCCCGTGGAGCGCGACCGGCTTGCCGGTGGCCGCGACGATGTCGCTCACGCGCTGGGAATCGAGGTGGGGCGCGGTCTTGTAGGTGCCGTGCGCATTGCCGATCGCGGGGGCGAAGACGTCGACCCCGGTGGCGCGCACGAACTCGACCACGGTCTCCAGGCTCTGCACGTGCTGGGCCTCGTCGCCGGTCATCTCCTCAGTCCGCTTGAAGCCCTCGATCTCGCCCTCGACGTCGGCGCCGTAGCGGCGCGCCTCGGCGACGACCTCGATGCACTGGCGCTGGTTCTCCTCGACCGACAGCTTGGAGGCGTCGAACAGGACGGAGTTCCAGCCCTTGGCCAAGCAGGCGCTGATGACGTCCCGCTCCGGGCAGTGGTCCAGGTGCAGGGCGACCGGGACGTGGACGTCCTTGGCGTAGGCGGTCCACATGGCGTACATCGCATCGAGGCCGGTCATCTTCACGTGCTTGACCGAGGTCTGAAGGATGACCGGGGCCCGCAGCTCTTCGGCGGCCGCGAGGACCGCCTCCATCGACAGGTCGTTGATGACGTTGATCGCCGCGACGCCGTATCGCTCGGCGAACGCGCGATCGAGGATCTGCCTGGTCGGCACGATTGGCACGCCAGCACTCCTTTCGGGGCGGGACGCGATCCACCTTGGGGCCCGGACGCGCGGGAAACGTTACGATCTGGATACGAACCCCTTGCGAGTCTAGATCGCGCCGGGTCCCCGAACCGTCAATGTCGCGTCAAGGAATCGCCTGGGCACGCCGGCGAGCCACCGACGGGCCGCCGTGGGAGTGGGACAGCCGGGCAAACAAATGGCAAGGGCCCCCGCGCACGGCGGGGACCCTGGACCCGTACAGCCTTGGCGCCCGGTCGCGGGCGCGCAGAATACGACCCGGGCGGTCGGTCAGCGCAAACCGAAACGCGGCCACTCGGGGAGGTTGTCGTGCGGATCGACCTGGGGCTCCGGGGCGTCACCGCTCACCAGGATGCTGATGAAGGAGAAGAGCGCCAGGAGGCCCAGCACGGTTGCGACAAACATCGTGCGTTCCTCCGTACAATTGCGAAATGGTCGATTTATTGCGACCAGATGTTTATCATAGCCTAACGAAGTGTGACCTGCAAGGTCATGAAGCCTAACAATTGGTGCTGGCATGCCCCCCGACCCCAAGCTGAACGTCACCGACGCGGCGATCCTGGCCGCCCTCCAGCGCGACGGCCGGCTGTCCTATGCGGACATCGGTGCGGCCGTCGGCATGAGCGGCCCCTCTGCCCACGAGCGCGTCAAGAAGCTCGAAGCGCGCGGGATCATCACGGGATACATGGCGGCCGTCGACCCGGCCGCGGTCGGCCTCGGCGTCCTGGCCTTCATGTCGGTCACCCAGGCCCCCGGCACGATCGCGAATGATCTTGCCGCCGACTTCGCGGCCATCCCGGAGGTGGAGGCCTGTCACCGGATCGCCGGCCAGGGTGACTACCTGCTGAAGATCCGGGCCAGCAACCCCAGCGACCTCGAGCGCGTCGTTCGCATCGTGCAGGGCACGCGCCACGTCTACCGGACGGAGACCGACGTGGTCTTCTCCACGCCCTTCGAGCGCAGGCCGCTGCCGATCCGGGCAGCCGAGAAGCCCGCCCGCCCCGATCCACCAGGCGTGGGGTAGCGGCTTCCGTTTCTCAGGATGCCCCGGGGTGGCCCTCCGCGTGATCGGGCCCCGGATCCGGCCAGGGCTCGTCCGGGATCTCCGGGACCTCGCCGACCACGAGCCAGAGAAGCGCCCCGGCGATGACGATCACGAGCGCGGCGAACCAGAGCAGGTACTCCGTGTTCATGGCGTCACGACGAAGGCGCGCATCGTGGCGAGTATAGGGATCGACCGCAGCGCTGGTCCTGACCGCAAAGGGCGGCTGCGAACGAATCCGCGGCTCGCCGGTACACTGCCGCGATGATCAACTGGACTCCCCAACCGATCGCCTTCGCCCTCGGCCCGCTCGAGGTTCACTGGTACGGGATCATGTACGCGATCGGCCTCGCAGCGACATACATCGTCGTCGAGCGCGAGGCGCTCCGTCGCGGTCTCGACACGGGGCTGCTCGTCAACGGGTTCATCATCATCGCGTTGGCGGCGCTCGTCGGCGGCCGGGCGTACCACGTCATCGACCAATGGGACGCGCGCTACAAGAACAACCTGCTGGCGATCGTCCTGCCGCCCTACAGCGGCCTCGGCGTCTACGGGGGCATCGCGACCGGATTCCTTGCCGCGGTCGCCTACACGCGCTGGAAGCGGCAGCCGTTCCTGACCTGGGCCGACGCCGCCGCACCGGGCCTGCTGGTGATGCAGGCGGTGGCGCGCTGGGGCAACTTCTTCAACCAGGAGCTGTACGGGCCACCGACGAACCTGCCCTGGGGCATCGCGATCCAGTGCGCGAATCGGACCCAGGTATGGGCCTGTCCGGCGAACGGCGGGACCACCCCCGTCGACGCGCATTTTGTGCCGCTCTTCCTCTACGAGTCGATCTCCGGCGTGGTCGGCGCGATCGTCCTGCTGATGCTGGCCCGGCGTGCCCGATCCCTCCGGCCGGGCGACATCATGCTGCTCTTCTTCGTCTGGTACGGCATGACGCGGTTCCTGCTGGAGCCCCTTCGGACGAACAACTGGCTTCTCGACGGGATCCCGACCGCTTCGATCATCTCGGCGCTGGCCGTCACGGGCGCGCTCCTGGTCCTGGCCTGGCGGCACCGTCCCGGGGCGGTGACCGGGGATCGTGGTGCGGGCGAGCCTCCCGGCTTGCCGGCCGCGGCCGAGCCGAACCTCGCCGAGCAGACGCCTGCTGAGCCTCCTGGCTTGCCGACCCTGGCCGGGCCGGCCACGGAACGCCCGCTCGACCCGCCGGGCTGACGGCATGGAGTACGCCCACTCGATCCTCGATCTGGTCGGCCACACGCCGCTCGTCCGGATCTCGCGGGTCACCCGCGGGATCGGGCCGCTGGAGCGCCAGCCGCTGGTTCTCGCCAAGCTCGAGGCGTTCAACCCGGGGGGCTCGGTGAAGGACCGCATCGGGCTGCCGATGATCGAGGCGGCCGAGCGCGACGGGTTGCTCCGGCCGGGTGGCACGATCGTCGAGCCGACCAGCGGCAACACCGGGCACGGGCTCGCGATGGCGGCCGCGATCAAGGGCTATCGCTGCATCTTCGTGATGGCCGACAAGCAGGCTGCCGAGAAGCAGGCGATCCTCCGGGCATTCGGCGCGGAGGTCGTCCTGTGCCCGACGAACGTGCCGCCGGAGTCACCCGAGAGCTACTACTCGGTGGCGGCCCGCCTGGCCCGCGACATCCCCGGCGCGTATCTCCCGGACCAGTACGGGAACCAGGAGAACCCGGCCGCCCATGAGGCGACGACGGGCCCCGAGATCTGGGAGCAGACGTCCGGCCGGCTGACGCACCTGGTCGCGTCGGTCGGCACGGGCGGCACCCTCACTGGCGCGGCGCGCTACCTGCGCGCGAAGCGACCGGATCTCGTCGTGGTCGGCGCCGACCCGGAGGGGAGCGTCCTGTCGGGCGACATCGCGCGTCCATACCTCCAGGAGGGCGTCGGCGAGGACTTCATCCCCGCGACCTTCGACCCCGAGCTGGTCGATCAGTGGGTGCGCGTCTCGGACCGCGACGCGTTCGCGATGGCCCGGCGGATCACGCGCGAGGAAGGGATCCTGGCCGGCGAATCCTGCGGGACCGCGATGCTGGCTGCCCTGACGGTCGCACGCGAGCTGACGGAATCGGGCCAGGGACCCGGCGCCGTGATCGTTGTGATCTTCCCGGACGGCGGCCGCAACTACCTGTCCAAGCTGTACAACGACGAGTGGATGCGGGCGAACGGCCTGCTCGCCTCGCCCGGCGCCGTCGTCCGGTTGCGCGACGTGCTGGAGGATCGCCACCATGGCGAGCAGATCCCGGACCTCGTCCTCGCCCGCACCACGGAGAAGGTCGGGGCGGCCATCGGCCGGCTGGAGGATTACGGGATCAGCCAGATGCCGGTGTCGGAGGCCGCCGAAGGCAATGCGCTGGCGGGGCTCGTCGGATCGATCTCGGAGAAGGGCCTCCTGGAGCGGGCGTACCGCGACCCCGCGGTCGTGGAGCGTACCGTCGGCGAGGTCATGGATCCGCCGCTGCCCGTCGTCGCCGAGGAGGCACCCCTCGACGAGGCGTTCACGCTTCTCGCCCGGGGGATCCCCGCCGTCCTGGCGGTTCGCGGCGAACGGCCGGTGGGCGTGATCACGAAGCTCGACGTGCTGGAGTACCTGGGCCACCACCCGCGGCTTGGAGGCTGACGGCGTGCCGGCGCAGGAGCACCACGACGGCTTTGCCACCCGGGCGGTCCACGCGGGCGGCGAGCCGGACGCGCTGACCGGTGCCGTCAGTCCGCCGATCTACCAGACCTCGACCTATGCGCAGGACGGGGTGGGCCGGCCGCGTGGCGGATACGAGTACGCGCGCACGCAGAACCCGACCCGCGAGCGGTTGGAGCGGGCGGTCGCCGACCTTGAGGGCGGAGCGTTCGGGATCGCGTTCGCCTCTGGTTCGGCGGCGACCGCGACGCTGTCCGAGCTGGCCGAGCCGGGCGAGCAGGTCACGGTGGGGGACGACGTCTACGGCGGCACGTACCGGTTCTTCGAGCAGGTCGCCAGGCGCCGCGGCATCGACGCGCGGTACGTGGACCTTGCCGCCGGGGAGCCGGGCGGCGTGCCCGACCCGTTCGACGCGCGGAGCCGACTGGTCTGGTTCGAGACGCCCTCCAACCCGCTCCTGAAGGTGACCGACATCGCGGCGGTGGCACGCGCGGCCCATGCGCACGTGGGTGCCCGCGGGGAAGCTCCCATCGTCGTGGTCGACAACACGTTCGCCTCGGCGGCGCTCCAGCGGCCGCTCGCGCTGGGCGCGGACGTCGTCTTCCACTCGGCCACCAAGTACCTCGCCGGCCACAGCGACACGGTCCTCGGGGTCGTCGTGACATCGCGCGACGACCTGGCCGGCCAGCTCCGGTTCCTGCAGAACGCGATGGGCGCCGTCCCGGGGCCACAGGACTGCTTCCTCGCGCTCCGGGGCCTTCGCACGCTGGCGCTGCGGGCCGAGCGGCACGCTGCGAACGCGCTGGCCGTGGCCCGCTTTCTCGCGGGCCGTGACGACGTCGCCTGGCTTCGCTACCCGGGTCTCGCGGACGGGAGGTTCGCACACCCGCAGGCTGGGCTGGTCGCGCGCCAGATGGCAGCCGGCGGCGGGATGGTCAGCTTCGTGCCCTCCGCCGGGGGGCGCCACGGTCGGAGCGCCCGTGATCGTGCCGTCGCCGTCTGCGAGTCGACCCGGCTCTTCACGCTGGCGGAGTCGCTGGGTGGTGTCGAGTCCCTGATCGAGATGCCGGCCGTGATGACCCACGCCTCCGTGGCGGCCTCGCCGCTCGAGGTGCCGGCAGCGCTGATCCGGCTCTCGGTGGGGATCGAGGACGCTGCCGATCTCGTCGCGGACCTCGCCGTCGCGCTCGACGGGGCGTAGGTGTGTGGGAGCGCTGGGGCCAGGCAGTGACACGGCCGGGTCCGTCGAGCCTTCAGGTCCAGATAGCACCCCGGACGCTGGTACGTGCCGCGTTTGACGCGGCGCGCCGCACCGGCGTCCGCTCAGCCGCGCTCGCCGAGCACAGGGATGCCCGTGTGATCCGGGCCCGGACCGGCGGGACGGCGCATGGCTGCACGTACCAGCACCCCGGCTGCTATCCGGCGCGGTGTCCGGCCGCTGCACGCGTATTGAGGGCCGGGTCGTCCGTACAATTCCGAGCAACATCTCCCTGAGTCGCGTCGCACCCGGAGGAGCACCCCATGGCCCGCCTTCCCCGCCGCAAGGTCACCATCATCGGCGCCGGCAACGTCGGTGCCACAACAGCGGAGCAGATCGTCGCGGCGGGCCTCGCCGACGTCGTGCTGATCGACATCGTCGAGGGGCTTCCGCAGGGCAAGGCGCTCGACCTGAACGAGGCCGCCCCGGTGGTCGGCTACGACGTCCAGGTCTCGGGCACGAACGACTACGCGGACACCGCGGACTCGAAGATCATCGTGGTGACGTCGGGCCTGGCGCGCCAGCCGGGCATGAGCCGCGACGACCTCATGGCGAAGAACGCCGGCATCGTCGGGTCGGTGGTCAAGCAGGCCGCCGCGGTCAGCCCCGACGCGATCATCGTCGTGGTCACGAACCCGCTCGACGCGATGTGCCACGTCGCGCTCAAGGCCTCGGGCTTCTCGCCGGAGCGCGTCGTCGGCATGGCCGGCGTCCTGGACTCCGCTCGGTTCCGGTCCTTCATCTCGGACGAGCTCGAGGTGAGCGTCCGGGACATCCGCGGCTTCGTCCTGGGCGGTCACGGCGACACGATGGTGCCGCTGCCGCGCTACTCGACCGTGGGCGGCGTCCCGATCACCGAGCTGATGAGCGCGGAGCGGATCGAGGCGCTGGTCGAGCGGACCCGCAACGGCGGCGCCGAGGTGGTGGCGCTCCTCAAGACCGGCAGCGCCTACTACGCGCCGGCCGCGTCGGTCGTCGAGATGATCGAGGCGATCCTGCGGGATCGCCGGCGCGTCCTCCCCTGCGCCGCCTACCTCCGGGGCGAGTACGGGATCGACGGCCTCTTCGTGGGCGTCCCGATCATCCTGGGCAACGGCGGGGTGGAGAGGGTCATCGAGATCGCGCTGACCGACGACGAGCGTGCCGCCTTCAAGCGCTCGGCCGACTCGGTCAGGGAGCTGCTGGAGAAGCTGCCGGCGTAGCTCACTGGGCGAGCCGAGGACCGGCGCTGCGGCCGGACGATCCTCGGATGACTCGCCCGTACGACGCTACGGTCGCGCGCCCCACGGCGGTTGCGCTGCTCCGAGGATGCGCGACGGACCACGCGCCGACCGCATGGGAGGTCCAGCCGACCGGAGCCCATGAGCCACGAGCTCCAATCCCGGTAGCGATGCGCAGGCAATGATCGTTCCAGATCACCAGGAGGAGAGCATGAGAACCAAGGTGCTGCCCGTTGTCGGCGCTGGCCCTGGTCCTCAGCGTGGCACCCGCGGCCGGAGGTGCCACCAGGTCAGGCTCGGTCGCGACGCCATCCTCGAGCGCGGTCCGCAGGCAGCCCTGTCCGGCGGCCGGCAACCGCGAACTATGGCCTCTTCACCTGCCAGCTCGTCGCCTCGTCAGCGTCGTCTGCTACGACCCGTACCAGATGCGGCACGCGTACGGCATCGACAACCTGATCAACGCCGGCTTCACCGGCAAGGGCAAGACGATCGTCATCGTCGACGCCTTCCAGTCGCCGAACATCGTCGCGCAGCTGAACTACTACGACAGCTTCTACGGCCTGCCGGGCCTGAACGGCCTGGGCAACCCGACGCGATCCCAGCCTCGGCACGTTCACCCAGGTCGCCCCGGACGGCCTGACGCCGTTCGACCCGACCGATGCCAACATGAGCGGGTGGGCGGAGGAGATCTCGCTCGACGTCGAGTGGGCGCACGCCATCGCCCCCGGCGCCAACATCGTGCTGGACCTGGCCAAGTCGAACGAGGACGCGGACATCCTGAGCGCCACGAAGTACGCCGTGGACCACAACCTCGGCGACGTGATCTCCCAGAGCTTCGGCGAGAACGAGAGCTGCGTCGATTCGGCACTGCTTAAGGCCGAGCACCAACTGTTCGCCGAAGGCGACCCTGAAGCACATCACGCTCTTCGCCTCGTCGGGCGACGAGGGTGCGGCACAGCCGACCTGCGACGGCACCTCCTACGTCAAGGCGGCCTCCTCGCCCGCCAGCGACCCGCTGGTCACTGCCGTGGGCGGGACCGAGCTGCACGCGGCGCGACTATTGCCTGACGTCCCTGGGCTGCGATCCGACCACGAACCCCGCTCCCGGGACCTACCAGGGCGAGATCGCCTGGAACGAGCCGTTCGGACCCAGCAGCGATCTCGCCACGGGCGGCGGCTTCAGCGTCCTGTACAAGGCGCCATTCTTCCAGCTCTCGCGACCCGGAGCAAGCAGCGAGGCGTGCCCGACGTCGCATACAGCGCGGCCGTCCTGCACGGCGTGCTGACGTACCTCGACATCCCGGGCGATCCCGCCGGCTTGTATCTCTTCGGCGGCACCAGCGCCGGCTCGCCACAGTGGGCGGCCATCATCGCGATCGCCGACCAGAAGGCTGGGCGCGACCTGGGCTTCATCAACGCGGGGCTCTACCTCTACAGCCTCCTGCCGAGCAGGTACTACGGCACGCTCTTCCACGACGTGACGAGCGGCAAGAACTCGGTCGTCGAGTTCGACAGCAACAACAACCCGGTGACCATCGCGGGCTTCAACGCCGGCCCGGGCTGGGACGCGACCACCGGCCTGGGCTCGCCCAGGGCCGACACTGGTCTGTTCAGAGCAGCTGACCAGGCGACGTAGCGACCGGCATTATCGCTGGGAGTGAAGTTGGTACTCGGGGGAAGGATGCTGAAGTCCGGTGCCTCGTTGAAGTTGATCCAGACGTCGTTGCCATCGGTTCCGCCAGTCGCCGCAGTCGTCTCGGTGCCGCCAGCGGTCGTCGATGCTCCGTTGAGGCCGATGCCGAAGGTGCAGTGACCGGCGGTGACGACCGTGGTCGCGTTGAGCAACGTGCCGGTACAGGTGAACCAGGTGCCCGGGGTGTCGAAGCGCGGAATTCGACCGCGTCGGGGACGTAGAAGAGAAGCTCCCCGACAAAGGGGACTCGCCGCACTGAGCGTCGGACTGTACGTGGCCGGAGCCTGACCGCCCGCGCATCGGCGTCTCTGCGCCCTTTCATAAGAGGAGGAAGGGTGCAACCGACGACATCCGATCGATCTGAGGGAGCACGGACATCCTCGAGCGACGCACGGTGTCCGGTGCTCCACAAGCTCGCCGGCCAGGCAGCGCACCACGGGGTCCGTCGAGGCGGTACGCCGTTTCACGTCCTGGTTGCGATGCGACCCACCCTGCCCAGCCGCACGTCATCGATCACGATGGTCGATGCGCGTGTCACCCAGGGGAACCATGGCTGACGCTGATCAGAGTCGCTCATCACGCGGTCACCCTGCCGCAGGCGCGCTGGCCACGGCCTGCGTTGCTGTGGCCCCGGGCATCGTTGTTGTCGGCGGGTGCGTGGCCGTTGGTCATCGGGAGGCGTCCTGTCGACGTCGGGTGCGACGGGAGTCCCCACCACTCCGGCCGCCACCGCGCCGGTGCCGTCATCGGCCGCACCCGCGCCGGCGGCCACGGCGGGTTGCCGCGAGCGCAAACACAACGCACCAGCGCGCATCCGCGGTCGGCCAGGAGCTTCATCCTGAATCTCGGCTCAGCCCTGGACTGGGCTCTTGCCGTGGCCAACCAGAAGACCGTTGGTGAGGTCCCCGGCGCGCTCCTGACCAACGGTGTCCAGGCGATCTACCTCGCGCAGGCGGGCGGCACCACGGTCCTCAGGGTTGTCGGGAGTCCGCATTGCTCGCTCGGTGTCGTGCCACGGCTCCGGGGCGTGCACCGGAAGACGACACGGTCGGCTGAGGCGACCAGGCGGGATGCGCCAGCCCGCCATTGCCGGCCGGGCCCGGGCGGCCCGCTAGACTCGCCGCGAGATGACCCATCATTACACCGTCCTGCACGGCGGCACGGTCCTCACGTTCAGCGGCGCGCTGCCGAGCGATGCGGCGTCGCGTGCGGCCGGCGACCCGGGCGTGCCGGATGCTGCCGGGCGTCGCGCGACCGCGATCTGCTTCGCCCATGACCGGATCCTGGCCGTGGGGGACGACGAGGAGATCCTGGCCCTGGCGGGGCCCGACTCGCACGTCGTGGACCTTCGGGGCCGGGCGGTCCTGCCCGGGTTCGTGGATCCGCACGCGCACCCGTACTGGGAGGGGTTCGTCGCCGGGATGCGGCTCCTCGCCGGGCACGAGCGGCGGGCCGCCATCCGCGCTGTGCCGGGAGCCGCGGAGCGCCTGGAGCCGGACGCGTGGCTGGTCGCCCGCTACGACCCGACCGGCTGGGAGCGCCCCGACGATCCGACCCGCGACGACCTGGATCGGGCCGTGCCCGACCGACCGGTCCTGCTGGCCCACGTCTCGGGGCATGCCGTCACCGCGAACAGCCTGGCGCTTGCCCTGGCGGGGATCGACGCGGGCACCCCCGACGAGCCCGGCCGGATGATGATCGAGCGCGATCGGGCTGGCGAGCCGACCGGGATCATCCGCGGCCCCGACGCCTGGGATCGGGTGGCGGCGGCCATGCCCCCGCCGACCGCCGCCGAGGGCCGGGCGGCGCTGGCCCGCGCGGCAGCGCGCCTGGCCGCCGACGGCGTCACGATCGTCGCCGACGCCGATCTCGGAGCGACGCACGGGGTCGCGGCCGAGCTGGCGGCCTGGGCCGGGGCGATCGCCTCCGGCGAGATGCCGCTCGCCGTGGGGCTGCTTCCCGGCCTGGCCAGGATCGCGCCCGAGCCGGGCGATGCGGTCCCGTCCCCGGCCGACATCGCGGCAGTGCTCCCGGAGTCCGTTCGCAACCGCGTCCGCCTGACCCACGTGAAGCTCAAAGCGGACGGCGCGCTCACGACGCACACGGCCTGGCTGCGTGCCCCGTACGAGGATGCGCCCCACGCGGGCGGGCCCGTCCACGATCCCGCCGCGCTGGCTGAGCGAGTCCGCCGGGCCGTGCAGGCGGGGTGGGGGATCGCGACCCACGCGATCGGCGACGCCGCGGTGGCCGCCGTCCTGGACGCGTACGCGGCGGCGTCAGCGGCGTACCCGGCGGCGTCAGCAGCGGTGCCCGTCGCCCGCGGCTAGCCCTCGCGCTTCGCCGGCGCCCGCGTCCCGCGCGACCCGGGTCGGCGCTCCCGCACCGGCTGGAGCATGCGATGCTCCTCGACGCGGAGCTCGTGGACCGGCTGGCCGCGTCCGGCGTGGCGGCGGTCGTGCAGCCCGAGTTCCTGGCCTGGGCCGGCGCCACCTACCGGGCTCGTCTCGGCGAGGCACGTGCCGCGCGCCTCCTCCCGTTCGCCGCGCTGCTGGCCGCGGGCATCCCGATGCCATTCTCGAGCGACCGGCCCGTCGTGCCCGGCGCACCGCTCGACGGGGTGCGCGCCGCGGTCCGTCACGACGCGCTCCTTTCCGCGGCGGAGGCGTTCCACGCGTGGACGGCGGCGGGTGCCGCGGTCCTTGGCGACGACGACGCCGGGCGCCTGGAGGTGGGACACCGGGCTGACCTCGTGATCCTGTCGGGTGACCCGACGGCGATCTCACGGGACGGCTGGTCCCGCGCCGAGGACGGGATCCAGGTGGTCGCGACTATCGCCGCGGGGCGCCTCGTCGCTGGCGGGCTGGCAGGCCTGGAATGACGGGCGCTGCCGTCCTCACCTTCGGCTTCGACGCCTCGGTCCAGCTCGGGGAATTCGTGCTTCGCTGGCAGACGCTGGGAATTGCGGTCGCCGTCCTGGCCGGCCTCGCCTGGTGCGCGCTGATCGCCGGGACGGACCCCGGCCTTCGACGCCTGGATCGGCGGGCGCCCGACGACGGTTCCGACGGCTCCGGCGGCATCTGGCACATGCGCCGGGACGATCTGCTCTTCATCGTGCTGGGGGTGCTTCCCGGCGCGGTCGTGCTCGGGCGGGTCGGCTATGGCCTCCTGCACGCGGACTGGTATGACCCGGACTGGCGGCAGCTGCTCGATCCGGCGAGTGGCAGCGTGGAGCTGACGGGCGCGGTCGTCGGGGGGACGCTCACCGGGATCTACGTGGCCGCGCTCCTCGACGCGCCGGTCGGGCGCTGGCTCCACGTCGCGATCCGGCCGCTGCTTCTGGTCCTCGCGCTCGGCAAGGCGGCCGAGGTCCTGGGTGGCGAAGGGCAGGGCCTCCTCGTGGTCGACGGCGGCGGTTTCGCGACCGCCTATGCCGGCGCCGGGCCGTGGGGCAGCCCCGGCGCCGCCCTGCCCGCCATCCCCTCCCAGCTGCTGGAGGCGGGGATGGCCGCTGTGGTGCTCGTGCTCGTGACGCTGCTCGGCTGGCGAACAGGGCCTTCGCCGCGCGGACGGCCGCCTGTTCGCCGTGGGGTTGGCGGTCTGGGCGCTCGGCCGCGCCCTGGTGGCCGCGACCTGGCGCGACGAGGCCGTGCTGGGGCCATTGAAGGCCGAGCAGCTGATCTGCCTGGCCGTGGCGGGCGTTGCCCTCCTCGCGACCCTGGCGGCCACGTTCCTGATCGGGCGGCGCGACCGCCCGAAGGTGGCGGTGACGGTGCCTAGCTGATCCGGGCGAAGTTCGTGACGTCCCGGCGCAGGAAACGGCCGTGGTTCTCCGGTCCCACCCACGCACCGTCGCGGACGAGGACCGTGCCGCGACTCATCACGACGTCCGAGGTCCCCTGGATCTCGAACCCCTCGAAGATCGAGTAGTCGACGTCCATGTGGTGTGTCGCGGCGCTGATCGTCCGGCGCCGGTTGGGGTCGTAGACGAGGATGTCGGCGTCCGAGCCCACCGCGATGGCGCCCTTCTTCGGATACATCCCGAACATCCGAGCCGGCGCGGTGGACATGATCTCGACCCACCGCTCCCGGGAGATCCGTCCCTTGACGACGCCGCCATCGTGGAGGAGGTCCACCCGGTCCTCGACCGCAGGCAGCCCGTTCGGGATCTTACGGAAGTCGTCCCGGCCGAGGTCCTTCTGGCCATGGAAATCGAACGGGCAATGGTCCGTCGCCACGATCTGGAGGGTGTCCGTGCGCAGCCCGCGCCACAGGTCCTCCTGGTGGTCCTTCGGGCGGAGCGGGGGGCTGCAGACGTACTTCGCGCCCTCGAACCCGTTCTCGAGGTCGTCGAGCGACAGGAAGAGGTACTGCGGGCACGTCTCCGCGAATGCCATCGAACCGCGGCCGCGGGCGGCCGTGACCGCCTCCAGGGCGTCGCGGGAGGAGAGGTGGACCACGTAGACGGGGACGCCCGCGGCCTCGGCCAGGCGGATCACCCGGTTCGTGGCCTCGCCTTCGAGGATCGCGTAGCGAGCCAGGCCGTGCCCGATCGGGCCGGTGATCCCGGCGGCCACGAGATCGGCCGCGATCACGTCGATCACGGGTCCGTTCTCGGCATGCATCATGATCAGGCCGCCGTTCGTTCGGGTCCGCTGCATGGCCCGGAAGATGTGGTCGTCCGGGCTGTACATGACGCCGGGATAGGCCGTGAACAGCTTGAACTCGGGGACGCCCTCGGCGATCGAGCTGGTCCATCTCGGCCAGCGTCGCGTCGTTCACGTCCGACATCATCATGTGGAAGCCGTAGTCGATGGCCGTGTGGCCCTCGGCCTTGGCATGCCAGGAATCGAGACCCTCGCGGAGCGAGTGGCCCTTCGTCTGCGGCGCGAAGTCGAGCATCGTCGTGGTGCCGCCGTGGGCGGCCGCCTTGGAGCCGGACTCGAAGGTGTCCTTCGCGTACGTTCCGCCGAAGGGCAGCTCCATGTGCGTGTGGACGTCGATCCCGCCCGGGACGACGTATTTCCCGGTCGCGTCGATCGTTTCGTCGGCCGTGACCCCGGCACCCGCGAGGCCGGAGCCGAGCATGGCGATCGTCTCGCCGTCGACCAGCACGTCCGACGGGAACAAGCCGGCGGCCGTGACGACGAGTCCGTTCGTGATCAGCGTGCGCATCTGGGTCTCCTCAAGCCTTCCCGGCCTGGACGTCGCGGAGCGTCGGGATGATCTCGCGACCGTAGATCGCGAGCTGCTCCTCCTCGTTGCCATTCATCAGGTAGAAGTTGAACTGGTCCACGCCCGCCTCCGCCAGGACGCGGAGCTTGGCGACATGGGCCGCAACGTCGCCGACGATGGCGAAGCGATCGACGATGTCGTCGGTGACGAAGTCGGCGTTCGAGCTGCCGACCTCCGCGTGGTGGAGGTAGTCGTAGCCTTCGCGGCCCCGGATGTAGCGCGTCAGGGCTTCGGGCAGCGTCCCCTGGTACTTGTTCACGAGGTCGACCACGTGGTTCCCGACCATCGCGGGGAACCAGCGGACCCGATCGCGGCCGTCGGCGAGGTCCCCGACGTGCGCCGCCGCCGCGGCCATGATGCGCACGGCGGCGGGGTCGCGGCCGGCCTCCCGCGCGGACGCCCGGACCTGGTCCACGAACCAGCGGATCAGGTCGGGGTCGGCGATCTGGAGCATGGCGCCGTCGGCGACGCGCCCGGTCATCTTCAGGGCCACGGGCCCATAGCCGGCCACCCAGACCGGGAGCCGGTACCCCGGCGACCAGGGGAGCTGGAGCGACGCGCCCTCGTACTCGATCGGGCGGCCCTCGACGAGCGCCCGGATGACGTGGATGGCCTCCTCGAGCGTGGCCATCGTCGTCGGCGCCTTGCCCAGGACGCGGATGGCGGAGTCGCCGCGCCCGATCCCGAGGTCGAAGCGGCCCCCGGACAGCTCCTGGAGCACCGCCAGGGCCGAGGCTGTCACACTCGGTTCCCGGGTCGCCGGGTTCGTCACGCACGTGCCGAGGCGCAGGGTCGTCGTCTCGCGCGCGATCAGCGTCAGGAGCGGGTACGGGTCGCGCCAGATGACGTGGCTGTCGAAGATCCAGCAGTAGGCGAAGCCGGAGGCCTCGGCCTGCTTCGCGAGCGCCAGCGTCCGCTCGATCGACTGGTCAGGCTTGAGCGTGATGCCGAACTCCATGCGGCGCCTCCTTCGATCGAGTCGCCTCGGGGCTACGGGCGGACCAGGTCCGCGTAGGCCTCCGGACGGCGGTCCCGGTAGAACTGCCAGGTCTGGCGCACTTCCGTGACCAGGTCGAGGTCCAGGTCCCGGATCACCAGCTCCTCCTCGTAGGGGCTGGCAACGCCACCGACGATCTGGCCCCGGGGGTCGCAGAAGTAGCTCTGCCCGTAGAAGTCGTCGTCCCCGAGCTCCTCGGTCCCGACCCGGTTGATCGTGCCCACGTAGTAGCCGTTGGCGACGGCATGGCTGGGCTGCTCGATCCGCCAGAGGTACTCGGACAGGCCCCGGCTCGTGGCGCTGGGGATCAGCACGATCTCGGCCCCGTTGAGGCCGAGCGCGCGCGCGCCCTCCGGGAAGTGGCGGTCGTAGCAGATGTAGACGCCGACCTTCCGACGGCGGTCTCGAAGACGGGGTAGCCCAGGTTGCCCGGCCGGAAGTAGAACTTCTCCCAGAAGCCCTTGATGTGCGGGATGTGCGTCTTGCGGTACTTGCCCAGGTAGGTCCCGTCCGCGTCGATCACCGCCGCCGTGTTGTAGTACACGCCCGACGCCCGGGAGTCCTCCTCGTACATCGGCACCACCAGGACCACGCCCGTCTGCTTCGCGAGATCCTGCATCCGCTTCGTGGTCGGCCCGTCGGGGATCAGCTCCGTGTAGGCGTAGAAGGCGGGATCCTGCACCTGGCAGAAGTACGGCCCGTAGAAGAGCTCCTGGAAGAGGACGATCTGGGCGCCCTGCGCCTTCGCCTCGCGCGCGCGCGCCTCGTGCTTCTGGATCATCGATTCCTTGTCACCCGTCCAGGTTGCCTGGACGAGCGCGCCTCGCACGATTCGCGGCATCGGTCACCTCCGGTCGGGGTCGCAGCGGCGGAGTGATGGCGCGGCCGGTTTGTCGTCGGGCCCTTCGCGGCCGCTCGTCGGGAACGTGCCGAAATGCTACACGGCCCACCGCCGAGCGTGCCGACACCCCGCCGATCGCCGCGCGGAGCGGCTCCGCCGGTCCCCGCGCGGAGCCGGCACACGCGCCGCCGTGCGTGGCCGGCTCATTGCCGCCGGGTGCACCCCGGCACGCGGATCTGCCGATCGCAGGATCGGCACCCGTCCCGCCATGGGCTGGTGTGGTGTAATGGCGAACGTCCCCGGATGGCATGGGCAGGAGCACGTCGGTGCCGTCCCGACCGCCCGCGACCCCCGTTGCGGCCGGTCGGCTTGGTGCCAGCAGGATCGCGGAAAGCGCGCCGGGCGCGCCCCGCCTCGAGGTGACCGATGACCGTTCGAACCGCCGCCGGCGCGATGTCCAGCCAGGAGATCGTCCGGCTCTCGCGCGCCCACACGTTCTTCTCGTGGTCGGTCCAGGGGGCGCTGGATCCGATCGCGATCGATCGAGCCGAGGGCGTCTACCTCTACACCCCGGAGGGCGAGCGGATCCTCGACTTCAACAGCCAGCTGATGTCCGTGAACATCGGTCATGGCGATCGTCGCGTGATCGATGCGATCACCGCGCAGGCGGACCGCCTGCAGTACGTGCAGCCGGCGTTCGTGACGGAGATCCGGGCGCGCCTCGGCGCCAAGCTCGCCGAGATCCTGCCGGGCGACATGGACAAGGTCTTCTTCACGCTCGGTGGCGCGGAGGCCGTGGAGAACGCGATCCGGCTGGCCCGGCTCTACACGGGCCGCCACAAGATCCTGGCCCGTTACCGCAGCTATCACGGCGCGACGCTGGGCTCGATGACGCTGACGGGCGATCCGCGGCGCTGGGCGAACGAGCCGGGGATCGTGGGCGTGGTTCGCTACCCGGACACGCACCGCTGGGGGGAGAAGGAGCCGCGGCCGGTTGCCGAGAGCCTCCAGGGGCTGGAGGACGTGATCCAGTACGAGGGGCCGCACACGATCGCGGCGGTCTTCCTCGAGACGATCGTCGGCACGAACGGGATCCTGATCCCGCCCGACGGCTACCTCCAGGGCGTCCGCGAGATCTGCGACCGGCACGGCATCCTCATGGTCGCCGACGAGGTGATGGCCGGCTTCGGCCGCACCGGCCGCTGGTTCGCGGTGGACCACTGGGGCGTGGTCCCGGACCTGATGACGATGGCGAAGGGGCTGACGTCGAGCTACCTGCCGCTCGGCGGGGTCGCGATGCGCCACCACATCGCCGAGGCGTTCGAATCGAAGATGTACCACGGCGGCCTGACCTACAGCAGCCATCCGGTCAGCCTGGCCGCGGCACTCGCCACGATCGGTGTCTACGAGGAGGACGGGCTCATCGAGCGCTCGGCGCAGCTCGGCGACGTGATGCGGGGCCACCACGAGGCGCTCGCAGCGAAGCACCCGAGCGTGGGTGCGCACCGCAACCTGGGGCTGTTCGGGATCCTGGACCTGGTCCGCAGCCGCGACCCGTTCGTCCCGCTGACGGGCTTCAACGGCACCTCCGACGAGATGAAGGCCGTCGCGAAGTTCCTGCGCCAGAACCACCTCTACACGATGACGCCCAACAACTCGATCCACACGAACCCGCCGCTCTGCATCACGGAGGAGCAGCTCGCCGAGGGCTTCGACGTGATCGACCGGGCGCTCGCGATCGCGGACGAGGCCGTCACGGGCTGACGGGGGTCTGCGGGCTTCCGGTTCGGGGCGGGCGTGCCCCTCGAGTTCGTCGCGCGGAGCTACCTCCCGCTTTCTCGAGTGCGGCGCGCAGGTGGACCCGATGCAGGAGCTCGCGGAGGACGTCGCGCCCCACGTCGGAGGCGCCAGCCTGGCTGGGTGATCAGCGCCGCGACACGGAGGGCCGAGAGGTCCGCCAAGGGCCCACCTCCGCGGCCGGCCGCTCGGTGTCCTCAATCGTCCCAACGAACCCGGACGCGCTGCCGGATCCCGGGCAACGGCATGGACGCTGCCTCCGCCTCCACGGCCCCGCGTTCCGCGGGCGAGAGCCGGCGCCACGATGCGATCGAGACGTCCGCCTGCGCGCGCCTCCAGGTGCCGATGATCTCGCCCTCCACGAGCGCGGCGCCGGGCCAGACGCGGGGCGTCCAGAGCTCGCGACGGTGGTCGGCATCGGGGACGAGGAGCTCCCGATCGGCTCCTTTCAGGAGGGTGTACGCATCCCCGCTCGGGAGAAGCCGCGCCGACGCGACAGGTCGTCCCGATGCGCGGAAGGTTGGCTCGTCACGGGTCAGGATCCACGCATCACCGACGGGCGTCCGCACCGGCGTGAGCGATCCGCCGAGCGCGTCGAACGCGGCGCGTCCGGCCGGCCGCCGGCCGGATCCCGGCCCACTGGGCGAACCCCACTGGCGTGGCCGGGCCGAAGATGTGCAGGTATCGGCGCGCGAGCTCGAGGCGCGCGCCGCGGGGTTCGACGTCCGGCGGCGGCACGGTCCAGACGGTGGGCTGGCGAGCCCCATCCCACCGGATCAAGACCGTGCCGGTCGGCGCGGCGTACCGGAGGCTGTTGGGGTGCACGCCGAGCCCGCGACCCACCTCGCCGCAGGGCATCCTCCGGCCGCCGAGGAAGGCATGGAGCCTGCGGGCGAGATCCTCGGCAGCGCGTCGCCGGTCCGCATCGTCGGGCAGCCGCCCGAGCGAGAAGACCGCGAGGTCCGGCGCAGCAACGGCGTAGGCGCTGAACCGCGGCCCCCAAAGCTGCACGAGCGATGGGTCCTCCCAGGTGTCCGGACCGGTCTCCTGGACGCGGGCATGAATCGAGAGGAGGGCTGCCCGCGGCACGCTGTCCTGCAGGCCGGCCCAGGCCGCCCGCCTGAGAGACGACGCCCCAGGGGGCAGCCGCTCGTCGAGGGCACCTACGGTTTGTCGGTGCGCCACGATCTGGTCGCGCGTGAGCGCGAGCCGAGTCCGGGCCACGTCACCAGCGCCAGCGGCGGCAGATGGTCAGTCCCGCCGCCCGGTCCCGAACTGGCGGTCGCCGGCGTCGCCGAGGCCGGGCAGGATGTAGCCCTTCTCGTTCAACGCCCGGTCGAGCGCGGCGCAGTGGATCGTCACGTCCGGGTGGGCCGCGCTGACCGCGGCGACGCCCTCCGGCGAGGCGATCAAGTTGATCAGCTTGATCCGGGATGCGCCCCAGCGCTTGAGCACGTCGATGGCCGCGGTCGCCGAGCCGCCCGTGGCGAGCATCGGGTCCAGGATCAGGCAGAGGTCCACGGTCGCCGAGTCGGGCAGCTTGTTGTAGTACTCGACCGGCCGGAGCGTGCGCTCGTCGCGGAACAGGCCCAGGTGCCAGACCTCGGCGGTGGGCATCAGCTCCAGCATCGCGTCGACCATGCCGAGGCCGGCGCGAAGGATGGGCACGAGGCCGATCCGGTCGCCCAGCTCATGAGCGTCGGTCTCTTCGAGCGGGGTGCGGACGCGAAGGGGCCGGAGGCGGGCATCGGCAAGCGCCTCGTAGCCGAGGAGCCAGGAGAGCTCACGCACGATCTCGCGGAACTTCTTCGGCTCGGTCTTCTCGTCGCGCAGGATGGCAAGCTTGTGGAGCACCGCCGGGTGCCGCGAGACGGTCAGCGACGGGGCACGGGGCGGGGCGGCTGAGTCGGACACGGGCGTTCACCTCGGGCGGGGAGGGGGCGGACGACCGGCCGGGGTCGCGCTGGGCGCAACGATCCCGACCCGCACGATCCTAGCACCGGTGCGGTCGACAAACGGGGCTCCCGAGACGGACCCTCCCGCCGGAACGGGCGGACAGCACCAGACCCGCAGGCCTGAGCGGCTCCGATCCCGGGCGGCCCGGCAACCGCGATCAGGCGTACCCGGCTGGCGGCGTCGCGCCGGCCCTGCAGCCCGTCGCGCCGGTCCCGGGTGCGCGGTATGCTCGCCCGATGCCGTCAACTCGAACCCGGCGTCCGGCGCGCTCCACTGCCGCGGCGGCGCCACGCAGGCCGGCCCCCGTCCTGGCCCGCCACATCCGCGGCGACATCGTCGAGAGCATCCACCGCGGGCACGTCGTCCAGGTGGACGCGACCGGCGCGCTTCTCCGGACCGCCGGCGACCCGGACGTCGTGGTGGCCCTCCGCTCGAGCGTCAAGCCGTTTACGCTCGTGGCGCTGCTGGAAGCGGGTGGGGTTCGCGAATTCGACCTGTCACCCGCCGAGCTGGCCGTCATGGCCAGCTCCCACTCCGGCGAGGACCTGCACGTCCGGACCCTCCAGGCGGTCTTCCGTCGAGCGGGCGTCAGCCAGACCCTGCTCGCATGCGGATCGGAAGGGGCGCCCCTGGACGACGCTGACATCCGTGCGGCTGACGCGCGATGGCGAGAAGCCGGGACCGATCCGGCATCAGTGCTCGGGGATGCACGCGGCGCAGCTCCTGCTCGCCAGGATCGCCGACTGGACGCTCGAGGACTACTGGCAGCCGGACCACCCCGTCCAGGTGGCGACGCGGGCCGTCGTCGCGCGCGTCTTCGCGACAACCCCCGCGGACCTCATCACGGCCACCGACCAGTGCGGCGTGGACACGTACGCCTTCCCGCTGCGCGCCGTCGCCGGGGCGTTCGCGCTGCTGGCGGACCCCGACGCGCTGCCGGCAACCGACGCCCGCCGGTCCCTCTCCGCGCCCCTTCGCCTGATCCGCGACGCGATGATGGCGAACCCCGAGCTGGTCGGGGGCACGCGCGACCGGCTCGACACGTCGCTCATGAAGGCGCTGCCGGGCCGGCTGGTCGCGAAGGGCGGTGCGGAGGCGCTCCGCGGCATCGCCGTCCTGGCTGACCGGGCGACGCGGTGCGCCGGCCTCCGCCTTCGCGATCAAGGTGGAGGACGGGGGCGGCTTCGATCGGGCGTCCTGGTCGATCGCCATCGAGGCGCTTCGGCTGGCCGGGGTGCTGGGGGGCCAGCCACTCCGAGCGCTCGGCCGCTACCACCGACCCATCCAGCTGGATCCGCGCGGGAAGATCGCCGCCGAGACAGTCGCGGAGTTCGATCTGGTGCCGGTCGGCGAGCTCGTGCCCTGACGCCGGGCGGCGAGGCAGAACCGGCGACGTGACGTCCAAGGGGGACCCGTACACCGCGCTCGGCCTGGCGCCCGGCGCATCGATGGCCGATATCAAGCGGGCCTACCGGCTGCTCGTGAAGCACAACCACCCCGATGCGGGCGCAGGGTCGCTGGAGCGATTCCTCGAGATCCAGGCCGCCTACGAAGCCCTGGTCCATGGCGGGTCGGCGGCCGGCGCCGGCCCCGGGCCCGGCCGCCCGAAGGCCGCCCGCTCGGCGCCCGGCACCGGGCGGACCACGGGGATCCCGCGCTTCCGCGGGCTCCGCACCGCCGGGCGCGGGTCGCGAGGGAGGTCGACCGGGGCGTGCGCCCGGCGACGGCACCGCGGGCGAGCGAGGCCGACGCGCGCGCGATCCCCGCAAGGCCACGCTCGGCTCGACCACCTACGACGGGGCAGGGGAGGCGACGGAGCCCACCTGGGACGGCGCGGACTGGTACGGTCCGGCCTCCGGCACCTACTGGACGCTCAACCCGAAGGAGTACGCGGATCCGCGCAAGCACGGTCCCGAATACCTTGCCCGGGCCCGCGCGGCGCGAACCCGGGGGCCGCGTGGCCGGCCACCCGTCGACCGGGCGGCCCCGACAGGGCCGCCCGGATGGTGATCCAGGGGCGCCGGCGGCCGCGGAAGCCGATCGACCCCTCGGGCCGGCTCCGGACGTCCCGCCCGGCGCACCGGCGGCCGCGGACGAGCCCGTCGCCACCCGGCCGAAGGGCGACGCGGGGGTGGACGCGGGTCCGGGTCCGGCCTCTGCATTCCCGGCCGGCGCGCCCAGGGCCGGTCGCGCCGGCGCGACGCCGCCTGGGCCGGACGGTCCGCGCGAGACGGACGGTCAGCGCGCGACGCCGCCGGGCGATGCGGCCGGGTCCGCCACCCAGACCGTTCCCATCCCCCGGCGGTCGGGATGGCGACGGCGCCTGGAGCAGCTCGGCGCCGTCGTCAGGCGGCGTCTCGTGCCGCCACCCTGGAGGGATCGGCGGTGAGCCAGGACGCTACGATGGACGCGGTGAGCCGACGCGCTTCGTCCGACCTCTCGGGTGCCGCCCAGGAGTACCTGCTGGCACTCCGGTCCGCGGCCGTCGACGGGGCGCGAGCTACCGCGGCGACCGTCGCGCGCCACGTCGGCGTCACCACGCAGGCCGCCAGCGAGATGTACCGGCGGCTCGCGGCCGAGGGCCTGGTCGTGCCAGGGCGAAGGACGCGAGTTGACGCTGACCCAGCCCGGCCGCGCTGCGGCGGACGGGATCTTCCGTCGTCACGCCCTGCTCGAGTGGCTGTTGATCAGCGTCGTCGGGCTTGGCTGGGCGGAGTCGGACGAAGAGGCCGCGCGCCTGCAGGGGGCGATCTCGCCCCGCGTCGAAGCCCGCCTGGATGAGCTGCTGGGTCACCCGGAGACGTGCCCACACGGGAACCCCGTCGATGCCGCGATCGCCGCGCGCCGGCCGGCCGGCGTGTCACTGGCCAGCCTCGAGGCGGGTGACGTTGCCACCATCTACCGGATCACCGAGACGGCGGAGGAGGACCCCGCGCTCCTTTCCTACCTCGAGGCGCGCGCGCTGACCCCGGGAGTTCGCATCGAGATCCTGGCCCGCTCTGCATCGCTGGATGCGGTGACGCTCGAGGGGCCGATCGGGCGGGCCACTCTCGGCCTGCGGCCGGCTTCGCTTATCCGGGTCCTCCGCGGCGAGGCCGACCCGTCCCTCTTCCACCGGGTTCCCGGCCGGCTTCGAACTGGCTGACGGCCCGCGACCACCAGGCACGGGGATGGTCGCGTCGGCCCGCGACCCGTTGCCCGGGATGGCACCCGTACAATCGCCCACATGACCACTCCGCGTGTCCGCATCGCCCCGAGCCCCACCGGGCCGCTCCACATCGGGACCGCCCGGACGGCGCTCTTCAACTACCTGTTTGCCCGGCACGCTGGCGGGACCTTCATCCTCCGCCTGGAGGACACGGACGTGGTCCGCTCCACGCCCGAGTTCGAGGCGGACATCCTGGAGCACCTCCACTGGCTTGGGCTCGAATGGGACGAGGGACCGGCCGCCGGCGGGCTGCCCGAGCGCGGGGCGTTCGGTCCGTACCGCCAGATGGAGCGCCGCGAGCTGTACCGAGCGGCCACCGAGCGCCTGCTGGCGGAGGACCGCGCCTACCCCTGCTACTGCACGGCCGAGGAGCTGGACGCCGAGCGGCGCCGGCTGGAAGCGGCGAAGCTGCCCCCGCGCTACAACAACCGGTGCGCCGCGCTCACGGCTGCCGAGCGGGCGCGCTTCGCGGCCGAGGGCCGCCGGCCGGCGATCCGGTTCCGGATCGAGCCCGGCATCGTGGCCTTCGACGACCTGGTGCGCGGCCGGGTCGAGATCGATGCCGCCACCCTGGGCGGCGATCTGGTGATCGTGCGCGCCGACGGGACGCCGCTCTACCACTTCGGGGTTGTCGTCGACGACGCCGCGATGGCGATCACGCACGTGATCCGCGGCGAGGACCACCTCTCGAACACGCCCAAGCACATCCTCCTCTTCCGCGCCCTCGGCTACCCGGTGCCGGTGTTCGCCCACCTGCCGCTGATCCTGAACCCGGACCGGACGAAGATGAGCAAGCGCAAGAGCCAGACCGCGGTCAAGGACTACATCGCCGAGGGGTTCGTGCGCGAGGCCCTCGTCAACTACCTCGCCCTGCTCGGCTGGTCCACGGGCACCGAGGAGGAGATCCTCTCGATCGACGAGCTGGTCGCCCGTTTCGACACGGGCGCGATCCAGAAGGGCGGCGCGATCTTCGACCGCCAGCGGCTGGAGTGGCTCAACGGCCAGTGGATCCGCCGCCTGGCCGACGACGACCTCGCCGCGCGACTGGCGCCGTTCCTCGCCGCGGAGACCGCGGCCGGCCGGGCGGACCGCACGCCGTCGGCGGCCGAGATCGCCGGGCTGCTGCCGATGGTCCGCGAGCGGCTGCCGGTCCTGGGCGCGATCGGGGACCTGGTGGACTTCCTGCACGTCGATGACCTCGAGCCCGACCCGGCGCTCCTGGTCCCGAAGCGCTGGGACGCGGCGACTGCGCGCTCCGGCCTGCTGGCGGCGCGCGACGCGATCGAGGAGGCCGGCGCCGCGGGCTTCACCGTCGCGGCGCTGGAGCCGGCCCTGCGCGGGCTCGCCGAGGCGCGCGGCTGGAAGGCCGGGGACCTGTTCATGGCGATCCGCGTCGCGATCAGCGGCCGGACCGCGACGCCGCCGTTGTTCGAGTCGATGGTGGCGCTGGGTCGCGAGCGAACCATGGCCCGCCTCGCGCGCGCCGCGGACCTGCTCGCCGGGTGATCTGGGGCGCCTGCGACGACGGACGCGTGAAGCATCGCCCGGCGCGCCGAGCAGAACCGGGCGCCTCGGGCATCGTCCGGGGCCGACCCCGTCTGCGACAATCGTGCGCGGCGCCGAAAACCGGCCGTTAACACGGGTCCGTATCCTTAGCGGTGCATGGCTCGCACGGTCCTCGTCGTCGACGACGAACCCACCCTCCGGGAGACGCTCGCCGAAGCGCTCGAGATGGACGGATTCCGGGTGCTGACCGCCGCCGACGGCCGCGATGCGCTCAGCCGGTTCCGGGAGCACCACCCGGACCTCGTCGTGCTGGACCTCATGCTCCCCGAGCTCTCCGGGATCGAGGTCTGCCGCATCATCCGGGCCGAGTCGGGCGTGCCGATCGTCATGCTCACCGCGAAGAGCTCGGAGCTGGATAAGGTGGTGGGACTCGAGCTGGGGGCGGATGACTACGTCACGAAGCCGTTCAGCCTGCGCGAGCTGACCGCCCGGATCCGGGCGCTCCTGCGCCGGACGGAGCAGCTCGCGGAGGCTCCGACTCCCGTCGTCGAGCTCGGGGCGCTGACCGTCGACCTGGCGGGCCACCGCCTGCTGCGCGACGGCGAGCGGGTTCCGCTCAAGCCGAAGGTGTTCGAGCTGCTGGCCTACCTGCTTCGCCACCCGGGCCAAGTGCTCACTCGCGAGCAGCTCCTGGAGCACGTCTGGGGCTACGACTACGCGGGGGAGACCCGGACGGTCGACGTCCACGTCCACTGGCTCCGGGCCGCGATCGAACCGGTGCCGACCGAGCCGATCTTCCTGCACACGGTGCGCGGCATCGGGTACGTCTTCCGCCGGGCCGCCTGACCCTGGGCGGGCCGGCCGGGCTGCGCCGGGGCGGCCGAACGAAGCCAGGTGGGCTGGGCGCCCGGGTCAGCCGCCCTTGGCGATGATCCGCTCCAGCACTTCCGCCGCGTCCTCGGCGGCGTCGATCGTCTCCTCCAGCGCGATGTAGAGGTCGCGGAACCGGATGACGTCGAGCGGGTCCATCCGCTCGCGAAACAGGCGACCGATCGCGGCGCGCGAGAGCCCGTCCGCCTTGTTCTCCAGCGTGTGCACCTCCCGCAGGTGCGCCTGCATCGTCTCCGGCTTGTCGAGCATCCGGAGCGCCGCCATCAGCTCTGCGCCCTGGCCCGCGATGATCCCGGCCAGCTGGCGTGCCTCGGGCGTGGGTTCGACGATCCCGTAGATCACGAATGTCTCCGCGACTTCCTGGATCCCGTCCACGACGTCGTCCAGCCGGCTGGTGAGCTCGTGGATGTCCTCGCGGTCGAACGGCGTGATGAACGCACGCTCCAGCCGGACGGCGATCTCCGCGTCGATCTCGTCGCCTTGGTGCTCCAGCGCCTGGATGGCGGCGACCCGCTCGTCGAGCCGATCGTACGTGACGACCAGCTCCTCCAGCGCCCGCGCGGCGGCCTGCAGATTCTCGCCGTCCCGGATGAAGATCTTCGTGAACTCCTCGTCACGTGGGATCAGACGGACCATCCGGGAGCTCCTTCCAGCCTGTTAGCGGATGCCGATCGCCGTGAGAGCGCCCCAGGCAAGCGCGCCCGCCAGGGCGGTCGCCGGGAGCGTAACGACCCACGCGACGAGGATGTTGCGCGCTACGCCCCAGTGGACGCCGCGCCGACCCTTGCTGGAGCCAACGCCCATGATCGCGCTCGAGATGACATGGGTGGTGGAGACGGGCATCCCGAGGTGCGCCGTGGCCAGCAGCACCGTGGCGGCGGTGGTCTCGGCAGCAAAGCCGTGGATCGGCTCGAGCTCCACCACCTTGCGTCCCATTGTCCGCATGATCCGCCAGCCCCCGACGGCCGTGCCGAGCGAGATCGCGCTGGCGGCAATGACGATCACCCAGATCGGTACCTGGACCGTCGGGATGACGCCGGCCGAGAAGAGCGCGAGGGTGACGATGCCCATCGTCTTCTGGGCGTCGTTGGAGCCGTGGGCGAAGGCCATGTACCCGGCCGAAAGAACCTGCAGCCGCCGGAAGCCCCGAGTCAGCGGGCGCCGGTTCGCCCGCTGAAAGATCCAGTACAGGCCGATCATCAGGCAAAAGGCGCCGACGAACCCGACGACCGGCGATGAGACGAGCGGAACCAGGACCTTACCGACGACGCCGCTCCACTTCACGGACCCCGTGCCCGCGGCCAGGATCGTGGCACCCAGCAGGCCGCCGATCAGCGCATGGCTGCTGGAGCTTGGTATCCCGAGGCGCCAAGTGAGCAGGTTCCAGGTGATCGCGCCGAGGAGCGCGGCGATCACGACGGCTTGCGACGTGGTGGTCTCGTTGACGAGTCCCGACCCGATGGTCTGCGCCACTGCCGTCCCGGCGAACGCGCCCAGGAAGTTGAAGGTCGCAGCCATCAGGATCGCATGCTGGGGCCGCAGCGCACGCGTGGCCACCGAGGTCGCGATGGCGTTGGCCGTGTCGTGGAAGCCGTTGATGTAGTCGAAGATGACCGCCAGCACGAGGACGGCGAGAAGCTGGAGAGTCATCCGGGGGCTACGCTGCCCTGGAACGGCACGATCATCGGGGTGCAGTATCGCGGCCGCGGGCGGCGCGGATTCGGCTGCCGCGCAACACAACGTTAACCGCGTGTCCACACGCGCTTCACGCGCCCGGGCGACGATCGCAGGGTGATCGTTGCGCCGTCTCCCGGGTTGGATCCATCCCGGCGACGCACATTCCGCTTTCGGGGCGTCAGCCCGATGTCCGACGAGCCGACCGGAAGCCTGCTCGCCATGCGCGCGGTCGAGCTCATGCGGGCCGTCGAGACAGGGGCGGTCGCCCCGCGCTGGCGCCGGCCCGGCTTCGGTCGCGCCGTCGACGAGATCCGCGCCCAGCTCGCGCCGATCGAAATCCGTGCGACGCTCGTCGCGTCGTTCGGACGGGAGGCCGCGCGCCGGTCGGCCGTCCGCGGCGCCTCCGCGGACCCGCTCGATCTGGCCTACGCGGTGCGCTGGCTCGAGCTGGATCCGACCGACCCGCGACCGATCCCGGCCTGGATCGACTGGCTTCCTGTCGAGCCCGGCTGACCGACTGGAGCTCCGCCGGCCGCGCGGCGTCCCGACCGGCGACGGCCCGCGACCGGCCGACAGCCGGTACCGCCGGATCGGCGCGCCGGTATCCTTTGCCCATGCGCCTGAGCCATCTCTTCTTCGCCACGCTCCGCGACGATCCCAATGACGCGGAGATGCCGTCCCATCGGCTGCTGGTCCGGGCCGGCTATGTGCGCCAGCTCGGGTCGGGGATCTACTCGCTCCTGCCGCTCGGGTTCCGGGTCGCCAAGCGGGTGGAGCAGGTGATCCGCGAGGAGATGGACCGGATCGGCTGCCAGGAGATGGAGATGCCGGTCGTCCACCCGGCGGAGCTCTGGCGGGAGACCGGTCGCTACGACGCGATCGGGCCGGAGATGGCTCGCTTCAAGGACCGGGCCGGCCGCGACATGGTGCTTGCCATGACGCACGAGGAGGTCGTGGCGGACCTGCTGCGCGACATCGTCCGCTCGTACCGCCAGCTGCCGATGATGGTCTATCACTTCCAGACGAAGTGGCGCGACGAGCCGCGCGCGCGCGGTGGGCTGATCCGCGTCCGCGAGTTCGTCATGAAGGACTCGTACAGCTGCGACCTGGACCTCGCCGGCCTCGACGTCAGCTACGAGCGCCACTACGAGGCCTACACGCGCATCTTCGAGCGGCTGGGGCTTCGGGCCATCGCGGTCGCCTCCGACGTCGGGATGATGGGTGGCTCGCAGGCCCACGAGTTCATGGTCCTCAACCCGTACGGAGAGGACGTCCTGGTCCTGTGCGAGACATGTGGCTTTTCGGCCAACCGCCAGGTCGCCACGGTGCGCTTCTCCGAGCCGCCGAACGAGCCGGCGCTCCCCTTGGAGGAGGTCGCGACCCCTGGCGCGGCCACGATCGCCGACCTGGCGGCCTTCCTCGGCGTGAGCGCCGAGACGACGGCCAAGGCGACCTTCTTCGTCGACCGTGAGGGCCGGCTGATCACGGCCATCGTCCGGGGCGACATGGATGTCAACGAGACCAAGCTGGCCAACGCGGCGAAGGCCGCCGACCTCCGGCCGGCGCGGATCGAGGAGATCGAGGCAGCCGGGATGGTGCCCGGCTACGCATCGCCGATCGGCGCGCACGACACGTTCGTGGTGGTCGACGACCTTGTGGCCCGGTCCTCGAACCTCGTGGCGGGCGCGAACCGGGCCGGGTTCCACCTGCGCAACGTCAATGTCCCGCGGGACTTCGTGCCGGACCTCGTGGCGGACCTGTCGAACGCCCGCGAGGGCGACGGCTGCCCGTCCTGTGGTGCGCCCGTGATCCTGCGGAACGGGATCGAGGTCGGGAACATCTTCAAGCTCGGCACGAAGTACACGGCCGCGCTCGGCGCGGAGTACCTGGGCGAGGACGGCGGCCGCCACCCGATCGTGATGGGCAGCTACGGGATCGGCGTGGGGCGGGCCCTCGCCTGCATCGTCGAGGCGCACCACGACGCGAAGGGCATCGCCTGGCCCGCTGCGGTGGCGCCGTACGCCGCCCACCTCGTGTCCATCGGTGCCGCGAAGGACCCGCATGTGGCAGAGGTGGCCGGGCGCCTGCACGACCTGGCGCGCGACGCGGGCCACGAGATCCTCTGGGATGACCGCGACGAGTCCCCGGGCGTGAAGTTCACCGATGCCGAGCTGCTGGGGATGCCGCTGCATCCTGACCGTCAGCCCCCGCTCACTCTCGGCTGGCGGCGTCGAGGTGACGGTCCGAGCCACGGGCGAGCGCGCCATCGAGCCGCTTGCCGACGTGGAGATGCGCCTCCGCGGCTGAGCCGCCTCGGCGCGCCACCGTGGACCCTCTCGCTCTCCTCGCCATCGTCGCGCTCGGCGGGGCGGCGCTCGTCCTCGCGGTCGGGCTCCAGCGCCGCGGAGTCCGCCGTGCCGATGCCGTGGCAAGCAGCGCCCGGGTCGCCCCCGGGATGCCGGGGGGAGATGCGGAAGATGCGTCTACCGAGCGGCGCGCTGCCGCCTGGGTCCGGGACGTGGGCGTGCTCGTCGATCTGGTCGGGATCGGCGTGATCCGGGTCTCGGACGATCTCGTGGTGGTCAGCGCGAACAACACGGCCGCACGGTTGCTCGCCAGGCGCTCGGGCAGCCTGCCCGGCCGAAGCGTGATGGAGGCCTCCACCGACCACCGCCTGGAGGAGGTCGTCCGGACGGCGCTCCAGACCGGTTCGGCGGTCGGCGAGATGACGATCCGCACGGCCGACGCCCCGACGCTCC
This sequence comes from uncultured Chloroflexia bacterium, assembly GCA_963800795.1. Classification (GTDB taxonomy): domain Bacteria; phylum Chloroflexota; class Limnocylindria; order Limnocylindrales; family CSP1-4; genus CTSoil-043. The sequence goes on from CAWDCJ010000001.1 coordinate 400,877, forward strand.
TCGTCCGCGCGCGACGCATGCCGGCGGGCGATGTCTGGCTCGTCCTGGAGGATGTCACCGAGCTGCGCCGGCTCCAGCGGATCCGCACCGAGTTCATCGACAACCTCGCGCACGAGCTGCGAACGCCGCTGACGACCGTCAGCCTGCTGGCCGAGACGCTCGCCCTGGAGGCCGCAACGCTGCCGCCGCGGACCGCCGAGCGGATCGCGAAGATCGAGGTGGAGACCGGCCACCTTGTCCAGATGGTGAACGAGCTCCTGGACCTCTCGAAGATCGAGAGCGGCAGCACGGCCCTCGTCCTCCAGGACGTGGACCTCACTGCCCTGGCGAACGCGACCGTGGAGCGGCTGGCCCTCTTCGCGGAGCGCCAGGGCGTCGGGCTCGTGGTCGATGCGGACCCACGGTTGCCCCTCGTGCGGGGTGACGGTGAACGCCTCGGCCAGGCCCTCCTCAACCTGCTCCACAACGCGGTGAAGTTCAGCCCGGCGGGCGCCGACGTGGTGATCCGTGTCGGCGCGAGCGAGCACGAGGTCACGGTGACGGTGACCGACCGCGGGCCGGGCATCCCACGCGCGGCGCTGCCGCGCGTGTTCGAGCGCTTCTACAAGGGGGACCGGGCGCGCACGCGCGGCGTCGGTGGCACGGGGCTCGGGCTGTCGATCGCGCGCCACGTCGTGGAGGCGCATGGGGGCCGGATCTGGGTGGACTCGGAGGAGGGGAGTGGATCCGCGTTCGGGTTCACGATCCCAGATATCGGTCCGGATCTTGCCGCGACGCCAGGCGCCTGAGGATGCTTCGCCTGGCGCACCGCGGCGATCACTCCCGGGCTCCCGAGAACACGCTGGCCGCCTTCGCGGCGGCCGTCGCGCGGCGGGACTGCGACGGCGTGGAGTTCGACGTGCGGGCGTCCGCGGACGGGGTCGCGGTCGTCCTCCACGATGCAACCCTGGCGCGGGTCCAGGGACGGCCGGAGCGGGCCGCTGCGCTGACCGCGGCCGAGCTGGGGGCATTCGGCGTCCCGACCCTCGCCGCCGTCCTCGCGACCTGCGGTCAGGGTGCATTTCTCGACGTCGAGCTCAAGGAGGATCTCGGCCTGATCGCGCTGGACCCGTTGCTCGCCGCCCGGGGCCTGCCCGACGGGTCGCTCGCCAGGGCGGTGGTGTCCGCGTTCGAGCCGGAGAGCCTCGCCACGATTCGGCACCTCGCTCCCGCCGTGGCCTGCTGGCTCAACGCCGAGGATCTGGAACCGGCGACGCTCGACCTCGCGGTCGCGCTGGGCTGCCGGGGCATCTCCGTCGAGTGGCATGCCATCAACGCGCGGACCGCGGCGGCCGTCGCGCACGCGGGCCTGGACCTCGCCGCATTCACGCTCACGTACCGGAGCACGCTCGCGCGCCTGGAACAACTGGGCCTGCAGGCGGTGTGCGTCGAGGGCGCCGCGCTCGCCGCGGTCGCCGCAGGCAGACGGCCCGTGTCCGGGACGCCCGCCTGCGCCCCTAGTTGAGGTCCTCTCGCACGCCGGTGGCGAGGAAGACCACGCTCTCGGCGATGTTCGTCACCCGGTCGCCGATGCGCTCCATGTAGTGGGCGGCGAACTGGAGACGGGCAGCGCGCTCGATGTTCCCCGGATCCTGCTTCGCAAGGGCCAGGGTCTCGTCGATGGTGCGGTGGTACAGGACGTCCATCTCGTCGTCGCGGGCTGCCGTGCGGCGTGCCTCGTCGACGTCCGCATCCACGAGCGCCCGCATGACGCTGCCCAGGATCTCTTCGCCAATGCGCCCCATCTGCGCCACGCCGGCGCTGGCCGGAAGGCTCGGCTCGGGTGCGAGGTCGTGGACCCGTTTCGCCACGTTCGCCACGTAGTCGCCGATCCGCTCGAGCTCGATCGCAACGTCGTAGAGCGTGAGCAGGAAGCGCAGGTCACGCGCGACGGGAGATTGAGTCGCAATGGTGCTGATGACCTCCTCGACGGCCGCCGCCGTCATCGCGTTGACCGCCACGTCGCCGTCCACGACCGCCTGCGCGGTCGCGGCGTCGTGGGTCTCCAGCGCCTCGACCGTGCTCGCGATGGCAACCTCGACCAAGCTGCTGGCGCGCAGGAGCGTGTCCTTGATCTCCCGCTGCTCGCGGTCCAGCGTCGGACGCGGAACGCTGCGCGGAGGGAGGGGGAGGTCTCCTTCCACGCTGGCGATGATCCTCTCGGTTGCCTCGTCGGTGGGCTCGCCACCAACGCGGTCCGTCTCGCTCATGCCAGTCCCACAAGGCTACGGCGGGTTGACGAGTTCATCCGAACCTCCCCGAGATGTAGTCGTTCGTAAGCTGCTCGCGCGGCTGGGTAAAGATCTGGGCGGTGGGGCCTTCCTCGACGAGGTACCCGGCCCGGTCTTCGCCCATGTTCAGGAACACTGTGCGATCGCTCACCCGGGACGCCTGCTGCATGTTGTGGGTGACGATGACGATGGTGTACTCGGACTTCAGTTCCGTCATGAGCTGCTCGACCTGCAGCGTGGCCACCGGATCCAGCGCCGAGCAGGGCTCGTCCATCAGCAGCACCTTCGGCTCCATGGCGAGGGACCGCGCGATGCACAACCGCTGCTGCTGGCCACCCGACAGGGACGTCCCGCCATGCCCCAGCTTGTCCTTCACCTCGTCCCAAAGCGCCGCCTGGCGCAGGCATCGTTCTACGAGGGCGTCCTGTTCCTTCCTACCTTTCACCAGTCGATTGAACCTGGCCGGTGCGGCCACGTTGTCGTAGATGCTCATCGTAGGGAATGGATTGGGCTGCTGGAACACCATCCCGATGGTGCGCCTGACGGCCGCCGGCTCCACATCGGGATCGTAGATGTCGACGCCCTGGTAGGTGACCTTGCCGCTGCTGCGGGCACCGGGCACGACTTCGTGCATTCGATCCAGGCACCGAATGAGCGTGGACTTGCCGCTGCCGGAGGGACCGATGATCGCCGTGATCGCGTTGGCGCGGACGTCCATCGTGACATCGCGGATGGCTCGTCGTTCGCCGTACCAGGCGTTCAGGGCGCGGACCTGGATCGCAAGGTCGGGCGTGGATCCGCCCCCGGCGACTGGGCCCGCCGGCGCAGGTACCGTGGCGGCCGGCGGAGCGGACAGCCCGGCCGCAGAGACGGCCAGCTGCGGTCCGTCAGGATTTGACGTCATCGACTACTCCCGGCAAGGCGCCTGCGGGCAGTCAGCCACCGGCCCAGCAGGTTCAACCCAAAGACGATCAGGACGAGCAGCAGCGCGGCCCCGAACGCTCGATCGCGCGCGGTTTGATAGGCGGAGTTGAGGGCATCCCGGTAAATCAACAGCGGAAGGGCCTGCATCGGCTGGTTGAGGTCAGCGGTAAAGAAGTTGTTGCCGAGGGTGGTGAACAGGAGTGGCGCGGTCTCTCCGATCGCGCGCGATATCCCGAGCAGGACCCCGGTCACAATGCCGGATAGCCCGACCGGGATGAAGACCGACAGGATCGAGCGCCAGCGCGAGAGGCCGAGCGCCCGCGCCCCCTCGGCGATCGGCCGAGGTGTGAGGCGAAGGATCTCCTCCGCCGAGACCGTCACCACCGGCAGCATCACGATCGCCAGGGCGAGGGCACCCGCAAGGCCGGAGAAGTGACCCTGGGTGACGACCACCCCAGCATAGACGAAGATCCCGACGACGATCGACGGTAGCCCGTTCAGGACGTCGATCAGGAACCGAGCTGCGCGAGCCAGCCCGCCGCCGACCTCGATCGCGAACACGGCAACGGCGAGCCCGACAGGTACCGCGATGAGCGTGGCCAGGCCGGTCATCTCCAGCGTGCCCACGAGGGCATTCCGAACTCCACCGCCGGTGGCGGTGAGATCTGCCGGCGGATCCTTCAGGAAGAAGTCGACGCTGAGCAGGCTCCCGATCCCGTTGACGAAGATGTAGCCGAATACGGCCGCCAGCGGGATCAGGGCCAGGACCAGGGCGACGACGGCAAGCGCGACGAACAGTCGTTCCTTGAATCTCCGATCCAGGCTCGTCTGCCCGAACGCCACAGCCGCATCAGAAGCCACTGCGCGACCCTCCCGTGAACCGGTTTCGGATCGCGATGGCGACGGCATTGACGATCACCGAGAGCACCAGCAGCACCGTGCCGAGCGCGATCAGGGCCTCTGGATGGAGCGTCTCGGTGGCCTCGTTGAACTCATTGGCGATGACGCTTGCGAGCGTGAATCCGGGGGCGAAGATCGACGTGCCGATGTTGTTCGAGTTCCCGATTACGAGCGTGACCGCGATCGTCTCGCCCACCGCGCGGCCCAGACCGAGCACAACGGCGGCAAGGAGCCCGGCCCTGCCGATCGGCAGCGTGACGGTCCGGGCAACGTCCCAGCGCGTCCCGCCGAGGGCAAGAACGGCTTCACGCTGCAATCGAGGGGTCGAAGCGAAGACCTCGCGCGTGACGGCCGAGATGATCGGGATGATCATGATTGCCAGGATGACGCCGGCGGCGAAGTAACTCGCGCCGGGGGTCGGCGGTCCGAGGAATGGGACGACGGCGCCGAGCGTAGCGGAGATTCCCTGCTCAAGTGGTCGCATCGCCGGGACGAGGACGATCAGCCCCCACAGTCCATAGACGACCGAGGGAACGGCTGCGAGCAGGTCCACCGCGATCCCGAGTGGAGCGCGCAGACGGGCCGGCGCAAGCTCGGTCAACAACAGGGCGATAAGCACCGAGATCGGGACGGCGATGATAAGGCCGATCAGACTTGTCAGAAGCGTCCCGTATATGAACGGCCAGGCGCCGTAGATCGTGAACGAGGGAGCCCACTTCGTCCCGGTGACGAACCCCAGGATGCCGAACTTCTCGTATACAGGTGACGCGTCCGCGAAGCTGTCCACCATCATGATGGCCAGGACCACGCTGATGCCCAGGGTCAGAATGGCAAGCCCGGCGCGCAACGTGAGGTCGCCCGTCCACCTTCGACGATGGAACGAGCCCAAACCCGGCGCACCCTCCGGCAACGTCGCTCGTTTCGTTTGTGTCATGGCCCGCTCAGCTGAGTCGGCGATGAACGGAAGCAAGGCCCGGGGCGTGCATCACACCACCCCAGGCCCTGCACACTTGTTGATCGACTAGGGGAGGAGCGGCGTGCCACTCCAGTTGATGGACTTTACCGCAGCCTCGTCCTGTGCGAGCAGGTTGGGAGGAAGTGAACCGTAGTCCAGCGGGGTGGCATCGGCCTGACCCGCATGGATGGCCCACCAGATGAAGTCGACCAGGGAGCTCGCGCGGTCCTGGCTTTTGAGGACCTTCGACAGGTCCTGATAGACAATGATCCAAGTCGTTCCACAGATCGGGTAGCCCTGTGGTGCGTCGGTGTTGACGAGGTCGAACCGCAGATCCGAGGGATATGACGGCAGGTTGGCCGCCTGGGCAACGGCATCCAACGTCGGCGTGATGAAGTTGCCGCTCTTGTTCTGGATGTCCGCGAAGGGGACGTGGTTCTGGATCGCGTAGGCGACGTCGATGTAGCCCACGGCGCCATCGGTGCCCGTGATTCCCTGGGTCACGCCCTCGTTGCCGCTGGCTCCCTGTCCGAGCGGCCACGCGACGGTCTTGCCGGCCGATTTCGTCGGATCTCCGGCGCCAACCTCGTTCACCCAAGCAGGACTCACGGCCGTGAGGTACTTGGTGAAGATGCTGTTGGTACCCGAGCCGTCCGACCGATGGACGACGCTGATGGCCGTGCTCGGCAGGTTCACGCCCGGGTTAATAGCTGCGAGGGCGGGGTCGTTCCATGTCGTGATCTTGCCCAGGAAGATGCCGGCGACGACGTCAGGCGTCATCTTTAGTGGGGCGGACAAGCCCTTCAGGTTGTAGGCCACCACGACGGCACCGAACGTTGCCGGGATCTCGACCGGCGTTCCGTTGGCGGCCGCGGCCGCGATCTCGGAGTCGGCGAGGTAGGCGTCCGAAGCGCCGAAGTCGACCGTGTTTTGCTGCCAGGCCTTGACGCCGCCGCCGGATCCGATGGACTGGTAGTTGACCTGGACACCGCACAAGGTGTTGTAGTCGCCGGCCATCTTGGTGAGCAGCGGATTGATGAACGTGGAGCCTGCGCCGTTAAGGGTGCCGTCACCCTTGGTGCAGCGATACGTGGACGCGGCGCCGCTTGGGCCCGCGCTCGCGCCGCCGGCGGATGCCGCGGCATTGCTGGGAGCCGCAGCGCTGGCCGCAGGGGCTGTGGTGGCGCTGCCGCTGCAGGCTCCCACGACGAACGCCGCCGCGAGGGCGAGGACGCCGATGCGCCTCGAGATGGCCATCATGGACACGATTGCGCTTCCTCCTTCTGCTCTCGGCGAGCACCGCGAAGTCGCGGGCTATGGGCGAGAGGCGATGCATTGCCTTTGCCCTCACCCTCAACCCGCCGCGTCAACAGCCCATTTGCAGATTGTTAACGTATTAACAAAGACCGAGTCGCCCTCGATGGCGTGGCCCAGACCCGCGCGCGGTCAGCGGCGCAGGAGGTCGGGCGGGACCAGCCAGCGCAGCTCCGCGGAGCCGGCAGCCAGCGGTCGCTCCACGTCGAGCAACGCGAATGCCCCCTTTCGGAGTCGGAGGCCGGGCGAGCCCGTGAGCAGGGCCAGCAGGTCGCTGAAGTCGGGGTCGTGGCCGACGAGGATCGGTCGGACCGGGCGCCCCCGCCTCGTCGAGGATCGCCTCGAGCGCTGCCAGGTCCAGGAAGCCGCCGAGCCGCGGGTCGATGCGGACGGGCACGCCCAGCTCGTCGGCCACGATCTCGGCAGTCTGGACGGCGCGAACGCGCGGGGACGTGAGCATTGCGTCCGGGACAAACCCGGCCGCTGCAAGAAGGCGGCCCAGCCGCTCAGCCTGCCCGCGACCCTTGTCCGTCAGTGGGCGGATGTCGTCGGGTCGGCTCCAGGTCGCAGGGTCCCCGGCGTGCGCGTGGCGAAGGAGCCCCAGCTCCACCGTCACGTCTCCCGGTCGCCGGTCGCAAGGGCATCCGCCTGGTTTACTCGTTCCGGGCGGATGAGCTCATGCACGGCACGATGGTAGTCCCGGCTGTTGCCGAGGCGCAGGTTCGGCTTGCCGATCCGACCGAAGGAACAACTGCCGTCGGCTTGACATGCAACTCACTTGAAGGTGTACGTTCGACCGGTGAACGTTTCGGAGCTTGCCCGGCGGGTCGGTGTCGCCCCGTCGGCCGTGCGCTGGTATGAGGCGGCAGGGGTCCTGCCCGTCGCGCCGAGGCGCCCGAACGGCTACCGCGACTACGGCGAGGGCGACCTCACCCGCCTCCGGCTCGTGCTCGCCCTGCGTCGCCTCGGCGTGGCGCCCGTCGATGCCGGGCGCCTGGCCGCGGTCTGCCTGCAGGGCGGCGCGGTCGACCTCGATCTCGCCCCGCTCATCAGCGGGCAACGCGACGCGATCGCGCGCCAGCGCGATGACCTTGACCGGCTGGACGCCGAGCTCACCGACCTCGAATGCACAATCGCCGCCGCGGCTCGACCCGGCGGCGCCATGGAGGACTCACCGATGTCCGATCAGCCGATCCGGGTCCTGTTCGTCTGCACCGGCAACTCCGCGCGCAGCCAGATCGCGGAGGCGCTGCTCCGCGAATACGGCGGTGGGGACTTCGCCGCCTTCTCGGCCGGGACGGAGCCGAAGGGCGTGAACCTGTATACCCTCCGGGTGCTCTCGGAAGTCGGGATCGACTGGTCGGGGGCCCGTGCCAAGTCCGTGGTCGAATTCCTCGACCAGCCCTTCGACTACGTGATCACCGTGTGCGATCGGGCCCGCCAGGCCTGCCCGGTCTTCCCCGGCGAGCACAACGCCCTCCATTGGGGCCTGGACGATCCCGCGGAGGTGGACGGCTCCGACGCCGAGCGGCTTGCCGCGTTTCGCCGCACGCAGATCGAGCTGAGCGCCCGCTTGCGGCCGTTCATCGAGCTGGCGCGACGGGCGCGACGTGCAGAAGCCGCCACTGCCTGACGATCACCCGCGCGACCTCAGGACCGCCACCCGCCGCTCCGGCTTGCTGGTGGTGGCACACTGTCGGCCACCGGGTGGCGTCCGGGGCGTCGCCGGACCGGTCGAGGAGGGGATCGCGATGGGCAAGGGGAGCGGGAAGCGCGCAACGCGCAAGCGCGCAGAGGATGTCTCGGCTGCGGCGCGAGACGAGGCAGAGCAGCTGGCACGCTGCGCGGCGCGGCGCCTGCCAAGCTGGAGAAGGACCTGGCAGCGGCACGCAAGGCTGGAGGAGCGGCACCGCTCGCGGCTGGCGACCGCGTCCGCGGAGGCCGAGCGGATCCGGAGCGAGATCGCGGAGCTCGTGCGCCATGCCTCGGAGCCCGCGGTGGGCGGGGTGAAGAAGGTGGGCCAGGCCGCGGGTGACCTGCTCGGCGATGCCGCGGACGTGGTCACCGATGCAGCCGGTGCCGTCCGGGACGCGACCGGAACGGTCGTGGGGGCAGCTCGGCGAGCGGTCCGCTCGCGGCGCGCTGCAGTCAAGGCGACGACCCTGCGATGCCGACCGTCGACGGGCTGCGGCACCGACGCTCTCGTGCCGCCGCCTACGACTGCCGCCAAGCCTGCGACTGCCGCCAAGCCCGCGACTTTGCCGGACACGACGCGTCGCGGCGGCGGCCGTCGAGGCCGCCAACCGCAGGTCCGGACAACGGCTGACGGGGAGCGGCCCCTCGGCGGCCTGATCTGCGCGGCGGTCGATGTCGGCGCGAACTCGGCCCACCTGCTCGTTGGCAGCGTGGACGGGCATCGTGTCGCGCCGCTCCTCGACGAATCTGCGCTGCTCGGGCTGGGGATGGCTCGTCGATGCCCTGGGGCTGATCCCTGCCGAGACGCGGCGACCTCTGATCCAGGCGCTGGCTGGGTACGCGGCGGCCGCCCGCGAGCGCGGCGCGGACCGGATCGCCTTCGTGGGAACCGAACCGCTGCGGCGCGCCGCGGATGCTCGGGCCGTCGTGGTCGCGGTGGAGGACGCGACGGGCGTGCCGTTCCACGTCGTGGACTCTCGCGAGGAGGGGCTCCTCACGCTGATCGGCGCGACGTCCGGCCGCGTGATCCCCGCCGACCTGCTCGTCGTGGATGTCGGCGGCGGGCAGCACGCAATGCTCGTCGTGGTGGCCGGGCCGCCGGGCGGGCGCGACCGGGCTCGGCGTCGGTGGTGCGCGGTTGACGGCGGCCCACGTGACCCACGATCCGCCGACGCGGCAGCGAGATCGCCGCGCTCCGGGCTGCCGCACGGTCTGCGCTCCGGGCGGCCCGGACGCCGTGCCGGCGGAGATCGTGGCGTGGGTGGGACGGCGTCGAACCTGGTGAAGATCGTCCCGGCGGCGCTGGACGACCGAATCCTTACGCCCGACCGTCTGGCCACCGCGTTCGAGACACTCTGCGGGGCCCCGGCCGCCGATGTCGCGGCGCGGTTCGGGATCCGCCCTGAGCGTGCGCGGATCCTCGCCGCCGGCGCGGCCATCCTCGAGGCGATCCTGGCCCGGTACGGCGTGACGCGGGCGACGGCGTCGGAGGAGGGGGTCCGGGAAGGAACGGTGCTCGCCCTCGCGCGCGCCGGCGCGGGGTGGCGGGATCGCCTGGAGGCGCTCGCGCACGGCTGGGGCGCGAATGGGGCGGCGGACCTTGCCGATCGCCCGGAGCCGCCTTCAGGGGGATCGACCGGGGTGATTGCCGAGCGTTGACGCGTGCCGCCCGCGGGCGGACGGCCCGCCTGGCCCGTATGGTCGATCAGAGGCCGCTGACCGCCCGCCCCAGGAGGCGCCGGAACGCCACCCCGTTGACGCCCCGCCAGGGCCCGCCGATCGTGCGTCGAAGGTGCTCCAGCTCGCGCTCCCGGTCGCGCAGGTAGGCGGCGATGACCTCCGTCTCCGCCGCGCCCAGCCGGCCCGCGTTCGAGACCAGGAACTGGCGGGTGAGCCCGATCGTGACGTCGGCGTCATGGAGCCAGCCGAGGTGATCCTGCAGGGCGACGACCCGGGGCACGATCTGGTCGACCTGCGGGCCGAGCGCTTCGCGGAAGAACTCCAGGGTGTAGCGCAGCCACTTGGAGGCGATCCTCAGCTGGTGGATCGTCTCGAGATCGGCCCAGCGCAGGACGCTCTCGTACCCGCGGACCTGCTCGTAGGCCAGCCAGATCCGTGACCCCGCGGTGTCCCGGACGCGGTGCGGCGCGACGGGGCTGGCCGGCGTACGGACCGCGGCGCCCTCCGCGCTCACGAAGATCCGGTACTCGTCGACGAGGCGGGCGTAGGCCGGCGAGTCCAGCTCCCGGAGCAAGAGCAGCCGGGCGACCTCGCGATCGTCCGACCAGGCGAGGAGGAGCGGGCCAAACGCGGCCGCCTCGGCCTCGGACAGCGTGGCCTGGTGCGCCTGGGCGGCTTCGATGAGGACGTCGAGGTCGCGTACCGCGCCGAGCCGGGCGGCGAGCTCGCGCAGCCGGCCGCGCATGCGGCGGGTGCGATCCAGCCGGAAGCCGTCGCCGAAGACGCGCCACGCGGCCCGCATCCGGCGCGTGGCGACGCGCATGGCGTGAAGGTCCTCGATGCGCAGACCCGTCCGCGTGCCCTCTTCTCGGGCGAGCATCCTGGCCAGGTGGAACCGGAGGACCTTGCGGCCGGCCTCGGCGAGAAGGTCGTCGCGCGTGACGCCCGGGGTCTTGCCCACCACGAGGGCGGGTCGCGCAGGCGCCTCGCCGCCCGAGGCTCTGGCCTCCGGCTCCGGCGGCGGCTCCGAATTCGACCCAGTCGGACCTTCCATGGCGGGGAGCTGGGGCGCCGAGACGTCGGAGGGCGGTGCCCCGCCGCCGTCCGCCTGCGTCGCGCCGCTCGGCGCCTCTGTCGACGATGACGTGCCGCCCGTCGCCGGGGTCGGCCCGGGGGCATTCGTGCCGGCCTGCCTGGACAATCGTCCCCGGGCCTTCGCCGGCTTCCCGCCGCGGACGAGCGCCGCCAGGGCGCGCTCCAGCTTGGACGTCGTGATCGGCTCCAGCGCGGGATCCGCCGCGAGGATGGCCGCCACCTCGCCCAAGTCGGCCTCGTTTCCCGTCTTCAGCTCCACCTCGAGCTCCAGGAATCGCTCGATCATCCGCCCACGTGCGACGATCTCCACGTCGTCGACACTCAGCTCCACCTCGAGCGATTCGCTCGCGAGGGTTCGCGCGCGGCGCAGCTGGCGAATCGTGACGATCTCCATGAGCGGGGAGTCGCCCGCGTGCTCCAGGACCAGGGCCCGCGCGGCCGACGAGGGCCAGGCTCGCGGGTCGAGGGACAGGTCGGCCGGGCCCTCCAGCTCCTCGCGTCGATGAAGCGCGGAGGCGGTTTGGCCCGACGCCTTGACCGACAGGATCGTCATGCGGGGGCCCCGCCGCAGCCGGACTGCGTACCCCGCCCGCGCGAGCGCGCCATCCGCCGTGTCGATGTAGCGGTCCTCCACCTGGACCTGGCGCGGCCGTCCCGCCACCTTGAGCGCTCCAAGCGTTCGGAGGGCGCCGAACCGGGCGGCCGCCTCCGCGTCGAGCACGCGATACTTGAGCTCGACCTCGACGCCCTGTCGCGTGACCGTCATGCGCGGATGCTCGGGGGCGCCGTCACGCGCGTGGATCCAGCGACCCGACCGGTAATGCCGGGCGGCGGGGTTCATGGGACACGAGCTGCGCCCTCTCCGCCCGTTCCTTGAGCGTGACGAAGGTATCAATCGTTCCGGCCGCGGCGTTGATGTCCTCCGTCCGGCGCCAGGACGCGTCGACACCGAGCTGCCACGATCGCCGGTCATCTGCCAGCATGACCTCGACGATCTCCGCCAGCCGGGCCTGCGCCTCCAGGTCCTCGATGGGGAAGACCGCCTCGATCCGGCGATCGAGGTTGCGCTCCATGAGGTCGGCCGACCCCGTGTACCACTCCTGGCGGCCGCCGTTCAGGAAGCCGTAGATCCGGCTGTGCTCCAGGAACTGGCCGACGATCGAGCGGACCCGGATCCGGTCGCTCACGTCGGGGACCCCGGGCTGGAGGGAGCAGATGCCCCGGATGATGCATTCGACCTCGACCCCGGCCTGGCTGGCCCGGTAGAGCGCCTCGATCAGCTCGGGATCCACGACCGCGTTGCACTTCACGATGATCCGGGCCGCGCGTCCGGCGCGGGCATGCTCCGCCTCCCGATCGATCAGCTCACGCAGGCGGGGACGGAGCGAAACCGGGGCCACCAGGAGCCGACGGAACTGATGCTGGCGCGAGAGGCCGGTGAGGTAGTTGAACAGGTCGGTCGCGTCCGCGCCCAGCTCCGGGCGACAGGTCAGCAGTCCCAGGTCGATGTAGATGCGCGCGGTCTTCGGGTTGTAGTTTCCGGTCCCGAGATGGACGTAGCGGCGCAGGCCCGAACCCTCGCGACGGACCACCAGCGCGATCTTGCTGTGGGTCTTGAGGCCCACCAGTCCGTAGACGACGTGGGCGCCAGCCTGCTCCAGCTTGCGTGCCCAGACGATGTTCGCCTCTTCGTCGAAGCGGGCCTTGATCTCGACGAGGACCACGACCTGCTTGCCCTGCTCGGCGGCGCGGATCAGGTCCTGGACGATCGGCGAGTCTCCCGAGGTCCGATAGAGCGTCATCTTGATGGTCAGGACGTCCGCGTCGTCCGCGGCCTGGGCGATGAACCGCTCGACCGACCCGCCGAACGACTCGTAGGGGTGATGGACCAGGATGTCCCCCTGCCGGATCGCCGCGAAGACGTCGACGGCATCGCCCTCGTCATGGGGGGTCAGGCGAGCCGGGACGACCGGTGTCCAGGGCGGATCGCGCAGCTCCGGGCGGTCAAGGCCGGCGAGCTGCCAGAAGCAGGTCGCGTCGAGGATCCCCGGGACCGCGTACAGGTCGTCCGGTCCCAGGCCGATCCCGCCGAGGATGAACTCGCGGACGCCGTCCGGCATGCCGTCCTCGACCTCCAGGCGGACCGCAGAGCCGAACCGCCGCCGCCGCAGCTCGTGCTCGATCGCGGACACGAGGTCCCCGGCCTCGTCTTCCTCGATATCGAAGTCGGCGTCGCGGGTCACCCGGAACGGGTGCGACTCAACGATCTCCAGGCCGGGGAAGAGGACGTCCAGGTTCGCGGCGATCACCTGCTCCAGCGGGACGTAGACGTGGGCATCGACTGCGACGAGGCGCGGCAGGATCTCCGGGACCTTGATGCGGGCGAAGCGCTGCTCGCCGCCATCGGGGTCGCGGACCACGACGGCCAGCGACAGGCTGAGCGTGCTGATATACGGGAAGGGGTGGCCCGGGGCCACTGCGAGCGGTGTCAGGACCGGGAAGATCTCCTCGAGGTAACGCTCGCGGAGGCGGGCGTGATGCTCGGGGATCGCGCCATGGTCGACCACCGCCACGCCCTCGGCGGCCAGGGCGGCGCGCACGTCGGCCACGAGCCCCGCATGCTCGCGGACCAGGCCGTGGACGCGGGCGCGGATCGCCCCCAGCTGCTCGGCGGCCGTGCGGCCGTCGGGAGACTGCTTGGCGCTTCCCGAAGCGACCTGGTCCAGCAGGCCCGAGACGCGGACCTGGAAGAACTCGTCGAGGTTCGACGCGAAGATCGCCAGGAACTTGGCTCGCTCCAAGAGCGGGTTGCGCTCGTCGCGCGCCTCGAAGAGGACGCGCGCATTGAAATCCAGCCACGACAGCTCGCGGTTGATGTACGGGAGCGCGGCGGGACGCCGACGCGCCACCGGGCGCGGGGAGCGGACGCGGAGGGTGGTCATGCGGGCCGATTGGCTCCAGGGGCGGTGATCACGAGTGACAGCGGACATCGAGCGTACATATCGTGCGGGTCGGCCAGAGATCGTAGCACGGCCCCTGTTCGAGTCTGGCCGGTGCCGCCGGTCCGGGCCCTACCCTTCGGCGCGATAGCGCCGTTCGCCGGTCGCCGGGTCGAGCCAGACCCGCATCGTTCGTCGGCTGGATGGGTCCTCGAAGAGCTCGTCAGTGCGCCGGAAGCGCGGCTCCATGGGCGTGTCCAGGCTCTCGCCGCCACCGGGCCCGGGCGCGGCGCCGGCGCGGTCTGCCTGCTCGCTCCGGTACCGGAGCCGCTCCAGGGTCACCGCGAGCAGGAGGACCCCGCCGATGATGACAAGCCACAACCCGGCGAAGGCCCCAGCGTCGCCGCTCACGACGACGAGCAGCCCGCCCAGGAGCATGAGGGCGCCGACGAACGCCAGCAGCAGCCGGACGATCCCCAGGCCCACCGGTTATGCCCCCGGCTGCAGGGCGGCGGTCGCGCCGCCTCGAGTCGCGAGCATGGCTACTCGACGGGCGTTGTCGGCACTGTCTCGGACGCGTCTTCCTGGACCACGACCGCGGTCCCGTAGGCGACGATCTCCGACATGGTACTTGCGATCTCCGAGCTGTCGAAGCGCATCGAGATCACGGCGTTGCCGCCGGCGAGCGTCGCGTTGTGGACCAGGCGGTCGATCGCCTGGCGGCGGGTGTCCTCGAGCAGCTCGGTGTACTCGTGGATCTCGCCCCCGCCGAGCGAGCGGAGCCCGGCCATGATGTTGCCGCCCAGACCCCGGCTCCGGACGACCAGCCCGAACACCATCCCCTTCGTCTCGGTGACGCGGTGGCCGGCGATGTATGGCGTGGTAGCGACGATCATCGCGATGCTCCCTTCGGGATGGCCGCGTCGGGATGCCCGGCGGCGGCGCGGGCGACCGTGCACTCGGGGCACGGGCAATGGGTGCGCAGCGAGGTGAACGTGTAGAAGCCGGTGTGGTGCCCGTCCCCCCAGGTCGGCGCGACGGCGTACCCGCCCACGGGTTCCATGGAGACGAGCCGTGTCTGCTCCCCGGTGAGCGCAGGGTTCGAGTCCAGCCAGCCCGGCTGCCCCATCTCGCCTCGGCAGTAGGCGCACGGGCAGAGCCAGCGCAACCGGACGAAGTCGTAGACGGAGACGTGCCCATCGACCCAATCGATCCGGAGCGTGCCCGCCTCACGATCGGCGTGGATGCGCACGGGAGCGACCAGGTCGGCGCCGCGCAGGTAGCTCGATGCCATGGCCGTAGTGTAAACCGGGCCCTCGTCGGTCGGCCGGGCATGCCGGGACGGGCTCGCCGGCGGCGTCCCGCGACCGGGGTGAGCTCCCCGGATGGCGGCGTCCCGCGACCGGGGTGAGCTCTCCGGCTGGCGGCGTCCCGAGATTGGGGCGACCCTCGCTCGGCGGCGTCCTGCGACAGGGCGACCCCCGCTCGGGGCGCGCGAGGACTGCCGTTTATGCGTCCCCGGACTGTTACGGCGATCGCGGGCGCCGCCGGCCGACGTGCACGCGCCTCGCGCGCTCGTCGTGAGCACGCGTCAGGCCCCGCCGGACCGCTGGCACGCGGCCCGGGACGCGCCGAGCATGCGTACCAGTCGCCCGACTCATACGGCGCAGGACCGGACCCAGGTGGGCGCCCCGGTGGGCGCGGCCCCAGGAGGGCGCGGCCGCACGACTGGGCGCGGCCCCACGAACGACGCGGCCCCCCAAGCGGCCTGGCCCGGGCGCTCTGCTCGCGCGGGCACATGCGGGACGCCTAGTGGTGGGGCTGGTGAGGCTGCTTGAGGACAAGCACGGAGCACCGCGCGTGGAGCAGCACGCTGTGCGCCACGCTGCCCATCACGATCCGGCTGATCCCGGTGTGGCCCCGTGAGCCGATCACGATCAGGTCCCCGGCGACGTCGCGGACGGCCTGCACCAGCTGGTCGGCCGGATCGCCCTCGCGCAGCTCGGCCTCCGCGGTGCGGCCGGCCGCCCGGAGTGTCGCGACCGTGGCCGCCACGGTCTGGCCGACGCTCTCGCGCGCGCTCGCGAGCAGCTCCGCGTAGAGGTCCGTCGCGGCCGCGAACATGGTCGGCGCGATCCCGGTCCGCCACGGGGCCGCGACGTCCACCACACCAACCACGCGAACCGGGATGCCCGCCAACGGCGACCAGCGCACGAGCAGGTCGCGGGCAGCGATCCCGGCGGGCGAGCCGTCCTCCGCGAGCACGATCGATCCGACGTGGTCCCCGCGCGCCACCAGGACCGGCGACTCGGCGTGATCGACCACGGCGGAGGAGACGGATCCCAGCAGCATGGACTCAACCGGCCCGTGGCCTCGGCTTCCCACGACCGTCAGGTCGGGCTTCCAGAGCTTCGCCTCATCGGGAATCGCGAGGGCGGGCGTTCCGCGAACCAGGTCCGTCTCAACGGTCAGGCCGGCGGCCTCGAGGCGGCCGCGGGCAATCTCGATCACGGACGTCAGCTCGCGTAGCGCTTCAGCCTCGTACGCGTCGGCATCGACGGGGATTGCCGGGATCCAGGGCCCTCCCCAGAGCGCCGGGGCGATGTCGAGCGCGGCAAGAACCCGGACCACGGAGCCCTCGGGCCACGGAAGGCTGGCGACGAGGTCGCGAGCGCGGGTCGCGGATGGGGAGCCATCGACGGCGAGGAGGATACGCATGCGATCACCTCCGCGGCTGCGTGCCACCATCATCCACCCACGCGCAATCAAGCGGCACAGCTTGACCGTTCGAAGCCGGTCCGCCCGGGGCATGGGCCGGTCCGCCAGCGGCCGAGCCCGACGCGACCGTCCGGGGCGGCGGCCGCGACCGTCCAGGGCGGCTGCCGCCGTCGGAGTGTCACCTACGAACGGAGCTGCTGCAGCTCACGACCTGCGGTCGTCGGAGTGTCACCTACGAACCGAAGTGGTACCGGATCCGCGCACACCTCGCTTCCTGCCGTCGGGCCTGACCGGCGGTCGTGCCTTCACGCTCGCGAGCCGCGCCGGCGGCGGGGGTGGCGACGGCACGGCCTGTTACATCGCGCTCCCGCATTCGCCCCGTTCGTATCCGGCACGACGCGCGCCACGGCCACGCCGATCGAGCGCGGGACGACGGTGGAGCACGGCGATCCGTCCGGTCCGCCGCCGACAGGGCCGGATCATCCGCCGGCGGCTTGGTTAGTCGCCGGCTGCCGAGGCCGAACACGGCAGCGCCCGAGGCCCGTCGCGCAGCGTCGGCCGAGCGGGCTCGCGCGCGCGGACACCGGACCGACGGTCGGGCTCGCTACTATCGTGGCGAGCCCGAACCCCTCCGGCCTCCCCCACCCAGAACACGAGGCGCTCATGTCCCGCCCCCCGCGACCCGAGGACCTGTACCGGTTCCGCATCCCGACCGATCCGCAGCTGTCGCCCTCCGGTGATCTGGTCGCGATGACCGTCCAGGTGGTGGCGCCCTCACGCGACGCGTATCGCCACGCGATCTGGCTGGTGCCTTCCGACGGCAGCGCGCCTCCACGCCAGGCGACGCTCGGGGTCCGCAACGACACCCACCCCCGGTTCTCCCCCGACGGGCGTTGGCTCGCCTTCCTGTCCGACCGGCGGCCGGTCACGGAGGAGGAGCCCGAGGCGCCGAAGGATCGCGAGGACGGCACGCAGGTGCACCTGCTCCCGCTCGATGGAGGAGAGGCGCGTCGGCTGACCGACCTTCCGCGTGGCGTGGAGGGCTTCGCGTGGTCCCCCGACGGGCGGTGGCTCGTGGTTCGGAGCGCCTCGGCCGGCCCGACCCGCGAGGAGGACGCCCGCGTTCGCGGCAAGGGCACGCCACCGAAGCCGGGCGAGCCGCCGACCTCCGATTACCGCTACATCGACCGGCTCCAGAACATGCTCAACGGGCCGGGCTTCATCTACGACCACGTCAGCAACCTGTGGCTCGTCGAGGTTGCCACCGGTGCCGCGCGGCGGCTGACCACCGGCCGCACGAACCACGAGGACCCGGTCTTCTCCCCGGACGGCACCCGCGTCGCCGTACGTGGCCCAGGGTGGCCGCGACCCGGACCTCGGCTGGCAGTTCGACGTCCACGTGGTGGATGTCGCGAGCGGCCGCGACGTCCGCATCTCGGACGGCGCCGGCTCGGCGTTCGGGACGCCCGCCTGGCTGGCGGATGGACGGACGGTGGCCGTGCTTGGCCACCGGTACCCGCGGGCCGGGGGGAGCCGCAACAACATCTGGCTGTTCGCCGCGGACGGCAGCGAGGCCGGGAAGGGCGAGGGCCGCAACCTCTCCGGCCGCCATGACCTGATGCCCGGCTCGGGGATGGGCAGCGACGTCACGCCCGGCGAGCCCGCCCACCTCTGGGCGACGCCGGATGGCCGGCACCTCCTGTTCAGCGCGCCGGTCCGCGGAAGCTACGAGCTGTGGCGCATCGCCCTCGACGATGGCGCGGTCGAGCGGCTCACGGACGGGCGCCACTACCTGTCGGGCTGGCACGCCGTCCGGCGCCCCGACGGGAGCGTCCGGGTTGCGGTCATCCGGTCGGACCCGGCGGCGCTCGGTGACGTCCATCTCGTCGACCTCGGCGCGGACGGCCAGGCCGGCCCGGACGCCGGGGATGGGTTGCGCCAGATCACCCACTGGAACAATGAGGTCCTCGCCGAGGTCGACGTGCGCCAGGCCGTCGAGCGCTGGGTGGAGGTCGACGGCCAGGAGATCCAGGGCTGGCTGATCCCCTGTGCGGAGGCGGAAGCCGGCAACCCGGCCCCGCTCGTGCTCCAGATCCACGGCGGGCCGCACACGCTGTACGGCTGGGCGCCGTACTGGGAGTTCCAGGTGCTGGCTGGATCCGGCGTGAGCGTCCTCGCCACGAACCCGCGTGGGTCGGAGGGCTACGGCCAGGACTTCAACGCCGCGAACATCCCCGACTGGGCGGTCGGCCCGACGCGCGACGTGCTGGGCCACGTCGATGCGGTCGTGGCCGACGGCCTCGCCGACCCCGCGCGGCTCGGGGTGGCCGGCGGCTCCTACGGTGGGTACCTGACGAACTGGATCGTCGGGGCGGATTCGCGCTTCGCCGCGGCCATGACCTGCCGCAGCGTGACCGACCTCGCGACGCTCATGCTGACCGGGGATCTCGCCGGCGGCATGTTCGGGAAGATGGAATTCGGCGCCCAGCCGTGGGAAGACCCGGAGCTGTACCGTCGTCTGTCGCCGCTCACCTACGCCGACAAGATCCGGACCCCGCTCCTCATCCAGCACGCGGAGAACGACCTTCGGTGCCCGATCGGCCAGGCGGAGGCGCTCTTCGCGGTGCTCCGGACACTCAGGCGGCCGGTCCGCTTCATGCGCGTCCCGAACGAGTCGCACGAGCTGACCCGCTCCGGGGCGCCGTTCCGACGGGCGGAGAAC
>CAWDCJ010000002.1:0-131816 GCA_963800795.1 uncultured Chloroflexia bacterium
GAACCAGCTCAAGTGGGGCCTGGCACGATCGACTGCAAGACGAACCCGGTCTGTGCCGCGGCCCTGAAGTCCGCCTACGGGATCGACCCCACGAACATCACCTCGCTGCGCCTATGACACGCCGATGGCCCAGGCCCTGGCCAACAAGACCATCGACGTCGCCGAGCTTTGCTCGACCCAGCCCGACATCGCGGTCAACGGGTTCGTGGTGCTGACCGACGACAAGCAGACCCAGCCCGCCGACAACATCGCGCCGCTCGTTCGCGACGACTCCTCGCCAAGGTGGACAAGACTTCCTCAAGAAGATCCTCAACAACGTCTCGGCCAAGATGACACCGCCAGCCTGACCCAGCTGAACAAGCAGGTGGCCGTCGATCAGATGGACATCGCGGCCGTTGCAAAGGCCTGGCTCCAGTCGGTGGGCCTGGTCAAGTAGCCTCGCCGATGCCCGAGCAGTCCGCGCACCGGGCCGCGGTCGTCGAGTATCAGCACGTTCGAAGCGCTACGCGGGGCGAGACCCAGGGGGCGCGCCGGCCGCGCCGGCGCCGTCAACGACCTGAGTTTCGTCGTGCCTGCCGGCTGCATCTGCGTGCTCGTCGGGCCGTCCGGCTGCGGCAAGACCACCAGCCTCAAGATGGTCAACCGGCTGATCGAGCCGACCTCCGGGCACATCCGCATCGGCGGCCGTGACATCGCCGCGGAGGATCCCATCGCCCTGCGCCGCCGCATCGGGTACGTGATCCAGCAGACCGGGCTGTTCCCACACCTCACGATCGGCGAGAACGTGGCGGTGGTCCCGCGCCTGCTCGGCTGGGACCGCAACCGGACCCGCGATCGCGTCGACGAACTGCTCGCGCTCGTGGGCCTCGAGCCGGCCGCCTACCGCGAGCGCTACCCGAGCCAGCTCTCGGGAGGCGAGCGCCAGCGTGTCGGCGTGGCGCGCGCCCTCGCCGTCGACCCGCCGGTGATGCTCATGGACGAGCCGTTCGGCGCCGTCGACCCGATCGTCCGCGAGCGCCTCCAGGACGAGTTCCTCCACCTCCAGGAGGGCCTCGCCAAGACGATCCTGTTCGTGACCCACGACATCGACGAGGCGATCAAGATGGGCGACCTCGTCGCGGTCATGCGGCAGGGCGGCCTGCTCGCCCAGTTCGGGCCGCCGGCGGAGATCCTGGCGCACCCCGCGTCGGATTTCGTGGCGCGGTTCGTCGGTGCCGATCGCGGACTCAAGCGGCTGTCGCTGACGCGCGTCGCCGACGTGCCGCTGAGCCCGGCGGTCACCGCGCAGCCGGGCGACGACGCTGCCGAGGCCCGCCGGCGAGCGCTCGCGGACCCGTTCCCCTACCTGCTGCTGGTCGACGCGGACGAACCGGCCGATCGGGTGGGTCGACCAGGAAGCCATCCCGGCGTCCGGCAGGCTCACGGCCGACCTCGCGGTCGCGATGTCACCGCTCCTCGGCGTCCGGACGACGCTGAAGGATGCGCTGTCGATGCTGATCGACGCCCAGGTGATGGCGGGGATCGTGGTCGACCGGCGCGGCGCCGTGATGGGGCTGCTGACGGTGGAGGCGATCGGAGAGCAGCTTCGATTCCTGGGCCGGCAGACGGCCCCGGCCGACCAGCCATTGGTGCCGGAGGCGGCACCGACAGCGTCCGAGCCATGAGCGGGGCCGACGTCCAGTGGATGGTCGACCACCTGGACGACCTCCTCGCCCGAACCGTGCAGCACATCTGGCTGGCGTCCATCGCCGTCGTCGGTCGGCTTCGTCGATCTCGTTCGGCCTCGCGCATCCTGGCCGTGCGCCGCGCGCAGCACCTACGGCCCCATCGTCGCCGTCTCGGACATCCTCTACACGATTCCCAGCCTGGC
Organism: uncultured Chloroflexia bacterium; assembly: GCA_963800795.1. Lineage (GTDB taxonomy): Bacteria > Chloroflexota > Limnocylindria > Limnocylindrales > CSP1-4 > CTSoil-043. The sequence goes on from CAWDCJ010000002.1 coordinate 1,871, forward strand.
GTTCTTCGTCGCGCTCGTGTCCATGACCGGCATCTCGACGCTCACGGTGGAGATCCCGCTGATCCTCTACACGCTGTTGATCTTCGTGCGCAACATCGTCGCCGGGTTCGACACCGTGCCCGCTGATGTCCTTGAGGCGGCGGACGGGATGGGGTACACGCGCGGTGCCCGGTTGCTGCACGTGGAGACGCCGCTCGCGATCCCGCTCGTCGTCGCCGGGTTGCGCCTGGCGACCGTCTCGACGATCGGGCTCGTGACGGTAACGGCGGCGATGGGCGATGCCTTCGGCGGTCTCGGCCATTTCATCCTCGAGGGGTACAACCGCAGCTTCCCGACCGAGATCTATTACGGCGCGGTGCCGTCGATCCTGCTCGCCATCGTGGCGCGACGTTTGCTTCGTGCGGCTGCAGCGCCGGATCACGCCGTGGTCCCAGGCCAGTCGTCAGCGCGGGCCGCAGCGTGAGCCTCATCAACGACATCGTCGCCTGGTTCACGAATCCCCTGAACTGGCAGGGCCCAAACGGCATTCCCGCTCGCATGTTCGAGCACATCCTCATTTCGGTCGTCTCGCTCGCCATCGCCCTCGCGATCGCGCTGCCGGCTGGGGATCTATATCGGCCACACCAGGCGCGGCGCCAACTTCGCCGTCAACGTCGCGAACATCGGCCGCGCGCTCCCGTCGCTTGCCGTCATCGGCATCGTGTGGCCGCTGACGGTGCTCCTCGACCCGCAACTCGGGTTCAAGGTCTACCCGACGCTCATCGCCATGGTGATCCTCGCCATCCCGCCGATCCTCGTCAACGCGCATGCCGGCCTGACCGGAGTGGACCAGGAACTGACGGAGGCGGGTCGCGGCATGGGCATGCGCGAGCACCATGTCCTGACGCGGGTCGAACTGCCGCTGGCCGTGCCGGTCATCGTCGTCGGAATCCGCTCCGCCGGGGTGCAGATCGTCGCGACGGCCACGCTCGGCGCGATCTTCGGGTTCGGCGGGCTGGGGAGGTACCTGGTGGACGGGTACGCACAGCGCGACGACGGGCAGATCTTCGGCGGCATGATCCTCGTGGCGGGGCTCGCCATCGCGACGGAGGCAGCGGTCGAGATCCTGGTCCGGCTGGCCCGGTCGAGGGGCGCGGACCGGTCTTCCGGGCCCGCCCGCGCGGTCGCGCCCGGCCCTCCGCAGCTCCCGGCCTGAAGGCCCCTGACGGCGCAAAATGGCCAACCGGTCCCGTGGGTACCAGGCGGATCACCTGAACCGATCGAGACCGCCGGACAAGCCTGGCACTGCTCCTTGCCGGGCTTCGACCGGGGACCCGCAGAGCGGCGGGAGGAGGAACCGTGACCAACGCACCCGCAGAGCCCGCGCTCCATATCGAGCGGCTCATCAAGGACTACGGCAAGGTCCATGCCGTGCGCGACATCGACCTCGACGTGCACCGGGGCGAGGTCTTCGGCTTCCTGGGGCCGAACGGCGCGGGCAAGACGACCACTATCCGCTGCTGCCTGGACCTGCTCCATCCAGGCGGCGGCGGCCGGATCGAGATCCTCGGCGCCGACCCCCTGCGCGACGGCGTGGCGATCCGTTCGCGGGTTGCCTATGTGCCCGGCGAGCTGCGGCTGCCGAACGGCTGACGGGAGCAAGCCGTGGCGAGTGTCGGGCGCCTACGCGGGCGCCACGACCCGGCGCGGCGCGACCTGCTTGCCGAGCGCCTGGGACTGGACCTCGGGCGCCGCATGCGCGACCTCTCGAGCGGCAACCGGCGCAAGGTCGCCCTGCTCCTGGCGTTCCTCGCCGACGCGGAGCTGCTGATCCTGGACGAGCCGACCCAGGGGCTCGACCCGCTGATGCAGCACGAGTTCCTGCTTCTGGTCCGCGAGGCCCGCGAGGCGGGGAAGACCGTCTTCCTTTCCTCGCACTCCCTGAGCGAGGTCCAGCGCGCAGCCGACCGCGTCGCGGTGCTTCGCGCCGGGAGGATCGTCGCGCAGGGCACGGTGGAAGAGCTGCGTGGGAGGGCGCGCCAGCACGTCGAGGTCTGGTTCGCCGGCGACCCACCCGTCCAGGAGCTTGTCGCGCTGCCGGGCCTTGTCGACCCGATGGTGGAGGATCACCGGCTCACTGCCGTGCTGTCCGGATCCATCCAGCCCCTGCTCGGGGTCTCGCCCGTCATCCCGTGACGAGCATGCTCGTGGAGGAGCCCGACCTCGAGGAAGCCTTCCTGGACCTGTACGCGGAGGCATCATGAACGGCCAGATGCTCGAGCTGGTCCTCGTGCCTCTGCGGGCCATGCGCCGGACCAGCCTCGTCTGGGGCGTCGTCCTCGCCCTGTTCATCGGCGCGACCGTCGCCTTCTGGCCCGCGTTCAAGGGTTCGTCGGCGATCAGCCAGGCGTTCGACCAGATGCCCAGCGGTCTCGTGCAGGCCCTCGGCATGCAGGACATCGGGACGCCGGCCGGCTTCCTGCGCGGCAACCTCTACGACTTCCTGGTTCCGCTCCTCCTGATCGGGGCAGCAGTCGCGATGGCAAGCGGCCAGACTGCCGGCGAAGAGGATTCCGGGCGGCTCGAGCTGATCCTCGCGCAGCCAGTGTCGCGCACGGCGCTGTGGGTGGGGCGCGTGGTCGCCCTCGTGATCGCGCTCGCGGTCGTCGTGGCCATCATGCTGATCGCCCAGCTTGCCTTCGATGCGGCGATCGGCCTCGAGATCCCGGCCTCGAACATCCTGGCAACCGTGCTCCTGTGCGCCCTGCTCGCCTTCCTCCACGCCAGCCTTGCGTTCGCGATCGCAGGCTGGCTTCGCGCGCCAGTCCCTGACGCTCGGCCTCGCGATCGCAATCGGCGTGACGGGGTACCTGGTCGTGGCGCTGTTCCCGCTCAACGCCACCCTGGCACCGTGGCGCCACCTATCGCCGTGGGACTGGGCGTTCGGAGCCGACCCACTCGTCGGGGTCACGGATGCCTGGCGATACCTGGCTTTGCTGGTGCCCGCCGTGGCGCTCGCAGCGGTCGGCGGGCTGGGGTTCAGCCGGCGCGACGTCCGCGCGGGCTGAACGGGTCGAGGGCGGACCCGGGTCCGCGGCGACTGACCCGCGGGGCGCAGGAGCAGCCGGCGGACCCGGCGATCCCGGCCTGACACGGGCCGTCGCCCCCGGATTGGCGCGCCACGCTCAACAGGCCGAATGGCACTGGGGACAGGGCCGCCAGGCTATGGCACAATGCGAACTCGGGGAAGACGTCAGATGACTAGCGTCTGGTCCGCGGATCTGCGATCCGGTCATCCGGCGGGCATGGGTCCCGGTCGTGAGGTCACGTTGAGCTGCCGTCCGTCCCGTGCACATCGAGGCGCGTGAATGGTTCGTCGCAATCTGACGCTGGCCCGGCAGGCGGCCCAGGAGGTCGTCGAGGGGATCCAGTCGGGAGCGCTGGCCGGCGAGGATGGGCTGCTGCCCTCCGAAGCGACCCTGAGCCAGCGCATCGGCGTCAGTCGCGCCACCCTTCGGGAGGCACTCTCGCAGCTGGAGCAGGGCGGGCTGATCGTCCGCCGCCACGGCGTCGGAACGTTCGTGAGCGCCAGCCATCCGCTCGTCGTCGCGGGGCTCGAGGAGCTCCAGAGCATCGAAACCCTGGCCCACCGGATCGGGGTGGAGATCCACATGGGCGAATGCGAGATCCTCGAGCGGGCCGCCACGCCCGCCGAGGTGGAGGCGCTGGCGATGCCCGGCCGCGACCCCCGTCCTGGCGGTCCAGCGCGTCATGATGTCGGGCGGGCGTCCCATCGCCTTCCTCATCGACGTGGTCCCGACCGATGTGCTGGACCCCCGCGAGCTGGGGGACGCGTTCGACGGCTCGATGCTGGACTTCCTGCTGCGGCGCGGCGATCCGCCCCTCACGCATTCCCACACGGAGCTGAACGCCGAAGCGGCGGGCGCGGACCTTGCGCACCGGCTCCACCTGCATGCCCGGGATCCCCTCCTCAAGTTCACCGCCCAGCTGTACGCGGCCAGCGGGCGCGTCGTGGACTACTCGCTGAGCTACTTCAGCCCTGGGAACTTTCGCTTCCATGTCATTCGCCGCGTGAACCAGCTCGCTCCCCAGGCCCCCGACGGTCCCGCTCCGGCGGGTCGGGCGGCCGGTCTCGGGGAGGCGGAGCTCGTCGTTGCACGTTCGTGAGCCGAATCGGCACCCGGGGTCGAGCCCGGTGAGCGCCGGAACGGGGCCCAGGAGGGTGCGCCTCAGGTAGTTGGTCGGTCTTCAAGTCAAGCAGCTGAACCATAGGAAGGTGCTGGTAATGCGCAGTTTCGCCGGTCGCGACATCCTCTCTCTCAAGGACTTCAGCCGGGACGAGTTCTTCCGGGTCTTCCAGGTCGCCGACGACCTGCGCCCGTTCGCCCGCGACCGGCGCAACACGGACCTGCTGAAGAACAAGACGCTCCTGACGGCGTTCTACCAGCCAAGCACCCGGACGCGCCTCTCCCACGAGGCCGCCATGCATCGCCTCGGCGGGCAGGTGCTGGGCTTCTCCGACTCGAAGATGACCCGCGCCGGCGACTTCTACCAGGAGTCGATCAAGGACACCTTCCACATGCTGGAGTACTACGCGGACGTCATCGCGATCCGTCACTTCCAGCAGGGTGCCCCGGCCGAGGCAGCGAAGTGGGCGTCCGTGCCGGTCATCAACTGCGGCGACGGCTGGGGCGAGCACCCGACCCAGGTCCTGACCGACCTCTACACGATCCTGCTCGAGAAGGGCACGCTCGACGGCCTGACCTACCTCCTGGTCGGCGACATGCGCATGCGGACGATGCACTCGATCCTGTATGCGCTCAGCCAGTTCGACGCCAAGGCGATCGTCGTCGGCCCGCCGGACATGTCGCTGCTGCCCGAGTTCAAGGTCGAGCTCGACGAGCTCAACGTGGACTACGTCGAGGCCGGCGACGTCCGCGACGTCATCAACGAGGCCGACATCATCTACATGGAGCCGGTCGTCCAGGCCGACTACACCGCCTCGCGCCAGGAGCGGACCGGCACCACCGGCCTCACGCCCCCGGAGTACGTCGTGAGCCGCCAGCTGCTCCGCGAGAAGGCCAAGCGCAGCTCGATCATCCTCCACTCCCTGCCGCGCATGGACGAGCTTCCCGCCGACGTCGACGCCACGCGCCACCAGCGCTACTGGGCGGAGGCGTTCAACGGGGTCGTGCTCAAGATGTCGCTCCTCTCGCTCATCCTCGGCGCGGCCGAGTAAAGGGGGACCACCATGCAGACGGACCTTCGCGGCCGCGACCTCATCAGCCTCCAGGAGTGGACCAGGGAGGAGATCGACACCGTCCTCGAGGTCGCCCTCCAGCTCAAGCGCGAGCGCGCCCTCGGGATCCCCCACCCGCTCCTGCGGGACAAGGTCCTGGCGATGCTCTTCTTCTTCTCGTCCACCCGCACCCGGGCCTCGTTCGAGGCCGGGATGGCCCAGCTGGGCGGCCACGCCCAGTTCATCGAGAGCCGGACCACCCAGATCAGCCACGGCGACACGCCCAAGGAGATCGGCCAGATCCTTGGCCGCTACAACGACGGGATCGCCATCCGCAACGTCGACTGGGGCGCCGGCAACACCTACATCCGGGAGGTCGCCGCGGCCAGCCGGGTGCCGGTCCTCAACATGCAGTGCGACCTGTTCCACCCCCACCAGTCGCTCGCCGACCTCCTCACCATGAAGGAGAAGAAGGGCGACCTGCGGGGCCGCACGATCGCGATCAGCTGGGCCTACGCGGCGAGCTACCAGAAGCCGATCAGCGTGCCCGTGGACCTCTCGCTGCTGACCACCCGCTACGGGATGCACGTGCGGCTGGTCCACCCGCCCGAGTTCCGGCTTCCGCCGGACCAGGTGGCGCAGGCCGCCGAGAACGCCCGGCGCTCGGGCGGCTCGTTCGAGCTGATGGACGACTTCGACGCCGGCATGCGCGGCGCCGACATCGTCTACGCCAAGAGCTGGGGCGCCATGCTCACCGCCAAGGACGAGACCGAGGGCGCCGAGATCGCCAAGAAGTACACCGACTGGATCACGGACGAGCGGCGGATCGGCATGGCCGCCGAGGACGCGATCTACATGCATCCGCTCCCCGCGGAGCGCGGGGTCGAGGTCGCGGACGCCGTCATCGACGGCCCGCACTCGGCCGTCTACGACGAGGCGGAGAACCGGCTCCACGCCCAGAAGGCGGTGATGGCGCTCACGATGCGGTAGGGCGTGCCGGACCGACCTGGCCGGCTTCCCGTGCGGGAGGCCGGCCACCTTCCGAGACCACTGAATCGAAGGACGCGCATGAGCAAGATCGCGGTTGTCGCCGTCGGCGGCAACTCACTCATCAAGGACGCACACCACCAGGAGATCGCCGACCAGTACGCCGCCGCCGCCGAGTCGGCCAAGCACGTGGTGGGCATGATCGAGCAGGGCTGGGATGTCCTCCTGACCCACGGCAATGGCCCGCAGGTCGGGTTCATCCTGCGCCGGTCCGAGCTGTCGCGCGCCGAGCTGCATCCCGTGCCGCTCGACTATTGCGGCGCGGACACCCAGGGCGCGATCGGGTACATGTTCCAGCGCGCGCTGCGGAACGAGTTCCGCAAGCGCGGCATCGACAAGCACGCCGCCACCGTCATCACGCAGACGCTGGTGGACAAGGACGACCCCGCCTTCAAGAAGCCGAGCAAGCCGATCGGCTCGTTCATGGACCAGACCATGGCCCTCGAACACCAGAAGGACGACGGCTGGAGCGTTGTCGAGGACGCCGGACGCGGCTGGCGGCGGGTCGTGCCGTCGCCGCTGCCCGTCAAGATCGTCGAGTTCGAGGCGATCGTCTCGCTCCTGCGGGCCGGCTTCACCGTGGTCGCATCCGGTGGTGGCGGCATCCCCGTCATCGAGAAGGATGGCGATCTCGTCGGCATCGAGGCCGTGATCGACAAGGACTACGCCGCCTCGACGCTGGCCCGGGACCTGAAGGCCGACCTCTTCGTGATCACCACCCAGGTGGACAAGGTCGCCTTGAACTTCGGCAAGCCGAACCAGCAGCTGCTCGACAGCATCACGCTCGCCGAGGCGAAGGAGTATCTCGCCCAGGGCCACTTCCTCGCGGGCTCGATGGGGCCCAAGGTCCAGGCCATCATCTGGTACCTGGAGGGGGGCGGCACCGAGGCGCTCATCACCAGCCCGGAGAACATCGAGCGCGGCATCCGCGGCGAGACGGGCACCCGCTTCGTCCGCTGAGCCCGCTGGGAAGTGTCGCGCCGCAACCTGATCCTCCGGGGCGTCGATTTCCGGCCGCCGGCTTTCCGGCGGCCGGAGCTGATCGAAAGGGGCACCGCATGAGCAGCCTCCTCGTCTCCGGCTGCGAGGCCGTCGTCACCATGGACGACGCCGGGACCGAGCTGCCCGGCGGGTCGATCCTCGTGGAGGACGGCGTCGTCCGCTGGGTCGGCACCGGCACCCCGCCAGGCGGCACGCCGGCGGACGCCGACATCCTCGACGGGCGGGGGTGCGTGGCGATCCCGGGGCTGGTCAACACCCATCACCACCTGTACCAGGTTCTGACCCGCGCCCGCGCCCAGGATCGCAACCTGTTCGGCTGGCTCACGGAGCTCTACCCGGTCTGGGCCGGCCTCGACGCCGAGTGGGTCCGGGTGGCCGCGACCGCGGGGCTTGGCGGAGCTCGCCCTCTCCGGCTGCACCACGTCCACGGACCACCACTACGTCTTCCCGGCCGGGGCCGGTGACCTGCTCGCCGACGAGATCGAGGCGGCGCGGGCCATCGGCATGCGCTTCCATCCATGCCGTGGCTCGATGGACCTGGGCGCGTCCGCGGGTGGACTCCCGCCGGACGTGGTCGTCCAGGACTTCGACACCGTGCTGCGCGAGACCGAGGATTCCATTCGCCGGTTCCACGACCCGGCGCCGGGGGCGATGGTGCGCATCGCGATCGCGCCGTGCTCGCCCTTCTCGGCAAGCGAGCGACTGATGCTGGAGTCGGCGCAGCTCGCCCGCCGGCTCGGGGTTCGACTCCATACCCACATCGCCGAGACGACGGACGAAGAGGCGTTCTGCCTGGAGCACTTCGGGTGCCGACCCATCGAGCTGGTCGAGCGCCTCGGCTTCCTCGGGAACGATGTGTGGCTCGCCCACGCGGTGCACCTCTCGGACGAGGACATCCGCCGCATCGTGGCGTCCGGGACGGCGATCGCGCACTGTCCCACCTCGAACCTGCGCCTCGGCTCCGGCATCGCCCCCGTGCGGGACCTCGTCGACGCGGGCGTGCCGGTGGGGCTGGGCGTGGACGGTTCCGCGTCCAACGACGGCGGGCACATGCTGGGCGAGGTTCGCCAGGCGCTGCTCGTCGCGCGCGGCCGCGGCGGTCCGGCCGCGATGGGCGTTCGGGAGGCCCTCCGGCTGGGCACCCGCGGCGGCGCCGCCTGCCTGGGCCGCGACGACGTGGGCTCGCTCGAAGTGGGCAAGCGGGCGGACATCGCGCTGTTCGACGTGAGCGGGCTGGCGAGCGCCGGGGCGGACGCGGATCCCGTCGCCGGGATGGTCCTCGCCTGGCCGCAGCGGGTGCGCCATCTCGTGGTGGAGGGCCGGTTCGTCGTCCGCGACGGCGCCCTGGCGACCGTCGACGAGGCCGCGCTGGCCGCGGACGCCCATCGGGTCGCCCGCCGCATCCTCGGGCAAGGCGAGCCCGGACGTTGAGGGCTCGGGTGCACGGTGCGTTGAGACGCGGAGCCTCCGCTTCGGCCCGGGAAAGCCATAACAGGCCGAATGGCACTGGGGAGCCGGCGTCCAGGAGATGGCACGCTTCGTGCTACCATAGAGGTCAGACGACTAGCGTCCAAGACTCCTCGGCGGAGCCGCGAGCCGAGTTCCGCGGGTCCTGGATTCGTGTCGTCCCCGGCCGCGCCGACGCTGCGGGTGCACGCGATGCAGCCGCGGTCCGGGCCGCACCTGTCGACCGGCTCATGATGATCACCTGGCGGACCTGAACCCCACTGGAGGCGTCGAAGATGCGACTCGCGAGTCGAATGGAGCGCATCGGGACAGAGACCGCGTTCGAGGCGGCCGCGCGTGCCCGCAAGCTCGAGGAAACCGGCGTCAGCGTCGTGCACCTGGAGGTCGGCGAACCCGACTTCGACACACCCGCCAACATCCGGGAGGCGGCGAAGCGGGCGCTCGACGAGGGGAAGACCCATTACGCGCCGTTCCCCGGGATCCCGGAGCTGCGCGCGGCCATCGCGGACGACGCCACCGCCCGCAAGGGCTTCCCGGTCGTGCCCGAGCATGTCTTCGTCACCGTGGGCGGCAAGGGCGTGATGCTCTACGCGATCGAGGCGCTCGTCGACGAGGGCGACGAGGTGCTCGTGCCCGACCCGGGCTACCCCATCTACGAATCGCTGGTGAGCTGGATCGGCGGGAAGCCCATCCCGGTGCCGATCCGCCAGTCGAACGACTTCCGCCTCGACCCCGACGAGCTCGCCTCGCTCGTGACGCCGCGCACCACGATGATCGTGCTGAACTCGCCGGCCAACCCGACCGGCGGCGTGCTCACCCGCACCGACCTCGAGAAGATCGCCGAGGTCGCCCAGGCCCACGACCTGGTCGTCCTGGCCGACGAGATCTATGGCCGCATCCTCTACGAGGGAGAGCACGTCTCGATCGCGAGCCTGCCCGGCATGGCGGAGCGCACGATCGTGCTCGACGGGTTCTCCAAGACCTACGCCATGACCGGCTGGCGCCTTGGCTACGCGATCGTGCCCGAGTGGCTGTTGTTCGCGTTCGGCCGGCTCCTCATCAACTCGGTCAGCAACGTCTCCAACTTCTCGCAGTACGGCGCGGTCGAGGCGCTGCGCGGCCCGCAGGACGAGGTCGACGCGATGGTGCGCGAGTTCCGCGCGCGGCGCGACCTGGTCGTCGACGGGCTCAACGCGATCCCGGGCATCTCGTGCCTGCGCCCGTCCGGCGCGTTCTACGTCTTCCCCGAGGTGTCCGGCACGGGGCTCTCCGGGGTCGACCTCGCCAACAGGCTGCTCTACGAGGCCGGGGTCTCAACCCTGGCCGGGACGGCGTTCGGCGGGGTGGGCACGAACCACATCCGGCTGAGCTATGCCACCTCGCAGGCGAACATCCGCACGGCGCTCGAGCGGATCGGGCAGTTCGTGGGCAAGCTGGCGGTTTCGGCGTAGGACCCGGCGGCAACGATCAGGACGGAGGGAGGGCATCCGTGGCCGACATTGGCGCGCTGACCCGGGTCGACAACCTGTACGCGGAGGCCGAGCGGCAGTTCGCCGATTGGGACGTCGTGAAGGACGTGGTCGACGAGATGATCGACCTGGCCCTCAACTACCGGCAATCGGGGCATCCCGGTGGCAGCCGCTCGAAGGTGCACCTGTTCCTCGCGCTGCTCCTCTCGGGCGCCATGCGCTGGGACATCCGCCGCCCCTGGCGGCCCTTCGCCGACCGGTTCGTGCTCTCGGCGGGCCACACGGTGCCGCTCGTCTACGCCACGCTGGCCGTCCTCAACGAGACGCTCCGGGCCCGCCACGAATGGACCGGCGACGCGCAGGTTCGCCTTCCCCGACGAGGGCCGCTGGGCGCTCACCTGGGAGGACCTGCTGACCCTGCGCCACCGCGGCGGCCTGCCCGGGCACGCCGAGATGGCGGGCAAGACGCTCTTCCTCAAGTTCAACACCGGCCCCTCCGGCCACGGCATGCCGCCGGCCGCGGGCGAGGCGCTGGCCCTCAAGCTCGCCGGCTGCGAGGACGTCCGCGTCTTCGCGGTCGAGGGCGAGGGCGGCCTCACGCCGGGCGCCAGCCACGAGACGCGCAACGCGGCCTGGGGCCTGGGCTTGTCCAACCTCGTCTTCCTCATCGACTGGAACGACTTCGGGATCGACCAGTTCCGCGCCTCCTCGGTCGTGCCCGGGACGCCGGAGTCCTGGTTCGCGGCCTACGACTGGCGCGTCAGCGGAACGCCCGACGGGATGGAGTGGGCTCCCGTCACCCGCGCGGTGCTGGAGGCGGCCCGTGGCGAGAACCCCGGGAAGCGGCCCTCGGTCGCCTGGTTCCGGACCCGCAAGGGGCGGGGTTACGGCAAGTACGACGCCCCCAGCCACGGCACCCCCCACCCGATGAACGCGCCGGAGTTCTGGGCCGTGCGGCACGAGTTCATGGCGAAGTACGGCGTGGCCTACGAGGGCGTCGACGAGGCGGCCCCCGCCGACGCGGAAGCGCGCGCCCGCCAGGCCGAAGCCAACCTGCGCCTCGCGGCAGGCGTGCTGCGCGGCCGGCGCGATGTCGTCGAGGCGATCTCGGACCGCCTCGTCGAGCTCGCGGACCGGGTCCCCGAGCACCCGGCCACCTTCAACCTGGGCAGCCGGGGGGCACGCCTCGTCGAGGACCCGCGGATCTTCGACTACCGGGCCTATCCCCCGCAGATCTGGAAGCAGCCCGGGCGAGAAGGCCCCCAACCGGGCCGCGCTGGCCGCCTGGGGCGCCTGGGTCAACTCGTTCGCGAAGGCCGAGTACGGCCGTCCGCTCTTCATCGCCGCGTCCGCCGACCTCGCCGAGTCGACCAACCTGGCCGGGTTCGGCAAGGACTTCGGCGGCCAGGAAGGCTGGGGCTGGTACGAGCGCGACACGAACCCGACGGGGCGCGCTCCTGCCGACCGAGATCACGGAGTTCACCAACGCGGGCATGATGGCCGGCCTGGCCACGGTCAACCTGGCCGACGACCCGATGGCCGCCTTCAACGGCTTCTGGGGCGCCTGCTCGACCTACGGCTCCTTCAGCTACCTCAAGTACGGTGCGATGCGGCTCTTCAGCCAGCTGGCCCAGGACACCGAGCTCAAGGTGGGCAAGGTGCTCTGGGTGGCCGGCCACTCGGGCCCGGAGACCGCCGAGGACTCGCGCACTCACTTCGGGATCTTCGCCACGGGGGTGACGCAGCTCTTCCCCGAGGGCCAGGTGATCGACCTGCACCCCTGGGAGTACAACGAGGTCCCGGTCGTCCTGGGCGCCGCGCTCGCCCAGGCGGCGCCGATCGTGGCCCTGCACCTGACCCGCCCGCCGATCGAGCTGCCCGACCGCGACGGCGCTGGGGATGCCATCCCACTTCGAGGCGGCCCGCGGCGCGTACGTGCTGCGCGACTTCCGGCCCGGGAAGCCCGCCATGGGGACGGTGTTCGTGCAGGGCACGACGAGCACCGCCAACCTGGTGAAGATCCTTCCCGAGCTCGACCGGGAAGGCCTCAACGTGAAGGTCGTGGCGGCCATCAGCCCGCAGCTGTTCCGGCTGCAGCCGGCCGACTACCGCTCCCGGACCGTGACACCGGCCGACCGGATCGACGGGATGGCGATCACCAACCGGGCCGCCCGCCAGATGCGCGACTGGGTGGACGGCCCGCTCGCGCTGGAGTACTCGATGGGGTCCGACTGGGACAACCGCTGGAGGACGGGCGGCTCGATCGACGAGGTGATGGAGGAGGCGCACCTGACGCCGCCGTTCCTGCTGGCCGGGATCGAGCGCTTCGTGCGCGAGCGCGCGTCGCGCCTGCGGCGGGTCCGCGACGCGCTCGACGCGGCGGAGTCGCGCGGGGCAGGTGGGTCCGCCGGCTGACGACCTCACGCCTTCCATCAAGCACGGTCCTGAGTAGCTGATCTGACAGAGCGGGGTGCGCAATGCGACGACTTGGACTCGAGCGGGAGCTCGTGGATGCAACGGTCTATGAGAACACGGTCGTACGGTTCCGGGAGGCCGGCATCGGCCTCCCGACGTTCGCGCAGCTGGCCGACCCCTCGCTGATCCCGGCGAACGTCCGGGCGGCGCTCGAGGGCGTGGGGCCAGACGACGCGCACCCGTTGAACCTGTTCCGGGTCCACTGGTACAACAATGCCGCGCGCCACGGCCTGGTGTCCGTGCCCGAGCACATGGTGCTCCCGAAGTCGCTGACCGGCGTCGACGCCCGCATCGTGGTGGTCTTCGGGGACCGCTTCCCGATGATCGGGGCTCACAAGGTGCTGGCCGCCTACGGGTGCCTGGCGCCGCGGGTCATCACGGGACAGTTCGACCCCACGCGCCACCGCGCGATCTGGCCATCCACGGGCAACTACTGCCGGGGCGGCGTCGCGATCTCGCGGATCATGGGCTGCCGCGGCGTGGCCGTGCTCCCGGAGGGCATGAGCCAGGAGCGCTTCGACTGGCTCGGGAACTGGGTCGTCGACCCGTCCGACATCATCAAGACCCCGGGCACCGAGAGCAACGTCAAGGAGATCTACGACAAGTGCGATGAGCTCTCGCAAGACCCGGCGAACGTGATCTTCAACCAGTTCTCCGAGGTCGGGAACCACATCGCCCACTACCTCGCGACGGGGACGGCGCTGCTGCACGTGTTCGAGGCGATGCAGGAGAAGGAGCCGAACCTCCGCCTGCGGGCCTTCACCTCCGCCACCGGCTCGGCCGGCACCATCGGCGCGGGCGACTTCCTCAAGGAGAAGACGGGCTCCCTGACCGTCGCGGTCGAGGCGCTCGAGTGCCCGACGATGCTCAGCAACGGGTTCGGCGAGCACAACATCCAGGGCATCGGCGACAAGCACATCCCGCTCATCCACAACGTGATGGCGACGGACGTGGCCCTGGCAATCTCCGATCGCGCCACGGACCAGCTCGACGTGCTGTTCAACACCGAGGTCGGCCACGCCTACCTCGCCGAGCGTCGCGGCGTGCCCCAGCAGACGATCGACGATCTGTCGGCCCTCGGCCTGTCGAGCATCTGCAACGTGCTGGCGGCCATCAAGACCGCCAAGTACTACGAGATGGGCCCCGACGACGTGATCGTGACCGTGGCCACCGACGGCGCGGCGATGTACCACAGCGAGAAGGACCTGGCGCTGGCCCGGGACTTCAGCGGCGGGTTCGACGCCGTCGCCGCCGGCGAGGTCTTCGGCGAGCACCTGCTCGGGGCAACCACCGACCACCTGCAGGAGCTCAGCCGGGAGGATCGCGAGCGGATCTTCAACCTCGGCTACTTCACCTGGGTGGAGCAGCAGGACGTGCCGATCGAGGAGTTCCGGATCCGCAAGGACCAGAAGTTCTGGACCGACATGCGAACCATCGTCAAGGACTGGGACCGCCTGATCGACGAGTTCAACGCCCGGACGGGAGTCCTGGCGGCTCTCTGATCAACCCGCGGCGCCCTCGCGGCGTCAACGATCGCGAAACGGGCTCGACCAGACGGTCGGGCCCGTTCGACGTTCAGGCCCCGACGCTCGGGCTGCGCCTCGGGTGGCTGCGCCCCTGGGCCGAGGCTGCTGCGGCCGCGCGCGGGCTGTGTCCGCGATGGCGGGCTGCCCGCCGGACGGGCGAACCCCCGCCATGAGCATCCCGATCTCCTCCCGGGTGGCCGTCCGCGGGTCGGCCGAGCCGATGATCGCTCCCTCGTACATCACGAGGATGCGATCGGAGATGGTCATGACCTCGTCGAGATCCTCCGAGATGATGATCGTCGCCGTGCCGCTGTCACGCTGGGCGACGAGGCGCTGGTGGATGTACAGGGACGCGGACACGTCGATCCCGCGGGTGGGCTGCGCGACGAGCAGGACCTCCGGCTTGGCGGATAGCTCCCGCGCCATGATCAGCTTCTGGATGTTGCCGCCGGAGAGGTTCCGTGCCGGGGTCTCCAGGTTCGGCGTCTTCACGTTGAACTCGGCGACCAGGTCCCGGCAGTGCCGGCGGATCGCGCCTTGGCGCAGGAAGCCGAGCTGGCTGTAGGCGCTGCTGCCATAGTCGACCAGCAGGAGGTTCTCGGCGACGCTGAAATCGCTGACCACCCCGTCGCGCATGCGCTCCTCGGGGACATAGCCCAGTCCCGCCGACCGGATCGCGGCGGGACCGTGTCCGGCCAGCTCCCGGCCGTTGAGCCGGATCGAGCCGCTCATGGGGTGACGCAGACCGGCGATCGCCTCGGCGAGCTCGCGCTGCCCGTTGCCGGCAACCCCCGCGATCCCCACCAGCTCGCCCGAGCTCACCTCGAAGCTCACGCCGCTCACGGCCTCGGTGCCACGGTCGCTCTCGACGCGCAGATCCTTCACGACGAGGCGCGGCGCGCCGACCACGCCCCTGGGTGGATGCTCCTCGGCGGCGACCTGGTGGCCGACCATCATCTCGACGAGTCGCTCCCGGGTGGCCTCGGCCTTTGGCAGCGTCCCGACGATGTGGCCGTTCCGCAACACGGTGATGCGGTCCGAGAGGTCCAGCACCTCGTGGACCTTGTGCGAGATGAAGACGAGCCCCCGGCCGTCCCGTGCCATCTGCCGCAGGACGCTGAAGAGGTCGCCGACCTCGGTCGGTGTCAGGACCGCCGTCGGCTCGTCGAGGATGAGCAGCTCGACGTCGCGGTAGAGCGCCTTGATGATCTCGACCCGCTGCCGCTCACCGACCGAGAGCTGCCAGATGATGGCCTGCGGGTCCACCTTCAGCCCGTACCGCTCGGAGAGCTCGACGATGCGGGCCGACACGGTGTCGAGACCGGTCAGGGGCCCGCGCGTGGACCGCGTGCCGAGCGCAACGTTCTCGGCGACGGTGAGCGTGTCCACCAGCATGAAGTGCTGGTGGATCATCCCGATCCCGTGGTGGATCGCGCTCGAAGGGGAGCTGATCGACACCCGCTGGCCGTTGATCCGGATCTCGCCCTCGTCGGGGTGATAGAGCCCGTAGACCACGCGCATGAGCGTGCTCTTGCCAGCGCCGTTCTCGCCGAAGAGGGTGTGGACCTCCCCGGCGCGAACGTCGAAATCGACCTTGTTGTTGGCGACCACCCCGGGGAAGCGCTTCGTGATGTTGCGCATCTCCAGGACCGGGACGCCGGTCCTGCCGGTTGCGTCCCCCGGGGTGGCAGCCGCCATGGTCATGGTTCCCGATTTACCTGCTGGCGATCACTCCGGGACGTTGACCGTCCCCTCGGTGATCCCCTTGATCAGCTCGTCGGCCTTGGCCTTCACATTGGCGGGCAGCGTGAAGCCGGGATTGAACTGGATCTGCTCGCCGCCGTTGCCCAGCGTCGCGGTGAACGTGGCGCCCCCGAGCTTGCCGGTCTGGATCGTGGCGAAGATCTGCTCGAGGATCGGCGCCCAGTTGTAGACCTGGCTGGAGACCACCTGGCTCGGCGCAAGGGACTCCTGGGTCCACTGCGTTCCGAACCATGCGAGGTTCTTGGACTTGGCGACGCCGATGGCCCCGACAACCGCCTGGGCCGTGCCGGTCAGCACGTCGGCCTTGTTGGCCACGAACGTCGTCGCCGCGGCCGACATCAGGCTGACGTCGCTGAAGGAGCCCGTGTAGACGGGGTTGCAGGTGATCGATGCGACGATCGACTTGGCGCCGGCGCAGAAGCCGTCAACGTAGAGCTTTGCGTCGCCGACCGCGATCGGCCCGATGACCCCGAGCACCTTGGACTTGCTGAGCATCGCCGCCATGGCGCCCTGGACGAAGCCGCCCTCGTTCGAGTTCACCTGGTAGGCGAACACGTTGGGCAGGTTGTAGGTGGACCCCGCCGTGCCCCAGGCGAAGGAAACGTTGGGGAACTGGGGAGCCAGCTGCTGGAGGATCGACCCGTACTGGGACCCGTGGGCGATGACCAGGTTGTAGCCCTGCGACGCGTAGTTCTGGATCACGTTCGCCGCGGTCGCCACGACGAACTGGTTGTCGGAGATCGCGATGTCCAGGTTGTACTTCGCCTTGAGCGAGTTGAGCGCCTCCACCATCGACTGCGTGAAGGCAAGGTCGTTCACGGCGCTCGGGGCGACCACGGCGACCTTGAGGGTGGCCGGGGCGGGGCTCGGGCTCGGCGCGACGGAGGCGGCCGCCGCGGGGCTCGGGCTCGGCGCGACGGAGGCGGCCGCCGCGGGGCTCGGGCTCGCCGCGACGGTCGGAGCGGGCGTGCTGCTTCCGGAGCATGCTCCGGCGACCAGGGCCACCACGACGGCGGCGAGGCCGAGCGAGAGCTTCCGGTCAGAATGTCGTTGCATCAGGTTTCTCCTCGAGACGGGACGGGATTGTCTGCCTGCGGGCAGTGGACGGCGGGGCACTCGGGTCGCGTCAGCCCTCCCTCTCGTATGGTCGGCCGAGCACGGCCGGCTGCCGGAACCGACGGGCCAGGAACAGGAGGGCCAGCACGGTGATGATCGCCGGCGCGGTGGCAGCCAGGTCGGAGGCGCTCAGGGGGATGATCCCCAGCGACTTCCAGGTCAGGATGACGACGCCGACCAGCCCGTACAGGAGGGACCCGAACATCACGCCGACCGGGCGCCACGCCCCGAAGTAGACGAGCGCGACGGCGATGAACCCTTCGCTCTGGGTCAGGTTGATCTGGAAGATCCCGCCGTACATGAGGAGCGCCGCACCGGCGAGACCCGCGAACGTGCAGCCGATGATCACCGTCGACCAGCGGATCCGGGCCACGCTCACGCCGACGCTGTCGGCCGCCGCCGGGTTCTCCCCGACCGCCCGGATCTTCAGCCCGTAGGTCGTCCGGTTGAGGACGAAGGCCACGACGGGGACGAGCAGGAAGGCCAGGTACACGAGCAGGCTCTGGTTGAAGAACATGCCGCCGATCAGCGGGATCGAGTCGAGCACCGGGATCCCGACCGGCGGCAGCGTCGCAATCGGGAGCGGCGTGCCGACGAGCTTCTGGAACAGCAGCGAGCTGAACCCGAGGCCAAAGAGGTAGACCCCGATCCCGCTGATGCCCTGTTCGGCCTTGAGCGTCACGCTGACGAACGCGGTGATCACGCCCATGAGCGTGCCGGTGGCCGTTCCGGCCAGGATCGCGAGGAGCAGGTCGCCCGTCTGCAGCTCGACGTAATAGGTCGTGAACGCCCCCAGGAGCATGATCCCGTCGACGCCGAGGTTGATCACCCCGCTCCGCTGCCCGATCGTCTCGCCGAGGGCAGCGAGGAGGAACGGCGTCGCGAGCGCGATGCCGGACGCGATCGTGGTCGTGAGGACGTCGACGGTGAAGAACTGGTTCATTGGTCGCCCCCTCCGCCGGCCGCCAGGGGTGGCGCGTTGCGCGGGAGCGGCGGTGGACCGGCAGCCCGCGGGCCGGCCATTGCGATCGATTGGGCACGCGCCCGCCGCCGCAGGTATTCGAGCGAGACGACCAGGACCACGATCGTGCCGCTGAGTGCGGTGACGAGATCCGACGGCACGCCGGTGGCGACCTGGAGCGCCGAGCCGCCGACGATGAGGCCACCGAAGAGGTATGCCGAGACAATCGTCCAGAGCGGGTTGAGGCCGCCGAAGAGTGCGACGACGATGCCGTTGAAGCCGGCGGAGCCGGTGAACCCGGTCAGGCTGCCGTCCGTCACCATCCGGTGGGAGATGCTGCCGAACACCAGGATCGCTCCGGCGAGCCCGCACATCGCCCCGCTCAGGGTCATCGCCAGCGTGATCGTCCGCTTGACCGGCATGCCCGCATAGGCCGACGCGTTGCGCGACAACCCGACGCTTCGGATCTGGAACCCGAAGCTCGTGCGCCAGAGCAGGACGTAGACGCCGATCGCAACCAGCACCGCGATCGGGACGCCCAGGTGCAGCTGCGTCCCGGTGATGAGGATCGGCAGCTGGGCGCTGGCCGGCAGCACCTTCGTCTCCGGGATGAGGCCGCCGACCGAGCTCGGCGACTGGTCGACCATCGGGCCGGCAAGGAGGTAGTTCATGACCTGGACCGCGACGAGGTTGAGCATGATGGTGCTCAGGATCTCGTTGACGTTGTAGTTCGCCTTGAAGAAGCCCGGGATCGCGCCCCAGAGCCCGCCGCCCACGGCGCCGGCGAGGAGCACCAGCGGCATCAGAATGAAGCCGGGCAGGTCCGGGAACGTCAGCGCCGTCGCCGCGCTCAGCAGGCCGCCGATCGCGATCTGGCCTTCACCGCCGATGTTGAAGACGTTGGCCCGGAAGGCGATGCAGATCCCCACCCCGACCAGCAGCAGCGGCACGGCCTGGATCGCCGTGCTGCTGAGCGCGTAGCTTCCGCCGAACGCTCCCTCGACGAGCGCCCGATAGCCGGTGATCGGGTTGGCTCCCAGGGCCAGCATCATGACCGCACCGAACAGGAGGGCGATCACCAGCGCGGACGGCAGCGCGAACCAGGTCAGCAGGAACCTGCCCCACGTCCCACGACCGCCGGCGCCCATCGCACCGGTCGGCCCGTCGGTTACGCCTTCGCGCATGTCGGCCCCTTAGACGCTAGTCATCTGACATCCGCTTCGATCAGGCATTGTGTCATGGCCACGGAAGCCGGTCCCCAGTGCCATTCGGCCTATTGTGTCTCCGCCGCGACGGGATGGGCATGGCTGCCCGCGTGTCGCGCGGGTGGTCCGAACCCGGGCCGACTGGATCGACTGCAGGGGAAGGTGCGCGGGCGCCGGGCCTGCTCTACCATTGGTGGCGATGGTCCCCCGGCCCTCGTCCGCCTCCGGGAGCGCCCGCGCGGCGGTCGTCGCGACGCTGGCCGCTCTGCTCGCCATCTCGGGCGTCGCCGCCCCGGTCCCGTTCCTGCCCGGTGCCGCGCGGCCGGCCGCCGTCCTCGCGACCATCTCCACCCCGTACGTGTCCGAGGGGCGTTCGCCCGTGGCTCCCGGCGTGGAGCATGACTGGGGAACGATCCAGACCACCCGATCAGGGAGCCAGGCGGTCAACCTCGTGGAGGTGGCCCTTGGAACGCCCGGGATCAGCCTCGAGACGGAGCTTGGGGGGGACCGGATCACGAGCCTCGAGACCACGACCAGCCAGGCGCGCCGGACGTCGACCGACGGCCACCGCGCTGTCGCGGCGATCAACGGTGACGTCTGGGGCGGCTACGCCAGCTCGACGCAGTACGCGCCGAACGGCATCGACATCCATGCCGGGGAGCTGGTGACCGCGGCGCGCCTTGCCCGCCCGACGTTCGGGATCGACGCGTCAGGGCGCCCGCTCATCGGCGACGTCCAGGTGAGCGCATCCCTCGCGTGGCCGGACGGGACGATCCGCCCGATCGCGCGCGTCAACCAGGCCCGGACCGGCTCGGAGCTGGTCCTGCTGACGCCGCGCTTCGGCCCGACGACGCCGGCGGACATCGGCGGCACGGACGTCGTGCTCGGGGGTGTGGCGCTCCCGCTGACCCCGGCGGGCGTCCACCAGGCGGTCGTGCTCGAGGTCCGTCCCGCGACTGGCGGCATCCCGATCGCCCCGGACAGCGTGGTGCTCAACGGCCCGAGCGGGTCGTTTCTCGACGCGCTCGTGCCGGGCGTTGGCCTGACGCTCACGCTCTCGATCACGCCGGGATGGGAGAGCGTCCGGGAGGCGATCGGCGGTCGCGAGTTCATCGTGCAGGGCGGCCTGGCGGACGTCTCCCCGCGCTCCGCGGTCGCCGACGAGCTCCATCCGCGGACCGCCTGGGCATCACGGCCGCCGGCTCGCTCGTCCTGGCCACGGTGGACGGACGGCAGTCCGGCTACAGCACCGGCGTGGATCTCGACGAGCTCGCCGAGCTGATGCTGTCGAGGGGCGTCGTGGAGGCGCTAGCCCTGGACGGGGGCGGCTCGACGACCATGGCCGTGCGCCTTCCCGGCGACCAGGAGGTGTCGGTGGTGAACCGCCCATCCGCCGGCCAGGAGCTCGCGGTCGCCAACAGCCTCGTCGTCTTCAGCGCCGTGCCGACCGGCCCGCTGGCCATCGTGGACGTCGTCCCGGGGACGGCCGTGAGCTGGCAGGGCGGTGTCACGGACTTCGTTGCCAAGGGCCAGGACGCCGCCTTCAACGGGATCGCCCTCGCGCCCGGCGACGTGACGTGGACGCTGGATGGGCCGGGTGCGATCTCCGCGGCCGGCCAATACACCGCGGCCGAGCCCGGGACGGCAACGGTCGCCGCGACCGTGCAGGGGCATCCGGGGCACCGCCGTCATCACCGTGAACCCCGGCACCGGCCCGCCGGTCGAGCCGCCGGTTCCCCCTCCCCCGCCCCCGCCGCCGATCCAGATCGGCGCGTCGAGCGCGCTCGGCCTCCGTCCGGCGACCGGCTTCAGCGCGAAGACGCCGAAGGTCACCGCGCTGCGCACCTACGTGACGTGGCGGTTCACCGGCGGGGCGGCGCTGGCCGGCCAGCGCGTCAACGTCCTGGTGGCGAAGAAGACGAACGGCGTCTGGGGCAGCCCGGCCTACCTCAAGTCGGCCTGGGCCGACGCGAAGGGTGTCGTGACGTTCTGGTCGACCGCCAAGACCGCCTCCACCATCAACGTCCGCATCCAGTGGCCCGGCGATCCCGGCCATGGCGTGAGCACCTCGGGAGCGCTCGGCGCCTACTGGAGGTAGCCGCCCGGAGTCGGCCGTGGCCGACACTCGGAGGACAGGGAAGGAGGGCACGATGGCCTTCGCAGGCTTCACGCACGAGGCACTCCAGTTCCTCGCCGACCTCGCCGCCAACAACAAGCGCGCCTGGTTCGCGCCGCGCAAGGCGGACTACGAGCGACTGCTCAAGCATCCCCTGGAGGCGCTCTGCGTCGAGCTCGCCGAGCGCTTCGGCGATCGGGACATCCCGCTGGTCGCCGATCCCGCGCGCTCGCCGTTCCGGATCTACCGCGACACCCGGTTCTCCAAGGACAAGTCGCCGTACAAGCCGTACGTGAGCGCCAGCTTCCCGTGGCAGGGAGGCGGGCCCGGAGGCTACTTCAGCCTGCGGCCTGGCGAGATCTACCTGGGCGGCGGGCTCTGGCATCCCGGAGCCGGCCGTCCTCGCCGCCTGGCGGGCGGCCGTGGCGACGCGGCCCTGCGGTGGTCCACGCCGCGCTGGAGGATCCCGGGTTCGTGGCTGCTTTCGGCCAGGTGGAGGGCGAGCGGCTCAAGCGGACGCCCACCGGGTTTGCCCCCGATCACCCGGACGCAGAGCTCCTCAAGCTCAAGGACGTGACCTTCCATCGGCGGCTGTCGGACGCCCAGGCCCTGTCGGCCGGCCTGCCGGACGAGCTGGCCGATGGCTTCGCCGCGGCCGTCCCGGTCCTGCGGCTGCTGGCCGGCCTCCACGGAACGACGGGTGATCCCCGCGGAGCCTAATCACGCCGCGCGGGCCGCGCGCGGCAGGTCCCGGGCTGCCGGGGCGAGCGCCCGGCCGCAGTCAGGTCCGGCAGACGGCCCTCGAGTCGAGCCTCGACCTCGACCGCGACGGCCGCGGCCAGGCTGGTCGCCGAAGCGCCCGGCCAGGCGCTCCAGGAGCGGACGCCGGAGCCGCACGGGCGCGTAGTGGGCGGGAACGCCCGCGGCGCCTGCCGCCAGCTCGACCGCCCGCTCCAGGTCGCCGATCTCGTCGACCAGCCCGAGCGAGCGGGCCTCCTCGCCGAGCCAGACCTCGCCCGTCGCCAGCGTCCGGACCCGCGCCTCGTCCATGCGCCGGCCGTGCGCGACCCGGGCGACAAAGGCGTCGTAGAACGCGTCGACGACCGCCTGCTCCTTGGCGCCCTCCTCCTCGGTCTCGTCACGCCACGGCGCGCCCATCCCCTTGAGGCGGCCGGCCCGGTATTCCGCAACGCTCACGCCCAGCCGGTCGAGGAGCCGCGGCAGCCGGGGACCGGCCGAGATGACGCCGATCGAACCGACGATGGCGTGCGGCTGGGCCACGATGGTGCGGGCTGCCATCGCCGCGAGGTAGGAGCCGGACGCACCCGTCCCGCGGATCGAGGCGACGAGCGGCTTCCGCGCGGCCAGGCGTTCGAGGGCCAGGAACATCCCGTCCGAGGCGGTCGCGGAACCGCCGGGCGAGTCGATGTCGAGCACCACGGCCGGCACCCGGCGCGACTCGCGCAGGCGACGCACGAGCTCGACCCAGTCGGCCGCGCGGGCGCCGTCGGAGATGGGGCCATACAGCCGCAGGACGGCGACGTGGCCAGGTGGGAAGACCCGGCCCAGGCCGGGGATGAAGGCGCGCAGGGTTCGGGTGTTCATGGCCGCCAGACTATCCGCTGCGGCGATTTGCGGGGCCGACGGGTGCAGAACCCTGGCGAGGCGGAGGTTCCGTGGTGCCGATCGCCTTACAACTTCCGCGTCTCGCGAGGTCGCCGCTCTTACGCAACGGCTCGAAGGTGACACCTGCGACCCCCGCGGCGCACGTCAACGGGTCCCGGAGGTCGGGCACCAACCGCATCGAATGGAGATCAGCCTCATGAAGCTCGCACTACGCGGAACCCTTGCCTCCCTGGCCGTCGGCGGCCTGCTCGTCATCGGATCGGCCGCGTCGGCGTTCGCCGCCCAGCCGTCGCCGCTGGCCCCGGAGGTCGCGACCGGCAGCGGAGCCAGGGCGTGCTCCGCCCAGCGGCAGGCGGCCACGGACAACAGCGTCGCGCACCTCCGAGCCCTCGGCGACTGCGAGATCAACCGCCGGCTCGTGACGATCACGACCCTCGAGAATCACGTGTTCGAACCCCAACGGGCTCACGGACGGCGATCGGTCCGCGCTCCAGGCGCTCCTCACCGCAGACACGACCGGTCTCACCGCCCTGAAGGCGAAGATCGACGGCGAGTCCGACGTCACCATGCTCCGCGCCGACATCGGGACGATCGTCACCGGGTACCGGATCTACCTGCTCATGGTCCCGATGACCGCCGAAGTCATCGCGGCCGACGACGAAGCCGCGGCGGTCGGCCGGCTCACCACGGTGGCCGGGAAGCTCCAGGACCGGATCGACGCCGACCAGAACGCCGGCAAGGACGTGACCCAGGCGCAGGCGGACCTCGCCAACATGAACACGGCCCTCGGCCAGGTGAGCACCTCCACGCTGGCGGGGATCTCCTCGCAGCTGCTGGGCCTGTCGCCCGCCGACTACAACAACAACGGGCCGGCCAAGGGCATCCTCCAGGCCGACCACGCGACGCTGCAGGGCTTCCGGGCCTCGCTCAACGCCGCCCGCGCGGACGCCGTGGCCTGCCGCGCCGCCCTCCGGGCGCTGTGATCTCCACGGCGTGACCGGCACCACACGTGCCCCCGGAGCGATCCGGGGGCACGTGGTTCGAGCATCCAGACGTCGCGGCCTGCGAGGACGGGGGGCCTGGGTGCCAAGCCACCGCACTCAGCGCAGGCTGAGGGCTGAGTAGATCGACCCGAGGAACCGGCTGGGGACCGCTGCCAGGCGCCGAGTGTCGCGGAGACCGGCTTCCTCCGCCAGGGACGCCCAGGTCCGGAAGGAAAGTGGGTAGGGGACCCAGGGGTTGCCGTCGTCGGTGTCGTACTCGACGAGGATCAGGCGACCGGCGGGGCGCAGGTAGCCCTGAACAAGCCGCAGGACCGCCGGCTTGTCGCGCTGGAAGTGGAGCGAGTTCGCCATCACGATCCCGTCGAGTTGCGGCAGCCCGAGCGCCCGCGTGAAGTCGGCGACGAGCGGTGTGACGCTGGTGCTCGGGAACCTGTCACGGAGCGCCCGCAGCTGGATCTGGAGCGCCCGGCCGTCGCGATCGACCGTGTGGATCGAGCCGGACGGACCGAGCAGATCGGCCAGGGCAAGCGTGAACGCCCCCTCGCCCGACCCGAGGTCGGCCCAGGTCGCACCGCCCCCCAGGACACCCTCCCGGAGCAGCCGCACGTGGTCGTGGTGGTCCATCGGGCCAGTCTGGCGGAGGCGGGCCCGGGGTGCTGGTTCAGCTGAGCTGGGGCCTCGCAGGCAGCCACCTGCTCCCGATCGCCTGCCGATCGTGGAAGCTCGACACCAGGCGCAGCCGAAGGCCGCGCAGGGGACGCAGGGAGCTGCATTCGATCCAGAGCTCGCGGCCGTGGACCTCGATCGTCATCGGCTGGCCACAGGCGCTGCAGAACGGGTGGTCGTGCGAGGCCATCTCGATCCGCTCGCGGGCGAGGTCCTCGTCGGTCGACATCGTGATGCTGTTCATCGGTTCTCCTGTTCCCGCCCGACCCTGGTGTGGTTGCTTCTGGATCGATCAAGAACGCGGTCAGCATACACGGCCGTTCTGGATCGGTCAAGATAGGGGCATGGACCGCGGAACCAGGGCGCGCCGGCGCATCACCCTGCAGGACCTGGCGGGAACGCTGGGCGTCTCGAAGACGACCGTGTCCAACGCGTTCAGCCGCCCGGACCAGCTGTCGCCCGAGCTGCGCGAGCGGGTCATGGAAGCCGCGCGCGCAGCGGGATACGCGGGGCCGAACCCGGTCGCCCGGATGCTGCGGACCGGGCGCGCCGGCGCCCTCGGCCTGATCCTTCCCGAGTCGTTGCCGTTCGCGCTTGACGACACGGCGACGAGCGAGCTGATTCGGGGCATCGCCGACGCATGCGAGGAGCGCCGGCTCGGCCTGCTCATCGTGCCCGGGGCGACCCGCGCACGCGACCCTCGCACGGTCACCGACGTCGCCGTCGACGGGTTCATCGCCTACTCGCTGCCGCGGGACACGCCGGCGCTCCAGCACGTGCTCGCCCGGGGAGAGCCCGTCGTGGTCGTGGACGAGCCACGGATCCCCGGCGTCGCGACCGTCGGCGTCGATGACGTCGCCGGCGCGCAGCTGGCGGCGGGCCACCTCGTCGGGCTGGGCCACCGACGGCTTGGCATCGTGACATCTCCCTTCAGGCCCGACGGCTACACGGGGCGCGGAGACGCGGCCAGGATCTCCTCCTCCTCGTACGACGTGGCGACCCGCAGGCTCCAGGGATACCGGTCCGCCCTTGCCAAGTCGGGGTTGGCGCTGGAGGACGGGCTGCTCTACGAGTGCGCCCTCAGCGACGAGGAGCTCGGGCGGCAGGCCGGGCGCGACCTGCTGGAACGGACCCCGCGCCCGACAGCCATCCTCGCCATGAGCGACCGCCTGGCTCTCGGCGTGCTCGCGGCAGCCCGGGACCTGGGGGTGGCCGTGCCGGAGGAGCTGTCGGTCGTCGGCTTCGACGACATCCCCGCGGCTGCCGCGAGCCGCCCGTCCCTCACCACCGTCCGCCAACCGCTCCGCCTCAAGGGGTACGCGGCCGCCCGGTACCTGCTCGACGCCCCCAGTGCACCGCCATCGGGGGCCGCCACGGAGGAACCCTCTGCCGGCGTCAACGAGATCTCCCTCCCGGTCGAGCTCGTAATCCGGCGCTCCACGGCCGGGGCTCCCGCCGCCTGAGCAGTTCGGCCCGCTCCGGCAATGCAGCCTGCAAGCTGGGACGCTCAGCATCAAGGCCAGAGGAGCACGAATGGTCATCTCCGGCCGGACCCTGCGCACTGCGCGCGGAACCGAACGTCGCCACGTTCGAATGGAGGGGGCTGCATCTCCACGTGGTGACGGGGGAGCCGCTTCCGGCCGACCAGGCGCGGACCATCGAGCGGATGGTACGCAAGGTCCCGAGCGTGGGCGTCTTCGCGGACCTGGTGGGCATGGTCGTCGGGCGCCATGTCCGGGTGCGGACCGAGCGCCCATCACCGGACGTCTGGTTCGACGTGGGGTCATAGGCACCGCGACGGCCAGCCGGACCGACAGAGCAGAGAACCAGCGCGCATCCGGACACCCCAGCTGCCGGAGTGGACCCAGGCGTCGACGGTGACGCCGGGCTCGCGGCCGGGGCCACGGGGGTGCGTTCTTCCCCCGCACGGTCGGGCGAGACGGCACTGTTGGTGGAGCGGGACGAAGCCCACACTCCGGCGGCAGCATGAGCAGCGAAGGAGACGGACGAATGTCGGCATCGGCGACGGGCACTGACAAGCAGGCCGACCTGGCCGGGCCGGGAATCGGGAACTACGAGGACCTCGAGAAGCTCCTCCCCGATGACTACGCGTCGGCGCTCGATCGTCGTGAGACGCAGGCCGCGATCTACGCCGTCAAGGAGTACATCGAGAAGAACCTGTGCTCGGAGCTGAACCTGCAGATGGTGCAGGTCCCGCTCATCGTCGACGTCGAGTCCGGCATCAACGACATGCTCGACCGCGACGGGAAGCGCGGGCCGATCCAGTTCCACATCTCGAACGACTACGACCAGCACCCGATCGAGGCGCAGGTCGTCCAGGCGGCGACCAAGTGGAAGCGGCCGGCGCTGCGCCAGTTCGGCTTCAAGGTCGGCGAAGGCCTCTGCACGGACATGCGCGCCGTGCGCAAGGACTACTTCCTCGACCACGACCACAGCTGCTACGTCGACCAGTGGGACTGGGAGAAGGTCATCACGGCCGAGGACCGCAACCTCGACTATCTCAAGTCCACGGTTCGCTCGATCTGGAAGGTCCTGAAGGGCGCCGAGCAGGCGGCCCTGGACCGGTTCCCGAAGCTCCGGGCGGACAGGTACCCCGAGCTGCCCGAGGAGATCACGTTCATCCACGCCGAGGACCTGCTGGCCCGCTATCCCAACCTGCCCCGCAAGCAGCGCGAGACCGCGATCCTCCAGGAGATCCCCGCGATCTTCATCATCGGGATCGGCTGGACGCTCGACGACGGCTACCCCCACGAGATGCGCGCGGCCGACTACGACGACTGGGTGACCCCGACGGTCTCCGATGACGGCCGGCCGATGCACGGGATCAACGGCGACATCCTCGTTTGGAACCCGGTCACCCACCGCCGCCACGAGCTGACGTCGATGGGCATCCGGGTGAACCCCGAGACGCTGCGCCAGCAGCTCGCCCTGACCGGCCAGCTCGACTGGCTGAACCTCCCCTATCACAAGGGGATCATCAGCGGCGAGACGCCGCTCTCGATCGGCGGCGGAATCGGCCAGTCCCGGACCCAGATGCTGCTCCTCCACAAGGCGCACCTGGGCGAGGTCAGCGTCAGCGTGTGGCCGAAGATCCTCAAGGACATCTGCGCGAAGAAGAACATCTTCGTCATCGAGTAGCCACACTGATCGGCCGGGAGCCCGCTCGTCATCGATCCGTCACGGGCTCGTCATCGCGCGGTCACGCCGACGGACCACGCTCGGGCCATCCCCGGGACGTTCCCGGGCACACCCGAGGAGATCCCGTCCCATGCGTCGCAGACTGGCTGCTGCTCTCGGCCTCCTGGCCGCCCTGCTCGCGCTCGGCCTTCCCGCCGGCGTCGCCGCCCACGACCTCGGTCGCGGCGGCACCGTGTACACAATGACGAACGCGACGGCCGGCAATGCCGTCCTCGCCTACGCCCGTGCCTCTGACGGCACCCTGAGCCTCCGCGGCTCCTACCCCACCGGCGGCCAAGGCACGGGCGCCGGCCTCGGCTCCCAGGGGGCCGTGACCCTCAGCGCCGACGGCCGCTGGCTGGCCGCCGTCGACGCGGGCAGCAACGACGTCGCGCTCTTCCTCGTCGGGCCCGACGGCCGTCTCCACCTCGCCGACCGCGTCGGGTCGCGCGGCACGGACCCGATCAGCGTGACGCTCCACGGCCCGTTCGTGTACGTGCTCGACGCGGGCGACAACGGCAACATCGCCGGCTTCGTCCGGGTCGGCGGACATCTCGTCGCGCTGCCGGGCTCGGTCCAGCCGCTGCTGCCCGCCGCAACCGCGACGACCGCGACGTCTCCCGAGGAGATCGCGTTCAGCTCCGACGGGGGCACGCTGGTGGTTGCCGAGAAGGGCGCCACCCTCCTCGTCACCTACCGGGTCGGCTTCTTCGGCATCGCTCGGGCCCCGACTGCCTATCCCTCGGCCGGAGCGGCGCCGTACGGCTTCGCCTTCAACAACGACAACCGGATGTTCGTCACGGAGGCAGCCGGGAGCGCCGTGTCCTCCTACCGGGTGTCGCCCGCAG
The DNA here is from genome assembly GCA_963800795.1 of uncultured Chloroflexia bacterium. Taxonomy (GTDB): domain Bacteria; phylum Chloroflexota; class Limnocylindria; order Limnocylindrales; family CSP1-4; genus CTSoil-043. The sequence continues at coordinate 30,600 of CAWDCJ010000002.1, forward strand.
GCGAGCCCAGCCTAATCACTGCCTCGGTCGCGAACGGCCAGGCAGCCGCCTGCTGGATCGCCCTGACGCCCGACGGCCGCTACGCGTTCACGATCGACGCCCACAGCCCGGCAGAGATCTCCTCCTATGCCATCGCCCCTGATGGCAGCCTCACCCTGGTCGACGGCGCAGCGGCCGGGTCGTCCACGGCACCGCTCCTCGATGCTGCCGTCAGCTCTGACGGGACGTTCCTCTACGTGGTCGACGTCGGCGCCAGCGCGATCGACGCGTTCCGCATCGGCCCGGCCGGCACCCTCACCGCGATCGGCGCGACGAGTCTCCCGGCGGGCGCGGTCGGCCTGGCCGCTTCCTAGCCAGGCACGCCTGAGAAACGGGGCGTGGCGGCGCCTGCCGCCGCGCCCCGTTTCGCGTCCGCTCGCCAGCGCCACCCACGGACACTAGGATGCCTGCGTGACGACAGCCCCGGCACCGATCCTCGTGGTCGACGACGACCCGAAGATCGTCCGCCTCGTGCGGATGTACCTCGAGCGCGAGGGGTTCCGCGTGGTCGAGGCGACCGACGGGCGGAGCGCGCTCGCCGCGATCGCCATCGAGGCGCCGGCGCTCATGGTGCTCGATCTCATGCTGCCCGTGGTCGACGGCCTCGCCGTCATCCGCGCCGTCCGGCGGACGGACCCGACGCCGATCATCGTGCTCTCGGCGAGGAGCGCCGCGGCCGACCGCATCGCCGGCCTGGCCGAGGGCGCCGACGACTACCTCCCCAAGCCGTTCTCGCCGGCGGAGCTGGTGCTCCGCGTGCGGCGGATCCTCGAGCGAGCCGCCCGGGGCGGGCCGGGAGCCGGGTCGACACCCGTGCCCCTCCGTCACGCCGACCTGGTGCTCGACCCCGATCGCCACGAGGTCACCGTGGCTGGGCGCCCCGTTGCCCTGACCGCCGTCGAGTTCCGGCTGCTGGCGGCCATTCTGGGGCGGAGGCCGGGTGCTCACGCGCGACCAGCTGCTCGACGCGGTCTACGGGCGCGGGGAAGTGGAGGTCCTCGACCGCACCATCGACGCGCACGTGCGGCGGCTCCGCGGGAAGCTCGAGGACGTCCCGACCGCCCGCGCTACATGGCGACGGTGCGGGGCTCGGATACCGCGCCGCGCCGAAGGCGCACCCGAGCCGTGAGCCGGCGGTCTCCCGGCGGGGTCGGGCTGCGCATCGCGGCCGCAGCGTTCGGTTGGCGGCGTCGCCCTGCTGATCCTGGCGATCGGCGTGATCGTCGTCGGATCGCAATGCTTCGCCTCGCTGATGGCGCAGCACGGCTTCAGCGCCGCCTCGAGCGATGCGATGTTCCGGGACTCGGTGGTGCAGGTCGTGCTCGTCGCCGCGCTCGTGGCGGTCGCCGCGGCGGTCGTGCTCGCCAGCCTGCGTCGCCGCCGGCCTGGCGCGGCCGCTCCGGGAGATCGGGGCGGCCGCGCGCCGGATCGCGGAGGGCGACTACGAGTCGCGCACGCGACCGCGCACCGGGCCGGAGGAGATCGTCAGCCTGGCGGACTCGTTCAACCAGATGGCAGCTGCGCTCGAGGAGCAGGAGCGCATGCGCCGCGAGTTCATCGCCAACGCGGCCCACGAGCTGCGCACGCCGCTCACGAACCTAAGGGCTATCTCGAGGCGCTGCGCGACGGCGTGATCCCGCCGGATCGCGCGACGTTCGAGTCGCTGGGGGAGGAGGCCGAGCGACTCGTCCGCCTGTCGCGCGGGCTCGACACCCTGCGGAGGGCGACACGGCCGGGCCGGTCGACTGCGTGGAGCTGGATCTCGTCCGATCGTCCGCGCTGCCTGCGACCTGGCCGGCCCGTCGCTGCCCGCCGGCGGGCTTCGAGCATCACCGGTCGACCTGCCCGCCGCCACTGCCCGGCTCGCGGCAACCCGGACCAGCTGGCGCAGGTCCTCGGCAACCTGCTCCAGAACGCCGTGCGATACACGCCGCGCGGCGGCATGGTCGCGTCGCGGCGGAGCGGCGGCCTGCCGACGTCCTGGTCTCGGTCGGCAACACCGGGAAGTCATCCCGCGCGGACGACCTGCCTCACGTGTTCGAGCGCTTCTACCGCGTCGAGAAGTCGCGGAACCGGCACGAGGCGGCGCCGGCATCGGGCTCGCGATCGTGCGCCAGCTCGTCGAGGCGGCCGGTGGCCGCGTCGGCGTGGAGTCGACCGAGGGGAACCACGCGGTTCTGGTTCAGCCTCCGGCATGACCCCGCAGCGCGACGCTGGGCGTCGGTCTCTCAGCGCCGGAGAGCGAACCAGAGGCTGATGAGGCCGAGGGCTCCGAGGGGAATGATCAGGAGCCCGAAGCCACCCGGGAGAAGCGTCTGGAACCAGGAGACCACGGGTGGAGGAGGTTGGCGGCCGGACCGATCGGATCGTCCATCGGACTGCCCTCCGGGGCCGGCGACTTCGTCGGCCTTCGATGCGTGTCAGGCGGCCCCGCACGCTGGGCAGGATTATCCGATTGCGGCGCGGCGACGCGGAAGCGGTGAAGCGCAAGCGGCGCGCCCGCGCGCCCGGCCATCCCGCCTCCTCACGGCGGGCGGTCGGGGCGGCCCCCCGGGCGGTCGGCGCGGCCCCCGGGCGGTCAGCGCGGCCCCCGGGCGGTCGGCGCGGCCCCCGGGCGGTCGGCGCGGCCTCCCGGACAGTCGGCCCGCCCGATCGGTCGCTTGGTGGTCGGCGGTTTGGGGGATGATCCGCAGCAATGGGACGAGCTCGGGGCGCCACGCAGCGACGCAGATCCATCCGCTGCCCACGCCGGCCCGCCGGGCCCTTCGGGCGTCCCTCTCCCGCCGCAACGTCGCGGCCAGGGAGCGCGGCCGTGACGGTTCGCCGCGTTGGCTGGCGCCGGTGGCTCCTCGTGGTGCTTGCGGTCGTCGTTCTCGCCATCGTGGCGGCCCAGTTCACATCCGCGGCGGCACTCGGCACGGAGCTTGCGCGAGCGAGCTGGGGCTGGGCGTTGGTCGCCCTCGCGCTGCAGGCAGCGTTCTTCGTCCTGTACGGGGGGCTCTACCAGGCGGGCTTTCGCGCCGTCGGTGTTTCGAGCGGGGCGCTGCGGCTGGTCCCCGTGCTGTTCGCCTCGATCTTCGCCAAACCGCCGTCCCGTTCACCGCCGCCCCCGCCGCGGCCGTGTTCATCGACGACGCGTCGGCGCGGGGCGGTGCGGGCCACGGGCGGCGATCGGGGTCGTCGTCGTCCTGGTCGTGGACTGCTGACGGCGCTTCCGTTCGTCTTCGCCGGGACGGCCGCCCTGATCATGCGGGATCGCCTCGTCGAGTTCGGCCTGGCCGGTACCGGGCTGTTCGTGGCGTTCACGGGCGGCGTCGTGGCCGTCCTGTGGCTTGCCGCACGCAGGCCGGGCTGGCTCGAGGCGCTCCTTGCCGCCTGCCGCGCCGCGGTCAACGGCTCGGCCCGCCGGCTCGGCCACCGCGACCTCCTGCCCGCCGGCTGGGAGCGCCGCACCACCGACCAGATGGCCGGCGCCGCGAATTCGATCCCGAGCCACCCACGCGACATGGCACTCGCCGCGTGCTACGGCCTGCTCGTCCACCTCGCGAACATCGCGGGCCTCGGCGCGATCTTCCTGGCCTTCGGACAACCCCTCGACGTGGCCGCCCTCGCCGCCGGGTTCGGGATGAGCATCGTCTTCTTCATCATCGCGATCGTGCCCGACGGGGTCGGCGCGGTAGAGGGGGCCATGGCCGTCGTGTTCGTCCAGCTCGGGATGGCAACGCCGGCGGCGATCCTGGTCACGGTCGCCTTCCGCATCCTCAATGTCTGGCTCCCGGTCGCGATCGGGCTGTGGTGCGCGCGGCGGCTTCGCCTGTTCGGTGCCCCCCGCCGGCGAGCGAGCCGCGAAGCCAGCCGGCGAGCGAGCCGCGAAGCCAGCCGGCGAGCGAGCCGCGAAGCCAGCCGGCGAGCCGGCGCCGGTGATCGAGCCCGGACCGCTGCCGGACACCGACGAGCAGAGCGCGACATAGCTGCCAGGCGCGGCCGCGGCGTGTCTGGCAGGTCGTACCATTGGCACCGTGATCGACCTCGACGCCTACGCCGCCGACTGCCGCCTCTACGGACGGGCTGACCTCGGTGAGGGCCGCCTCACCGACTGCCTCAACGCCACGCCCGAGCTCCGCATCGTGGACGCTCGCCTGGAGAGCCTGGAAGACGGCCACGTGGTGGAGAGCCCCGAAGTCACGGTTGCGACTGAGGAGCTGTGTGCTGTCGTCGCGCGCGGCCCACGGGGCGAGGCAGCCCGCCGGTTGCGAACACACGCCACGCGGGTGGTCATGGATCTCGGCCCGTACCGCGTGGTCGGGCTGGTGCACGGCACGCCTGCGTCCGATCCGCTGGCCTCGGCCCTTCGCCGGGCGGCGTGGCTGCCTCTCACGGATGCCACCGTGACCTACCGGCGCGGTCCGGACTCGGTCAGCGACGAGGTGGAGACACTGCTGGTGAATCGCCCGTTGGCGAGCTCGTTCGGGCCCCTCGAGGAGGTCAGCGTCGCAATGCCCAGGGTGGCGGGCGCTCCGATACCGCCGGCACCAAGGTCGCGCGCGGTCGACCTCACGGACCTCTGACGCGCGCCTCCCGCGGCCGTGGGACCGGAGCGCCGCGGCGCCAGGCAGGCAGGCTTCGAGCGTAGGGAGTGGCACGTGCCCAGACTGGCTGACGGTCCGGATCTCCCCGACCTCGAGGTGTCCGATCCGTGCTTCGAGCTCGACGGCATCCGCCACCTGACGGTGACGAGCGCCGCGCTCGGCGGCCGGGGCGACGTCTCGGCGTACGTGCCCCCGGGCACGGGCCCAGGGGATCAGCTCCCCGTCGTGCTGCTCCTGCACGGGGCGTTCAGCAGTCATTGGGCGTGGTTCGCGAAGGGGGGCGCGCACCGAACGGCGCGCCGGCTGACAGCGGCCGGAACAATCCGCCCGATGGTCCTCGCCTGCCCATCCGACGGCCTCTGGCATGACGGCTCCGGGTACATCGACCATGTCGGCGGCGCCTTCGAGACGTGGGTCGTGCGCGACGTGGTCGGAGCGGTCCGCCGGCTCCTGGGCCTGCGCCCCGAGACGGCGCCGCTCTTCATCTCCGGGCTCTCGATGGGCGGCTACGGAGCCCTTCGCCTCGGCGCGAAACACGCTGACCTGTTCGCCGGGATCTCGGCCCACTCCAGCGTGGTCCGGGCCGAGGACATCGCCCGGCTCGTGTGGGGGACGTCATCCCCGGACGCTCCCCAGCCCGCGGAGCTGGATGTCCTGGGCTGGCTGGAGCGCCGGCGGGCAGACCTGCCGCCCCTCCGCTTCGATTGCGGGGCCGAGGACCACCTTCTCGCCGGCAACCGCTGGCTCCACGAGGCGCTGGCCGACTCCGGCATCGCCAGCCCTACGCCGAGTTCCCCGGCGGGCACACCTGGGAGTACTGGTCGCGCATGTGGAGGACTCGCTCGTCTTCTTCGAGTCCGTGCTCCGGGGAGCCGGAGCGGCTGCTCAGTAGGCCCGCCTGGCCCCGGTCCTCTTCCGCCGCGGTGCTCCGGGCGCCGCGGTTGGCGTATCCTGAGCGTCACCCACTCTATCTTCCGGCCGCCGCTCCGTGGGATCGGCGCCGGGTGCGGGAGATGCACGATCGCGACAACCACCGGAGCGTGGCTGGATCGGGCCGTTAGGACTGTGCGTCGGATGCACAGGCTCGATCGAATCCCGGCCGAGCCTGCCTCTCCACGCCTGCCCGGGCGCCGCGGGATTGCCCCGCGGGGCGGTCCGCCAGCCCGGAGAGCCCCAGGCGGGCCGGATCGTGTGTCCAGCGCACACGGAAGCCGGGTTCGTGCGCCAGACGTACGGATCTGACGGGCCGGACGCGGCCATGGCCGACGTTCGGGGCGGACGCGTTCGTGCGGCGAGCGCACGGACCCACGCACGCCCCGGCGGCGGACCGCAGGCGGGGGTAGCATCGCGACGGACCGTCGCGGCTGCTCGGCCGCACGGCCGGCGGCACACCGGGAGGCAGGCGATGGGTGACGTGGCCGAGATCGGCGTCTTCGGCGGCTCGGGCTTCTACTCGCTCCTGGAGGACGTCCGCGAGATCAAGGTCGACACGCCCTACGGAGCGCCGTCGGACAGCTTCTTCCTGGCCCAGGTGGGAGGCCGCTCGGTGGCCTTTCTGCCGCGCCACGGTCGGCGGCATACCATCCCGCCGCATGGCGTCCCCTACCGGGCGAACGTGTGGGCGATGCGGTCGCTCGGCGTCAAGGCGGTGATCAGCCCTTGCGCGGCCGGCTCGCTGCAGCGCGAGGTCGCGCCCGGCGACTTCGTCGTGTGCGACCAGTTCGTGGACCGCACGCGCGGGCGCGCCGACACCTTCTTCGACGGCCCGATCGTGAGCCACGTCAGCTCGGCCGAGATCTACGACCCGACGCTGCGGGCGATCGCGATCGACGTCATCCGGGAGCACGGCATCCCGGTCCACGAGCGGGGCACCGTGGTGGTCATCCAGGGCCCGCGCTTCTCGACGAAGGCGGAGTCGAAGTGGTTCAGCGACGCCGGCTGGGAGGTCATCAACATGACCCAGTATCCCGAGGCGTACCTGTGCCGCGAGCTGGGCATGGCGGTCGTCAACATCAGCCTGATCACCGACTACGACGCCGGGGTCATCGAGGGCACGGAGGTCTCAACGCGCTCAGCGTCCTGGAGGTGTTCGAGAAGAACGCCAGCCGAATCCAGAAGGTGGTCCTCGACATGATCACCCGCTTCCCGAAGGACCTCGACGCGCTGGGCGCCCGCGAGGCACTCGCCGCGACCCGCGGCGACGGGCACGTGATCTCGCCGTCCGACATCCGGCTGTTCGAGACCGGCTGTATCGGTCCGGGGATCGGGTACCTCCGGCCGCTCGGGCGGCGGCGGCCGTGGTCACCCGCGCCGGCAGGCACGCGCTACGCCGGGATGGCGACCCCGGGTCGCGGCGATGCCTGCCGGCCCTGAGCGTCTCCCAGCCGGAGCGTTGCCGTCGGATCGACGGCCGCCATCAGCTCGGGGCGGTGGCTGATGAAGATCGCGGTGCGGCGGCCGCCGCCGCCAGGAGGTCGGCCGTCAGCGCGGTCGCGGTCGGCTCGTCGAGATGCTCGGTCGGCTCGTCGAAGATGATCACCGGCCAATCAGCGAGCAGTGCCCGGGCCGCCCTAGCCGCTGCCGCTGCCCACCGGACAGGCGCGCCCCGTGCTGGCCGACCGGCGTTTGAGACCGTCCGGCAGCGAGTCCACCCATTCGTCGAGCCGGGCCGCCCCGAGCGCGGCGCGAAGCTCTGCCTCGGTCGCCCCGGGCCTGGCCAGGCGGATGTTCTCAACGAGCGTCGTGTCGAACACGTGGACGTCCTGGGCGCACAGGCCGGCGGTCCGCCGGACCTCGTCCCCCGAGAGCGAGGTCAGGTCGGATGCACCATCGGCTCCGAGGAGCTCCACCGATCCGCCGGACGGGTCGAGGAAGCGGAGCAGGACTGCCGCGAGCGTGCTCTTTCCCGATCCGCTCGGGCCGGTGATCAGGGCGCGCCCCCCAGCCGCCAGCTCGAGGTCCACACCATCCAGGATGTCAGGGCCGTCCGACCGATAGCGGGCCGGAGGCCCCGGATGCGCAGGCCGTAAGGCCCCGCCAGGCTCGCCGCGGGACGGGCCGGTTCGCGGACCGGGTCCGGGCGGTCCAGCACTTCGGCGACGCGGGCGGACGCGACCCGGAGACGGGAGAGCTGCTGCGCAGCGGGCGCCAGCCCGGCCGCCAGCTCGTCGGACGGAGATCGGCGTCAGGACTACGACCGCCAGCGCCACGCCGCCCAGGAGCCCGTCCCGGACGGCGACGACGCCGGTCACGGACCCGGCACACGGCCGCGCCACCGGCCAGCCCGGCGACGAGTGCCCAATTCCGGCGCCGTTCGCCGAGGCTGCCTCGGCGCCGCGGAGGCGGCGATCGAGAGACGCGACGTCGGCCATCCGGCGCTCCAGCGCGCCGTTCATGACGATCTCGGGCGCGCCGTGAAGCAGCTCGAGCGCCGCGGCGGCCAGCTGCCCCGGGCGGGGCGGTCCGGCCCTCGGCTCGCCGGGCCATGGCAGACGCGGCGAGCGGCGCCCCGGCGGCGGTGATGAGCAGCGTGACCGCCAGCGCAGCGCCGGCGGCCGGGACGAGGAGTGCCACCGCAGGCGGCCCGGCGCCCACGATCCCGACCACCGCGTACGGGAGCAGGACGCGCAGCCAGACGTCGGCAAGGCTGTCGATGTCCGCCACCAGGCGGGCGACGAGATCGCCCGAGCGATACTCGGCCAGGCCGGCCGGCGCGAGTCGCTCGAGGCGGCGGTAGGCGTCGGAGCGCAGGCCGGCGAGGACCCGGAACGCCGCGTCGTGCGAGGCGAGCCGCCGCCGTCGCGCACGCCGCGCGGCCGATCCGAAGGCACGCACCGCGACGATCGCCACCATCAGGTACAGGACCGGGGGCTGATCCAGGCGCGGGCGATCAGCCAGGCCGATGTCGCGGTCAGCCCCACCGCGGCGCCGGCCGCCCGACCCCCGCGAGGACTGCCAGCCCCAGGCGTGCCCGGACAGGGCGGGCCAGCCCGATGACGCGCCTGAGCGGCGCCGAGCGTGGAGCTGTGGCGGGTGCGGGACTCTGCGCGCGGCGGGTGCGGGACTCGGCGCCGAGCGCGGCATCCGGGCGGGCGACGGCTCGATCCCTGGCACGGCGAGCCGCCCGCTCATGCGGAGCCGCTCGCCGGTGCGACGCGGGCGCCATCCGCGCGGACGACGTCCGGTTCTTCGTCGTCCGCGCCACTGGAGCCGGACCACCCGGTCGGCAAGGGCGAGCGCGGCGGGGCGGTGCGCGACGAGGATCGCCGCCCGCCCCTCGGTCCGGGCGAGGTCCCGGACGGCCCCCAGGACCCGCTGTTCGCTCGCCTCGTCGAGGCCGGCGGTCGGCTCGTCGAGCAGGACCAGCGGCGCATCGCGCACGAACGCGCGGGCGATCGCCACGCGCCGGCGCTGGCCGCTCGACAGCCCGGCGCCATGCTCGCCGAGGACGGCCGCGGGATCGAGATCGCCCAGCCCGACCGCCGCGAGCGCGTTCCGAAGGGCGGCATCGGAAGCGTCCGGCGCGCCGAGCCGGACGTTGTCGGCGAGCGTCCCCGCGAACAGGTACGGGTCCTGGGCGATCCAGGCGACGCGGCTCCGACAGGCGGCCGGATCCAGCTCGTCGAGCGCGACCCGGTCAGCGCCCCTGCCCAGCCAGACACGGCCCTCGTCGGGCGGCAGGGGCGCCGATCACCGCGAGGAGCGTCGTCTTCCCGGCTCCGCTCGGCCCGGCCAGCGCGATCACTTCGCCGGCTGCCGCACCGAGAGGGAGGCGCCCAGGGCGCGCGGAGCCCCCGCTGCGGCTGGCGGACCGTGAACCCTCCACGAACACGCCACCGGTGCGCAGGTCCGGGACGTCGGTGCGGCGTCCGGTCGACGGCTGGGGCGCCTCGATGAGCGCGAACGCCTGCTCTGCTGCTCCCATGCCCTCCTCGGCGGCGTGGAACTGGACACCCAGCTGGCGGAGCGGGAAGTACGCCTCCGGGGCCAGGACCAGGACGAACAGCCCGGGCCGCAGGTCCAGCTCGCCGGCCACCAGCCGCAGGCCGATCCCCACCGCGATCAGCGCGACCGAAAGGGTCGCGGACAATTCGAGGGCAAGGCGGACAGGAAGGCCAGCCGCAGGCGCCAGCGTCTCCCGGCGGTAGGCATCGGTCGTCTGTTCGAGCGCCCCCACCTGGGCCCGTGCGCGCCCGAACACCCTCAGCGTGGGCAACCCGGCCACCACATCCAGGAAATGGTGCGCGAGGTGGGCGAGCGCCTTCCATCGCCGGCCGGCGGCCTCCGTGGCCATCCCCACGAGGACCATGAACAGCGGGACCAGGGGCACGGTCGCGAGGATCGTGAGCGCGGAGATGCGTCCGATCCGAGGATCGTCAGGACCACCACGACCGGCACGACCAGCGCCAGGACGAGCTGCGGCAGGTACCTCGCGAAGTAGCCGTCCAGGGCATCGACGCCGCGCGTGGCGAGCGCGACGACCTCGCCGCTCCGGGCGGTGGCCGACCAGCGCGGGCCCATGCCGGCGGCCCGCTGGAGCAGCGCCAGGCGGAGCGTCGACTTCACCTACGCCGAGGAGCGGTGGGCGACCGACTCCTGGGCCCAGGCGACGCTGGCGCGGGCCGACGAACACCACCCGAGCAAGGCGACCGTGCCGCCCAGGGTCGCGAGCCCGGCACGGTCCTGGAACGCGGCGCTGATCGCGTCGGCCAGCAGGCGTGCCTGGGCGATCGCCAGTCCCGCCGTCACCAGGCCCAGCGCGACGCTGACCGCGAGGTGAAGCCGGGTTCTCCGAGCGATCCGGAAGAGGCGCGGATCGACGGGCCTCGGCCCCGGCCCCCGTCTCGTCCGGCGGGATCTGGCTCACGCCGATGCGCCGGCGGAAGACCCAGTAGGTCCAGCCCTGGTACAGCAGGACGAGCGGGGTGAAGATGACCGCGACGACGGTCATGATCGTGAGCGTGTACGAGGTGGAGGACGCGTTCGTCGTGGTGAGGCTGTAGGCCGCGTCGGTCGTCGACGGCATGACGTCCGGGAAGAGCGCGACGAACAGGGCCACCACGGCGAGCGCGATGGTCACTGCCGTGCCGGCGAACGCCCAGCCCTCGCGCCCCCGACGGTTGGCGAGCAGCGCGCCGACGAGGGCGACCGCGGCGAGGACGGACAGGGTCGCCGACGCGGGGTCGCCCGTCTTCTGCTGGGTCCAGGCCAGGAAGACGACCGCGAGCACGGCCGCCAGCCAGGCCGACCCGGCCGACCAGCCGGCCGGCCCGGGCACGGATGTCGCCGGTGGTCTTGAGGGCCAGGAACGCGGCGCCGTGGGTGACGAAGAGGGCCAGGGTCGTCAGGCCGCCCAGCAGCCCGTACGGGTTGAGCAGCGTGAGCAGGCTGCCGGTGAACTCGTGGTTGGCGTCGATCGGGACGCCGCCCACGATGTTCGCGAAGGCGACGCCCCACAGGAGGGCCGGCACGAGCGAGCCGAAGAAGATGGCCCGGTCCCACCGCGCCGCCACGCGGGCTCCGGGCGCTTGCTTCGGTACTCGAACGCGACGCCGCGGACGATCAGGGCGACGAGGATGAGGAACAGCGCCAGGTAGAAGCCCGAGAAGAGCGTGGCGTACCACTCCGGGAAGGCGGCGAACGTGGCGCCGCCGGCGACGAGCAGCCAGACCTCGTTGCCGTCCCAGACGGGCCCGATCGTGTTGATGACCACGCGCCGCTCCCGCTCTGTGCGGCCGAGGACCGGGAGCAGGATGCCGACGCCGAAGTCGAAGCCCTCGAGGACGAGGTAGCCGACCCAGAGGATCGCGATGAGGCCGAACCAGACGGTGGTGAGTTCCATGGCGGTTCGTCCTCAGTACGCGAAGGCGACCGGCCGGTCGGCGTCGTCCGCGCCGTGGCCATCGGGTGCCTCGAGGTCCGGCAGGCCGGCCCGGATCCGGCGAGCGAGCAGGCCGACCTCGATGATGGCCAGGCCGCCGTACAGCACGGTGAAGCCGACCAGGGTGATCAGCACCTCCAGCGCCGACGTGCCGGGCGACACGCCGGCCGAGGTGGGCATCAGGCCGAACACGATCCACGGCTGGCGGCCCATCTCGGTGAAGATCCAGCCCAGCGAGTTCGCGACCAGCGGCAGGAACGGCAGCGGAGCGCGGTCCACACCGACGGGCGGCTCGGGCGGATGCTGCGCCGCCGCAGCGCCCACAGCATCCAGAGCGCCGCGAGCGCCGCCAGGCCGCCGGCGCCGATCATGAGCCGGAACGTCCAGTAGGTGAGCGGGACGATCGGCCGGTAGTCACCCGGGCCGTAGAGCTGCTGGTAGGGGGCCTGGATGTCGTTGATGCCCTGGACCTGCCGTCCAGGGTGCCGGTCGCCAGGAACGACAGCAGGTCCGGGATGCGGATCGAGAAGAGCTCCTTGGTCCCGTCGAGCGAGCCGATCGTGAAGATCGAGAACGAGGCCGGCTGCTCCGTCTGGTAGAGCGCCTCCGCGGCGGCCATCTTCATCGGCTGGATGCTCGTCATCACCTTCGCCTGCTGGTCGCCGGTGACGGGGACGAGGAGCCCGGCGACGAGGACCGTCACGGCGCCGAGCCGCGCGGCGGTGCGGAACGCCGCCGGCGTCCTCGCCCGGGGCGCGCGCGAGCCGCCAGAGCGCGACGCCGGCCATGAAGGCGCCGGCGGTGAGGAACGCGGCGACGATCGTGTGCAGGAACGTGACGTCGCGAGCGAGTTGGTGAGGACGGCCACGAAGTCGGTCAACTCCGCCCGGTGGCTGGTCTGGTTGAGCGTGTAGCCGACGGGGTGCTGCATCCAGGCGTTCGCCGCCAGGATGAAGTAGGCCGAAAGCGCCGTCCCGATCGCGGCGATCCAGATCGTCGCGAGGTGGACCAGCTTCGGCAGGCGGTCCCAGCCGAAGATCCAGAGGCCCAGGAACGTCGATTCGAGGAAGAAGGCCAGCAGGCCCTCGATCGCGAGCGGAGGCCCGAAGATGTCGCCGACGAACCGGCTGTAGTCGCTCCAGTTCATCCCGAACTGGAACTCCTGGACGATGCCGGTCACGACGCCCAGGGCGAAGTTGATCAGGAACAGCTCGCCGTAGAACTTCGTGAGACGCAGGTAGCCCGGCTTGCCGGTTCGCACCCACGCCGTCTGCAGGCCCGCCACGAGGAACGCGAGCCCGATCGTGAGCGGCACGAACAGGAAGTGGTAGACGGTCGTGATCCCGAACTGCCAGCGAGCGAGATCCAGCGTGTCCACCAGGCCCTCCGGTCCTGCCTCGCGCCGCGGGCAGACGATACCGGCGGGGCGGCGGCGTGTAGTGATCACGTGGGATGGTTCGGCGCCGCGCGGATCGGGGGCGCGGGTTCGGGCGTGCCGGGCCAGCCGTCGCCCAGTTTATCCGCTCCCCGCACCGCGGCGAGCCGCGCGAGCGTCAGTGGACGGCGCGCCCCGACCAGGCTGCCCAGGCCGAAGGTGATCGCGGCGGCTGCCAGGCCCAGCACCACCTGGCGCGCTCCCGAGCGGAGCGCGCTCGTGCCGGTGACGACCGTGATCGCGGCGCCGACCGCCATGAGGGCCAGCACGCTGACCGCGACCGATGCGACGATCGCCGGCTGGCCGCTCGTGACGAGGAAGGGCAGGATGGGCACGGCGGCACCGAGCGCGAAGAGGCAGAACAAGGTGCCGGCCGCGACCCACGCGGAACCCCCGAGCGCGTCCGGGTCGATGCCCAGCTCCTCTCGCGCCAGCGTGTCGAGCGCGCGCCCGGCATCGCCGGCGACGATCGAATGCGCGGTCGTGCGTGCCTGCGCCGCGGACAGGCCCTTGGCCTCGTAGATGAGGGCCAGCTCCTCCTCTTCCTCCTCCGGCGCCGAGATGAGCTCGTCGCGCTCCACCGCGATCTGGTGGCTGTACAGCTCGCGGGCGCTCTGGACCGACAGCCACTCGCCGATCGCCATCGAGAGCGCCCCGGCCAGGAGGCCCGCGAAGCCGGCCACGAGGACCGCAGCGCCGCCGCCGGACGCGCCCGCGACGCCCATCGTGAGGCTCAGGTTGGAGACGAGCCCGTCGTTGGCACCCAGGACCGCGGCGCGCAGGGCGTTGCCCCCGCCCATCCGGTGGCGGCCCTCGATGCGGGCGACGGTGCCGCCTTCGAGGCCCCGCCCGCCGGCAAGCTCGCGCAGGAGCCGGGCGTGCGAGCGCTCGTCCGCCGGCATGTTCGCGGTGGCCTCGGGCTGCGCGTCGTACATCCGCTGATCGGCCAATTCCTTCTGGGCCATCGTGGCGACGACGGCGCCGGCGCCGAAGCGGCGGGCGATCCAGATCAAGATCCGGGTGCGCCACGAGGGGCGCTGGGGCAGGGCAGCGATGCCCGCGGCCTCGAGTCGATCGCGCCATACGGCGCCGTGGCGGACCTCGGTCGCCGCGAGCCGGCGGTACAGCTCCCGCAGGGCGGGGTCCTTCTCGGTCGCCGCCATCACCTCGTAGAGGGCCGCCCCGTCGATCTCGCCCTGCAGGTTCTCTCGGTAGCGGTCGATGTCCGTGGTGGTGGGCGCCGTGCCCGCTGGATCCTCGCGCATGCCTTCAGCCTACACGCCGCTCGGCCGGGTCGGGAGCACCGGCTCAGGCGGCGCGCGGGCTGGATGCCGAGCCGGCCACGGCCGGCGGAACGCGTCGCGGCCCCGCGACCCACAACGCGAACGTCCAGAGCACCAGCGCCGCGAGCACGACCGGGATCAGCGGCAGGTACGAACCCGTCGTGTCGAAGGAGATCGCGCCGACGTAGACGGCCAGCGTGCCGCCGACCGGGTAGGCGACGCCGAGCAGACCGAAGATCGACCCGAAGCTCGGCCCGCCGAAGACGTCGCCGAAGGCGGCCGACCGAACCGCGATGGTGGCCCCGGTCCCGATGCCGTGAAGGATCACGCCCGCGATCGCCAGCCCGGGCGCGGAGGCGACGAGGCCGAGCGCGGCCACGACCCCGCCGCCCACCGCGACCGCGGCGAGGACCCCGACGATCCGCCGGCCGATCCGGTCGGAAAGCCCACCACCCACGACCTGGCCTCCGACATATGCGAGCGACTGGAACCCCAGCGCCGTCGCGGCCCAGCCGGCCCCCAACCCGCTCTTCACGGCGCTCGGGATGAACGCCTGGAGGACGCCCTCGTCGAAGATGCCGATCGCGGCGGCGCCCGCGAAGAGGAGCCAGAAGCGCCGCGTCCGGACGACGCGCCGGACGCTGTGCAGGTGCTCGCCGCTGCCGATCGGGAGAAGCTCCTGGGCCGCGGAGACGGCACCCGGCGCCGATGTCTCGTGCAGCCCCGAGGCCCGGGCGGCGAGGCCAGCCTCGGTGGCGCGCGTGCCGGACTGGCCCGCGCTGAGTGGCTCGCCGACCGCGAACCGCAGGTGATCGCCCGCCGGCGAACGCGGCGGGGTCGCGGCCGACGGGGCCTGTCCCAGGGCCGGCGCCGCCCCGCGGACGTCGGAGGGAGCCGAGGTTCGGCGCCGTTCCGGGCGGCGGGCCGGCACCACGATCGCGGGGCCGCTGGTCATGAGCCACACCGCCGCCACGCCGGCGAGGCAGGTCGCCAGGAAGAGGAGGGAGGCGGACCGCCAGCCCGCCGTCTGGATCAACCCGCCGGCGATCGGCAGCGCGACGGCCACACCGAGGCCCGGGCCCGCATAGGCGATCCCAAGCGCGAGGCCCGACATGCCTGCATACCGGCGGGCGATCGCGGTGGACGTGCCGATGAACGAGAGCTGCAGGCCAAGGGCCATGAATACCGCGTAGGCGAGGATCACGAGCGAGATGTCCCGCGCGAGGTAGACGGCCAGCCAGCCTGCGGCCAGGAGCACCATCGACGCGGTGAGGAGATCGCGATCGGCCCACTCGTCGTAGGCCCGTCCCAGGAGCGGGCTCGCCACCGCGGTGACGACGAGGAACATCGTCCAGGGCGTGACCGCCAGGGTGCGGCTGATCCCGAACTCGGTCGCGAACGCGACCGAGAGGGCCGGGAACGTGTACAGGCCCCCGTAGGCGATCGCGCCCACCGCGAACGCGCCGGCCAGCGGCAGCGAAAGTCGGGTCGCACGGCGGGCAATCGGAAGTGCCACGCGTTGATGCTACGGGACACGGGCGCTCCAACGCGAGGCGTGTGGCCCAAGGCCCGGCGCGCGCCGGAGTCTGCGGCGGGGCGCGGCGGACTGCGTGCGGGACGCGGGACGCGGGACGCGGGGCCGATGGTTGCGCTTCCCACGACTCCTGGCGTGGGCCGCGCGACACTGCGTACGCCAGGGCCACGGTCTCGGTGCGTTGCGGCGAACGGAGCGCGCCGCCCAGGACCGTCGGACCTCGCTATGCTGCGGCTGTGGCCGCGCCGGACGACGATCCCTTTCAGCCGACATCCGAGGACGTGGCGCTGGTTGCCGCCCTGCGGGACGGGGACGAGCGGGCTTTCGCCCGGATCGTCGACGAGCTGAACGGTCCCCTTCTCCGGCTGGCCAGCATGTACGTGCAGGGTCGGGCAGCCGCGGAGGAGGTCGTCCAGGACACCTGGCTCGGCGTGATTCGCGGGCTCGACCGCTTCGAGGCCCGGTCCAGCTTCCGGACGTGGGTCTTCCGGATCGCGACCAACCGGGCCAGGACGCAGGGTGGGCGCGAACGCCGCGACGTTCCGCTTTCAGCCCTGCTCGATCCGGCGGACGACCCGGGCGGCCCAGCCCTCGATCCTGAACGCTTCCTGGCGCCCGGGGAGCAGTGGGCGGGTGGCTGGGCGGTCCCGCCCCGGCGCTGGGCGCCCGATGCGGAGGCGCATCTCGCCGCAGAGGAGACGAGGGCCTTGATCCGGGCCGCGCTCGATGAGCTCGGGCCGGCCCAGCGGATCGTGATGACGCTGCGAGACATCGACGGCTGGGCCTCTGAGGAGGTCTGCGCGGCGCTCGAGATCACGCCCGGCAACCAGCGGGTCCTGCTCCACCGCGCCCGCTCCCGCGTTCGCGCCGCACTGGAGCGGCACTTCGCCGCGGCAGATCCGGCGTAACGGACGGGCAGCGGATGGAGACGTCCACGAGATGAGCAGCGAGGGGAATCTCGGCCGGGGCCCGGACGGTTCGCCCGGGCGGCCCGATCCGGCCACCTGCGCCGGGGTCGTTGAGCTGGTGACCGAGTACCTCGAGGACGCGCTGGACCCCGACGTCCGGACCCGCTTCGAAGCTCACCTGGATGACTGCGAAGGGTGCGAGGTCTACCTCGAGCAGATGCGGGCGACGATCGAGGCCGCCCGTCTTGTCGAGCTGGAGCACGTCGCGCCCGCGACGCTCGAACGTCTCGTGGCCGCCTACCGGGCCCTCTGCGCCGGATGACCCCGCGCAGGGTCGGTCGGATCCGTACCTCCAGCGCACAGACTCAGCACGAGTGTACGTTGGACGCACGCTCCGACGCCGAACAGCGGGTCCGCGGGCCCGGGCGGCGGCGCAGGGGGCGTGGAACTGCCGGAGCGGCGAGGAATCGGTCGACTTCGTGCGCAGGATGGAGAATTGCGACGCGCAGAGGCGCTCGAGATTCCCGCCGACGTCCTGATCGTGCGTCCGGCGCACAGCTCCCCGGCGGAGGCAGCCAGTGGTCGGGTTCTTCGACAACGCCTACCGGGACGGCGGAGTGCCCACTTGGGACGTGGGGAGGCCGCAGGGCGCGATCGTCCGGGCGGCGGCGGGCGGCCTGATCGTCGGAGCGGTGCTCGACGCCGGGTGCGGGACGGGCGAGAACGCGCTCCATCTCGCGGCGCTGGGCCACCCGGTCGTCGGGGTGGACTTCGCTGCCGCCGCGATCGAGCGTGCGAGGGCGAAGGCGGCCGAGCGCGGCCTCCCTGCGGAGTTCCTCGTCGCCGACGCGCTGGACCTCGCGGCGCTTGACCGGACCTTCGACACGGCCATCGATGTCGGCCTCTTCCATACCCTCGGCGACGCCGAGCGTCCGCGCTACGCGGCCAGCCTCGCGGCTGCGGTCCGGCCGGGCGGCCGCGTCGTGCTGCTCTGCTGGAGCGATCGGAATCCCTTCGGGCGCGGGCCCCGACAGGATCTCGCGCAGCGGAGATCCGCGCAGCGTTCCGCGACGGCTGGGTTGTGGAGGCGATCGATCCCGAGTGGCTGGATTCGCGCCTCCCGGAGGGCCGCGTCCACGCCTGGCTGGCACGCATCGCCCGCGCCGACGTCGCGGGCTGACGTGCGCCGAGCCCGCGGCTCGGCGCGGGCGCCGGCCGGTGGGTGGGTGGCCGCCGCGCGCCTGGCCGGTGGGTGGGTGGCCGGCGGCGCTGCCTCCCCGAGGATGCCCGCGATGGCACGCTTGCGGCAGGCCGGGTATGCTCGGCCGGTGAGCCACCGCGTATCGCAGATCGGATGCCGCTGCTCCTGTCGCCGGCGAGCCCCGGCCCAGGGTGCGCGCGCGATCTGCTGCTGACCGCCGGACACCTCCCGGGACTCGCGACCCCTTCCGCCTGAGGGCGGCGAACGCCGTCGCTCCTCGCGATCGTCATTTCCGGAGGTCCCCGTCCGTGCCCGGCACCCTCGCACCATGAGCCAGCTCCATGACCAGGCCCACGCGTTCGCCGCGCTCCTCGCCGAGGAGCGACTCGGAAGCGACCGGGGATTCCCGCTCAAGCGCGACGTCGCCGTCTTCGTCGACGAGCTGCTGGGAATCCTCTTCGGCCAGCTTTCGGAGGGCGCGGCCGGGAACGCCGACGAGCTGCAGGCTCGGCTCACGCTCGCGATGCGAGACCTGCGCCACCTCGTGCTGCCGCTGGCGAAGCCGGGCGAGTCGGACCGGATCGTCGACGCGTTCAACGCCGCCCTGCCCGACCTGCACGACCGGCTGGAGCAGGACGCCCGGGCGATCACGGAGGGCGACCCGGCGGCGGAGAGCCACGACGAGGTCATCTCGGCCTATCCGGGTTTCCTCGCGATCGCCATCCACCGGATCGCCCACGAGCTGAGCGGCCTGGGGGTCCCGATCCTCCCGCGACTTCTCGCCGAGGTAGCTCACACGCGGACCGGGATCGACATCCACCCTGGCGCCACGATCGGCCGTTCGTTCTGCATCGATCACGGGACCGGGATCGTGATCGGCGAGACAGCCGTGATCGGCAACGACGTCAAGCTGTACCAGGGCGTCACGCTGGGCGCGCTTTCCGTCGCGAAGAGCGCCGCGGGTACCAAACGCCACCCGACCATCGAGGATCGGGTGGTCATCTACGCCAACGCGACGGTCCTCGGCGGCGACACCGTCGTGGGCCACGACAGCGTGGTCGGGGGGAACGTCTTCCTGACCACCAGCCTGCCACCCGATTCCGTCGTCTACCAGACCAGCCAGGTCCGCGTCCGTCGCGTCCGCGACGGCTTCGAGGACTCCGACTTCGTCATCTGAAGGAGCGCGTCCCATGAAAGCCGAAACCATCCTCGCCACGATCGGCGAGACGCCGCACGTCCGGATCAACCGCCTGTTCGACCCCCGCGTGGAGGTCTGGACGAAGCTCGAGCGCGCCAACCCAGGCGGCAGCATCAAGGACCGCATCGCACTGTCGATGGTCGAGGACGCCGAGGCCCGGGGAATCCTCGGCCCGGGCTCCGTGGTGGTGGAGCCCACCTCCGGCAACACCGGGATCGGGCTGGCCCTGGTCTGCGCGGTCAAGGGCTACCGGCTGATCCTGTGCATGCCGGAGTCGTTCTCGATCGAGCGTCGCAAGCTCATGACGGGCTACGGGGCGGAGCTGGAGCTGACGCCCCGCGAGCTCGGCATGAACGGCGCGATCGCCCGCGCGAACGAGCTGGCGGCCGAGATTCCGGGGTCCTGGATCCCGATGCAGTTCGACAACCCGGCCAACGTCGAGGCGCACCGTCGCACGACCGCCGCGGAGATCCAGCGCGACTTCCCGGACGGCCTGGACTACCTCGTGACTGGCGTCGGGACCGGCGGGCACATCACCGGGTGTGCCGAGGTGCTCAAGCCGCTCTGGCCGAAGCTCCGCGTCTACGCTGTCGAGCCGACGCTCTCGCCCGTGCTGTCGGGCGGCACCCACAGCCCGCACCCGATCCAGGGTATCGGCGCGGGGTTCATCCCCGGCGTGATGCGGCCAGAGCTGCTGGATGGCATCCTGCAGGTCGCCGCCGACGACGCGATGGCCTACGCGCGCCGCGCGGCTCGCGAGGAAGGGATCCTCGTGGGCGTGTCGTCCGGCGCCTCGCTGGCTGCCGTGGCGCAGCTCCTGCCACAGGTCGCCGACGGCGCCCGGATTCTCACCTTCTCGTACGACACGGGGGAGCGCTATCTGTCCGTGGAGGCGCTCTGGGGCTGATCTCGGGGGTCGCCCCGCCGATCGGCGGCATCGGAGGACGCGGTCAGCGAGGGGAGTTCCTTGCGGGGCCGGCCTCGTCCTCCCAGTCCACCCACGGGACGGGGTGTCCGAACAGGTACGCCCTGACGGCCATGCCGACGGTGGGGTGGAAGGCCGCTTCGCCCAGCCGTTGCGTAGATGCCGTACGCCCGGAGGCGGTCCTTGACGTGCCCTTCAGCTGGGCGAAGTGGAGCTCGGCTCCCTCGCGCGCCAGGTCGGTGATCAGCCCGTCGAGCGCCTCGGCGGCCGTCGTGTCGATGTCGGTCACCGGCTCCGCCGACACGACGAGCCAGCGGGCGGGCGGATCGGCGCGGCGGACGATCGCCCGCGCCCGGTCGCGGAACAGGTCCGCGTTCGCGAAGAAGAGCGGCGCGTCCCAGCGGTAGAGGAGGAGGCCCGGCACCTGGCGCGCATCGGGGTGCCGGGCGACGTCGTGGTAGCCCTTGTAGTACGCGACGCGGCCCAGCACCGCGTCGTGCGGCCGCCACGCGTGCCGGATGAAGTTGAGGAGCGACAGGCCGACCGCGATCCCGATCCCGGGCAGGACGCCGAACACCGCCACGCCCAGGAAGCTGACGATCGATAGCCCGAACTCCGATCGGCGGAGACGGAGCAGGCGGCGCACACCATCGAGGTCGAACAGGCTCAGGGCGGCGGTGATGACGATCGCGGCAAGGGCTGCCGACGGCAGGTCCGCGAGGAGGCCGGGCACGGCCACGAGCAGGATCGACGACGACGCCCGCACCGACGAGGCCCGCGACCTGCGACCTGGCACCCGCCGTCTCCGCGACCGGCGTCCGCGTCGCGCTACTGCTGATCGGGAACCCGCCGAGGATCCCGGAGGCAATGTTGGACATGCCCAGCGCGGCGAGCTCCTGGTCCGGGTCCACCGATTCCCCGTGGCGGGCGTTGAACGTCCGGGAGTTGACGCTCGTGTCGGTGAACGCGAGCAGGGCGATCCCCAGCGCGCCGGGGACGAGGGCCAGGAGGTCGGCCACGGCTGACGGCCGGGATTCCGGCGAGCCGCGAAGCCGCGCGGGACGTCGCCGACCACCGCGACCTGGCTTGCGAGCCCGAAGATGATGCACGACGAGCGTGGCGAGGACGACCGCGAGGAGGACGGCCGGGATGCGCCGCGAGACTCGCCGGCCGACGAGGATCACTGCCAGCGAGCCCACGCCGATCACGAGCGCGACGGGCACCACCCTGCCCCCGACGACCCCCTGGGCGATGCCGATCAACTCGCCCAGGAAGTCGGACGAGGGAGACCGAGAAGCCCAGCAGCTTGGGGACCTGGCTGACGATGACGGTCAGGGCGATCCCGTTCATGTAGCCGATGCGGACCGGGCGCGAGAGCAGGTCGGTCAGGAAGCCGAGCCGGGCCACGGCGGCCGCGACGCAGATCGCGCCCACCATGATGGCGAGCGCGGCGGCGAGGGCGACCGAACGCCCGGCGTCGCCGCCTGCGAGCGGGACGATCGTCGCCGCCATGGGGGCGATGAGCGCCGAGTCCGGCCCGATGACGAAGACCCGCGACGGCCCCACGAGGAAGTAGGCCACGAGCGGCCCCACGGTCGCGTACAGGCCCGTGATCGCCGGCAGGCCGGCGGCCTGGGCATACCCCATCGCGGCAGGGACCATGATCGTGGACAGGACGATCCCTGCCACAAGGTCGGCGCGGAACGCGGACGGTCCATACCCGCGCAACCCGGCGAGGAATGGGACCCAGTGCGTGATGCCTCGTCGCGGAGCGCGCGGCGGAGGGGTCTCCGGGGGCAAGCCGAACTCGGACGGATCGACGGACACGCGTTCCCCACCCTCGCACTGCGCGGCGCCGATCGGTCGCAGCACGCCGCGACGCGGCCATCATGCCGCACGCGTGGTCCGCCGCGAGCGACGGGCTTGCGGGACGCCCCGCCGACCTCGAATGATGGCCGGGATGACTGCCGCGCGAACTCCATCGTCGTGATGCGTCGCGACCGCGGCACGGCGCGTCCGCGGGCCCGCGCCCCAGCCGCCTGCTGCTCGCGGGCGCAGCCCTCGTGCTCGGGATTGGATCGTGCCAGCTCCCGAAACCGGCCGTGCCGAAGCTCCAGGCCGTCGCGGTCGAGAACGTGCGGCCGGGCACCTCGGTCATCGATCCGGGGGTCGCGCGGCGCAGCGGGGGTTGACACGCCGCTCCGTGGCGCCGGGGCCCGGCGACGCATTCGCCGAGGGAGGCCCGCGAATGAGAACGGCGACGCGATCTGCGAGAATCGGGCGATGGGCGACCGCGTGAGTGCCGGGATTCTCCTCTATCGCGGCCGGCCGGGCCATCGTGGAGGTGCTCATCGCCCATCCGGGCGGCCCCTTCCACGCGAGCAAGGACCTCGGCGCATGGTCGATTCCCAAGGGAGAGATCGAGCCGGGGGAAGACCTCCTCGACGTGGCGCGCCGCGAGTTCCAGGAGGAGACCGGCCATCCCTCGCCGGCGGAGACCGCCATCCCGCTGGGCACGGTTCGTCAGCGGGGAGGCAAGGTGGTCCACGCCTG
Organism: uncultured Chloroflexia bacterium; assembly: GCA_963800795.1. Taxonomy (GTDB): domain Bacteria; phylum Chloroflexota; class Limnocylindria; order Limnocylindrales; family CSP1-4; genus CTSoil-043. The sequence continues at coordinate 53,145 of CAWDCJ010000002.1, forward strand.
GGCGCTGGAGGGCGACCTTGATCCGGCGGCGGCGCACAGCAACACCTTCACGCTCGAGTGGCCGCCGGGGTCCGGGCGGCTGGAGGCGTTTCCGGAGATCGATCGCGTCGGCTGGTTCGACCTGGGCGAGGCACGGGCTCGACTCAAGGACGCCCAGGTTCCGTTCCTCGATCGGCTGGTCGAGGCGCTCGGGCGCTGAGCGCGCGATCGCGGGCCTGAGTCGCGGGACACCGGCCGCGTCTCGGCAGGCCGTGCTGCGCGGCCGGCGGGGCGGTTCAGGCGGCCGGCCCGAATACCCCCAGGGTCACCATCCGCCCGGCGAGCTCCTCAAGCATCGTTGGTACGAACTGGCGCGCGGCGTCCCAGGAATGGCCAAGCGTGGATGGGATGATCGCCATCGACGCGCCCACGGAATGGAGCACCGCCGCGAACTGGGCCATCTGGGGGCCGTAGAAGCCCTGCGTCGGGTCGGCGGTCATGGTCACGAAGAGGCGCGAGCTCAGTGGCGGAGGGATGCGCGGCACGACCGTCATCGGAGACGTCGCGGCGATGATTGCCGGGTCGTTGTTGAACGGCCGCCAGGCGTTCGGCGTCGTTCCGGAGCGGATACCCGACACGAAGTAGCCGCTGAGCACGACCGCGGAGTTGAACAGGTCGGGGTGGTGCGCGAGGAGCGCGGCCGCGCAGTAGCCACCGAGCGAGAAGCCGAAGGTGGCGCGCGCGGCCGGCGTGGCGATCGTGCGGAAGCTTGTGTCCACCCAGTGCACGAGATCGGTCGCCATGAACCGGTCGATCCATTCGGTCCCGTCGAAGCTGTTCGCGCACTCGCTGTCGGCATAGGGACCCCCGAAATCGCTCACGAACACCACGATCTCGGGCGGGATGGCACCGCTGGTGATCAGGGAATTGAGAACGCCCGGGAGACGCATCCCGTTCTGCCAGGTCGCGATGGCGTCAGGGCCCTCGTAGATGACCGGGTAGCGGGCCGAACCGTGGTCGTAGCCCGGCGGGAGGTAGACGTCGACGGCGATCGTGCTCCGGATGCCGCCCTTCCACGGTGCCGGGAGCCCGATCGACGTCACCCGGCCGTGCCCGGTCGGGAGCGAGGTCGCCCACGGGCGCGCCGTCGAGACGGCGCCGGGCGTGACCAGCGACCCGGTGAGTGGCCCTGCGACGAGACCGGCCGGGTAGGTGGATGCCGCGACGGGCGTGCCGGCGGCGCCACCGCCCGAGGGGTTGGTGCCGACCACGCTGGTCGCACCGGGCACCGTGTCGGGCAGCCCAACCGCGCCCGCTCCGGCCGACGAGCTGAAGAGCGCCGGCACGCCGACCGCGTCCTGGCGCATGTGGACGTCCGGGTCGTAATTGAGCATGTCACCGAAGACCGGCAGCACGGCCACCACGATCACGAAGCGAGAGGATCACTGCGATGGCAGCCGCGAACCGGGCCCGGGCGTGGGCGAGGTCGCCTCCGCGGAGGAGGTCCCGGACCGTGATCACCGCCGCGATGACCCTCTGGCGGGCCTCCCGGGCGAGGATGGACGCCGCCCAGGCGGTAACCGCGAAGGCGACGACGAATGTCACGATCGATACCACCCACCCGAGCGGGTCGAACGTTCCCTGGGTACCGCTGGCGTTGAGCGCAGCCCGCGTCTCGGACAGCGCCGTGTGCCAGAACCCGCGGGTCCCCGCCAGGAGCCCGGCCAGCACGCCGAGCGCCGTCGGTGCGCCCGCGAGCGCGACGATGGCTGCGGCCATCGCAACCGCGATGAGCGCCGTAAGGAGGTTGGCTCGGTCGGGATCGAACCCCATGATCTGGAGCGTGTCGTTCGTCGCTCCCGCGGTCCCACTCAGGTAGAAGAGCTCGACGGCGACCGCTGCCACCACCAGGCCGACGAGCCAGGCCGATCGCGCCCGAAGCCACGCGCGAAGCGACGCGCGGAGTCCCAGCGATGCGGCGGCAGGGTCCTCCGTCACCCCGCCACCTCGTGGCGAACCGGCGTGCCCCGTCCGACCCGCGCGAGGCGCGGCCGGAGCTGATCCAGGATCGCGGTCCAGACGACGGAGCGCAGGCCGCCGACATGGAGCCCGACCAGCGCGATCGCGAGCGCCGGGAGGTCACGCCGATGCTCGAGCGCGACGTAGCGCGGCTCCCAGCGGGGGTCGAACTTGCCCTTGAAGAACGCCAGCCCGCGGACGTCGTAGGACCCTCGTACGAGCGCCGCCGCGCGGGCCAGGCCGCGCTCCTCGGTGACGGCGGACGCGTCGTCGAGGCCGGCGAGCGGCGCAAGCCCCAGCGAGAGCGTGGGGGCGCCTGCCTCGCGGAGGCCGGCTGCAGCCTCCGCGAGGCAGCCCTCGAGGGCGCCGGGCGTGCCGCCCGGCGCCCGACGAAGCAGGTCCAGGACCCAGCCACCGTCGATGCCGGTGGGCCGGAAGGTGGCGAACGCGATCGCAGCGCCGTCCGGGTCGGTCGCGACCGCGACCGCGATCCGGTCGAGCTCGGCAGGGTCGAAGTACCCGATCGTGAACCCGAGCCGCGGCCCGGCGGCGGCGGACCACACCCGGTTGATCTCGACCATCGACGGCTGGAGGGCCTCGACGCTCCGTGGCCGGGATCCCCGACGCGTAGAAGTGGAATGCGATGCCGCCCTTCCGGGCCCGCGTGATCGTGTGGCGGAGGTTCGCCCGCCTCGACCCGCCGAGGTCGAAGGTCGTCAGGTCGACGATCGCTTCGTGGCCGACGCGGAACGGCCGCAGGCCCAGTGCGAGCAGGTCGGCCCGGCTCTGGCTCGACGCCTGGTAGACCGCCGGGATCTCGTCGCGCGACCGACAGCTGGCGACGAACGCGGCCCAGGCGCCGTGCTCGGAACCGGCCGGGCCCGTGGGATCGCCGAGCGCGATCGCAAAGCGCCCGTATCGCCCGCAGACGATGACCGCGCCCTCGCTCGTGGTGAAGTGCTGCTTGTCGCTTCCCATCTGGAAGGGAAGCAGGGCGCCGCGGCCATGCTCGCGGAAGATGCCATCCACCTGGGCTTCCTCGGCCGCGCTCGGCACGGCGGGCGGGACGGGCCGGAGCGCGAAGAGGGCCAGCACGGCGAGCGGGAACCGCACCGCCAGGATCAGGCCCGTGAGGAGGCCGTCGTGTCGGGCGAGCCCGGCGAGCGGGCGGACCGAGCTGAACGAGAAGACGTCCGCCAGCGTCCCGGTGGCCGTTGCCAGGCCGGTCGCGGCGCTCGCGCGTGCGGTGGGAAAGGTGAGCGCGAGCGCCACGTCGCCCGACGGCGGCGAGGACGGCGACCACGGCCAGCGCCACGATCCTGCGTCCCGGCCATCCCATCCGGATGGAGAAATGATCTCGACGCGCCACGAGCACCGCGAGGCACCCGGCCGCGATCACCGCGGCGATCGGGTGATGGACCAGCACGCCTTGCACGAATGCGGCGGCCCCGAAGACCATGACCGCGAGCTCCCACGAGAGACGCTTGCCGCGGCGCAGGCCGATCGCGAGCGCGACGAGCGTGACAATCCCGAGCAGCGCGCCGAACGCCGGCGGCTCGTCGGGGCTGAGCGGGAGAACGGCGTCGATGATCCGCTCCGCGCGGCTGGCTGGCGCGATGACGTGGACGGCCGCCAGGAGAGCCGCCGCGGCGGCCACGCCCAGGGCGAGCGACGGACCCGATTCGCTCAGCCATGCGACGCGCTCATTCGATCGGGCGGGAACAGGTGTCGCGAGCATCTGCGGGTGAGCCATCCTGTGGGCCGGTGGGGAACGATCGAATACCACCACCGCCGGGGACGGCATTCAACAGCGCTTCAGTGACATCGGCGTTGAGAAGCCTTCATGTCGCCGGCGGGAGGCGACGATCCCGGGTCCGTGCGAACGTGACGGCCCCGGGCCGAAGCGCGACTCGGAGGAGCGCCACGGGCGTCACGGCTACCCAATGCAGGAGGTAGACCGCGGTCAGGGCGGCGTGGGCGGCGGTGTGCCGCCTGGGCTGTCGACCAAGCGTGGCGTCTCGCAGCGCCATCCACGCGAGCGCCCAGGTCGTGGCGACGCATCCTCCGACGAAGGCCAGCGCAGGCCAGGGGCGCCCGACGCCGCGTCCCGTCGAAGACGGCGCCGAGGACCACGATCGGCAACAACAGCTGCGCGGCCGACGAGGCGAGATCGGCTTTCGCCTGCAGGGCCAGCTCCGGGCTCGTGATGGCCGCGGGCAGGAGGTCGAGGAAGCGGCGGACCGATCCCTCGGCCCAGCGCACCCGCTGCCGCGTAAACGCGGCCAGGGACGCTGTCGGCGCCTCCCAGACCTCCAGGTCTTCCGCCAGCACCACGCGCGTCCCTCCGATGGCAAGCCGGGTCGAAAGGTCCAGGTCCTCGGTGAGCGCGCCTGCGCGCCACCCGCCGATTGCGCGCAGGTGCGCCGTTGTCACGACCATGCCGTTGCCGCGGAACTCCGGGCAGCCGCCCAGGCCACCGCGGGCACGCTGGATCAACGTGTCCACGGTCTGTTCATCGTCCTGCACCACGGCGCCGAGGTCGCTGCCGGCCACCCGCCGGCGAGCCGTGAAGGCGGGGCACCCGTCGCCGACGCGCTCTGCAACCCGGCGGACCAGGTCGGTCCCGATGCGGGCATCTGCGTCGAAGACGAGCACCGCGTCGCCGTGCAGGAGCTCGTCCGGTACCGCGGCCAGGGCGGCTCCCTTCCCGTCGGGCCGGGCGCCGGCCTGCCGTCGAACGACCGCGGTCACCCCGCCGATCCCGGCCTCGTCGGCAGCCGTCCGGGCCGCGCTTCCGCTCCCATCCGTCGAGCGATCGTCGACGACAACGACGTCGAAGGCCGGGCTCCCGACGAACGTTCGGTGGTCCTGACGGCCCAGATCGCGGATCAGCGCAGGCAGCGCCAGGATCTCGTCGCGGACCGCGATGACCACGCTGATCCGGGGCAAGGCCGGCGGCGACCCGGCCCGAGTGGCTGCGGCGGGATCGGCGGCCGGGGCGGGCTCGGCGGCCGCGGCGGCCGCGGCGGGCTGCGTCGTCCGGCCGACCACCCCGAGCGGTGCGGGCCTCGTGCCGCGTCGCGCTTCCAGCGCGCGTCGAGTCCCGTCTCTTGACCAGGGCGATCGTCGCGAGCCCCACCATGCCGGATCCGACTGCCACCCGGCGCGCCGGCTGCCGCGCGATCCACGACCCCAGCCCGGCCCCCGCCAACAGGAGGCCGAGCGCCGCGGCGCGCCAGACCAGCGGCGTCTCGTCCGCCGCGTGTTGGGAACCTGTGATCACGGGCGGGATTGTACGTGCTCCGGCCGGCCGGGTGTCGGTGCTCCACGGGTGACCGACCGGACCTCGGCGTACACTTCCCGGGCAACTCGCCATCGAACCGATCCCGACTCGGACGCCGCCGGAGGCTTGCGCATGTCCCGTTTCATCGACGCGCTCACGGACCAGATCGCGAACGAGTTCGCGGCATCGCAGCAGTACGTGGCGATCGCCGTGTGGTACGACGGCGAGACGCTCCCGCAGCTGGCCGGCTTCTTCTACCGGCAGGCGGTCGAGGAGCGGAACCACGCCATGATGCTCGTCCAGTACCTCCTCGACGCAGGAGAGGCCGTCGCCATCCCGGGTGTCGCCGCGCCGCGGACCGCGTTCGCCGACGCCGCGGAGCCGGTCGCACTCGCGCTGGCCCAGGAGCGCCGCGTCACCGACCAGATCAGCGCGCTCGCCAGGTTCGCGCGCGAGGATGGCGATCTCGTGGCCGAGCAGTACATGCAATGGTTCCTCAAGGAGCAGCTCGAGGAGATGTCCAGCATGGCGGCCCTCCTCCGGACGGTCGAGCGAGCGTCCGCGTCCAACATCCTGCTCGTGGAGGCCTACCTGGCGCGGACCACCGGGGGTGCGGCGGCTCCGGAGACCGACGCGCCGCGGGCTGCCGGCGGGGCACTCTGAGCGCAGCTGGCCCGTCGCGCACCGGCTGCGCGACGGGCTCCCGGCGGACCGCGCCTCCCGGCCGGTCGCCGCGTTCGGTGGCGCTGATCGGCCTGCTCGTCGGCCTCCTCGTCGCCGCCTGTGCAGGCTCGTCCGGGACGTCCGCGCCTGCGACGAGCGCCTCGCCCGCTGCCCCATCGGCCGGGGGCGGGGCATCCTCCGCGGTCTCCCCATCGCCAGTGGCGTCGGATCCCGGGTTCACGGGCGGCTCCGCGGCTGCGACCGTGACGCTTCCGGATGGAGCCCTCGACTACGCGGGGGGTTCCTGCGAGCACGGTCCCGGAGACGCATGGCTGGCGGTCAACATCGGCCAGCCGGATGGCGCCGAGTACTTCGGGCTGATCGCCGGGAGAAGCCCCTACAGCCCGACGGACGTGCAGACCGCGGCCGGAGGCGGAACCCTGAAGGGCGACGCCGTCACCGTCACCTACCGCCACGCCGGCACGATCTTCGTCCTCGACCACGACAGCGCAACGGTGACCGTGGCGCCGGACGTATCCAGCGGCACGTTCTCCGGCCACCTCGCGGACGGCACGATCGTGAGCGGCTCGTTCTCCTGCTGAACCCCGGGCGTGAGCCGGGGGCACCACGTGCCGGGAGCCTCGGCGTACCGGGTCGGATCCGGTGCTGCCGTTTCGCCGTGCCTCCGTTCGCGGATCGTGGCGCCGCCTCAACCGTCTGCGCGAGCCTCGGCCAGGCGCCGGGCCAGGAAGGTGCGTTCCGCCCGGTTGGTCGCCAGGCCGAGCGCGCGCTCGTAGGCGCGGGCTGCGTCCGCGCGCCGACCCAGCCGGCGCAGGAGGTCGGCACGGGTGGCATGGAAGAGGTGGTATCCGTCCAGGGCCCCTTCGGCACCCAGGACCTCGACGAGCGCGAGGCCGGCTCCGGGTCCGTCCGCCATCGCGACCGCGACCGCGCGGTTGAGCTCGACAACCGGGGTGGGCACCTCCGCGACCAGCGCGTCGTAGAGGCGGGCGATCGCCGGCCAGTCGGTCTCCTCGGCCCGCGGGGCCCGCGCGTGCCCGGCGGCGATCGCGGCCTGGAGCACGTACGGACCCGGCCGGGTCCGACGCCCGACGGCTGCCGAAAGGGCCGCGTCGACGAGGGCCAGGCCCTCGGCGATCTCGGCGCGATCCCAGCGAGCCCGATCCTGGGCCTCGAGCAGGACCAGCGACCCATCCGGGCCGACGCGGGCATCGCGCCGCGAGTCCTGGAGGAGCAGGAGCGCAAGGAGGCCGGCACACTCGGGCTGCTCCGGCATGAGCTCCGCGACGAGGCGGGCGAGCCGGATCGCTTCCACGCACAGCTCGCGCCGGACGAGCGCGTCACCGCCGGTCGCGCTGTACCCCTCGTTGAACACCAGGTAGAGGACTGCCAGCACGCCGTCGAGCCGCTCGGGCAGGAGATCGTCCGGCGGAACGCGGTAGGGGATCCCGGCTTCGCGGATCTTCTTCTTCGCGCGGACCAGGCGCTGGGCGAGCGTGGCCTCCGGGACAAGGAACGCCCGTGCGATCTCCGGAGTGGTCAGGCCGCCGAGCGTCCGGAGCGTGAGGGCGACCCGGGCATCCATCGCGAGCGCGGGGTGGCAGCACGTGAAGACCAGGCGGAGCCGGTCGTCGACGAGTCGGCTGTCGCTCCCGAGTCGCACGTCGTCCTCCCCTCCACGCGCCATCGACGAGCGCGCGTTCGAGCTCGGCGAGCTTCGGTTCCTGGCGCCGCGCCCGGCGAATCCGGTCGAGCGCGCGATTGCGGGCGGCAGTCGTGATCCAGGCCCCGGGGTTGCGCGGAACCCCGTCCCGCGGCCACGTCTCGAGAGCCGACGACGAAGGCGTCTGAGAGCGCCTCCTCGGCGAGGTCGAAGTTGCCCAGGGCCCGGATCAGCGAGGCGAGGACCCGCCCGGACTCCTCGCGAAAGGCCCGCTCGACCTGCTGGTGGACGGTGTCGGGGATCAGCCGGCGACCCCGCCGGAGGCGACGTCCGGCATGTCCATGTCGAGGACCGGGCGCACCTCGATCGAGCCGTACGCGGCGCCGGGGCAACGGGCGGCTGCCTCGAGCGCGGCGTCGAGGTCGGGGCAGTCCACGATGTAGTACCCGCCGAGGACCTCCTTGGTCTCCGCGAATGGTCCGTCCGTGGTCAGGCGCCGGCCGTCCCGGACCCGCACCGTCGTCGCGTCCGTCGAGGGGGCCAGCGGGTCGCCCGCCCGGTAGATGCCGGTGTCGATCATCCACTGCGTGTACGCGTTCCACGGTTCCATGTCCGGCATGGGGCGCGACTTCGGATCGGCGCCATCTCGGGCCCGTAGATGAGGAGCATGTAGCGCATCGGGATCTCCTTCTCGGCCGGGCAGGAGACGGCACGCACAGATCCTGCCACCCGCGACGGTCGCGGGTCTTCTGCTGACACGACGAACGGGCGGTCCGGATCGACAGCGTGCGCCATCTTCCCGAATCCGGCCGCTGCGCAGCGGTCGGACCGCCGCCGGCGGCCGAAGCCCCGTGGCGCCAGCCGAGCGCCAGTCTCGACAGCACCCCGTATGCTCCGGCGCATGGCTCCCCGCACCGAGGTCCTTCGCGTCGCCGGGCGCGACGTGACGGTGACCAACCCGGACAAGGTGTTCTTCCCCGGCGCTGGCGGCGAAGGCGCGGGGGCCGGCGGCGCTGAGGGCATGCCGGCCGGCCGCGGCGACCGCGGTCGGGCGACGACCGGCCGGGCTCGGCGACGCACCGGTCACGAAGCTCGACCTCGTGCGCTACTACCTCTCGGTCGCGGACGGCGCGCTCCGCGGGAGCCGGGGGCAGGCCGATGGCGCTCAAGCGCTACCCGAACGGCGCCGCCGGCCCGTTCTTCTTCCAGAAGCGCGCTCCCGCGTCGCGGCCGGCGTGGGTCCCTACCGTCACGCTCAGCTTCCCGAGCGGGCGGACCGCCGACGAGGTCGTGATCGACGATGCCGCCCAGCTGGCCTGGGTCGATCAACCTGGGCTGCGTCGACCTCAATCCGCACCCGGTCCGGGCCGACGACCTCGATCATCCCGACGAGCTGCGCGTCGACCTCGACCCGGTCCCGGGTGTCCCCTGGGACGACATCCGGCGGGTGGCGCTCGTCGTGCGGGATTCCCTCGCCGACGTCGGCCTCGTCGGCTGGCCGAAGACATCGGGGAATCGCGGCATCCATGTCAACGTCCGGATCGAGCGCCGCTGGACCTTCCCGGAGGTTCGGCGGGCTGCCCTCGCGCTGGCCCGCGACGTGGAGCAGCGCGTGCCCGACCTGGCCACCAGCCGCTGGTGGAAGGAAGAGCGCCACGGGGTCTTCATCGACTACAACCAGAACGCGAAGGACCGCACCGTCGCGAGCGCGTACTCCGTGCGCCCCCGGCCCGACGCCCGGGTGTCGACGCCGCTGACCTGGGACGAAGTGCCGGACGTCGACCCGGCAGCGTTCACGGTCCGGACGGTCCCGGCGCGGTTCGCTCGGCTCGGCGACCCCCACGCCGCCATCGACGAGCACGCCGGGAGCCTCGACGCTCTGCTCGAGCTGTCCGCGCGCCACGAGGCGCAGGGCCTGGGCGACGCTCCCTGGCCGCCGAACTACGCGAAGACGCTCGACGAGCCGCCGCGCGTCGCGCCCTCGAAGCGGCGGATGCCGTCGAAGCCGCTCATCGAGATCGGGCGTGCGGCGACGCAGGCGGAGGCGATGGCCGGGCTCGCCCGCTGGAAGGAGCGCCACCCCGAGGCCTGGCCGCACCTCGCCCCGGCCGACGTGCTCGTCGACGCCATGCGCGGCCGATCCACGACCTGGACGCGGATCCGCCTCAACCTTGAGCACGTACCGCCCGACCTGCGGCCCGCCGCAGGAGGCGCTCGATCCCGACTACGACCCCTGGGCGGGCGTGGAGTGGCCCGGGCGGCGTCCCGGCTGAGCGGCGCCGCCCGCACCCGCCCGGCCGGCACGTGTCGGGCTCCGGCTGAGCGGACGCTACCGTCGCCGGAAGTGCGCGCCCCCGGTGATGCACGCGAAGAGCGTGAACCAGTAGCCCAGGAACACCAGGGCGACGATCAGGACGAAGATCGCGCCGCCGGCGCCCGTGGAGCTCACCGTGTCGGCGGCCCGCAGGGCGCCCAGCGACCCGAACAGGATCAGCGTCATGAACAGGCCGCCGAACAGGCCGACGACAGTCCCCAGGGCGCGTCCCCAGGTCCGCCGCAGGAACATCCCGAGCGAGGCCAGGATCTCGAGCACGGCCCATACCAGCATGACGGCACCGACCGCGATCAGGGCACCCCCGACTGCGTCCCCCAGGCCGGAGAACTGGTCGTTGTTCAGGTAGTCACTGATCTTGCTGCCCCCGACGACGAACCCCACCGCCGGCAGCAGCGTGAGGACTCCGGCTGCCAGCATGAACAGCGCGGACGACGATCACGCGAAGCATCGAGTGACCCGGAGCCTGGACCTGGGCCGGCTGCACCCATCCCTGGGTGGGTGCGGGCTGGCCCAGCCTGATTGCGCGGGTGCCGGCTGGCCCCAGGCCGGCCCGGCCGGGGCGGGCGCCGTGGGCATGGCGACCGGCGGTGACGGCGCCGGAGGCGGCGGCGTGGGCATGGCGACGGGTGGCGGCGGTGGCGGCGCCTGGTCGGCTCCTCCGTTCATTGGAGACTGCGGCTCGGTCACGATCCCCCCTCCTGCGTGTGCTGACGCGTGCGAGGCGCACTGTAGCAAGGCGTCAGGGTCGAGGGAAGGGGTCAGGGCGTCGCGGTCTGTGCGGGGGAGCACCGGCGAGGAGCCCGGCGATGCCCCGGGCGTGGCGCGCGGGTAGAGCGCATCGACGAGGTAGCGGACCACGTCGTCGCCGGTGAACAGGTCGCGGTTGAAGACGACGGCCACGCTGACGTGCTGCTTGGGCAGCCAGCGGATGGAGGCCCGGGTCCCGTCCAGTGCCCCGGTGTGCCCGTAGGCGACAATTCGCCCGTCGATCTTGACGCGCGACACGCCGAGGCCGTAGGCGAGGGCGGCATAGGCCTCGATCTTCGGGTCGAACGTGAGCATCTCCGCCAGGGAGGCCGGGGTGAGGACATCCCCGCCGTAGAGCGCCTTCGCCCAGCGGGCCAGGTCGCCCGATGTGGATGCGATCGATCCAGCCGAGAAGGCGGCCGTGGCCACCGAGGTGAACGGCACGAACGTGCTGCCGTCGCTCAGGTCGCGCGGCAGGATCTTCCCGCCATACCCGACGAACATCACGTTCGCGTGGGCCGGGGGCACGGCCGGCGTCCCCACCCCCTGGACGTAGGTCGAGGCGAGCCCGAGCGGGGCGAGGAAGTCCTGCCGGATCTGCTCTGCCCACGGGGCGCCGCCCGCGCGCTCCGCCACGAGGCCCAGCAGGACGTAGTTCGTGTTGGAGTACCCCCAGCCCTTGCCCGGCGCAAACGCGGGCTTCGCCACGTAAGGAAGGACCGCCTCGGGCGTCCAGACATGGTGCTTCGCGCCGTTCAGGACCGCGTCGAACTTCGGGTTCTGGAAGAAGTCGGCGAGGCCGCTCGTGTGCTGGAGCAGCATCCGCAGCGTGATCCGGGCCGCGTCGGGGTAGTCGGGGAGCCAGCGCGACAGGGGGTCGTCGATGGTCAGCTGGCCCTCCTCGGCAAGTCGCAGGATCAAGGCTGCCGTGAACGTCTTCGTCACGCTCGCGATGGCGAACGGCGTCTGCGGCGTCACCCGCGTGTTCGTGGCAACGACCGCGTCGCCGGCGACACCGGTCCAGGTCCGTCCATCGGCCAGGATCACCGTGGCGGCCACACCGGGAATGACCATCGACTTCCGGGCGGCCTCGAGCGCGTGCTGGAGGATCGCCGCGGTCGCCGCGTCGACCCGCGGCGCGGGGGGCGGTGCCACGATCGTGGCAATCGGGGTCGTGATGGACGTGGGCGACAGCCCGCCCGAGGTGATGGCAGCGGACGGTGGAACGGCCGTGCCGCGGCCCATCGGCGAGGCCCCTGCGGCGCTGCTCGTCGAGGAGGCGGGGGTCGCGCCAGGGATGCCGGCCCGAGCCGGTGATGCCGACACGGCCGGCACGGTCCCGCTGCCAGGCGAGGGAAGCCGGCCCGGCATCATCGCGAGAACGCCGGCCACACCAGCGCCGGCGAGGAGGAGCCCGAGCGCCGTGCCGGCGATGAGCCGCCACCGGCTCCGTCGGCGGCGCGCCTGCATCGCCCGCGCCCGCGTCATCGGCCGCCCGGCTCCCGCCCGAAGATCTGGTCCAGCTCGTACGGGGGCGTCGCCTCCAGCTGGTCGTAGCGGCAGTCCGCCGGAAGGCGGTCGGGGCGCCAGCGGACAAGGCGCGTCGCGTGCCGGAAGCGGTCGCCCTGGAGGTGATCGTAGGCGACCTCGGCGACCCGCTCCACGCGGAGCGGCTCCCACGACAGGTCCTTGCCCCGGTTCCAGCGGGACGCAGCGCCGGGCATCCGGCGCCCATAGGCGGCCTCGGCCAGCTCCCTGGTCGCCCAGTCACGCCAGGGGTGGCTGTCCAGGGCCCCTTCGCGGAGCGGCGCCAGCTCGGCAACCAGCGCGCGACGGAACGCCGCGCTGAACCCACTGGCCACCCCGACATGGTGGAGCGTGCGCGCCTCGTCGTGCAGACCCAGGATCAGGGAGCCGACCCCGATGCCCGACTCGTCCTTGTGCCAGCGGAACCCGGCAACGGCCACGTCGGCCGTCCGGGCGTGCTTCAGCTTGACCCAGCCGCGCTTGCCGGGCTGATAGGCGCCATCGAGGCGCTTCGCGATCACACCATCGAGGCCGGCGCCCTCGAAGCGATCGAACCAGTCCCGGGCGATCGCGGGGTCCCGCGTCAGGGGCGTGACACGCACGCCCGGTACATCGGGCCGGACGCTCCCGGTGAGCGCTGCCCGGCGCTCGTCGAACGCCCGCGGTCGCAGGTCGTCGTCACCGAGCGCCAGCAGGTCCCACGCCACGAAGCTCGCCGGTGTCGTGGCGGCCAGCAAGCTGACGCGCGATTCGGCCGGATGAATCCGGAGCAGGAGCGCATCGAAGTCCAACCCGTGCGGCCCCGCGATCACCACCTCGCCGTCGACCACGGCGCGCGGCGGCAACGCCGCCAGGAGCGGTGCGAGCAGCTCGGGGAAGTAGCGCTGGAGCGGGCGCAGGTCGCGGCTCTGCAGCACGCAGCTCGTCGCCGTCACGGAAGACGATGCAGCGGAAGCCGTCCCACTTGGGCTCGTAGGCCCACCCGTCGCCATCCGGCAGCGCCGCGAGCCGGGGCGGCGAGCATCGGCTCGAGCGGCGGGTCGAACGGGAGGTGCATCGCCGGATTATGAGGCGACCGGGCGGGATTGGCCGCGTTGCGCGCCGCGAGGCGGGCCACGGCGCGATACCGTCGCGGGCGTGGCGGTCTTCGCGCCGGGATCCCCGTCGCCCAGCGACCGAGGGATCAGGCGGGCTCGTAGGCCGGGTACTCCGGCCACCACATCGCGGCGTCAACGACCGCCTCGGCTTCGGCTCGTCCGTGCTCACACGCGGCGAGCGGTTGCCCGTCCAGCGTGCCGAGCGAGCACACGACCGCCACCGCGATCTCCCGCGAGACGGCCCGGAGGTCGCTGATCGGCGGATAGAGAGCCCCTTCGGCGAGGCGCTCCTTCGAGACGAGGCCCGCGAGCGTGTGCGCGGCGACCAGGAACTGCGCATCGTCGATGTGGCGCGCTCCGGCCACGATCGCGGCCAGCCCGACGCCAGGGAAGATGAACGCGTTGTTCGCCTGGCCGACCCGGTGCTCATGTCCGTCCACGACCACCGGGTCGAACGGGCTGCCGGTCGCGACGAGCGCCCGGCCGTCCGTCCACTCCAGCACCTGCGCCGGGGTCGCCTCGCAGCGCGACGTCGGGTTCGAGAGCGGCAGGATGATGGGGCGCGGGCACGTTTCGGCCATCGCCCGCACGACCGGCTCGGTGAACGTGTTCGGGGACGCGGTCGTCCCGATCAGGATCGTCGGCCGCACCGCCTGGACCACGGCGAGCAGGTCGGCTCCGGGCTCGAGACCGAGCGCCGCGAGCTCCGTTGCGCTGAGCCCGAACTCGCGCTTGTCATCGTCCAGCCCGGGGCGTTCGAGGTTCAGCACGCCCTTCGAGTCGAGCAGGATGAGCGACCGGCGGATCTCGTCGCCATCGGCCCCCGCTTCGGCGAGCGCGGCCCGCACGAGGCGGGCGATCCCGGTCGCGGCGGCGCCCGCGCCAAGGAACACGAAGCGCTGGCCACGGAGCGGCTCCCCGAGGTGGCGCAGGCCGGCCAGGATACCGGCAACCACGACGGCCGCCGTGCCCTGGATGTCGTCGTTGAACGACGGCAGGACGTCGCGGTAGCGGTCCAGGATCCGGATCGCGATGTGCTGCTTGAAGTCCTCCCACTGGAGGATGGCCCGCGGGAAGACGGACTTGACGCCGGCCACGAAGGCATCGATGAACGCGTCGTAGGCGGGCCCCCGGAGGCGCGGGTGGCGCCATCCGGCGTAGATCGGGTCGGCGAGGAGCGCCTCGTTGTCGGTCCCCACGTCCAGCGAGACCGGCAGGGTCAGGGAAGGGTAGATGCCGGCGCCCGCGGTGTAGATGGCGAGCTTGCCGACCGGGATCCCCATCCCGCCCGCACCCTGGTCACCGAGCCCGAGGATCCGCTCGTTGTCGGTCACGACCAGCAGCCGGACCTCCTGCTGCGCGGCGTTGCGAAGGAGCTCCGGGACGCGGCCCGTGTCGTCCGGGGTGATCCACACGCCGCGTGGACGGCGAAGGATGTGGCTGTACTCCTGGCAGGCACGCCCGACGGTGGGCGTGTAGACGATCGGGAGGAACTCCTCCAGGTTCTCCGCCAGGAGCCGGTAGAAGAGCGTCTCGTTGCGATCCTGGAGCGCGGCGAGCCCGATGTAGCGCTCCAGGGGATCGGCCTTGCGCCGGACGTGCTCCAGCTCCAGCCCCAGCTGCTGTTCCAGCGTGAGGACGTTGACCGGGAGCAGCCCGTTCAACCCGAACCAGTGGCGCTCCTCCTCGGTGAACGCGGCGTCCTTGTTGTACATCGCGCGACCCAGGAGAGAGCGCCCGTGGAACGCGAGCAGGAGCGGGCGCCGCGCGTCCGGGGCACCCGGGATGGAGGTGTGGGAGGCAGGCATTGGCGGAGCGTAGGCGACCCGGTGATTCACGGTGAGTGCCGTCTGCACCGAAGGAGCGCGGCGGGTGGCATGGTCCGGGTCGCCGTGCTGCGGGCCGCCTCAGCGGGCCACGACGACCGTGGCCGCCGTGTGCGCGACCACGTGCCCCGAGACGCCGGCGGCGCCGCGCCCCGCGTGCCCTCCGGCCTGGTGGCCGGACCCGAGGACGATCGTGTCGAAGCAACCCTCGGCAGCGATCTGCTCGATCCGCCGGGCGGGATCTCCCGACGGTTCCAGCAGCTCGACTTCGAGGCCCATCTCTGCCAGCAGCCGCTTCGCCTCCTGCAGCTCCCGGGCGTGCAGGCACGCGTCGTTCGATGGATCCCCGGTCGGGCGGCCCGCCCCCTCGGGCACGACGCTCACCACGCTCAGCGAGGCGTGGAATGCGCGGGTGAGCTGGCCCGCAGTCTCGAGGGCTCGCCGAGCAGGCTCTCCGCCGTCGTAGGCAAGGAGAATCTTCTTCATCGGCCGACTCCCATGTCGACCCGGCCTGGGGGCCGACCGGTTCGAGTGGCGCCAATCCTCGCCCGGAACTCGCCTCACCAGTAGACCAATTCGGCGCGATCACGGGGGCCGCTCGGATCGGGTCGGGGGCCAAGGGGCACGGGGGCCGCGTGCGCCCGGCCGGCCGGTCAGACGACGTCGCGCCGAATCGTGAGGGCCGCGATCGTCGCGAAGAAGCCAGCCACGAGGGCCAGCACGACCAGGTCCAGCTGGAGGGCCGCGACGCCCAGGTCCGCGCCGCGGATGAAGACCTGCCGCAGGCCGTCCACGGCGTAGTTGAGGGGCATGATCGCGACCAGCGGCTGCAGGATGGACGGCAGCGTGCTGACCGGGAACAGGACGCCCGACAGGAGGAACTGCGGCGCCAGCACGATCGGGATGAACTGGATGACCTGGAGCTCCGTCCGGGCAAAGGTCGAGAGGAAGATCCCCAGGCTCACGGCCCCCACCGCGAGAAGCACCACCACCAGGAACGCGAGCAGCGGGCTCCCGTTGACCGCCACGCCCAGGCCGATGGAGAAGTCCGGCAGCGGGCCGACGGCCGGCACGTGGAGCGTGCCGAGGGCCCACAGGATGAGCACGGCGACCTGGATCGTGGCGAAGAGTCCGAACCCCAGCGTGTAGCCAAGGACGACCTCCCCGCGGGTGACGGGGGTCGCCATGAGCCGCTCCAGCGTGCCGCCGGTCCGTTCGCGCAGGAAGCTCACGCCGGTCAGGATGTAGACGAAGAAGTAGGCGAAGAACCCGACGATCGCCGGGGCGAAGGTCGTGATCGGGTCGTCGGCGGGCGTGCCGTACAGCGTCGTGTGGACGATCGCCGGGGCGGTCACACCCGAGGCGTTCCCGGCAGCGCTCAGCGCCGCGCGCTGGATTGTCGCGACCTGGCCTGCCTCGCCCGCCGGGTCAAGGCCGTTCGTGATCACCGTGATGGTCAGCGGGCTCCCCGATGCGCCGTCCGCGCCGATCACGATCCCAACGGTCGCTCCCGAATCCGCGATTGCCGCCCGAGCGGCGGCCTCGTCGGCGACATCGCGAACCACGGCACCGCCCTGCTGGAGCGCGACCCCCAGGGCGGTCCCGACCAGCTGGCCGCGAGCGCCGGCCGTGTTCACGACGACGGCCGTGACCTGGGGCGCCTGGCTGTCGCGCAGGATGAAGGTCACGAGTCCCGTGATCAGGATCGGGGCGATGAACAGCAGCGCGAGCGACGGTCGATCGCGCCGGATCTCCGCCACCACCCGCCGGAAGAGGGCCGCGACGCGGCGGCGGCTCACCGGGTCACCGCCACGTCCCCGCCGAGGCGGAGGAACGCCTGCTCGAGGTCGTCGGTTCCGGCCCGCGACCGGATCTCCTGACCGGTTCCGCGCGCGATGACCCTCCCGGAGCGGATGAAGAGAAGCTCGTCACAGCGGTCCGCCTCGTCCATGACGTGGCTGGACACCACGATCGTCGTCCCGCCGTCGGCCAGGGCGCGAAAGCGGGCCCAGAACTCGGCGCGAAGGAGCGGATCGATCCCCACCGTGGGCTCGTCGAGGAAGACGACCGGTGGGCGGTGGATGAGGGCACACGCGAGCGACACACGTCGCCGCTGGCCGCCCGACAGCGTGCCCACGATCGAATCCGCCCGGTCGGCGAGGTCCACCATGGCGAGCACGTCGGCCGCCGGCCCGTCGCCGTCCACGCCGTACACCGCGCCGAAGAAGCGGAGGTTCTCGGCGACGGTCAGGGCCGTGTAGACCCCGTCCGCCTGGGTCATGTACCCGATCCGCTCCAGGTTCTGGCGAGAGGGCATCCGGGTCCCCAGCACCTCCGCGTATCCGGCGGTCGGCAGGGTCAGGCCGGCGAGGAGCCGGATCAGCGTGGTCTTGCCCGAGCCGTTGGGGCCGAGGAGACCGTAGATCCGGCCGGGCGCAAGCTCGAACGTGACGCCGTCCACGGCCCGCAGCGCACCGAACGACTTGACCAGACCAGCCGCGCGGATCGCGGGCGGAGCACTCGCCCGCTCTGCGCCGGGCGCGGCTTGCGACGCCATCTGCCACTCGCTTTCCAGGGGTACGGCCACCGCTGGCCGCGCAGCTCACGGACTCGCGGATTCTATCTCTCTTCCCCGGAGGGTCCGTCGCCCGGAGCGCCCCGGTGGCATCCTGCGAACATGAGCGAGATGGTCGCCCGCTACGATCAACGGGCGCGCCTGTACGAGAGGTTCTGGGCGCCGGTCCTTGCCCCGTCCGCGATCTGCCTGCTCGACGCGATCGAACCGGCGGTCGCAGCAATCCCGGCGTCCCACCTCCTCGACGCGGGGACCGGGTCCGGGACGCTGGCGCTGGCGGCCGCGCGGCGCTGGCCGCGTGTCCGGGTCACGGGGCTGGACATCTCGGCGGGAATGCTGGCGGTCGCCCGCGCGGCGTCGGTCGCCGGCCTGACGGAGTCGGAGCGAGCACGGCTGACGCTCAGGGAAGGCAGCGTCGTCGACCCGGAAGCGGCCGGCCTGGCGCCCGCGTCAGTCGATGCCGTGATCTCGTCGTTCGTGCTGCACCTCGTCCCGGACCGCGGCGCGGCGCTGGCGGGCCTGCGCGGCGTGCTCCGGCCCGGCGGCGTGCTCGCATTCGTCGTGTGGGCAGAAGACCGACCGTGGGCGCCGGAGGCTGCGTTCGACGCCGCGCTGGCGGAAACCCTCGCCCGGATGGGCTGCGCCGCGCCACCATCGAGGGGCGGCCCGCGGTCCGGCCCCATCGCGTCCGCGGCCGCGGCCCGTGACGAGCTGCACGAAGCCGGCTTCGTCGAGATCGACGCGTGGGAGCCCACGCTCCGTCACCGGTTCACGCGGGCCGCGACACGCGCGTTGTTCCTCGAGTACGACCGTGCGGAGGAGCTGGCCGCGCTCTCGCCGGCCGTGCAGGCCGAGGTGGTGGCAGCGTTCGACGCCGCCCTTGCACACCTGCCCGACAGCGCGTTCACCTGGAACGCGCGCCTTGTCGCGGCCATGGCGGTAGAGCCGCGCCGCGGCTGACTGGGGGGTGGCTGACTCGCTGGTGGCGGACCGCCCGGGCGACGCGCCCGACCTACTCGGCGGCGGCCTCGTCCTCGGCAGGTGCCGCGGGCGCGATGGCCTCGGCCTCGACCACGGGCTCCACCTCGGCCACCCGCGGCGCGATCACGCGGAAGATCACCTCGTCCGGGTCGTTGAGGATCGTCGCGCCCTCCGGGGCCGGCAGGTCGCGGACCGCGATCACGGAGTCGAACCCGGTCAAGGTCGTGATGTCCACGTCGATGAACTTGGGCAGGCGGTCCGGGCGGGCGCGGACGCGAACGTGATCCACGGCGTGAATGAGCGTGCCACCTTCCTTCACCACGGCCGCCGACTCGCCGTGGCTGTGGACCGCGACGTCGACGGTCAGGTCCTCGCTCATCTTCACCCGGAATAGGTCGACGTGAAGGGGGGTGCGGTTCACCCGGTGGAGCTGCACGCCGTTGATGATGACCGGGGTCCGGTCGCCTTCCAGCTCGAGGTCGATCAGGGCGTTCGCCCCGGCGCGTCGCCGGAGCAGCTCGAACTCGTGCGCGTCCACGGAGACGGACGTCGACGCGCCGTGCCCGAACACGACGGCCGGGATGCGCCCCGCCTTGCGGAGATGGCTGGTGGCCTTGCCCATCTCCGAGCGGGGCAGGGCGGCAAGGGTGGGGCGTTCGGTCGTCACGGTGGGCCTCTCGGTTCGGTCTGATCGCTTCTCTCGGACGGGCGGCGGCGCGGCCGGATGGGGCCGGGCGCCCGGTCGAAGGGTGAGGGTACCACGGGCGGAGCCGACGGCCCGGGCGGTGTACGATCCGGCCGCAATGGCGAGCACGATTCTCATCGTCGAAGACGAGCACGCGGTGGCGCGTGGCATCCAGTACGCCCTCCAGCAGGAGGGCCACGAGGTCACGATCGCCCGATCCGGCGAGGAGGGCCTGGAGTACGCCACCCACCAGGCCCCGGACCTCGTGGTCCTCGACGTGCGCCTGCCAGGCATGGATGGCTTCGAGGTGCTCCGCCGCATCCGGGCAGCCGACGGCAAGATGCCCATCCTCGTCCTGACGGCCCGTGACGACGAGGTGGACAAGGTCATCGGGCTGGAGCTCGGGGCCGACGACTACCTGACCAAGCCGTTCGGCCTGCGCGAGCTGATGAGCCGGATCAAGGCGCTGCTGCGGCGCGCGTACGGGGACTTCGCGGATGCAGGGGGCGGGCGCGTCCTTCGCCACGACGACCTCGTGATCGACCTGGAGCGGCGACGGGTCCAGCGGGGCGGCCGAAAGGTGAACCTCACGCCGACCGAGTTCGAGATCCTCCGCCACCTCGCCACCCGACCCGGGCGCGTCTTCACGCGAAGCGAGCTGCTGGAGCTGCTGCGTGACTACGAGGCGCTCGACCAGGACGAGAAGACCATCAACGTCCACATCAGCCACCTGCGCGAGAAGATCGAGGACGACCCGTCAGCGCCGATCTTCGTGCTGACCGTGCGAGGGGTTGGCTACGCCTTCGTGGAGCGCTGAGGCGCCCGAGCACGCCGGTCCGAGGGAGGCGACCCGGCGCGGGCTGCGCGCCCGTCTCGGCCGGCTGGTCCCGCGGTCGTTCCGAGCCCAGATGACCCTGACGGTCGTTGCGCTTGTCGCCTGCGTCCTGCTCGCCGTCTCGGCCATCGTGGTCAACCGCCTCGACGCGTACTTCGCGGAGCAGGAGGAGAGCGCGCTCTCGGCGCGCGCGCTCGAGGTCGCCAGCATCGTCGCGGTCGTGGCGGTCCCTGCCTCGGCGGGCGACCAGGTCATCGAGGCGGGCAACACGCTCAACGCCGCGGTCGCCGCGCGGATCAGCGCCGAATTCGTTCCTGAGCTTCCTGGCGAACGGAGTGGCGAAGGCGGACGTCACGGTTGCGATCGGTGGTGCCACCCAGAACGCGTCGGGCGACGTGATCGTGACCGCGGCACCCGGCGGGACGAACCGGGCGCCCCTGACCACGCCGCCCGAGGCCGGCGAGAGCCGGGAGGCAATCCACGCCACGGCGAACTTCGGGCCGGTTCAGAGCACCGCGCTCTCGGTCCCGTGGGGCGTGAAGGTGACGCTTTCCGACCCCTACACGACCCGGGGCTACACGCTGGCGACGATCACCACGCTGCTCGCCTTCACGGCACTCGGCGTCACTCCTCGCGGCGCTCTTCCTGGGAGCCCTCATCGCGAGCCGCTTCACGCGTCCGCTGCGGCGCCTGAGCGAGGCGACGCGCCGCTTCGGGAGCGGCGACCTGGCGAACCGCGTTCCCGCGGCCGAGATCGGCGCGGCGTACACGGAGGTGACCGACCTGGCCCGGCAGTTCAACCTGATGGCGGGCAGGCTCGAGGAGTCGGTCGGCCTGGTGCGGCGTGACCGGGACCGGAGCCGCGAGTTCCTCGCCGACGTGAGCCACGAGCTGCGAACCCCGATCGCGGCGCTGCGGATGAACACGGAGCTCCTGCAGGGACAGGCCGGCGAGGACGCCGCGACGCGCCTCGAGTTCCTCGAATTGAGCCGAGTCCAGCTCGAGCGCCTCGACTGGCTGGCCCAGAACCTGCTGGAGCTCTCGAAGCTCGAGTCGGGGTTGCTCGCGCTCGACCTGCGGCCGGACGACCTCCGCACGACCGTCGAATCGGCAGTGGAGCAGGCGGAGGCATCGGCGCGCCGACGGGGAGTGGAGCTGGTGCTGGAGCTCCCGGAATCCCCGCTCCGCATCCGCCACGATCCGCCGCGGATCGGGCAGGTGGTCGGGAACCTGGTGGGCAATGCGCTCAAGTTCACGCCGCGCGGCGGCCACGTCCGGGTCACGCTCCGGCCGCATCGCGATGGCGCCCAGCTGGACGTCGTGGACACGGGCGTCGGGATCGACGCTGCCGAGCTGCCCCACATCTTCGAGCGCTTCTACCGCGGCTCCAGCGCCAGCGAGGCGCGCGGGAGCGGGAGCGGGCTGGGCCTCGCGATCGTGAAGTCGATCGTCGACATGCATGCCGGCCGGATCGGCGTGGAGAGCCGCGTCGGCCACGGCTCCACATTCAGCGTCGTCCTGGTCAGGGACCCGCGCGCGGTCACCGCTCAGGCCGCTCGAAGGGTCGGAACCCCTGCCAGCCTCGCCGCCCGCACCGGGACCCGACGAGGTGGCGAATTCTTCATAGACGCGCAGCCCGCGCCTGAACCTCGCCCTGCCAATCATGGGCAGCGTCCCAGTGGCCGACCTCGCGGCCGACGCATCCTGGAGTGATCCCGCACCGATGAGCGAGCCCTTCGAAACGGCGCCCGACCCCGTTCCGACCCAGCCGGTGCGCGATCCCCGGTCGGTGCCGGAGCCACCGACTGTGGCCGCTCGACGATGCGCCGACCCAGCCGGTGAGCTACGCGCCGAGCGCCGACCGTCGGCCTGCGTGGGCCGCGACCGAGGACGACGCCGAGCAGGCGCCACGGCCCACCCCCGAGCGCTGGTTCGATCCCGCGACCACGGTCGCCGGCGGCCTCCGGCTGGACCCTCCCAACCCCCGGCGCCGCTCCCGCCGGCGGGGGAAGCCGGGGCGGCGGAAGGCTCCTCGGCGTCGTGGTCGCGGTCTCGATCGTCTCCGCGGTGCTCGCCTCGGCCGGGACCTACGGCCTGCTCCGCGCGTCGGGATCGATCGACAGGCCGGCCGCCACCGCGCCGGCTGCCGCCACGACCGCCGCCCAGGGGCAGACGGGGACCGCATCACCGCCTGCCGCCGACGAGCAGTCGGCGATCACGATCGCCGCCGCCAACGTCTCGCCGGCGATCGTCACGATCACGGAATCGGGCGCGTCGGGGAACCCCAATGACCCCTTCGGCCAGATCCCGACGACGGGGATCGGCTCAGGCGTGATCTTCGATTCGAACGGCTGGATCATCACCAACAAGCACGTCGTCGCCGCCAGCACCCAGCTCGAGGTCGCGCTCCAGGACGGCCGCCAGTTCAGCGGCACGATCTACGGGATCGACACGTTGACCGACCTGGCGATCGTGAAGGTCGAGGCGACAGGGCTGCCGACCGCGCCGATCGGGAACTCGTCCACGGCGAAGGTGGGCCAGCTCGCGATCGCCATCGGCAGCCCGCTGGGCACGTACACGAACTCGGTGACCGCGGGGATCATCTCGGCGTTCGGGCGCACCATCCAGGTCCAGGACGGCACCCAGATCAACAACCTCATCCAGACGGACGCCGCGATCAACCCGGGCAACTCGGGCGGCGCCCTTCTCGACGCGCACGGCGACGTGGTCGGCATCAACACGGCGGTCGCCCAGACGGCCGAGGGGATCGGCTTCGCGATCCCGATCAACATCGCCAAGCCGATCATGGAGCAGGCGCTCGCCGGCCAGAAGCTGGCCCGTCCGTGGATCGGGATCCGCTACCAGGCCCTGACGCTGCAGATCGCCGACCAGGAGAAGCTCCCGGTGAGCACCGGCGCGTGGCTTGCACCGGCCTCCGTCACCAGCAGCACCACCCCTGCGGTGGTCCCGGACAGCCCCGCCGCCAAGGCCGGCCTGAAGGAAGGCGACATCATCACGGCCGTTGACGGGATCCAGATCACCGCCGTCACGCCGCTCGATGACATCCTCACCCAGTACACGCCGGGCACCACCGTTGCGCTCGACGTCCTTCGCGACGGGAAGAACATCACGCTCGACGCTGACGCTGGGAACCCGCCCCGCCAACCTCTGAGCGCCCGGCCGGCGACCCGAAGCCGCCCGCCGGACCGGGCGTGTTCCGATGGTGCCGCACGCCCTGCTCGAGGCCGACCCGCGCGGCCCGCTCAGGCCTGCCCGCGCTCGCGCCGAATCTCAACCCCGGCCCAGGCGAAGACCCCTGGAAGCGGCGCCCGGGGCTTGCGCACGCGAACGGTGACCGCCTCGACGGCCGGGTGAGCCGCCAGCACGTCGGCCGCGATCCGTCCGGCCAGCGTCTCGATCAGCGCCACGTGGGGCCCGTCCTCGACGACGGCCCTCGCCCGGCGAAACACGTCGCCGTAGTCGACGGTCAGCTGGAGGTCGTCGGTCGTCCCCGCGGGCGCAAGGTCCAGCTCGAGAACCACGTCCACCTCGAATGGCTGGGTCTCGAGCGCTTCGTGCGGCAGCGCGCCGTGGCGACCCGCGAAGCGCATCCCGCGCAGCTCGATCCGGTCGGTCACCCGTCTTCCTCCGGGCCCCAGCCGCGCACGATCGCGTCGGCCATTCGCGCCGCGCGGACGTTCGGTCGCACGTCGTGCACCCGGACCATGTCCACGCCCGCCGCGATCGCGAGCGCGGTGGTCGCCAGGGTGGCCTCCGAGCGCTCCTCGGGCGGAAGGTCGAGGATCTTGCCCAGGGTCGACTTGCGGGAGGTCCCCAACAGGATCGGGCGGCCCAGGAGCCGGAATGCCCCGAGGTCACGGAGCAGGGCGAGGTTGTGGCGCGGCGCCTTCCCGAACCCGAACCCGGGATCCACGATCAGGTCGATCCCAGGCGACCCCTGCGGCCATCGCCCGTTCGAGCGCGGCCTGGAGGTCGGCGAGGACCTCCGGGACCAGGTTCATGTAGCGCGCCTCGGCGCGGTTGTGCATGACGATCAGCGGGACGCCGTGGGCGGCTGCGACCCGGGCGAGCCCGGCATCCGGGGCGACTCCCCAGACGTTGTTGAGCAGGTGGGCGCCGGCCGCAAGCGCCGCCTCGGCGACGGCGGGCTTGGTG
This sequence comes from uncultured Chloroflexia bacterium, assembly GCA_963800795.1. GTDB lineage: Bacteria > Chloroflexota > Limnocylindria > Limnocylindrales > CSP1-4 > CTSoil-043. The sequence goes on from CAWDCJ010000002.1 coordinate 77,557, forward strand.
GTGTCAACCGACAGCGGCATGTCGGGCAGCGCCTCGCGCAGGGCGCGGATGACCGGCACGACCCGGGCGATCTCGTCCGCTCGGCTCACCGGGGCATGCCCGGCCGTGACGACTCGCCTCCGACGTCGAGGAGATCGGCGCCCGCCGCGGCCATCGAGCGGGCCATGCGCGACCGCGGCCTCGCACCGGATCGCGGTCGGCCGCGATCAAGCCCGTCGCCGGAGAAGGAGTCCGGCGTGACGTTGAGGATCCCCATCACGAACGTCCGGCTTCCCCAGGCGAACGTTCGCGGCCCGATGGTGGAGCGGCACCGGCGGGCCCGGCAGCCCGGACCGGGCATCCGGCGGGATGGCGAAGGACGGTGTGGCCGCTCCGCCGCCGCGGCCCGGGTCCGGCGGCACCACGCCGCCCTCGCGCGGCAGGTCTCGTACGCCGGCGGCGTGGTCCGGGGGTCCGGGAGGAGAAGCAGCAGGGTCGCGCATCGTGCCGGGATCCTACGCCGGGGTCGGGGCGACCGGGTCGCGGAGCTCGGGGTCGTCCACCAGCCGGGCGCGCGCCGCCCCCACCAGGTAGAGCGACCCGGCGACGACGACCGGGCCTTCCGCGGTCGCGACCGCGCGGTCGATGGCCGCGACCGGGTCCGGGAGCCGCCTGGACGTCGGCCTCCTGCGTCTGCCGCGAGCCAGCGCGCCGCCAGGGCGTCCGCGCCCAGCGCGCGCCCGCCAGGGACGGCGGTCGCGATGACGCGCGCGCCGTCGAGCGCGCTCGACGTCCGGAGCGCCGAGATCACGCCATCGACGTCCTTGTCGGCCATCATCCCCACCACCAGGGTCACCGGGGCCCTGGCCGGGCCGGCCGCCGCGCTGCGGTCACCGCGGGCGCCGCGCAGGAGCGGTCGCAGCTCGTCGAGCGCTGCGGCAAGCGTTCGGGCCCCGGCCGGGTTGTGCGCCCCGTCCAGGAGAACCTCCGCCTCACTCCCGCCCGGTCCGGCATCCGGGAGCCGGAGCAGCTCCAGCCGGCCGGGCCATCGCGCCGCCGCGTAGCCCGCACGCCGGGCGTCCGGGCCGACCTGCGCGATCCCGGCCGTGCCTAGCGCGTCAAGCACCGCATCCGCGACCGCCACGTTCGCCGCCTGGTGTCTCCCCAGCAGGCCGACCCGGGTCGAGCCCAGGCCCGGCAGCTCCACCAGCAGGCCGCCCAGGTCGGCGGCCAGCACGGGCACCGGGGCCACTTCCACGAGCACGACCCCGACCCGTCCCGCCCGGCGCCTGATGGGCCCGAGGGCGGTCCCCGCCGCGCCCGTGATCGCGATGTCCCCGGGCATGATGATGGCCGCCTTCTCGCGGGCGATCGCCTCGACGGTCGGGCCCAGGTGCTCCATGTGGTCCAGGTCGACGTTCGTGATGGCGGCGACCCCGCCGTCCCACGCGTGGGTGGCATCGAGGCGCCCACCCAGGCCGACCTCCACGACCGCGAGGTCCACCTCCTCGTCCGCGAAGTGGCGGAAGGCGAGCGCGGTCAGCAGCTCGAACTCGGTCGGCGAGCCGTGACGACGGGCAACCCGATCGGCAACCGGGAGCCCGGCGCGCACGAGACGTGCGAAATCCGCCGCGGAGATCGGGTGACCGGCGACCCGGATCCGCTCGCGGTAGCTGACGAGATGCGGCTTGGGGGTCTCCCCGGCTCGATACCCCGCGGCAGCGAGGCAGGCACTCACGAGCGCCACCACGCTGCCCTTGCCGTTGGTCCCGCCGATGAGCACGCCGCGAATGTCACGCTCGGGGTTCCCGAGGGCTGCCAGCAACGCCCGGGTCCGGCCCAGCCCCAGGCGGATCCCGAACTGGCCGCGCGCCTGGAGCGCGGCAACCGACCCGGCGAAGGTGGCCGGAAGGTCGTCGCCCTCCGCCCCGCTCACGAGCCCAGGTCGTCCTCGTAGAAGACGCACTGGTTGAAGCGGGATCCCAGGCAGACGTCGTAGACGTAGCCCTGCTCCATGTGGACGCCGCCACGCAACTGGCAGCGGGACACGGTCTGCTCCTGGCGCACCAGGGCTTTGAGCAGGTGCGGGGCCTGGATCGGGACGGAGCCGGGAATGCCCGTCATGTAGAAGTGGGGGCAGACATTGCGACGCAGGCTCGGAAGCCCGAACCCGGTGCGCGGCGCGGCATAGCCCGGAACCGCGCCTGTGCGCGCGTACGACTCCCCGGCCGCTGCCCCGGGGTGGGATCCACGCATCATCGCGCCCGGGCCCACCGAGAGCGACCGATCGAGGCGCCGGAACGGCGGGACGACCGGAGGGTAGGGCCGTCGGCCTGTTCCGGCATCACGCGGCGGCAGGGCAGGGCGGACCACCGGGCCGAGCCCGACTGCCGGCCGGACGGCCCCCGCCCGCGGGCCGCGCGGCGCATCGCCTTCCTCCATTCCCTCACGCACCGGACCGAACGCTCCCAAACGTGCCTGATCCGCGCCAGCGTACACCGCAGGGCCCGCCACTGGAGGTTGGATGGTCGAAACGGGCCGTCGGGCATGGCAGTCGGGTGCTGTCCACTCGCCGACCAGGGTGACACGACGCCGTCGTGCGACAATGCGGCCCGATGATGTCCCGCCGCGGACGGCCGAGCCAGGTCCGGCCCCGACCGCCCTCCTCCGGCAGACCACGGCCGGTCTCGCCCGCGCCGCGAGGCCCGCTCGTGCCACGCATCCAGCCACGTCGGGCGCCCGAGGCGCCACGTGGCCTGCCCCTGGCAGCCAAGGCGGTCCTTGCTTTGGCCATCGTCGCGCTGGGCGGGGTGGTCCTGTTCACGCTCAATGGCGCCCTTCCCCGGATCGTCTCGGCGGTGGGCGACACCGTCTCGGGGATCACCGGCGCGGTTCTCCCGTCGCCGTCCACGCCGAGTCCAAGCCCCGCCGTCGATCCCCGTCTCACCCGTGCTGGACAAACCGAGCCAGGTCTCCACGAACCAGGCCACGGTGACGATCACAGGCAGCGTCCCGGCCAGCCTGGTCGGACCGCGGGCCGGCGTCACGATCCGCCTCTACGTCGCCTACCCCCAGAAGCAGCCGGTCCTGGTCCGCGAGGTCCCCCTCGGCGAATCGCCCAGCTTCACGATCCCCGACGTGACGCTCCAGCTCGGCCACAACGACTTCTCGGCGACCGTCGTGGGCCCGGGAGGCGAGAGCGAGGCGTCAGCGATCGTGACCTACGTCCTGGATACGTCGGCGCCCAAGATCACCATCTCGGCGCCGACGGACAAGTCGACCGTCAACGCGGATTCGGTCACGATCGTGGGAAAGACCCAGGGCCGGTCGGCGATCACCGCGCGTGACGCCGCGAATGGGCGCACGGCCATCGGCGTCGCCGATGGAACGGGCGCCTTCCAGGTGGTGATGCAGCTCGTGGACGGAACCAACGCGATCTCCCTGACGGCCACGGACCCCGCCGGAAACGCAACGACGACCACGCTGACGAGTCCTGCGGGAAACGGCGTGCTCACGGTTGCGCTGACCGCGTCCTCCTACCGGATCAGCGCGGCCAACCTTCCGCGGACGCTGGAGCTGCGCGCCGTCGCCACGGATCCCGAGGGGAACAGCCCTGCCGGGCCGCAATATCACGTTCACCGTCTCGATCCCCGGCGTGCCGCATGATCACCGGGCAGGGGATGACCGACGCCACCGGGCTGGCGGTCTTCCGGACGTCGATCCCCGCCGGCGCAACCCCCGGGAGCGGGCCCGGGACCGCGTTCCTGACCACGCCCGAGTTCGGTGACGCGTCCGGCCAGGTCGTGATCACGATCATCCCCTGACGCGGCGGCGCCGGAGCGGTCGCCCGCACGCGGCGACGCCTGGCGCGACGGTCCTGGCGCAGCTACCATCCGCGCATGGCGAACTGGCGCTGCCCGCACTGCCGGACGCCGCAGCCCGAGGCGGCGCGGTGCTGGGTGTGCCGCCGATCCAGCACCAGCTGCGGCACGTGCGCCCACTTCCGCCGCGCGATCGCCGGGCCCCTCGGCGGGACGTGCGGCCTCGATCCGCGCCGGACGGCGCTCCGGGGCGACGAGCTTCGGGGCTGCTGGCGGCCGATCCCGGCGTCCACGCGGCGGTCCGGGGTGGGCGATCCGATCCCGGTGATCGACCCGGCGGGTCCCCCATTCCCGGCACCGGGCACCCTCTGGAGCGAGCCGGAGGCCTGAACGCCCGTTTCATCTGCCGGCGCCCGGAGCCGCCGACGGCGCGCCGGAACCACCCGGACGACGGCCCCCGGGCTGGCGTCAGGGGCAGCTGGCCGAGGTCAGGGTGACGGGCTTGGGGACGGCGGCGCGGCGATCAGCTGGATCGTCGACCCGAGCGGCACAGCCAGTCCCGGCTGGAGGCTCTGGGCGACGACGACGAAGTCCATCGGCGGAGTGCCTTCCCCCTGCCACTGGATCTCGAGGACCTCGGATGCCGCCTGGGCGATCGCATCCCCTACGCTGAGCCCGACATAGGAGCTCACCGGCACGAGCGCCGGCGTGGCGGACGGGCTCGGTTCCCCGGTGGGCGCGACGCTCGGCAACGGCGATGGCTGCGGAGAGGGCGGCAGGGACGGGCTCGGCAACGGTGACGGGCTGGGGGTCGGCTGCGGCCCCTCGGAGACGACGTAGTCGACCGGCGTGTCGGTCGGGAACCGACAGGTCCGGACGGCAGACCCTGGCTGATGATGGAGCCAGCAGGGATCGCCGGGTCGAAGTCCACCGACCGGGTCCCCAGCTGGAGGTTCGCGCTGACGATCGCCTGGATCGCGCCGCTCTCGGTAAGTCCGACGATCGACGGCACGGAGACCAGGTCCTTGCCGCTGACCACGTTCACCTTGACGGTGGACCCTTCGCTGACGCTGGTCCCGGCAGGTGGATCCTGCCCGACGATCGTGCCGTCGAGGACGTTGTTCTGCTTGACGTAGGTGGGCGCGAGGATGATCCCGAGCCGGTTGGCCTGCGCGTTCGCATCGGCGTAGGACGCGTTGACGAAGGACGGGAGCGTGACGCTGCCGGGCCCGGGCGTCGCCGCCGGGAGCGAGCTCGCCGCAAGGACGCGGAAGAAGAGGAGCCCCGCGAGCACGAGGATGACAAGACCGAGGACGCCGGCCACCCAGACCCACGGGCTGGTCCGGCCGCCGTCGCCTGGATCAGCGGGCGGCGGTGTGGCCGGCGGTGAGGCCTGCGTCAGGGTCGGCACGGGCGGCATCGCGAGCGGGCGGCATCGCGACGGGCGGCGGGTCCGGGAAGGGGACGGCCACTGCGGTTGCGCCGGCCGCCCTGATCGAGCCGCCCGCGCGAGCCGGCGGCGTGGGACCGGCTACGACCGGCCCGACCGGCCCGACCGGCCCTGCGGGGCGGGCGCCGTGGCCACGGCCCTCCTCCAGGAATGCCTCGAGCGCATCCGCCATCGCCCCGGCGGTCACGAAGCGGTCGGCCGCTTCGGGCGCCATCGCCTTGCGGTCGATCGCCTCCAGGGCCGGGGGGACGCTAGGCCGAATCTCGGAGACGCTTGGCGGGGCGGCCGAGATGCGAGCCATCGCGACGGACGCCGCCGAATCGCCTTCCCACGGTCGGCGGCCGGTCAGCAGCTCGAACAGGACGATCCCCAGGCTGTAGATGTCGGAGGCGGCGGTTGCTGGCTCGCCGAGCGCCTGCTCGGGGCTGAAGTAGTGGACCGACCCGAGCGTGGTCCCGGGAAGCGTCAGACGGGCGTCGGCCCAGGCCCGCGCAATCCCGAAGTCGGTCACCTTCACGCGACCGTTGGCGGTCAGCATGATGTTCCCGGGCTTGACGTCGCGATGGACGATCCCCCGCTCGTGCGCCGCGTCGAGCGCCCGGGCAACCTCGGCCACCAGCCGGGCTGCCTGGCGGGGCGGCAGCGGCCCGTTGCGCCGGATGAGCGCCGCGAGATCCTCGCCGTCGACGAGCTCCATGACCAGGTACGGCCCGGCCTCGTCGGTCCCGAAGTCGTACACCCCGACGATGCCGGGGTGGCTGAGCGAGGCGGCGGCGTGGGCCTCCTGGCGGAAGCGAGCCACGAAGTCCGGGTCGTGACCGTACTCGGTGTGCAGCACCTTGACAGCGACGTCGCGGCGCAGCTCGCTGTCGGTGGCCCGGTAGATCGTGGCCATGCCGCCCTGGCCCAGCAGCTCGACGAGGCGATACCGCCCGCCGAGCACGTCGCCGAGACCAGCCACGATCCGTCTCCTTGTCAGCTGCCGGGCGCCGCAGCGCCGAGCCGAGGCGCTAGAAGTCCAGGCCCCGCAGATAGGCCCCGAACTCCTCGCCCAGGTCCGGTCGGGCGAGGGCGAGCTCAACCGAGGCCTTCAACCAGCCCATGGTCGTCCCGGCATCGTAGCGGGTCCCTTCGAACTCGTAGCCGTAGACCGCCTGCTCCTCCATGAGCGCCTGGATCGCGTCGGTGAGCTGGATCTCGCCACCGGCGCCGCGCGTGGTCCGCTCCAGCTTGTCGAAGATCTTCGGCGTCAGGACGTAGCGCCCGATGATCGCCAGGTTGGACGGCGACGTGCCGGCCTCCGGCTTCTCGACGAGCCGGTCGACCTTCCACAGACGGCCGTCGCCGCCATCGACGCGCTGCCCGCCGATCACGCCGTAGCGGGACGTGTCCTCCGCGGGCACCTCCATCACCGCCACCACGGACGCATGCGTCTGGGAGTAGGCGTGGATCAGCTGACCGATGCAGGGCCGCTCGCCGACCACGACATCGTCCGATAAGATCACCGCGAAGGGCTCGTGGCCGATCATCTCCTTGGCCATGAGGACCGCGTGGCCGAGGCCGAGCTGTTCCTTCTGCCGCACGTAGGCGATCTGGGCCAGGTCGCTGATGTGGCGCACCTGGCGCAAGCGCTCGATGTCGCCGCGCTCTTCCAGCAGGTGCTCCAGCTCGTAGCTGATGTCGAAGTGATCCTCGATCGCCCGCTTCTGGCTGGAGGTGATGATGATCACCTGCTCGATGCCCGCCGCCACGGCCTCTTCGATCGCGTACTGGATCACGGGCTTGTCGACGAGCGGGAGCATCTCCTTGGGCTGGGCCTTGGTGGCCGGGAGGAAGCGGGTGCCCCAGCCGGCGGCGGGGAAGACGGCCTTGCGGACGCGCATGAAACCTCGGACAGCTCGGCCCTGGGCGGCGGCTGCCCGGGTGAGGGCGCCGGGACCGACCGGGCCTGCCAAGTATACGGAAGCCGCGGCCCACGCTCGATCGACGCTCGCGGCCGCACTCCACTCCGGGCGGTGCGATCAGGCGAGCCAGGCCGCGTGGGCGTCAGGCGGCGGGAGTGGTCGCCTCGTGCGGCTCGGCCGCCTCGCCGCCACGCTGGAGCAGGGCGGCCCCGGCCAGCACCAGGGCCCCGCCCGCCACCTGGAGCGGACCCAGGAGCTCGGCGAGCAGGATCCCCGCCAGCGTCGCACCGGCGACGGGCTCGATCAGCGAGATGATGGCCGCCCGTGTCGGGCCGATGACGCGGATCCCGTGGAGGAACAGGAACGTCGGGATCGAGGCACCGGCGACGCCGGACCAGAGGAGCACCGGGAGCGCTCCCGGCGAGCGGAACGGAAGAAGCGCAACATCCAGGGACCCGGTGGCAAGCGTGAGCGCGAAGTACCCGACTGCCGTGCCGCCAAGGATCAGGACGATCGCCTGCTCGGTCGGGACGGCCGGAAAGCCGCGCCGGCCCAGGATCACGTAGACCGCCTGCATCGCCGATCCGAGCAGGGCGAGACCGAAGCCGACCAGCTCGAAGCCGGGGCCGCCCCCCGAGCCCCCCAGGACGACAACGGTCATCCCGACGAGCGCAAGCAGGAGCGCAAGGAGGCGACCGGCGTCCAGCCCTTCCTCCCCGATCGCGACCGAGCCGATCGCGACGAGCGCCGGGTACGTGTAGAACGCGAACAGTGCCAGCGCGATCGACAGGCGCTCGAACGCCGAGAAGATCGCCAGGTTGAGCACCACGGCCGTGACCGCCGCCGCGCCGAGCGCCGCGATCGAGCGCCGGTCGAGCGCCACCCAGGCCACGCGATCACCGCCGCGCTGCCTGCGCGCCGCGATGATCACCAGCAGGCCCAGCGTTCCCAGGGCGGCCCGCCAGAGCGCGAAGGTGAGCGGCGTCAGGCCGGCGTCGTAGGCGCCGCGCGAAGCGGGACCCAGGGTGCCGAACAGGCACGCGGCGCAGGCGACGGCCAGCGAGCCACCCAGGCGCCCGCGCGGGAGGGTCACAGGCGAATGACGAGGGCGGTCGATGCGCTCAGGAGCTCGGCCGCGCTTCCCCGGCCGGCGCCGGTTCGGCCGGCCGCCGGACGAGGACGATCCGGGTGAACGGGATGCGGACCTCGCTGAACGCCTCGACGCTCACCAGGAATCCCACGAACAGGAAGATGACCGAGAGCAGCTTCCCGAAGACGAAGAACTCGGTATTGCCGAACCGCGCCAGCGTGTCGCCCGAGGAAGCCAGGAATGCCCCGATCGCGATCAGGATCGTCGCCGGGACGCGGCTGTGCAGGCGTCCGGCCAGGAGCGCCCGGAACGCGCCGGGCAGCGACGCGGCGAGGTTCGCCGCGATCGCCACCGGGGCGATCGCCAGGTTGAACAGGAACACGTCGCCCGGCTGGGTCGGGTCCAGGGAGTAGTCGAGGATGCGCCGCTTCGGCATGAAGACGTAGGCCGAGAAGACGGCCCCGAACGCGAGCGCGAGCCCTCCCGTGATGTTGAGGAACGGGGTGAGGAGCCGGAGCGTGCCCGGGAACAGGTCGGCCACCGGCGCGTTCGTGGCCGGATCCACCATCCAGCCGGGAGCGGCAAGCGTCGTCGTGAGCATCAGGCCAACCGAGAGGAGGCTCGCGCCGACCACCGCCAGCGCCGCGATCCGTGGCCACCGATCGTCCCCGAAGTAGGTGGCGATGGCCACCGCAGCGGCCAGGATGCCGGCCGCGATGAAGTACAGGATCGGGGAGCTCCCCGCGCCCGCGTAGTTGTAGCGCTGCTGGGTCAGGAACGTGAACAGCCCGGCCAGGAAGAGGCAGAACGCGAACGTGTAGCCGAAGCGGGTCCGACCAAGGAGGAACGCGGTCCCCAGGCCCAGCCAGCCGGCGGTCCAGACCGCGCCCGTCAGGTACCACGTCCGGTAAAGTGGCTCGCTCCAGCCGTTTGCGGCGGCGATCGTCTCGCAGCCGCTGGCGATCCCGAAGAACAGCATCCCGATCGCCCAGCTGAGCTGGAATGCGTGGCGCCGGACCCGCCACTGGTCGACCAGCGCGACGGCGAAGACCAGGGCGATCAGCGACGTGATGCCGGGGATGACGATTCGCATGTCGTAAAGGCCTCCGAGGGGGCCCGGGTGGGCCGGTCAGGCCGGGACGAACTCGTGGTCGTCGTGGTGCAGCCCGTCGCAGAGGCCCCAGCGCGGCGTCTCGCCGGGGATCGCGATCGGGCGCATCAGCTCGCGGACCGCGGACTTCCGGCAGAACAGGTTGCCGCGCTCGCGCATCCAGCGGCGGGCACAGGCCGGGTCCGCGTGGAACTGGAACGGGCCGGGGTTGATGGGGGTTCGGTCGGACCAGGTCGGCGGGATCTCGACGGCCGTGATGTCCATGACGTTGACCCGGAACGGGGTGCCTTCGATCACGCGGCCGCAGCCCCGACAGCGGGCCGCCACGTTGTCCTGCTGGATGGTCGGGATGCGGATCCCGTTGATGTCGAACGGCACGCCGTGATCCTAGCAGAGGCACCCCGGGCGACGACCGCGACGGCGCCCGCCGGGGCCTGCGCGGCCTCAGCGCACCGAGTACGTCTGGGCGGGCGACAGGACGCTGATCGCGTTCGTGGGGGTCCCGGGGGCGAAGGCCCGCACGCGCCAGGTCCCGCGCGACCCGAACCGCACCGCGAGGCTTGCCGCGCCGCTCGCGTCCAGGCTCACGGTCCAGGTCCGCTTGACGACCCAGGAGCGTCCCACGAGCTGGTACAGGCGATACGTGACCCGTGCCGGCGCGGCGGAACCGGGCGCGGCCGATCCGGGCGCCGGCTGGACGCGCGCGGAGAACGTCACCGTGGTCCCGCCCATCACGACGCGGGTGGCGCCGTGGCTGTCCGGGCGCAGCTGGACCACGCTCCGGACCAGCACCCGAACGACCGGGCTCGTCGCGGCGGTCAGGTCGGGCGACCCGTCGAAGACCAGCCGGTAATAGGTGTTCGTCGCGGGATGGTCCGTCGCGCCGGCGGCGCCCGAGGTGTCGGTCAGCAGATCGGTGACGGGCGTCCAGGTCGCCCCGTCCGTGGAGCGCTGGAGATGCATGGTGCGAGCGCTCGCATCCTGCGGCCCGGGGGGAACGAGCGCCGCCGAGAGCTGGACGTCCTGGCCCCACGTCACGAGCGTGCCCGAGGCAGCGAGCGTCAGGGCCGGCGGCGCCGGCGCGACCGTGAAGGGTGGCGTGCTGGCGGGCGCCAGGCCCGCGGAGCTCGCGACGAGGACGACCCCGGGTGCGGCCGTCCCGGCGATCTGGCAGCCATCGAACGTGGCGATCCCGCCGATCGCCTGGCGGCTCAGGCCGTCCGTGCAGGTGAGCACGGCACCCGGCGGGGGCGCGGACAGCGCGAGCGCGACGATCGTCTCGCCGTTCGGGTCGCCGGCGAAGGTCTGCCCGGTGGCATCGACGACCGCGACGAAGGGCTGGACCGCGAACGCGACGCCGGACGTTGCTTCCGCCGGCTGGGCCAGGAAGCGGAGCCCCACCGGGACCGCGGCCGGAGCCTGCGCCCCCGCGACCGCGACGCCCGGGCCGTAGTAGGTGGTCAGGATCACGTCATAGGTCATGCCGTCCTGCGCGCAATGCGCGGCGCTCACCTGGTACAGGTGCCCACCGTCGGCGTTCGCTCCGCAGGCCACGTTCGCGCCTGCCTGGTAGTGGGTCACGAAGAGGCTCGTGTTCCGGCGCACGGTGACTCCCCAGGTCGCATCCACCGCGGCGACAAGCGAGGCGGCCGGGACTCGCGTCTCGGGTGCGTAGATCTGGTCCAGGCTCGAAATCGACCACGTCGTAGCAGGACCCGTCGGCGGCGCTCCCGCCGCGCCAGAACATCGTGTGATACCAGGCGTACTCCTTGACCGCGACGGCGCCCGCCTTCAGCGCCTCGGCGGGGTTGCCGGCACCCCACTCGGCCGCCATCACGACGGTCACGTAGTCGTGGAAGTTGACGACCTGCACGGTGCCGGATGCCGGCCCGGCCGTGCGCAGCACCCGGATCGCCGTCGGCGGGACGCTGTCGGTCGGCCAGCCGGTGCACGTCGCAGCGGCGAGCGCGTGCGCCGGGCCACCTGGCATGGGGACGGGCCCGGCCGCGGTCAGGACCAGCGCCGCAGCCAGCACCGGGACGGCCGCCAAGCGACCGGCCTGGGCGACGCGATGCGATCGCTGACCGACCGTCACAGCCCGACTGCGCCCATGCCACACCTCCCTGCGGGATCCGTGGCGCAGGGTAGCACGGGCACGGATGCAGCCGGCCGCTCCGCCGGCCCGCTGACCCACCGCACCGGCACGGCGTCGAGCGGGCCGCGAACCGGCGGCGGTCCGCCTACAGGCGCTCGGTCGCCAGGTGATCCAGGGCCCGGGCGAGCGCCGCCTCTTCGGGCGGCGTCAGGCGATCCTCGAGGATCGGGATGTATAGCTCCTCTTCGGAGAGGTGGGTCTTGAGCAGCATGTGGAGCCGGAGCAGGTGGCGCCGCAACGCCAGGACCCCGAGGCGATTGGCATGGGCTGGATCGCCGGCAGCAAAGGTACCGATGGCCGCGACGAGACGACGGATCTCCTGGTGCTCCGCCGCCATCGGAACGTTGGTCTGTCGGTCGGCCACGAGCCGCTCGAGCGTCGGATAGACCGCCGCCTCGACCGCCTCCATGTGCGGGATCAGCCGGCTCGTCAACCCGTCATGGACCTCGCGCAGCTCCGGCAGCCGTGTCACAAGCTGGCCGGCGTCGAGGCAGTCGCAGTTGAGGCAATCGGCCAGATCGTTCAGCTGGTTCACGTAGCGCCACAGCAGATCGTGGTGCTCGTGCGAGACCTTGGTCAAGGGAAGCATCGTTTCCTCCCTGGCTCTCTTCCGAGCCTGCACCCGAGGCCTAACGCTCCCGGGCCGCGGACTCCCCGCCGCGCAAATTCACCAGGTCAGCCTCGACCCGCCGCACCTCGTCGCGCAGCGCATCAAGCCTCGCCTCGAGGTCGTCGGCGGCTGCGTCCGGATCCAGCCGTGCCGGACGCCGGTAGCGGCGGCGGACCGGCCAGTCCGCCTCCTCATACCAGTCCCCGGGGTCGTACCAGCCCGGGATGTACGGACCGCCGTGCCATGGCCCGCACCCGTGCCCGCCATGCCAGCAGCTCATCTCAACCTCCTTCGCCTCGCTCGAGGCGATCCGTCCCGTCCAGGAACGCGTCGATCAGCCGCGCCCGCTCGTGCATCACCGAGATCCACTCGTCGAGCGCCTGGCGTCCCGCGTCCGTCAGCCGATACGTTCGCCGGGGCGGCCCGTCGTTGGTGACCCACGCCGACTCGACGAGGCCCTCGGCCTCGAACTCCCGCAGCGTCCGATAGGCCATCCCCACGTCGACGCCGCCCGGCGCAAGGCAGAGCTCGTTCAGCCGGGCGATGAGCGCACTTCCGTGCGTTTCGCCCTCGGTCACGAACCGCAGCAAGAACGGCTCGAGCCAGCGCCCCCGCCGCCCTCCCGGACGGACCCAACCCCGGTGGGAGTCGTGGTGGTGGTGAGGATCGCCGTCGTGATGGTCGTGGTGGTGATAATCGGCATTCATATGCCAGAAGCATATCAGAGCCTGCAAGTGCGGCCCAGGATGTTCCGGCGGGCACGGTCGAACGGCTCGCCGCGCGGGAATTGGACGCGATCGGCCGCCGTCGCCGACGTGACGGTCTTCGAACGTCCGCGGGAGTACCCCCAGCCGGATTCGAACCGGCGATCTCCACCTTGAAAGGGTGGCGTCCTAGGCCTCTAGACGATGGGGGCGCCGGACGGCGCCGAGTCTAGCAGGCGTTCGACGGGTGCCGAGAAGATCAGGGCATTCGCGAGAGGATCGAGAAGATCGCGGCCACCGCGAAGCACGCCAGCGCGACGAGCCCCGCAACTCCGCCGGCAACCGCCGCGACGAATGAGCGGGCCGGTCGTCCCGACCGCGCCGCCCGGTACGTCTCGATCCCCCCGACCGTGGCGAGGGCGGCGAAGACCAGCCCCAGGACCAGCGCCCCGGAGGCGAGCGCTGGGATCTGGGATGTGTCGCGAACGCTGATCGCGTAGCCCAGGTACAGGAGCGACCCGACGAGCGCGACTGAGAGGAAGACCCGAATCGGTGTGACGCGCACCGGCCCGACGAACGTGCCCGTCCGGCGACGCGACCCGTCGGGTGCGCGCGGGGAGACCTGGCGCCAGGGATCCATCTCCTGGTCCGATCTCAGGCGAGAAGCGCCGATGCCGCGCCGGCCGGCCGGCCCGGCGCAGCGTCCGGATCGCCCCGGGCGGTCCTGTGCGTCGCAGCCCGGGACGCCGCCCGTGGATCGTGCACGCCCGACGCGGCCACGTCGCGCGTCCAGTGGTAGACCGCCACGTTGTGCGCGACGCGCGGGCGGCGCAACCGGCTGATGGCCACCTCCGCGGCCGGCCCGTAGGCGGCCCGCAGCAGCTCGCCGCCCTCCTCGATCGACTCGAAGCGCCAGAACGTGTGGAGCACGCGGATCCGAAACCCCCGGCTGAGGAACCAGCCATCCCGGCGGCTCCACTCCACGAGCCGCGCCGCCTGCTCGGGCCCACGGACCACGTCGAGGTCGTCACGCCCGTAGTCGAGCACCACCAGGAGCCTGCCGTCGGGGCGCAGGAGTCGCTGGGCCTGGGCCAGCTGTTCAGCCCGGTCGGGGCCGTCGAAGGCCGCCCAGAACGCCAGCACGATATCGGCGCTCGCGGCGGCCATCCCGTCCCGGCTGGCGGGTGGGTCGGCCACGATCGTCAGCCGGGCGCCCGTGGCGGCGAGCCACTGCGCTCGTTCGCTCGACGCGCCGAACAGGACCACGTCCCGGCCGTCGAAGGGCCCATGAGCCTCCAGTTCGCGCTGGATCTTGCCATCGGCGTCGACAGCCCGGAGGAGCCGTTGCGTGCTGCCGGCGTCGGCCGGCTCGAACGGGAGATCTGCCACAAGAGGCCGAGTATAGGCTCAAGCCACTCCGGCCAAGATGAACCCCGTGCGCGCGGGGACGGCGACGACCACCGCGCCGTGGCGGTCGATCTCCGTCGGTGTGCCTGCCGGAAGCGCGGCCACGGAGAGCGCCGTGAGCCGCGTCCCGGCGAGCTCCGGGACCTCCAGCGGGATCGACACCGGGTCCGCCCCCGCGTTCACGACCACAAGGAGCGTCTCGCCTCCGGCGGATCAGGGCGCGCGCGGGAGAAATCGCGAGGATGGCGGCCGCAGCGAGGCAGGCCAGCGAGATGATCCCGGCAACGCCGCCGAGGATCGCCGACGCGACGGATCGCGCGGGCCGGTCGTCGCGCGGGCAGCCCGGTATGTCTCGACTCCGCCCGCGGTGGCAAGCATCCCGAAGACGAGGCCCCAGGACGAGCGCTCCCGATGCGAGGGCCGGGATCTGCGACGCGTCGCGAACGGTCACCGCGAACGCCAGGTAGAGGAACGAACCCGAGAAACGCGACCCCGAGGAAGACCCGCGTGGGCGTGACCCGCACGGGCCCGACGTGCAGGCCAGTGCGGCGACGCGATCCGTCGGGTGCACGGGGCGAGACCTGGCGCCGGGGATCCATCGGCCCTCGGCCCTCAGGCGCCCGGATCCGGCGCGGGCCGCTCGGCCGCGGGACGGCTGGGCTCGCCCGGCGCATGGCCCTTCGACCGGGCGGCGCCGCGTGGGCCCGGCGACGGCCAGCCCTCGCCGACGGGCGAGACGCGGGCGGTTCGGGCGCCGCGCCCTCCCGGGTCCAGCGATAGACGGCCACGTTGTGGGCAAGGCGCGGCCGACGCAGGCGGCTGATCGCGGGTTCCGCCGCCGGCCCGTAGGCCGCCCTGAGCAGCGCGCCGCCTTCCTCGATCGTCTCGAACCGCCAGAGGGCGTGGAGCACGCGGACCCGGAAACCCCGGCTGAGGAACCAGCCGTCGCGCCGGCTGGCCGCCACGAGGCTGCGCGGTCAGCTCCGGCCCACGAACCAGGTCGAGGTCGTCGCGCCCGTAGTCGAGCACGACGAGGAGCACGCCGTCGGGGCGCAACAGGCGCGTGGGCATGGTCGAGCTGCCGGGCCCGATCCGGGCCGTCGAACGCCGCCCAGAAGGCCATCACGACGTCCGCGCTCGCGGGAGACGGCCAGGCGGTCTCCGTCCCTGGGTCAGCCACGATCGACAGATGCGCGCAAGCTTCCGTCAGCCATCGCGCACGCTCCCGAGACGCACCGAAGAGAACCACGTCCCGACCGCCGAACGGACCGTGGGCTTCCAGCGCCCGCGGAATTTTGCCCTCGGCGTCGACGACCTGGAGAAGCCGGTGCGTGCTCCCGGCGTCGGCCGGCACGAAGGGGAGGTCTGCCACGCGAGCCCGAGTATAGGCTAACCCGCCGAAGCGAGGACCAAGGCGGCCCGCGCGGGGACGGCGATCGTCCATCGTTCCGTCGGCGGGCCACCTCCAGCGGGGAGCCCGCCGGCAGCCCGGCAATGGCGAGCGGTTCCAGCCGCGTCCCGGCGAGCCCGGGAAGTCCGCGGGCGCCACCTGGGCTCGCTGCCGGCGTTGACGACCACGACCAGCGTCTCGCCTGCGCCGACGGATCGTCGCGCCGCCGCGCACGAGGACCACGAGCCACCGCGGCGACGGCCACCCGAAGCCGTCGGCGCGCAGCGCCGGGTGCGCCCGCCGCAGCGGCGATCAGGTCGCGGAACGTGGCCCGGAGGGCCTCGTCGCGCCCGTCCGCGCCGGCCGGGAACGCGCGCCGGCAGTCCGGATCGTGCCGCCCTCCATGCCGATCTCGTCGCCGTAGTAGACGCAGGGCGCGCCGGGCAGCGTCATCTGGAGCAGGGTCGCCAGCCGGACCGCGGCGCGGTCGCCCGCCGGCGAGCGTCGGAAGCGCGGCATGTCGTGGCGACAGCAGGTTGAGCTGGGCGGCGACGGTCGACCGGGTCGTAGGCGCCGCGAGCGCGTCGAGCGCGCGCGCGAAGCCCGCCGCGGCCGAGCGGCCGGACATGCCGCGAGAGCTCGTGGTGGGACGCGACCAGCGCGAGGTCGAGCGCGGCCCGCCGACGAACCCGAGGATCGCCTCCAGCAGCGGGTAGTTCATCAGGGCGTCGAACCGGTCGCCGCGCGAGCCAGTCGGGCGCCACGTGCCAGATCTCGCCGACGAGGTAGGCGTCCGGGTTCACGGCCCGGCAGCGCCGCCGGAACTCCTGCCAGAACGCCTCGTCGTCGATCTCCTCGGCACGTCCAGGCGCCAGCCGTCGATCCCGAACCGGAGCCAGTGCTCGGCGACCGACCAGAGGTACTCGCGGACGTCGGGGTGGTCGGTGTTCAGCTTGGGCAGCGCGGGCATGTCCCACCACGCGCGGTAGCCGAGCGCGCTCCGGCGACGCTCGCGCCGCGCCGGGCCGTCCGCGCCGGGCGCCGCGGGCGACGCGTCGCGCCGGTCCGGGTAGGCGTCAGTCCGCGGCCGGCGGCCAGGCGCTCCCGGTCGAGGTGGAACCAGTCCGCGTAGGGCGAGGCGAGCGCCGTTCTCCAGGACGTGGTGGAACGGCCAGAAGCCGCGTCCGGTGTGGTTGAAGACGCCGTCGAGCACGATCCGCATGCCGCGGGCGTGGAGCGCGTCGATCAGCTCGCGCAGGGCCGCGTCGCCGCCCAGGAGCGGGTCCACCGCGAGGTAGTCGTAGGTGTGGTAGCGGTGGTTGGAGGCCGAGGTGAAGACCGGCGTCAGGTAGAGCGCGGTGACGCCCAGGTCGGCGAGGTCGTCGAGCCGCTCGGCGATGCCGAGCAGGTCGCCGCCCTTGAAGCCGTGCGGCGTGGGCGGCGCGTCCCACGGCTCCAAGCGGCCCGGGCTTCGGCGACGCGCGGCGAGCGAGCGAAGCGGTCGGGGAAGATCTGGTAGAAGACCGCGTCGCGGACCCAGCCGGGGGCGGCGGCGGGCGTCATCGCGCGACCGCTCCCCGCCGCCACGCCGTCCCCCCGGCGCATGCGCGGGGGCGAGCTCAGCGGCTGCGTCCGCCGGACGCGGCTCCGACCGCGCCAGCGGCCGCCGCCCTGAAGCTCCTCGAGGGGCGCCCCGGCCGGGCAGGCTCCCAACCCGGTGCGAACACCGCCCCGGCCGAGCGCGGTGGCGCGTCGGCGCCCGATCGGACCGGGACGTCCATCGGCGGGCGGCCCCAGGCCGCGGACGCCCCGAACGAGGCCCGGCAGGATGGAGAGGCGCAACTCCGACGCTCCGCGGTCCAGGACGAGCAGCAGCAGCCCGAAGAGGACCAGGATCCCGCCGAGCAGGAGCGGCGCGACGATCACACCATCCGGCAAGAACGGGAACGGCATGCAGCACTCCAGCGTCGCGAGTCCGGCCGAGCACGCCCCGACGCGCTCCGTCACGGGCGATCCTGCACCCGGACCATGCGCCCCGGTCGAGGGCCGGTTGCATCCGTCACCGCACGGCCGCGCTCAGATGGCCTCCCCGGTCGCCGCCGCCGCCGCAGGCACAGGCCGTCAGCCCTTCACGCCGCCGATCGTGAGGCCGGAGATGATGTAGCGCTGGAGGAACAGGTACACGACCGACGACGGGAAGGGCGACGAGGATCGAGAACGCCGCGAACTGCGACCACGGCGTGCTGCCGGCGTACTGGCCCGACCATGCCGTTCAGCGCCATCGCGAGCGTGAAGTAGTTCGGGTTGCGGTGAGGAACATCCAGGAGAAGTAGAACTCCGTCCAGCCGGCGATGAAGCCGAAGAACGCGGTGACGGCGAGGACGGGCGTCGACGAGCGGCAGGATGATCCTGCAGGAAGATCTGGAATCGGCTGGCGCCGTCGACGGCGGCCGCCTCCTCCAGCTCCCGCGGGATCGTGTCGAGGTAGCCCTTCATGTTCCAGATCGCGAACGGCAGCTGGCCGGAGGTGACCGCGAGCGCGACGCCGATGAGCGAGTTGCGCAGGTTGAACAGTCCCGATCTGGACCTTGTTGAGCGAGACGAACAGCGGCGCGATCGTCGCGACCGCCGGCAGCATCAGCACCGCCAGGATCGCGATCATCAGGAACTCGCGGCCCGCGGAACTGGAACCGCGAGAACGCGTAGGCGGCCAGCACACCGATGACGACGCTCGCGACGGCGATGAGCACCGCGATGACGAGGCTGTTCAGCGCGAGCTGCAGGAACGAGACGGGGTTCAGCGTCGGCTGGGCGATCACCTGCGCGAAGGCGTCCAGCGACGCGCCGGGCGGGATGAGGTCGAGGCCGTCCGGCCGCGAGATGTTCCGCGGGTCGATGCGCCATGCTCACGATCCACATGATCGGGAACAGGACGGTCGCCGTGATCAGCGAGGCAGATGAGCTGGAGGCACGACCTGGCGGCGCGAGCGGCATGTCGCGGCGACCGCCGGTTCTTGCGCACGGCCGCGGCGGGCGACGGCCTGCGGGACGCCGGCCTGGCCGTCATCGCGTGACCCTCCTTCGCGCGGTCGGACCCTGGAGCGCGTGCGGCGTCAGGCATCGAACTGGGCCGTCGCCTTCGCCAGCCTGTTGGTGACCAGCGTGATCGCCAGCAGGATGAAGAACTGGAAGACCGCGAAGGCCGCCGCCACGCCGTAGAGCTGCTGCTCGTTGACCAGCCGGTACGCCGTCGTCACGAGCAGCTCGGTCTGCCCGAAGGGACCACCCCCCGACATGAAGTACGAGAGGTAGAACAGGTTGAAGGTGATGACGAAGCCGTAGATCGCGTACGGCAGCATCGCCGGCCGCAGGAAGGTCAGCGTCACCGTCTTGAACTTCTGCCAGGCCCGGCGCCGTCCATCTCGGCGGCTTCGTACAGGTCGTTGGGGATGCTCTGCAGCGCGCCCGTCGCCACGACCGAGTTCAGCGGCCAGCCGAGCCAGACGTTCGCGGTCAGCAGCCCGAAATAGGCGAGCGGCAGGATGAGCGGCCCGACCGAGATGATCGGGTTCGGCTGGTTCAGCCAGTCGATGTTGAACGCATCGGGCGGCAGCTTGAACAGGACGCCGATCGTGCCGTGGAGCAGGAAGTTGATGGCGCCGTGGTCCGGGTCGAACATGTTCCGCCAGACCGTGGCCACGATGATCGGCGGGATGACCACCGGCAGGATGTAGATCGCCCGGTAGAAGCGCTTGAACCGCAGGCCCTTCGATGTTCAGGACCAGCGCGACGGCCACGCCCAGGACCACGTGGATGATGACGTTCGAGAACGCCCAGAAGAGGTTGAAGACGAGGATCCGCAGCGAAGTCGAAGTTGGGGATGACGATGTTGTTGTCGAGGATCCGCTCGTAGTTGTCCAACCCGACGTAGTTCGGCGCCGGCGCCGTCGGCCCGCAGGTTCGCCAGGCCGTAGTTCGTGAACGACATCCAGACCTGGAAGACGAGCGGGTAGAAGGTGATGATCGCCATCACGAGCAGGGCGGGAAGCAGGAACAGGTAGGCGGTCCGGGCGTTCTGGCTCGGCGCCAGCAGCGACCGGCGAGGGGTCCGGGCGGATGCCGCGATCGCGGTCATCGGCCTGTCGCGCGCACTGTCCATCGTCTGCTCCTGCCGATGTCGGGGCTGCGAAGGGCGCCGGTGCCCGGCGTCCCTTCGGGTCGCGCTACGCGGAGATTACTAGAGCCCGTTGGCCTTGTTCATCGCGGCGCAGGCGTCGGCGACGGCCTTGGTCGGGTCGGCGCCCTTGTCGATGACCGCCACGAGGGCGTTGCCGAAGTTGGCCCAGTAGTTGTCGAGCTGCTTGACCGTCGGTCGGGCGAAGCCCTTCGGCATGAGGGCCGCGAAGGCCTTCGCGATCGGGTCGGTGGGCTGGAGGGTCGTGTTCGCCGGCAGGTGGCCGACGTTGGCGAAGAGCTGCTCGTTGGCGGGCTGGAGCATCTGGAGCGCGAACTGCGCCGCCAGGGCGGGGTTCTGCGACGAGGCGTTGATGTAGTAGCCGTCGGGAGCCGTGAGCGGGGCCCAGCGCCGCCGGGGCCGGTCGGGCCGGCCACGACGGCGAGCTTGGAGCCGAGGGCCTTGGTGAGGTCACCGGACTGCCACGGGCCGTCGATGAAGCCCGCGATCTTGCCGGCGATGCAGGTCGGCCTTGGCGTCGCCGTCGCCCTGGTAGAAGTGCATGCCGGCGGCCTTCATGTCGGCAAGCCACTTGTAGGCCGCGGCAACGCCGCCACCCTGGTCGGCGACGCACTTGCCGGTCGTCGGATCGATGATCGTGCCGCCGAAGGAGCTGAAGAGGCCCCACTGGTAGTAGGCGCCGCCGCCGTTGGCGCCGTAGACCCAGCCGAGCTGCTTGGCGTTGGTCATCCAGTCGGCCGTGGTGGCCGGCGCGGTGGTGAGCATGGTGTTGTTGTAGAAGAGCTCGACGGCCTTCATGGACTCGGGGATCTCGTAGAGCTTCCCGTCGACCGTGGAGGCGTCGATGGAGACCTGCGAGGAGTTGTAGGGCGCAGCCTGCAGGGTCGGGATCAGGGCGCTCTCGTCCGCAAGAAGCCCGGCGCGGGCCTCCTTCGGCAGGCTGTCATTCGGTGCGATGTAGAGATCCGGCCCGGAGCCGGCGCCGGCCTGCGTCTCGAAGTTCGTGAACAGGTTGCGCGAACGGGACGTCGGTCACGGTGACGGTCAGGCCCGGGTTGGCGGCCATGACGTTGGCCACCATCTTGTCGAAGGCGTCCTTCTCCGCGGTCCCGCCGGAAGAGCCGTAGGACTCCCAGACCGTGAGCGAGCCGGTCAGGGCCGCCGCGGTCGGCGAGGCGGCCGCGGACGGGGCTGCCGAGGCGGCCATCGAGGCCTCGGCCGAAGCCGCGGCCGACGGGGCGGCCGGTGTCGGCGTCGCAGAGCCGCTGCACGCGGCGGCGACGAGGGTGAGCGCTCCGAAAAGGCTCACCAGCCTGGTTGTGTTGCGCATCTGTCTCTGTGTTCCTCCTGCTGTGACCGCCGTGGCGGCCGTTTCGCGTTGCCTCCGGCCGTGTCGTGCGACCGTCGATGGTGATCCGGCCGAACGTGCCGCCGGTCGGTTCTGGTCCGGCCGCGTCGGGCGGCCGGTTCCCTGGTCCCGGGCCGCCCATTGCGACCCGCCCCTCCGGTCCCTCAGCGTCCCCCCGCCACCTCCTTCCCGGTGGGTGCCGGCCCACTCGAGCCGCGGACGATGAGCCGCGTCTCGAGGCGCCGGTGATCGGGCCGCGAGGAGTCGTCATGCTCGATCGCCGAAAGGAGGAGGCGGCATGCCTCTTCGCCCTTGCGTCGGACCGGCTGGTGCACGGTCGTCAGCGGGGGCTCGACGTGACGGGAGAGCTCGATGTCGTCGAATCCGACGATGCTGATGTCGGCGGGAATGCGCAGCCCCAGGCGGCGGGCGGCATTGACCGCCCCGATCGCCATCGCGTCGCTCATGGCGAGGATCGCCGTGGGCCGGCGGCCATCCTCCCAGGCTCCGGTGAGGCAGGCGCTGCCGCCCTCGACGCTGGCGGGGCCGACCACGACCCGATCGTCGGGCAGGTCGATTCCCTGAACCGCAAGCGCGTCCCGGTAGCCCTTCAGACGCCGGCCCACGATGCCCCCGAAGTCCGCCTGGGATCCGGGCGTCGGCGGCTCGACGCCGATCACGAGGAACTCGCGGTGGCCCAGCGCCAGGAGGTGCTCCGCGGCAAGCCGGGCGCCGCCCTCGTCGTCCACGTCCACGGCCGCGTGCTCCGGGAAAGGCAGCGGCAGAGTCGACCATCACGATTGGAAGGCCAGCGCGGCGGATCTGCCCCACCTCCGGGTGGTCCTCGGAGAGGCCGATCGCCACGAACCCGTCCACGGTCGCCCGGTTGACGGCCCGAGCCAGCGACCCGTAGACGGGCGACACGAACAGCAGCCCGTAGCCGGCCTCCTCCGCGACGGCGGCGACGCCTTCGCTGAAGCTGGCGAAGAACGGGTTCGCGAACACGACGGAGAGGGCCTGGGGAGTCAGGATCCCGAGCGTCCTGGTGCGGCCCTGCGTCAGCATCCGGGCGACCGGGTGCGGCCGGTATCCCAGCGACGCGGCAACGTCCCGGATCCGGTTCGCGGTGTCCGGGCTCAGCCGCTCCGGGCTGTTGAACGCGAACGAGACGGCCGTCTTGGATACGCCCGCCTCGCGGGCGACGTCGGCGATCCGGGGTCGGTCGCGCGTTTCCTGCCTCACCAGCCCTCCACGGCTCCTCCGGAGACCGCCGAAGCGACTCCACCGCGCGGCGCAAACCGGTTTAGCAAACCGGTTTAGCTGAAGGTAGCGGGGAGGTTGCGGCATGTCAAGCCCCAACCCGTGAGTTGGGCTACCGACCGGTGCCGAGGGGAGAGGGTCAATGGCCGAGCCTGCTCCACGGCAGCACGGCCGCGTTTCGCGTGCGTGGCAAAATCGTCGTATGCCCGCAGGTTCCCATCGCCTCCCGCCACCGGGAGTGCTCCTGTTCCTCGCCTATGGGTTCCTGATCCTGGCGGGGATCGGCGTCTCGCTGCGCTGGGTGGTGGACCAGGCGATCGACGTGCCGGTCAGCTTCCCGGGACTCGTGACCATGATCCTGCTCGCCTACACCATCTTCACGATCACGCTGGTGCTGCAGCGGAAGGAGGCGGCGCGGGGCCTTGCGGTGGGACTCACCACGTTGACGATCCCCCTCGCGGTCTTCCTCCTGTTCAGCCCGGAGCCGCTGCTCACCCTGGGCCCGGGATTGCTGGGCCTCCTGCTGTGGGTCGGGCTGCGGCGACCCGCGTCGCGCGCCTACTTCAGCGAGCCGTGAGTCGGCAGCGGGAGGCGTGCAACTCGCGCAGCGGGCGTGATCTGCCGTCCTGGATGTGATTCGCCCCTTCGGCGTGGCTGGTCTACCCTAGCGGCGCCTCGACCGAAATCCGTGCACGCGTGCGCGAGGGTCGCGGTTCCATGCCCCGCGCAGGACGTGCTCGTCCCGGCAACCAGCTCGAGGAACGTCGTGAGCAAACGGACCCGGAACCAGGAACCGAAGCGACCCACCGCCGGACCGCCACGATCCGCCCCGGCGGGCCAGCGTGCGCCCGGCTCGGACCCGGCGGCCGCCCGTCCACGACCCCGAAGCGCACAACGGTCGCGCTCGTGGTTGCAGCGGTACCGGGGACGCCTCCTGGGGACCGGCCTGGTCGCGGCCGGCCTGGTCGTCGTGGCGTTCCTCTACCTCGGGGCGTCCAGCCCGGCCTACGCCTGCACGACCATCCTTCAGCCGGAAGCGCCCGCCACGGCGGCGCCCGGCGAGACGCCGCGCCTGGGCCAGGTGACACAGGACCTCGGGCGCATCCACGTGCCGGACGGGTCCAGCGTGACCTACGAGTTCTGCCCGCCCGATTCGGGCAACCACTACAACGACGCGGGCGTCGGCCCCATCCCGGACGTGTTCTATCCCCAGGACCAGGCCACGGTCCCGGAGGGCTGGGTCCACAACCTCGAGCACGGGGCGATGGCCGTCCTCTATCGCTGCCCGGAGGGCTGCGGGACGGAGGCTCAGGCCGCGCTTGCGGCGCTCCAGGGCCAGCTTCCGCCCAGCCCGGTCTGCGGATTCCCGCCCACCGCCGACGTCGTCGTGACGCGGTTCGACCAGATGCCCAAGCCATATGCGGCGATCGTGTGGGGACGGGTCTTGTACCTGGATTCGCTGGACGTCGGGCAGATCAAGACCTTCTACCTCCAGTCCGCCGACAAGGGTCCGGAGCCGTGGTGCCAGCAGGCGATGCCCGGCTCCGCCGCCAGCCCGGCCCCTGCGGCCAGCCTCGCCCGGCGGCCTCGCCCGCCCCGACGACGGCACCGTAGCGGGCGGGGGCAGCCGATGCGCGTCGTCGCCTACCTCGACGAGCTGGACCTTCCGGTCGCGGGCGTGCTGGCCGACAGGCGCGTCCTGACGCTCGCCGCGCTCGCCGAGCGGGCCGGCCTACGCGAGGAGCTTGCGCTCATGGACGTGCGTGGCCTCCTGGGCGAGGACGAGGATCTCGTGGAGACGCGGGCCGCCGTCGCGCGCGCCCTCGGCGAGGGGATGCGTGGCGTTCCCGCAGGAGAGTTGCGCCTGGTCGCGCCGCTCGACCCGGGCAAGATCGTCTGTGTCGGCTCCAACTACCGGAACCACGTGCTCGAGCAGGGCCAGCCGATCCCGGAGCGACCGCTCCTGTTTGCCAAGTTCTCGAACGCCGTGGTCGGCGACGCGGAGCCGGTGATCCGGCCCGCGACGACGCGGGCGCTCGACCTGGAGGTGGAGCTCGGGGTCGTGATCGGCCGGCGGGCACGCCGCGTACCGGCCGGAACCGCGTTGGACCACGTCGCCGGGTACGTCACGGCCAACGACGTCAGCGCCCGCGACCTCCAGGGCTCGAAGCCGGCGCTTGCACCCGGCGCCCGCGGCGACGGCCAATGGCTCCGCGCGAAGGGCTCGGACACGTTCCTGCCGCTTGGGCCGTGCATCGTCACCGCGGACGAGATGGGCGACCCCGCCGGCCTGCGCCTGCGCAGCTGGCACACGCCGGCCGGCGGGCCCGACGCCGGTCGCGAGCAGCTGGTCCAGGACGGCGCCACGGCCGACATGATCTTCCCGGTCGCCGAGCTGCTCGAATTCATCTCGGCCAGCATCACCCTGGAGCCCGGCGACCTGGTCCTGACCGGGACGCCATCAGGAGTCGGCGTCTTCCGCGATCCGCCCGTCTTTCTCGTGCCCGGCGACGTCGTGCGCGTCGAGGTCGAGGGGATCGGCAGCCTGACCAACCCGATCATGGATGAAGATGGGGCCGCGCCGGCGGGATCGCCGGCGGCGCGCCTGCTCGCCGGACGTGCTGCCACGGCCGGCGGCGGCTGAGACACCCGCCGCGGCGCCGCGGCGAACGAACACGCCCATACCGAACGAAGGAGGCAGCCATGCTCGCCCTGGTCAAGACCGCCGAGGGACCGGGCCTGGAGCTCCGGGAATGGCCCGACCCGACCGTCGGCATCAACGACGTGCTGATCCGCGTCCACAAGACGGGGATCTGCGGCACGGACCTCCACATCGAGTCCTGGGACGCGTGGGCCGCGAAGACCATCAAGCCGCCGCTCGTGATCGGCCACGAGTTCGTGGGCGAGGTGGTGGAGGTGGGCTCGAACGTTGCCGACTTCGCGCCCGGAGACCTCGTGAGCGGCGAAGGCCACGTCGTCTGCGGACGCTGCCGCCACTGCCTGGCCGGCCGGCGCCACCTGTGCGCTCACACGATCGGCCTGGGAGTCGGCCGCGACGGCGCGTTCGCGGAGCTCGTGGTCCTGCCGATGACGAACGTCTGGCACCACTGGCACGGCATCAACGAGGAGGTCGCCGCGATCTTCGACCCGTTCGGGAACGCGGTCCACACGGCGCTCGCCTTCCCCGTGCTCGGCGAGGACGTGCTGATCTCCGGGGCGGGGCCGATCGGCCTGATGGCCACCGCGATCGTCCGCCACGCCGGCGCCCGCCACGTGGTGGTCTCCGAGCCGAACCCGGTCCGCCGTGCGATCGCGGAGCGGATGGGAGCCACGATCGCGGTCGACCCGCGCGAGCGCGACCTGCGCGAGGTCGGAGCCAGCCTGGGGATGACCGAGGGCTACGACGTCACCCTCGAGATGTCGGGCAACGCGACCGCGCTCCGGGCCGCGATCTCCAGCATGGCCCACGGCGGCAGCATCGCGATCCTGGGGATCCCCACCGGCGAGATCTCGCTCGACGTGAACGAGATCGTCTTCAAGATGCTCACCCTGCGCGGCATCTACGGCCGCGAGATGTACGAGACCTGGTACAAGATGACGGTCATGCTCCAGTCCGGGCTCGACATCACCCCCGCGATCACCCACCGCTTCCCGTTCCGGGAGCACGCGGCGGCGTTCGCGGCCGCCCGCTCGGGCGACGCCGGCAAGGTGATCCTGGACTGGACGGCGTGAGCGGCCTCGGACGCGACGACGCAGCGGCCGAGACCACGACGTCGCGGCCGCCGGCTGCGGGAAGGACCCCAATGAGGACGACGCCGACAGGGCGCACGCCCGCGCACAACCCGCTGGGGCACCTCGCGGACGACCTGGCGCAGGTGCGAGCCCAGGGCCTCTACCGGCCGCTCCGCGTCATGACCAGCGCGAACCGGACCCGCGTCACGGTCGACGGTCGCGAGGCGATCACGCTCGCCTCGAACAACTATCTCGGCCTCAACACCCACCCGCGGCTGATCGAGGCCGCCGCTCGACGCCGTCGCGGCGCTTCGGGGCCGGATCCGGCGCGGTGCGCACGATCGCCGGCACGATGGCGCTCCACGAGGAGCTCGAGGCGGAGCTCGCCCGCTTCAAGCACGTCGAGGCGACGCTCACGTTCCAGTCGGGCTTCACCGGCAACACCGGCGTCATCCCGGTGGTGGCCGGCGAGCCCGACCTGATCGTCTCCGACGCGCTCAACCACGCCTCGATCATCGACGGGATGCGCCTCTCCAAGGCACCCCGCGTGGTCTACCGCCACAAGGACGTGGCCGCACCTGCGCGAGCTCCTGGCGACGGCCCGCCGCGACGGGCCGCGCCGACGGGCAGCCGTACCGGGCGATCCTCGTGGTCACGGACGGCGTCTTCAGCATGGACGGCGACATCGCGCCGCTCCCCGGGATCGTGGCCGCGGCCGAGGAGCACGGCGCGGCCGTCTTCGTCGACGACGCGCACGCCTCCGGCGTGCTGGGTCGCAACGGTCGCGGCAGCGTGGACCATTTCGACCTCCACGGCCGGGTCGCGATCCAGGTCGGGACGCTGTCAGCAAGGCCATGGGCGTGCTCGGCGGGTACGTGGCGGGCTCGCACGACGCTGCGCGAGATGCTCGTCCAGCGCGCCCGGCCGTTCCTCTTCTCGACCTCCCACCCGCCCGCCGTCGCGGCCGCCTGCCTCGCCGCGATCCACGTCCTGGAGGAGGAGCCGGAGCTGATCGAGCGGCTCTGGTCCAACACGCGTCGCTTCAAGGCCGAGCTGGCCCGGCTGGGCTTCGACACCGGCGTCTCCGAGACGCCGATCACGCCGGTCATCGTGGGCGACTCGGCGCTCGCCATCCGCTTCGCCGACCGGCTGCTCGAGGAAGGCGTCTGGGCCACGTCGGTCGTCTATCCCACAGTCGCGCTGGACGGGGCGCGGCTCCGGACGATCGTCACGGCCGCCCACTCCGACGAGGAGCTGGACACCTGCCTGGCGCGTTCGCGCGCGTCGGCCGCGAGCTGGGCTCATCGCCGGGTGAGCGAGCCGAACGAGGCGCCGCGGGTTCCGATCGCCGGCCCCGCCCGCGCTGCCTTCCCGGGGCCCGAGGCCGACCGGGACCTGCCGCTCGACGCCCACCTCCACACGAACCTCTCGCCCGACAGCGACGTCCCCATCGACATCTACTGCGCGTCGGCCGTCGCCCGGGGGATCCCGGAGATCGCGATCACCGACCACGTGGACTTCGATCCGCGCGACCAGGCCTATGCGTTCGCCGGCGTTCGTCGAGCGCGAGCGCCAGGTCCGGGAGGCCGCCGCGCGGTGGGCGGACGCGGGCTCGCGCGTCCGATTCGGCGTCGAGGTCACCTACGAGTCGCGCTACGAGGACGAGATCCGGGAGCACCTCGCGCGCCACCCGTACGACTACGCGATCGGCTCCGTCCACGTCGCGCCGTCGTCCCCGTACCTGGCACGCCAGGGTCGCCGGCTGGGTCGCCGGGCAGGTCGTTCGAGGAGATCGTCGCGCCCTACTTCGCCGAGGTGGAGGCCGCCATCCGGAGCGGGCTCTTCGACACCCTGGGCCACCTGGACTACGTGAAGAAGTACCTCGTCCGTCACGTCCCGCCCGCTGCGTTCGCGGCCCGCCCGGACGTCTACGAGCCGCTGCTCCGCGCGCTGGTGGAGAGCGGGACCGCGCTCGAGGTCAACGCCTCGGGCCTCCGCCAGCCGCCCGGGGAGACGTACCCGCCGGCGCCGATCGTGGCGCGCTTCCGGGAGCTCGGCGGCATCCGCGTGACGGCCGGGTCCGACGCCCACCGGGCCGATTCGTTCGCCTACGGGCTGGGCCACGCCTACGCGGCGCTGGCAGCCGCCGGCTTCGAGGCGCTCGCCTTCCGGCGCGGCGGCAGGCGACCCGCGAGCCGGCGAACGCCTGGAGATCCCCGCGCGCGCTCGCCGCGGCGCCTGACGCCGCGATCCTGGTCGTGGCGCCCCGCCGCCGGGCCCGCTAACCTCCGCGGGATGGAGCTGCTCGTCGTCGGATCAGGCGCCGCCTACCCGGACAAGCCCGGGACGGCGTCGTCGTGCTACGTCGTGTCGCTGGAGGGGACCGCGCTGTGCCTGGACATGGGCCAGGGAGCGTTCGCCGGTCTCGCCGGTCGCCTGGAGCCTGCCGACCTGGTGGCGATCGTCATCAGCCACCTGCACCCTGACCACTTCGTCGACCTGGTCGCGCTTCGCCATTACCTCCGCTACGAGTTCGACCCGCCGCGCCGGCTGCGGGTCATCGCGCCGGCGGGGCTCGCCGGGCGGCTGGACGGCGTCACCGGCGAGGCGGACTTCGCCGCCGAACGCTCGACATCGAGGATCGGCTCGAGGGCCAGCCTCGAGGTCGGTCCGTTCGACATCGAGAGCCGGCGGGTGGCCCACACGGCCGACAGCTTCGCGGCGCGCGTCACGCTCGCCGGAGCGCCCGACGGACCGGGGCTCGTCTACTCGGGCGACTGCGGCCGCGCGGCGGACCTGGCGCCGCTCATCCGGCCCGGCGACGTGCTCCTGACCGAGGTGGCCTTCGGCCCAGGTCCGGTTCCCGTGGCGGACCTGCACCTGGACGGGCCGGCCGTGGGCCGTCTCGCCGCCGAGACCGGCGCCATCACGCGTCCTCCTCACGCACCTCCAGATGCATTCGCGACCCGGCTGCACGATCGCGGCCGTGCGGGCCGAGTACACGGCCCCGTTGCGCTGGTGCGGCGACGGGGATCGGGTGACGATTCACGGGCTGACGCGCCGCATCGCTCGTCCAGCTCGGCCGCCGACTCCAGCGGTGCACACCGCCGCCGGGAATTGAAACGCCGGGGCCCGGTCATCCGGGCCCCGGCGTTCGAGCGTCTCGGGGACAGCCTGTGGTTAGGGCGAGGGTTACCGCTTGCGGCGGGCCCGCGCCGGGGCCGGGGTCAGCAGCAGGATGCTGCCAAGGAGACCGGCAAGGACAAGAAGGACGAGCCACATGCCGCTGGAGGGTCCGCCCGTCGTTCCGCCCACTGAGGACGTCGGCGGCGGGGTGATGTGCGGCTTGCTCGTGGCCGCCTCGACGGTGCTCGTCGGGCTCGGCGAAGGCGTCACGATCTGAGGGGGCACGTACGAACGGGTGTTCGTCACCGTCACGGTGGCCGTCGCGCTCCCCTGGATGGTCACAGGGCCAGACGTTGGCGCGTAGCTTGGACTGTTCACCCAAGTGGCGTACGTGCCGGCCGCGGGAAGCGTCCCCTCGGCAACGGAGCAGGTCACTCCCGGGTTGAAGGGGCCGAACACTTGCGACGAGACCGAGCCACCCGAGGCCGGCAGCGTCAGGCTGAGGCTGGTGGCCTGCCCGTTGCAGGTCACCGTGAAGGGGAACAAGCCTCCGGTCCAGCCGGTGAGATCGCCGTTCACCGTCTTGGTGAAGTAGAAGTATCCGTAGTTCGGGGGCGGAATGAGGGTGTTCGTGATACCGACGGTCGCGATGCCGCCGGGCGGGATGGTCGCGCCGTTACCTGAGTAGGCGATGGCACCCCAGGTCCAGGCGCCCGGGGCGGCGGGCAGCGTGCCCTCCGTCACCGTGCAGATCGAGCCGGCTGGGATCCCGCTGAACGTGATCGAGCCCGGTGTCGGGTAGTTGATCGTGCCGGTTCGCAGGCTGGTCTCACCCGTGCAGGAGACCGAGACCGGGAAGCTCCCGGTGAAACCTGCGTACCCGGTCACCGTCTTGTTGATGGTCAGGCCGCCGGGATCGGCGGTGAGGACGTTGTTCGTCGTGACCTCGACGGTGTCGCCCTTGGTGATCGTCACCGTGTCCGACGGGTCGAAGGTCGGGGTGCCGAACGTGTAGCCGGGGACCGTCGGAAGGTTCGGCTCGCTGACGGTGCAACTCGTCCCGGTCGGGATGCCGCTGATGATCTGGGACGTCCCAGCCGTAAGCGTCACGTGACCGGTGAAGCCCTCGCCGCAGTCGTAGTTGATCGTGAACTCGCCGTCATAGCCCGCCGGGCCGCCGGTAAGGACCTTGGTCAGCTTGAGGCCGGCCGTGTCACGGGTCAAGGTGTTGTTCGTCGTGACGATGACGTTCTGGTTCTTGACGATCGTGACATCTGTCGTCGTAGATCCCCGACGGGTCGAACGTCGGAGTGCCGAACGAGTAGCCCGTGGGAGCCGTCCGGCAGGGTCTCGCTGATCGTGCAGCTCGACCCGGCCGGGAGCCGTGATCGTCGGCGGGCACCGGCTGAGGTGACAAGCCGTATGGCCGGTGCCGTCGCCGCAGTCGTAGTAGATCGTGAAGGGGCCAGTGTAAACAGGCCGGGGCCGCCGTGAAGGAGACTTGGCAAGCGTCAGGGTGCCTCCGTGATGGTGACGGGCTCATAGCCGAGCGAGTCAAGGCTTGTCGTACGTGTCACCGTAGGTGGCAACCCAGTATTCCGTACCCGCCGATGGGGTAGCGGTGAGGTCGCCGTACCCCCGAGGGGTCGGCGGTGAAGAGCGTGTAGCCGGTGCCGGCGCTGTTGTTCTTGTAGAGGTTGAACGTGACCGTGCCGGTCGGGTCGTAGCTGCCGCTGACCGTGGCCTTGTCGGCGATCGAGGACCTGACGAGGGCTGCGGCTCGCTGGACTCGTGTTGTGGTCGGGCGGTCGGCGAGTGACGGGCTATCATCGCCGGGGCCCAGCTGACGGACACGATCTTCGTGTCACCGGTAGGTGGCAACCCTAGTCCTTAACCCGCCGCGACGTGGTCGTGTAGCCGTGAACGAGGTCGCCGGTACCGCGGGCGGCACGACCTCGGTCAAGCTCGGGGTGCCGCGCCGGCGCTGTTCTGGGTCGTAGGGGTTGTAACGGGTGACCGTGCCGGTCGTGTTGTTGCCGTCGTGACCGTGGCCTTCGACGGGTCGAAGGTGGGAGCACCGAACGAGTAGCCGAGGACCGTCGGAAGGCTCGGCTCGTTGATCGGCCGGGCTCGTCCCGGTCGGGAGGTGACGGGGCTCGTCAGCCGGCCGGAGCCGACGGACTTGACGTTCGTGTCACCGCTGTAGCCGTGCCGCAACCCAGTAGTCCGGACCCGTGAACGGTGGCCGGTGTAGCCTGCCGAGGCGCCGTACCGCCGGTCAGGGCCTCGGTGTCGGTCAAGAGCGGCCCGTGTTACGGTGTCGGCGCTGGTGTTGTACAGGTTGAAGTGACCGTGCCGGTCGTGTTGTTGCCGTCGTGACGGTGGCCTTCGTCGGGATCGAGGAGCTGGCGAGCGCCGAGGCGGGTAGCGGGGACGCGTCGATGAAGGGACTCGGCTCGGGTTGATCGTGACTCGTCCCGGTCGGGAACCTGGATGATCGTCTGGTGTGCCGGCGAGCGATTGTCGCCGGCTGGCCGTGCCCCAGTACAGTAGTGGATCGTCGAACGGTGGCCGGTGTAGCTGGCCGGGGCCGCCGGTCACACTGAGCGGCTCGGTGTCGGCTGAAGAGCGGCGTCCCATTCGGGAGGACTGTACGTAGTTGGTAATCTTGAAGGTGATCCGTGGCCAGGGTTGGGAGTAGCCGCTGCTGACGGTCGCTTGCGAGCGATCGAGGAGCTGGCGGTCGCCGTCGCGGACGCGGCTCCAGTGTTGATGGCCGGGCTGGCCGGTGTAGTTGACGACGGGCTCCCCAGCCTTTGTGAGGTCACGGCGTTGTTGTTCGAGTCACGGTTGTAGGTCGACAATCCAGTGAGCCGGTGCGGTCCCAGTGGCCGATACCCGTATGACTAGTCGCGACGCCACCGATCAGCGTCTCGGCTGGACGGGGAAGAGCTGCGCCCCAGGCAGTGCCGTTCTTGATACAGGATCGAAGTGTGACCTTGCAGGCGCGGCGGTGCCGCCGTCTCACCGAGGCCTATGTCTGGCTATCGTAGGAGTGGACCTTGACTTGCCCAGGGGCTGCTGCGAGGTGTTATCGACGGTCCAGGAAATCACCGATCTGTCGAAAGCGAGTGGTGTCCCCGCGCCGGCTACGCTCGCCCCGGCCCAATAGACGTACACCGACCTCACCGTGAGGCACGCCGGAAGTGAACGAACCAGTGAACGAGTAGTGCGGACCAAAGTAGAAGTTCGAGATACAAAGTCCCGCAGGGCTGAGGCGCTAGTCATGAATCCGATCGAGAGTTTGACCTCTAGGTGCCCCCGTGTAGCACGGTGAACGAGACGGTGCACGCTGATGTGAATTGCGCAGTAGTGGGATGAGCCAGCGCGATTCCCGCCGTGACCGGCAAGATCAAAGCGACCAGTGCGATTACCGCCGCAAGACTGAAGACTCGTGCGCGCCTCCGGCGCGGAATGGTCGTTTCCATCGATCTCCTGTCCCCGTACGTGCGGCAGAGCTGCCGCGGATGACGCCATGCGCAAGGGCCGACTGGCGACAAATCACCGTGTCATTGGACCCTGTGCGCTCGCGATAGTGTGCGCGACGGCATGATCCACGTCTAGTACTCGGACCGTACGAGGGCGCTGGACCGCACTTCACCGCACAAATCCGCGGACGTTTCGTGCACCAACGCACCAGAATTCGGTAGGGGGGCGGTGGTCACCTTCGCATGCAGGGCGACGGTACCCTTGGCTCGTCGGCTACGATGCGGCCGGACGGCCGATTGCGGGCGGAACCTCGCGCCCGAGCCAGCTTCCCGGAGGCAGCGTGACCCAGCCAGTCGAGCCCGCAGCGTTCGTGCCGCTCCGCTCGCGTGCGCGCGCCGCGCTCGAGGCCGCCTGGGAACGCGCGACGGCTGCCGGCGCGCTGCCGCAGGTCGCCCCGATCGAGCGCCCGGCGATCGAGATCGAGCGCCCGGCGAACCCGGATCACGGTGACCTCTCGTCGAACCTCGCGATGAAGCTGGCCCGGCCGTGCC
The DNA here is from genome assembly GCA_963800795.1 of uncultured Chloroflexia bacterium. Lineage (GTDB taxonomy): Bacteria > Chloroflexota > Limnocylindria > Limnocylindrales > CSP1-4 > CTSoil-043. The sequence continues at coordinate 110,879 of CAWDCJ010000002.1, forward strand.
GGATGGCGCCGCTGCGGATCGCGGAGGCGCTGGCCGCCGAGCTGAACGCGGAGGTGGGCCGTCCGGGCTCCATCGTGGGCGCCGCAGAGGTCGCGCGCGCCGGGCTTCCTCAACCTGCGGGTGTCCGACGCAGCGCTCGCGGACGTCGTCGCGGCGGTCCTGGCGCAACCCGCCGCGTGGGGCCGCGTCCCGGCGGCGACGCCGCAGCGGGTCAACGTGGAGTTCGTGTCGGCCAACCCCACCGGGCCGCTCCACATCGGCAACGCGCGCGGCGCGTTCGTGGGCGACCTCCTCTGCCGCGTGCTCGAGGCGGCCGGCCACAGCGTCACGCGCGAGTACTACTTCAACGATTTCGGGGCCCAGGTGCGCAACCTCGGCGCCTCGGTCGTCGGCGATCAAGCGTGGCGAGCCGCCTGCCGGAGGAGGCGTACCGGGGCGCCTACGTCGGCGACTTGCGCCCAGGAGATCCCGGACGACGTCGTGGAGCGCCGCGCAGGCCGCGGACGCCGACCCGGTGGCGATCGTGGGCCAGTGGGCGTCGGAGCGGGTCCGGGCGGGGATCGAGGAGTCGCTGGCCCATCTCGGCGTCCGCTTCGACGTCTGGAAGAGCGAGGGCTCGCTCTACCGCGATGGCTGGGTCGCCCGGGCGATCGAGCGCCTGCGAGGCGGCCGGCGCGCTGTACGAGCACGACGGCGCGCTCTGGTTCCGATCCACCGCCTTCGGCGACGACAAGGACCGGGTGATTCGCAAGTCGAACGGCGAGTGGACGTACTTCGGCTCCGACATCGGCTATGTCGTCGAGAAGTTCAGCCGCGGCTTCGACCGCCTCATCTACATCTGGGGCGCGGACCACCACGGGACGGTGGCCCGGCTCCGCAACGCGGCCGCGGCGATGGGCTACGACACGCGACGCGTCGCAGATGATCCTCATGGCCTGGGTCCGGTTCGTGCGCGACGGGGTCGAGGTCTCGATGTCGAAGCGCTCAGGCGAGTTCATCACGCTCGACGAGCTGCTCGCCGAGGTCGGCGTGGACGCGGCGCGCTGGTTCTTCGCCGCGCGGGGGCACACGTCCGGGATCGACTTCGACATCGAGCTGGCGAAGAAGCAGTCGACCGAGAACCCCGTCTACTACGTCCAGTACGCGCACGCCCGGATCGCCTCGATCCTCCGCAAGGCCGCCGAGGCAGGGCTCGCGCCGGGCGTTGCGGTCGCGCCGGCCGCTCTCGCGGCGCGCCGGAGGCCGCCCTGGTCCGCGCGGTCGTGCGCGCTTCCCGGAGGTCGTGGAGGACGCGGCGGCCGCCGAGGAGACGCACGGGATCACCGCCTACGCGACCGACCTCGCGACGCAGTTCCACGCCTTCTACCGCGACGCGCGGGTGGTCGACCCCGCCGAGCCGGAGCGCTCCGCGGCCCGGCTCACACTCGTGCGCGCGACGCAGCTGACGCTGGCGGGCGCGCTGGGGCTGCTGGGGATCTCCGCGCCGGAGGCGATGTAGAGCAGGCGCTGGCGCGACGAGGCGGGCAAAGGGCGTCGAGGCCGGCGCCCGAGCGGGCGCCCTACGGCAGCCCGTCAGGGCAGCGCGGCCGCGGCCAACCTGTCGAGGACGCCCGCATCGCTCGCGAAGAGCACGGCGACCTCCGCGCCGCCCGGAACCGCCGCACCGGACGCGATCCGCACGACCCGCGCTTCGCCAGGGACGCCCACCACTGCCTGGGCCGCCGCGGTCGCGAACTCGGTCGCGTCGGTCGGCGTGTCCCAGGTCGTGAGGAGGACCAGCGCATACGCCCCGCTCGGGCCGTCGATCAGCGCGTAACGGTCGCCGCCCCAGCCGGCCGCGGCGGTGTCGCCGCTGATCCCTCCACCGGCGCCCGTCACGCCGCGCGCCCGCAGCCACGACCCGACCTGGAACTCGCCGAGGGTGTCGGCCGGGGTCGCCGTCCAACCGGCGCCGAGCCGCGCGGCGATCGCGGGAGCGTCCAGCGGCACGGTGACGGGCTGCTCGTCGGCCGCGTACTTGCCGAGGTGGAGGATCTGCTCGGTCGACTCGGGCAGCCGCGCAGAACACGCGGTTCACCGCTGCCCACCCGCCCTGCGCCCAGATGGTGCTCACGAACGTCACGCCCTGGAGGTACGGGAACAGGAGCGCATCCTTGATGAACGGGGGCGCGGCGTCCAGCTGCGCCTGGGCTGCCGGGTCACCGGCCAGGATCTGCGCGATCCCGGCCGCCGTCGAGGTGGCCCATCAGCCACTGCGTCATCAGGAGCGAGGCGTCGCCCTCGATGAGCGCGAGGTGGGCGAGCGATCGATCACCCTGCCCGACGGTGTCCGTGGTGATCCCCTTCAGCCCGAAGTTCTGGTCCTGGAGCGCGTGGGTGAACTCGTGGGCAAAGGTGACCTTCTCGATCGCCCCGATCTGGCCCGTTCGGGCGACGACGTAGATCTGCTTCGCCGCGGGGTCGTAGTAGCCGGCGACCTGGGATCCCAGGAGGTTCACGTACAGGTCACCGAGCGACGTGCCTGCCGGCAGGAGCCCCATCGCGACGAGGGTCGCCTGCGACGCTGCGATCTCCGCCGGAGGGTTCTCGGCCCGGAACTGGGCTTCGATCCGAACCCGGAGCTGCGCCTCGTCGAGGATGGTCGGCTCCAGGCGCTGCTTCGCGGGCAGCCCGCGGAGGGCAATGACTTGGTCCTCGATCTGGCGATAGACGGCGGCCTCGTCGACCGGCGCAATGGGGCTCGGGTTTGCCGGGCTCGGGCTGGGACTGGCACCGGCCCGAGTGGAAGCTGCGGCTGACGAAGCTGGAGCTGGGCCTGGCGTCGGCGACGCCGCGGGAGCCGGCGACGGGCCCGGCGACCCGCAGGCGGCCACCAGCAGGCCCGCGATCGAGATCGCGACGAGGGTCCGCCGGAGGCGTGAGCTCCGGACCCAGGGCGCCGGGCGAGGCATGGCCGGGATTGTCGCACGGGCCCAAGAGGTAGCGGTTTCTTCATCGTCTGCCGTCTTGGGGATTCACCGAGGCCGGGTAATCTTCGAGTCAAGGAACTGCGGAACGAAACCCTCCGAACGGCAGGTCCTTCCTCCCTCCCTCCGACCGGGGGCGCCGATTGGGCAGGCGCTCCCGGTCCTCCTTTTCCGGGAGGTTCGAGGCACGGCGCCTCGCCGAATTGGTGGACCGCCCGTCATCCCCGCCGGACGCACGTCCCGGTGAGCGCCGCGTGGCAGAATCCCCGCATGGAATTGCAGTGGTTCGGGCGCACGTGCGTCCGCCTCAAGGGCAGGGACGCCGTCGTCGTCGCGGACGCGTACCAGGCCGTGGTCGGGCCGACCGGGCGTGGCATCACCGGCGACATCGTCACGTACAGCCACCCGGACGACGACCCGCTGCCGCGGCCGAAGGGCACCGCGACGCGGGACGGCGGGATCTACCTCCCCACCAGCCTGGAGCAGGCATTCGTGCTGGAGGGCCCCGGCGAATACGAGTTCAAGCACGTTCTCATCACCGGCGTCCGGACATTCCGGGACGACAAGCGCGGTGCGGACCGTGGACGGAACGTCACCTACTCGGTGGAGCTGGACGGCATCCGCATCGCCCACCTGGGGGACATCGCCCACCTCCTGACCGAGGAGAAGATCGGCGAGATCGGCCCGGTAGACGTGGCCTGCGTGCCCATTGGCGGTCAGCTGAACGCGACGCGTGCGGCGGAGGTCGTGGCCCAGCTGGACCCGAAGATCGTGGTCCCGATGGCGGTCTGCGATGACGAGCACGAATGCGACGAGGCGCTTGCGAAGTTCCTCCACGAGATGGGCGCCAAGGACAGCACGCCGCAGGTCAAGCTGACGGTCACGCCGAGCAGCATCCCGGAGGAGACCACCACGGTGCGGCTGGAGGCTCGTGGCCGGGTCTAGGACCTCGTCGGCGCCTGGCTATCCCGCGCTGATCGGCCGGGGCCGGCCGTGGACAGCCGACCCCGCCGCGCGTCCCGCGACCTGCTCCCCACCGGCGACGACGGCCCGGACGAGGGCCGCGCCCGCCCAGTACGGGAGCTGGGCGTGGGTCGGCACGTCCCAGACGACGAGGTCAGCCCGGCGTCCCGGCTCCAGGCTGCCCCGATCCGCCAGCCCGAGGGCCGCGGCCGCGTTGACGGTGGTCGCGGCGAGCACCTCGGACGGCGTGAGGCCCAGGCGAAGCATCGCCACGGACATCGCGAGCGGCAGGCTGGGAACCGGTGACGTCCCGGGGTTGAAGTCCGTGCCGATCGCCACCGGGATTCCGGCGAGGATCAGCTCGCGGGCGGGCTCGCGAAGCTCCTGGCCCAGGAACCAGGGGACGGTCGGCAGCAGCACGGCGACGACCGGGCGCGGCCCCGGCCGCGGCCACAGCCAGCGCGGAGATGCCCGCCGCCGAGGGATGGCCGAGATGGTCCGCGGAGAGCGCGCCCAGCTCGGCCGCGAGCTCGGCCGCCGCCGGACGCCACGAGCTCATCCGCGTGCAGGCGGATCTCCAGCCCCAGGCCGCGGGCGGCCAGCAGGATCCGCCGGGCCTGGTCGGCCGAGAAGACTCCCTCCTCGCAGAAGACGTCGGCGGATCGCGCGATCCCCTGGGCTGCCACCGCGGGGAGCTGCTCGTCGATCACCGCGCGGACGTACGCCTCCGTCGCCGCGGACGGATCGGGATGGGCCGCCCGGACCTCGGCCGGCACCGCGTGCGCGCCCAGGAACGTCGGGATCACGTCCACGGGCCCTTCGGCGGCCAGCTGACCCGTGATCGCGAGGAGCCGCAGCTCGGTCGCGGTGTCCAGGCCGTAGCCGGACTTCGCCTCGACCGTGGTGGCGCCGTGGCGGAGCATCTCGCCGAGCCAGCGCCGTCCGTGGGCGAGCAGCTGCGCGTCGGAGGCGGCGCGGGTCGCCGCGACCGTGGCAAGGATCCCTCCGCCGGCCGCGAGGATCTCCAGGTAGCCGGCACCCCGCTGGCGCAGCCCGACCTCGCCCTCGCGGCTCCCGGCAAACAGCAGATGGGTGTGCGGGTCCACGAGCCCCGGCGTGATCGTGCCACCGGCCGCGTCGAGGACGTCGAACGCCTCCGGCGAGGCGCCGGCCTCCAGCAGGGCCGCGACGAGCCCCTCGCGCGCTTCTGCTTCCGCCGCGACGGCGACGATCCGGCCGTCCAGGCACGCGACCGCGGTCCCGGGCGCGGCGATCGCCGGCTCGTCCTGCGCCCGGCCCCGACGAAGCCCGCCGGCAAGCGTGGCGACCTCGGCCGCGCCAGCGACCAGCAGCCCACGGGTGCGGCTCACCGGGTGCGGCTCATGTCCCGACGGCCCCGGCCTCGACCGCGCGAAGCCGCAGCTCGAGGGCCTGCAGGGGCGAGGCATCCCGCAGGCGCAGGAACGCCCCGGCGGCGAGCACCCGTTCCTCGTCGGCGGCCACGGCCGGAGCGCCCGCATGATCGGCGACGTCGAGGAAGGCCGCCAGGGGCGCCAGGCCGATCAGCTCGGACTCGCGGAGCGCGACGCCGTCTTCCGCCGCCTCCTCCGCCACGGCCTCCCATGCGCGCCAGAGCGGGGTGGTCGCGAAGTCCAGCAGGTTCATCGAGACCTGCGCGCAGCCGAGCTCCTCGATCCAGAAGCCCTTGGCCTGGACGGCGGGAAGCCCGCCCGACGATTCGCGGACCCGGTGCGCGATCCGCTTGGCGAGGTCGAGGTCGGCCGAATCGAGGTTGATGTTCCAGGCGATCAGGAACGGGCGCGCCCCGACGGCCGTCGCGCCGCCGCGCGGATGCATCCGCGGCGGACCGAAGTCCGGCTCGCGCCCCGGGGTCGCGATCTCGTCCACGAGCCCCTCGTACTGCCCGCGGCGCACGTCCGCCAGCCGGACGCGGCCCGGCCGTGATGCGGCGGCCGCGTAGAGGTAGACCGGGAGGTCGAAGCGCCCCGCGATCCGCCGCCCGAAGTCCCGTGCGAAGCCGATGCACGCGTCGAGCGTCGTGGCGCCCAGCGGCACGAACGGGATCACGTCCACGGCGCCGATCCGCGGGTGCTCGCCGGTCTGGGTGCGCATGTCGATCTCGACCAGCGCCCGCTCCACGAGCCGCTCCAGCGCGTCGCTCACCGCGCCCACCTCGCCGGCGAGCGTGAAGACGCTCCGGTTGTGGCTGGCGTCGCTGGTGCGGTCCAGGAGGTGGGCGCCGGGAACGCTCGCGGCGGCCGCGGCCAGGCGGTCCACCACGTCGAGCCGGCGGCCCTCGGAGACGTTCGGGACGGATTCGACGAGGAGTGTCATGGGCCAATCGTGCCATGCCCGGTATAGGATGCGGGGTCGGTTCCGGCACAAGCGGCCCGAACGAGGAACGGGGGCCCGGCAGAACGGACGTTCGTAGCGTGACGCCATTGTCGCGGGCGCGTCCCGCCCCCGTCACGCTGGTCCGCCATCCCGACTTCCTCAAGCTCTGGTCGGCCGAGACGATCAGCCAGCTCGGGAGCCAGGTCAGCCAGCTCGCGATCCCGTTCGTCGCGCTCGGGGTCCTGAACGCGTCGACGTTCGAGATCGCGCTGCTCAACGTGGTCGAGATGCTCCCGTTCCTGCTCGTCGGCCTCGTCGCCGGGGTCTGGGTGGATCGCCTGCGACGGCGGCCCATCCTGGTGGCCGCGGACCTGGGACGGGCCGCCCTGCTCGCGACGATCCCACTCGCCTACTCGCTGAACGCCCTGACGATCATCCAGCTCTACGTCGTCGGGGCAGCCGTCGGGCTTCTGACGGTCTTCTTCGACGTTGCCTACCGCGGCTGCGGCCTGGCCGCATTCCGATCAGATGGTGCCCATATGCGCCGTATCGCAGCTCCTGCGGGTCGGCCGAGCCGTCGCGCGGCGCCCGCGCCGGCCGACGAGCCTGTGACGGGGCACCAACTCGATCAGGCGCCGGTCGGACACTACCCTTGAGAGGTCCGAGGGTCACTCGCAACGTGAGGCGCAGGGACGTGGTCGGACACTACCGTTGAGAGGTCCGAGGGTCACTCGCAACGTGAAGGCGGCGACCCAGCCGCTCGGACGGACCGTACGGTATCGCTGGCGAGCATTTGATCGAGAACGGCACGCGGATCTGCGGCGAGCGGCGCAGAGGGCTGCGGACGGGGCGCCGGGGGCTGCGGCGCGGCGGGGACAGGAGTCGGGGGACAGAAGTCGGGCGACAGGCCCTGCCGCCTGCCCCCTACCCCCTGCCGTCCCGCATCGGGATCCGGACGCCGCGCTCCCGCGCCACCTCGATCGCACGCTCATACCCCGCATCGACGTGCCGGATCACGCCCATCCCGGGGTCCGTGGTGAGAACCCGCTCAAGCTTCTGGGCCGCGAGGTCGGTCCCGTCCGCCACGACGACCATGCCCGCGTGCTGGCTGTAACCGATCCCGACGCCACCACCGTGGTGGATGCTCACCCAGGTCGCGCCCGCCGCCGTGTTCACCAGCGCGTTGAGGAGCGGCCAATCGGCGACGGCGTCCGTGCCGTCGCGCATCCCCTCGGTCTCGCGGTTGGGCGAGGCCACCGAGCCCGAATCCAGGTGATCCCGGCCGATGACGATGGGCGCGCTCACGGCGCCCGACCGAACGAGCTCGTTGAAGGCCAGCCCGGCCTTCGCCCGCTCGCCGTAGCCCAGCCAGCAGATCCGGGCCGGGAGGCCCTGGAACGGGACCTTGGCCTGCGCCATCTCGATCCAGCGCCGCAGCCCGGCATCGTCGGGGAAGAGGCGCAGGATCTCGGCGTCCGTGCGCAGGATGTCGGCCGGGTCGCCGGACAGGGCCACCCAGCGGAACGGCCCGCGGCCCTCGCAGAACTGCGGCCGGATGAAGAGCGGCACGAAGCCCTCGAAGTCGAACGCGTTGGCCACGCCCGCCGCCTGGGCCTGCGCCCGGATGTTGTTGCCGTAGTCGAAGACGACGGCGCCGGCCTCCTGCATCGCGAGCATCGCGCGGACGTGAACGGCCATGCCTGCCATGGCGCGCCGCTCGTACAGCTCCGGCTGGGTCTGGCGCAGCCCGGTGGCATCGCCAATGGTCATCTCCGGCGGAATGTAGCCGCCGAGCGCGTCGTGCGCGGAAGTCTGGTCCGTCACCGCGTCGAACCGTTCGCCGCGACGCACGAAGTCTGGATGCGTCTCCGCTGCATTACCGACCAGCGCGATGCTGAGCGGCTCCCCGGCTGAGGCGGCGGCCCGGGCCCAGGCGAGCGCCTCGTCCGTGTCGTGGGTGAGCCGATCCACGTAGCCGATCTCGTGCCGGCGACGTGCCCGGGCCTCGTCCACCTCCACGCAGATCACCACGCCGTCGTTCATCGTTACCGCCAGCGGCTGGGCGCCGCCCATCCCGCCGAGCCCCGCCGTGAGGACGACCCGCCCGCGCAGCGTCCCGCCGAAGTGCTGGCGGGCCAGTTCGGCGAATGTCTCGTAGGTTCCCTGGAGGATCCCCTGGGTCCCGATGTAGATCCAGGAGCCGGCCGTCATCTGCCCGTACATCATCAGGCCGGCCCGCTCCAGCTCGCGGAAGACCTCCCAGGTCGCCCACTTCCCCACCAGGTTCGAGTTCGCGATCAGGACGCGCGGCGCCCACGGGTGCGTCCGGAAGACGCCGACCGGCTTGCCCGACTGGACCAGGAGTGTCTCGTCGTCGGCGAGCCCGCGCAGCTCGCGGACGATCGCGTCGAACGCCTCCCACGAGCGCGCCGCCCGGCCGGTCCCGCCGTACACGACGAGCGCGTCCGGGTTCTCGGCGACCTCCGGGTCCAGGTTGTTCATGAGCATCCGGAGCACCGCCTCCTGCTGCCAGCCACGGCAGGAGAGCGCGGAGCCGCGCGGTGCGCGGACGGGTCGGGCCCCAGGGAGGGGCGCTGCGCCGGTGGCGCCATGCGTCGTCGTCATGACCACAGTGTCGCGCGGCGGGCACCTCCCCGCACGGCGCCAATGACCCGAGAGCCGGCGCTGACGGAGCAGCGCCACGCGCGACGGTCCGGACGCGCGAACCCACCCGATTGCGCCATCCGTTACGCTCCTGCCATGGGCATCCTCGCCGTTCGCCGCTGGGACGCGCTCGACGCCACGGAGCAGGCGCGCCTCCTCGCCCGGTCCACCGCCGCGATCTTCGAGCCGGAGCTCGTCGCGTCGATCGAGCGGCTCTTCGCAGACGTCCGCGAGCGCGGGGACGCCGCGGTCGTCGAGGCGACCGCGCGGTTCGACGGCGTCTCGATCACCGCCGCCGACCTGCGCGTCCGTCCCGACGAGCTGGCCGCCGCCCATGCGTCGATCTCGCCCGCGCTGCTCGGCGGCATCCGCGAGGCGATCGCGAACAGCCGGCTCTTCAACGAAGCGCAGGTCCGGGCGACGGCGACAGGCTGGCGCGAGGAGGTGCGCCCCGGGTTCCTCGTGGGCGAGCAGGTGGCCCCGATCCCGTCGGCCGGGCTCTACGTGCCCGCCGGCAAGGGGAGCTTCCCGTCCGTCCTGTGCCAGGTCGGCACCCCGGCCGTGGTGGCCGGCGTGCCGGAGATCGCGGTCCTCGTCCCGCCGATGCCCGGGACCGGTGCGGTCGACCCGGCGACGCTGGCGACCGCCCACGAGCTTGGGCTCGAGCACGTCTTCCGCGCCAACGGCCCCGCCGGGATCGCGGCGCTCACGTTCGGGACGGCGACATTCCCGCGGGTCCGCAAGATCGTCGGGCCGGGGAGCCCAGCCGTGACGGCGGCGCAGGTGCTGGCGCAACGCTACGGCACGGCGACGAACATGCTCTGCGGCCCTTCGGAGAGCCTGCTGATCGCGGACGCGACCGCGGATCCGTGGCGTCTCGCCCTCGACCTCGTCAACGAGGCCGAGCATGGAACCGACTCTGCGGCGCTCGTCGTGACGGACTCTGCTGCGCTGGCGACCGCGCTGGAGCCCGCGGTCGCGGCCGCGGTGGCGTCGCTGCCGGAGCCGCGCCGCGCGTATGCGACGGCCGTGCTGGGCGATCTCGGCGGCGTGCTTCTCTTCGACACGCTCGACGCGGCCGTGGCGTTCGCCAACCTGTACGCGGCCGAGCACTGCCAGGTCGCGACGGCCGAGACGGAGGCCACGTTGCGGGCGCTCCGCTACGCGGGCGAGGCCCTGCTGGGGCAGGACACGCCGATCGGCGCGAGCAGCTACACGATCGGGATCCCGGCGACGCTCCCGACCGGCGGCTTTGCACGGATCAACGGCGGGGTCACGGCGCGCACGTTCCAGACGACCACCTCGATCGCCCGGCTCTCGGCGGCGGCGCTGGCGGAGCTGGCCGCCCCGACGATCGCCCTCGCGGATCACGAGGGTTTCCCGGCGCATGCCAACGCGTTCCGGGGGCGCGGCCTGGGCTGAACCCCGGGTTCGACCGGCTGGGCTGATCCCGCCCGACGCCAGGTCAGAGCTCGCGACGGACCACCGGGAAGCGTTCGTCGTCAACGGCAACCCGGAAGCCCGCCCGGACCCAGAACGCAGTGGTCGCGGCGCTCGTCGCGTCGGGGTGGGCCCTCGCCTCGGGGTAGGCCTCGACCGCGAAGAAGCCCCGGCCCGCGAGGTCGTCGCAGACGGCCTCGACCAGCCGCAGCGCCAGCCCGCGCCGGTGCGCGTCCGCGGTCGTCGCGATGCACGTGATCACGGCGGGCAGGGGCGCGTCGGGGAGCTGCGAGTAGAGGTCGCGCAGGCGGAGGGCCCGGGGGTACGCGGAGAGCGGCCCGAACTGAGCGTAGGCGGCCGGTCGCTCCCCGTCGTCTTCCTCGAGCACGAGCACCTTCGCATAGCTGCCGAAGACCGCGAGGCCCCGGCCCAGCAGGCCCAGCTTGCGCGGGCCACCTGCCGGCACGCTCGGGCGCGCGGAGCGGGACGGCGCGAACGGGTTCACGTCGAGCGTGTCGTCGGCATCCAGAGCGAACGGGTTGGAGGCTCCCCGGCTGGCGCCGACCGGGGCGAACGGGTTGGACGGGCGCTCGTTCGCGTCGGGGGCGAACGGGTTCGCCGGCGGCCGTCGGCCCGGGGCCGCGAGGTGCCCCGGCGCGTCGCCCGGCAGGGCCGAAACCTCCAGCCAGGCGGCCCGGTAGGCCTTCGAGCCGCGCTCGCGGTCTTCCCAGTAGTCACACGTCCGATGATCGAACGCAGGGTCGGCGCAGGGCGGGAGAAGGTCGAATGTCGCTGCGTCGATGACATCCACGATCCGGATCCGGTCCATTTCCGGAGCGTACCCCAACCTGGAGGGACGCCGGGGCTGCCCGACACGGGATTCCGCGCGACGGGCCGCTCGTTCGCGCTCGGCAGCGACGCGTGTGGCGCTGACGCTGGCTCGGATTCCGTCCGACCGGATCTTGCCAGTCGCCGACCCGTAATCCATCGTGCGGGATATGAGCCGTGAACTCGGGCCGACCGTCGTCCCGGCGTCGACCGCGCATCCGCCGCTCCCAGCAGACCCCATGGCCGGTCGGGGTGGCCGGACTCCTGTCCCGGGCAAGCCGGACCATGTTCCGCTACGGCAACCGCTACGCGATGATCCCGTTGCACCGGGCGGGTCTCGCCGCGTGGCTCGGAAATCCGTTGACGGGCTGGCAGCTCCTCCTGACGACGACCGGCCGGAAGAGTGGCCTGCCCCGCTCCACCCCGCTCGGCTACCTGGTCGCGGACGGCGCAGCGTGGGTGATGGCCGGCTACGGCTCGTCGACACTCTGGTATCGAAACCTGCTCGCGGATCCGCGGGTGGAGGTCCTCCTCCCGGCCCGATCACCGTTCGCGGCGGACGCGACGGATACGCTCGACCCAGTGGTCAGGACGCGGATCATCCCGCGCCTGGTCCGGTCGATGGCGCTCCCCGGCACGATGATCGGCTGCCTGCCGTGGAGCGCGCCCGACGACCGGATCCTGGATCTCACGGCGTGGGTCCCGCTCGTCCGTCTCAGCCCGGCAGACGGCAGCCGGCTCGTCGCCGGGCCCGACGACCCGGGCGGGCTGGGCTGGGCCTGGCGGAGCCATCGTGACCACGATCGGCACGGTCGGGGTGATGCGACTGCTCGCGGGACCGACGCCTGCGCTGGCGTCGCTGACCCCTCGCTACTCGGTGCGACGCGCCCCCTCATCTGGGGCGTCGATGAGATCGGCCAGCTCGCCGCTATGGACCAGCGCGAGAGCGGCGGCGATGTCCGGGCCCATCTCCCGATCGGCGAGCAGTGGCGGCACGACCGAGCGGATCCGCCGGTGCGCCTCGGCCACGCCGCGCCCCGGGACGGGGCCGGGCCTCGCCCCCGCCGCGCCACCGGATGCGCCAACGGGTGCGCCGGCGGTGATCTCCAGCCGCAGGTCGAGGGCCTGTGCACCCGCCAGCAGCTCGATCGCGAGGATGCGCTCGACGTTGGCGAGCACATCGCGGGCGTGCCGCCCGGCGATCGGGCCCATGGAGACATGGTCCTCCTGGTTCGCGGAGGTCGGGATCGAGTCCGCCGAGGCGGGATGGACCAGGACCTTGTTCTCGGACGCGAGCGCGGCGGCCGTGTACTGGAGGAGCATCATCCCCGAGTTGAGGCCGCTCGCCGGGGCCAGGAACGGGGGCAGTCCCCCGTTGAGCCGCGCGTCCAGCAGCAGGGCGACCCGCCGCTCGGAGATGGCGCCCAGCTCCGCGATCGCCAGCTTCGCGAAGTCGAGGGCGAGCGCGATCGGCTCGCCGTGGAAGTTCCCGCCGCTGATCACCAGGCCGCCGCCCGTCGCCGCGACGTCCGCGGCCGCAGCGCCGCCCTCGGGGAAGATCAGGGGATTGTCCGTCGCGGAGTTCAGCTCCACGTCCAGGACCCGGCCCAGGTAATCCAAAGCATCCCGAACGGCGCCGTGGACCTGCGGCACGCAGCGCAGCGAATACGGGTCCTGGACCTTGTGCGACGAGCCGTGATGCGCGGCCATCAGCCCGGAAGCCCGGAGGAGGTGCCGCATCTCGGCGGCAACGGCGATCTGGCCCGGGTGGGGGCGGGCAAGCTGGTACGCGGCCGCGAACGGCACGTCCGTCGCCAGCAGCGCCTCCACGCTCTGCGCCGCGGCCACGGACGCGGTCCGCGCCAGGCGGTCCGCGTCGGCGAGGAGGAGCGCGCCCAGCGCGCTCATGAGCTGCGTCCCGTTGAGGAGCGCCAGGCCCTCCTTCGCCTCGAGCGTGAGCGGCTCGATCCCGGTCTCGCGCAGCGCCAGGAGGCCGGGCATCACCTGGCCGCCGAGCTCGACCTCGCCCCGCCCGATCAACGGAAGCGCGAGGTGCGCGAGCGGCGCGAGGTCCCCGGACGCCCCCACGCTTCCCTGGGACGGGACCACCGGGTGGATTCCCGCCTGCAGGAACGCCAGGAGCCGGTCGACCAGCACGGGGCGGCAGCCGGAATGGCCCAGCGCGAGCGTGTTGGCCCGCAGGAGCAGCATCGCGCGGACCACGTCCCGCGGCAGCGGCGCGCCGACGCCCACCGCGTGGCTCACGAGGAGGTTCTCCTGGAGCTGGCGGGCATCGGCCGGCGGGATGTGGGTGCCCGCCAGGTCACCGAACCCCGTCGTGATCCCGTAGACCACCTCGCCCGCCGCCACCAGGCGCTCGACGACGGCGCGGGACTCGTCCATGCGGGCCCGGGCCTGGACGTCCAGCCGCGCCACCGCGCTGCCCCGCGCCACGGCTTCCACGTCGGCGATCGTGAGGTCGGCGCCGGTGAGCACCACCACCTCGGCGCCTGCGTGTGTCCCGTGCGCGATAGGGCCCGTTCGGGCGGTCGTGTGCTCGAGTGGACGGACCGAAGGGGTCGCGCGGCTGCGTCATTACCGCGAGCATAGCCCTGCCGCGAGACACAGTTCGAGCCGTCGAGGCCCGACCCCCGCGTCCGCCAGGCTCCCGTGAGGCAGGCCGCGCCTCGCGATCCGGCGGCTCGCGTATCCTCCGCGAGATGCTCACCGTCATCGACCAGCTCGTCATCCCGTTCCTGACCTCGCTGTACGGCGCGGTCGGCTACCTCGGGGTCCTGCTCGCGATGGCGATCGAGTCGGCGATGATTCCGCTCCCCTCCGAGCTCATCCTGCCGTTCGCCGGCTTCCTCGTCTCGGACCCGGCCAAGATCGAGCCGCTCACGAACGGTCCGTGGGGCTTCTGGGTCGTCGTGGTGGTCGCAACCCTCGGGAACACGCTGGGGTCGCTCATCGCGTACGCGATCGGGGCATGGGGCGGCCGGCCATTCCTGGAGCGGTACGGGAGGTACCTCCTGATCCGGCCGCACGACATCGAGATCGCGGAGCGCTTCTTCGCCCGGTGGGGCGCCCAGACCGCGTTCTTCAGCCGCCTGCTCCCGATCGTGCGGACATTCATCAGCTTCCCCGCCGGGGTGGCGCGCATGCCGATCCGGACGTTCGTCGCCTACTCGAGCGCGGGGGCGTTCATCTGGTCGGCGGTCCTGACGTGGGCGGGCGTGCAGCTGGGCGAGCGCTGGCAGGACATCCGCCACGCGCTCCAGCCATTCGACCTCGTGATCGCCGTGGCGGTGGTTGCCGGGCTGGCTGCCCTGCTCTGGCTTCGCCTCGGCCGACCCGTGCCCGGGCGCCGCACCCGGAGCTGAATCCCGGCACACGGCCGTCGACCGGCGGACGTGGCGTCGGCGCCCGCCGGGCCGCTCGACGCACCGCCCCTCACCCGGCCCGAAGCGCGTATCAAGCGCCGGGTGCCAGCTCCCACGGTGACTGGCCCGGTGCCGCGAGGTGCGACGTGTCGTTGGCCACGAGCAGCCGGCCATCGGCGACATGCGCCCCGGACGGCCAGCGGATCACGGTCAGGTTCCCCTGGCCCTGGGCGAACCGCCGCCGATAGTCGCGAATCGGCACGCTCATCGCCACGCAGAGCAGGACGCGGTTGAACGAGCTGTGGGCCACCGTCAGCACGATTTGCTGCCCCTCGGTCGCCGGCGCGGCCCATGCGAGCAGGTCCTCAAGGAACGCCCGAGCGCGCCTGCCTACGTCCTCCCCGGATTCGCCGTCGGGGCAGCGAAGGGCGGCGGGATCTGCCTCCCACTGCGCGCGGTAACCCGCGTCGACGGCGTCGATCTGCTCATAGGTGAGGCCTTCCCAGCGGCCGTAGTCCATCTCCGCCAGCCGGGCGTCCAGCTCGACCGTTCGGTCACCCGCCACCGCACGAGCCGTCTCGCGCGCCCGGAGGAGCGGGCTGGCGATGATCCGGTCGAAGTGCTCCTCGCCGATGCGCGCCGCGAGCGCGGCGGCCTGCGCGCGCCCGGCCGCCGAGAGCCCCACGTCGATTCCCTGGCCAAGGTGCTGCTCCGGGTCGGAGCGCTCGGTCAGGCCGTGCCGCGTCAACACGAAGGTCAGCATGGTCGCCGAACTCTACGATGCCGGGTGCGACAATGGAAGGGACCGGGCGAGCGCCGCCGGCAGCCACGAGGACCCGCATGAGCGAGACGCATCCACCAGCCCGACGGCCACCACGCGCGCCGACCCAGGGGACGCGTCCCACGGATCCAGCCCGGACGAGGCAGCGCCCGCGCATGGCGCGCATGGCGATCACGCCCAGGGGACGCCGCTCGGGCCGATCGACTGGGCGGCCTGGGGCGCCGGGCTGCTCGGGATCGCGGCCGGGCTGGCGGTTGCCATCTGCCTGTTCATCTCGACGAGCACGTAGACGCGCCCGCTGGCCCGCGACGGATGACCCGCGGCGAGTACGGCCCGCAGGACGCTGCGGCGGACCGTTTCCTGTCGGTCCTGGATCGGCTCGATACCCCGGACGTCGTCGCGCTCGGGGCGGCCGGGGGCGGGGTCGTGGGCACCGAGGCGCTCGACCCGCAGGTGGTCGCCCGCGCCGAGCTGCGCCGCGAGCTGCGCGAGATCGCCCGACGCGCGGGCCGCCTCGACGCGGTGCGGGCGATCGGCGGGGAGGTGGAGAGCTGGGCGGGAAGCGCGCGGCACTGGTTCCCGGCCGGGGTCGCCGGCACGCTGGAGAGCACGACCTCGATGGGTCCGCGCATGGCGGCGCTCCCGGTCGTGCTCGACGCGGCGTACGGCGTGGTCCTGGCCGACCAGCTTCGCGAGGCGGAGCTCGCGATCCTGCTCGGGCCGTGGCGCGACCTCGCCGGCGACCCGTTCGAACCGGGCTCGCCGCATGCGGGGCGCGACGTCGGCGACCAGGACGATCGCGCGGCGGGCGAGCCGGGGCGGTCGGGGGACACGGGCACGGCCGATGGCGAAGCCTGGGCGGACGAACCCGGGGCAGGCGACGACGACTGAGGCGTGGATCGTGGACCCGGGCAGGCGCGGAGACCGACCGCTAGAAGAGCCCGACCACGTTCCCGTCGGCGTCGATGTCGATCTTCTCGCCGGCCGGGTGGCTGGGCAGCCCGGGCATCGTCCGCATGTCCCCGGCGAGCGGGTAGATGTAGCCCGCACCGGCCGCGAGTCGAACGGAGCGAACCGGCAGGCGGAAGCCGGTGGGTCGGCCCTTGAGGTTCGGGTCGTGGCTGAGGGAGAGGTGGGTCTTGGCGACGCAGACCGGGAGGTTCCCGTAGCCGAAGCCTTCGAACTCGGCCAGGGCCTTCGTCGCGGCCGGGGCAAAGTCCACGCCGGCGGCGCCGTAGACCTTCGTCGCGATCGTCTCGATCTTCTCGCGCAGCGGCATCTCGTCCGGGTAGAGGAAGTGGAACTCCCCGCCGCCCGCGGAGGCGGCCTCCCAGACGGCAGCGGCGAGCGTCTCGGCACCCCGGCCGCCCTCGGCCCAGTTCGTCGCCACGACTGCGTCGCGCGCGCCGGCGCCGATCGCGATCTCGCGGATCGCCTCGTACTCGGCCGGGCGTGTCCGTGGGGAACGAGTTCATGGCCACCACGACCGGCACCCCGTAGGAGCGGACGATCTCGACCTGCGCGGCGAGGTTCGCCCCGCCGTTCCGGACGGCCTCGACGTTCTCGGTCGTGAGGGCCGGGTCCAGCGGCCTGCCGGCCACGATGCGGCCCACCCCGCCGTGCATCTTGAGCGCCCGCACCGTCGCCACCACGACCGCGGCGTCAGGAACCAGGCCCGAGGCGCGGCACTTGATGTCGAAGAACTTCTCGGCGCCCATGTCGGCCCCGAAGCCGGCCTCGGTGACGACGATGTCGGAGGTGGCCAGGGCGACCCGGTCGGCGATGATCGAGCTGTTGCCGTGGGCGATGTTCGCGAACGGCCCGCAGTGGACCCAGGCGGGACCGCCCTCGAGCGTCTGGAGGAGGTTCGGCTTGATCGCGTCGCGCAGGAGCACGGTCATCGCGCCGGCCACGCCGAGGTCCTCGGTGGTGACGGCCCTGCCCTCGCGGTTCGTGGCCACCACGATCCGGCCCAGGCGCGCGCGAAGGTCGAACAGGTCCTTCGAGAGGGCCAGGATCGCCATCACCTCGGAGGCGACCGTGATGACGTACTCGCTCTCGCGCGGGATCCCGTTCTCCTTGCCCCCCAGGCCGATGATCACCCGCCGGATCGCACGATCGCTGATGTCGACGACCCGCGGCCAGCTGATGGAGAAGGGGTCGATCCCGAGCGCGTTCCCGTGGTGGAGGTGGTTGTCGAGGAAGGCGGACGCGAGGTTGTGCGCGGCGCCGATCGCGTGGATGTCGCCGGTGAGGTGGAGGTTGAAGTCCTCCATCGGGATGATCTGGCTGTAGCCGCCGCCTGCCGCCCCGCCCTTGATCCCGAAGACCGGGCCGAGCGACGGCTGGCGGATGGCGACCGCCGCCTTTCGCCCGATCCGGTTCAGGCCCTGCGCGAGCCCAACGGTCGTCGTCGTCTTCCCCTCGCCGAGCGGCGTCGGGGTGATGGCGGTCACGACCACGTACTTCCCGCGCGGCCGTTCGCGCTCGACCCGCTCGACGCCCGCCAGGGTCACCTTCGCCTTCGTCGGCCCGTACAGCTCGAGCTCCTCGGGCCGAAGCCCGAGGTCGGCTGCGACGTCGCCGATGGGGCGCGGGGTGACGGCGCGGGCGATCTCGAGGTCGGAAGGGAAGCTCATGGCAGCGACTCCAGGGGACGGTTCGGGGCGAGCGTGCGAGAGCCGACGGCGACCCGGCCGTCGGCCTGGTTCCGCGCCGCCCGCATGAGGTGGGTGAGCAGGATGGCGTTGGTCAGCGGTCCCACGCCGCCCGGGACCGGGGCGATCGCCGACACGACCGAGGCGGCCGAGGCTGCGTCGACGTCGCCGACGATTCGGCCGTCCCGCACGTTGATGCCCACGTCAACGACCACGGCTCCCGGCTGGAGCATCTCGCCGGTGATGAAGCCCGGCCGCCCAACCGCCACGATCACGATGTCCGCCTGCCGGAGCTGGTACGCCAGGTCGACCGTTCGGGAGTGACAGATCGTGACCGTGGCATTCTCGCGAAGCAGGAGGAGCGCGGCCGGCTTGCCCACCACGTTGGAACGGCCCACGACGACCGCTCGGCGTCCTTCGAGCGGGATCCCCGAGCGCTTGAGGATCTCCACGGCGGCGTGTGCGGTCGCCGGCAGGAATCCCTCATAACCGAGCGCGAGGAGCCCCGCGTTCAGGGGATGGATGCCGTCGATGTCCTTGGCCGGGTCCAGCACGTCGATCACCACGCGGAGGGGGATCGCCGGCGGCAGCGGCATCTGCACGATGATCCCCGCCACGCTCGGATCCGCGTTCAGGCCGGTGATCGCCGCGGCCACCCGGGCGGGGCCGGCATCCTCCGCCAGCTCCACGAGCCGGTCGACGATCCCCACCGTCCGGCAGCCGTCGAGGATCTTGTGCAGGTAGACGGTGGAGGGCGCGTCGCGGCCGACGATCACGACCGCCAGCGCGGGTGCGAACCCGTGCTCTTCGCGGAACGCGGCCACGTCCGCCGCGACCGTGGCGCGCACCTCGGTCGCGATCGGGCCCCCGCGGAGCTGCCGGGGCCCGGCCGGCTCCCCGCTGGCGGGTTCCGGCGCCGTCATGCCGGCTGCGGCCCGGGTTCCGGCTCCGGCTCCCGAAGCTCGCCGAGCTCCACGAACGCGCGGGTGGACTCGGCGTGGTCCGCGACCTCCGCCAGGAGCGTCGCCACCTGCCCGCGAAGCGTGTCCACCCGGGCCTCGTCGCCGAGCGCGGGCAGGTTCACCATCACGTTCTCCGCGGCGCCGTGGGCGGCCGCCTCCGCCAGCCGCGACGCCACCACGAGATCGCTGGCCGCGTTCCGGTTGCTCCGCCCGGCGAGCGCCTCCGATGCGACCACGAGGTCCCGGCACGCCTCCAGCGTCCGCAGGGGCACCTCGGCCGCGGTCACGGCGGCGGCGCGGATCGCCGCCGAACGCGCCGCTCGCTCGTCGTCCGGGCCCCGCGGCAGCTTCATCGCGGCCGCGAACGCGCCGTACGCGGCCGCATCCTCGTCCGCCAGGGCGAGCAGTCGCGCGGCGAGCGCACGCCCGGCGCCACCGGCCCGCGCATGCGTGGCCGCAAACGGCGCGTACGCCGGGCGATCCCCGGACAGGCCCGCGACCATCGCCACGAGTCCCGCCGCCAGGCTGGCCGCGACTGCCGCCGCACTCCCGCCACCGGGAATCGGGGCCGACGACGCGAGCTGGTCGAGGAACGCCTCGAGCGTCAGCGATCCGAAGCTCGGCGCCGGGTGATCCGACATGCATCGATTGTATGGGCCGGCCCGACCCGGCACACGGTCGACGGGATCGATCGCGGGTGGCCGGGCCCGGGGTGGACGCCGTACCGGTGGCATCCGCCCCGGGCCCGATGGGTGCGCCGCGCCGGACGGAACGGCGGCGCAGGAGAGTCCACGTCGCGACGCACCGGAGCGTTCGCCCTCGCTCGGCCGAAGCCATCGACAGCAGCGAGGGATCGGCGCGAGGTCCGCCCGCCGTGGCCCGTGACGAGGTTCGCTACGCGGCGCGGCGCTCCGTCGTGTCCACACCATCCACCGTCCAGCGGCGGCCGCGGTGGCGGAACGTGAGCGCGAGTCGAGCTCCAGCCGTGTCCACCTCGAAGGTCGTGGACGGGCCGATCTCGACCGGGTATGCGGCGGTGGCGCGGCGGATGGACGCGATGTTCGTGACGGGGAAGACGCGCTCTCCCCAGCGGATCTCGCGGGGACGACCGGTCAGCCAATCCGTCCTGACCTGGACGCGTACGGGTTCGACTCGGGTGATTGCCATGTCGACGGCTCCTTCTGGGCGGGGTCGTCGTCTCCCAGGGCACTGGGGGGACAGAACGGGTGTTCGAATAACCTGGACTCTAGACCGAACGCCTGTTCGATGTCAAGCCCGAACCTGCGCTCACCGAACTCTCCTCGGCCGGCGTGCCACCTCGTCTGTCACGAGCTCGACGAGTCGTCGTCGACCGCGGGTCCCGGCCGCGAGCGCCCCACCCGCCGCGGCTCCAGCGGCTGCATCGGGTCGCGACCTCCGGCCGAGAAGTCGCTGCCGAGCAGGCGGGCGCGGGTGACGGCGCGCTCGCCGTAGCGCCGCCGCACAGCATCCGTCGCGTCGACCACCCGGTGCTGCCGGTCGTCGGCCGGCGCGAAGAGCCCGAGCTGGGTGGGCTCGCCGAGGCCGTGCGCCCCCACGCCGACCAGGCGGATCCGGCGGCCCCGGATCTCGGGCCGCGCGAGCTCCAGGGCCACGTGCCAGATCGGCTCGGCCAGGTCCGTCGGTTCGGCGAGGGTCCGCTGGCGCGTCACGGTCCGGAACTGGCTGTCGCGGATCTTGACGACGACGGTCGACGCCCGCACGCCGCCGGCCCGAAGCCGGGACGCGACACCCTCGGCGAGGGCGAGGAGCGTCCGTTCGATCGCGTCGACGTCGCTCGTGTCGACGTCGAACGTGTGCTCGTGGCTTACCGACTTCGCCTCTGCCTCGCCCGTGACCGGCGACGGGTCGACCCCCGGGCCCGCTCGACCAGCGTCGCGCCGTGCCTGCCCAGGCGGCG
>CAWDCJ010000003.1:0-148243 GCA_963800795.1 uncultured Chloroflexia bacterium
AGCCGCGCTCGCGACCCTGCAGTCGGATCCGCTCGGTCCCCTCACCATTCCCGGCATCCCCACTTGTTCCTCATCCGACACTCGGCCTCCCACACGCTAGACCACGTCTGGGAGATGGAGAACACAGTCCTCTCCATCTGGGCAAGACCTAATTCCTTTTCGATCAAGCGCCCTCGGCCATGATGCCGCCGTCGGCGCCTTCGATCGGGATCCAGATATTTGTGGCATGCGCGCGCTCGATCCTTCTGGGCGCGTCATCAACCGTCCGGTCGCTTCGTGGACCGTGTGGCGCGTGCCCTCCCCGAAGATGATATTGCGGGGTGAGCCGGAGGCGAAGTTCGACCACCCGGCATAGAAGCCCCTGGTACTGTTCGAGACCCCAATCCGCAACCACCTCCGGCCGGGCGGGGCCTGCTACGACCCTTCCTGGGCTCGGGACCGCGCTCATCGCCGCCGAGCGCACGGGCACCCGCTGCTACGCGATGGAGGTCGACCCGGTCTACTGGGAGGTGGCGGTACGCTGCTAGTAGCAGTTCAGCCGCGCGGAGGCGGAACGCGCCGATGGCTGAGCGCTGGGCGGGCCGGCGGCTAGTTGAGCACCCGCGGCCGCGACGTCCGCGCCGCATGCGCCCGCGGCGTGTCCGAACGCCTCGAGCAGCACCGCTCCTCGGCGCGCGGCGGCGAGTTCACCATGCCGCCGACAAAGGTGACTGGCTCGACGATCGCCCAGCTGAACAACACCTCCGGCGATCTGGTCCAGATCACCCAGCTGGCGCGCGACTAGGGCGGCCGGTCAGGCGATGTCGTCGACCCGCACGGTGAGTGGGGGACCCGACCGCCTGAATGGACCAGTTGAAGGGCCAGTCCGTGGGACGCGGCGGAGAGACACGTGTCGAGAGGTTTCGAGGCGGTGGAGCGCCGTGACGATCGACGCCCAGGGGCCAAGGTCTGGGACGCGCTGACCGATCCCGCCAAGAGCGAGCAGTGCCTGCTCGGGACCCACATGTCGACCGACTGGGAGGTGGGCGGCCCGATCGCCTGGACGGGCGAGTGGAAGGGCCGGTCGTACGTCGACAAGGGCACCGTCCTCGAGTTCGAGCCGGAACGGCGCTTCAGAGTACACGCACTGGAGCCCGATGGGCGGCAGCGAGGACAAGCCCGAGAACGGCCACACCGTCGCCTACGAGGACTCGCGGAAGGCGGCGGCAGGACCACCTAACCCTCATCCAGGACAACAACGCGACGCGGGACGAGGCCGACCGGATGGCCCAGGACAACTGGGGGCCGGTGCTGCAGGGCCTCAAGGAGACGGCTGAGCGGTAGCCGCGCACGCGGAGCCCCCTGTCTCCCGCGAGCGGCCCCCACCGCTGTGCCCGGCCGGTGACCGCGACGCCCAGCTCTGGACGGGGCCTTCGGATCCGACCCGAACACCAAGATCGGATCGTGGGCACCTTGCCGTGACCGGAGGGGCGGCGGACCCACCGCCAGGCGATCGCCTGCGCTGTCGATACGGGGCGTTGGAGTCGGCTTCTGTATGACAACCTGACGAGTAAGGGAGCATCGAGCCCGTTCTCCGTTCTGTTGTGGCGGCGGGTCAGACGCGGCGCGTGTCGCGCCGAAAGAGGACCATCGCCGCGGCCGCGAACGCCGCGGTCCAGACTACGACGCTCAGCAGCCAGGTCAGGTCGAAGGCGCCCCCGACGAGCGGGAAGCGCGCGATCGAGGCGACCCCGTAGGTCGGCATGTACGGGGCGATGTCCTGCATGACCTCGGCAGCAGGCTTACTGGGACGAAGAGACCCCCGAAGAGTGAGAAGACGGCCAGGACCGGGCCGATCACCTGCATGACGTTCTCGGACGGGAGCAGGTAGCCCATGAACAGCCCGAACGCGGCGAAGACGAAGCGAGGTGGCCCAGGCGAGGAATCCCGTGAGCTGCCATTCCCGAGCGTCATCTGGGCGCCGTCGATGGCGCCAATGACGAACACGACGGTCACCGACGTAAGACCGAGCAACATCGCCACCAAAACTTAATGCGCGATGTATGCCGCGGCCGCAGCGGCGTAAGGCGTAGCTGTCGGCTCCAGCCCAAGGCGCGCTCGATCGAGACCATCGCGCCGCCCGACGTCGCCGCAAGCATCGCCCCGTAGACGGCAATTCCGATCATCGTGGTCGCCGCCGTGAGCCTCGATCCCGCCGAGAGCGACGGCACGCCGGTTGGACTTGAAGAGCAGGAACAGGACCACGGGCACCACCAGGGTCACGACGACCGTTCGCCGGTTGCGCAGGAGACGCCGGATCTCGATCCACAGGAAGGTGAGGTTCCAGCCGCCCAGGGGCGGCACCCCGCGCCCGGTGTACGACTCGAGGGTGGTCGCGGGGCTCGTCACGCTCACGCTGCGCTCCGGTCGTCAGTCAGGGGCTCGACGGCCGGCCAGCATCGTCGCCAGTGAGCGCCAGAAAGGCGTCCTCGAGGTTGTGCGCGACGATCTCGACGTCCCGGGCTGACGTCGCTGTCAGCAGGTACCGCGCAACCGCGTCCGAATCCGTCGTCTGGATCATCACGCGCTCGCCCCGGATCTCGACCGAACGAACGCCGGGCAGGCCGGTCAGGGTCGCCTCATCGGCTTGGGCCAGGGTCGCCCTGACCGAGCGCCCGCTCGAGAAATTCCTGATCTCCGCGGCGGTCCCATCCGCCACCACTTTCCCTGCGCCGGAGCAGGATGATCCGGTCCGCATACGCGTCGGCTTCCTCGAGGTAGTGGGTGGCGAAGAGCACGGTGCGGCCCTGCTCGGCATCGCGCCGGATAGCGGACCAGAAGTCCCGCCGACCCTCGACATCCATACCTGCGGTGGGCTCGTCGAGGGCCATAAGCGCGGGGTCAGGCAGGAGTGCCAAAGCGAACCGGAGCCGCTGCTGCTCGCCGCCCGAGCATCGCCCGACCAGCCGCTCCGCGATGCCCGAGATGCCGGCTCGCTCGAGGACCTCGTCGACCGGCCGGGCCTGCGTGAAGAGGGAGGCGGTCAGGCGGAGCGTCTCGCGAACCGTGAGATCCTTGAGAAGACCGCCCGTCTGCAGGACAGCGGCCACGAGCCCGCGAGAGATTGCCTCCGGCGGCGACATCCCAAGCACACGGACCGTTCCCCGGTCAGGCCGCCCAAGGCCAAGGATCATGTCGATGGTGGTCGTCTTGCCCGCCCCGTTGGGGCCCAGCAGAGCGGTGATCTCGCCAAGCTCGAGGCGAAGGTCGATCCCATCGACAGCCCGCACCGAGCCGAAGGCCCGCTGCACACCGTCGAGCTCGACGGCGGCTATCGGGACCCGCTCGAGCTGCATCCGGGCAGTATAGGAAGGCTGGTCGCGGACGCACCACGAGGGACTTGACGACCGCCGCCATCGTTGGCCGCGAGTTGCGGGCGCTGGCTGATCGGCCACGCCGCTTGGAGGGATGGCGCCTCTCGCTTCCAGCCCGTCTTGCCACGATGGCAACGTGGTGTGCGACGCGCAGATCAATGTCGATCACCCCTCCCGGCCGCTCGACCCGGAGCGTGCGGGCCCACGATGCGTTCATTCCGCCGGGGCTGAGACGTTCTGCCCCGTTCCACTCCTCGATCGCTCCCGTCCGACCAGACATCGGGCCGACCACGAACCGCCCGACGAGATAGCAGGCGAAGCTCAGCGCAGGTCACGAAGAAGCTCACCGGCAGGTTCGTCAGGAGCGACAGGAGGATCCCGCCCAGCACCGAGAAGAGGGCGATGAGCGACGCTGTAGGCGGTGGCCCGACCCGGTGCGGCGGTGAGCCGCTCGGCGGTCGCGCCGGGCGTGATGAGCAGGGTCAGGATGAGCAGCACGCCCACGACCTGGACGGCCTCGGCCACGGCCGCCGCCATGATGAGCGAGGAACACGACCGCGAGGAGTCCCACCGGCACCCCGCGCGCCTCGGCCACCTCCGGGTCGACGGTCGCGAAGGTCAGCGGGCGGTACACGACCGCGAGCGCCAGGAGGGTGACGATCCCGATCGTCACGAGCAGGACCACGTCGCCGCTGCTCACGCCGGTGATCGTGCCGAAGAGGATGCTGAACGCCTGCGTCGCGAAGCCCTGGTAGAGCGACAGGAAGAGGACGCCGAGCCCCAGGCCGAAGGCCATGACGACGCCGACCACGGCGTCGCGCTCGCGCACCCGGACCCCGAGGGCACCGATGAAGAGGGCGGTGATGAGGGTGCCGGTGAGCAGGCCGAGCACGGGCGAGACGCCGACCAGGATCGCCCCGGCCGAGCCGGTGAAGCCGAGCTCGGCGAGGGCGTGGACGGCGAACGCCATGTTGCGCGCGACCACGAAGCGGCTCACCACGCCCGAGACGATCGCGATCACGACGCCGGCCTCGATGGCGTGCTGGACGAAGTCGTAGCCGAGCAGGTGGACGAGCTGGTCGATCATCGCGTCGGGCCCCGGCGACGTCCGCTCGGTCGTAGTCGACGACCGGCAGGTGGTGGGGTTCCTCGATCTCGAACCCCGCGCTGAAGCGCTTCCCCGACGACGAGGATCCGGCCGTGCACCCGGAGCACGTCCACGTGGGAGCCATAGAGCCCCGTGAGCCGCTCGGAGGTCAGGACCTCGTCGGGCGTGCCGGCCGCCCAGCGGCCGTTGACCACGAACAGCACCCGGTCCACGAGCCCGAGCACCGGGTTGACGTCGTGGGTCACGAACAGGACGGTGCGCCCGGTCCGGCGCGTGCCAGCCGCCGACGAGCTCGGTGATCTCGCCCTGGTGGCGCAGGTCGAGGTTGGCCAGCGGCTCGTCGCAGAGCAGCGAGCTGCGGGTCGCCGACGAGGGCCTGGGCGATGCGCAGGCGCTGCTGCTCGCCCCCCGACAGACGCCCGACCGGGGCATCCGCATACGGCCGTCGCCTCGACCGAGGCGATCGCCGTCCGCGACCCGGCGGGCGACGGCCCGGTCCGGCCGGCCGACCCCCCAGCGGTGGCCGTCGATCCCGAGTCGGACGAGGTCGCTGCCGCGCAGCGGCAGGTCCCGGTCGAAGGCCTGGCCCTGGGGGACGTAGCCGATGCCCGGGTTGCCGCGCCGCGGCGGCTGCCCCAGGACCTCGACGGACCCGCTGCTGAGCCCAGTCAGGCCGAGCACGATCCGCAGCAGCGAGGTCTTGCCCGATCCGTTGGGGCCGAGGACCGCCACGAAGCTGCCCTCCTCGAAGGCGAGGGACAGGTCGTGCCATACCTCCCGGCCCCCGAAGGCGAGGCTGGCGTGCTCGAAGCGGATGGCCGGCGCGGTCACCTGCTCACGACGCCCTTCGCCAGGGCCTGTTCGAGCTCGTTCATCTGGGCCAGCTGCCACGTCCTGGTACGTCTGGTATTGCGGAGGGAGCGTCTCGGCCACCCCGACCACCGGGATGCCGTTCGGCGACCGCGAGGTCGTGGATCTGCTGGCGTGAGCGGCGTGATGACCTGGCTGTTGAAGAGGAGGGCCCGCACCTTCTTCCCGGTGAGGAGGTCGCGCTCGGTGGCGACGTCGGCGGGGGCCGGATCGGTGCCGTCCTCGATCGCCCTCTGGAAGCCCTCGGGCGTGAGCACCTGCAGGCCGATGGCCGCGGCAAGGTACCCGGCGACCGGCTCGGTGAAGGCCACGGGGGCGCCCGCGTACTTCGCCTTCAGCTCGGCGATCTTCGCGTCGAGCGGGGCCAGGGACGCGAGGTACGCCTGCTCGCGGGCGGCGAAGTAGGCGGCGTTGGCCGGCTCGAGCCTCGGCCAGCGCGGCTTCGGCTGCCGCGGCGACCTTGGGCATCGTGCCCGGGTCGTACCAGACGTGGGCGTTGACGTCGCTCGCCGAGCCCGAGGAGCTGCTGCACGTCGATCACCACCCGGCTCGCGTTCGGCGAGGCGCCGAGCAGATGCTGCATGAAGTCGTCGTAGCCGAGGCCGTTGACGATGACGAGCTTCGCGTCGGCGACGGGCCGCGGCCGCCTACGGGCTCGCCTCGAAGGCGTGCGGGTCGGCGTTCGGGATCGTTGAGCAGGCTCGTGGCGGACACGCGTAGCCCGCCGATCTGGGTGAGCAGGTCCGCGTAGAAGTTCTCGGTCCCGAGCACGGGGATCGGCGGGCCTGCGTCGACCGGGCTCGGGCCAGCGACGCTCGACCCTGGAGCGACCGACAGGCCCTGGCGTCCCGCCCACCTGGCCGGGTATCGGGGTGGCCGCCGCGGCGCACGCACCGGCAACGATAGCCACCCCGACTGCCAGGGCCGACATTCGCGGACCAGGTCGCAGATTGAGTCTCAGTCGCATGTCCACCGGTACACCCCCTGTGGCTTGGTCAGCGTTGTGCTTGGGCTCAGGCCGGCGCGGCGTTGCCGGCGCGGCAGTCCGGGCAGAGCCCGAAGAACTCGATGCGATGCGAGTCGACGAGGAAGCCCGTCCGCTCCTCGATGTCGCGGGCGATCGGCTCGAAGGCCAGGTCGCCAATCTCCCGGCTGCGCCCGCATCGCTCGCAGATGAGGTGATGATGGTGGGCGGGCTCGCAGGCGACATAGGAGTGCTCGCCGTTGGGCAGGTGGACCCGCTCCACGAGCCCGACCGCCTCGAAGATCTCCAGCGAGCGGAACACCGTCGCACGGCCGACCCGGCGAGGGCCCTGGCGCCCCTCGACGACGAGGTCCTGGGATGAGAAGTGGCCTTCGCGGGCCGCCACCATCTCGGCCACCTTGCGCCGTGGTTCCGTCAGGTGGTAGCCGCCGCGGTCAAGGGCCCGTGTCAAGGCGTCGGAGTCGCTCATGAGCAGCGATGATACTCGGTCTCTGTGAGCGTGTCCCCAGCTCGATCGCGCGTGCGCGGCCGCCGCGCGCTCGACGCGCTGTCCAACTTTGGGGGGCCGCTTTGCTTGTGGAATCCTCGCCGTCCGGCCAGATCGGTAACCCGCACCGACCTCCCTCCGCACCGGGCCGCGTCCTTCCCCGGACTGATACCCTCCCGCCACTGCCGCCGGCGCCGACCATGAACGCGCCACCTCGACATGCGGAGCGGAGGATGGGTGCTTGAGCGACGCGGACGCGCAGGGGTCCACGATCGGAGTGGATCGCCAGATGGTCGTCTTCGGCCTGGCGCTCGTCGCCACATTCCTCCTCGCTGTCTTCCTGCCTGACCTCGTTCCGCAGGCAGCCCGTGGGACTGCGGCCACCGTTGTGCACGCGCGAGTCGTCTCCATCGTCGAGGCCAGCCCCCTCCCCTCAGAGCAACCACTTCCATCCGAGGCGGCGAACCAGATCCCGTCGGGTTCCGCGAACACCGGTCAGGCCTCCCCGGCCCCGGCGCCCTCGGGCCAGCAGGCCGCCCCAGGAGGCGACCAGGCAGGTCCGGGGCCAGGTGGTCAGGGTGGTACGGGCAGTCGGACCTACCCAGGCGATCGTGGAGTTCCTCGACGGTCCGTACGCGGGCGAGGAGGGCCAGGGGATCATCCAGGGCCCGAGCGGCGCGCTCGAGTTACCCAACTACAGGCCGGGCGACGAGGTCGTCGTCGAGATCGACACCCTGCCTGACGGGACGACGTCGATGATCCTGATCGACCGCTGGCGCCTGCCCCTCCTCGAGATGCTTCTCGGCGCGTTCGCCGTGGCGGCGGCCGCGGTGGCGGGCTGGCGAGGCCTCCGGGCCGTCGCCGCGCTTGCGCTGACGCTCGTCCTCGTGCTGCGGCTGTTCGTCCCGCTCGTGATCCGCGGCTGGGACCCGGTCAGCCTCGCGATCGTGTTCGGGATCGTCGTGACGACCCTCAGTTTCATGCTGACGCAGGGGCTGAACCGGACGACGGTCTCAGCGATCGCCGGCACGACGCTCGGCCTCGGCGTGACCGGCCTCCTTGCCGCGATCGTGACCGCCGCCGCTCGCTTTACGCCGGCCCAGGGCTCTGACCAGGTCGTCTACTTGTCGCAGCTCACGCACGGCAGCATCGATCTCTCGGGGCTGTTGCTGGCCGCCGTCATCTTCGGCGGTCTCGGCGTGCTGAACGACGTCGCGATCAGCCAGGCGGCGACCGTCGAAGAGCTCCACCGCGCGAACCCGACTCTCACCGCATGGCAGCTCTTCGGGCGGACGATGAACGTGGGCGTGTCGCATCTCGCGGCGACGATCAACACCCTCGTCTTCGCCTACCTTGGCACGGCGCTGCCGCTCGTTGTCGTCATCGTGCTCCAGGTCTCGAACATCTCCGCGACCCTTAGCGAAGAGAGCGTCGCAGTTGAGATCATCCGGACGGTGGTGGGCGCCATCGGCGTGCTCGCTGCCGTGCCGCTAACCACCGCGATCGCCTGCCGATGGGTCGTCGCGCGAAGCGGCCCCGTTGAGAGTGCGCGCCGATGATGCGGGCTCAGTCCCGACACGACGGCAAGATCGTGTGGATCGGCCTCGGCTACTCCATCGCTTGGGCCAGCTCCGCGCCCCAGCGCCGAGCTCGCTCCAACTCACCGTCGCGGAGAGGGCCGTACTTGCCCTTGACGACGAAACGACGTGCCTTCGTGAGCGGCGGATAGCCTGCCCGCCCCAACTTGTCCGCGATCGGCCCTGTCGCCCCGCCTGGCGACCACCAGATCCGCGTCTCGAAGGCAGCCGAGCGGCCCTGACCATTGGGCAGAGCGTCGAGCCAGCTGCGCATCGAAGGGTGGGAAAGATCGGGCGGGGTCGGCGCGTTGCGCTCGCTCATCAGGACGCTCTGCCGCATCGCCTCGGTTGGGAGCCGGAAGCCGAGGATCGGAGCACCGGCCACGATGAGATCAGCCCCCGCGATCGCGGGACCCATCGCCTCGGCGGTCGACAGGGCGCGGGCCCCTTCACCGAGACCCTCAGCGATGGCGCGCGCGATCGCTGCGGTATTCCCCCACAAGGATTCATACACGACGATGGCCTTCACGGCACCCCTCGCAACAACACGGTCATGATCAGTCCGACGGTCGGGTCCGGGCGCCCACGGGCGCGGCCTCAGGCGCCTCGAGATGACGTCAACCGTGCCTTGAACCGGCCAAGAGCATCGGTGGCCGCATGTCCGTCACGCTAGTGCCGTTCGTCCTAGCACTGCCCGCCCCCATCGTATGGCCCTGAGATACCGACACGATCAGTGCGTCTGGGGGGACCCCGCCCCGCTCACATCCCAGGCTCCGCCACGGCAAGCCGGCGGGGCCGGCCGAGGGCCACCGCGGCCACGATGATGGCCCCGCCGACGAGCTGGGGCAGCGTGACCCGATCGGCCAGCAGCAGGACTGCGAAGAGCGCGCCCAGGAACGGCTCGAGATACGTGTACAGGGCGGCCCGTGAGGCACCCACCCGGTGAATGGCCGTGAAGTACAGGATGTTCGTGAGACTAACGCTCAGGATGGCCGCGTAGGCGAGCGCGAGCCAGGCGTCGCCGGGGACCGCGCCCCAGTCCTGGCTGGCCAGTTGAGGCAGGGCGAACGGCACGAGGGCGATGGTCCCCACGACCATCATGAACGCCGAGAGCTGAAGCGCCGAGTAGCGCGCCATGAGCGGCCGAATGAGGACCGAGTACGCGGCCCAGCTGGCCGCGGTCGCCAGCGCCAGCGCCTCGCCGCCGAAGTTCACGGCGCCCAGCCCCGCGTGCGCCCCGCCGAGCACGATGAGCGCCACCCCGCCGATGCCGGCCGCAAGGGCCACCCAGTGCGCCGCGTCGAGCCGCTCCTGATGCGTGACGAGCGCGATGAGGGCGGTCCAGATAGGGATGGTGCCCATGAGCAGGGCCACGTTGGCGGCACTCGTGATGGAGAGGGCGCCCACGAAGGCCACCTGGTTGATGGTGATGCCGCACAGCGCGGCGGCCAGCAGCAGGCCCAGGTCCTGCCGGCGGAAGCGGGGCAGGCCCTCACGGGCCAGCACGACGGCCACCGTCACCGACGCCCCGAGTACGAAGCGCACGACCGAGAACGCGAGCGGCGCGATCGCCTCGACGCCCACCTTGACCGCGCTGAAGTTCAGGCTCCAGATCAGGACGGTGAGAAAGAGAGCGGCCTCGGCGGAGGTCTGTCGGCGCACCGCCAGATGCTAGCCGGTGGGCCACCCCGCCGGACCCTCGCCTCGGTGACATCGCCGTTGCACGACCACGACGTGCGGCGCCGCTGGCAACGGTGGGTGTGGGACAGCATCTCTCACCGAGGCAGGCTGGGCCTGTTGTGGGGACGCCCGGTCACGATCTGCTCATGGCGATGGGCCCTCGGGCTCTCCGCGACATCGATCCGATCGAAGTCGGCGGGAGAGCGCGGCATTGTGATGAGCGGGGTTCGGGACGATGCATTCGGCGGGTCGCGCGCTCGCCCGGTCACGTATCGGCCGGCTGAGCTCCGGCACCCGATCGAGAACCATCCGTGCCCAGCGCGCCCTCTGCGCGAAGAGCAGCGTCAGGCCGGGATCATCGTCGCAGGCACCCTGGAGCCGCTCGAGTGGCAATGCGGTGAAGCCGCAGCGCAGCGCCAGCTGGGTGCGATAGCCGCGTCGATCCGCTTGCGGTTCTCGCTGACACCCTCGGCAGTAAGCCCAGCGCGATAGGCGGACAGGATCGCGTGCTCGATGGGCGGCACCTCCCGACGGATCCAGCTCGCCCGACTCGACGCGACCCGCGATTAGCTGGACGAGATCGGCGCCGATGGGCGCGGTGCCGGTGATCCCCAATCGAGGGCGACGAAGCGGGCCGACCCGGCCCGGCCCTCGATCAGCAGGTTCTGCGGGCAGGCGTCGCCGTGGACGAGTGTCTGTGGCAGGTCGTCCAGCCGACCCAGGAGACGATGCGCGCGATCCCGAGAGGCGGGAGCGTGCCTCCCGCAGCCGTTCGTCCACCGACTGCCGCACCAGCGGGTGCTGCCAGGTTCGATCGTCGCGGAGCATCGGAAGCGTCTGGCCTGCGATCCTCGTGTTCAGGTAGTTCTCGAGGTCGAGCGGCATCCGTGCGAGGTCCACGGATCTCGGCAGCCGGGTACCGCCCGGCCAGGCGCCCGAGAGCGAACGCCGCCGCCGCGTACGTCGGGACGTCCCACGTCGCCGACGCGGGCGCCACGTCCTCGAGCCAGAGCTAACGCTACCCTCCCCGAGTGTCTCGATCGCGTAGAGCCGGGGGGCGCGAAGCTCGGGCGGCAACGCGCCGCGGAGGCCACACGCGTAGACCTCGGGCTCGGTCCGCCACATCGGCCCGATGAGCGACTGCACTCCTGGCGGAGAGCGGTGAACGAGGGAAGCAGCCGCAGCGAGCGGACCGTCTTCGCCACAAGCGAGAACGCCTGCAAGGTGCCCTCGACGTCGAACATGCCCCGGACGCGCTCGAGCCACTGGTCGTGGCCATGACCCCCGCGTCGCCCAACTGCTCGACCGTCCAGTCGACGAGGAGGCCGCCATCGGCTCCCGCGGCGGCCCGCGCGAGTGCGGCTCGATCCACCGTCATCCGCCCCCCTTCCCTCCGGATGTGGCCACTGTACGCGAGGGCTCAACACGGGCCGCCGCGGACTGGCCGCCGCGGTACCGCGCGGAGATCGTCACGATGCTTCCGTAGTGTCCGCGGCACTGTTTGCATGGCGTCTTCGACTCATGGAGCCCGCGCTGACAGCGTTCGAAGCGATCGACGAATGGCTCAATGCGATGGTGAGTGCCGCATCAGCCCCTGAGCGCGCGGATTGGGCGCGGGCGGAGGAGGCTGGCCAAGAGCCTGGAGACGAGCCTGCCGCTGGGCTCGGTAGATCGCTCGGAGAGGATCGTCTCGAGGGCTCGGGGATCAGTGACCCGTTGCACACGGTCGACCATTGGAGCACCCTTCGGCCGTCAGGCCGCGCGGCGCGGGGTGGGGAACGCCCGGTCGAGTGGTCTAGCATAGTCGAACAGGCGTCCTATTTATCCACGGGATTTCGGGCCGGGACGGACGGTGTCTACGGCGGTGAACAGGGGAGGAACAGATTGGCCAGAGCTATCGTGAGGATGTCCCTTCAGGGCGCACCACGCGGGGCGGCCCCTCGCACTTACGCGCGCGTGCGGAAGGCCCTCGAATTCCCGGGGGTTCACTGTGATCGGGACGGGTTCGTGGGAGTGTCGAGGCGGAACGACGGCGGACATGCTCGCCGCCCTCGGGGAAGTCGCAGAGATCCTGGCCTTCAACGACGCGGCCGTGATCGACCACGTGTGGACATACCTCGACGAGTCAAACTGACCCACCACCGAGCCGCGGGATCGGGCAGGTCATTGTCGCGGAGGCGACAAGGCCTCCAACGACTGGGTTGTCCCCGCGCCCAGGGCTTCGAGCACGCGGCCAACCGCGTCGCTGACAGGTTCGTGCTCCCAGATCCGGACCACGGTCCAACCCGCCTCACTGAGCATTCGGTCGGTGTCGCGATCGCGGCCGGTGTTCTGCGCGAGCTTCCTTGCCCAGTACTGGGAGTTCGCCTTGGGGGGCACGTAGTGTTCGGGGCACCCGTGCCAGTAGCAGCCGTCAACGAAGACGGCCAGACGAGCTCTGACGAACACCAGATCGGCGGTGCGACGGACGCCGGGTACGGGCCGAAGACAGACGCGGTATCTGAAGCCAGCTCGATGAAGCACAGACCGCAGCGCGCGCTCCGGGCTGGTGTCGCGTCCTCGGTTGGAGAGCATCGATTTCCGCGTCGCATCGGACGACGCCCAAGACAATGGGCCCGCGCCGCCAGCGCGATGTGATTGCGCCCGGTGCGTCTGGGTCACCGACGGTCCTGCCTCGTGGAGAGACGACCTGGCCGTCCGCCCCGGCCTTCTCCTTGTTGACGCGTCTGATCAGGTACCAGCCAGCCCGTCGCTGGATTCCGGGTCGAGACTGTCGAGGAGCCGGTCGAGATCCTTTGACTTGTCCGTCGCGTCCAGGTAGTCCCGGTACTGATGTTCGGCGTTGTTGATCAGGGCGTTGTAGAGAACGACGCGGCCATTGATCGGTTCGAGCACGTGCCGGGTGTAGCCATCTGGGCTGAGCTTTCCGCGGCCGGCGGTGCCCGGCATGTCGCCCAAGACGAACACGATCTCGATGTGGCTGGTGTCCTGCTGCTGCTTCGTGAGGATCGACGCGAGGGCGGTGTAGTACTTCAGGCCCTGTTCATAGAGCTTCGTGACAGGAAGCTTCACCGAATAGCGCTTCAACTCCACGATCACGTGCTTCCCGCCCGACGCTGCGTAGTGGATGTCCAGGCGGCCATAGATCCGCTTGCCATCGTCGTCCGTCGCGAACGCGTCCGGGGCTACGTCTCTGAGGTCCTGCTCCATCCTGCCGCCGACGGCGGCCCGCTCCCACGATGCGTCCAGGAGCCAGAGATGATCGAACAGGTGCTTCTGGAGGACCTTCTCCTTCTCGTCCGCCTTGGTAAGGCTCCGGAACTGTCCGATCGCTTCCACGCGCGAGCGCAGGATGTCGACCCACAGTGCCGATTTGTAGGCATCCTGCCTCCCAAGGAGCCGCAGCAGCTCGGGTGCCGTAACGTGCGCGAGGTTGTTGAGCTCCGTGACCACCTCGCGCAGCCCGATCCGCTCGAATGCGAGGATGCCCGCACGGAAGAGATCAGCCCGCGTCCTCGCCTCGGCTTTCGCTTCGAGTGCGAGCGCTGCCACGGTGCCGAGCATCTTCTCCGCCGGATCCCGCTGCCAGCCAGGCCTCTTGTCAACCCACTCTCTGAGCTGGGGCCACCGCTGGAAGACGTCGACGACCTCCTTCTTTGGACGGAACTCGCTCCACTGGTCAGCGGCCTTCACGAACGCATCGCGCAGCAGTCTCTGGAGACCGGTGACGCGGTCGTCGTCCTCCATGAGGCGTTGCCGGTCGCTCGTCGCTATGTCGTCGTACCCGTCGAGATCGAGGAAGTCCGCCTCGATCTGACCTGTCACGTAGTTGCCGAAGATCCTGCTGAAATCCAGCTTGTCAACGATGCCCTCTTGGATTGGCCTCTTGCGGGCGAGGACGATGATGTTCTTCAGCGAGCCCGCCTCTTTGTCAACCGTCAAGTCTGTCGGCAGTTTCGCCGTGCCGAACCAGCCGCCGATCTCCCAGCCCTTCGCGGCATCGAGCACGTGGTCGGTGACGACGAATTTGGTGACACCTTTCGGCAGAACGGCATCGGGGAGCGACTGGCGGCCGAACTCCCAGACGAACTCGAGGTTCTTGAGCTCCTGCCGGTCAGCGTAGGTGATCGGCTTTTCATTCACGTGGATGTAGAAGCCGCCCTTCTCCTCGGGCGTCTGGTCGATCACGTCGAACCGTCGGGCGAGTCGCTTTCGAAGCGCCGCCGCGGAGAGGGCGGCGCGCTTGCTCTTCAGGTTGTTCAGCACGATCGTCGTGCCTTGCGTGGCGTATTCGGCGGGCACTTCAACGGGCACGGGGTGGTACGGCAAGGCCGCCTTGATCCGCTCCTTCAGCTCCTCGACCTCGATCACGAGGCCGTGACTCTGCCCATCCTTGGTCGAGTACACCGTCACCTTTGCGGCGATGGAGAAGACGGCGAGCTTGCCGATCCCTTTGCGACCCATGAACGGCCGTCCCCATCCTGGTGAGGCGCTGCCCTCGGCGTCCCGCTTCTTGTAGCCGACCGTCAGGAAGCGCGCGTTGAGTTCAGGGATGTTGATGCCCACGCCGTTGTCGGCGACGACGACGGCCTCGCCGTGCTGCTTCCAGTCGATGGCTACGTGCGTCGCGTCGGCGTCGTAGGCGTTGGCGACGAGCTCGGAAATGACCGCGGCCGCGTTGCTGTAGAGGTTGATCCCCAGTGACTCGAGGACCGAGAGATCGACGCCCATGGTGTAGGGGGGAGCATCGTCGGCGACCTCACCCACCTCTCCTGTCGTGTTGCCCATGGTCGGCCTATCCCCTAGCTCGTCGCGCGTCGTGTGCGGCGACGTGCGCGACGATCGCCACGCCGACCGCTTCTGCCAGGGGCGGCGGGACGGCGTTCCCGATGAGCCGTCCGAGCCGGCCGAAGACGATCCGTTCGCCAGGCATGACGAACCGGTAGGTCTTCGGGAAGCCCTGCAGCATCGCCGCCTCCCGGAGGCTGATCGGGCGGTCTTGCTCCGGGTGGCCGAACCTCCCGGTACCGAAGCTGTGCGCCAACGTCGTGATCGTCGGGGAGGGCTTGTCCCATTCCATCCTGGCATAGACGTTACGGAATGTCGCCCCTGTCGA
Organism: uncultured Chloroflexia bacterium; assembly: GCA_963800795.1. Lineage (GTDB taxonomy): Bacteria > Chloroflexota > Limnocylindria > Limnocylindrales > CSP1-4 > CTSoil-043. The sequence goes on from CAWDCJ010000003.1 coordinate 15,177, forward strand.
TCGCTGGTGGCAAGGTGCTCGCAGGCTCGTCGGCCACTCCTTCCAGGTTCCACCAGGCGTTGACGCCCGGATCCGTCGCAGGTTGACGTCGGTGAGCGCCCGCGCAGTGTGCAGCGGGTCCTTCGGGTCCTGCATGCCCGCTTCTATCGGCGGGAGCTTGCCGATGCGCGCTCTCACCGTCGCGGCCTTTGCGACTCCGGCTGCGGCCCCGGGCACCTCGATCGGCCCTAGTCGCGAGGCAAGAAGCACCAACCGTCGCCTGTTCTGCGCCAACCCGTAATCGGGCCCGCGGCAGCTCCTCCAGGCCACGTAGTAACCGGCTCCCTCCAGCGTCTTCACGAAGGCCTTGAATACCGGGGAGCTCCCGATTCTCGGGACGTTCTCCATGGTCACAATCTCGGGCATGGTCTGCTCGACGATCCGGCCGAACTCGCCCAGAAGCGGCCACTGCTTCTCCAGCGAGGTGTCGACACCCCGGCGATAAGGCGAGAATGGGCTGCACGGCGCACATCCTGCGAGCACTCGCACGGAGCCCTTGATCCAGAGGGGCGCAAGCTGCTCGGCCGTGACGTCGGCGATATCCTCCTGGAGGAACGCCGCATCGATGTTTGACTCGAACGGGTAGCGGCAGTGTGGATCGATGTCGATCCCCGCGATGATGGGAATGCCCGCCGTCTGGAGCCCATACGAGAGGCCACCGGCACCGCAGAACAGGTCGATCGCGCTGACCCGGGCGCTACCGCTGGACATGGTCTACCGACATTAGCGGAACGATAGACCTGCGTGGTCACCAACGCCGCCCGCTAGGGCGGCGCTGAGACGAGCGGCGGAAGCTGGGGCCGCGAAGATGGCCGAGAAAGTCCGGTTCGAGTTGAAGGGCGGGTCGAGGTAGACCAGGTCGACTCTCTCGGCCTGGATGTACCGGCGCAGGATGTCGAGGTTGTCCCCGTGGTAGCGGACGTTCGTCTCCATCGCCCGAGATGCAGGGCCTCAGCCCGAGGGCGCGCACCTGGGCGGCTCTAGCCCGATGACGATGCGGACATGGTGTCTGGCGGGCGTTTGTCGATCTTCAACCTTGCGGGGACGCGCGCGGACCGCGAAGAAGCGGGAGCGGCGGTGTTGCAGCCCGAAACACGATCACAGGCGCAGTCTGGACCGCCAGGACGTCTCGATCTGGCAGGAAATGGGCCAGCAGCGGTCGAGACGATGCTGATGACGATCGCGGCTCAGCAGGGCCGCCACGAACGCGTCCATGCTGAAGTGCGGGGGGAAGGTGGCAAGCTTGAAGCCGAGCGAGAACGTATCGGAGACGAGCGCGAGGAGGAGCAGCAGTACGGCGTTGATGACGAGGCCGAACAGCCCGAGCGTCAAGATCCGCGCCGGCAGCGAGAGAAGCTCCACGATCGGCTTGAGATAGGCGTTGATGAGCCCGAAGATTAAGGCGACGACCAGGAGCTTCCACCAGTCGCCCGCGGGGAAAGTTCGGGCCGCTGGGAAGGTGACGTTCGAACGAACCGACCGCGACCCAGAGCGCCACGGCGTTGACGACGATCCTGATAGCGAGTGGCCGCATGTCGGAGACCTCCCTCGTGACTACCGACTGCCGCGTCCCCCGTGTACCAGTCAGGAGCTGGGGCGTTTCCCGGGGTCATTCTACGGGGACGGTCGGGCGGCTGATGCGGCTCGTCCGGGCTTGACCGCCACCGCGCGCGTGCTGATTTCGGGCGCGAACGTTGACGCCCGCCGTGGCCTGTGGCTTTCCGACGGCGCCCAGGAAAGGTGCCGCGCGCCGGATCACGGCCGCCTCTCGGCTCGGTCCTGCAGGCGCTCCGGTGGCGAGGCCGGACTAGGATTGGCTGAGGGCCCACCATCCGCGCGTCGTGTGGCCGGGTGGCCATGCTCCGCGCTGCAGTTACCGCCCGAGGTTCAAAGGAGACCGGCAACGCCGACCCCGCCCACGATCCTGCCGACCAAGATCGACGAGGGCCACGGCCCCGGACTCACCTGCAGGATCGAGGGAGAGCTCGTGCCTGTCCTTCACGTTCGCACGGACGGGGGAATGCCGATCTTCATCGAGCACCACCTGGTAATCGTGACGGACGCCGAATGCACGATCCTCCTGCAACCCTCGGCACAATCAGCGCGGTTGCAGACAGGCGAGGACCGCCAGCCCGACGGGGACCGCGTCATCCACGCCGGCCGCGGTCGGCTCGTGAACATTGTCGTCCGGGGATCAGCGACGGGCCGGCGGCTGACGGCGAGCACGTTGTCGACGCGATCGCCAGCCGGGCGGCGGTGTCGGGCGCCCGCGAAGACACGTCGCCCTGACCGCCTCAGTAGTATCCGCATCTGAGGATTGAACGCGCGCGGGCCTCCACGACTCAGTAGAGTCGGAAGGCGCCCCCGATGGGCACCAGGGAGGACGGTCGGCTGGATCGCGACCTCGTCGAGCAGGCCCAGCACGGGGACCGGGAGGCATTCGCCATCCTGGCCCGGACACATGCCGACCGGCTCATGGCGATCGCCATTCGGATCCTGCGGGACGTCGGACGGGCCGAGGATGCTGTGCAGCAGGCGCTGGTGATCGCCTGGCGTGAGCTGCCCGGCCTCCGCGATCCGGACCGCTTCGACGCCTGGCTTCGACCGCCTCCTCGTCAACGCCAGCTACGCGGAGGCGCGCCGCTGGCGGAGATGGAGCGCGAACGTCCGCGTCCTCCCGGTCGACGGACCGGCGGGACCGGACGAGGCGCTGTTGCAGTCGACAACCGCGATCGGCTCGAACGCGGGTTCCGGCGGCTCCCGCCCGACCAGCGGGCGATCCTCGTGTTCACCCATTACCTGGGCCTGACCCCGACCGAGATCGCCGAGCGACTGGGGAGTCTCGGCGGGCACGGCCCGCTCTCGACTCCACTACGCCCACCGGGCGATGCGCGCGGCCATCGAGGCCGACGAGCGCCCCGTCGCGGTGGCCGGAGGGCTACCCCGATGACCGACCAGCGTGAGATCGACCGCGTCCTTGATGCCTTCCTCGCCGAGGGCACCGGTCGAAGTGGCCGACCGGGTCATCGACGCCGCCCTCGACCAGATCGATCACACCCGACAGCGGCGCGCCCTGCGCATGCCGCGGAGGTTCTCGACGATGACCATGCCCATTCGCTCGCCGCGGCCGCCGTGATCGGCGTGCTCGCGGTCGGCGGCGCACTCTACCTGTTAAGACCCGGCCAGCCCGGGGGGGGTCGGTGGTCCGGGCCCGGCGCCCAGTGCGAGCGCCAGCCTCGAGCCAGCCCGCCGCGACCCCCACCCCGACGCCCGCCGCGTCGACGGCCATACCCAGCCCGATGGCCTTGACAGGTCCTCTTGGGGCTGGGCGACAGATCCACACCTGCCACGCTCCTGGCTGACGGCCGTGTCGTCATCGCCGGGGGCTTCGACTTCGCGGATCTCCCGCTGGCATCGGCGAGCCTGTATGACCCCGCGACCAACACATCCAGCCCGACCGGTTCGATGACGGCCGCTCGCGGCCTGTACACCGCGACCCTGCTCTCCGAGCGGTCGTGTTCTGATTGCCGGCGGCGGCCCTGCGAGCTGGATCCATCCCGGGCCCTACCTCGCCTCCGCCGAGCTGTTCGACCCGCAGACTGGCACGTTCAGTCCGACCGGCTCGATGACGACGACGCGCGAAGCCCAGACCGCGACGAGGCTGAACGACGGGCGCGTCCTGATCGCCGGTGGCAGCGATGCCGGCGAGCATGCCGTCGCCTCGGCCGAGCTGTATGACCCGAAGACGGGGCACGTTCAGCCCGACTGGGTCGATGACGATCGCCCGCGCCTTCCACACTGCGACCTTGCTCTCCGATGGTCGCGTCTTGATCACCGGGGGCGATTCCGGCAGCTGGACGAGTGGCCCGATGTTCGCCTCGGCCGAGATCTACAACCCGACGACCGGGACCTTCAGTGCGACCGGCCCAATGAACGAGCGGGAGGGCATGGCACACGGCCACGCTGCTCTCCGACGGACGCGTCTTGATGACCGGGGGCGTCAATACCAGTGTGGACCTTGCCACAGCCGAGCTGTACGACCCGAAGACGGGCGCCTTTACTCCCACCGGCTCGATAGGAAATACCCGCGCATATACCAGACCGCCACCCTGCTCTCCGACGGTCGTGTCCTCGTGGCCGGCGGCGGCGAGGACTATACCAACGGCAACTTCCTTGCCTCGGCCGAGCTCTACGACCCAAAGACCGGCACCTTCAGCTGTCACCGGCTCGGATGACCGAGGCGCGCACCTACCAGACCGCCAACCTGCTCTTCGACGGCCGCGTCCTCGTCGCCGGTGGGTACGGCGCCCATGGCTCCGCTTGCCTCGGCCGAGCTCTACGACCCAAAGACCGGCACGTTCAGCCGGTCGGGCTCTGGCGGCTGACCGCCGTCCGAGACTGCTCCGACCGCCGGAGACGAGGTAGGGCTTTCGATGTGCACCTGCCTTCACGCCGGATCTCGGCGGTCGACTTCCCAAGGCTCGGCTGCGAGGACCCCCCTCTGTTGCTCAGAGCCCAGGAACCGAGAACCAGCCAGGCCTCCGAGCCACCCGACGACGATCCCGGCATCGTGTGGGATGTGCGCGCGGCTGCTTCCAGCGGTTAGCGACAGGCGCACTTGACGTGGCTGGCGTCGTGGTGGCGATCCGGGCGTAAAGACAGGGCGGCGAGCATGCGAGTGTTTCAACGCCTGAATTGCATCCTTGGCCTCGCGAGGTATGTCGTCACAGACCGCTCGAGCTCCTCTGGCGGCTCGTTCTTTGTGGCGTGCGACGAACTGCTGTACCGCTTCCGGGGTAACCAGGACGCTGCGCGCGACAAGGCCGTCGCGGATCGACTGGCGCAGGTCTCGAAGTCGTCGACGCTTGCGCAAGTCCTCGATCGCTTGATCCTCGAATGCCAGGCGCTCTTCGTGCGTCAGCAGGGTCAGGCTGGGGTAGCCGGCCGCATTGGCCAGCAGGGCCGCGACCCGCCGCAGGTGACGCGGGTTCCACGGGCTCGCCTCTGGCTGGTCAGCGATTGTCCCGTCGAGCAGCCGCGTGGCACCCGGGCGCGGCTGGCCGTCATGGCCGGGCGGCCACCATTCGTCAAGGCCATCCTCCCCATCGCCCGGTTCGTCGAGCTCGGGCGAGGACCGGGCGCTCCCTGAAGCGGTCGGGGAGCGCGGCGAGGTCCTTGCGGACGAGCCGCCGCAGGTACGCCAGCCCGACGGGATAGGCAGGCGTGTGACCACCCTGCCTGGCCTGCTCGATGAGCTGGACGGTCGCCGATGTGATCAGGTCGTCCTCATCGTCCGGGGCGACCACCACCCGGCCCCTGGATGACCACGGCCAGAAATGGGTCCGCCGAAGGACCTGCTGCATCGCAAGATGGGCCTCCCCACTGCCGATCCAGCGCTCGTGGAGAGCCACCTGCAGAACTCGGACGTCCGGATACCCTCGGACTCACAATCATCCCACCCCAGACCCGCCCGCCGTGCGCACGTTCCCACTGCCGGGTCCGGTGTTCCCCAGGGGCCGAGTGCATCGACCTCCCGCGGCGCAGGTCGATCAGTGACGTAGTGGTCCATGCCGGGGATGATGCTGGGGGCCCGGCGGAATGCGGGGTCGACCTGTCCGTCCGGGCCGAGGGCGACGCGACCCCCGCTACCAGCCCCGAGACATGCCGATCCAGGACTGGACACCGCGCCTCGTTGGGGGTCCGAGCGTGAAGAAGAGCACGACCCGTGGATCCGCCAGATACGTCACCAACAGGGCGGAGCTACGCGGATAGTGGCCGCCTGGTCGCCGCCGCGATCGGGTGAGCGGTCCCCAGGCGTCGGCTCGACTCGTACCAGACACCGACCCCGCCTGCAAAGACGCCCGAGGCATCGGGCGGCGGAGGAACCAGATCCCGGCGGGCCCGATCCAGCGGAATTCCGCTCCGTCGAGCGGGACTTCGCGACCCGCGTCGTCAAGCACATGCCCGGCGTACCGGTCAGGCATGGCGTGCATCTCGAATGCAGGGAGCGGCGTCGGACTGTGGCCAGCCAGCCAGGCCTTGGCGAACTGCGTCACACGCACGAGCTCGTCAGCGAGACCTTTGTTTGCGTCCTCCACATGCCCAAGATGGCGAACGTCATCTACGAGCTGCGCGACGCCTCGGGCGTCCTCGTCGCTCTCCATGAACGTCACGACCACCCTGACGGATCGAAGCGCTTCATCTGGCGACAGCCTAACGGGGCACTCGGCCTAGGCGGCATGCCCATCACCGACCTGCCGCTGTACGGCATCGACCGACTCGACGGCCACCTCGACGGTCGTCATCGTCGAGGGCGAAAAGGCGGCGGAGGCGCTGCTCTCGATCGGCGTCCAGGCCGTCGGCACCGTGACCGGGGCAAGTGGGACCCCGGGCGCCAATCCCGCTGGCCGAGCTGACCGGGCGACGTGTCCCCGTATGGCCAGATAACGATGCCGTCGGCCGCAAGCACATGCAGCGCATCGCCGAGGGCCTGACCGTCATCGCCACGGCCGTGTCGGTCATCGACTGGTCCGACGCACCCGAGCATGGCGATGCGGCGGACTTCCTGGCCGCTGGCGGGACCCGGGACGAAGTGGACGCGCTGGTCGATGGTGCGCGCCCGCTCGTCGGCAACCCGACGTCCGTCGTGGTCAGTACCCCCCGCGACATCACTGCAACCGCGCAACCGCTCAGACCTCGACCGCCGCTCGCTGATGCGCCCGACATCCTGGCCCGGTTCGCCGACGAACTCGCCGCCGCCGGCGTCGCCGGAGAGCGCCGCGCCGGGTTGCTCATCTTCCTCGTCGTCGTGTCCCGGCTGCTGGACCGGATCGTCTCGCTCGCGGTCAAGGGGCCGAGCGCGGGCGGCAAGAGCTTCCTCACCGAGACCGTCCTGCGCTACTTCCCAGCGTCCGCGTACTACGCGCTCTCGGCGATGTCCGAGCACGCCCTCGCCTACTGACCCAGGAGCCGCTCCAGCACCGGATGCTCGTCATCTACGAGGCGGCGGGCATGGCCGGCGAGATGCAGAGCTACCTCATCCGGTCGCTCCTCTCCGAGGGCAAGGTCCGCTACGTCACGGTCGAGAAGACCAAGGCGGGGCTCAACTCGCGGCTCATCGAGCGCGAGGGGCCGACCGGCCTGATCGTCACGACGACGGCCGTGCGCCTCCATCCCGAGAACGAGACGCGCCTGCTCTCGCTCACGGTCAACGACTCGCCGGCGCAGACGAAAGCAGTCCTGCTCGCCCACGCCAACGGCTCCGGGCGAGGCGGCAACGTCGAGCCCTGGCATGACCTTCAGGCCTGGCTTGCCGGCCGGACCGACCGCGGTCGAGGTCCCCTTTGCCCGAGCGCTCGCAGAGGCGATCCCGCCCGTCGCCGTTCGACTCCGCCGCGACTTCGCGACCGTCCTCTCGTTGATCCGGGCGCATGCCCTCCTGCATCGCGCGACCCGCGAGCTCGTCAGCGATGCCGTCATCGCGACGATGGCCGACTATGCAGCCGTCCGCGACCTCGTCACGGACCTCGTCTCAGATGCCGTGGAGCAGACGGTCTCGAATGCCATCCGCGCGACGGTCGAGAAGGTCGCCGAGCTGACGGTCGCGGGGGGCGAGACGACCGTCATCGGAGTCGCCGCTCGCCTCGGCATCGACAAGTCGTCGGCATCGCGTCGGGTTCGCGCCGCGCTCGAGCACGGCTACCTCAGGAACCTCGAGGACCGTCGCGGTCGGCCGTCCCGGCTGACGCTCGGCGACCCGCTCCCGGCCGAAGTGACGATCCTCCCGACCGTCGAGGAGCTGGAGCGGTTGCACGGTTGCAGTGGTGATGAAGCGGGTACTGACCCCGGGGGATCTGTACCCGGGGATGCGCTCCGCCGTGATGTGCCCACGGAGCCGGGACACGGCTCGGTGACGGTTCCGCCGCCAGGTGATCGCGGGGACGCCAGCGTGGAACTGGTGGACCTGCCGATCGAGGAGGACTACCCGCGCAGCGCCTGGGATCCGGATGCCGGCGAGGATGACCGGCGTCGAGCCGTCGCTCGCTGCGGCAGATGCCGGAAGAGCGCCATGAGCGAGCCTCCAGACTCCGGCCGCGCCGAGCGAGCTGGCCGAGCGGTACGTGGCCAGGATCGAGGCGCACCTTGCCCGCCTCGCGGCAGGCCACGACCCGATGGGCCATCTCTTCGCGATCGAGCGCCTCGCCCGCGTCGCCCGAGCCGAATGGTGGGAGGCACAGCGCCAGACCCAGCCCGGAAGGCGCGGGCGATGATGCCGGACGGAGCTGGCTGCGGACGGTTTCGACGGTCGGGCCGCGGCCGCACGCGAGCGAGCACGTGATCCGCTCATCGCCGCCCTCGCCCGCTACGTCGAGGCCCTCCATCGCCGCTATCCCGACGGCCCCGACCAGATGCGCCGGGAGGGCCTTGACGGCAGAGCAAACATCACCGGGATGCACCCTCCGACGAAGGACACCGCGGCGTGAAGCGACTGCCGCGCTCGCTCGACGACATCCGCGGCCTGCGCGTCGCCCGCTGGATCCGCGAGTCCACGGCCGGCCAGTACGACCGCTTCGGCCCGGCCAGCCAGCGCGAGCAGCAGGACCGCTTCATCGAGCGCCACGGCCTCGTCGACACCGGGCTCGTCTTCCAGGTCGCCCACAGCGGCACGCACCGTCTGGCGCTCGCCGACGATGACCGAGATGCTCGCCGAGGCGCAGGGCCGGGGCCTTCGACCTGCTCCTCGCCGGGTACTCCGACCGCTGGCAGCGCAACCTCCGCCGGACCCTCGAGCTGCTCGAGGACGGCCTGCACCCGGCCGGCGTGGCCCTCGTCATGTGCGACCGGCGGATCCTGAGCTCCGACCCGCACGACTGGGACGAGCTCGTCTCCGAGGCGGCCGGCGCCGAGAGGTACAGCCGCCGCCTGTCCGAGCGGATCACCGACGGCTACGCGGCGAAGTTCGACCACCACGACGACCCCGGTGGCCATGCCGGCCCTCGGCTTCCGGCGGTCTCCCGAGCCGCCCGCACACGCTCGAGGTCGACCCCGCCACGATCGGCGATCGCCGTCGGCCTGTTCGAGCGGTACGCCTTGGGGACCGTCAGCGCCGACGCAGCTCGCGGCCGAGACCGGGCTCGCCGCCGACCCGCATCCGGATGATCCTCATGAACCCGCTCTACAACGGCTGGATCCGCCGGCATCGCGGCCCGGGCGAGACGCGCCGTCCGGCGCCATGGCGGCGCGACCCGCCCGTCTCGGACGATCTCTGGGCGCGGGTCGAGGACGTGCGGCGGGCGAAGACCCGCGGTGGGGGACCCCGCCACCGCGGTCGCGTGGACCTGCTCGGCGGCCTCCTGGAATGCGTCTGCGGTCGGCGGATCCGGTCAACGACGGGCGGATGGCCGACGGCCGACCGATCGCAAGCTGCACACGGAGCCGTGCGCCGCCTGGGGCTCGAAGGCCCGCCTCCCGGCGATCGACGTGGGAGGCGCCCGTCGCTCGCCCAGCTCGGGTCGGCATCCGCGTCGACGACGCCATGCGCGCCCAGATCATCGCGGCGCTGTCGCGGGCGACCGTCCCGGTCGACGATCGACCGCGCCCGGATCGAGCGCCAGATGCGCGAGCTCGCCCTGGAGCACGCCGGCGGCGCGCCTCGACGACGCAGACGTACCTCGCGCGGATGGCGCGCCTCCGCGGAGAGCTGGACGCGATCGTGGAGCGCAGCCGGCCCGGGCCTCCCGGCGCATCGCGCGGTCGAGTGGCTGCGACGCCCTCGCGCGAGACCTGGCAGAAGCCGCGACGTACCAGAGGAGAAGGCAGACCTGATCCACGCCATCTACGAGCGGATCGTCGTCGACGGGCCGCGCTTCGTCGGCCTGCGGCTCACACCGGCGGCCTACGCGCACGGACTGGCGCTGGCGCTGCCCGAGAAGGTTGTAATGGCGCGCCCGACAGGATTCGAACCTGCGACCTTCGGCTCCGGAGGCCGACGCTCTATCCGCTGAGCTACAGGCGCGCGGGCGGGCGCCGGTGCGGCGCCGCGAGCCGGAATTCTACTCCCTCCGGCCGCTCGCGCCCCGGAAACGTCGAAGCGGCTCCCGAAGGAGCCGCTTCGAATGCTGTCCCGGTGAAGGGTCGACCGGTTACCCGATCGTCTTCTGCCACGTTACAAGGGCATCTATCACGCCGGCTGCACCGACTACCCTGACCCTACCTACCCATGACCCTGTAACTAGGGCAGCAGCGTCGCTTGCGCGACGGCCTTTACTGTACCCCGAGGAAGGCCCCAGCGCGAAGGGTTTTTGCCCGTTCGCGTATTAATATCTCGCAACATTCGGGGCCTGGCGCCCGGCCCAAGGTTGCGAAGCCCGCGAGGTCCTCCTGCCGAGGCCGGCGCGGGGTTCGCGCGCGGCTGACGGCCTGACTCTGCGCGTCGGAAGGCTTCTCAGGCTTCCTCGACCGTCACGGAGACCATGGCCACCGGCGATTCCGGGAAGTCATTCCGGTTTCTGGGCGCCGCGGCGATCGCGTCGACCACATCCATCCCGCTCAGCACCTGGCCGAAGCGGGTGTAGTTCTTGGGCAACTTGCCGCGCAGGTCCTGGTGGCAGATGAAGAACTGCGACCCGTTCGTGTTCGGGCCGGCGTTCGCCATGGCGAGGGCGCCGCGATCGTAGTCGCCCGTGAACGGTTCGTCCGCGAACTTGTAGCCGGGCCCACCGGTGCCGACGCGCCCGGGATTGCGGATCTGGCCCTTCTCGTCCTGGCGCCCGAACTCGCCATCGCCGCCCTGGACGACGAAGCCCGGGATCACGCGGTGGAAGATGACGCCGTCGTAGAAGCCCTGCTTGGCGAGCTTGATGAAGTTGCCCGCCGCCTTCGGTGTCCCGACCTCGTCGAGCTCGACGACGATGTCGCCCTTGGTGGTCGCGATGGTTGCCTTCGTCACGGGTGCTCCTTCGGTTTGATTGGGGTGGCAGCGGAGCGGTGTCGGGTTTCGCCGACCCGCGTTCAGGGGTGCGTCACGGTCGCCTTCGTGATGGGCACCGGGTCGAGCGCGGCGTTGTCCGGCGCGCCTGAGTTGGGCATCGCCGCGATCGCGTCCACGACATCCATTCCCGACGTGACCTGGCCCATGATCGCGTACGTGTTGACGGCCGCCAGCGCGCTCGCGGCTCCGTCGTCCAGCACGATGAAGAACTGCGAGCCCTGGGAGTTCGGCTGGCTCGTGCGCGCCATCGCCACGGTCCCGCGCTTGTACTGGGTGGTCACCGGGTCGTCCGTGATGGTGTAGCCGGGGCCGCCGGTCCCGACCTGCGACGCGTCCACGTTCGGCACCCGGCCGAACTCGCCGTCGCCACCCTGGATCACGAAGCCGGGCACGAGCCGGTGGAACACGACGCCGTCGTAGAAGCCGCACGCAGCCAGGGCGACGAAGTTGCCGGTGGCGTTCGGGGCAAGCGAGCCGGTGACCTTGATCACGATGTCGCCCTTCGCCGTGGAAAGGGTGACCGTGGCGGTGTCCGTGGCGGCCATCGGGGCGGGAGCGCTGGTCGGACAGCCGGATGCGCTCGTGTCCGGGCTGGCCGCCGCGGAGGCAGCTGCGCCCAGGCTGGCCGGCGCGGCCGCCGAGGGCGCCGGCGTGGCACCGGCGGAGCACGCGCTCACCAGCAACGCGGCAGCTGCCGCCAGGGCGAACGGGCGGCGAATGGATCGAACGATCATGCGGCGGCCTCCATGGCGGCGGGGTAGTCGATGCGGCCGGAGAGGAGGACCTCCCCGAGGAGGATGCCGGCCGCGCCGGCGTCCCGTAGGCGACGAATGCCCGCAAGGTCGGTGACCCCGCCGGCGATCGCGACCTCGACGTCGAGATCACGCACGAGGCGCTCGACGAGGGCGGGATCCGGCGCCGCGCCACCGTGCGAGAGCACGAAGCGCCGCACGCCCAGGCCGGCGAGCTCGCCGGTCACGTCCTCGAAGCTCGGACGGCGCGGACGTTTCCACGGGTACTCGGCGAACCGGTCGGGGCGCGGGTCCAGGCCGACGGCCAGCCAGTCACCGGCCACGTCGAGGCAGGCGCGCAGGGTCGCCGGGTCGTCCGCGACACCCATCGCAAGCACGACCCGGGTGGCGCCCGCGGCGAACGCCAGCCGGATGTTGTCGGCGCCCTCCAGCCCGCCGGCGAGCTGGAGCGGCACGGCCACCCGGCTCGCGACCCGCCCAACGGCCTCCAGGTTGGCGGGCCTGCCCTGCTGGGCACCGTCGAAGTCGACGAGATGGACGACCTTCGCCCCCTGCGCCACGAACCGCTCGGCGATCACCTCGGGTCGGTCGCTGGGAGCCCCGACCCCGGCCGCGGCGCCCGGCCAGTGCACGACGCGCGAGCGGCCGCCGGTCAGGTCGATCGAAGGAATGATGAGCACCCCGTTCCCGCTCAGGCGCCCGCTGACGCCGGGGCGGGCCTGGCGGCAACCGTCTCGGCGAGCGCCTCGCGGACCGCCGCGAGGGTCGCGTCGATATCGCCGGCCGTGATCCCGTAGTGGGTCACGGCCCGGATCGTCCCGTGCGGGTAGGGCACCATCAGCACGCCCCGGGCCTGGAGCGAGTCGAGGAAGGCGGCCCGGTCGCGGGCGACGCGGAAGACCACGAAGTTCGTCCGTGCTCGGCCCGGATCCAGGCGACCCGGCGTGGGCTGCGCGGCGCCGCCGGGCGACTCGATGCCGGCCAGGTCCGCCAGGCCCTCGGCCAGGCGCCGTGCGTTCTCGTGGTCCTCGGCGAGGCGCGCGATCATCCCGTCGGGCCCGTCGGAGAGGGCGAGCAGGCCCGGCGCCGCCAGCACGCCGACCTGGCGCATGCCCCCGCCCAGCAGCTTGCGCGCGCGCCGCGCCCGCCAGATGTAGGCGCGTGAGCCGACGAGAACCGAGCCGACCGGGCAGGCGAGGCCCTTGCTCAGGCAGAACGTCACGGAATCGGCCGGTCCGGCCAGGGCGGCCGGGGTCACGCCCTCCGCCACGACCGCGTTGAAGAAGCGGGCGCCGTCGACGTGGAGGGGTACGCCGTGCGCGTGCGCGACGTCCGCGACCGCCTGCGTGTACGCGACCCCCAGGGGCTGGCCCATCGAGTGCGCATGCGTGTTCTCGATCGCCACGAGGCCGCTGATCGGCTCGTGCGGATCGGCCGGGTCGCGGAACGACTCCGACGACGAGCGCCAGGTCCAGCGTCCCGTCGGGGCGGTCGGGGAGGGCGCGCATGCTCGTCCCCACGACCACGGCGTGGCCGGCGGCCTCGTCCATGACCATGTGGCTCTCGGCGCTCGCGATCGTCTCCTGGCCCCGGTCCAGGTGGGCCATCTGGGCGACGAGGTTGCCCATGGTGCCCGACGCGACGAAGAGGCCCGCCTCCTTCCCGAGCAGCGCGGCGGCGCGCTCCTCGAGCGCGTTGACGGTCGGGTCGTCGCCGAAGACGTCGTCGCCGACCTCCGCCTCCGCCATCGCGCGCCGCATGGCGGGAGTGGGGTGGGTGACGGTGTCCGAGCGCAGGTCGATCCGTGGCATGGCCCGGCGAGGATATCGCGGCTCGCGCGAGCGCGCGTCTGGCGGCCGCCAGGCACGGGGCGTGGCCCCAGCCCGGGCACGGGGCGTGGCCCCAGCTGGGCACGAGGCGTAGAGCGTCTCTGAGCGGGGGCACGGCCGGGGCGACGGCCGCCGGCGAAGCGCCGGCCACGAAGCGACAGGCCTGCCGTGCCTCTGCTACGATCTGCCGGCCGTGGACCCGTGGTGTAGCGGCCCAACATGCCTGCCTGTCACGCAGGAGATCGCCGGTTCGAATCCGGTCGGGTCCGCCATCCTCCGCTGCTGAACGCCCGCCTTCGGGTGCGGGGCGGTTCGATTCCCGGAGCCAGCGACCTGGAGTCTGTTCGCGTCAGTCCAGCCCCTCGAAGAGGTCGGTCTCCGGGAAGCGGGTCGTGACGCGCGCCGCGCGCAGGATGAAGGTCTCCTCGCCCATCAGCTCCGCCATCGCGTCGGGACCCATCGCCAGCATCGGGCTCTGCGCGGAGAGCTGCGTCCGGTGGGCCAGGAGGGCCGCCCAGCGCTGCGACGTGAAACGGGCGCAGTCGACCCGCGTCGTGATCTCCTCATCGTCAACGGTGGACCGGCGCATGAACGTCTCCCATGCCTCGACGGCGGCCGCGTCCGCAGCGTCGGGGCGTGACCAGAAGGAGCGCACGCCCGAGGCCTCCATCCGGGCCGCCATGGCCTCGCGCCGGCCGCGTCCCATCGCCTGCTCGTAGAGCTTCGCCGGCGCCCACGGAGCGAGCCCGCCGTTCGCCTCGTCCGGCCCGGTCCCGCCGTGCTCCGGCGCGACCTGCTCCGGGTACCACTCCGGATCGCCCGCACGGTAGAACGCGCCGACCGCGACGAGGTGCGCGTTCACGTGGTCCGGATGCCCGTAGCCGCCGAAGCTGTTGTAGCCGGTGATGACGTCGGGCCGGTAGCGGCGGACCATCCAGACCAGGCGCCCGATCGCCTCGTCCCGGTCCGCCTGCCAGAAGCTGCGTGGGTCGTGGTTGCCGGGCTGCCCCATCATCCCGGAGTCTCGGTAGCCCAGGTTCTCCCATTCGGTGACGCCCAGCGCGTCCATCGCCGCTTCCAGCTCGGCGGCCCGGATCTCGCCGAGCCGGCGGTGGTTCGCGGGCGTGTCCAGCTCCGGGTCGACGATCTCGCCGAGCTCGCCGCGGGTGCAGGTGACCAGCACGACCCGGTGGCCGTCCGCGACCGCCCTGGCCATCACGCCGCCCGTCCCGATCGTCTCGTCGTCGGGGTGGGCGTGCACGGTCATGAGGGTCCAGCGGTTGGTCGGTCGGCGGGGTCGCGTGTGTCGTCTCCATCCGCGCATGCTACCCGCGGGTTGCGGATCGCTCAGGTAGACGCATCGTCGGCTGCGGCCGGAGCCTGCTCCGGAAGTGGCCGGCGCCCGCGCGGCGCCCGCGCCGTACCATCGACGGCATGCCAG
Source organism: uncultured Chloroflexia bacterium (assembly GCA_963800795.1). Classification (GTDB taxonomy): domain Bacteria; phylum Chloroflexota; class Limnocylindria; order Limnocylindrales; family CSP1-4; genus CTSoil-043. The sequence continues at coordinate 30,228 of CAWDCJ010000003.1, forward strand.
CGCCGTCGCCGCGATGACCGTGCCGCCCGCTCCGGGCCCCCTCGCCGGGATCCTCGTGGCCGACTGCAGCACCGTCCTGGCCGGGCCCTACTGCACGATGCTGCTCGGGGACCTCGGGGCGAACGTCGTGAAGGTGGAGCCGCCGGAGGGCGACGCGACGCGCGGCTGGGGCCCGCCGTGGGTGGCGCCGGGGATCGATGGCTCCGACGACCCGGGCACCGCGGCGTACTTCCTCGCCGCGAACCGCAACAAGCGCTCGATTCGCCTGGACCTTCGGGGCGAGGCAGGGCGCGACGTGCTCCGTCGCCTGCTGGTGCGGTCGGACGTGGTCGTGGAGAACTTCCGGGTGGGTGGGTTCGCGCGTCTCGGCTTCGACGATGCCGCGCTCGAGGCGCTCAACCCGCGGCTGGTCCACCTCGCGATCAGCGGCTACGGCCCGACAGGCCCTGAGGCGAGCTCCCCCGGCTATGACTTCATCGTCCAGGCCGTCTCCGGGCTCATGTCGATCACCGGTGCCCCCGACGCGGAAGGCGGCGCTGCCCACCAAGACCGGCGTCGCGGTGAGCGACCTGACGACCGGCATGCTCGGTGCCTTGGCCGTCGTCGCGGCGCTCGCCGGCCGCGATCGGCCAGGATCGCCGGCGGCCGGTCGTGGCCAGCGGATCGACATCTCCCTGCTCGGGTCGACGCTCTCGTGGCTCGCGAACCAGGCCCAGAACTACTTCGTCACCGGCATGGCACCGACGCGCCGCGGCAACGCGCACCCGAACATCGTCCCGTACGAAACGTTCGCGACAGCCGACGGATGGATCGCCGTTGCCGTGGGCAGCGAGCGCCAGTGGGCGCGCTTCTGCTCGGCACTCGGTGCGCCCTGGCTCACGGATGATCTGCGGTTCGCGACCAACGGGGCGCGCGTCTCGAATCGCGAATCGCTCCGCCCGCCAGATCGCTGGCATCCTCGAGGCCGCGACGAGCGCGAGCTGGCTGGAGGCGCTCGCGGCGCACGACGTGCCCGCCGGACCCATCAATGACCTGGCGGCCGCCTTCGCGGCGCCCCAGGTGGCGGCGCTCGGATCGCTCGTGGAGATGGAGCACCCCGTGCTGGGCCCGGTCCGCCAGGTCGCGCCGCCGTTCGTGCTGGGGGCCACGCCCGCCGCGGTTCGCACGCCGCCGCCGCTGCTCGGCGAGCACTCCGACGAGATCCTCGCCGAGCTCGGGTATGCGCGCGCCGAGATCGACCGGCTGCGAGCCTCCGGCACGACCTGATCCCGCCGGCCGCCCTGAGCCGCCGGAACATCGCGCTTCCCGGGCAACCGGATCCTCGTGTACGCTCCCCGCCATCTCCACCCGAGGATCCGCGTTGATCTGCCCAAGCTGCGGCACCAGCAATGCTTCCGGCGCGAAGTTCTGCTCCGAATGCGGGACGCGCTTTGCCATGGCTTGCCCCGCCTGCGGAGCGATCAACCTACCGGGCGCGAAGTTCTGCTCCGAATGCGGGACGCCCGTCGCCGTCGTGGCGGGGAGCGGAACGGCAACCGGGCCGTCGGCCGCCCGCGAGCGGCCCGACGGTAGCGCACCGGAAGCTCCCAACCCCACCGAGCGACGCCTCGTGTCGATCCTCTTCGCCGACCTGGTTGGGTTCACGGCGCGCAGCGACGGCGAGGACCCGGAGCGGGTGCGGGAATTCCTGGATGGCTACTTCCGGCTCGCTCGCGAGATCGTCGAACGCTATGGCGGGGCCGTCGAGAAGTTCATCGGCGACGCGGTCATGGCCGTCTGGGGCGCTCCGGTCGCGCGGGAGGACGATGCGGAGCGGGCCGTGCGCACGGCCCTCGATCTTGTCGACGCGATCCGCCATCTCGGCCGCAAGGCTGGAGACGACGGGCTCGCGCTCCGCGCGGCGTGCTGACGGGCGAGGCGGCGGTGGACCTCGCCGCGTTCGGCCGCGGCCAGGCGATGGTCGCGGGCGACCTCGTCAACACGGCGTCGCGCCTCCAATCGGTCGCGCCCGGCGGGAGTCGTCCTGGTGGGCGAGTCCACCCGGCGCGCCGCGGAGCGCGCGATTGCATTCGAGCCGGCCGGGGAACAGGCGCTCAAGGGGAAGGTCGCCCCGATAGCGGCGTTCCGCGCCCTCCGGGTCGTCGCCGAGCGCGGCGGCGCGAATCGGAGCGAAGGGGTCGAGGCGCCGTTCGTCGGCCGCGACGACGAGCTGCGCCTGCTGAAGGACTTCTTCCATGCCACGGGTCGCGAGCGGCAGCCGCGCCTCATCTCCGTGACCGGCCAGGCTGGGGTCGGGAAGAGCCGCCTTGCCTGGGAGTTCCTCAAGTACATCGACGGGGTGCTCGAGACGATCTACTGGCACGAAGGCCGGTCGCCGGCCTTCGGCGAAGGCGTCACGTTCTGGGCCCTCGCCGAGATGGTGCGCCGCCGAGCCGGTCTCGCCGAGCGCGACGATGAGGCAACAACGCGGCAGCGCCTCGGGTTGACGCTCCTCGAGTTCGTGCCCGACCCGGCGGAGCGGGAGCGGCTGGAGCCCGCCCTCCTCAGCCTGCTCGGCTTGGGCGACGCCGCAGCCGGTCGCCGCGAGGAGCTCTTCGCGGCCTGGCGCACGTTCTTCGAGCGAATCGCGGCCGACCACCCGGCCATCCTCCTGTTCGAGGACGTGCAGTGGGCCGACCCCGGGCTGCGTCGACTTCATCGACCACCTGATGGAGTGGGCGAACGGGCCGATCTACGTGGTGACGCTCGCCCGGCCGGACCTCCTGGAGCGGCGGCCCGGCTGGGGGGCGGCGCGCCGGAACTTCGTGGCCCTGTCCCTCGGGCCGCTCCAGGAGGACGCGATGCGCGCGCTCCTCGCCGGTCTCGCGCCCGACCTGCCGGAGCGGACCGTCGGCGCCATCCTGGCCCGGGCCGGGGGCGTCCCGCTCTACGCGGTGGAGCTGATCCGGATGCTCGTTGCTGACGGTCATCTCGTCCCGGACGAGGACGGGACGTTCCGGGTGGCCGGTCAGCTCGGCGATCTGCACGTCCCGGAAACGCTCCACGCGCTGATCGCGGCGCGCCTCGACGCGCTGGATCCCGGCGAGCGGGCAATCCTCCAGGACGCGGCCGTGCTCGGCCAGACCTTCCCCTGCCGGCGCTCGCCGCGCTGACGGGCGAGGACGCTGCCGAGCCTGGAACCGCGGCTGCGGGCGCTCGTCCGCCGCGAGATCCTCCGGGTCGAGACGGATCCGCGATCCCCCGAACGGGGCCAGCACGGGTTCACGCAGGCACTGCTGCGGGAGGTTGCCTACGGGACGCTCGCCAAGCGCGACCGCCGGACCAAGCACCTTGCGGCGGCCCGTTACTACGAGGCGCTGGGCGACGAAGCCGTCGCCGGCATGCTCGCCACGCACTACCTGGACGCGTACCTGGCTGCGCCGGATGGCGCCGAGGGAGCGGCGATCGCCGGTCAGGCGCGGATCGCGCTCCGCGCCGCCGCCGACCGGGCGAGCGCGCTCGGGTCGCACGACCAGGCGATCGCCTTCCTGGAACGCGCGCGAAGCGTCACGCCCGACCCGGGCGAGGAGGCCGAGCTGATCGAGCGAATCGCCGTCGCTGCCGACGCTGTCGGTCGCACGACCGAGGCATGGAGCGCGTTCGCTGATGCGATCGCGCGGCACCGAGCCCGCGGTGACCGAATGGCCGCCGCCCGGGCCACGGCGGGCCTCGGCGAGGCGCTGCTGAACGCGTACGAGTCCCGACGGGCGCTGGAGATGCTCCTGCCGGCCGAGAGCGGAGTTTGCGGACCTTGCCCCCGACCCATCGCTCGTCGCGATCCGCGCGCAGATCAGCCGCGGGCACATGCTCCGTGGCGACTGGCAGGAGGCCGTCCGCTGGGCGGATCTTGCCCTCGTGGACGCCGAGCGCGGGGATGCCCTGTCCCTTGTTGCCCACACCCTTGTCACGAAGGGGTCAGCCCTGGCTTCCACGGGCCGCTGGCGGGAGGGGACCGGGCTGATCGACGTCGGCCGTCGCCTCGCCGAGGAGAACGGGCTCTGGACGGCCCACCTTCGGGCGATCGCAAACCTCGGCGGCGCGCTGGCGGAGACGGACCCACGGGCCGGGGTCGCCGCGGGGCGCTCGGGTTGGGAGATCGCGAAGCGCCATGGTTACCAGCGGCTCGCCCTGACCGTGCTGGGCAACACGCTCGAGATCAGCCTCCTCTTCCTTGGTGACTGGGGCCGGAGGCACGCGAGCTCGCGGCGCTCCGCCTGGACGACGTGGGCGCCGGCGAGCGGGCGACGCTGCTCGGTGCGCTCCGTATGGTCCGGGCGTTCGAGGAGCCCGGCGTGGACCTGTCGGAAGGGTGGCCCGATGTCACCGGTCTCGACCCGTGGATCCGGAGCGGGATCGAGTACGACCAGGCGGTCGTCGCACTCGCTGTCGGCGACTTTCGGCGGCATCCGAGTCGGGTCGGGAGGCCGCAGCCCTGTCAGCAATGCGCCAAACGGGACGTTGGTCGCGGCGCGTGCCGCAGCCCGCGCCGGGGACCGCGGGCTCGTCGCCGAGATGCTCGCCGCCCACGACGCGCTCGGCGTGTTCGGGCCTGCGCACATCGTCAACCGCGACGGGATCGCCGCCGCCATCCTCGCCCTCGACGGTCGCTGGCCCGAGGCGACGGTCGCGTTTCGCGATGCGATCCGTCGGATGGCAGACCTGGGCCTGGAGATGAGCCGCGCCCAGATCCTGCTCGACGCCGCGTTCGTCGCACCGCCCGGCGATGCGTTCGGCGTCGAGGCCGCGCAGGACGCGCGCGAGCTCTTCGAGCGGATGGGCGCTCGGGCGTTCGTCGCCCAGGTCGACGCGCTGCTTGCCCGCTCCCGGCCGGAGCCAGAGGGAAGCCGTGCGCGGTCCGCACGCGCCGGCGTCGTCGGCCGGGATTGACATCCACGCCGGGACAGCGGCCCGGTCCCCGTCGCGAGGCGCGACCCTCGACCTGCTCGCCGCCGCGGCACTGTGGGGCGGCATGTATGTCGTCTCGGCGGGGACCTTCGAGACCATCCCGCCGCTGACCCTGGGCGTGGTGCGGCTCGTCATCGGGGTCGCGGTGCTCGCCGTCGCCTTCCACGGACGGCTGGGGCTGGCCGCGGTGCCGCGCCGTCGCGTCGTCGCGGCGGGTATCGTGGTCGCGGCCACGATGGTGATGCAGTTTGTCGGGACCAGCCTCACGGGCGGCGCCGAGGGCGCGCTCCTCACCACGACGACACCCGTCTTCGTGCTCGTCTTCGGGGTGCTGCTCGAGGGCGAGCGCGTTCGCCGCGTCGCCTGGGCGGGCTGCGTCGTCGCGCTGGCCGGGGTCGCCGTCCTGGCGGCCCGGAGCGGGGGATTCGGAGGAGCGGCCGGCGCGGACGTGGCCCTGCCTGGGGGCGTTGAGGTGCCCCGGGCGCTCATGGGCGATCTGCTGCTCGTGGCCTCCGCAGCGGCGTGGGCGCTGTTCAGCAGCGTGGGACGACCGCTGGTCGCCGCGGTCGGAGCGTTCCGCGCGATCCTCGGGGCGAGCGCGGTGGCGATCGTGCTCCTGCTCCCGTTCGTCCCGCTGGAGCTGGCGGGCCGCACGCTCCCGCCGATCTCTCTCCTCACCGTCGCGGCGGTGCTCTACCTGGGGATCGGCGCGACCGCGATCGCATGGTCGCTCTGGTACCGGGGGTACGCGGCCGCACCGCCGGCCGTGTCGGCCGCCGCCTTCTTCGCCCAGCCGGTCGTGGGTGCGGCGCTGGGAGTCCTGATGCTCGGCGAGGTGCTCGGGCCCGCGTTCTTCGGCGGTGCCGCGCTCATCGCGGCGGGTGTCCTGGGGATCGCGGCGGCTACCCGCGAGCGGCGGGGTGCCCCCGAGTAGGCCGCGCCGATCAGCGTCCGGCGCCGGCCGGACCCCCGCCGGACGGGGCGCCGGCGGCCGGCTGCTAGACTCCGCCCGCCGAGACCCCACGGGGGGTCTGCGGACGGTGCAGGAGGGAACGGATGGCGGACGAGCGAGAGCGCTGGGCACTGATCCTCGGCGCGTCGAGCGGGATGGGACAGGCCACCGGGCTGGCGTTCGCGAAGGCCGGCTACCACATCGCCGGCGTGCACCTGGACTTCCGGGCGGGTCTCGCGCACGTGGAAGAGGTCAAGGCCGCGATCGTCGCTGCGGGCTCCGAGGCGCTGTTCATCAACATGAACGCCGCCGACGACGAGAAGCGGGCCGACGCCCTGGACCAGCTGCGGGCGCGCTTCGATCGATCGATCGCCGAGGGGCGACGGCCGCACCTGCGGGTCGTCATGCACTCGCTGGCGTTCGGGTCGCTGCTGCCGTTCCTGGCGGACGATCCAAAGGGCCGGATCAGCCGGAAGCAGCTCGCGATGACCATGGACGTGATGGCGAACTCGCTCGTCTACTGGATCCAGGACCTGTGGCTGGGCGGCTTCCTCGAGGCGGGGTCCAAGGTCTTCGCGATGACCTCGGAGGGATCGGCGCGCATGATCCCCTCCTACGGGGCGGTGTCGGCCGCGAAGGCGGCGCTGGAAAGCTACTGCCGGCAGTTCGCGATGGAGTTCGCCCGGCTGGAGTCGGGGGTGGCAGTCAACGCGATCCGGGCCGGCGTGACCGACACTCCCGCGCTCCGCAAGATCCCGGAGGCCTCCCGGATGGTGGAGCTGACCATGGCGCGCAACCCGCACGGGCGGCTGACCACGGTCGAGGACGTGGCGAACGCCCTGGTGACCCTCGCCTCCACCGACTCCGACTGGATCAACGGCAACGTGATCAACGTCGACGGCGGCGAGTTCATCACCGGGTACTAGGCATCGCGGCCGCGGTCGGCACGCGACCGGCGCGCACGCGGCCGGCGCGGTTGCTCAGCCCGCTCGGCAACCTCCACGGACCGTCTCCGCAGGAGCCCGTTCCGGGGTCCGAGGGCGAGGGCCAGGAGGAAGACGGCCGTCTGGATGAGCACGATCGACGCACCCGACGCCACGTTGAGCCAGAACAAGACGTAGATCCCCGCGATCCCGGACGCGATCCCGATCGCGATCGCGATCGCCATCAGGCGGCCGAAGCGGGCGGTCAGGAGCTGGGCCGTGGCCGCCGGCGTCGTGAGCATGGCAACCACGAGGATGATCCCCACCGCCTGGATGCTCACCACGATGGTCATCGCGATCAGGCCGAGGAAGAGGTAGTCGAGGGCATTGACATTGAGGCCGGACGCGCCGGCCCCCAGCGGGTCAAAGGTGGCGAACAGGAACTCCTTCCAGAACGCCCAGATCACGACCAGGACGATGCCGCCCAGGACCGCCAGGCCGATGAGGTCGCCCAGCCCAATTCCCAGCACGTCGCCGAACAGGAAACCGAACAGGTCGCCCACATAGTTCGGGATCGCGCTGTAGATCGCCACGCCCAGGCCGAACATGCCCGCGAAGAGCACGCCGATGATCGTGTCGGATCGCAGGTGGGCCCGGCGGCTGATCCAGCCGATCCCGAGCGCCGTCGCGACCGCAGCGATGGCGCCGCCGAGGTAGAGCGAGCCGCCGAAGAGGTACGCCATCACGACGCCGGGGAACGCCGCGTGGCTGATCGCGTCGCCCATGAACGCGAGCCCGCGCAGGACCATGTAGCTCCCGACCACGGCGCACACGACCCCCACGAGCGCGGCCGCCAGCAGGGCCCGAACCCCGAACTCGTACTGGAGCGGCGCCAGCAGCGCGTCGATCATGCCTGCACCCGGGCGCTCATCGGTGGGTCTCCTCGTGGAAGTGAATCTCATGGCCGGGTGGCTCATCGTGATGGTGGGGATCGTCGACGAGCAGCGTCTCCCCGCCGACGACCAGCAGATGGCCACCGTACGTGCGCGACAGGACGTCGCGGTCCAGGACGAGGTCCGATCGCCCGTGGGCGATCACCGTCCGGTTGATTGCCAGGACGTCCTCGAAGCGCTCCGCCGCGCTGGCGAGGTCGTGGGTGGTTGCGATGACAGTCTTGCCGCGGCGCGCCTCCGCCTCGAGGATCTGCATGAGGTCCTCCTGGGTGGCGGGATCGACCCCGGTGACCGGTTCGTCCAGGAGGTACAGGTCCGGATCCGCGGCAATTGCGCGCGCCAGGAACGCCCGGCGTCGCTGGCCACCCGACAGGCGACCGATCTGGGTCTGCGCGTGAGGTGTCATCCCCACGAGCTCCAGCGCGTCGGCGACCGCGCGATGGTCAACGACGCCGGGCCGCCGGAACGGACCGAGCCGCGCATAGCGGCCCATCACGACCACGTCCCAGACGGAGACCGGGAACTCCCAGTCGACCTGTTCGGCCTGCGGGACGTAGGCGATCCGGCGCGCCTCGCCGCCCGCCGCCGCGCCCAGCACCTGCACGCGCCCGCTCCACGGCTTCAAGAGGCCGGCGACGACCTTGAGGAACGTGCTCTTCCCGCCGCCATTCGGCCCGAAGACGGCGAGGATCGTGCCGGCCTCGACCGTTACGGAGACGTCGCTCAGCGCGGCACGGCCATCGTAGCCAACCGTCACGCCAGAGAGGACCACGGTCGGGTGGTGGCCGGCATGAAGCCCTTCGTCGTGTCCCGGATGGTGGACCATGTGCCCATCTCCGGCGTGCCCGTCGGCGGCGTGCCCGTCGGGGGCCGTGCCCGTTGGCGGCCTGTGGACCGGTCATCGGCTCGCTCACCGGAGGGCTTCCACGACCCGGTCGGCGTCCCAGTGCATCATCGCCTCGTAGGTGTCGATCGGCGCCTGTCCGAGCGCGTCGTCGTACAGGTTGCTGACCACGGTCACGCCCGCCTCCGCCGCGAGCTGCTGCTCGACCTTGGGGTTGAACTGGGCCTCGCTGAAGATCGCCTTGACCCCGCTGGCCCGGATCGCGTCGATGAGCGCAGCGACCTGGCCAGCGCTCGGGTCCTGGCCGGGGGCAGGAACCACAAAGCCGACGATCGTGAGCCCATAGGCGGCCGCGAAGTACGGGAAGGCGTCGTGGTACGAGACCAGCTTCCGGTTCGCCGGCGCGATCGTCGCCATCTGCGCCCTGATCGCAGTGTCGAGCGCAGCGAGCCGAGCAAGGTAGGCGTCGCCCGAAGCCTGGAACGCTGCCTGCTTCGCCGGCGCGGCCGCCTGGAGCGCGGCGACGATCCGCTTCACGTACAGCTCCGCGTACGCCACGTCCATCCAGAGGTGGGGATTGACGGACCCGGTCCCGTCGGTGCCGGCGAGGTAGGCCACGCCGGGTTCGTTCGGTCCGAGCTCCACGAGCGCGCTCGCCGGAAGCTTCGCCTCGGCAAGGAGTGGCGTGAGCCAGTCGTCGACGCCCAGTCCGTTCATCACGACGAGGTCTGCTCCGGCGATCGCGCGGACGTCCGACGGTGTTGGTGAATAGGTGTGGGGGTCGGCGCCGGCCGGGACGAGGCTCGTGACCCGTACCTCGTTCCCGCCCGCTTGGCGCACGAGGTCCGCGAAGACCGTCGTCGTCGCGACGACGTCGAGGGCATCGGCGGCCGGCGACGGTGCGGCGGACCCGCCCGCGGAGGCCTGCCCTCCAGGCGCGCCGGTTGCACTCGTGCCGCAGCCGGCGACCATGACCATCGCCAGGGTGACAGCGGCGATGCGGACGAGCCACGCGGGCGCGCGCCGAGGTTCTAGGATTGCACGCCGGCCGACCGGGCCGGGCGGTCCATCGTGGTTCATGAGGGTCTTCTTCATTGCGCCGGCGCCGGGTTGCGCTGGCAATCAGGGCACAGCCCGAACAGCTCGAAGCGGTGCTCGTCGATCCGGTAGCCGGTGTTCCGGGCGATCTCGCGGGCCAGCACGCTCAGGCCGAGGTCGCCGATCTCCACCGAGCGACTGCAACGGCGACAGACGACGTGGTGATGGTGGGTCGGACCGCAGGGCACGTAGGCGTGCTCGCCCGTGGGCAGATCGATCCGCTCGAGGGCCCCGATCTCCTCGAGGAGCTCGATCGCGCGGAAGATCGTCGCCCGGCCGATGCCGAGCCGCCGGTCTCGCGCATCGGCCACGAGGTCGGCCGCAGAGAAGGCGCCCACACGGGCCTCGATCAGGCCTGCGAGCGCGCGCCGCGGTCGCGTCAATCGGTGACCGGCAGCTTCGAATGCGGTCTCGAGTGTCGTTGGTGTGTCCATCGCCCCGAATGATACTCGATCTCGATACAAGTGATACACAGTCTCGATGAGGCAGGGCCGGCTGACCCGCGGGAGCGGCCCAGGCAACCGGTCGCTGCCCGCGCCTTGGTCGCCATTCGCCTGGCGGTGCCCGAGGCGGGCGAGAGGAAGACAGCCACGTGCGAGACGGGGTACGCTGCGCCGGCGTCCCCACGTCCATTCAACCTTGCCATTGAGAGTCCGCATGTCCACGAATTCCGCGTCGCCGGGCGGGCGCCGGCCGAAGACGCCCGCAGCTCCGAAGACGACCACCCTCATCGAGCACTCCGGCCACGCGGCAACAGCGCCGGGAAGCCGCCCGGCGCGACCAGCGCCTTGCCGCGGCCCGCACGACGTCCCTGAGCAAGCCGGCCTGGCAGTCGCCGATGGCCCTGATCACCGCCGGAGCCGTGGTCGTCGGGCTGCTCGTCGTCATCCTTGCGTCGGGCGTCCTCAACCCGAAGCCGGCGGTCGTCGGCAACGTCCTCCAGCCGCTCCAGCCGACGCCGGTCAGCCTGATCGACCCGGCCAACCCGCGATCGCTCGGCAACCCCAATGCGCCAGTGAAGATGGACGTCTGGTCGGACTTCCAGTGCCCCGCCTGCGACGATTTCGCGCTCAACGTCATGCCGCAGGTGATCACCCAGTACGTGGCGACCGGCAAGGTGTACCTCACCTACCGCGACTTCGCGTTCATCGACGGCGGCGCGGCCGACGGCGAGTCGCACCAGGCGGCGGCAGCGGCGCGGTGCGCGGGCAGCAAGTTCTGGCCATTCCACGATTACCTGTTCGAGAACCAGAACCCAGCGGGCGAGAACAAGGGCAAGTTCACGGCCGCGTTCCTCGGGGCGGTCGCGGACGCGGTGGGCGTGGACCGCACCGCCTACGACGCCTGCATGGCGAACGGGGCGGCGACGATGGTGGCGGCCGTGGACGCAGAGACGACCCAGGGCGAGACCGCGGGCGTCCACCAGACGCCGACAGTTGCCCTGAACGGCAAGCTCCAGCAGGGTGGCTCGCTGCCGCTGAGCACCCTCGGCCCGGCGATCGACGCGTTGATCCCGGCCGGCTGGACGCCGGCGCCCAGCGCGCCCGCGACCTCGGCATCGCCGGCCGTCTCCACCGCGCCCTGAGGTCGATCCCATGGCTCGCGGTCGCCCGGCCCTGGTGCTCGGAGGTTTCGCCCTGGTGGGGATCCTCATCGCGCTGTACCTGAGCGCGAACGAGCTCGCCGGCACTGCGGCCGCGTGCTTCGTGGGTGGGGGTTGCGAGACCGTCGCGCAGAGCCAATACAGCCACTGGTTCGGCATCCCGGTCGCGTACTTCGGGCTACCGTACTCCGGGCTCCTGCTGGGCCTGATCGTGGGGTGGTGGCGGACGGGCGACGGGCGGCTCCTGCTGGTGGCGTACGCGCAGGGACTCGCCGGGGTCGTGGTCGTGCTCTACCTGCGCTACCTGGAGCTGTTCGTCATCGGCGCCATCTGCGCCTGGTGCGTGGCATACGGCGCCACGATCGTGTTCGGCTGGATTGCGCTGGTCATCGTCCAGCGCCGTGCGAACCGCGCCCGCGACGAGGGCTGAGCGCCCATCCACCCGGTCTCACGGAGCCGGGGCAGGAGGCGGCGCCGGGGCAGCGATATCGGCGTACCCGGTCAGCTCCACGTATCCCTTACCGGTGACCGGACGGCCGCCGCTCGTTCCCGTGACCCGTTCCGAACCCTCCCAGTAGACGACACCCGTCGTCGCTCGCGTATCCAGCTCCTGGTCGGGGAGCGTTGGCGTCACGACGAGGTCCAGGCCCGACCCCGCGATCCGTACCCGCCAGCCCGACGGGTACGTCGCGCCGGTCTGGGGGCTGGTCCAGTGGCCCAGCACATCGACGGAGATCTCGTCACGGGCGAGGTGCAGCGACGTGCCGTCCGGGCGGACGAGCGACCCATAGACGAGGGAATCGGCACCGTCCGCGCCCCGGACCAGCGACACCATCAGGTCGGTCCCGTCGTCGAGGTTGACCGCGAACCAGTCCCAGCCACCGCCCCCCACCGCGATGAAGTCGCCCCACTGGTGGTCGAACCAGGCCGTGCCGGTGACGGCGACCGGGGTGCCGTCCACGACGAGCGTGCCCGATGCTGTCATCCGCGTCCGGGAGTAGTAGTAGGAACCGCCGGCCGCGCCGAAGTCTACCCAGCCGTCGCCGTCGTGGAGGACCGGCGGCCCGAGCGGGGCCAGCTGCAGCTGGAGTCCGAAACCCTTCGGCATCGCCGAGCCGGCGGCTTCGGTTGGGCCGAGCAGGGCGGACAGCAGGTCGTGGCCGCCCGATCCTGCCATGGTCCAGGGTGCGCCGGCGCCGAGGGCGGTGCCGCCCGTGCCTGGCGCCGTGCCGCCCGTGTCGGTGCCCGACGCCGTGGCTGGGGGGCGGACGCGCCCTCGGCTGACGCGCCCGCAGCGTTCGCGCCGGTGAGGCTCAGCGCGAAGCCCGTCGGTACCCCGCTGGCGTCGAGCGGCGAATGATCCACCTGCGGCCCGATCTCGCTCCGCTGGCCGTACGCGAAGCGACCGCCCGACTCGTCCGTGATCGCGACGTGGCTCGCCCAGCTGACGGGGAAGCTGCCCCGCTCCGCGCGGAACACGACGTACTCGAAGCCGAAGGTTCGGCCGTCGGCCGCCACGAGGTGCCCGGTGTAGTACCACCACTCGGTGAGGCGGTGGTGCGGGCCGTCGTCCCGGGGCAGGGCCACCGGCTGCGGGTCCGCGGGCGTCGAGGGTGCAGGCGTCCGGGGCGCCGCGCTCGGCCGCTCGGCAGGGGCGTTCGCCAGGATGGGACCCGAGCACGCCGAGACCACCAGCGCCAGAACGGCCGCGGTCAGAGCGGGGGCCAGCCTCCCGACTCGGTGACCCCGGGGACCCGTGGCCCTCGGAGTCCGCCTGGTCCGCCGCGGAGTCGAGCTCATCGGAGTCGTTCCTCCAGCTCTGCCTCACTGGCCGGGAGGCGGTCCTGGAGGGTGCGTCCCAGGCGAGCGGGCAGCCACCAGTTCCACGCCCCCAGGAGACGCATCGTCGCCGGGACGAGCAGGGCGCGGACGATCGTGGCGTCGATCGCCACCGCCAGCGCGACTCCGAGCCCGAGCGCCTTGATGAGCACGATGTCGGCGAAGGCGAACAACCCGGCCACTACCACGACGATCAATGCCGCCGAGGTCACGATGCGCCCGCTCCGGTCGAGACCCTGTGCCACTGCCTCCGTGTTGTCGCTCGTCCGCACCCAGGCCTCCTTCATCCGGGTGAGGAGGAACACCTCGTAGTCCATGGAGAGTCCGAACAGGACACAGAAGAGGATCACCGGGAGCGTCGTCTCCACGTAGCCCAGTGGCTGGAAGCCGAGCAACCGCGAGAGGTTGCCGTCCTGGAAGACCCACACCAGCGCCCCGAAGGCGGCCGTGATGGAGAGCGTGTTCATGACGATCGCCTTGAGAGGCAGCCAGACGGAACGAAGGAGCATGAACAGGACGAGGTAGGTCGTCAGCACGATGAACAGGCCGGTCCGCGGGAAGTCCGCCGCGATCCGGCTCACCGTGTCGCTGACATCGGCGGCGCCGCCCCCCACCAGGACCTGGACGCCGGCCGGCGGGGCGAGCGTGCCGGTCGGGATCCCGCAGGTCGCTCACCAGGGCCCGCGCCTCGTCGCGGTTCGGCCCGAAGTACGTCGTCAGCGTGAAGGCCGTCAGGTCACCCTTCGTGGTCGCCGCCAGCGCCCCGGCACTGAAGCGATCGGGTGGCCCGCCCGGGCTCGCGTAGAGCAGCTGGTACTGGGCCAGGCTGATCCGGGGATCGAGGTCGACCAGGCTGTCGACATGGGCGACCCGCGGGTCGGCGGCCAGGCGTCGGGAGTAGTCGTACAACCGCGCGATGTTCGCCGGGTCGATGGCCGACCCGACAGTGCGCACGGCGAGGGTGAGCGGCGCGAAGGGCCCCTCGCCGAAGTTCCGGACCAGGACCTCGTACGCCGCCCGCGAGGCGACGCTCGGCGGGAGGATCGTCGCGTCCGGGGAGTTGAATCGGACGTGCAGGAACGGCGTCCCGAGCAGCAGCAGGAGCCCCAGCGTCGGGAAGAAGACGAGCAGCGGCCGGCGCATGACGCGGCGGGCAAGCTTTCCCCAGGCGCCCTGCGCCCCGGGATCGCGGGCGGACCTTCCGGATCGCCAGCGCGTCGACCCGCGATCCCAGGACCGCCAGGAGCGCGGGCTGCAGGGTGAGCGCGGCCGCAACCGCCAGACCCACGACGACCGCCCCGGCGATCCCGACGGAACGCAGGATCATGAACTCGAAGAGGACCAGGCCAAGGAGTCCGAGCAGCACCGTCAGGCCGGAGAAGAAGACCGCCCGCCCGGCCGTCGCGACCGTCACGCGGACGGCCGCCTCCACGGTCTCGGCGTCGGCCCGCGCCTCCGGGGCGTCCGGCGCGCCAGCTCCTCGCGGAAGCGGCTCAGCATCAGCAGCGAGTAGTCCACGCCCAGGCCGAGACCCAGGAGCGTGGCCAGGTTGAGCACGAAGATGCTCATCGGGGTCACGCTCGCGATGGCGAAGATCAGGGCGAGCGATGTCACGACGGCCGCGCCGCCGATGACGAGCGGGACGCCGGCCGCAATGAGCGACCCGAAGACGAGCACGAGCGCGATCGCCGCGAGCGGCAGGCTGACGAGCTCCGCCCGGCGGAGGTCCGACTCGGAGACGGTCTGGATGTCCCCGTAGAAGGCTGGCCCGCCGGCCAGCGACACGCTCACCCCCGGAGCCGTTCGAAGTGCCGCCTGGATGCCCGGGAGTGCGGCCGGCGAGCTATCCGGGGCGATGTCCAGCAGGACAACGTCGTAGGCGACGCGGCCGTCGGCGGAGACCTGGCTCGGGGCCAGGAGATGGCTCTCGACCTGCCGTACGTACGGCGCCGAGGCGACCCCGGCCGTCTCGGTGCGAACGGCAGCCTCGAAGGCCGGGTCGCCCGCACGCGCGGAGCCGGTGGACTGGTAGACGAGGACCAGCGCCGACGGCGGCGCGCCGAGCTCGTGCACGAGGGTGGACTCGGCCCGCGACGATTCCAGGTCGGCCAGCGAGAAGCCGCCGGGACTCAGGACGCTCGGAGCGCGCGGCGCGAAGGGGATCGCGAGGAGCACGAGCGCCGTCCACGCGGCCAGCACCCACCAGCGCCGACGGTAGGTGAACCGGCCCAGGCGTTCGAAGGCGGTCACAGTCAGGGTTCGGCCCGCGTCGCCGGCCGGATTGCGGTCCGCCCCGCCACGCGTCCGCGGCGCGGGCCACGCGATCGGCGCGGATCCGCGAGGACGACGGGCCCTCGGACACGGGTTCAGGCGCCGTGGACCGGCGGATCTTCCTCGACCAGCGTCGTGTACGCCACCGTCGCGGCTTCCCGGATCGTGGAGAGGACCGAGCAGGTCCGTTCCACCGAGAGCTCCACGGCCCGTTCCACCCGCGGGCGGTCCAGCCCGCGACCGCGGACCGTGAAGCGCAGCTCGACGCGCCGAAACGTCCAGGGCGCGTCTGGTTGCTGCTCGCCGTCGACGGCGACGTCGATGGTCGCCACATCCTGGCGCTGTTTGCGGAGGATCTCGACCAGGTCCCAGGCGGCGCAGCCGGCACCAGCGGCGAGCAGCAGCTCGGCGGGGCTCGGGCCTGCCTCCGGCCCGTGGGGACCTTCGTCGAGCGGGACCGTGCCGGGCTCGCCGGGCGCCTCGAACGCGATGCGCGACCCGCTGTGACCGGCCACCTCGAAGCGGGCGGTCCCGGGGCGCCAGGCAAGCTGGATCGACTTCATGCGGGTGGGTCTCCAGGTCGGTGACGCGGGCGGAACATCCCGCGTCGGGGGGCGAGGTGGAGCTCCATCATGCACCCGGACCGGCGGGGCCGGCGCGGCGGTGACCGGACTGCCAGCTCGTCAGGCGCCTCCTGGCGTCCGGCACGTTTCGGGCGCCGGTACGGGCATGCCGTCGTCGCGGTGTTGTGAGCGGCTCTGGTATCCTCCGCCCGTCCAACCCGCCCGCTCTCCCCGCGGAGGCGTCCCGGTGCAGCTCTTCGTCACCGCGATCGAGTACCCGCTCCAGTTCGGTCTGGCGATCCTGGTCGCCGCCGTCTTCGTGGGCACGTTCCTGCGGGCCGCAATGTCGCCCGAGCGCCAGACCGGGTCGATCGGCTGGGTCCGCGCGATCACCGGGCCGAACGCGAAGGTCTTCTTCGGCCTGCTGTTCGTCGCTTGGGTCGCCGTCTCCGGGCTGCTGATCCCGTCCTTCGCGAACACGGCGAACTCGCCCTACGGCGCGCTGGCGCTGATCTCCATGTTCGCCGGCTTCTTCATCATGATGGGGCTGCTCTGGGCGGTGATCGGCGAGTAACCGTCGGTCGGGCGAGTGCCGGGAAAGGCTCGATCAGCGCCCGGCGAACGGCCCACTGCGGGCCGTGATTGCGCCCACCGCCTCGGCCAGCCCGATGGCCACCAGTCCGACGAACAGGTGGGCGACCTGGATCACGAGGTGCTCGCTCGAGTCGGGCAGGATCTGGGCCTGGGCCAGGCCGAACGCCACCGTGAGGGCGCCCCAGGCGATTGCGATTCCGGGAAGGGCAGGTCGGGCGCCGGCCTGGAGAGCGAGCACGGCCACGCCCCACAGCGCCAGGACCAGGATGATCCCGAGCAGCATGTGGATCGGCACCAGCCCATCGGCGCTGCCCGTCCAGATGACGAGCCCCAGGACCAGCAGGACGAGGCCGACGACGCGGACGGTCATCCGGGCGGCAGAGAACGCGGACATGGCAGTGCTCCGATGCGGCGGGTTCATTCCCGCGGGCGTGGCAGCCTCGATGGTAGGTGAGGACCGGCGGGCGTGTTCAGCTCCGCCGGCGGGCGATCCAGACCTCCTCGGAGGGCCACCTCTGCGCCCACTCGAGCGTGACGTACGGATATCGGGAGGTCGCGCCCGCGGGTGCCTGCAGCTCCACCAGGTTCTCCACCTCGAAGCCGCTCGCGCGGAGGAGCCGGATCATGTCCCCGTGGCCGAGGGTGAACTCCACCGAGGAGCCGTCCGGCCATGCGAAGCGGCCCAGCCCGCCGAAGTGCGGCCGGAGGAGCCGGTCCTCAGCCGGCTCATCGTCCGAGTCCGGTGAGCACAGCATCTGGAGCGGCGAGTTTCCCAGGAAGATCAGCGTGCCTCCCGGCCGCAGGAGGCGGGCGGCCTCCGGGATCCAGCGGTACGGGTCGCACCAGATCGCGGCGCCGTACTCGCTGATCGCCAGGTCGAAGGACGCATCCGGCAGAGGGACCGCCTCGGCACTGGCCTCGATGAGGGGGAACGCGAGGCCGTGCTCGCGCTGAAGCGCGCGGGCCGTCTCGAGCTGGGCGGGCGTGATATCCACGCCCACCGGGCGCGCGCCGCGGCGGGCCAGCCAGGCGGACACGTAGGCAGTGCCGCAGCCCAGCTCGATGGTGTCGAGTCCCTCGACGTCCGGCAGAATTCGCGCCTCCGACTCCGGGACACCCCAGATCCCCCAGGACGGCTCCACCTGAGCCCAGGCGCGGCGACCGGGCTCGACGTACCGGACGGCCTCCCCGGTCCAGAAGGCGCGGTTCGTCAGCACATGGTCGGGGAGCGTGGTCCTGCCCCGCCCGTCGGGATCGCTGCCGTCTGCGCTCATCGCCGGATGGTCGCCCGGCGGCCCGCGCAAGGGCAAACGCGCGGGAGCCCGGTCGGTCGCCGGGCTCTCCTGCGCATTGCGGATCGAGCGATCGCGTCCCGCGGAACTACGGCAGCGCGCTCACGATCGCGTCGGTCAGCGAAGCATCACCGAGTGCAAGGACGTAGAAGACCACGTCGGCCTTCACGTACAGGATGATGCCCATGCCCGGGATGCCGGCCTCGAGGACCTGTTTGCCGCCGACGGTGGAGGTGGTGAGGTCGGTGCCGTCCGTGGCACCCAGGACCTGGGCGAGCTTGGTGCCGTCCACGCCCTTCACCTGGAACGCCATCAGGAACGTACCCGCCTTGGTGGGATCAGTCGGTGTGGCCATGGCGATGCTCACGTCCGAGAGCGACTTCCCGTTCTGCTGCAGGAACGTCGTGAGGTCGCTCTCCCCGATCGGGATCCCCACCGGCCAGGCCGTCCCACCGAAGCTGCTCCGCTCGAACGTCACGCCGTTGACGCTCGCCGGCAGCATCGCCTCGAGCGCGGGGGCGCTGCCGGGGATGAGACCCGCGCCGTCCCCGGAACCGTTGTCCGACGCTGCCGGCTGCTCCGACGCGGCCGCCCCGGACGACGCCGCAGGTTCCGCGGACGCCGGCGCCGCGGCACTTCCCGGGGCCGCGGTGGGCACCGGGGTGGCGGAACCGCCGCACGCGGCCACCAGCACAATGGCTGCCAGGGCGCCCCCGAGCGCCCACCGATCGATCTTCACGTCTCTCTCCCTAGCTCCAGGCCTGGGCCGGCCCACCGGGATTGTAGACGCCGCGTCACGCCCGCTCGGTGCGGTACGTCGTTGGTCCGCTCGGTGCGGTATGTCGATGCGTGCGCGGGTGCTCGACGCTCCGGCACCGGCCATCGACGGCGCGGCCGAGGTCGGGTGGGTCACGCGTTCGCGCAACCGATGGACCCGCCGGCGCCGGCCGCGTATCATCGGGACAGCATGCAGAGTGCATAGGATCTATGCACTCCTCCAGTGCCGTCGGGCGGGGCGGGACATCGCCGCGGGGCACGAGCAGGGACCAGCGCGGAAGGGGATCACGGCACGATGGACGCGACGGAGATCACGGCGGCGGCTGCCGCGCACGGGGTCGAACCGGCTCCGTTCGTCAACCTCCGCGATCCGGCGCGGCGCCTGGGCCCGGACGGGAAGCCCGCCGTGAGCCGTCGAGCGCCGATCTGGGAGGACGTGCCGGACGCGAAGTGGAACGACTGGCGCTGGCAGCTCTCGAACCGCGTCAACGATCTGGCCGAGATCGAGACGATCCTGAACCTCACCGACGACGAGCGTGAGGGTCTCTCCGCGCCCGACAAGTTCCGAGTCGACGTGACCCCCTACTTCATCAGCCTCGTCGATCCGGACGACCCGGACGACCCGATCCGACGCCAGATCATCCCGACCGGCCGCGAGCTGCGCTCCTTCACCGGGATGATGGAAGACTCGCTGGCCGAGGATCGCCACTCGCCGGTGCCGGGCCTGGTCCATCGCTACCCGGATCGGGTCCTGATGCTGATCACGACGCAGTGCGCCAGCTACTGCCGGTACTGCACGCGGAGCCGGATCGTCGGCGACCCGGGCCAGAACTTCAACCGGAAGGATCACGAGGCCCAGCTCGACTACATCCGGCGGACGCCCCAGATCCGCGACGTGCTGATCTCCGGTGGCGACGGCCTGACGCTCGCCCCGAAGCTCCTGGAATCGGTGCTGCGCGGCCTGCGCGAGATCCCCCACGTGGAGATCGTCCGGATCGGCAGCCGGGTCCCCGTGTTCCTCCCCCAGCGCATCGACGATGAGCTGTGCGAGATGCTCGCGAAATACCACCCGGTCTGGTTGAACATCCACGTCAACCACCCGAACGAGATCACGCCCGAGCTGGCGCGCGCATGCGACGGTCTGGCGCGGGCCGGCATTCCGCTGGGCAACCAGTCGGTGCTCCTGGCGGGCATCAACGACTGCGTGCATATCCAGCGCGACCTGGTCCAGAAGCTCGTGGAGATCCGGGTCCGGCCGTACTACATCTACCAGTGCGACCTGGTCGAGGGTGCCGGCCACTTCCGGACGCCGGTTGGCAAGGGCCTGGAGATCATGGAGGGCCTCCGCGGCCACACGTCAGGCTACGCGGTGCCGCAGTACATCGTCGACGCGCCGGGCGGCGGCGGGAAGATCCCCGTCATGCCCAACTACCTGGTGTCGTACTCGGATCACAAGGTGGTGCTCCGCAACTACGAGGGGTACATCACGACGTACGAGGAGCCGACCTCCTACACCCCGCACGACCGGGCGACCTGCCGCTGGTGCCAGAACCCGCGGCCGGAGCCGGGCCAGGAGGGGATCACCGCGCTTCTGGACGGGAAGCGGATGTGGATCGAGCCGGCCGGCTTCGTGGAGACCCATGCGCGGGGCAACCAGGAGGCGCACCGCCTCCAGGACCCGTCGAAGTGGGTTCCCTATGGCGTGGGTGCGCTCGAGGGGCAGGCGGGCCAGCCGCTCTCCGTGCTCCAGGCGGGAACGGAGGCCCCGTTCGGACCCGGCGAGGAGCCGCGTCCCGCGGATGGGTTGCCGACCGCGACCGCCAACCACGAGCTCCTGTAGCGCGGGGCGCCGAGCGGGGCCGAAAGGCGCTCTTCGCGCGGGGCGCCACGAGCTCGGCCGCGCGGGGCCTCGAGGTCGCGCCGAAAGGCGGCCGCCGAGCGCGCCCAGCTTCGGGGTCGCGCGGGCCTCCTTCAGCCCCCGGTGGCCGCCCCTTCCTCGACGGCGAGCGCGCGAAGCGCCGCCTGGAGCTGCGTGTCGGAGCTCGCCCCGATTCCGCCGGGCCCCAGCGTCGCGAAGTCGTCCGGCACGAGGAAGCTCACGCCCTGCGGGAGGGCCACGGTCTCATCCGGCGTAAGGCCTTCGCGCCAGATCGCGTGGCCCTTGGGGGTGAGCCAGCGCTCGGTCCCGATGGTCACCGCCGACCCGTCGGAGAGTGGGAACGTGCCGACCACGGTGCCGGTCCCGTAGGTTGTCTCGCCCACGACCTTCGCGCGGCCCGGCGTCCTGGATGGCGCCGGTGACGATCTCGGCGGCGCTTGCCGTCTGGCCGTCCACGAGCACGACGAGCGGGATGTTGGTCGCGATGCCGCCGCCCGCCACCTCGTGCGGGACGGGGGAGCCGCTCCGATCCTCCGAGATGTACACGACGCCCGACGCGAGGAACTGGCTCGCGACGTCCACGGCCTCGTTGACGTAGCCGCCCGGGTTGGCCCGGAGATCGAGCACGATCCCAGCGGCGCCGGCCGCGCGGGCGGCCTTGATCGCCGCGATCGTGTCCTTCGTGGCGCCCGTCGAGAAGGACTCCAGGCGGATCACCGCGTTCTTCGTGCCAGGCGCCATCGCCCAGCTCACGAGCGGGATGTCAAGCTGCGCGCGGACGATCGTCAGGTCGCGCCTGGAGCCGTCCGGGTCCTGGAGACCGAGCGTCACCGACGTGCCGGCCGGGCCGCGGACCTTCGCCACGATCAGGTCGAGCGTCTCCCCGGCCACCGACGCACCGTCCACCTGGACGATGGACTCGCCAGCCCGGAGCCCGGCCTTCTCCGCCGGGCTGCCCGGGATGACCCGGACGACCGTCGCGACGTTGTTCTGCATGTTGAGCACGGCGCCCACGCCGACGAAGGTCCCGGACAACGACTGGTTGCGGGCCGCGACCTCCTCCGCCGTGAGGTAGCCGGTGTGGCCCGGGTCGTTCACGGCGTCCATGAGCCCCTGGATGGCCCCCTGCTGGAGCGCCACCGGGTCCAGCGCGGACTGATCGACGTAGTTCGCGCGGAGCAGCTGGTAGGCCTGGTCGAGCAGGGACCAGTTGGGTGCGCCCGAGGCCGCAGGCGCGGACGCGGCAGAGGCCGGGCCCGGACCAGAGCCGGATTCGGGGGCGCTCAGCCGCCCGACGAGCGAGCCTGTCCCAAAGAGCAGGATCGCCGCGAGGACGAGCGCGGCGACCGTCCAGCCGCGTCCACGCCCGGGGTTCGACGGCGCCTGCGGCGGGGCGATCAGCCGATCGGGGTTCGGGGGCTCGGGGTCAGGCGGGCCGGGCTCGGCCGGGAGGTGATCGTCGTCCATGCGAACGACGATGAGGCATCCGGCCCGTTCACGCTGGCAACCCGCGTGCGGAGCGGCGACGCCCTGGTCACGTCAGGATCCCTCGCCGGGCCTCCACCCGCTGCCCGCGACGGCCGGCGCCTCGGCCAGGAGTGCGTCGCGGATGCCGTTCGCCCAGCGCTCGATGGCCTCCCAGTCGCGGTGGTCGCCAACGTTCGTCCGGGCAAGCCTCGAGAGGAGTCGCAGCCCGGACGCAAGGTGATGCGGCTGGAGCGAGCCCGCGAACAGCGCGACATCGCGCGGGCCGATCCGCCCGATCACGCTCGACGAGGTCGTCGGGAACGTCCGACTTCGCGCCGGGCGGGACGTGGTCCAGGGGCCCGGAGGCGAACAGCCAGGTCGGGATCGAGGCCAGATCCCGTTCGTGCGCGACGCAGGAACTCGTAGGCGCCGGGCAGCCACCCGCCGTCGTAGACGGCGGAGCCCAGGACGGCGGCCCGGACGTGGCTTAGGCTCCCGACGCTGCTGACCGGCACGAGCTCCACAGCGATACCGGCGGCGCGCAGGATATCCGCCACCGCCGCTGCGATGCCGCGGGTCGACTCGTGGCGCGTGCCGAACGCGACGAGGACTTCTTTGGCCATCCCTGCACCTCCCGGCCCGCCGGCGATCACGATTGGCGGCAAGCGCTTCAGGCTCCAATTCTCCACCCAGGCCAGCGTGGCATGCCAGTGCCGGAGGTCCCGGCCGGCGCCGGCTGCCCGGGCGGGTGTATCGTCGGCCCCCGTGACCGATCCCCGATCCGCAGCGCACGGCGCGCTGCGCCTGGTGGCGCCGCCACCAGGTCTGCCCGATCCGAACATCGCGCCGCCCGTGGTGGCCGAGCCCGGCGACGCCTTCGCCGTGCTGCGCGTCCTGGAGCTGGTGGCGCGGGTGGAACGCGGCCGTCCGGTGTTGCTGGACGACCTTGTCAGCTCGCTCAACGCGAGCTATCTCGACTGGCTGTTCGACCGCGCCGTGATCGCGGACGCGCTGGTGGCGCTCCAGGCCAACTGGATGGCCGATTTCCGGAACGCTTCCGGGATCGTGCTGGATGACGGCCCGTACGGTCCGGTGCTGCAGCTGGAGGCGACGGCGCGCGTCTCCGGGTGGCTGGTGGGACAGGCGCAGCGCGCCGCGGCGGAGTGCCACCGACAGCTTGCCGAGTTCAGCCGGCGCGACGGGCCGACCGGCTCGAGCTGACGGGTGGCGCGGCGGCGACGCCGCGCCACGCGGATCCGGGAGCCGGTCGCCGCGGGTGCGCGGCCGCCGAAACGCCGGTGCCCGGCCGCAGAGAGCGAGGACGAGAGACGCGGCCGCAGGAACGCGGCCGTAGGAACGCGGGTGTCCGGCCGCCGGATCCTCTAGCCCCGCCGCCGCGATCCTATCGAATGCTCGGCAGGCGAACCGTATGCACGATCTTCGGGCGCACGACGGGGTCGTCGCGGGTCAGGAACGTCGCGTTCCTCGCCCGGCGAGCGTGAGAGGAAGCAGGTGACACGGAGGGACCCTGACCTGGGGCCTGCCAGACTGCATACGGTGTGCCCGGCGAGCAATTGAGAGGATGCGATCGGCGCCGAGCGACCGCCGCGTGGTCCGCGCAGCCCGCCGCAATCCCGGCGCTCCGACACCGAGCTCCATCACGCCGGCCTCGCTGCCGGCCCGCGTCCGTAGCGGGCCATGATCTCGACCACGCGATCGCCGTCCAGCCCGTGGGCGGCGATGCCGTCCGCTCCGACCATCGTGCCGGCCGTGAGCAGGGCATTGACGATCGCCTCCTCCGTGGCCTCGATCGCGGCCTGGAAGAGCGGCGTCATCCGGGTGTCCTCCACCATCCGCACGTCGATCACGCGGCGCACGTCGGGGTCGAGCGCGGCCCCCGGGAGGCCGCGGTTGCCGGTCGCGAAGGCCACGAAGATGTCGCCCGAGCCGGTCGATGCGATCCCGCCCATCCGCGCGATCCCCAGCCCCGCCCGCTGGGCAAGCCGCTCGCACTGGTGGGGGAGGAGCGGCGCGTCCGTGGCCAGGACGACGATGATCGAGCCGGAGCCGGGCGCCGCGGCGCCGCCCCGGCCCAGGCCCTTGGCGAGCGCCTCGGCGGCGTCCCACGGGCTGGGCACCTCGCTCGTGGGGATAGCCTCGCCGATCGGCACGCCGTCGATCCTGAGCAGCTCGCGGCCGCCGTAGTTCGCCTGGACCAGCGCGCCGACATGCCATCCCCCGTCGGTCTCGCCGACCACGCGGGACGCCGTCCCGATACCGCCCTTGAACTCGTGGCAGATCATCCCGGTGCCGCCGCCCACGGAGCCCTCGCCGACGATGCCCGCCGTTGCGCCGTCGAGCGCGGCGTCCAGGTGCTCCGGGCGGACGTGGAACCCGTTCATGTCGTTGAGCACCCCGTCGTACGTCTCGCCCACGACCGGGAGCGACGAGAACTCGGCGCCCGCAGGATGGTGCCGGATCGCGTGCGCGATGAGCGCGTCGCGGACCACTCCGACGGAGTGCGTGTTCGTGATCGCGATCGGGCTCGTCAGGAACCCGGACTCGCGGAGCCACTCGAGCCCGGTCAGCTCGCCGTTGCCGTTGAGCCGGTGGCAGCCGGCAAAGACCGGCTCCGTGAACGGGTCGCCGTCGTGTGGCACGACGACCGTGACGCCGGTCCGGACCGGACCCTGGCCGACGACCCGCGGGCCTTCGCCGCGGATGAGCGTGGTGTGGCCGACCCGTACGCCTGCCACGTCCGTGATCGCGTTGAGCGGGCCGGGCTGGAGCCGGCCCAGGACGATGCCGTGATCGCGTGCGCGCACTGGTCCCTCCCTGCATGTGCGACGAGTCTATGCGGCCGGTGGGGGCGCGCGATGCGCCGCCGCGACGAGCGGCCGCTGCCCCGCTGCGACGAGCGGCCGCGCCGGGGCCGAGGCGATTCCCGTTGCTGACAGGAACCAACCCGGAGAGCGACGCTTCGACCCGGTGCGGCAGCCGGCAGTCCATCCTGCGGCGCGGCCCTGGAAGCGGCGGCGGAGGGAATCGAGTGGAGAAGCCTGGATCAGTCCGCCCCATGGCTGGGCGCGAGGCCGGAGAGGAGGAGCGGTGAGCCAGGACCGGGAGTCGGGCGCAGCAGACCGGTCGCCTGGGTGGACGGACGGCTCGTCCCGGCCGACGCGCCCGCGCTGTCGGTCTCCGACCGCAGCTTCCAGCTTGGCGACGGCGTCTTCGAGACGCTCCGGGTGCGCAACGGCATCCCGATCAAGCTGGAATCGCACCTGCGCCGCCTGCGCGAGGGGCTGGCCACGCTGGAGATCCGGTTGGCCTGGTCGACGCAGAGGTGGCCGGCGCGATCTCGTCCATCGTCGCGGTCAACGCACCTGCCGACGCCGCCGTCCAAATCACCGTCTCGCGGGGCGCGCCGCCGGCCCGCGGCTACTGCCGGCAGGCTGGCGCGACCTCCGGGCCATGCTGGTCGTGCAGGCCTGGCCGAACGCTGGCATCGACCTGTCGCTCGTGGATCGCGGCGTCCGGGCGATCGTGGCCACCGCGCGCCGCGACGCGGCGAACCCCCTCGCCGGCATGAAGACCGTCTCCCGGGCGGACTACGTCTGGACGAAGCGGGAGGCGGACCGGGCCGGGGCCGATGATGCGATCACGCTCACGCTCGACGGCCACGTGGCCGAGGCGACCAGCGCCGACCTCGCCATCATCGTCGGTGATGTGCTTCGCACGCCGCCGCTCGCGACCGGCGCCCTGGCCGGCACGACGCGAGACTGGCTGCTCTCGGCGGAGGGTGCGGCGCACCTCGGGCTCGCCGCGGGCGAGGCCGCGTTCGGGATCGCCGAGCTCCTGGCTGCCGACGAGGCGATCCTGTGCTCGTCCGTCGCGGGCATCCTGCCCCTCGTCGAGGTCGACCGACTGCCCATCGGGAACAGTCTCCGGGGCCATGGGCTCGACGCCTGCGCGATGTTCGCGAGGCCTGGATCGCGGCGCGCTCCGGGGGCTGACCCGCCGCAGCGCCCAAGCTGATCCGCCCGCAGCGCCCAAAGGGCTACGCGCCGCGAGCCTCGCGGCGCGGCGGCCTACACTCCCCCGGTGACGCGCGATGAATTGATCGACCAGACGAAACGCCTCATCGCCGAGGGCGAGGGGTTGCTCGCCGCGCCGTCGCTCGATGCGCTCCGGCCTGGCTCGGCGGTCGGACGAGCTGCTCGCCGCAGCGTGGGGGAGCATGGACCGGTACCACCTTGCCTGGCTGATGGTGGGCAAGCCGAAGGGGACGGTTCGCGGCCGGCCGATGACCGCCGACGAGGAAACGGCCTATGTCCGCGAGGTGGCGGGCCGAAGAAAGTGCCCTCGGATGGGCTCGACGCGGTCGAGCGCCAGGGCATGCCCTTCCCCGGGGAGCCGGGTGGGTCGGGCCCGGCAGGGGCGGGATGGGTGGCCGCGGGCGGCGACCCCGCCGCGATCGCCGGCCCGGGCGCCGCGCTTCGACCTCCCGCCGGAGGCCAACGACCTGGCCGAGCAGGTCGGCCTGGCCCGCGAGGAGGCGGCCCGCCACGCTGCTCACGACGTGCCCGCGCGCCGCGACCGGAGTAGATGAGCGATGACCGGGAGGGCACTGCGATGATCGAACCGATCCGATCGTCCGGGACTACCTCGTCCTCGCGCTCCGGCTCGACCGGCGCGTCCGAGCTCGGGACGGCATCTCGGCCCGGCCGGGCTTCGAGCCCAGGTCGAAGCGGAGGATCCCGCCCGGCCGACCGCCTCCGCGAGGATGCCGCGGACCTCGCGCCCGGGTGGAAGCAGAGGTCGCAGAGCCGGATCGTCAGCGCTGGCTCATCGCCCATCTCCTGACCCCCCCTCCACCCCCCCCCTCCCTCCCCCCCCACCCCTCCCCCCCTCTCCCCCCCCCCCCCCTCCCAGGTCGTCGCGCTGGAGACGCAGGCGCGGGCGATCGACCGCGACGCGCTGCCCTCCCTCGATCACGTCACGGCTTGTTCAACTTCTCGCCGGAGCGGACGGCAGGGCCGTATTCGAGGCGGCGGTCGCCGACCTCGACCGGCTGCTCCCTGGCGCGGAACGCCGGCGGAGCGGATCGTCGCCCGCAATGTCCGCTCAGATGCCCGCGGACCGCCTGCGCGCGGTCATCGACGCGCTGCTCCCGCGATACCGGGAGCGCGCGGCTCCTGTCGGCCTGCCGGCCGGCGAGAGCCTCGCGGTCTGCCTGTGCACGACCGGCCGTGGTCCGGCTACAACTGGTATCGACGGCGGGCTGCGAAGCCGGGTGGAGATCGACCGGACCTGCCCGGCCGGCTGCCGACCTCCTGGGCGTCTCCCCCACGAGACGTACCCGGGCCGCCGCCTGGAGCACGCGTGGCGCGAGGCGCACCTGGTGAGGCGTCGGCCGCCTAGCGTCGTCCGTCCTCTGCATGGACAACCCGCGGTCCCCTCTCAGAAGGGCTAGCCGACCTGAGCCACGCTCGCCGTCCCCGCCCGCGATCGGCCACAGCGTCCTGGGGGTGCCCGGGCTGGCCGGGCTGGACGTGCACGCCGATGGGCAGCAGCCGCTCCTCCAGGAGGCACGGGCGGCCGTGGCCGGGCCATGGCCACTTCCACTCCGCAGCATAGCAGCAACGCCGCCCTCCTGCGCCACGCGGAAGGGGGCCCCGCGAGGAGGTCCTTGCCTACCTCGAGCGGAATGCTCACGACACCGGAGCGGGCGGCGAAGAGACTCGAGTTCATCGACCAGCCGCTCTGGCGCACCTACGTCTTACGTCTACTTCGAGGGCGAGCGGCTCCTCGCCGGCTGGCTGGAGCGTGTCCCGAAGGCGGAGCAGCCGGCGCGCTTCCGGCGCCTCCTGTCCGAGCAGCTGACCCCGGGCGTGATCGTCGACGAGCTCGCGGGGCCCGCGCCTACAGGCTGATCGACCGTTCCAGGAGCACCCGGTCCTCCCTGGGCCCTCCCAGTCCTCGAACGCGGGGACGCCATGAGCTTCCGGCTGCCTGGCCCTCCGTCGGTCTGGAACCCAGGCGCGCTGAAGAACGCAAGCGCAGGCGGATGTCGGCGCGTCAAGCGGCGGTGAGGCGGTACTCGCCCGCCCGCTCCTGCGCGTCGGAGAACCGGCCGACCAGCGCCCGCCCGATCCCGCGGTGCCGGAACACCGGGTCCATCGCGATACGCTGGATCGACGCCTCGCCGCTGCGCGTGGCGAGGCAACGCCCAGGGGATCCCCAGCGGCCGGCCCGCCTCGGCTGCACTGGCTGCGGCACCGCCGGCTCCGCCGGGTGGGCATCCGCCGGGTCGGCCACCGCCAGCCAGGAGGTCGCGGCCAAGTGGCGACCAGCCCGTCCCGGGCCGATGCATCCATGCTGCTCGGACCAGTCGCGCAGGCGGCCCTCGACCGCCGCCAGGTCGTCCTCGGTGGGGTGACGCAGGGTGAAGGGCGGCGCTGGGCGTCGTTTCAGCGGCGGGTTGGGCGGGAACCAGTGCTCGAAGCTGGGGAAGTGCGGCATCCGAACAGGCCTCCGTCGTTCAGCGGGTTCCAGCGAGTGCCCCGGCCACGGCGGCCGCGAACTGGAGCGGGACCAGGGCCCCGTAGACCTGGGCGAGGAAGTCCAGCGGGCCAAGATATCGCCGGACAGGCCCCAGTTGATGGCCAGGGCCGCCACGAGGGCCGCGAGCGCCAGGACCAGGCCCACGCTGCGCACGGCAGCGGCGCGGACTCGCGACCCGGCGCCGTACCGAACGAGCGCACCCACGGCGAACCCGAGCGTCGCCGTCACGACCAGCAGGCCCCCGGTCGCGAGCAGCAGGACCGCGGTCACCACGTGGACGGCAGCGCCGAGCGCCGCAGCGCCCAGGCCCAGCAGGACGCCCGTCGCAGGCCACGGGTGGATCCGCCACGGTCCGCGCCGCGCGGCCGCGAGCCGGGGCGCCGCGAGCCGGGGCGCCGCCGACCTGGCCGCCGCCGGCCCCCGCCGCCCGGCTCGCGGCGTACGCTCCGACGGGGCGTGTCCAGGAGTCGCCGCGGCGGGACTCGCCGGGCTCGCGATCGGGCATGCAGCGGATGGTACGCCAGCGACGGGTGCGGCCAGCGTCGGGTACGGCCAGCGTCCGGATACGGCCAGCGCCGCCGCCGGCCCGCGCCGGGCGCCACCCCCCAACCGATTGGGTAGACTTCGCGCCGTGAGCCATCCCGCCCTGGGCCTCCCGATGCCGGACATGACCGCCGGCTTCCCCGCCGCCGCGGACCGCATCCGCGCAGCGCGTGCCCGGCTGGCCGTTCGTGCGTTGGAGGCGGCCGTGGACGGCGATCCGACGCTCCGCGAGCGCCAGGGACAGGCCGGCCTGCGCCACCTGCTCCGGGACCTCGACGGCTACCTGGAGCGCGTCGCGCTCGCGGTCGCGTCGGGCAGCCCGGCCCAGGTGGGCGAATGGGCCGAATGGGTCGCACCGGTCTACCGGCGTCGTCACGTCCCGATGGATGACCTAGTCGTGCTCTCGGAAGGGGTGCGAGTGGCGCTCGCGGCCGTCCTGTCGGACGAGGAGCGCGGCCCCGCGGAGCGTGGCCTTGACCAGGCGATCGCGGTGTTCCGGTGGCGTCGGCGTCTCGCCGGTGACGCGCGCAAGCGCAACCGCCTGCTGTGGGCCATCTACAAGGGCGGCTGATCGATGACCATCAAGTGGGTACAGGTCGATCCGCTCGTGATGAACGGTGAGCCGTTCTGCTACGGAAGCCGGCTGACCGTCCGCCAGCTGCTGGAGATGCGACGCTCCGGCTACGACCTGACCCGGATCCTCACGGACCACCCGGAGCTGCGCCGGCTTGGGGTCGCCTTCGCCTACTGCTACGCCGCCGACCATTCGGAACGCTACGCGGAATTCCTGTTGCCCGATGGGTTGTTGTCCGGGCCGGGCTTCAGCGACTCGGAGTCGGCGGGCCTGCCCCCCGAGCTGCAGCGACCGGGGTGCCATCGACACGGAGCGGCCGTCATCCGCGGCTGAGGACGGACGGCCCGGCGACGACGTTCGGCCGAAGCCACGGCCTGCCCGAGTCGCGGCCGACGCTCTGCGGACGCGTCCGACGCCCCAGGCCCGGTATTCCGGGATATGACGTGGTATCCAACGTCGCGGCCCGAACGTCGCCTGCGCGAGGCCGCGCCGTCCACGCTCGTGCTCGGGAACGTCCCAGCCAGGGTCGGTAGAGGCCGGCGGGCACCGGTGATGGACGGATTCACGTACCATGCACCGGGGACATATCCGGGAGAATCCGACGCCGGCGACGCCCTCCGGCCCGAAACGCCCGGAGCACGCGACCCCCCCGACCCGCCCCCGCAGAACCCGCCCGCGGCGGTCAATTCCGACCTGCGGGCTCGTCTTTCCCCTGATCGGTGCTACCCTTCGTGCGAACGCTGACATGCGGCACCATCGATAGCCATCGATGACCGACCAGCAACACCTCACCGCCGCCGCCTCCGATCCGGCCGCCGTGCCCGCGTTCGACCTCGAGCGACGTGCCAAGGAGATCGCGATCCGCTACGCCTTGCGCGAGGTCGTGGATCCCGAGATCGGGATGAACGTGGTGGAGCTGGCGCTCATCAAGCAGGTGATCCTCGAGACCGAGTCCGAGGTGAAGATGATCCTCACGACGCCGTTCTGCCCGTACGCCGGCTCGATGATCGCGCAGGTCAAGGAGCAGGCAGAGTCCGTCCTTGATCACCCGGTCAAGGTGACCCTTCTCGCCGAGCGCTGGGACCCGCGTGACGCGGGCCTCATGTGGTGAGCGCGGAAGCTTCGCCGTCCGGCATCGTTCCTCCGTCGCCACGAAGAAGGGCGACGACGGCACCACTGGCCTGCTCTTCGGCGGCGACCGGATCCCCAAGGACGACCTCCGGACGGAGGCGTACGGCTCGATCGACGAGACTGTCGCGGCCCTCGGGCTTGCTCGGGCGGAGCTGGTCGTCAAGCGCCAGCTCGACGCGCTCCCACCGGCTCTCGCGGAGCTCGAGCCGATCGTCCTCAGGATCCAGCGGGAGCTCTTCGCCGTCGGCGCGGAGCTGGCCGCCAATCCGGCCGCCCGGGAGCGGCTGCGGAGGGAACGACGCGGGTCTCCGCCGCGATGGTGGCCGGGATCGAGACACTCCTCGCCGACTACGAGGCCCGGATCGACGCCCCGAATGAGTTTGTGGTGCCCGGGGAGACGCGGACGAGCGCCGCCCTGGAGCTTGCCCGCACGATCGTCCGGCGGGCCGAGCGGCGCGCCGTCACGCTGGATCGGGCGGGCCTCGTGCCCGGGCCGAACCTGCTGCCGTATCTCAACCGGCTCGCCGACCTCCTGTGGGTCCTTGCACGTGCAGCCGAGCACGCCGAGGCACGCAGTGCGACCGCGGCGCGAGCCACGGACCACGGTCGCCGGCCCCAAAAAGGCTGACCGGGGCCGACCCGGTGCTGAACGGCCCCGGCGGCATCGTCGGCGCCGGGCGGCCAGTGCGCAGCCTGCCCCCTCGCGTGCAGGCTTTCGAGAGTTGGCGAGAATAGAGACCCGGAGTCGGAACTCCGGCACGCCACCAAGGAGATCCTCGCACGATGTTCACAAACCAGTACGCAACCCCGAGCCGCGTGGGCGTTCGCCCGGATGCCCGGCTGGCGCAGGCGTTCCTGACCCAGGCGTTCTTCTGGATGTTCCTCGGGTTGCTGCTCACGACCGGCATCGGCGCGGTCGTGGCCGGCCTGTCCGACAGCCAGCTGACCAATCTTGAAGGGCTCGTGCTGCCGCTGGTCATCGCCCAGCTCGCGATCGCGTTCAGCCTGACGCTCGCCATCCGCCGGATCCCGGCGACCGTGGGCCTGTTGCTCTTCTTCGCCTACGCCGCGCTGACCGGTGTGACGTTCGGGTTCATCCTGCGGATCGATGACCTGGGCAGCGTGGTGGCGGCAGGGAGCGCCGCCGCAGCCGTCTTCGGCGCGGCGGCCTTCTACGGCGCTGTGACCAGGCGCGACCTCTCCAACCTCGGTGCGTACCTCTTCATGGGCCTGATCGGCCTCGTGGTCGCCATGGTCGTGAACCTGTTCATCGGATGGAGCTTCCTGAGCTTCGGCATCTCCGTCGCCGGTGTCGTCATCTTCACCGTGCTGACGGCCTTCGATGTGCAGCAGATCCAGAGCGGCGCGGTCGCGGCGTGGGCCGGGGCGATGGAGAAGGGAGCCGTGATGGGAGCCTTCAAGCTCTACCTCGACTTCATCAACCTCTTCTTCATGCTGCTGCGGCTGTTCGGCGGCAACCGCAACTGACCTCAGTCCCAGTCGCGGGCCGGACGTGGCTCCGGGTCTGGCCCGGCCTGAAGCGGGAGCGCGAACCCCAGCAAGCGAATCCCCGGCACCGGCTCCCAGTCGCGGTCCGGCCGCCGGACGAAGCCGAGCCGCAGGTAGATCGCCTGGGCCGCACGCATGAACTCCATCGAGTGGAGGAACACCGCGCTGCGGCCCTCCGCGCGCGCCCGGGTCACGCACGCCACCGCCAGCGCGGTGCCCGCACCGCGGCCGCGCGCTGCCGGGTCAACCGCCAGCATGCGGATCGCGGCCTCGCCGGGCTCCAGCAGCTCCGCCCACGGGCTCTCCGGGCCGGGAACGTAGGTGGCGCAGCCGAGCAGCCTCCCGTCCACCTCGTCGACCGCAGCCAGGACCACCGCCTCACGGGCGCGCCGGCCGACGTCGCGTAGCTCCGGCTCGTAACCGGGCTCGTCGAACTCGGGCAGCGAGCGATACGCGGACACGACCAGCTCGCCGAGCCGAGCGTGCTCCTCGGGCCGGGCCTCTCGGACGACGATCGACATTCGACCCCTCAGTTCGCGACGACGCGACGAAGGCGGACGAAGCGCCGGTTGTGCGTCGCGTCGTGCACGGGCGGGTCGGTGGGAAGCGGCGCCATGCGGGGATTCTGCTGCATCCCGTGAACGGCGGAGCACGCGGGCCGTAGGTTCTGCGTGCGGCCGCCGCGCCTCGCCCGTTGGCGGTGCTGTCGGGCTTGCCTGCGGCTGCCGCGGCGCCGACGCCGGCTGCCGGCGACGCTCGGTTGACCCGCTTCCCGCCCGCGCATACTTCGGCCATGACGACGAACACGCTCGCGCTGCCCGGCCTCCTGGCCGATGCCCAGGCCCTCATGCCCGAGATCATCGAGGTGCGCCGCCGCCTGCACCGCCGGCCGGAGGTCGGGCTGGCCCTGCCCGCAACGCAGGCAGTCATCGTCGCCGAGCTCGAGCGAATGGGCCTGGTGTCGCGGGTCGGCAGGGCGATCAGCTCCGTGACGGCCGTCATCGAGGGCGCGCATCCGGGCCCGACGATCGTCCTGCGCGCCGACATGGACGGCCTGCCGCTCCAGGAAGAGACCGGGCTCGAGTTCAGCTCGGAGCTTCCGGGGACCATGCACGCCTGCGGGCACGACACCCACATGGCGATGCTGCTTGGCGGAGCGCGCCTCCTCATGGCGCGACGTGAGCGCCTGGCGGGCCGGGTCCTGCTCATGTTCCAGCCCGGGGAGGAAGGCTTCTACGGCGCCCGGGCGATGCTCGAGGAGGGGCTCCTGGACCTGCCGGCGGGGGAGGAGGCGAACGCCGCCTTCGGCATCCACATCCTGGCGAAGTTCGCCAGCGGGACCGTCAACCATCGGGCCGGGGCGCAGATGGCCGCCGCGGACTTCATCCGGGCCACCGTCCATGGGCGGGGCGGCCACGCGTCGGAGCCGCACCTCGCGCTCGACCCGATCGTCGTGGCGGCCGAGATCGTGACGGCCCTGCAGGTCATGGTGACCCGCACCGTCGATGCGTTCGACCCCGCCGTCGTGACGATCGCCCACCTCAACGCGGGCACGACCACGAACATCATTCCGGAGACGGCCTCCCTCGAGGGGACGATCCGGACCTTCTCCGAGCACCAGCGCGATGTCGTCCACGCCGGGGTGGCCCGCGTCTTCGCCGGGGTCGCCGCGGTGCACGGCGCGACCGCCGAGCTGGACTTGGAGCGCGGCTACCCGGTCACGATCAACGACCCGGGGTTCGCCGCGTTCGTGTCACGGGTCGCTGCGGACCTCCTGGGAGCGGACGCCGTCCGACCGATGCCCGCTCCGACCATGGGCGGCGAGGACTTCTCCTACGTGCTCCAGCGCGTTCCGGGCGCCTTCGTCTTCCTGGGCGTGCCCTCCAAGCTGGAGCCCCCACCGCGCCTCAGAACCACTCCAACAAGGTCGTCTACCACGAGCCCGCGATGGCCGTCGGCGTCGCGCTCCACGCGGCGGTGGCGCTGCGGCACCTTGCCGGGGGCTGAGCGCGGTCGCCAGGAAGCTGTCGCCGAGCGACACCGAGACGCACCCTGACTGCCGTCCACGCCTCTTGCATTGCCTCGTGATAGGCGACACGATGCAACGCAACCGCTCGAGGCGTCCCAGGTCAACGCCGGCGACGGTTGCGGCACAGGGGGGAGCCATGGCATCGGTGGAGGCGGTTCGACGCGCGAGGGCGGCGGTGATCCTGCCGTTCGCCGTTGCGTTCGTGGTGGGCGCGTGTTCTGGCGTTGGAGGCGCCTCGTCGGCCGGCGGCGGCGGAGGCAACGCGGGCGCCGGTCACCGACGCGTGCGCGCTGCTCACGAGGGCAGAGATCCAGAGGACGGTCGGTCACGCCGTGGCGACCACGGAGCCGTACCAGACCAGCCCGGGCGGCCGGGCTGCACCTGGGGCTGGCCATCGGACACCGGCACAGACAACGTGTCGCTCCAGGTCGTGAGCCCGGCGGCAAGGCCGACTACGACTCGACCCGCTCGTTCCTCATCGGGTTTGCCGGCGGCCTCCAATCGCTCGGGCGCTGCCGCGAGCGAGGCTGCCCCGCTCAGCTCCTCGCTGGCCCAGGGGGTCGGCAACCTGTTCGCCACGGGCGACGTGTCGGGCCTTGGCGACGCGGCGTTCATGGGACCGGGCCAGACCCTGTACGTCGTGAAGGGCGACACGGAGATCCAGCTCCAGCTCCTCGACGTCACCGACCCCGAGATCATGGACAAGACACCCAGCTCGCGAAGATCATCCTCGGCCGACTCTAGGTTCAGCGCCATCGAGGTCAGGCCGCGGACCGCGCCGCGTGATCCCCGACGGGTCCTCGCAAAGACAACGGCGGTGCTCCTCCCCCTCCTCCCCCTCCACCACCCGCGTCCGCGTTGACGCTCCCTCGGGGCCGGGTGTAGCATTTCCGACTGAAAAGGTCGGAATTGAGCCGGTACCGGCGGTACCCGCGCCCAGGACAAGCGCAGGCCCGACCGGCACCCGATCGAACCGCTCGCCGCCCCAGCACCGCGAGGATCAGACCCCTGAGCGTTCACACGTACCACCCTCCGGCGCCATCTCCTTCAGCACGAAGGGTGAGTACGGCGTGCGCATGCTCGTCCAGCTCGCCCGCCGCTGGCGGTCGGAATCGCCCGTGCCGTCTCGCTGGCGGAAGTCGCGGTCGACGAGGCGCTGCCGCGGGCCTACCTGGAGCAGCTCGCGATCCCGCTCCGGGAGGCCGGGATCGTCGCCTCCACCCGCGGTGCCCGGGTGGCTACGCGCTGGCGCGCGATCCCCACGAGATCACGCTCGGCGAGGCGCTGCGCGCCCTGGAGGGGCCGCTCGCCCCGATGATCTGCGCGTCGGAGGACCCCAACCACGTCCTGTGCGAGCGCCTGGGCGCGTGCTCGGTGAACCACCTCTGGGTGATGGTCCGCGATGCCATCGGCGGCGTCCTGGACACGACCACGCTCGCCGACCTGATTCCGGTGCCGCACCTGGTCGAGCTCGACCTGGGCGACCGGACCCCCGCTCCGTCTGACCCCCGCGTGCTGACCACCCGCGTGGCATCGACCCGCCCACCCAGCAGGAGCCAAGCCCGACCGTGAGCGACCAGTACCTCGAGATCCGCGACCTTCACGTTGCACCCGTCGCCGCGCCCGACACGGAGATCCTGCAGGGGATCGACCTGGTGGTCGGCAAGGGCGAGGTCCACGCGATCATGGGCCCCAACGGGTCCGGCAAGACCACGCTCGCCTATGCCCTGATGGGCCACCCCGCCTACATCGTCAGGAAGGGCAAGGTGGTCTGGAAAGACCGCGACATCCTCGCGCTCTCGGCAGACAAGCGGGCGCGCCTGGGGATGTTCCTCGCCTTCCAGTACCGACCGCCATCCCCGGCCTCTCCGTGGCCAGCTTCCTGCGCACGGCGCTGAACGCGAAACGGCAGGGCGTGGAGAAGAACCCGGACATCGACCCGACCGATCCCACCCGCGGCGGCATCGGCATGGGCGAGTTCCGGAAGCTGATGCGGACGAAGATGGCCTCCTGAAGATGGACGAGGCGTTCGCCATGCGCGACGTCAACAGGGCTTCTCCGGCGGCGGAAGAAGCGCCTGAAGATGCCCCAGATGGCCGTTCTGGAGCCCGAGATGGCCAACCTCGACGAGACGGACTCTGGCCTGGACATCGATGCCCTGGACGTGGCCGAGGGCGTCAACGCGATGCTCAACCCGAACCTGGGCGTCCTCCTGATCACCCACTACCAGCGGCTGCTCAACTACATCACGCGGGACTACGTCCACGTCCTGGCTCGCGGCCGGATCATCAAGAGCGGCGGGAAGGACCTCGCGCTCCCGCCTGGAGGAAGAGGGCGACGGGCCCGGCCTGCGAGAGGCGGGCTACGACGTTGACGAAGCGGACGCGCCCGAGCTCCCCGAGCCGGCGGGGGCGCACTGACCATGACCGACCTCGCGCCGAGTCCCGTGCGCCCGGGTTCCGGGCGACCCGACGTGGCCACCTTCACGAGACCAGACCCTCGCGGGCCGCTTGACCCGGTTGCCCTGGCAGCTTGACTTCCCGATCCTCCAGCAGCGCTCCCACGGCAAACAACTGGTCTACCTGGACTCGGCGGCCACTAGCCCGAAGCCCCGCGCCGTCATCGAGGCGATGGACCGCTACTACCGCGAGTACAACGCGAACGTCCACCGCGCCATCTACGAGATCGGCGAGCCGGCCACCCAGGAGTACGAGGCCGCGCACGTAAAGGTCGCCCGGCTCATCAACGCGCCGGCCGCCCACGAGATCGTCTGGACCCGCGATGCAACCAAGTCCGTGAACCTGGTCGCCTACAGCTGGGGTCGCCGCGACATCGGCCAGGGCGACGCGATCGTCCTCACGGAGATGGAGCACCACGCCAACCTCGTCCCCTGGCAAATCCTCGCCCAGGAGTTGACGGCGACCTTGAGTTCATCCCGATCACCGACGACGGGATCCTCCCGCTGGACGGCTTCGAGGTGGTGCTCCGGCTTCGCCGGAAGCTCGTCGCGTTCTCCATGTGTCGAACATGCTGGGCACGATCAACCCCATCCGCGAGATGACCGAGATGGCCCATGCGGTGGGTGCGCTGGTGCTCGTGGACGGCGCCCAGGCCATGCCGACCTGCCGGTGGACGTCCAGGCGCTGGGCGCCGACTTCTTCTCGGGGCACAAGATGATGGGCCCGACCGGCTCCGGCGTGCTGTGGGGCCGCCGGGAGCTGCTCGACGCGATGCCGCCGTTCCTGGCGGGGGGCGACATGATCCGCGAGGTCAGCTTCGCCGGACCGAGTTCGACGACGTCCCCTGGAAGTTCGAGGCCGGCACGCCGGACATCAGCGCGGCCATCGGCCTCGGCGTGGCCGCGGACTACCTGCGCGACCTCGGGATGGATCGGGTGCGCGATCACGAGCACGACGTCGTCGCCCACGCGCTCGACCTGCTCGACGCGAGGTGCCGGCATCGTCATTACGGGCCGCCCGCCGACCGCCGCGGAGGCGTGATCTCTTCGACCTGCCCGGGATCCACCCCCACGACGTGGCCCAGATCCTGATCGCTCCGGGGTCTGCGTGCGCGCGGGCCACCACTGCACGATGCCCCTCCACGAGCGCCTGGACCTGGCCGAGACCCGCGCGCCAGCTTCTCCGTTTCACCACCCGCGACGACATGGCCTCGCGGCCGGGCTCCGGGAGGTCCAGCGGGCTCGGCGCCTGAAAGAGAGAAGGCTCACTGGCAATGCCGAACGGAGGAGGCTGTGGACCTTGTCCCAGATGGCATCCGACTGGTGATCCAGAGACTCCGGGAGCGCGACGAGCGTGACCGGACCGACGGGACGCCACAGGCGCAACGCCTGCGCGCGATCACTCCAGATGTCGGGCAGCTCCTCCTGACCCTCGCGCTCGCCGTCGGAGCACGACAGATCGTCGAGGTCGGCACCTCCGGAGGCTACTCGACGCTCTGGCTGGCGCTCGCCGCACAGCGGACCGGCGGGCGCGTCACCACGTTCGAGATCGACCCGCACAAGGTCGCGCTCGCGGCGCGGACCTTCGCCGAGGCCGGCATCGCCGACTCGTGGACTTGCGGGCCGAGGATGGGCGGTCGGCCTGCGAGCTTCGACGAGACGCCGACCTCGGCTTCATCGACGCCGAGAAGCGGGATTACAGACGTACCTCGACCTGGCCGTGGCCGCGCTCCGACCCGGCGGCCTGCTCATCGCCGACAACCTGACCTCCCACG
This sequence comes from uncultured Chloroflexia bacterium, assembly GCA_963800795.1. GTDB lineage: Bacteria > Chloroflexota > Limnocylindria > Limnocylindrales > CSP1-4 > CTSoil-043. The sequence continues at coordinate 68,810 of CAWDCJ010000003.1, forward strand.
CCGGCGAGCTGGAGGGCTTCCGGACGAAGGCGCTGCTCCACGAGCGGCTCACCGGTCTGGTCGTCCCGCTGGGCAACGGCGAGCTCGTCGCCGTGCGGCTGGCCGACTGACCCGGCACCCGTTCACCAAGGGAGTTGTTCGTGAAGGTCCTCTTCATCGGTGGCACCGGCCTCATCAGCAGCGCGTGCGCCCGCCTGGCCATCGAGCGCGGCCTGGACGTCACCCTGCTGAACCGCGGCCACGATCCGGACCGGGCGCAGGGCGCGACCTCCCTCGTCGCCGACCTGCACGACGAGGCGGCGGCGGCACGGGCGCTGGCCGGCCACCAGTTCGAGGTCGTGGTCGACTGGATCGCATTCACGCCCGAGGACGTGGAGCGCGACCTGCGCCTCTTCCGCGATCGCACCAACCAGTTCGTCTTCATCAGCTCCGCGAGCGCTTACCAGAAACCCCTCGGCGACTGGCTGATACGCGAGGATTCCCCGCTCGCGAACCCGTTCTGGGACTACTCGCGGAACAAGATTGCCTGCGAGGAACGCCTCTTCAGGGCGTTCCGAGACGACGGGTTCCCGGTCACGATCGTCCGCCCGTCGCTCACCTACGGCGACACGCAAGTGCCACTCGCGGTGAACAGCTGGGAGCGGCCATACACGGCGATCGCGCGGATGCGCCAGGGGAAGCCGCTCATCGTGCCGGGCGACGGCACGTCGCTCTGGACGATCACCCACAACAGCGACTTCGCGAAGGCATTCGTGGGACTGCTGGGTCGCCCTCAGGCGATCGGCCAGGCGTTCAACATCATGTCGGACGAGGTCCTGACCTGGGACGAGATCCATCGGCAGGTCGCGGCCGCCGCGGGCGTGGAAACACGGATCGTCCACATCGCGTCCGACTTCATCGCCACCTGCCTGCCGGAGATGCGCGGAACGCTCCTCGGCGACAAGTCGGTCAGCGCGGTCTTCGACACGACCAAGATCCATCGGTTCGTGCCCGAGTTCCGCGCCACCATGCGGTTCGCCGAGGGGATCGCCGTACCGTCGCCTGGTTCGACGCCGATCCCGGACGACAGCTCGTGGACGCGGCGATGGATGCCCGCTGGGATCGCCTGATTGCCGCGTACGATCGGGGCCTGGCGAACGCAGCCCAAGAGTTCGCGGGCGAGGCGTGATTCCCGACCAGCACGGTCGGAATTGGGCTGGGAATGCCGGGCCGCGCTAGACTTCACGACCCATGGACGACCTCTACCGCGACTACATCCTCGAGCACTACCGGCACCCCCACAACTTCGGGATCCTGGAGGCGCCCGACGCCCGTTACGAGGGCGCCAACCCGCTCTGCGGCGACCGCATCACGATGATGCTGGGGATCCGCGACGGCGTGGTCGCCGAGGTCGCGTTCACCGGTCGCGGCTGTGCCATCAGCCAGGCATCGGCCAGCCTGCTCACGGACGAGATCAAGGGAAAGCCGGTCGACGAGGTCGCGAAGCTCACCCCTGATGACGTCCTGGACCTGCTCGGCATCGAGATCAGCCCCGCACGGCTCAAGTGCGCCCTGCTCAGCCTGGACACGGTGAGCCACGCGCTCGAGGAGCGTGGGAGCGCGGCCTCGGGCGCGCCCGGCCAGGAGGATGACACCAGCCTGGCCGACGCCGCGACGACCGCAGGGGCCTGATCCGCCAGCCGGGCGCCAGATGACCAAGTCGTACGCCGACCTGTTCCGCGAGGCGCGGGCGGAGGTCCGCGAGATCACTCCGCGCCAGGCAGATGCCCTGCGCGGCGACGGTGCCGCCCTGTTCGTCGACGTCCGGGAGGTCGACGAGTGGGCGCGGGGGCACGTCCCGGGCGCGGTGCTGGTCCCGAAGAGCCACCTCGAGGAGGAGATCGAGGCGAAGGCGCCCGATCGCGCGCGGCCCGTCGTCCTCTACTGTGCCGGCGGCGTTCGCTCGGTCTTCGCCGCGCGGACGCTGCGCGAGATGGGCTACACGTCCGCCGTCTCGATGTCCGGCGGGTTCGACGCCTGGAGCGCGCTGGGGCTGGCGTCCGAGGGGCCCGCATCCGGGGGGCCGGGCGGCCTGACGGCCGACCAGCAGCGACGCTACAGCCGTCATCTCCTGATGCCCGAAGTGGGGCCCACCGGCCAGGCGACGTTGCTGCGGTCGAGGGTGCTCCTGGTCGGCGCGGGCGGGCTCGGCTCGCCCGCCGCCCTCTACCTTGCGGCCGCGGGTGTCGGGACGCTCGGCGTCGTGGACTTCGACCGCGTCGACGTCAGCAACCTCCAGCGGCAGGTCCTGCACACCACCGGCCGGATCGGCCTGAAGAAGGTCCTCTCCGCAGAGGTCGCCATCCGCGCCCTGAACCCGGACGTGGCGGTGATCGCGTCCGACGAGGTCCTGGGCCCGGCCAACGTGGAGCGGCTCATCGCCGGCTACGACGTGATCCTGGATGGCACCGACACGTTCGAGACCCGCTACACGCTCAACGACGCCGCCGTGGCAGCCGGGATCCCGGTGGTCCACGCCTCGGTCTTCCGGTTCGAGGGCCAGCTGACCGCGTTCGTCCCTGGCGCCGGCCCGTGCTATCGCTGCCTCCATCCCACGCCCCCGCCCCCGGAGCTCGCCCCGGGCTGCTCGGTCACCGGCGTCCTCGGCGTCGTGCCGGGCGTCATGGGACTTCTCCAGGCGACCGAGGCGCTCAAGCTCATCCTTGGGATCGGCGAGCCGCTCGTTGGACGGCTGGTGCTCTTCGATGCGCTCGACGCCACGTTCACCGAGCTTCGCTTCCGCCGCGACCCGGCCTGCCCGGTCTGCTCGGACGCGGCGGTCGCGGCGCGCGCAGCCGGTCGGCCGCTGCCGATCCCGGGTGCCGCGTCAGGGCCGCGGTTGCCGGCCGCCGAGTCGGCCGGCGCATCCTCCGTGGGCGGACCCGCGAACAAAGCGCTCGTCTTCCCGTTCCCGGCCCCGCCCCAGGAGACGATCGTCTGAGCCGGTTGCCGCCGGCGCGCGACCTGCCGCCGGCACGCGAAGGCGCGACCGAGCCCGGCCCCGAGCGGGCGCACCCGGGCCCGGACCGGGCACGGCTTCCCGCCGCGATCCGCGGCGCGCTCGTCGCACACGCCTGGGCCGAACTCCCGAACGAGGCCTGCGGCCTCATCGCGGGGACCGCCGCGGCCGCCGCGGGCGGGCTGCCGACACGCTGGCTTGCCACGCGCAACCGCGCTGCGTCCCCGCTCCGCTACGAGATCGAGCCCGACGATCTCATGCGCGGCCTGCTCGCGATCGACGATGCGGGCGAGGTGATCTGGGGGATCGTGCACTCGCACGTTCGGTCGCCGGCGCGCCCTTCGCCGGCGGATGTCGTCGGCGCCTTCTACCCGGACGCGCTCCACGTTCTGGCCTCGCTGAGCCCCGACGAGGTTGATCCGGTCACGGGCGCGGTGAGCGTGCGCGCCTGGCGGATCGTGGACGGGCAGGTCTTCGAGGTGGTGCTGGACACGGAGTGACGGCTGGCGGCCGGCGCCCGGCCCGCGGCACGCGTCGGCCGATCAAGGGTCGCGATCGCCTGCCCAATCGAGCACGTCCTGCAACCTCGCCGCCCACGCCCGGCGCGCCGCGGCAGGACCGCCCTGCGAGCGATGGAGCATCTCGAGGCATTGCAGCGCGGCCAGGAGGTCCAGGTTGGATGCCGTTGCCCGGGCGTCCGCGAGGCCGGCCGCCGCCATGAACGCCGCCCCCGCGGACGCCCAGCGTTCCGGGTGATGGTGGCGCACGATCCAGCGCCACCAGGCGGCGTCGAAGAGCGGGTGCGCGAGGCGGGCCCGCTCGAAGTCCAGCAGCGCGACGACCGCACCGTCTCGAACGAGGATGTTGACGGGGGCGAGGTCGCCGTGGGCGAACACGGGCGCGGCACCGGCGAGCTCGCGAGGCAGCCGTTGCAGCAACTGTCCGAGCGCTCGTGCCCTCATTGCCCCGAGATCGGCCGCGCTGGTGTTCAGCCACCGGTCGGCGGCCGCCGCCAGGCGCTCCGGGTTGCCCCATGTGCCACCGACGCGCGAGCCGCGGGTGGGCACCCGGGCGATGCCGACCGCCAGCTCGCCCATCTGCCGGCCGAGGCGCACGGCTCCCGGGTCGTCCGCCAGGAGCTCGCGTCCCGATACGCCCGGGACGAACTCGGTGACGACGAAGGGCTGCGGCCCGGTTGCCTCGCCGGCGAGCACCTCCGGCACCGGCAGCCAGGGGGCGACGGCCCGGAGCATGCGGCCGACGCGAATGCGGCGACCGATCGTCGCGCGGGCGGAGGCGCCCCCGATCGCCCGCTGGACCACGACCTGCCGGCCGTCCCGGAGCGTCACGCGCTCGGTCCGTGTCGATGTCGTCCAGGGGCTGCCCAGGTCGACGCTCTCGACCACAGCCTCGCCCAGGAGCGCAGCGAGCGGGGGAGCGGGCCTCGGCGCCGGGGACTCGGGTCGCCTCTCCGGGGGCGCAGGCCGCCCCACCGGGGCGCAGGCCGCCTCTCCGGGGGCGCAGGCCGCCTGTCGCAGAAGGAGGCCGCCGCGCCAGGTCGTGGGGGATCGCGGGCCCTCGCACGGCTCGGCTAGAGACCGTCGTCGACGAACATGCCCGCGTCGTCGAAGCGGATCGGGTGGAGTTGCTGGACCACCTCGCACCGCCCGGCGGCCAGCACGTCCGCGAGGGCCGGCCCGCTCACGTAGAGCAGCTCGAGGTGCTTGGTGTCACGCACCCGAACGATGCGCGCGGTCTCGGGCGACACGTTGATCGCACACGCGATCGCGATCGAGAGCGCCTCCCGGTCTGAATCGACCGTGAGCGCGATCCGTGCGCCCTCGGGGGTCTTGGCCGTGATGCAGTTCATGTACGTCTTGTGGAAGTCGATCTTCTCCACGGCCCGGCGCAGGATCACGTCCGCCAGGCCGATCCCGACCGCGTTGCCCTCCGTCTCGGCGGTCAGGTCGCGAACAACGATCCGCTGGATCGATGGTCCAACCCCATCGCGCCCTTGTAGTAGCGGCCCACGACGTTCGAGTCCATCCCGAGACCGCTGATGTCCTTGCCGATCGCGTCCAGGACGAGGACGTCCATCGCGTCGAGTGGCAGCCGTGCCATCGCCGTCCGAGCCGTGATGAGCAGCTCGCGCTCGCGCTCGGCGATCCGATTCGCCGGCACCGCCTCGACGTGCAGCAGCCGCGCGCGGCCGTTCTCGACCAGGGCGAGGCCGAACGGGATCGGCGCGCGGGCCAGCGTGTGCAGGCCGACCGCCGGGATGAGCTCGTGGAACGTCGCGAAGCCCTGCCGGTGGAGCGTGTCGGCTCCCTTCTGCTTCCCGAGGCCGATGGCGATCATCTTCATCAGGCCGCTCTCGATCTCACCGTCGAAATCGGTATGCGGCTTGACGCGGTTGACCGGGATGATCAGGTCGGCCTCCTCGAAGGCGTGCCGATCGACGAAAACAGGCACGCCCGGCACCACTTCACCGAGCTCGACCGTCTCCATGGACGAGCGGATCTCGCAGCCCATCGCATGCGGCGTGATCCCGTACCCCGCGAGGACCTCCAGCTGCCCCTCCGCGGTCGCCCCCCCGTGGCTGCCCATCGCCGGCACGATGAAGACGGACGCGCCGGCCTCCTGGAGGCGCTCGACGAGGGCGCGGACCACCTGGTCGATGCGGTCAATTCCCCGGCTCCCGGCGGCCACGCAGGCGCGGGCCCCGGGCGTGACGGTGCCGATCACCGGCTCGAGGGCGGTCCGCACGGCAGCCCGGACGTCGCCGATTTCCGCGGGGTCCATGGCGTGGCGGACGAGCGCCCATTCGGGGAGTGTCCCGTGATCGAACTCGGCGAACTGGGGCTGACCCGGGGCGCCCGGCGTCGTGGCCGGGACGGGAGGATCACTGAAGAACCCGTCGGGCATCCCCGTCATCGCATCGCCCCTCTTTCGGGATGGGCCCGGAACGGACCGAGCCGGCCGGGAACTCAAATCGTCATCGCGGAGAAGCCGCCGTCCACCCGCACGATCGCCCCGGTCACGAAGCTCGAGGCGCGCTCGGCGGCCAGCCAGACAGCGGCGCCGACGAGCTCGTCCGCCTCGCCGAGACGGCCGGCAGGCGTGTGGCCGAGGATGGCGGCCACCCGCTCGTCGGACAGGAGCGCGCGGTTCTGCTCGGCCGGGAAGAAGCCCGGCGCGATCGCGTTCACGCGGAATCCGTTCGGCGCGAGCTCGCGGGCCAGGTACTGGGTGAGGTTGTTGAGGCCGGCCTTGGCGACGGAGTAGGTCGTCACCCGCGACAGGGGCGGCCCGGACGAGGCAGACGAGATGTTGATGATCGAGCCGCCGCTCCCGCGCGCGACCATGGCTTTTCCGAAGACCTGGCAGGCAAGGAAGACCGAGGTCAGGTTCGCGTCGAGGACCCGGTGCCACTCCTCGAGCCCGATCTCGAAGAACGGCGTGGAGCTGTTCACGCCCGGCGCATTGACCAGGATGTCGACGGGGCCGAGACGCTCCTCCGTCTCCCGGCGGGCGGCTTCGAGCGAGGCACGATCCGTGGCGTCGACGTTGACGAATACGGCGCGAACGCGCTCGGCCTCCAGGGCGGCCACGCGGGCGTCGCCACGCTCGGCCGAGCGACCCATCACGGCGACCGCGGCCCCGGCCCGGCCGAGCCCGTGGCAGAGCGCGCCGCCGAGCACACCCGTCCCGCCGATGACGGCGGCGACGCGGCCGCCGAGGTCGAACATGTCCATCAGGCGGTCCTCGCAGTCTGGCTTCGGGTAGCAGGTCGAGTCTCCGGCGCGCCCGCCTGCCCGAGCGCCTGCTCCTGGGCGCGCATCGTGTCGCGGAGCGCGTCGTACGCCCGATGATGGCCCACGTAGAAGGCGTGATCGGCTCCAGGTGCGTAGACCGGGCCGGGAGGGACGAGCCCGGCGTCGGCCGGGAATGGCAGCCCCAGCGCCTGGAGCCCAACGAGCGCCGCCCCGGTCGCCGACGAATCGGTTGTGTCGAGCGCCATGAGCGGGACGCCCAGCACGTCGGCGAGCACCTGGGCCCAGACCGCTGTGCGGGTGATGCCGCCGGTGAGGCGAGTCACCTCGGCGGTCTGGGCCGGTGGCGGGAGCGCGTGCCAGACGTCGGCGATGCAGTGGGCAACTCCCTCCATCGCGGCTCGCGCCAGGTGGGCGCGCCCGTGCCCGAGCCGCAGGCCGTAGAGCAGCGCCGGGTCGTCCGGCGTCCAGGATGGGCTTCGCTCCCCGGTGAAGTACGGCAGGACGAACGCCCCTTCGGCCCCCGGCTCGATGGCGCCGGCGTCCGCGGCGAGCTGCCGGAAGCCCGCGTCCGGCGGGAGCTCCGCGTAGAGAAGCCGGCGGACCCAGTCCAGGGCGAGCCCGCCGTTGTTGATCGCTCCCCCGATGAACCAGTGTTCTTCGTCCAGGATGTAGCACCACGTCCGCTCGGACGGGTCGACCCAGCGATGGTCGACGAGATGGCGCACGGCGCCGCTCGTCCCGACCGTGATGACCGCCTGGCCGGCGCGCGTGAGCCCGGTCCCGACGTTGGCCATCGCGCCGTCGCTCCCCCCGGCGACGACCGGCAGCCCGGCGGGAAGCCCTGTCGCGGCCGCCGCGTCCCCGGTCAGGCCTCCGACGATCGCGCTGGAGGAGACGAGCGCGGGGAGCTGCTCCGGCGCGACTCGGGCGGCGCGCAGCGCCTCCGGGTCCCACGCGCGCGTCGCACCGTCGAGCAGGCCCGTGGTGGAGGCAATGCCGATGTCGGTCGCCCAGGCGCCCGTGAGCGCGTGGAGGATCCAGTCCTTGATCCCCACGAAGTGGCTGGCGTGTCGCGCGACATCCGGGGCGGCGTCGGCCCACCAGCGCAGGCGGACCGGGTGGTAGGTGGAGCGAATTGGGCAGCCCGTCCGCGCGTAGACGGCAGGGACGTCGAGCTCCGACCGAACGATCTCCTCCACGCCGGCGGCCCGGTTGTCCGCCCAGGTCATCGCGTTCGCCAGGGGCGCCCCCCCGGCATCGACCGGGAAGCAGCTGTGCATCGCGCCGCTGAACAAGATCCCGGCCGGCGCGACGGACCTGGCCGCGGCGACCGCCCGGAGCGTCCGGACGACGGCCTCCCGGATGACCAGGACGTCCTGCTCGGCCCAGCCGGGCCGGGGCACGCGCAGGGGATACGACTCGCTGGCTGCCGCGACAACGCGCCCCTCCGCGTCGAGGAGGACCGCCTTGCAGCTCGTCGTCCCGAGGTCGAGCCCGATCATGCCGGGGCGTCCAGCCGGTAGGCGCGCTTCGCCAGGCCGTAGGCCATCTCGTGCGCCATCTCGCGAGCGCTCGCCTCGTCGACCTGGCCCCGCACGACGAGCCCGGCCAGCCAGCTCGCGGCAGCGCGGCGCCACACGTCGTGGCGGGCCGGGATCGAGGCGAACGCCCGGGTGTCGTTGTTGAAGCCGGCGGTGTTGTACAGGCCGGCCGTCTCCATCACCTGGTCGAGGTAGCGGGCGATGCCGTTGAGGCTGTCGTGGAACCACCAGGGGGGACCGAGGCGCAGGGCCGGGTAGTAGCCGGCCAGCGGCGCCAGCTCCCGGGCGTAGCAGCTCTCGTCCAGCGTGAACACGATCAGGCGGAACCGCGGATCGTCCCCGAAGCGCTCGAGGAGCGGCTGCAGGTTCCGGGTGAACTCCGCGGCAACGGGGATGTCGGCCCCCATGTCGGGTCCGAATTGCTCGAAGACGGCCTGATCGTGGTTGCGGTAGGCGCCGACGTGGAGCTGCATGACGAGGCCGTCCTCGGCGCTCATGCGGGCCAGCTCGATGAGCATGTGCCCGGTGAATGCCCGGGCATCGTCCGCGCTCGCCGCGCCCCGCAGGGCACGCGCGAAGATCGCCTCCGCCTCCGTCGCCGCGAGGGAAGCGGTGAAGGCGGTCTCGACGCCGTGGTCGGTCGCCGCGGCCCCCATCGAGCGGAAGAAGCTCCGCCGCTCCTCGAGCGCCGAAACGAGCCCGGCGGCGGTCGCGATCTCGCGCCCGACCGCTGCCGACAGGGCGTCGAGCTTGCCCTGCCAGCCGGGAGCCAGCAGGTTGACGACGCCGTCCGGACGGAACGTCGGGCGCACGTCGCCGGACCAGCCGCTCCCGCGGATCGCGGCGTGGTCCGTCAACGGGTCGGCCGCGTCGTCGGTCGTGCACAGCGTCTCGATGCGCGAGCGCTCGAAGATCGCGCGCGGCCGGTACTCGGGCCGGGCCAGCTTGTCGCGCAGCTCGTCGTAGATCGCCTGGGCGTTGGCGCTGCCCAGCGGCTGGCGAACCCCGAACACGACCTCCAGCGCGTGTGCCAGCCAGATCCCGGACGGTGTGCCCCGGAACAGGTGAAGGTTGTCGGCGAGCGCCTGCCAGATCCGCCGCTGGTCTGTCTCCGTCGCCGGTCCGGCGGTCCGCTGGTCGTTAACCGCGGCGCTCTCGCCGCTCGCGTCGCGCGGGCCGCTCGCGGCGCTCTCGCCGCTCGCGTCGCGCGGGCGGATCCCCAGCGTCTCGAGCGGGATTCCCTGCGAGTGGAGCATCCGGAAGACGTAGTGGTCGGGGATGACGAAGAGCTCAGCCGGCGTGCCGAACGTGGCGTCCTCGTCGGCGAGCAGGCGAGGATCGACATGGCCGTGCGGGCTGATGATCGGGAGCTCCGCGATCGCCTCGTAAAGCTCGCGCGCCACGCCTCGCTGCCCGGGGTCGGGCGGGAGGAATCGATCGGGCGGGAGGAGTGGCGGCAGCGAGTTCATGAGCGCCCTCCGGACGCGCTCGATGGTAGTCGATCGGGCGTCACGCCGGTCGAGGGCGGGAGGCCAGCGCCTCCACCAGGCTTGTTTCGGTGGGCGTGCTCCCGACCCCCAGGCGGGCCCCAACCCTCGCGGCAAGCGGTGGCTCGAGGTACGTGGAGGCGAGCACGTCCCAGCTCGCCTCGGCGAACACGTCGGCGGGCGTCCCGTCCAGCACGATGCGACCCGCGCGCATGACCACGACCCGGCCGAACGTCTCGGCGACGAAGCGCATGTCGTGGCTGATGGTGATCACGGTCCGGCCATCGGCGGCCAGCGCCGCCACGATCGACCGCACCCGTGCGACGCCGCGGAGGTCCTGGCCGGTGGTCGGCTCGTCGAGGACGACGATCGGAGTGCGCATGGCCAGGACGGACGCGATGGCCAGGAGCTTCCTGCGCGAGTAGCCCAGGTCGTACGGGTTAGACGCTGCCTCCGCGCCTAGGCCCACCGCATCGAGCGCCCCGGCAACCCGTGAAGCCAGCTCGGTGCTCTTCACGCCGAGGTTCCTGGGGCCGAAGGTAACCTCGGCGGACACCCTGCCCGCGAAGAGCTGACGGTCCGGGTTCTGGAAGGCGATGCCCACCCTTGTGGCAAGGCCAGCCACGTGATCGCGCCGTACGTCCCGCCCATCGATCAGTATGCGTCCACCGGTCGGCCGGAGGAGCCCGTTGAGGTGGCGAGCGAGCGTGGATTTGCCGGATCCGTTCTGACCCACCAGGGCAACGAGCTCACCGGGCTCGAAGTGGAGACTGACCCCCAGGAGGGCCACCGTCCCGTCTGGGTAGGAAAAGGAGACGTCTTCGAGCGCGAGGGTTGGGGTAGTTCCGCGCAGCGGCTGCGCGGCGGGCGAACGTGCGGATGTGGCAGAAGTCGGGCCCAGCTCGTTGCCCACGCGCGCATCCGAAGCGCCGCCGCTCAAACCAGGCCCCCCGAGGGATCCGCAGGCCAGACGAGCCCCGCAGCGGCCACGTCACGCCGCAACCGATCTTCGGCCGGTGGCTCCACCCCAAGTTCCACGAGCCGAGGATCGGAAAGAACGTCGGCCGCTGAGCCGCGCAGGGCGATCTCACCGGCCGCAAGGACCACAACCTCGTCTGCAACCCCCGCGAGGACGTCCGGCTTGTGCTCCGCGAGCATGATCCCGGCGCCGGTTTCGCCGGCTAGCCTGGCGAGTGCTTCGGCCACCAGCGCCGTGCCGGCTGGATCCAATTCGCTGGTTGGCTCGTCGAGGATCAGGTAGCCCGGTCGCAGGGCTAGGACGGAGGCCAAGGCAACCAGCTGCGCCTGGCCGCCCGACAGCCGCGATGGATTTCGTGGGGCGAGAGCCTCGATGCCCACCGCGTTCAACGCCCAGCCCACGCGCTCGATCACTTCGGGCACCTCCAGGCCGAGGCTGCACGGGCCGAACGCCACCTCCTCGTAGACCGTTGCGGTTGTCCCAGTGAGTTGCGTGGAAGCGTTCTGGAACAGAAGGCCGCAGCGCTGGGCGAGCCCGTGGGCGGGCATCGATCCGGTGGGGGTTCCGTCGATGCTCGCGAAGCCCTCGAGGCGGCCTCCCACCACCACGGGGGCGAAGCCGCTCGCGACCAGGCAGAGCGTTGTCTTGCCCGATTCGTCGGCCCCCGCGATTCCCAGGACCCGGCCCGGCTCGAGGTGCAGGTCGATACCACGGAGTGAATCGAGCGACGCCCCCGCATAGCGGTAGCGCACGCCGGCTAGCTCGATCGACATCTCAGCCGAGTCGTCCCGTGATCCGTACCACCACGAGCGCGAGAAGGCTCGCGATGGCCAGCCAGCGCATCACCCGGTCGGACCTCCCGTCGGCGGGGACACGGAGCAGTGTCTGGCGAACTGGTGCCGAGAACCCTCGGGCCTCCAGCGCCAGCGTGCGTTCCTCGACCTCGGTCAATGCACCGAAGATCAGCGGCGCTGCCAGCGGGACGACGCCACGGGCCCGGCGCCAGAAGCGGCCCTCCGTGTCCATGCCCCGGGCGCGCTGCGCGTCGATGATCTCTGCGGCGCGTTCTATCGTCCTCGGCACGGTCTGGACTGCGGCTCCAACGACGAAGACCGCCCGCCTTCCGAGGCCGCGGTGGGCCAAGTCAGCCAGCAGATCGTCGATCGCCGTGGTGAGGTAGACGAGAGCGATTGCCGAGGAAAAGGCGAGCAGTCGCACGACCGTCTGCAGCCCGAACCAGAGGCCGCTCCAGGTCGGCGCAATGGGCCCAAGGCGAACGATCGGGTCGCTCGCGCCGGGCAGGAGGAAGAGGTTGACCAGCAGGATCGAGCCCACGATCGGGGAAGCGGCAATGACGATCGTTACCATGGCCCGGCTGCAGCGGGCTGCCCTAGCGGTCCCCAGGACGACGGCAAGGATCGCGAGCGGGAACCAACCCGGGACGAGGAAGGCGGCCCCGACCTCGAGGGCCGCGACGGCGAGCTTGGTCGAAGGGTTGGCTGCCCTGTAGAAGCCGCCCGGTCGCCGGGTGACGTACTCCGGCAGCGCTGGAGTCGGTGGACGGGCTCCGGCGGCGATCACCCCGCTCAGCTGGCTGGGGCGACCGAGATCGTGGCCTCATCGCCGACGGCCTTCTCGCCGTTGGGGAAGCGCGCGACGACGCGGCGCGACAGGCTTCCGACGATGAAGAACACCACGAACGAAGTGATCATCTTGTCCATCGGGTCTGACAGGAGGCCCTGCTTAAGGGTGGCCGCGTAGAGCGAGTCGCCTCCCGCGCGGAAGGCCGCGACGAGCGCATCGACGCCGCTGCCGGTCACACCGCCGTAGACAATCGCGGCGATCGGAGCCGAGACCACAGCCGCGGCGATCCCTGTGACGAGTCCCGCGCCGATCGCGTAGACGGCGCCCACATCCCTTCGTAGGACAAGCGCCCAGGCCACGAGGACGACATACGCGAGCAGCACGACCAGGAAGAAGAGGCGTGACTGGTCGAGCGTCGAGGGGTCGAAGCCGGTGTTGCTGCTGAATTGGTCCGAGCTTGCATATGCGCGGGCGTAGGTATAGAAGGCCAGCGCGCCGACGAGGACTACGGCGACAATCGCGCCCACGAGGTTCACAGCGCCGCCATGGCGGGGCCTGAAGAGACCGAGCTGACCCCATAGCCCGGCCAGCAGGCCGATCACTCCAGCCGTGATTGCGAAGGGGCCGATCGTCGTGCTGCCGATCGGAGCCGGCAGGAGATAGCCCCAGATGAGGTTTGAGAGGATGCCGGTCAGGGCGCCGGCCAGGGGACCTGCAAGGACGCCGACCAGGATCGTTCCGATGGAGTCAAGGTAGATCGGCAGCTTTAGGGCCTGCTGGACGGTGGCCCCAAGAACGATATTGATCGCGATGGCCACGGGCATCAACACGATCACGCGGGTCGTGAACTGGCCGGCAACCCAGCCCTTCAGGGTGTTCATCTCTCCTGATCTCCTTGTCGAGGTCTGGTCCCGGAGTGGGAGCGCGGCCAGGTCGGATGGTCGGGTGCCGCGCCTGATCAGAGTGGCAGGTTCTGGAGGCGCGTGCGTGGCGCTCCGTCAGCCGACCCGCCCGGCGAGCCCTCCGACCCGCTCGACGAAGCGCGCGAAGAACGTCGCCGCGTCGCCCGCGACCGCGATGTCGAGCGTGGGCGGCCGGCCCCAGGACCGGCGCCAGTCCGTCACCGTCTCGCCGGTCGTGAGCGTCCCGCCCAGCTCCACGTCCACGGGGAGCGCCTCGGTCCGGATCAGCGCGGGGTCCAGCGCAGCCGCGAGGGCGAACGGATCGTGGATGAAGGCGCCGTAGAAGCCGTCGTAGCGGGAGTGGAACTCCATGTAAAAGCGGAGCGCGTCGTCGACGTAGCGAATGACGGAATTGGCCGCGACGCTCCCGGTGGCGCCGGCGCGGGCCGGATCCGGGCGCGATCCGGCCAGATCCGCGAGGGCCGCGAGGTGCTCAGGGAGAAGCTTCGCCCGCTCGGTGACGTCGAGGCCCAGCGCCAGCGGCAGCGGCGCCAAGCCGGCGGTCCGCCGCGCGTCGGTCACCTCGGGCCGTCCGAACGCGGCGATGCAGAGCCGTGCAGCGTCGGGGTCCACGCTCACGTTCCACTCGGTGGTCGGGGCGGTGTTGCCCGGTGAGCGGTAGCTGCCGCCCATCATCACCCAGCGCCGCAGGAGCGTCGGGAGATGCGGCTCGCGGAACAGGGCGACCGCGAGGTTCGTCAGCGGCCCCAGGGTGACGAGCGTCAGCTCGCCCGGTCGACGCCGCGCCTCCTCCACGATGACGTCCGGCCCGAAGCGCGCGGACAGCGCCCGGCTCGCGGGGGGCAGGACGGCGTACCCGATTCCTTTCGGGCCGTGCGTCTCGGGCGTCGTCACGAGGTCGCGCACGAGCGGCGTCTCACGGCCCAGCGCGACCTCCACGTCCGCGTGGCCGGCCAGCTCCAGCACCGCGCGCGTGTTCTCGGCCACCTGGCGGGCGTCGACGTTGCCGGCGACGCAGGTCACCGCTACGAGCTCCGCCTCCGGTGAGGCGCATGCGTAGAGCAACGCCAGGCTGTCGTCGATCCCGGTGTCGACGTCGAGAAGGAGCGGGATGCGCGCTGGACTGACGGTCACCGCTCGATCCTAGCGCGCCCGCTCGGCGCGAGGCACCCCGCAGCGACAAATCCTCCCGACGCAACGGTGCCGGCGGTCAGAGCTTCGGCTGCAGGGTCTTGATCAGGGTGATGGCGGCGTCGTCCGACTGCAGGTTGGACACCGTGATCTGCACGTTGCCGAAAAGCGCATACACGCCGAGGATCGAGGAGAACGCCTTGTCGCCGAGCCCATTGATCACCTTGGCGTTTGGGTCGGCCTGGATGATGTTGTCGAAGCCAGCCGCAGCATCCAGCGCCAGCACGCTGACCGTGACCCCGGACGTTCCGTTCGCGCTGCTGTAGTCGCATCCGTAGATCTTGTAGTCCGCGGTGTCGTCCTCCTTGGAGACAGTCAGCGGCTCGCCGGTGATGGAGGCCACCGTTGCCACGGGGAGCAGGTCACAGATCTTGACCGGGTGACCGATGCCGTCCTCCACCGAACCGCCCTTGGCGGCAGCTGCCTGAGATGGCCCGGCGCTCGCCTGGCCTGCGGCCGACGCAACGCTTCCGGCAGAGGCGGCCGGCGCCGCCGACTGGGAGCCGTTGCTCGCTGGCGCCGGGGCAGTGGTCGCGGCGCTGCCCCCGCAACCCGCGATCACGAATGCAACGGCGACAAGGCCGACCCTTGCCGTGGTCACGAAGCGCTTCATTGTCTCCTCCTGCTGACTCGAGAGCTCCGGGCGGGCCTTTGAGATGGCTCCACCGCAACCATGGATCGACCCGTTCGCAGTTCGATCGCACGACGATCGCGCCGGCGCCCCGCTAGGGCACGGCCCAGGTCGCATGGTCGGTGGCCGTGGTTTCGTAGATCTCGGCACCCCCGACGCGGATGCCGACACTCGTGAGGGTCACGCCGCTGGGCACCAGGAACGCGTCGCAGCTGGTCCAGGGCTGGCCTGCCTGCTGATCCATGAGGCCATCGCTCGAGGGGGTGCACCCCGCGAAGGTGTTCATGACATGGGTGGATCCCTGGTAGACGTTGTCGAGGGAGAGGGTCTTGCCGTCCGACCCAACACCATCGATCTGGTCGGATTGTTCGGCGATATCGGGCGAGTGATCGACGATCGTGGTCTCGAGCCCGATGAAGCGGGTTCCCGTCGGGGCCGCGTCGCTGGCGTCAGTCGGCGTCGCCGGGTCGATCACCTTGACGAGCGTCGCCTCGACCTTGTCGCCGCCCAGCTCCGCGAAGCTGAGGGTGTCACCCACGTGCCCGGTGACCAGGCCCGACGCGCCGGCGGCAGCGGAGGGCGCTGGACTCCCGGCGACGTTCGGGGGCTGGGATGCTGCCTGTCCGCCGCCCGCCGGCGTGCTCGAGCCCCCACCGCCACATGCTGCCGCCGCGAACGCGACGAGCGCCAGCGACAGGACGGCCCGTGAACCTGGATGCAATCGGATCGACATCGCCACTCTCTCCTTGGGTCTCTTCACCTTGGACCCAGGGATCGTCGTGGACGCCGATCGCAGATCGATCGCAAACTGGGCACGCTCGATCGCACGGCTCGATGGCGGCGCGCGCGGGCCGCGTCGGCAGCTCCAGGCCGCGCCTGTCCTGCGTCGCGACAGGAAAGGCCGGGTCAGCCTCTCGCCCGGCGTCGCCGGGGACCAGCCGTGATTGGCCGGGCAGCCTCGCGAGCGTGGCCGATCGCGAGCGCGTGCGCCGCTGTCGGGTCGAGCTCCGGGGGTGGATCGCCGTCGGGCGGCGAGCCGGGTTCGTCGAGGGCTGTGCCCCGCGCCAGCGTCCACTCGAGATCGTTGACCTCGGTCGGGGCCACCGGTTGATGGATGGCAGCCCGGATGCGGCTCGCCTCGTCAAGGAGCCGTCCGGAGCCCGTTCGGCTGGTTGCGGCGAGCAGCCGAGCGACCGTTTCCAGGCCCTCCACCAGAACCCAGCGGTCCGCGTCCGGATCGATCAGCTCGAGCGCGCGCGCCAGGTGGCTCGCGGCAACGGGGTAGTCTCCCGCGTCGATGTCGAGACGAGCGAGATTGACATGCCCAAGCGCGACCGTCGTGCGGGTGCTCGACTGCTCGCCGGCGTCGATCGCGAGCTGCGCGTACCGGCGGGCAGCGCGGGGATGGCCGAGCCCGCGGGCGACGGCAGCGAGGCGGTACGCCACGGTCCCCTCGGTTGGCCGGTGGCCGAGCTCGCGGAAGATCAGGAGCGCCTCGTTGCCCGTCTGCATCGCGACCTCGAGATCGCCCGCCTTCCAGTGCGCCAAATTCAGGGCTGCGAGAACGTGCCCGTTCGCGAGGGGATCGCCGGTTTCCACCGCGATCGCCAGCGCGCGCCCCAGTGCCAGGCGGGCCGCGTCCACGATGCCCTCGTCGGCCAGCAGCGAACCAAGGTGGAGCAGGGTCGTCCCCATCTCCCGTTCGACACCGGCCCGTTCGAGCCGGGCAAGGGATGCCTCCAGGAAGCCGCGCGCGGCGACCAGGTCGTCGGTCGCTGCCGCGATCGCGCCGCGACGTCGCAAGGCCCGGCCCTCCCCGAGCGCGTCGCCCAGCGACGCGAACAATGCCTGGGCCTCCTCAACAACCCTGGCGCCAAGGGCGAAGTCCGTGACCCAGTAGGCGAGATGTCCCCGGCTGAGCAGCGCCTCGGCGCGAAGCGAGGGCGTCGGCGCGGGCGACGGGCCGGCCGCCGTGATGAGCCGGCCAAGCCAGTCGAGCCCCTCTGCCGGGTGGCGGCCGAGCCAGTAGTCGGTCAGACCGACCGCGATCTCCAGCCCGCGGGCCACTCCGGCGGGATCGATCGGCGCCGCGCAGACCTTGCCCAGGACGGCCCGGACGTGGGGCATCTCCCGGTCCAGCAGGCGAAGGGTGTCGCTCCGATCGGCCGTCGCGAGCTGGCCCGCGAGCCGGTCCGCCCGGGCTAGGATGGCGTCCGCGTAGCGCGCCCAGGATGCCTCGAGCTCTGCCTGGTCGGCGCCCTCGAGGGTGTGCGCCGCCACGGTGTGGAGCAGCTCGTAGCGCGTCGGTCCCGGCGCGCTGCGGACCTGGACCAGGCTCGCGTCGACGAGCCGAGCCACCACCTCGAACGCGTCAACTGACCGGGCCGTGAAGCCCGCGACCGCCTCGATCAGGGCAGTGTCCGCGTCCGTGACCATCAGCGCGAGCGCCAGCAGCGCCTGCCGCTCCGGGCCGCCGAGCCGCTCGACGCTGGTGTCGAGCGCTGCCCACAGGCCGTCGCGACCGCCCGCGGGCCTGCCTGCCCAGCGGCCCAGGTCGGACTCCACGAGCCGGACTACCTCGTCGATCCGCAGCATCTGCAGGTGCCGCGCCACGAGCTCGATGCCGAGCGGCAGGCGGTCGACCAGGGCGCACAGCCGGTCGGCGGTCGCCGTCTCCGCGGGGCCAAGGCGGAAGCGAGGATCGAGCAGCCGGGCTCGATCGACGAGCAAGTCGATGGCGTCACCCGCATCCAGCGAGCCCACCGGGATGAGCGCCTCGTCGAGGATCCCGAGCCGCTCGCGGCTCGTCGCCAGCACGCGGATGCGGGGACAGGCCGTGAGCAGCTGGCTCACCTCCCGGGCGATCTCGACGGGTCGGCCCTCGCACCCGTCCAGGATCAGCAGGCCGCTGACGGTTCCCAGGGCCGTCTGGACCCCTTTGGATGCATCGCTCGCCCGCGACGACGGGGCGACGACATCGAGGATGGCGGCTGCCGCGGACTGCGAGGCGGGTACCTGCTCCAGCGCGACGTACCAGGCGGGTGGCTCGGCCGCCCGGGCCAGATCCAGGGCCAGCCGGGTCTTGCCGGCCCCCGGCGGACCGACCACGGTGGCGAGGCGGGCGCGTTCCCAGACCTCGGCCAGATCGCGCTGTTCGGCGGCCCTGCCGATCAGCCGGGTGGAGGTGCCGGGGATCCGGGACGGTTCGAGCGTCGATCCCTGCTCCGCTGCCCCGCGCGCCGCGCCGGCCGCAGGCGTGCTCGTGGAGGCTTGGACCGGCGGCTCGAGAGCCGGGTCCTGGGCGAGCACCGCCTGCTGCATCCTCCGGAGCGCCGTGCCCGGATCGAGGCCGAGGTCGTCGAGCAGCCGCCGCCGGCACTCGGCGTACGCGTCGAGCGCCTCGGCCTGCCGGCCGGCTCGATAAAGGGCCAGCATCAACAGCTCCCAGCGCCGCTCGCGATAGGGCTCGGCCGCGGCCAGCTGGCGCGCTTCGGCGATCAGCTCGGCCGGCCGTCCATGGTCGAGCTCCAGCGCCAGCAGCTCCTCGCGGAGGCCCTCGACCAGCTCTTCGAGGCGTCCCGCCACGATCCTCGCCTCGGGAAGGTCGTCCAGATCGGCCAGGGGCCGGCCGCGGCACAGGCCCAGCGCCTCGCGCAGGGCACTCATCGCCCGCGTGGGATCTCCCTCCCCGACCACGCGCCGGCTCTCCGCAGCCAGCCCCTCCACCTCGCCGGCGTCCGTCGGCGTCTCCAGGATGTACCCGTCGCCGCTGGTGGCGATCTCGAGGCCCAGCCGGCGCAACCGGAAGACGTGAGTGGAGATCGTGTGTCGGGCCGCCGCCGGCGGTTCGTCGCCCCAGGCGGCCAATTCGAGGTCGTCCGTCGCGACCGGCATTCCGGCCTCCATCGCCAGCCGGGCCAGCACGCGCCGCTGCAGGCGGCCACCGGCGAGGATCTCCGCCGCGCCGTCGCGAATGATCAGCGGACCCAGGAGGCACACCTGCATGCGCGGACTGTAGCCGAGCCCATGCGCTCTGCATCTGCCCCGTCCCGTGGGCACGGCGGAGTGACGACGCTGCGGGCGTCGCCCAGCTGGAGGAGGCAGCCGGCACGGGCGCCGCGCCCGGCGCGGTCTGGCTCCCGGTACGCTCGCCCGCGCGGGTCTCGCTCTCGGTACGCCCTCCCGGCCCGGTGACGATGGGCCGCCCCCGGTATGCAGCGGCCTTCGGGGTCCGGAATTCGGCCGTGGCCACTGCTTCGGCGGTGATGCGGGTAGCGGGCATATCCGCGACGGTCGATATGTCCGCAACGCGCATCGCGTGAACAAACCCCTCTGACGCCGTATGCGCGGGCCTGTGGGCTCCGGCATCAGCCCCGCCGGTCACGGTTGGCGTCGGGCCAACCCTCGCGCGAGCCCTCCCAGCGCGCCGGCTGTCCCTTCGCTCTCGGTACACCCGCGGGTACCCCCGCGCAGCGCGCCGATGGGGCAGAATCCGCGACACGCCCGGCGGAGCGCCGATCCCCGCCGGGATTCCGCACAGGAGACCCGTCCCCATGCCAGGCCAGCCCCATCGTGTCACCGTCATCCCGGGCGACGGGGTCGGCCCGGAAGTGGTCCGGTCCGCGCAGCGGATCATCGCGGCGGCCGGCGTCGCCATCGACTGGGAGGCGGCGGAGGCCGGCGCCGAGGTGTTCAAGCGGGGCGACACCTCAGGCGTGCCGCAGGAGACCCGCGATTCGATCGCGCGCACGCGCGTGGTCCTCAAGGGCCCGCTGGAGACGCCGGTCGGCTTCGGCGAGAAGAGCGCCAACGTCACGCTCCGCAAGCTGTTCGAGACGTACGCGAACGTCCGGCCGGCGCGCGAGCTGCCCGGCGTCCCCACCCGCTACGCGGGCGAAGGCGTCGACATGATCATCGTCCGCGAGAACATCGAGGACCTGTACGCCGGCATCGAGCACATGCAGACGGCCGGACGTCGCGCAGTGCCTCAAGATCATCACGCGCAAGGGCAGCGAGAAGATCATCCGCTACGCGTTCGAGCTGGCCCGCCGCGACGGGCGCCGCAAGGTGACCTGCGCGACCAAGGCGAACATCATGAAGCTCACCGAGGGCCTCTTCAAACGGGTCTTCGAGGAGCTCTCCGCCGAGTACCCGGAGATCGTCGCCGAGCACCTGATCATCGACAACGTGGCCCACCAGATGGCGAAGGACCCGGCCCAGTTCGACATCATCGTCACCACCAACCTCAACGGTGACATCATCAGCGACCTCGCGTCGGGTCTTGTCGGCGGGCTGGGCTTCGCGCCGTCCGGCAACTATGGTGACGACGTGGCGATCTTCGAGGCGGTCCACGGCTCGGCGCCGAAGTACGCCGGCAAGGACGTCATCAACCCGACCGCGCTGATCCTCAGCTCGCTGATGATGCTCCGCCACCTCGACGAGTCCGACGCCGCGGACCGGATCGAGGACGCGGTCCTCGTGACGCTCGAGGAGGGTCGCGCCGATCACCCAGGACCTGGCCCGCCAGACGGGCGGCGACGTCGAGCGGGCCGTCTCCACGACCGGCGTTCACGGACGCGATCATCGCCAACCTGGGCCGCCAGCCGACGACCGTGCCGCCGCGGCATGGGTCGGAGCGACCGTCCGGCGAGGCGCGGCCCCGGCCGCGCTGGAGCTACGGCCCTGAGCGCTACGCGTCGATTGCGGAGGAGCTGGTCGGCGCGGACATCTTCATCGAGTCCGATGACCTGCCGCCGGCGATGGGTCCGAAGCTGGAGTCGCTGGTCGGCGACGCGTTCCGGCTGCTCTTCATCTCGAGCCGCGGGACGGTTGCCTACCCGGGCGGCTCCACCGCCAGCGATCACGTCCGCCATTTCCGCTGTCGGTTCGTCGCTGCGCACGAAGGAGGCACGGTCACCGACGCCGATGTCCGGGAGCTCCTCGGCCGCGTCGCCGCGGCGTATCCCGCCTGGAACCACGTGGAGAAGCTCCGGCGCTACGACGGTGAGGACGGCTTCACGAAGGCACAAGGACAGTAAGCCTCGAGCGACGTAGTGGGCCGGCAATGCAGGCTGCGGCGCCCGGCCTCCGGGAGGGTCCGCCGGGAGGGTTGCAAGGGCGGCGCGTAGAATCGCGGGCATGGATGACGCCCGCCACGAGCCGGGAATGCCGGTGCTCGATCGCCAGGCGGTGCTGGCCGCCGCGCCCGGCGCGGCGGGAACGCCCCGCAGCGTCCCGGAAGCGAGACCCACGCCGCTCCAGAAGCACTACGTCCTGCTCTCGGCGCCCGCCCTCGTCCTCGGGACGCTGGCGATCACGGCGCTCGAGATGGGGGCTGCGCTCGGGAGCCCCTTCGTCAAGCTGTGTGTCATCGTGGCGGCGCCGCTCCTTGCGGTCGCGAACGCGGACGCCATCGTCCGGATCTGGCGGTCGGCCTGGGCCTGGATGCCGGTGGACCGTGGTCGCGGTCTCTTCCGCCTGGCCTGGACGCTCGCCGGCCTGATCCTGTACCTGCTCCTGGTCGCGGCCGCCTGGGTCGTGGTGACCGCATGAGCCACGGCGCGCGCCTCCCCGCGACCCCCCACGGGCTGTCCGATCTGCGCACTTCCGACCCGGGCCCGCCGGCCCCGGGCGTGTTCGACCCGGCGGCGGGACGTGGCGTCCCGCTCTGGCTCGCCGCGACCCTCAACTACTGCTCACGCTGTGGGGGCGCGCTGGAGCTGGGCACGCTGGATGGCGAAGACCGCGAGCGACTCGCCTGTGCTGCCTGCGGGTTCGTGGCCTATGTCAACCCGCGCCTCGTCGTGACCTGTCTCCCGGTGACGGACGCGGGCGAGGTCATGCTGCTCCGGCGCGGGATCGAACCGGGCCGGGGCCTCTGGGCGCAGCCCGGCGGCTTCATGGAGGTCGACGAGACGGTCGAGGCAGGTGCTGTCCGCGAATGCCTCGAGGAGACAGGACTCCAGGTCGAGCCGAGCGAGATCGTGGGGCTGTATACGCGGCCGGAGGCCGCGATCGTCGTGATTGCGTTCACGGCGCGCATCGTCGGCGGGGCAGCGGCCGTGACGCCGGAAGCGCTCGAGGTTCGGCCGTTCCGTCCCGAGGCGATCCCCTGGCCGGAGCTCGCCTTCCGCACCACCGAGTGGGCACTCCGCGACTGGGTTCGTCGGGTCCGGCCGGACCTGGACGAGCGCCGCCGGTGAGCGTCGGGAGCGGCCGCGACGGCCGGGGAGCCGACGGCAGGGGAGCCGACGGCCGGGGCCGCGACCACCTGGACCGCCATCCGTCCGGCCACGCGGGGAGCCCCGGGATCCTCGAGGCGGAGGGTGTCGTCTTCACCGGCCCCGGTGCGTTCGAGATCCGTTCGTACCGCGTCGATCCACCGGGCCCCGGCGAGGTGCGCGTCCGGATGGCCGCCTCCGGCGTCTGCCACTCCGACCTGCACGTCCTCGATGGGGACTGGACGCGGCCGGCTCCGCTCGTGATGGGCCACGAAGGGGCCGGCTGGGTCGAGTCGGTCGGGCCCGGCGAATCCCTCGGTCCGGTCGGGGCCTCGGGGCGGGAGGACAGAGTGGCGGCGCCCGCGAGCCGGCGCCCACGCGTCGGGGATCTCGTCGTGCTCGCCTGGACTGCGCCGTGCCGCCACTGCGTTGCCTGCCGGCGTGGGGAGGGCTGGCTCTGCGTCAACCCGGCCGGGTCCGGTCATCGGCGTGCCCCCGACGAGGTCCGAGATCCGCCGCCCGGACGGGGTCCCGCTCGGGGTGTACTCCGGGATCGGAACATGGGATCGGTCCAGGTCGTCGCCGCGGATGCCGCCATCCCGGTTGATCCGCGGACCGATCCGGCCGTCGCGGCCCTGATCGGCTGTGCGGTGACGACCGGCGTGGGTGCGGTGACCCGGACCGCGGGCGTACAGGCCGGCCAGGCCGTCGCCGTGGTCGGGCTCGGCGGGGTGGGGCTCTCGGCGATCCTCGGGGCCCGGCTCGCGCACGCGCGCCGGATCGTGGCCATCGACCGCCTTCCGGCCAAGCTCGAGCGGGCCCGGGAGCTCGGTGCGACCGACGTGCTGGTCGCCCGCGCAAGCCCGGGCGAGACGGCCGCCGCGCTGCGGACGATCCAGGCGGGTTGGGGCGACGATCCCGCCGGTGTGGACCACGCCTTCGACACGTCCGGGTCGATCGCGGGCATCGAGACCGCGTTGGCCGCGGTCCGGCCCGGCGGCACGACAATCCTGGTGGGGATGCCGGCCCAGGCAGAACGTGCCGGCCTGGACGCCTACGCGTTCGTGGAGTCGGGCGCCCGAATCCTCGCCAGCAACTACGGGTCGGCCATCCCGGCCGAGATCTTCGGCGAGCTGGCCAGTCGCGCGGTCGACGGCACGTTGCCGCTCGAGCGGCTCATCGAGGAGCGGATCGGCCTGGCCGACGTGGGCACCGCATTCGATGCGCTGCGGCGGGGGGACGGGGCCCGTCGCGTCATCGTCTTTCCGGACGCCTGGGGAGCCCGGGGTCGGCCGCCCGACCGGATCAGTAGATGATCGCCGCCGTGGCCGGGATCGCGAGCGTGAACGCGCTGTCGGGGATCGGCGTGTCCGGGGCCATCTCGGTGGCCGTGACCAGGCGGCTCATGACCGGTCCGAAGCGTTCCTCGAGCCGCGCGATGAGCCCGGTTTCCCGGTCGACCGCGAGCACCAGCCGGTGGTCGGGGCGGTCGCCGGCCATCTCGATGGTCCGCGGGTGGAGCGACTCGATGAGGATTGCCTCGCGGCCCTGGACCAGCTCGGCGCCGATGACCCGGCAGGCGCCCGTGGCGAGCACGTTCTGACAGAAGCCGGCGGGGTGGACGAACGTGTCCACGAGCGAGTTGGCCGGGAGGCTCGTGCGGGGGTGATAGGCCCGGGACGTCCCCGGGAGATCGCGGCCGTCCAGCCCGGCAACGCGGGACCGGGACGGGCGGTCGGTGCCCAGCCGGTGGCCGGCGCGGTACGTTCGGACCGTCTCGCCGTCCGAGAGCCAGACGTCGTGGTTCGCGGGCGTGCCATCCTGGGGGCGGATGGTCGTCACCCGCGCGCGGCCCGGGTGCCGGAGAAGCAGCTCGTGGGTGCGGATCGTCTCGCCCGTGGCCACCCAGGTCCGCTCCTCCAGGCGCAGGCGAAGCGTCTCGAAGCGCAGCTCGGCGTCGCGCATGAAGGCGAAGAGCACATCGACGTCCGGCTGCCCCGCCGGCAGCTGGGCGATCTCGGGGCGTCGCGCGCCGTCGATCGCCGTGGTCAGCGCGGCCGCGGCCCAGCGGGATGTCGTGGACATGCGCGGCATTCTAGCGTGCCGGTCGTGGCACGCCGCGCGGCGCGCCAGGTCGGTTGCACGCAGGGCGTGCGGGCAGTCGGCTGGGCCGCGCGGGCCGGCGAGCCGGCAGGGCCGACACCGGGGGCCGTCGACTCCCCGGTAGACTGGGACAACGATGGAGGCAGGCGACCCATGAGCGCGCATGTCGCGGCCAATGGCCTGTCGGTCGCCTTCCACGCAACCGGGAGCGGAGCGCCGCTGGTGATGCTCCACGGCGCCTCGTCGGCGGGGCGCGTGGACTTCGCTGCCCAGATCCCCCTCTTCTCGCGGGCGTTCCGCTGCTACCTGCCGGACGCGCGCGGGCATGCCGGTACGCGCTGGGATCCGGCGGCCGGCCTGCGCTACGGCGACCTGGTCGTGGACCTGGACGCCTTCGCCGACGCCTGCAACCTCGGGACGTTCCACCTGCTGGGCTTCTCGATGGGCGCCGCGACCGCGCTGCTGTACGCGATGCGCCGCCCGCAGCGCCTGCGGACCCTGGTCCTCGTGGGGACCTCGCCGGAGCTCGAACCCCGGACCCGCGTCATCCGCCACCTGGCGGACGTATCGCGGATCGAAGCCCAGGACCCGGCCTGGGCCGACGCGGCTGGCTCGCCTGCACGACCCGGTCCAGGGCCCGGGGGCATGGCGCCGCCTGATGCCGGCCATCATCGAGATGGTCGAGCGCCAGCCCGCCGTGTCGCCGGCCGAGCTGCGGCGCGCGGACATGCCGGCCCTGGTCATGCGTGGGCGATCGGGATCCGTTCGTGCCGGTGCCGCAGGCCTGGCAGCTGGCGCGGCAGCTCCCGGACGCGCGGCTGGCCGTGCTCCCCGGGTCCGGCCACGAGGTGATGGTCCACCAGCCGGGCATCTTCAACGAGACCTGCGCCGCCTTCTGGAGGTCCACCGAGGCGGCCGCCGCTGCCCGGGCCGGCGGGGTCGTCGCACGTAACCCCGACCAGGCCGCGCGCTGACGGCCGCCGCGTGGCCCGGCTGCCGGCCACCCCGCCCGTCCGCCGTCTCCCCCGCGACTCGACGGGCGGCCTGAGGACGCGGATACTCTCCACGACGCCGGCACGGCCGGCATCCGCAGGAGCGTGACGCATGACCGAGGCGCTCGACTCGACCCGCCACCCCGGCACCGACCTGGTCCAGGTCGCGGTTCCCGCGCGCACGCCGGATCCCGGATCCGGGGAGGCTGGCCGACCGCTCGAGGGGGTCGCGCTCGTCACGCTGAATCGGCCCAGAACGCTCAACGCCCTGAGCTTCGCCCTCCTCACGGACCTGGGACGCATCCTGGAGGCGCTCGACGCGGACCCGGAGTCAGGGCCATCGTGATCACGGGTGCCGGAACACGCGCCTTCGCCGCCGGCGCGGACGTGGCGGAGCTCGCGGAGCAGACGCCGGCGTCGCTCGCCGCCTCCGAGGGGCTCCGGGGTTGGGATCGCGTGGCGGCAACGGAGACGCCCACGATCGCGGCCGTGCGGGGCTACGCCCTGGGAGGTGGCTGCGAGCTCGCGATGGCGTGCGACATGATCGTCGCGGGGAGCGACGCGGTCTTCGGGCAGCCCGAGATCAAGCTCGGGATCATCCCCGGCGGCGGCGGCACCCAGCGGCTGACCAGGGCGATCGGCACCGCCCGGGCCATGGAGCTCGTGCTGACCGGACGGCCGGTCAGGGCCGACGAAGCCGCTGCCCTCGGTCTCGTCTCGAAGGTCGTGCCGGCCGAGGAGACCATCTCGGCCGCGCTGGACCTCGCCGCGGAGATCGCGGCGCTGCCCGCCGGTGCGGTGCGAGCCGCCAAGGCCGCCGTCCGGGCGGTCGCCGAAACGCCCCTGGCCGACGGGATCCTGCGCGAACGGACGCTCTTCATGGCGCGCTTCGGGACGCAGGAGCAGGTCGAAGGAATACCGGGCGTTTCTCGAGAAGCGACCCCCTCGCTGGCCGGGCCGGCCGGCCCCGAGGTATCCGACGCCGGTCCGAAGGCGTAGGATCGGTGCGTCCGACTGCCCACGCCGCCGAGCCGGCGACCAGGCGGAGCCAACGGAGGATCGACCGGTGGATCCGTCCCGTTCCGACGCTCACCCTGCACCCCCCGGCGGGTCGGGACCCGGTCCGGCAGGGGAGCACGCACGCCGCTCCGATTCCCGGCCTGTCCCTCGCGCCCGAGCACGACTGGTTGGCCGCGGCCGGCCTCCTCTACCCGGTGCTGCGACCGGTGGGCACTGTCGGCACGCTGCTGGACCGCCTGGCGACGCCGATGAGTGCCGCGGGTGACACGAAGCCGGTGATCGATCCCGGGCCGGCCGACCTCGTCGTCGCTTACGCGATCTCGGCGGCCGGGTTCGACATCCTGGCCAGCGGCGACCACGTCGCGGCCTGGGCCGTCTCCGCCACGACGCTCCGCGAGGCGGCCCTCCGGAACCTCGCCGCGTGGTCGGCCGCGGCGCCCTGGTCGGAGGAGGTGGAGGGGCGGCGTCGGATTCTCTCGTCCGACACCGGTGACGGCTGGGACGCATCCCGCATCCTCCTGCCGGACGTGACCGCCCATCTCGCGGCGACGCTCGGCGAGGGCGGTGCCCGGGTCCTCGTCGCGGTGCCGGCGCGCCACCTGCTGCTGGCGGGTGCGCTTCCGGCCGACGACCCGGAGTTCGCGCCACAGTTCGCGGACTTCGTGCGTGATTACGCGGAGGACTCCGATGAGGCGATCGACCTGCGGGTCTTCGAGCTCGTCGGTGGGAGCCTCGTGCCGTTCTCCACCGTCGCCGCGTCGGGCTGACGCGGCGCGCGGGGCTGACGCTCGGCCGGGCCGCGTCTCAGCGGAAGGCGGCGAGCGCCCGCTCGAACACCGCGAGCGTCCGGGGCGAGTAGAGCACGAACGTCACGCGTTCCAGCGGGGCACCGGCGCGGAGCGACTCCGCGACCGTTCCCACCGCGATCCGCGCCGCGTCCTCCAGCGGGTACCCGTAGGCTCCCGCGCTGATCGCCGGCAAGGTGAGCGTCCGCGCGCCGAGCTCGGCGGCGATGCTCAGCACGGACAGGTAGGCACCGGCGAGCTGCACGGACTCGCCGTGATTTCCGCCCTGCCAGACCGGGCCCACGGCGTGGATCACCCAGCGTGCGGGCAGGTGTCCCGCACCGGTCGAGACCGCGGTGCCCGCCGGAGTCCCGTACGGGTGGCGTGCCCGCAGCTCCGCCATGATCGCCGGGCCCCCGACGCGATGAATGGCCCCATCCACGCCGCCCCCGCCCGCAAGGGCCGCGTTCGCGGCGTTCCCGATCGCGTCCGCGGCGATCAGCGTGATGTCGCCCTCGACGAGGACGAGGAGTCCTCCGCCGAACTGGTGCTCCATCTCGCCTCCGCGGAAACCCCGCCCCGGCCGTCGCCCGGTCCTGCCCATTCTGCGCCAGTCCACGGCTCCTGGAACCGCCGGCACGACATGGCCGCCGACCCGATCCGGCGCGTTCGCGCACCGTTCGCTCGGCCGGTTCTTCCGCTCCGGCGCGATCCCGATTATCCTGCTGCCCTCCGGCGCGGGTCCGGGCGGGCGGCACGAGTGCCGCCGTTGGCGATCTCATGTGGGGAGAGGTTTCATGCGCCGTCATCTCGCACCGCTGGCCGCAGCCGCGGCCCTCGCCATCTTCGTCGCCGCGTGCGGCAGCTCCGCCACGCCAGCGCCGACCGCACCGCCGGCAGCCGCCGCCTCGGTGGCGCCCTCCGTGGCGCCATGGCCGCCTCCGTCAATGGAGGCGAGCGCCGCACCGGCCGCGAGCACGGCACCGGCCGCGAGCACGGCCCCGGCCGCGAGCGGCGCCCTCCCGAGCTTCTCGCTCCCCAACGAGGACACGAACCTGGAGGCCCTGCTCCCCAGCACGTTCGGAGGCGTCAAGCTCCGAAGTTCAGCATGAAGGGCGCCGATTTCCTGGGCCAGAGCTCGAATGCCGATCTCGCAAACGCGCTCAGCACCCTGGGCATCACGGCGGCTGACGTCAGCGTCGCCATCGCATGCAGATATCACCGAAACCTCCGGCTTCGCGTTCATCGCCATCCGGTTCGCAGGGGCCGACAGCAGCAAGCTGCTGCAGGTCTTTCAGGCCGCCTCGCAGGCGTCCGGACAGACGGTCACCTCGGTCAACCTCGGTGGCAAGGCCGCGCTCAAGGCGACCGACTCTTCGGGAAGCAGCAGCTACTTCTACGTGAAGAACGACACGATCCTGGCCGTCACCGCCCCGGACGACGCGACCGCGGCAACGATGCTCGCCGTCCTCCCCTGACGCACCCGCCCCGGGGCGGGGCGTGCCGGTGATCGCGGCGAGCCTCAGGGTGCCTCGCTCTCACTGACCGCGCCCGCCCGGAGTGGATTGAACCTCGTGGTCGGCTCCGCCACCACGAACCGCTTCGCACGATCGCGATCGGCTGGCGACGCCTTCCCGCCACCACGGATCCAACACGGGGGCTGGAAGGCGCGCTCCTACGGGACGATCAGGTGGACCGGGTTGCCGAGGATCTGGACCTTCCAGGTGGTGAGGTCGGTGCTGTAGCTTGAGGTGGAGCCCCCCATCGTGTACTTGATCTTCCACCACCCTCCCTGGGTCTCGCCCGGCGGCGTCGGTGCGCTGTAGTTGTCGTCGAGGACGATCGTGATGCGCAGCCAGCACCCGTTGAACAACGAGTTGCCGCCCGTGTTGGTCGTCACGGATGTCCCGCTTCCGGAGGCGGGGCAGGAGCGAGGCGTTGGAGTCCGTCGTCCCGCGGCTGGTCGAATAGGTGAACGACGCGGGCGCGAAGCCGCTGCTCGTCGGCTGCAGGATCTGAAGGCTGGCGGAGAGCGCCCCCGTGTCGCCCGGATCCCACAGGTCGATCTGCATCGTTTTCCCGGCGTGGACCGAGGCGATCTGGGCCAGGTAGAACTCCGACGCCTGGCCGCCGGGGAGGCGGACGTAGGCTTCCATGGCGCCGTTTCCGTACACGTTCGGCGTGCCGCCGGTCGCGGTCGCCCAGATCGCGAACGCGTTCAGTGCGGTGGTGTTGTTCTGGTCTGACCCGTCGGTATGGGTGTGCAGCCGGTACGTCGTGCCGTCCGGGCCGCCGGTCAGGCCGCTGGCCAGACGCCACCAGCCGTCGTGCCACGCGAGGCCCTGGCAGCTGCCGGATCCGTTCGAGCCGCCGAGGGTGGCGTCGTCCAGGCTCAGGTCCTTGAAGGTGTTCCCGGATGAAGCCACCGGCACGTCGCTCGGGCTGTACGGCGGATCGATCTTGTCGTAGAGCTCGTAGAAGGCGCTCACCGGCTGCGCGCTCGAGTAGCCGTTCGACCCGCCGACGGTCCATGACTCGCCCGTGCCCTGGCTGGTCGACACCTCGCAGAACCCCGGATCGAAGAGCCACACTTCGCCGTTCGTGGCGTTGGCGGGAATGTCCACGCCGTAGTTGTAGTACGTCAAGGGGTCGAAGTAGGCGTCAGGGTCCTGGGCCGCGTCGACCCCGTTAAGGGTGAGCGGGCTCCGATCCTGGTACTTCGTCATGAACGCGTCGCCTTGAATGTTCGGCGCGCCCTGGCTCTGCATGGCGCCCCAGAAGTTCTGCGGCTGCCAGAATGTCGTCGGCACGGGCCGCGCTCGGTCTGACTCGTGATCTGAACCTGGAGCGTGTCCACCCTGAGCGGTCCGGCCGCTTCCGCAGGATTGCTTGTTGAACTTCAGTCGCACCACGAAGTTCCGTCCGCGAGGTCAGCCTCCGTCCACGTGTGGCCGGACCAGTCGGCCATGGAGGCCGGGTCGCCGACGCGTGAAGCTCCCCTCGGCCGATGTCGAGCGTAATCGTCGTTCGGCGGATTCGGTGAGGACGGGGCCCAGCTCGCGCCACCGTTCCACGACAATTGGACCTGGATCTGGCAGTGCATCGTCGGGTTCCTGACCCGGCTGTAGTTGGCGTTCAGAAGGACCTCGATCCCCTCGATCGGCCCGCCCGTCGGAAAGGCATTGGGCGCGCTCAGGAGGCCAAAGTTCCCCCAACTTCTGCTTCGCCCCGAGATGCGTGGTCGCAGATGCATAGCTGCGCGTTGTTGTTGCCGTCCGCACGGCCCGCGATTCGACCAGCCGCTCCCGACCGGCGATCCCGCTCTTACCGGTCGGTCGCCGCGATGAAGAGCCCAACCCCGTAGTAGTTCTGCGGGCTTCCCATCGGGACCGGGAGGACGTACTCCGCCTTGGCGGACCGGGTGGCGTTGATCGAGTTGATGCCGAACACGCGCATGAAGAAGGTGGGAACGGGCGCCGTGATCGTGACGTCCAGCTGGCGCGGGTTGCCGCCGTCGACGGCCAGCGAGTCCTGGATCGGCGTGACCGTGGCCCCGCCGGCGGTCGTCACATAGCCGTTCTTCTTCGCCTCGTTCGTCGCGCGCAGGTACGCGTTGTCGGCCCGTATTGACCTTGCCGGGCAGGAGGACTGCGCCGGCGAGGGCCGCGGCGTCGGCGGCCCGCTGCACGCGGAGCGTGTTCGCCCAGTACCAGGCCACGTCGACCACCACGGCGCACATGCCGACAAAGACAAAGGCGCTGAGCGCGAAGATCACGAGGACCTGGCCGCGCGATCTCCTGCGGCCACGGTCCCGGCTCCCCTCGCTGTGGGCCCCGGCGTCCGTCCCGTTCGCGCTTCCTACCTGCTGTCCCATCGTCTCTTCCTCAATCGGTCGGGTTGAGGGCCATGACGGTCCTGTCCGACATCGTCAGTCCCGAGGAACCACCGCCGAAGAACCCGAGGATCCCGGCGAGCGGTGTCTGGAAGGTGTAGGTGTGAACCAGGCTCACGCCGATGGAATCGACGCCGCCGCTTCCGCCGTTGCTCCGGCTGCACGGGTTCCAGTTCTGCGAAACCTGGGTGAAGCCGATCTGCTGGCCGTCGACCACGGGGCCGGTGTTCGGACCGGTGTATTTCCAGGTGTTCTGGTACGTGGAGAGCGGCAGGCCGGTGCCCCATTTGCGTCGGCCTTCCAGATCAGGACCTGCATGCCGATCGCCGGGGTCACCCGCGAGCCTGGAGAGAGGAGCACGCGCCGGACCGCCGCCAGGATCTGCGGATCAACCGTCGCCGCATTGGGAGACTGGCCGGTGCCGCAGCCGAGCTGGCCGCCGCCGTTGGCAAGCGCCGACCCGACCCGCGCGCCTTCGCGCGTGGCGTACTCCAGGGTCAGGTTCTGATCGAACGCGAACCCGAACTCGAGCATCCCGAGCAGCAGGAGCAGGAAGACGGGCACCAGGGCGGCGAACTCGACCAGGCCCTGCCCGCGTTGGACGCGCTCGTGATCCTACGCCCCGCGGACCTCGTCGATGGGCCTCACAGGATCGGCTCCATCCGCATCGCGTTGGACTGGGTGAGCGTCACGTCGGTTCCGGCCAACCCGAAGTTGTGGATCGGCGTGACCCAGTAGTGGTCATAGGTGATCTCGACGCCGATCGTGTCGATCTGTGTTCGGCCGAGCAGTCGGGCATCCGTTCAGGTAGTTGCAGCGTTGGCCGTACGTGTAGGTGCCGGTGGGCGACGAGTAGGGGACGGACAGCGGACCGCTCCCTTGGTACACGTCGTCGTTCCGCCCCGGGTGTAGGTCAGTGTCGCCAAGCGGGTCGACCCGCTCTGGTCGCTCCGATAGATCGTGACCGTCTGGACGTTTGCCTTGTTGCCCGGCGCACCGATCGAGTCCTCCACCTGCTGGAGGATCACGCAGTCCGCGAGCTTGTCACTCCCGGCTTCCGCCGCGGTGAGCGCTGCGTTCCGGCTGGCGAAGTTGACGCCGAGCATGGCGCTGAAGACGAACGCGAACTCGATGATGAAGAGCGTCAACAGCATGAACAGCGGAAAGACAAGGGCAAACTCGACGAGCGATTGCCCGGTCTCGCGACGGTCATGACCGCGGCACTCGGCAGTTTGAGGTTCGAACCTGGACATCGAGGGAAATCCGTTCAGTTGCGACGACGAAAACGATTGTGGTTTCTCAACCTTTCGTCCAAGTTTGCCCCTGTTGCCAGGCTGCACCGTCTGGCCCGGAGGTACCGCCTGGAGTCGCCGGTGGTACCTCAACGGGCACGGCTCGCGGTGGCGCGAAGATCAAGCGGTAGCTCGAAGCGGCATCGAGCGGTTGTCAGCAGGCGCAACCCCGCTGACAAACGGCCGGGATCGGCCCCCTACGGCACGACCAGGTGGACCGGGTTGCCCAGGACGCTGACCATCCAGGTGGTCGTGTCGTTTCCGCTCTGGACCGTGTACTTGATCTTCCACCAGCCGGTGCCGGGTCTCCGGCTGGCTGCAGGCCGGTCTGGCCGTAGGTGCCCGGGATCGGGACCAGGATCTTGACCCAGGAGTTCTGGAAGAACGTGCCGCCGCTGTTGTAGGTGGTGCAACCGGATGGGGCCGAGACCCCCGATCCACCGCCATACGTCTGGATGCAGGTCACCGTTCCGTCGCTGCTCGTATGGCCCGATGAGGCGTTCGAATCGGCCGTCCAGGTGAATGACGCGTAGTTGTTCGGGAGGCTCTTGTCCGGGCTGAGGATCTGGAGCCACGCGTTCTGCCCGACGTCGCCTGGATCGAAGAGGTCGATCTCCATCGTCTTGCCGGCTCCCAGGACCTGGCTGATCTGGGCGAGGTAGAACGTCTGCGCTCCGGAGTCGACGTTGGCGTAGGTCGCCATCCTGCCGGCGCCGTAGATCTGACCGGCGCCGCCGCCGGTGACCTCGAGCGAGAACATGTTCTCGAAGCTCTGGCCCAGGTTGCCGTTCGGGTTGTTCGGGTCCGTGGTCATCACCCGTACGAAGTACGTTCCGGCAGGCACGTTCGTGGCGAGCGGCCACCACTGGTTGTGCCAGTAGCCGCCGACGGTCGGGCTCGCGATCTTCCCGGCCTGACAATCGGTCAGTGGATGGCCTGACACGCTTGCTGGGGTGCCCTGGTCGGCGTAGTTCGTGAGGGTCGAGCTCCCGTAGGTGGCGCTCTTGTCGATGTTGTTCTCGTTCGCGAAGAGCGAGCCGGAGTCTGCACCGGGCACGATCGTCCACTGCGAGGGGTCCAGCGGGAAGTCGTTGAAGTTCCAGAGCTGGTAGTAGGTCGAGACGGCGGTCGGATTGTTGGGTCCCAGCCAGTGGTCACCGGCGCCCGCATGGCCGCACCCGCCGCCTTCGTCGCTGTCGCGCAGAACGTCGGGTCGAAGACCCACACCGTCGCGCCGACGTGGGCACGACCACCGTGTAGTCGTAGCCGGTGGCCTTGAAGTCCGTGTTCAGGGTGGGCTTGCCGTTGTAGTAGGTCGCGAAGGCGTCGCCCGTGCTGCGGTTGGTGCCCTGGCCCTCGATCGCTCCGAAGAACCCTTGTGAGGAGATCGGGTCGGCTGTTGCTCCGGGTTCTGCGGTGCACACGCCGGCCACGCTGCACAGCTGGTACACGCCGTAGTAGTTGAGCGGGCTGCCCATGGGGACCGGCAGCTCGTACTTGGCCTTGGCCGTCCGGGTCGCCGTGACCGAGTTGATCCCGACCAGGCGCATGAAGAACGTGCTGACGGGTGCCGTGACGGTGACGTCCAGCTGGCGGTCGTTCGCCGCATCCGGCTGTGCGCACAGACCCCGGAAGCGCCGAGGGCCGCATGGTACCCGCGACGCAGGCGTTGGTCAGCGCGTATCCGTTTGCACCCGCGGCCTGGACGGCGAGGGATTGCGCGCCGGCGACGTTGCCCGGCAGGCTGACGACCCCGGCCAACGCCGCGGCGTCGGCTGCTCGCTGGACGCGCAGGGTGTTGGCCCAGTACCAGGACACATCGATCACCACGGCGCAAAGGCTGAGGAGCGCGATGAGCCCGCCGGCGAAGATGACGAGGACCTGGCCGCGCGAGGATCCGATACGGTGCCTCCTGGCCCTCGGAGCGCGTGATCCGCGTGCGGTCTCGCTGCCGTCAGCGAGCGCCGGAGAGGAGGTGTGGGGGTCATGGCGTCCATTCCTCAGCTCGCGGCCGGGTTCAGCTGCATGACGGTCTTGTCCGTCAGGGTCAGGGTCGCGCTGGAGGCGCCTCCGAAGAAGCGCATGACCGACGCGAGGGGTGTCTGGAAGGTGTACGTGTAGGTCAGGCTGACGCCGATCGAGTTCGGTGTGGGCAGCGCGTTGCTGCGCGAGCAGGCCTTCCACGCGTCGCTGTTCGGGTATGAGGAATCCACGAAGTTCAGATGGTCGGTGGATCCGAGGGGAATTGGGCCGGCACCGGGTGAGTAGGTCCACACGTCCTGGAGCCCCTGGTCGTTGGCACCGGTGTTCGGGTTGGCCTTGTAGATGACGATCCGGCTGACGTTCGAGATCACGATCTGCGACCCGGGCGACTGGAGCACGCGCTCGACCGCGGCGATCACCAACGGGTCGACGGTCTTCCAGTTCGTGCCGCTGCATCCGTTGGTGTCCGCACCATTCGCCAGCGCAGCGCCGGCCCTGGCTCCCTCGCGGGTGGCGTACTCGACCGTCAGGTCGTGCGTGAAGACGAACCCGAACTCGATCATCCCGAACAGGATCAGGAGGAAGACGGGGATGATGAGGGTGAACTCGACGAGCGACTGGCCGCTCTCTCGTGCGGCTTGCCCGAGGTCGCGGCGTCCTCACAGCACCGGCTCCATGCGCATCTGGTTGGACTGCACGAGCGTCCAGCCGTTGCCCAGCAGTCCGATCAGGTTGTGCAGGGGCGTCCTCCACGAGTCGTAGTAGGTGACCTGGACCCCGATCGTGTCGAGCCCGGAGTGACCGGCAAGGCAGCCAGCGGCGGTGCCCAGGATGGCGTTGCAGCGGCTGCTGCTCGGGTAGTTGGCCGTCGTCTCCGTGTAGGGGACGGTGATCGTCGTCGAGTCCGGGAAGGTGCACGTCGTCGAGCCGGGGACGTACTTGTCGACGGCCTGGCTGGCGCTTCCGAACGTCGTCACGTTGCCGCTCGTGTCGAGCGGCTGCCCGGTGGCGTTGGTCCAGTAGATCTGGACCTCCGTGATGTTGGACGTGTTCGCGGGTGCGGTGACGTCCTGCTGGATCTTCTGGAGGATGACGCAGTCCGCAAGGTCATCACTCTGGGCGTCGAGGCCCGCGTTGCCCGCTTCGGCCGCGATGAGCGCCGCGTCGCGGGTCGCGTAGTTGATCGAGAGCTGGCCGTTCATCAGGAACGCGAACTCGATGACCGCCATGAGTACCACGAGGAACAGCGGGATCACGAGTGAGAACTCCACAAGGCTCTGTCCCGCTTGCCGGGCGCCTCGATCTCGGCGCTGTCGTCGGGGACGCTGCGACGGTGCCACGCGGTGGCCTCCTGACTGGAAACGGGCTCGCGCTGGTGCTGCGAGGATCGCGAATGTGATCTCGTGACCTTGCCGCCCACTTTGCATGGGTGCCGGGGCGCACCAAATAGCCCTCTTGTACTTGGATGGGCTACCGGAGGTTCGGCCCGGTCCGCCCCTCAGGCTGCGGTGTCGCGCAGTGGCGACGGGTCGGCTCCCGCCGCAATGGTCGTCAGCGGTCGGGCTCGGCAGCGTCCTGAACGCCTCCTCACCGGGGCGCCGTCCTGTCGGTCGCACGTCGCCCGGGACGGTGCAACAGGGCACCAGATTCGCCCGGAAGTACCAGGTCCTGCAAGGACCTTTTCAAGGTTCGCGGTAGTACGATGCGGCCCCCACGGGATGGGGTCCGAGGGAGGCCACGCCCAACGCGATGAATCAGCCAGCCCGCGTCAGACGCCCATTGAGTTCGACGACCCTCCGCTCTTCGCGCCGCAAGAGTCGCGGCCAAGCGTTGGTCGAGTTTGCGGTCGTCTTCCCGATCTTCATGGTGATCTTGACGAGCCTTCTCTACTTCGGATTCCTTCTGTATTCCAAGATGTCCATCATCAATGCTGCTCGGGAGGGTGCGCACTACGGCATCCTGCTCGACCCGACCGATGCGGCCTTTGCCTCCAAAGTCAGCAGTCAGGTCCAATCGGCAGCTGGCGCAGGTCTGAACCCAAGTCAGGTGACGACGACGGTGGTGGGATTCACCGTCGACGCCAACCACCACGTGACCACCACGACCTGCACGTGGGGTGCTAGTGGCAGTGGTGCCTGCAAGGCGGGCGATGCCGTCACGGTGACCGCGACCTATCCGTTCGCCAACCCGGTCCCGATGCACCTGGAACTCCTCGGGAATGTCATCATCGATCTCCCGAGCTCCATCAATCTCAGCTCGACCGTCCAGATGATCCATGAGTAGCTCGATGCCTCGAAAGCCACGAGTGTCGAGAGCAATGTGGAGACCCGAGATGCTACGTCAACGGGCTGGGGACGAGCGCGAGAAGGGTCAGATCCTCGTCTTGTTCGCGCTTGTCCTCGTGGTGATCCTCGCGTTCGCGGCCATCGCGGTTGACCTCGGCGTCCTCAGGAACAACAGGCAGACCCTGCGAAACACGACGGACGCGGCGGCCCTGGCCGGAGGCACCCTGATGCCGGTCGACGGCTCAGTATCGGGGGCCGCCGCCGCGGTCGCGACGCTCATCAACAGCACCATCCAGACCAACTACCCTGGTCTCCCCCAGTCAACGACCGCGATCGGCTCCCGGTGCGTCGTCGGCGTGGACCCGAATATCGCGGACTGCGCCTACACGATCAGCTACCGATGCTTGATCGGCGCGGACTCGACGGGGCCGCTGATCTCGCGCGATGTCCCGGCGACCTGCGATCCGCGTCCCTCGCTTGGCGCTGCCAACCTCGCCTCGCAGTTCACGGGCGCGGGCCCAACCCGCACATCCAGCTGCGATCCGTCGGCGGGCGACAAGTGCAACGTCGTCGTCGTCGGAGGTAGCTCCACCACCCAGTACGCCTTCGCACCGGTCGTCGGGATCGCGAACGGGAGCTCTGGCGCCGTCTCCTCGGCCGCGTGCGGCGGGCCGTGCGGGGCGGTGCCGCTGACGCTCAACGACGTCGAGCTCGTCATCGACAAGTCGGGCAGCATGAGCGGCAACTACTCCGGCACTCCCTCAGAGCCGCGCATCTACTGGGCAAAGCTTGCGGCCAACCAGCTCGTCACCGACCTGAGCAACAACGGCGGCATCGGCGCGACCGGGAACGAGGTCGGGATCACCACATTCAGCGGGACCACGGCCCAATCGCTCGGCACGTGGTCGTTCACGGCGGCGCAGCTCGCGACGACGATCAACGCGATCGCCGCGAACGGCAACACGCCAACCGCGCGCGGGATGCAGACGGCCACCGCGGACCTCAACACGCACGCCCGGAACGCAGTCGGGGGCACCGTCAAGCGCGTCATGATCTTCCTCTCGGACGGCCGCCCGAACCCCGACCTGGGCCCGAACGGCCTGCCCGCGACGAGCGCGATCGGGCAACCAACGGCCGACCCAGGCTGACATCACCGCCTACCTCGGGTCGGCGGACATCGCGTACTCGATCCTGATCGGCACCTCGCCGTACTACTACGCGATCGGCCGGGGGCCATACCTGGACCCGAACATCAACGACCCCGCGATGATGAAGCTCCTGGCCACGCCGGACGACCCGGCAGCGATCCCGCCCCTGGTCTACTACTACAACGTCGTCGATGCCAGCGGTTTGCCGAGTGTCTTCCATCAGATCGCCGGGCAGATCCTCGGCTCCGGCGCGCACCTCATCCAGCTCTATCCAGCACCCGTCATCACGAGTGTCAGCCCGAGCTCCGGGACCCATTTGGGCGGTACCCCCATCACGATTTCGGGCCAATACTTCACCGGGGCGACCTCGGTGACCGTCGGTGGGGCGCAAGCGACTGCCGTGGCCGTCACGAACGACACGACGATCACCGCGGTGACGCCGCCCGGGATCGTTGGGCAGGTTGACGTCATCGTGACGACACCGGGTGGCACATCGACCATCACCTCCCTGGACCATTTCACCTTCAACTGATCCGCATTCCGAACCCTTGCGCCAGTGGGCAAGCCACGGCGCCGCGGCTCAAGGGGTCGTGGCCCCAGACGTGTCAACTCGCGCGCTCAGGCCAACTGCGCCACCCAGTGTGTGAAACCTCCGGGTTCTCGATGAGACGGGTGGGCCTTCCGTGCCATAGAAGGTGGCACGCGAACCTGCGACCGTCTCGGCGATGGCCGTCGCGCTCCCGCTCCCGCCGCCTCTCGCCCTCCGTCCGCCGCCTGCCCGCCGGGTCGGCGGGCGCCCGCCGCACGCCATCCCGAACCGGCCGGTCAAGTGCGACGAGGGTCATCGGGGCGCCATCCGCATCGACGGCAACCCGGACTGGGAACTCGACCGTTCCGGCGCCCGCGCTTCCTGCCAGACGACCCGGCGATCAAGCCGCACACTTTCTCCGAGCCGAGACGGCCTGCCTGCGGCGGCCATCCGCTCGGCGTCGCCTGCACGACCTGCGACGTCGTGCCGGGTCTTGCGCAGGGGCCGCTGACGCCCGTCGGCTTCGACACGAGCGCCAACGAGATGGGCAAGGTTCTCGCGCTGATCGGCTCAGGTGACTCGGGGCGCAAGGCGGCCCAGAAGGTCCGCTACGACGCCCAGCGCTACGAGACCGGCGAGCACGGCTTCCGCTACGCCAGCCGGGCGTTCGGCCTCTCAGGCCGCTACATCGATCTGTTCGGCGAACTCATCCACCAGAGGCTCGGCCCCAAGCGCTGGCCCAAGATCCTGGTCCTCGACTCGCTGCCGCTCCACCTGTTCCCCTACGACGCGGTCGATCACGGCGAGCGCTGGGACCCGAACAAGCGCGCCGGAGCGGTGCTCGCGGCGGTCGGCGGGGACGACCCGAAGCGGCCGCTCCGCGCGTGGGGCCCGCGCCTCGCGCCCGACGAGACGCGGGAGTCCTGGTCGGACTTCCTCGACGAGCTGCCGGGCGACGTCGAGTGGGTGGTCGCCGACGGCGCGAAGGCGATCAAGCAGGCGGCGATGCTCCGCTGGCCGAACGCGACGATCGTCGCCTGCGAGTTCCACTTGAAGGGTGCGCTCGAAGCCTGGGCGGGGAAGGACGGCTGGCCGGCCGAGAACGAGGAGATCAAGCCGCTGCTCGGACGAGCGTTCCTTGCGGAGGACGACTGGGGGGCGCTGCTCACGTTCGCCAACGAGCACGACTGCGGGAACATCATCGAGTGGATGGGCGCCAACACCGACCGCGTCCGCGGCGCAGATCGCCCTGCGCGTGCCTGAGTTCAAGGACCACCCCGGAGCAACAGCCCGGCCGAGGGCCTGCTCGACTTCGTCGACACCAAGCTCACCGACCGCAGCCGGTTCCGGTTCCGCAACGCCCGGCGGTTGCAGATGATCCTCAACCTCATGCGGGCCTCGGAGTCGGGCCAGGCGGGCGAGGCCGAGTTCGCGGCGACGATCAAGGGGCACCTGCGCGAGGTCGGCCCCGCGTTCGCGAAGCCCGACTGGGAGGCGGGCGAGGACGACCCGACGGAGCTCCGCTCGCTCTCGAGGCTGCTCCTCGCCGCCCGCGACCGGGACCAGGAGGCGCGGGCCGCCTACATGGCCGGCGCGAAGGTGAAGTCGGTCCTCCTGCGGAGCATCGAGGACAACGAGGAGCGCCGGCGGATGGGGTTCCCGCCGCTGACCTTCCGGCTTCAAGCCGGGGCAGACCACGATCTCGGCAGACGTCGCGGGGACGATGCTGACCGACTAC
Organism: uncultured Chloroflexia bacterium; assembly: GCA_963800795.1. Taxonomy (GTDB): domain Bacteria; phylum Chloroflexota; class Limnocylindria; order Limnocylindrales; family CSP1-4; genus CTSoil-043. Next base: position 108,907 of record CAWDCJ010000003.1, read on the forward strand.
CCGGAGATCGCCCGCGACTGGGACTACGAGGAGAACACGCGGGACATCGCCACGATCACGGCGGGGAACAACTACGAGGCCCGCTGGGTCTGCCACCGCTGCCAGCACGAGTGGAAGGCCGAGGTCGGCCAGCGCACCAAGCGCCGGACGCGCTGCGAGCGGTGCTCGACCGCGAGGACGACCGCCGCCTAGAGCGTCGCCGGCGTGCGGCCCGACCTCATGCCCGAGTGGACGCCGAGGCGAACCTGCCCCGCACGCCGCTCACGATCAAGTCGACCTACGCGAAGACCGTCTCCTGGTCATGCGCCGACCCGCGCCACAAGCCCTACCGCATGTCGCCGCGCGCTCGGGTGAAGGTGCCGCCGGGGGCGCCGGCCTGCCCCGACTGCAAGAAGATGCGACCGAAGGCCATTCCCACGACGACGGTCATCCCGCTCGACGACGAGCTCGACCTGCCGTTCTGACGAAGGTCCCCGAGGGCCTACCGCTCGACGTGGCCAGCCCGAGCGGCCCGTCCGATCGGGCCCGTCGGGGATCCACCGAAGGATGTCGCCCGGCTGGCAGTCGAGGACCCGACATATCGCGTCGAGGGTGGTGAAGCGGATAGCCCTGGCGCGCCCGTTCTTCAACACGGCGACGTTGACGGGGGTGATGCCGACGGCATCGGCGAAGTCGCCCACGGACATCTTGCGGCGGGCCAGCATCACGTCGAGATCCACGACGAGGGCCATCAGATGACCTCGTCGAGCTCGGCTCGATCGGCGACTGCCGCCAGGAGCAGGCCCCGCATGACGACCGTGAGCAGCACGAGCGCGATGACCGCGGCGATGCACCCGCCGAGGTAGTAGACCATCGGTCCGCCGCCGCCGGGCACGAACTCGAGCATGTGGGCCAGGACCACGACGGCCAGGATCGTGGCGGCCGCCCCGCAGGTCACGATCACATCGACCCAGCGCACAGCCCGGCGCGTGAAGATGACCCCGCCGTCCACGAGCGACAGCAGCCGCCAGACGGCGAGCAGCGCAACCTGCCCGCATCCAATGAACAGGGTCGCCGCCAGCGAGTATGGGACGACGAGGTAGGCAACCTCGGGGAACCGCGCCCCGACCTCGGACGCGTAGACGGGCACGAGGACCTGCGCAAGCACGGACGCGAGCAGGAGCACGAGGAGCGCAACGCGCAGAAGGCGACTCGAGAGCTTCTTCATCTATCGAGCCTCGATCGGTTTCGATCGGATGTCAATAGGGCGTTCGGCATCGTCAGGTTCATTGCCAGCAGGTTTCACACACTGGGTGGCGCAGTTGGGCGCTCAGGTCAATCTCGAGCCGCGTCCTCTTCCATGCCGTGCGCGCCATGCGGTTCAGAACGTGCGTGCCGGGGAGCCGATCTTCGCGCCGCCCTGACCTCGTCGACGGCCTAATATCCGGGCGTGACCCGAGACCTCCGCCGCCTGCTGCGTGACGCCTGGATCGTCGATGCGGTCCGCACGCCGATCGGACGCTACGGGGGGGCGCTCGCCTCCGTCCGCCCGGACGACCTGGCCGCGCTCGTCATCCGGGCGCTCGTGGACCGGACGGGTGTGGACCCGGCCAGTGTCGAGGACGTGATCCTGGGCTGCGCGAACCAGGCCGGCGAGGACAACCGCGACGTGGCCCGTATGGCGCTGCTGATCGCCGGGCTGCCGGTGGAGGTCGCCGGGCTGACCGTCAACCGGCTCTGTGGCTCGGGCATGCAGGCGATCAGCTCCGCAGCGCACGCGATCGCGGTCGGCGACGGCGACGTCTTCATCGCCGGCGGCGTGGAGTCGATGAGCCGCGCGCCCTACGTGATGCTCAAGCCGGAGGGCGCCTTCGAGCGTGGGACCCACGAGCTGGTGGACTCGACGCTCGGCTGGCGCTTCGTCAACCCGAAGCTCGATGCGCGCTACCCGGTGATGAGCCTGGGCGAGACGGCAGAGTGCGTGGCTGACGACTGGTCGGTCTCGCGCGAACGTCAGGACGCGTTCGCCCGGGAAAGCCAGCGGCGGGTCGCGGCCGCGGTCCTGGCCGGCCGGTTCGACGGCCAGCTGGTCCCCGTGACGATCCCGCAGCGAAGGGGCGACCCGGTCGTGGTCGCCCGCGACGAACATCCCCGCCCGGACACCACGCGCGGAGGGTCTCGCGAAGCTCAAGCCTGCCTTCCGGGACGGCGGGACGGTCACCGCCGGCAACGCCTCGGGGATCAACGACGGTGCGGCGGCCCTGCTTCTCGTCGAGGCCGAACGAGGCAGGGCGCTGGGCCTGCATCCGATGGCGCGCGTCGTAGCGACCGCGGTCGCCGGGGTGGACCCTCGCGTCATGGGGATCGGCCCGGTGCCGGCCGTCCGCAAGGTGCTCGCGCGCGCGGGTCTGGGCGTGGCCGACCTCGACCTGGTCGAGCTCAACGAGGCCTTCGCGTCCCAGTCGGTCGCCTGCATCGACGAGCTGGGGCTGGACCCGGCCCGGGTCAACGTGAACGGCGGCGCGATCGCCCTCGGCCACCCGCTCGGCGCATCGGGCGCGCGGCTCGTCACGATGCTCGTCCACGAGCTGGTCCGGACGGGCGGACGTCATGGGCTGGCCGCGATGTGCATCGGGGTCGGCCAGGGCATCGCCATGGTCGTGGAGCGGATCGATGCCTGATTCGCAGCCCGGCGCCGCGGCGGTCGCCTCCGCCCGCGCCGGCTCGCCGACCTCGTCGGCCGGATGCGCATGGCATCGACCGTCGCGCGCCAGGTGGCGCTCGCCCCGGTCTACCGTGCGTACACGTCGCGGCTCCGCGCAGAGGTCCTCGCCCGGCCGGTCCCCGAGCACGTGGCACTGATCATGGACGGCAACCGCCGCTGGGCGCGCCAGCTGGGCGGCGGCGCCGGGATCGGGCACCGTCACGGCGCCAACAAGGCGATCGAGCTCCTGGACTGGTGCAGCGACCTCGGGATCCGCGAGGTCACCCTGTGGGCCCTCTCGCTGGAGAACCTCGACCGGGCGCCCGAGGAGGTCGAGGTGATCACGGAGATCGCCCGCCAGACGCTGACCGCGCTCTCCGAGCGCGACAAGGTGAAGCGCCTGGAGATGAGCCTCCGGGTGATCGGCCGGCGCGAGCTCCTCCCGGAGCGGCTCCGCGAGGCGGCCGAGCGCGGCGAGGCCGAGACGGCGGGCCGGCCCGGGCTCCGCGTCACGCTGGCGCTGGGCTACTCGGGCCGCGACGAGCTCGTGGAGGCGGCCCGATCTGCAATCCGCTCGCTCGTGGCAGAAGGCGTGACGCCCGACGGGCTCCCCGACGCGCTCACTGCCGAGCAGCTGGAGGCGCACCTCTACACGCGCGGGTCCAGCGACCCCGACCTCATCATCCGGACGTCGGGCGAGGTCCGGCTGTCGGGGTTCCTGCCCTGGCAGAGCGCGTACAGCGAGTTCTACTTCTGTGACGCGTACTGGCCAGCGTTTCGCGAGCTGGACTTCCTGCGCGCGATCCGCACGTACCAGCAGCGCGGGCGACGCTTCGGCCGCTGAGGCTTCGGCCCGCAGACCGAACCGCGGCCCGGCCGCTGCTCCCCACAGGCGGCTGATTTCGATGGCGCTCTTGTCGAAAAACGCGGGACCGCCTACGATTTGCCTGCCTCTCTTCGCCCCCCTTCGTCCCAAGGAGGACGCTTCCCAATGATCGACACCAGCTCGACCATCCTCAGCCTGAGCGACGTTGCCGCGGGCAAGCTCCGCGAGATCACGGCCGGGGAAGCCAACCCGAACGTCGGCCTGCGCGTCTACGTCTACTCGGGAGGCTGCTCCGGCTTCCGGTACGGGATGATGATCGAGGATGCGCCGACCCCTGAGGACCGGATCCTCGAGTCACAGGGGATCAAGGTCTACGTCGACACGAAGAGCCTGGACCTGCTGACCGGGTCCCAGATCGACTACGTCGACACGCTCATGGGCGCCGGCTTCACGGTCAACAACCCGAACGCGGTCGCGGCGTGCGGGTGCGGGTCCTCCTTCCGGACGGCCGAGTCCGAGGGCGCTCCGGGGGCCTGCCACCACTGACCACCGCCCGCCTCCGGGCGGCCAAGAGGTCTTCAGGCGCCAAATGGCTGCCTGACCTGGTACGAAGTGGGGATCGCCTCCGGCCCGTGCCGCGGCGACGATCGGGCCATGAAACCTCTTCTTGTCGCTGGTCTCTGGGTGCTGGCGGGCAGCTACTTCGGCGGCCTCGTCGAGCGGGTCACCGGCCTCGGAATGACGCTCCCGGTGCTGGTCGTGTTCGCGATCTGCGGCTTCTACCTCGCGTTCCGCATCGCGCGCACGCCCAGGTCTACGGCCGCGATCGGCATCCTCCCGGCCGCGGAGCAGGACGAGCGCCTCGCCGCCTGACCTCGGCGCATTCGGACGCGGCGGGCTGCCGCGATTCGGGTCGCCCCGTTGAGCGCGGGCGGCTGACGGCCTGTCAGCGGGCCTCGAAGGACCGCTTCGAGAGCCCGTAGAAGTAGCCCTCGATCGCGTAGTCGGGCGCCTCGTCCGGCCTCGCCGACCGCGCCCAGCGTGACGAAGATCGGTGCGAAGTGCTCGATCGGTCGGGTGGGCGTAGGGCATGCCCGGCGCTTTCTCGCGGAACGCGAACAGGGCGTCGAGGTCGCCCCGGTTCAGCGCCTCCGTGGCCCAGTGGTCGAAATCGATCGACCACTGGGGCGCGCCGGGCTTGCCCAGGAAGTAGTCGTGGACGAACGGGCAGGCCGTGGGTCAGGAACCCGCTGCCGACGATCAGGACGCCTTCATCGCGGAGCGGCGCCAGGCGGCGGCCGACCTCGAACAGGTGGCGCGGGTCGAGGTCCGGCATCGACATCTGGAGCACGGGAATGTGGGCGCCCGGGTACATCGCCTTGAGCGGCACCCAGGCGCCGTGGTCGAGGCCCCGAGTCTCACGTTCCAGCACGGGTTCGTTCGCCGGCAGCATGCGCCTTCACGCGCGCCGCGAGATCCGGCGCGCCGGGCGCCTCGTACCGTCATCTGGTAGTAGTGGTCGGGGAAGCCGGAGAAGTCGTAGACGAGCGGAACGGGCCTCGTGGAGCTCAGCGCGACCGGGGCGGTCTGCCAGTGCGCGCTGACGATGAGGATCGATCGGGCCGGGGGAGCGCGGCCCCCCATCGACCCAGCTCGCCCATCCACTCAGCGTCCTCGAGGAGCGGGCGGGGCGCCGTGCCCCAGGTAGATGGCCGGCATGGGCCGATCCGGTCGGGGACCGGGATCGCTCGTGGCCGCGGCGGGGGTTGGCCGCTCCCCGCGGGGCGCGCGGTTCGGCTCAGTCATGTGGTGCCCCCCAGTGCGGATGCGCGTGGCGCCTGTCGGTCCGGCCGTTCGTTGCCTGGATTCGTTGTCCTCCGAGCCCGCGAGGTAAGCAAGCGCCCAGAGCCGCAGCGTATCGTGTTCCGCCGTTCCGAGCGTCGGGACTTGCGGAGGCCCGGCAGGCGGGCGTTCCCCCGATCGTCCCTCGGCCGCCCCGCACATCCGCTACGCTCGAACCACACCCGGGGCGGGAGGTCGAGAGAGTGGTTTGCCCGAGCTGTGGAGCCGAGAACCGACGCGAGCGGAAGTTCTGCGCAGCGTGCGGGACGTCCCTGGCCACCGCATGTCGGAAATGTGGGACGCTCAACGAGCCGGGCGAGCGGTTCTGCGGGGAGTGCGGCGGGCTCCTCGACCACGACATCGGCTCCAAGGCGCACCGGTCGTCTGCCGCTGGGATGCCAGGACACAGCGCCGGACCGGGAACCGCGTCTGTACCTGCGCCGGTTGCGGAGCGTCGGCTTGTGTCGGTCCTCTTCGCCGATCTGGTCGGGTTCACGACGCTGGCCGAGGGCCGCGACAGCGAGGAGGTGCGGCAGCTGCTGACGGCTTACTTCGACCTGGCGGCCGAAGTGGTCGGACGGCACGGCGGTACCATCGAGAAGTTCATCGGCGACGCTGTCATGGCCGTCTGGGGGGCGCCGACCGCCCAGGAGGACGATGCCGAACGCGCCGTGCGGGCCGGACTCGAGCTTATCGACGCGGTCTGCGCCATTGGCCCCGGGGTCACGGCCAGGGCCGGCATCCTGACCGGCGAGGCCGCCGTCACGCTCGGCGCCGCCAACCAGGGCATGGTCGCAGGCGACCTCGTGAACACCGCCGCGCGGCTCCAGTCCGTAGCGATGCCCGGGACTGTGCTCGTCGGCGATGCGACCCAGCGGGCGGCCTCGAAGGCGGTCGCCTTCGAGGCCGCGGGTGGGCAGTCGCTCAAGGGAAAGGCGGCCCCGGTGCCGGCCTGGCGCGCCCTACGGGTCATCGCCGAGCGAGGCGGCCGGGGGCGTTCCGAGGCGCTCGAGGCCCCGTTCGTTGGGCGCGAACACGAGCTGCGCCTTCTCAAAGACCTGTTCCACGCGACCGCTCGCGAGGGTCGCACCCGCCTCGTGTCAGTGACCGGCCCGGCCGGCATCGGGAAGAGCCGCCTGGCCTGGGAGTTCGAGAAGTATCTCGATGGGATCGTGGGGGCGATCTGGTGGCACCGCGGTCGCTCACCCGCGCATGGCGACGGGATCACATTCTGGGCGCTCGGCGAGATGATCCGCCGTCGGGCTGGCCTCGCCGAGGCTGACCCCGAGCCGACGACCCGGGCTGGGATCGCCAGCCTGCTCGATGGCCTCGCCCTTCCCCCGGCTGACCGTCGCTGGATCGAGCCAGCCCTTCTGGCGCTGCTGGGGATCGATACCGGCATCGGCCCGGAGCAGCTCTTCGGCGCCTGGCGGACCTTCTTCGAGCGCCTCGCCGCATCCGGACCGGTGGTCCTCCTCTTCGAGGATCTCCACTGGGCGGACACGGGCACCCTTGACTTCATCGACCACCTCCTCGAGTGGAGTCGCGCCAGCCCGCTGTACGTGGTGACGCTCGCGCGGCCGGAGCTGCTTGACCGGCGGCCCGACTGGGGCGCTGGTCGACGCAACTTCACGAGCCTCTCCCTCGAGCCGCTCGCCGAGCCGGAGATGCGCAACCTGCTGACGGGTCTGGTTCCCGGGCTTCCTCCGCCTGCGGTTCGGGCGATCGGCGCGCGTGCCGAGGGGGTCCCGCTCTATGCCGTCGAGATGATCCGCATGCTCGTCGCGGACGCGAAGCTCGCCGCCGTTGGCGACGGGACGTACGCACCGAAGGGCGAGATCACGACGCTCGGCATCCCGGTGACCCTCACCGCGCTCATCGCCTCGCGCCTCGACGGGCTCGAGCCTGCGGACCGTGGCCTCGTCCTTGATGCAGCGGTTCTCGGGCAGTCGTTCACCCTGGCTGCGCTTGCGGCCGTGTCGGGGATCGACGAGGCGTCGCTCATGGCGCGAATGCACACGCTTGCGCGCCGCGAGGTGATCGCCTGTGAGACGGACCCACGCTCCCCGAGCGTGGGCAGTACGCGTTCGTGCAGGCGATGATCCGCGAGGTCGCGTACAGCACGCTCGCGCACGCGGACCGAAAGGCCCGCCACCTCGCGGCCGCCAGGCACCTGGAGGCGCTCGACACGGACGAGCTGGCGGCCGCGCTCGCCGGGCACTACCTGGCCGCCCGGGACAACGCGCCCGGGGGCCCAGAGCGTGACGCTCTCGCCGCCCAGGCGCGGATCACCCTGCGCGCAGCGGCAGGCCGGGCGATCGCCCTCGGATCGCACGACCAGGCAGTCGCCTTCCTGAGCCAGGCGCTGACCCTGGCGGTCGATCCGGCCGACGAAGCCGCGATGCTCGAGCTCGCGGGTCGGGCATCGTCGGCCGCGGCCCATCATCAACAGGCCGAGGCATTCCTCCGTCGCGCGGCCAATGTCCGGCACGGCCTCGGCGACCGGTCGGCGACCGCACGGGCGACGGCGGCACTCGGCTGGGCGCTCCTTCAGACCTACCGAACCGGCCCTGCGCTGGCCGTTCTGGAGGCCGGAGCCGCTGCATACGCGGACCTCACCGGCGATCCAAACCTGCTCGCGCTGCAGGCGCAGCTCTCGCGCGCCTACATGATGCGGCAGGAGCCCCGGCGGGCGATCGACGTGGCGGAAGCGGCGCTCCTGGCGGCCGAGCGCCAGGAGGACGTCCCGCTCCTGGCTGACCTCCTGGTGACCAAGGGCTCGGCCCTCGAGGGGGTCGGTCGCCCGATCGAGGGGATCGGCATCCTGCGGGCCGCGCTGGAGCTTGCCACGGCCAACGGCCTCGACGCGATCGCCCTCCGGGCCCGCCAGAACCTCGGCAGCGCCCTCGACGATCGCGACCCGCGGGCGGCGCTCGACCTGTGGCGCGATGCCATCGCCGCCGCTCGACGCATGGGCCTGAGCGAACCGAGCCTCGTCGCGATCGTCGCCTGGAACGAGATCGGCACCGGGGAGTGGGACACCGCCTGGGCGGCCGTCGAGGGGGCGCTCGAATCCGAGCCGGAGGCGGAAGACCGGGCATGGCTGCTGGCGGTCCTCGTCAGGATCGAGCATGGCGTGGCCAGTCCGTTGCGGCAACCGCGGCGGAGCAGATCGGGCTGTCGGGAGGCTCGATCGAGGCGGACATGCTCGCGTACCTCGCCCTCGCCCGGGCGGATGTAGCGCTCGCCAAAGGGCAGCTCGCGGACGCCCGGCAGGCGTCGCTCGAGTCGGCTCGATCCTACGCAGGCTTCACCAGGTTCGCAGTTGCCGAGGCCGGCCACGCCGACCTGTGGGCAGGCAGTGTCGCCGACGCACGGGACGACCTCCGATCCCTTGAGGCATCTGAGGCGCGCGGGCGCCTCATCGACCTCGTCGGGACCGGCCTGCGCGCCGGGATCGCTGCCCTCGAGACGAAGCCCGAAGCGCTCGCCCTGTTCAAGGAGGCGCACGCCGGCTGGCTCGAGCTTGGCCAGGTCTGGGAGGGGGCGCTCACCGGGATCGACATGGCAACGCTCCTCGACCCCGGTGACCCGGAAGTCCGGGTGGCCGCCGCCCGGTCACGCGAGATCCTCGTCCGGCTCGGCGCGGCGCCGTTCATCGCCCGTCTCGATGCGGCGATGGCTCGCACGACCCCGGCCCGCCGCTGACCGCCGCACGACAACCCCCGACGCGCTGGCCGGCCCGTTACCGGGGGTTCGATCCTCCAACCGCCTGCCTGAGCAGGTCCGGCCGCCAGCGCGAGGCGCCCGGCGCTACTCCGAGAATCGCTCCTCTTTCCATGGGTCGGCATCGTTGTTGTAGCCATAGCGTTCCCAGAAGCCGCGGATGTCGTGGTCCAGGAACTCCAGCTCGCGGACCCACTTGGCGCTCTTCCAGAAGTAGCGCTTCGGGACTACCAGGCGGAGCGGATAGCCGTGCTCCGGCTCCAGGGGCTGGCCCTCGTAGCGGTCCGCCAGCAGGACGTCCGCGTCGTCAAACACGGCGAGAGGCATGTTCGTGGTGTAGCCCTGCTCGGAATGGACGAGGATATGGGTCGCCTCGGGCCGGACCTGGGCAAGCTCCAGGATCGCCCGGATCGGCACGCCCTCCCAGGTCGTGTCCAGCTTCGACCAGCGCGTCACGCAATGGATGTCCGCCGTGACCTCGTACGCGGCAGCGCCTGGAACTGGTCCCAGGTGAACGTGAGCGGCGCCCCGACCAGCCCGTGGATGCGGAGGTCCCAGGCCGCCAGGTCGGCCATGGGGACGCTGCCGTAGTGAAGGACGGGGAACTTCTCGGTCAGGTACTGCCCGGGCGGGACGCGCGATGCTGTCGCGGGATCCTGTCCGCGGGACCCGAAGAGGCGCTCGAACATGGGGTTCTCCGTGCGGGTGCCGGCATTCTCGCCGATCGGCGACATGCGGTCCACGACATGACCATCGGGTGATGGTCCGCGGAGGCCCGCCAGCCGTTACGCTTCGCGCCATGCAGGAGCAGGATCGCGCGCCCCGGGACGCCGTCGCGCGCGCGGCGATGGTCGGCCACCAGATCGTGGTTGTCATGCCGGCCTACAACGCTGCCCAGACCCTGGAGCGCACGTATGCCGACATCCCCCACGACCTGGTCGGGCGGATCGTGCTCGTCGACGACGTGAGCAAGGACCAGACGGTGGAGATCGCGAAGCGGCTCGGCCTGGACGTGATCGTGCATCGCCAAAATCGCGGCTACGGCGGCAACCAGAAGACCTGCTACGACGCGGCCCTGGACCTTGGCGCCGAGGTCGTGATCATGCTCCACCCGGACTACCAGTACGATGCGACCCGGATCCCCGCCCTCGTGGAGCCGATCCTGCGCGGCGACGCGGACCTGATGCTCGGGAGCCGCTTCCTGGGCGACCCGCGGGCGGGCGGGATGCCGGCCTGGAAGTTCATCTCCAACCGCTTCCTCACGGGACTGGAGAACCGCGCCTTCGGCCTGCGGCTCTCGGAGTACCACACGGGTTTTCGGGCCTACTCCCGCCGTCTCCTGGAGACGATCCCGTACCACCGCAACTCCGACGACTTCGTGTTCGACCAGGAGCTGGTGGCCCAGGTCGTGGCCGCGGGCGGCTTCCGGATCGGCGAGATCGCCGTCCCGACGCGGTACTTCGAGGAGGCGAGCTCGGTCGGGTTCCGCCGGAGCGTGGTCTACGGGATGTCGACCCTCCGGGTGGTCGCCCGGTTCCTTCTCCACCGTATCCGCGTCCGGCCCTCGCCGAAGCTGACGCCACGCCGGCCCGGCGACTGACGCCGAGCCGCGGACAGGGAACCCGGGCGATGCGCCGATCGCTGCTGCGGGGCGGGATCGGGATCGCGATCTCCGTCGTGTCGCTGTACCTGGTCCTGCGCCAGGTGGACCTGACCGCCGTCGGCCGCGTGCTCGGGAGCGCGGCGCCCGGCTGGGTGGCCGGCGTCATGGCCTGCATCGCGATCGACGTCCTGTGCCGGACCGTCCGCTGGCAGGGGCTCCTCGCTCCGATCCAACGCGTCCGGTTCGTGCCGGTCCTGGGCTACCTCCTGGTGGGGTATCTCGCCAACAACGTCCTGCCGGCGCGCCTGGGCGAGCTCGTCCGGAGCCATTACCTGGGCGACCGCGAGAACCTGAGCCGCGCCACGACCCTGGGCACCATCGTCGTCGAGCGCGTCGTCGACACCGCCGTCCTCGTCGCGATCGCGTCCGCGGCGATCCTTCTGCTCCATGTCCGGGGTGTCGTCGCGAGCGCGGTCCTGGTGGGCCTGGGGATCACCGGCCTGCTGGTCGTGGGACTGGCGGCCGCGCTCGTCGCGCATCGCCTCCCGTACGCGGACCGGGCCGTCACTGCCGTCGAACGCTGGCCCACGGTGATCAGTCTCGCCGGCCGGCTCCGCGGGGGGCTGGCCGTCGCCGGCCGGCCGCGGACGGTAACGGTGGCGGTCGCCTGGAGCCTGGTCGCCTGGAGCGCCACCGTGGTGGCGTTCGCGGCGGCGGGCCAGGCGGTCGGCGTGCAGCTCACCTGGGGCCAGGCCGCCCTCCTGGCCGCCGGCGTTTCGCTCGCCACCGCGATTCCGGCGGGGCCTGGCTACCTGGGAACGTTCGAGCTGGCAGCGGTGCAGATCGCGGCCGTCTTCGGGGTCGGCGCGGATCCCGCGGTCGCCCTGGCCGTGCTGGTCCACGCGGTGATCCTCGTCCTGACGTCCGTCGGTGGGGCGGTCGCGCTGCTCCTGCTCGGGTGGCGCCGGAAGGCCGAGGTGGCCGCTATGGCGCCGAGCGCGCGATGACGTACGTCGTGGCCCAGTTGCCGAGCGCGTCCCGTGCCTTGATCTCAAGCGTGATCTTCGAGCTCCGTGGGATGCCCGGCAGGACCAGGCTGCGGGCCGTGGTGAACGGGGTCGCGACCTGCCACGGACCGGTGCCCACCCGGAGCTGAACCCGGTAGCCGGCCACGCCGGCCGGGTCCACGCCGGCTGGCCAGCGGGCGCGCCAGGAGTTGGACGTGCCGCTCCACCAGAGCGTGGGCGCGGCCGGGATCACGGGACCGGTCCGGTCCAGGGTCACCGTCGCGCTCCGCGGCAAGCTGCGCGTGCCGCCCGCGTCGATCACCTCGACCCAGACCTTGTACCTCCCGTCGCCCTTGGCTGACAGTTTCCACGCAACCGGCGGCCGGAGCGCAGTCGGGACGGTTGGGTCGATAAGGCCGGGGAGAGGAACCGGAGATGACCACGTCTTCCCGTCGTTCGAGAGCCGCACGCTCGTGAGCGGCCGCGACCCTGGGCGGGCGCCGACGGCCACAGGCACGGTGAGCCATCGAGAGCGCTGCGGGAGCGCGACGGCCAGCACCTTCGGCGGCCCGAACGCGGCCTTGATCAGGTCCCAGTAACCGGAAAGCCCGCGGTCGTAGCCCAGCGCCCATACGCCGATCCCGGCGAGCTGCCGGTCGATCGCAAGCTGGTACTTCGGTGCGAGGCTCTGGGGCGTGTCGTAGAAGGTCTGCTTCCAGGCGCCGCTCGCCGGGTCCTGCCGGGCGAACCAGACGACCGACTCGCCCGGGTCGTACTTGAGCGCGGTCCTTGTAGCGGCCAGCGTGTCGAGGTTGTGCTCTGGGATGAACGAGCGTCCACCTGCCGTCGCGGGATCGCCGAGGGCTGGGCCGGCGGTCGGCCAGGTCATCCCGTAGAAGGGCAGGCCAAGGATGATCCGCCCGTTCGGTACGCCCTGCGCCGCGTAGAGGTCCAGCGAGCCGGGCAGGTCGAGACTGGTGGTCGGGCCCCGAAACTGGAGCGGGGCGATCGCTCCGGGCGCGGATCCCGACGATCGGTACGCGTATCCCATCAGGAAGACGCGGTCGGCGCCGTTGTCCACGGCAGCCTTGGCCATCCGGGCACCCGACGTGTTGCCGTTGGTCGCAACCGAGACCGTCGCGGCGGGGTTGTCCTTCCGGAGCGCGGCGCGCAGGTTGCCGACGAACGACCCGTAGGCCGAGAACCACGTCCCCGCGATCAGCTCGGCGTCGACGTCGACGCCGTCCGCCCCGACATCCGCCACGAGGGCGCGCAGCCCGGCGATCGTGGCCGCCTGGTCCGTTGCCGACCCAAAGAACGCGGCGTTCTTGGCATTCCCGAAGGTCGTGAACGTGATCTCGACCCGAACGCCGCGCGCCCGCGCCGTGGCCGCGATACGCCGGCCCCGCGCGGAGGTGATCGCCTTGTAGCCGGCCGTGGTCTCGTCGAGGGCACCAGCGCTGTCCTGGCTGACCGAGAAAAGCGAGATCACCGAGAGGGCATTCCAGTCGAGGGAGGCCTCGATGCTCGAATCCATCTCCCAGTAGGGCAGGTACCCGTAGACGTCCCCGGAAAGGTGTGCGCTCATCGGAGAGATGGGACTGCCGATGATCGGTCCCGGCGAAGAAGTCGGTCCGGCGGCGGGACCGGTCGATGGGCTCGCCCCCGGGGACGGGCTCGCGGCCGCGAGCACGGGGTCGGCCCAGCCTGTTCCGGGCACTCCGGCAAGGCCCGCAGCCGCGGCGCCGCCAGCCACGACCAGGAGGATGCTTGCGATCGCAGCGGCGTGCCTGGAGAGGGCCGCCCTCATGCGTTGGCGAGCTCGCGCCCAATCGCGCGGAGGATGAGGCGGGCGGCCTCCGCGGACTTGCCACCCAGCCGTTCGCCGGCCTCCGTGTCCGCGTCCAATGCGGCAGTGAGGTCGTGGAGCATCGCGTCGAGGGCCGGCGTGCGCTGGAGGACCCCGGCCGCAAACGCCGCCTCGAGTCCCGCCGCCGCGGCCCGAGCGTTGTCCACCGCGTGGCCCTTCGTCGCCACTACGTCGGCGAACGCCTGCCGGGCGGCTGCCGCGGCCGGGCCCAGGCTGGCCATCAGCCGGCCGGCTCCACCGCGGGCGCCCGTTCCACCGCGGCGCACCCCGCCGCCGGCGCCAGCCCCAGCGCACGCTCCCGGATCGCCCGCCACTCGTCCTCGAGGATGCTCATCTGGATCTCGTCCCAGAAGCGGCCACCCCGCCAGATGGCCTCGCGCGAGCGGCCCTCCACGCTGAAGCCCACCTTCCGGTACGCGCGGATGGCCCGCTCGTTGTACTCGAAGACGGCCAGCGCCACGCGGTGGAGCCCCAGGGCGCCGAACGCATGGTCCAGCATCAGCGCGGTTGCCTCCGACCCGTACCCGCGCCCCCAGCAGTCGGGCTCCCCGATCGTGATGTGGAAGAGCGCCGATCCGTTGTCCCCGTCCAGCTGGCTGAAGGCGCAGGTGCCGATCAGGCGGCCCGAGTCCGCCAGGTGGATCGCAAGCGCCAGCGAGCCGACGCCGGCGACGCGCGCCTCGAAGAAGCGCTCCACCTCGTCCGCGCGCATCGGCCCTTCCTGGTAGCGGGTGAGCCGGGCGATCTCCGGGTCGCCGTACCAGCGCTTGAAGGCGGGCAGGTTGCTTCCCGTGTGGGGACGCAGCACCACCGACCGGCCGGGGACCGCGGCAGGAAACCAGCTCCGGGCTCGCATGGGTGCGAGCGTATACCATCGCCGACATGCGCCGGTGGAGCCTCGCGGCCGCGCGGATCGCCGCCACGACCCGGACCTCCGAGAAGACGCGCCTCGTCGCCGACTACCTGCGCGACGTGGAGCCCGACGCCCTGCGCGACGCGGTGGTCTTCTTCTCCGGCCGCGCGTTCGCGGAGTCCGATGCCCGGGCCGCGGGCCTTGGCTGGGCGACGATCGCGGACGCTGTCGCACGGGTTGCCGGGGTTGACCGGCTCGAGCTGGCGGCCGCCTACGATCGCCATTCCGACCTGGGCCTGGCCATCGGCGACCTCATGGCGGCACGGGAGGCCCAGGGCGGGCCCGGCGACCGGGCAGGTTCGGCCGGCGCCGACACGCCGCCCACCGTCCCCGACGTCGCCGCCGCGTTCGCGGCGATCGAGGCGGCAGGCGGAGCCGGCGGCCAAGTCGGTGGCGTTCGAGGCGCTGCTTCGGCGCTGCGACGCCGCTCACTGCCACGTATGTCGTGAAGATCCTCACCGGGGAGCTCAGGATCGGGCTGCGTGAAGGGCTGCTGCAGGCCGCGATCGCGCTGGCGTTCGGACGGCCGCAAACGGAGGTCGCGAGAGCGGCGATGCTCACCGGCGACATCGGCGAGACCGCTGTCCTGGCACGCGATGGCCGCCTGAGTGGTGCGCGCGTGCACCTGTTCCGGCCGCTCCAGTTCATGCTGGCCTCGCCGGCGGAGGACGCCGCCGAGATCATGGCGCGCCTCGGTCCGGTGGTCTGGACGGAGGACAAATACGACGGCATCCGCGCCCAGCTCCACCGGCGCGGCGGCGATGCGCGGCTGTTCAGCCGGGACCTTCACGACGTCAGCGGCCAGTTCCCGGAGGTGATCGCCTCCGCGACCCGGCTCGCCTGGGACGGGATCCTCGACGGCGAGCTGCTCGCCTACCGAGACGGCATCGTCCTGCCCTTCCTGAGCCTCCAGCGACGACTGGGCCGCAAGGAGCCGCCGGCCGCCCTGCGGGACGAGGTCCCGGTCGCCTACGTGGCGTTCGACGCGCTGGCGCTCGGCCCGCGCGACGGTGCCGTTGAGACGCTCCTGTCGCGGCCGCTCGCGGAGCGCCGGGCGCGCCTGGTGGCGCTTGGTCTCGCGGAGGCCGAACCGGCGCGGTTTGCGCTCTCCCGCCTTGTCCAGGTGAAGTCGACGGACGAGTTGGAGGCGGTCTTCACTGATGCGCGGTCGCGCCGCAACAAGGGCCTGATGGTCAAGGACCCCGCCAGCGCCTACGCGCCCGGCCGGCGCGGGCTCCGGTTGGCTGAAGATGAAGAAGGCGCTCGCGACGTTGGACTGCGTCGTGGTGGGCGTCGAAGGCGGCCACGGCAAGCGCCACGGCGTCCTGTCCGACTACACATTCGCCGTTCGGGACGACGCGACGGGTGAGCTCGTCACGATCGGGAAGGCGTACAGCGGCCTGACGGACGCGGAGATCGTCGAGCGCACTGCCTGGTTCGAGGCGCACACGCTCGCCCGCCACGGGCGCTATCGGATCGTGGAGCCGGTCGTCGTGGTGGAGGTCGCCTTCGACGTGATCATGCGGAGCGGCCGGCACCAGTCGGGCTTCGCGCTCCGGTTCCCGCGGATCGCGCGCCTGCGCCTGGACAAGGCGGCGGCCGACTGCGACACGCTGGCGACGGTCGAGGTGCTCTGGCGCGAGCTCCAGCACGACGCCGAGCACCTGGTCACCGGGGCGCGCACCCGGCATCGCCCGCTGATCGTGGCGCTCCCATCGCGGCAGACCGCCAGTCGCGGCTCCTGGCTGAAGGGTGTTCGGCGCGGGCGCATTCTCCGTAGACTGCGAGCATGGCACTCGACTCGCCGATCCGAACCGTCCCAATGACGCTGTACACAGAGCTGTACGTTGTGCGGGGCGCGATCGAGACGCCGGAGCACCGCGTCACGGACATCCTCAACGAGGCCGACCAGCCGTTCCTCGTCCTCGAGGCCGTGTCGCTCGAGGGATTCGGCTTCGGCGACGTGCCGACGCCGCGCGGAGTTCGCCCAGGTCAACCTCGACATCGATCCTCTTCGCGGTCTCGCTCCAGGCCGTCGAGCCGGCGCGCGGGCTCCGGACCTTGAAGGTCGCCGAGCCGCGCGCTCGTCTCCATCCCCCCATTCCGGGTCATCGGCACGGTCCATCTGCTGCCCGGAGCGGAACCTCCGCGACGTCGCTGGCCGAGCCGCGGGCCCCGTTCATGCCGGTCACGGACGCCGTCTTCTGGTCGGACAGGTGGGCAGGGGCGCCAGACGCCGCGATGGTCGCCGTCAACCAGGCGCGCGCGCAGATCCTGGCGCCGTACGCGAGGATCGACCCGCGGGCCGGGCCGGCCGCGCTGCCGTCACGTCCGCGTCGCCCACCCGGCTGCCCAGCGTTCCCGGCGGCGCCGATCCGCCGGCACCGCGTTCGGGCTAGCGGTCGACCGGAAGGTCCAGGCGGCTGCCCCAGTCGGCCCAGCCGCCGTCGTAGACCGCCACGTCCTCATGGCCCATCAGCGCCAGCACGAACGCGAGCTTCGCGGCCCCGACGCCCGACGCGTCGTAGCAGACCACGCGGCGGCCCGGCCACGCCGGCCCGGTCGATGATCGCCCGGAGCGTGCCGCCGTCCGCGAAGCGGCCGCTGCCCGGCTCGGTCGTCAGCGCGACGGGCAGGTTGACCGCGCCGGGCACGTGGCCGAGCCGGCGGGCGTTTCCCTCGAATCCGCGGTACTCCGCGGGCGCCCGGGCGTCCAGGATCAGCGCGCCGGGCGACCCGACGAGCGATCGGAGGTCGCTCGTCGTGAGGCGCGCCCGCAGCTGGGCGCGCGGCGCGAACGCGGCCGGACCGGGCTCGTGCACCGCGTGGCTGATCGGGCGCCCCGAGGCGACCCACGCGCCGTAGCCGCCGTCGAGGATGCGGACCGACTCGAGGCCGTACGCGCGCAGGCTCCACCAGGTCCGCGCCGCGTAGAGGCTCGCCGTGTCGTCGTAGACGACGACCGTGCTGCCGTTGCCGATCCCGGCCCCGGCGACGGCAGCGGCCACCTGGTCGGGAGGGGCGAGCAGGAGCATCGTGTCGGAATCGTCCGGGTCGACGAACGCCTCGCGCCAGTCGAGGTACGTGGCGTTCGGGATGTGGCCCGCGGCGAACGCGAGTCGACCGGTCCCATCCGGGCGCCAGCGGACGTCGAGAACCCGGACTTCCGACCGGCCGAGGTTCTCAGCCAGCCAGTCGGGAGACGCGAGCAGCTCGGGTCGAGCGTGGGCTTCGGACATCGCCGCCTATCATACGGACCCGATGCCTGCCTTCACCGAGACGCCTGCCGACCGCGAGAAGCTCGCCGCGATCCGAGCTGCGCTGCCCGCGACGCGGGCCGGCATCTACCTCAACACCGGCACCTGCGGTCCGATCCCCGCCGAGAGCGCCGCCGCCATGCGCCAGGCCGAGGACCGCGAGCTTTCCCTCGGCCGAGCCAGCCGCGCCGCCCACGAGGATCTGCTGGACCGGATGGCGGAGGCGCGCGCGAGCGCTTGCCGCGGTGCTCGGCACGGACATCGCCGGCGTCGCCCTGACCCACTCCACGACCGACGGGATCGGCCTCGCGCTCGGGACGCTGGACTGGCGGCCGGGCGATCGCGCGCTCACCACGAACCACGAGCACCCGGGCGTGCTGGGGCCGTTGGCGGCCGTGAGCGACCGGCACGGGGTCGACGTCCGCATCGCGGACATCGGCGATGGCGGGGACGACGACCGGACGCTCGGGGCGCTGGAGCGCGAGCTTGCCGCGGGCGGGCGTGCGCTTGGTCGTGATCTCGCACGTGCTGTGGACCACCGGGGCGATGCTCCCCGTCGCGGAGATCGTGCGCCGGGCCCACGCGCATGGCGCGATGGTCGTCGTGGACGGCGCCCAGGCCGGCGGCGCGGTCCCGCTCCACGCCGACGACGTGGGCGCCGAGTTCTACGCCGTGTCCGGCCAGAAGTGGCTGCTCGGCCCGGAGGGCACCGGGGCGCTCCTTGTCCGCCGGGACGTCGCCCGGACTGGCCTGCCGGCGGTGCGGGGGTACTTCAGCACGGCCATCCCGTACGCGGTCGGCCGCGAGGCGCTCTGGGATGACGCGCGCCGCTACGAGGTCGCCGGGTTCCACGCACCGTCGCTCGTCGGTCTCGCGCGGAGCGCGGGCTGGCTCGCCATGCAGGTCGGGCTGCCCTGGGCCCACGCGCGCGCCGCCGGCCTGGCCCGCGACGCGGCGGTCCGCCTCGCGTGACACGCCGGGCGTGACGCTCGTGACGCCGCCGGATCGGATGGCAACCCTGGTCACGTTCCGGATCCCGGGCTGGCCGGCGGATCAGGTGGTTGAGGAGCTGGCGCGCCGCGTCCTGGCGACCGTCCGGGCGATCCCGGCGCTCGACGCGGTCCGGCTATCGGTGGGCTTCTTCACCACGGACGAGGAGCTCCGCCGCGTGCTGGACGCGGTCGCGGAGCTGGCCCGCCACACGCCCGCCTCGCTGCCTCCGCGCCCGGCGATCGAGTTCATCGACCTCCCGCCCGCGTGAACGACCGCGGCCCCGGCCCCGTCCGGCACCGATCGTGGCTGGAGGTCCGATGGCGCCAGCTCAACGCGGCGCCCCCTCCCGTGTTCCGCGCCGTGCTCAGCAGCCTTGCCGTGGCCGTCGTGCTGGGAGGGCTGTTCCTCGCCTACGACCTGGCCCTCGACGGCGGCGCCAGCCTCCCGGGCGGGGACCTGCGGACCCTCGCCGGAGTCGTGTTCGTCATCGCGGTCGCGGGGCTGGGGGCATGGATCACCTATCTCGTCGTGCCCCAGCCGGGCCGACCCGGCGTTCGGAGCAGGTGGAGCGCGGCTCTCGGCCTGTTCGCCGCCCTGCCGATCGCCTATCTCACGCTCGTCGTCCTGTTCCAGGTCGTCAAGCCGCTCCTCGGCCGGTAGCGGGGAGCGCGGCCGGAGGCGGACGGGTGGTGCGGCGAGGCACCGGTTCCTGCCTCGGTCTGCCGAGATTCGGGGCTGGCACTATCGGCGGCTCCGGGAGTACCCTCGTCCAGCATTCGTCGGCGGCGCCCTGCACTATCGTCGGGCCCGCCTATCACGCTTGAACGGGATCTCTCACGTGGCTGTCCTGCCGGATCCGTACTTCGCGCTCCCCAGCCTCTACGGCGCGCCGGCCTACTCTCGCCCGCCGCGCCCGCCGGTCGAAGTCGCCCGTCCCCTCGACCCCGATGACCTCCCCCTGGCCACGGAGCAGACGGAGGAGGAACGTCGCATCGCGGACGCGCTGCTGGCCTCCCGGGGGTTCACGCGGCGGGCACGGGCAGCGGGTATGAGCCGGCGGCGGGCGGCGACGCAGGCTACCGCGAATCGGGCGGCGACTCGAACGGTCGCGAGCCCGGGCCGGCGCCTCGCCGCCTCAGCCTGCGCGGGCTGGCGGTCCGCATCCGACCGCACGACTGACGAAGCCACCCGCGGCGCGCGGTCGGCGGTGTACGCTCGCCGACGCGGGGGAGTAGCTCAGCGGTTAGAGCAGGCGTCTTATACACGCCACGTCGGAGGTTCGAATCCTCCCTCCCCTACCACGCCGGCCGTCGGGCTCCGACGGGCGCCGGACCGGCTCAGGGAACCCTGGCCAGCAGCACCCGGGTCGGCGCCGGCGCGTCGATCGCGTAGGCGGCGCTGGCTGCAGAGACCACGGCCGTCTCCAGGACGCCCAGCACGAACGGCTCGGCGGGAGCTCGTGGGCTGCTCGATCGCGGGTCGCCGGAAGCGCCCGGCAGCACGCGAACCGGCCCGTCCACTGCCGTCAGGATGTGCACCGACGCACCCCCGGGGTCGAGAACGACTGGATGGCCGGGTTCCACGCGCAGGCGCTCCAGAACGAAGTGCTCGCAGGCCACGAGCGTCGCCCGCGCCTGGTCGGGTGCATGCCGCAGCCGCGGCCGGCTCGCCGGCCGGACCGAGGCCAGCGCCTGCGCGATGTGCAGCGGGCGATGGGGCGTCGCCGGCCGGCCCCAGTCGTCGCAGCGGTAGGTCAGGTCGGATGGTTGCTGGATCTCGTAGAGGAAGAGGTCCGGCCCCACCGCATGGAGCGTTCCGGCAGGGATCGCGATCGTGTCACCCGGCCGGGCGTGGTGGCGGGAGAGCAGGGGAAGGAGCGCGCCCGAGCCTTCGGCGAGCGCCGCGCGGACTGCCGCCGCCCTGATGTCGACCGCGCACGCCGACGATGAGCTCCGCGTCCGGGGCCGCGTCCAGGACATACCACGCCTCCGTCTTCCCCAGCGCCTCGGGCCCCTCGAGACGCCGCGCGGTCGCGTCGTCGGGGTGCACCTGGATGGAGAGCCAGTCCGCGGGGTCGAGGAGCTTCACCAGCAGCGGGAAGCGGTCACCGGTCCGTGCCCAGGCGTTCCGGCCGACGAAGGCGGGACCGTCGCGGGCGGCGATCTCGGCGAGCGTCCGGCCCGAATCCGGCCCGTCGACGATGGTGTTGGAGGGGCCGGCGACCCACGCCTCGCCGATCGGCTGACCGCGCGGCGCGCCCAGGCGGCGGCCGCCCCAGACTCGCTCACGAAGGTCCGGGACCGGCCGGAGGATCGTCGGCATCGATCCGAGCCTACCACGCCGCGAGGCGCCAATTCCCGGTCCCCGGCGTCCCGCCGCCCTTCCCGTCCTGCTCGCCCGGCTGCGCGGCGTCCGAGCCGGGCAAGCAGCCCCGGTCAGTCGCGCGGCGGGAGCACCGCGCGGGGAGCCAGCGCCTCGTCGAGGGCCCCTCGCAGGATGCATGCGAGGGCATCCCATTCGGCGAGGAACGCGTCGTGGCCCTTGGACGACTGCACTTCGAGGTAGCGCGCGTGCCCGCCCTCCGCGGCGGCAGCCGCGACCAGCGACCGGACCTGCTCCGGGCCGAACAGGATGTCGCCGGAGATGCCCACTCCGGTGAGCCTGACGCCGTGGTCGGCGAGTCGGGCAAGTGCGGGCCCCGCGCCGCCCCGCCCCATGCCGATGTCGTGGCGGTCCATCGCGCCGACCAGCGTCCGGTACGTGTCGGGGTCGAAACGGCGCACCAGCTTCCGGCCCTGGTAGCGAAGGTAGCTCACGATCGACGGTGTCCCATCGGCCTCCGCCGCCCGCCCGAAGCGCTGGTCGAAGTCGGCTTCGCTCCGGTAGGTCGTCATGGCGAGCTCTCGGGCGAGGGCCAAGCCCTCCTCGCCGAGCCGGTCCACCAGGGCGACCTGGATGGCGTTCCAGGCGACCGCGAGCGCGCCCGTTGCGGCAGGCGCGGCGATCGGCACCACCGAGCGGACCGCTTCCGGCCGCTCCAGTGCCACCTCGAGGCTCACCATCCCCCCGAGCGACCCGCCCACGACCAGCGCGATGCCCGGAATGGCCAGGGCGTCGAGCAGCGCCCAGTGGGCCCGGGCCTGGTCACGCGTGGTGACCACCGGGAACGCCGCCCCGTAGGGCCGGCCGGTTGCCGGGTCTGGGCTGCTCGGGCCGGTGGTGCCGTAGCGGCCGCCGAGGAGGTTCGCGCTCAGGACGCCGACGCGGTCGGTGTCGAGCGCCAGGCCGGGTCCGATGAGGGGCGACCACCAGTCGCCCGCGGCGTCCGCGGATCCCGTGAGCGCGTGGACCACAAGGACCTGCGGCGCGTCCGCTGGACCGGGGCCGTCGTGGCGGTAGGCGACGCGTAGCGCGGCGAGCCGTCGCCCCGGAGACGAGCTCGAACGGCCCGAGGTCGCGCCCCACGACCCGCCCCGCCCCGAAAGGGGAGACGGGCGTCGGCCGTGCGCCCGCGGCGGGTGTCCCCGCCCCCGGCTCCGCCCGGTTCGAGGTTGGGCCGGACGCGGACCACGCGGGCCGCCCGCGCACACATCGCTCAGGTGCTCCGGCTCATCACGCGCCCGCGCCGGTCGGAAGGCCGCTGGTCGCGATCGTGAGCCCGCGGTCGAGGTCCGCGATGATGTCGTCCACGTGCTCCAGGCCGATCGAGAGCCGGACCAGGTCGTCGGTCACGCCGCTCGCGGCCTGCTCCTCGGTCGCTGAGCTGCTGGTGGGTGGTCGTGGCCGGATGGATGATCAGCGACTTCGCGTCCCCGACGTTGGCCAGCAGGCTGAAGAGCTGGACGTTGTTGATCAGCGCCTTGCCGGCCTCGCGGCCGCCGCGAATGCCGAATGCCAGCACGCCGCCGAAGCCGCCGTCCAGGTAGCGCGCCGCGTTCGCGTGGGCCGGGTGGGACTCCAGGCCCGGGTAGCTGACCCACGCGACGCGCGGGTCCCGCTCCAGCCAGCGCGCCACCGCCAGCGCGTTGGAGGCGTGGCGCTCGATCCGCAGCGGGAGCGTCTCGAGGCCCTGCAGGAAGAGGAAGCTGTTGAAGGGGCTCAAGGCGGCGCCCAGGTCGCGCAACCCCTGCACGCGGAGCTTGATGATGAAGGCGAGGTTGCCGACCGCTTCCACGTAGCTGATGCCGTGATAGGAGGGATCAGGCTCCACGAAGTCGGGGAAGCGCCCGGATGCCCGCCAGTCGAACGTGCCGCCGTCCACCACGATCCCGCCGATCGACGTGCCGTGCCCGCCGATCCACTTCGTGGCCGAGTGGATGACGATGTCCGCGCCGTGCCGGATCGGCCGGCAGAGGAGCGGAGCGAACGTGTTGTCGACGACCAGCGGGATGCCGTGGGCATGGGCGACTTCGGCGATCGCGGCGATGTCGGGCACGTCCAGGCGTGGGTTCCCGATCGTCTCGATGTAGATGGCCCGTGTCGTCGCGTCGATGGCCCGCGCGAAGTTCGCCGGGTCCGAGCCGTCGACGAAGCGGGTCGTTGATGCCCAGCTTGGGGAGCGTCCACGCGAACAGGTTGTACGTGCCGCCGTAGAGGCTGCTGCTGCTGACGATCGTGTCGCCGGCGCGGGCGAGGTTGAGGATCGTGAGCGTCTCGGCCGCCTGCCCCGACGCCACCGCAAGGGCTCCCACGCCCCCCTCGAGCGCGGCGACGCGCTCCTCGAAGACGGCGTTCGTCGGGTTCATGATCCGGGTGTAGATGTTCCCGAACTCCTGCAGCGCGAAGAGCCGGGCGGCATGGTCGGCGTCGTTGAAGACGTACGACGTCGTCGCGTAGATCGGGACCGCCCGCGCGTTGGTCGTCGGGTCCGGCTTCTGGCCGGCATGGATGGCGAGCGTTTCCGGGCGATAGGTGGACTGGTCGGACATCGAGGTCACTCCGTCGGCGATCTGGGACTGGTCGTCGGCGGGTCCCTGGTCGGCCGGCAGGCGAGGTGATCCCGCCGCCGGGCCTGCGTCGGCGGCTGCCGTCTCGCTCCCGGAGAACAGAAGAGCCGCAGTCCGGCTGGACTGCGGCCCCGGGACCCGGTCTCGAACCCCGGCTCGACCAACCCAGGTCGATCAGGCGCTCGAGACCCCATCCTCCACGCGACGGGGCCGCCAGCGCATGCACATGAGCCAGGCGACGGTCGTGATCTGCATCGTCCGCGCAGTCTGGCGCAGGCGGGCGCCGGGCGCAAGTGACGATCTGGTTGCGATGCGCAGGACCGCGCGGCGTCCTGCCGCGACCCTGTGGTCCGCGTCGATCCGCGAGAGGCACGCTACGCGGCTGCCAAGCCCTCCAGGATCTCGCCCACCCGCTGGAGCCTGCTCAGCGAGAGGCTCCGCTGCGCGGGGAGCGCCGTCGAGCCAGCCGGGGACGTCGCCGAGAGGCACGACGGAGCACGCGCCGGTGCGTTCGACGGTGAGGACGCCCGAGCCTGCGCTCGGACATGACCGCGGCGTGGACCCTGACGACGAAGCCGCAGTCCGCGGCCTCCAGGAAGCGCCGCAGGCCGTCCGCGTCGCGAGCGGCCCGCTCGAGCGGATTCTCGATCGGGCGCCAGGCCCCATCGACGCCGCGCGCCTCCCAGTGGCTGCCAACATGGCGCGAGGTGGCAGGCGGTGGGAGCATCTCGAAGAAGGCAATGCCGTGCGGGACCCAGCACCACGTCCGGGATCTGGCGGCCGTCGGGCAGGCGGATCGTGGGAAGCGTGAGAAGGCCTGCGGGCAATCGTTCCGCCATCGCATGGACGGGCCGGAAGGGGCGGGTTCGGCCGCGGAGATTGGTCGCGGCGCTCGCCAGGCGGAGCACGCCCAGCAGGATGAAGCAGGTGGGCGCAGTCACGGCTGCGGCCCAGGCCAGAGCCCCGAGGAAGGGCGCAGCGCCGTAGCCCGGCATCGACGCTCACGGCTCGCACCAGAAGCGGCGTGGCAAGACCAGCCAGGCCGCCGTGAGACCGGCGGCCAGCCATCCCGCCCCGGCGACGGTGCGGCGGCGACGACGAGGACGCGAGCGACCGCATAGGATCACGGGCGTGCTCGGTGAGCATGAACAGAA
Organism: uncultured Chloroflexia bacterium; assembly: GCA_963800795.1. Taxonomy (GTDB): domain Bacteria; phylum Chloroflexota; class Limnocylindria; order Limnocylindrales; family CSP1-4; genus CTSoil-043. Next base: position 133,727 of record CAWDCJ010000003.1, read on the forward strand.
TTGTTGCCCGCACGGAGACGATCGACCAAACCCCCCATGGGGGTAGGGCACTGCGCGGATTGGCCGTTGCTCCCAGTCACCAATAGGGAGGTCACCCAGCCGGGTTGGTGCAACCGGGTACCTGCGACCCGGACCCCCGTACCATTTATCTGCGCGCCCCGACCGACGATGCTCGGCAGTACCGAGGGCGGACCCAGACTTGCCGCGGGCCCAGACTCGCGTGCATCGCGATAGGGGATCGTGGCGTTCCGGACTTCCACTCGCTCTCACGGACGCAACGCCTTCGGTGTTGTCGCGGTCGTCGCCCTCTGGCTCACGGCGTTGGCGGCGCCAGCCGGGGTGAGCGCCACTTCCGGCGGGCCGGCGAACTCACCGGACCCTGCTCAGGCGACCGCCGCGCCGGCGGCCACCCTCGGCACGCCCGCCCGCGTCACGCCGGCCACGACTCCGGCGTCCATCACCCTCTGGGCGTACAGCTGCCCGAGCTACTCGGTCGTCCCCGCCAACAAGAACTCGACGAACCTAGACGCCACCGGCAATCACGGCGGCGAACTTGACACGCGGTACCAGACGCTCCTGGTCGATCCCAACACCGACGTCCCGAAGGTCTGTTCGCTGCAAGGCGACGTGCAGTTCACGCTCACCGCCGGCAACCTGGGTCCGGAGATCGCCACGCCGACGACAACCGGTGACGGCTCGGTCTCCGTGAGCCTCAGCCCTCCAAACGATGCCCTTGTCTCGAACCAGACGTGGGACACCGGAGTCGATGTAGTTGAAGAGGTCCCGACCGGCTACGGTTTTGGCGCGTTGCGTTGTTACAAGGACATCAGCAACGGCGACAATGTCGAGGGGATCTTCGGCTGGAATGGCACGGATCCGATCGCATGCATCGCGTACAACGTGCCGACATCGCCGAGCCCGAGCCCGGGCTCGCTCCAGATCACGGAGTCGGTCCTCGACGGCGCGAGCTTCCCCGGCGGCGAGTTCGACTTCTCTGTGGACTGCGGGACCGACATCATCTACTCGGCCTCGATCACTGTCGGCGAAGGCGCGACCTCCGGCTCGGTGACCCTGGACGGCATCCCGGAAGGAGCGTCCTGCTCCGTGAGTCCGACGTCCAGGCCGGACGCGGGGGTCGGCTGGACCTGGGGCACGCCCGTCATCACGGGGAGTCCGGCGACAATTGCCGCCGGACAGACGGTGCAGGTAGCGGTCACCGACACCCGGGTTCCGCTTGCGATCACGATCTCAGCGAACGAGACCGGCTACAGCACGGTCGGTGACGTCCTCCACTACCTGGTCGTAGCCACCAATGACGGCAATACCTCCGCGGCGTTGGTGACGGTCAGCGTCGACCCGAGCCTGAGCGACCTTGCCTGCACCCCGGCGAACGAATCATCGCTCGCCCCCGGCGCGTCGATAGATTGCGCGGGTACCCACACGATCACCCAGGCGGATCTCGACGCCGGCCACTACGCCAGCACCGCCTGCGTCGAAGGTGCAGCAAGTGCCACGGCATGCGCCAGCAACGACATCCCCGGCACGCAGACCCCGAGCATCGGCCTTACGAAGTCGGCCCTCCCGACGACGTACAGCGCAGTCAACGACTCCATCACCTACACGTACACGGTCACCAACACGGGCAACGTGACCCTCGGCCCGACCCAGTTCACCGTCAGTGACGACCACGTCGGGAACCCGCTCGGCACGGCGTTCAGCTGCGGCCCGGCCGCGACGACGCTCGCCCCGAACGCCACCGTCACCTGCACCGCCACCTACGCGATCACCCAGGCCGACGTCGATGCCGGCTCGGTGACCAACACCGCGACCGCGAGTGGCGCCGGGCTCACCTCGAACCAGGCCACCGCGACGGTGGCCATCGCTCGCCCGGTTATCGCGATCACGGAGGCCGCGAGCCGGACCAGCCTCCCGATCGGCGGCGGTTCGGTGACCTACACGTACGTGGTCACCAACCCGGGCAACGTACCGCTCACGGGCGTGATCCTCTTCGACATGATCTCGGGAACGAGCCGCGCCGCCTGTGTCCCGGCCGGCCTGGTGATGACCGGCGGGAACCAGGACGCCAGCCTCGACCCGGGCGAGACGTGGTCATACGCCTGCACCAGGTTCATCGCCCGAACAACTACCGATATCGCGACCGCGACCGGGCACTTCGGCAGTGCCGCGGTCTCGTCGACGGACACGACCACCGTCAGCGTCGGGCACGCCCCGCCGACGCCCACCCCGACCCCGACACCCGACGCCCACGCCCACCCCGACGCCCACCCCGACCCCGACGCCCGACGCCCACGCCGACGCCCGACGCCCACGCCGACGCCGACGCCCACGCCCACGCCGACACCCACGCCGACCCCGACGCCGACGCCGACGCCGACGCCCACGTCCATCCCGACGCCCACGCCGACGTCCCAGTCCCGCCCAGCCTACGCCGAGCCCGAGCGCCGAGCCCTTCGCCCGGAGTGGCCGGCGTCCCCGTTGTCGGTGGACCGACAGCCTCGGGCAGCGGCGGCAGCGGCCCGGGCGGGGACGCACCAGGCGGCAGCGGCGCGCGGCGCCGGATGGTCCGGGTGGCGCTGGCCCGGGAGGTTCGCCGGGCTGATGCCGGGCGGGATGGCGCCGGATCGGGAGCGTCCGCCGCCGTCTCCAGGGGGATCGTCGCCTGCCGCGGCGCCGGGCGACGGTGCAACAGGAGGACGTCGGAGCAGCTCCCGGCCTCTGGCACCGGCACTGCGGGCGGCGGGTCGTTTGATGCAGGGTGAGCAACGCCCGAGCGAACGGGGGCCAAGGAGTCGGCTCCGCGTCGCTGGACCAGGCCGGCATCCCGGGCCTGCCCGGAAGCGGCCCGTTCGGTCGGCTGGCGCACCTTGTGCCGCTCGCATCGCTCCTGTCCACGACGACAACGCTCGCCCTTGCCTTCCTGCTCTTCGGCAAGAAGCGCCGGGACGAGGAAGCGCCGGCGTCCGACGAGAGCCTTGCCTCGGCGGCGGCTTCCCCATACGAGATGGTCGGAGCTCAGCTGGCTCCCGCGTTCACCGGCGTGGATCCGGGGACCGGTGGCACGGACGTCAACCTGCCCCGCTGGCGGCGCCCGTCACTCCTTGCGGCCCGCAAATCCGACCCCATCCGAGACGGAGCCGAGCACGTGACCCTGACGTTCACCTCCCAGGCTGGGTCATCGACGAGTGTCGAGCGCCACGTGGTGCGGTACCGACTCGTGCGGCTCTTCGACCGGCCCGACGAGGTACTCGGGCCAGGCGATCGATTCGCTTGACGAGGGGGACGAGGTGGAGGTCCTCGAGCGCCACGGCACGTACCGCCGCGTGTGCGGACACCCGACGGTCGGCAGGGGTGGCTCCACCGGATGACGCTTGGCGACGTTGTCGTCCAGGATGCGCCACGCGGCCCAGGGTCGTTGCGCCGGACGAGGACGTCCTGCTGACCTACCTCTCCGCTCACGCGCGCCGCTGACGGCGCTCGCCGGCCGGCTCCTTGCGCAGCACCACGATGTGCTGGTGCGCGATGTTCGGCACGAAGGCGCGCGGGTAGCCGTACGGCCGCAGCCGGGTTCCCGCCTGGTACCAGACGATGTCGCCCTTGGGAACCAGGCCGGCGGCCTCCGCCCGCGCGGCCAGCTCCGCGCCGGTGAATCGGTACCGTCCGTCGAGGTAGGCGTCGCGCACGATCACGGCCGCATACCGGCCCGGGCGGAGGACGCGGGCCACCTCGCCGAAGGCGCGCTCCATCAACCCGAGATAGGCATCGTGCGTGGGCGCGTTGGCAAGGTCCGCCGCATCCCCGGACACCATCGCGTAGTCGGTACGACGGTTCGCGTGCCGCGCGGCGAGCGGCCCCCCGGCCATCGTCAACGGCAGCTGGACGGTGTAGGGCGGATCCGTCGCCACGAAGTCGACGCTCGCCGCCGGCAGCCCGGGCAGGAGCTCCAGCGCGTCGCCGACGCGAAGCTCGCAGCCGGCCGGGTCGAACGTGCGGATACCGGCTGGATCGGCTGTCCCCAGGTCCGCCAGGAGCGGCCCCGCACCGCCCCGTTCGGCGAGCGCCGCCGCGACGACATCCGCGTAGATCGCCGCCCAGCGCGGGTTCAGCTCGAACCCGAGCGCTCGGCGTGGCCCGCGGGCGATCGCTGCGCCGAGCAGGGTCCCGCCGACGCCGGCGAACGGGTCCAGGACGAGCTCGCCCGGCCGGGTGAAGAACTCGATCAGGCGCGCCATGAGCCGCGGCGGCTTGTTCGCGCCGTGCGTTCGCCGGAGCGCGTGACCCAGCTCGGAGGGGTAGGCGGTGGTCAGGACCGACTTCGTGAAGTACAGCCACTCCTCGCCCGACAGCTCGTTGAGCGTGTTGGCCGGATGGGGCACCTGTCGCACCCGGGGAGTCTACGCTTGGCCGTCGCCGCGATCCGTAGAATGCCGGCATGGTGACGGGTCCGCGGTTGGGAGGCCTCATCGGCCGTCAACGTGAGCTGGAGCAGCTCGCCGCAGCGGTTGCGAGCCTGGGCGAGGGCCGCGGCGGGACGCTCCTCGTCGCGGGCTCGAGCGGCATGGGTGCGAGCCGGCTGCTCGACGAGCTGGAAACCCGGGTCATCGTTGGTCTGGGCCTGCCGGTGACCCGCCTTCGGAGCGACCAGCTGCCCGCCTGGCGCGGCGACCCATACGGTCCTGTCCGAGTTGCCCTCGAACGGCACCTGCGGACGCTCACGCCGGCTCGGGTCGCGGCCCTCGTCGATCCTGCCGCGGAGCTGCTTGGCCCCCTCTTCGCCGGCATCCCGGGCGTCCCGGCGGTCGACCCTCGGGCGGCGGATCGGTCGGAGCGGCGCACGGAGCGGACCCTGGAGGCCCTGCGGGCCCTGCTTGGCCGGCTGGCTTCCGACCGCCCGGTGGCCTTGATCCTGGAGGACCTCCACGAGATCGACGCGGCGACGCGCCATCTCGATGGTCTTCCTTGCCCGGACGGCCGGACACCTGCCGCTGCTCCTCATCGGGACCTACCAGCCCGATGCGCTCACCCGGACGCATCCTTTCCGAGAGACGCTGGAAGCGATCGAGAGCGGGCCTCGCGGTGTCATCCGCGTCGACGTCGAACCCTTCAGCCAGACGGAGATGGGCGCGCTCATCGAGGCGCACGAGGGCGAGCGCCCGTCCGCCCCGCTCCTCCTCCTTGTCGCGGAGCGATCGCGCGGGAACCCGCTGATCGCGGAGGAGGTGCTCGCCGCCCGTCGTGACCTGTCCGGTGCGTCGCTGACCGCGCCGCTCGCACAGCTGATCCTGGGTCGGCTGGGGCACCGATCCGCGGAATGCCGGAGCGTCCTGCGCGCGCTTGCCATCGCAGAGGGCCCGCTCCTGCCGGGCGAGCTGGCGGCGGTGGTCGCCGCGTACGAGGCGGGCCGGCGACGGCAACCGCGCCGCTCGTCCGGCCGCGGCCCGGGCGAGAACGGGAGCTCGATAGCGAGCTCGCGGCTGGACTCCAGGAGGCGATTCGCGAGCGCTTCGCGGCGGCGCTTCCAACGGCCACGGCTCCGGTGGCGACCGCACCGGGGCTGGGATCGCCGGTCAGGGTTCGCCACCAGCTCGTTGCCGGCGCGCTCGCTGCCGACCTCCTTCCCGACGAACGGAGGCGCATGCGCGCCGCCGTCGCCAGCGCGCTGTCGACCCACCCGGCCGAGGCCGCCCGCCATTGGCTGGCCGCGTACGATCCGGCCCGCGCGCGGGCCGCGGCGCTCCAGGCGGCCGGGGTGGAGGAGTCGGCCGGGGCGAGCGCGGATGCCCTCGACCACCTGGAGCTCGCGATCGAGCTGGCCGTGCCGGCAGCGCAGACGACCGACGATCCATCAAGCCCGCTCGATGTCGTGCTCCTGCGCCGGGCGGCGGAGGCCGCGCTCGCTGCGGGCAATCCCGGCCGCGCGGCGGCGCTGACGGAATCCACGCTGGGCCCTGGGGTCCCGTCCGGGAATCGCGTCGCGACCGCCTCGGCCTGGGACCGGCTCGGGGTGTTTCGATGGGAGACCGGTGACCGTGAGGGAGCGCTCGCGGCACACGCTCGCGCGCTCGAGATCCTGCCGAGGGACGAGACGCTGGAGCGGGCGCGCGTCCTGGCGACGATCGGGCAGATCAGGATGCTGGAGGGGTCCTTCATCGAGGCCGAACGCCTCGCGACGGAGGCGGTCGCCCTGGCCGGCGCCAGCGGACCGGACGGCGACGCCTGGCTGGGCCACGCGACCTGCACCCTCGGTGTCGTCGATGGCTGGCTTGGCCGCCCGGAGTCCGCGATCGCGCGACTGGAGCGAGCGCTCGCCATCGCCGTCCGGCTCGGGCGTCTGGAGGATGCATTCCGGGCCCGCGCGAACCTCGCCTCCATCCTGTACATCGAGGGCCGACGCGAGGACGCGGTCCGGGTCTCGGAGGCGGGCATCGCTGCGGCCGAGGCGGCCGGCCTGGAGGCGGTGCACGGCAACCGCCTGCGGGGCGGTGCGGTGGACTCGCTCTTCATGCTCGGGCGCTGGCGCGAGGCGCGCGCGCTCGCCATCCATGCGCTCGAATGGGCGCCGGCTGGGATCGCGTTCGTTCACGCGGCGGTGGGGTTCATCACCGTCGAGACGGAGCTCTCCGCGGGCGAGGAGGCGAGCCGGATGCTGGGCCGTCTGCTCGTCGAGCTCGAGCTGATCGCCGACACGCAGTTCGCCGTCCCCACCTACCAGGCGGCAGCATCCCTTGCGCTCTGGCGGGGCGACCCCGCCGACGCTCGTCGCGTGGCCGACGGGGCATGGGATCGCGTGCGGACGACCGAAGACTGGGTGCTCGCAGCGTCGACCGCCAGCACGGTGCTCGGCGTGGCCGCCGAGGTCGCCGAGGCAGCGCGCGACCGACGCGACCTGGGGACGCTCGCCGCGATGCACGTGCGCGCGGGGGCCGTCCTCGCCGAGGCCGAGCGGATGGTCGACCGTTCCGGGGTTGGGCCAAACGTCTTCGCCCGCCGGGAGGTGGATGCGGAGCTCGCGACCGCGAGGTCACACCTGCTGCGGGTGAATGGACAGGATGACCCGGCCGCCTGGTCGACGGTCGCCGAACGGTGGACCACGCTCGGCCGACCGTACGACATCGCCCGGGCGCGCCGCCGCCAGGCAGCGGCCATCCTGGCGGCCGGCAAGGCGGACGGTGAACGCCGCGAACATCGTGAAGAGGCGCGGGAGCCCCTGGTGGAGGCCGCCACCATCGCCGCGAGCCTGCCGGCGTTGCCGCTGCTGCGGGCTCTCGCCGACCTCGCGACCCGGGCGCGGATCACGCTGCCCGACGCGGCGCTCGAGGTCCTGGCCGCTGCCGCGGCGGATGGTCACGAGCAGGTGACGGAAACGGTCGCCTCGGACGCGCGGGTGGGCCGCCCGCGTCCTGCCGCGTTCCCGCTGGAGCGGCAGACAGCAGAGACGTTCGGCTTGAGTGTCCGGGAACGGGGCGTGCTGGCGGAGGTGGTGGCTGGCCGGACCAACCGGGAGATCGGCGAACGCCTCTACATCAGCGAGAAGACGGTCGGTGTCCACGTCGGGAACATCCTTGCGAAGCTCGGCGTTTCCGGCCGCGTCGAGGCCGCCACGGTGGCGCTTCGCCTGGGCCTGGTGGACGACCTGGCGGCGGACGCGAAGAGACCCGGACGGGCCAGTCCGGGTCTCATTCGGCGTGGGCGGGGCGCCTGATCGGTCGGCGGGGAGGGCTCCGCGTCGTGATCGGCCCGCGAGGAGGATTTACCAGCGCTTCGCGACGAGCGGGTGGATCATGAGCGCGAACGCGGACAGCATGACCACCATTCCGAAGAGGCGGGACTTCAGCGACTGCTTCACGTTAGGCACTCCCGGCGCGATCGCAGGATGATCTGGATGAGAGCGGGCGACCCTCTCGCGCCACTCGAGGGCCGCAGGTCTGGCGCGTATCCGGAACGTAGCCCGGCACGCATGGGACGGGATATGGGAGATTGGTACCGGCTGGGCCGCCAGGACCCCCTACTTCGGTCCCGGTTCGGTGCGTCGGGGCACCTTGTCCCTTTTCCGCGCCGGGCCGGCGGCGTGTTCGTCCCGCTGGAAGTACGATTTCGGCGGCCCGAACGGCCGACAGCGACCGCGGCGTGGATGGCCGGCGCGTCGAGGTACGCGGATCTCGGCCCGTCGCCGTCGGGTGCGAGCCGGTCTGGGTCCCACGCCCGCCGCCCTCGGCCGGACCTGGCCCCGCGACAGCAGGAGGAACCAGCCGCTCATGCACACTCTCCGCGCGCTCGTCTTCATCGCCGTGGTTGCCATGGCCCTGGTTGCATGCTCGTCCAGCGCCCAGCCTGGTTGGACGTACGCGCCGACGCCTCCGCCGACGCCGGCCGCCAGTGGCGCTTCCGCGTCAGCCGCCCCAGCCAGCGGCGGGCGCGGCCCGAGCCCGGGGCCGGCGGCCCCGGCGCCCCCAGCGGGGCAGCGAGCGCGGCGCCCTCCGGCGGCCCGGCCGGCTCCCCGGCCGCATCCGGCGGTGCCGCGGAGACGGTCCTCCAGCTGGCGGCGGCGAACATCGCCTACGACCAGACCGACCTGACCGCCCCGGCGGGGGTCCCGTTCCAGATCGCGTTCACCAACAACGACGCGGGGATCCCCCACAACGTCTCGATCCACGAGGGCTCGCCGACCGGCACGGAGGTCTTCAAGGGCACGATCTTCACGGGCGTGGCCACCCAGACCTACGACGTCCCGGCGCTCCCCGCCGGGACGTACAGCTTCGTCTGCTCGGTCCACCCGAACATGGTCGGCACGCTCACGGTCAAGTAGCGCGGGCGCGGCCGCGGGAGGGAGTTCGCCGATGAGCGAGAACGTCTGCTACGTCGATGCGTACGCCCGGAGCATCCAGGCTCGCCTGCGTGCCGTGGAGCCGCCCGCGGCCGAGGGGAAGGGCGCGCTCGTGCTCCTGGACCGGACGGTCTTCTACCCCGGTGGCGGGGGACAGCCCGCGGACCGCGGCACACTTCGGACCACCGATGGCAGGACCTGGCAGGTCGTCGGAGTGCGCCGGCAGGGCGACGAGATCTGGCACGAGCTGGAGCCCGGCGCGGAGCCCCCGCCGGTCGGCCCCGGTGAGCTGGACCCGCTCGCGCTGTTCACCGCCGACCTGGACTGGGACCGCCGGCTCCGCCTGATGCGGACGCACACGGCGCTCCACGCGCTGTGCGGGGTCGTCTGGCGCGACTACGGCGCGCTCGTGACGGGCGGCAACATGGAACCCGGGGGCGGGCGGATGGACTTCGAGTTCGAGCGCATGTCCGGCGAGCTCGTCGGTGCCATCGAAACGGCGGTCAACGAGGAGCTCCTTCGAGCGCGCGACGTCCGCGTCAACGTGCTCCCGCGCGAGGAGGCGTTTGCGATCCCCGACCTGATCCGGACGAAGGTGAACCTCCTGCCCGAAGGCATCGAGCAGATTCGCACGATCGAGATCGTGGGCCTCGACCTCCAGGCCGACGGCGGGACCCATGTCGCGAACACCCGGGAGGTGGGCACATCCGGGTCACCGGCTACGAGAGCAAGGGTCGCATCAACAAGCGGATCCGGATGGAGCTGGTCGACCCGGCATCGCCCGAGTGACCAGGGCATGCGCATGAGCGCGAGCCGACTGCGCGCTACCATGCCCGCTCATGGACGCCAGCACCCCTGCGCTTCTCGCCCTTGCCGAGGCCGGCGTTTCGCATGCTGTGGTTCGCACCGAGCGTGCCCACAGCGCCGCCGAGAGCGCGGCGCTCCAGGGCATCGACGTGGGGGCCTTGCTGCGCTCGATCGTCGTGCGTCGCGGCGCGGACGACTACGTCTTCGTCCTGGTCCCCGGCGGGCGCCGCTTCGACTGGCCCAGGCTTCGCGCCCACCTTGGCGTGACGCGCCTCTCCCTGCCCGATGCGGAGGAAGCCCGCGCCGTCACGGGCTACCCGCGGGGTGCCATCACGCCCTTCGGCTCCACCCACCCCTGGCCGGTGATCCTCGACGAATCCGCCGGCAACCTGCCCCTCGTGGCGATCGGCGGAGGCGCGCATGGGGTGAACGTGCACCTTCGGCCGGCGGACCTGGTCGCGGCGCTCGGGGCCGAGGTCGCGGACGTCTCCGTCCCGGACGACACGCCTGCAACGGGCTGAGCTTCTCCGCGCATCTCATGCCGCGCGCGCGACGCAGGGGCGCGACGTTCGGACAGCCATCGGGAATCAGCCGGCCCCGGCGTCGCCGCCGGGGCCGGGAAGCACTTCGGAAGTGGAGAGCCGTGACTCAGAGTGCCTTGACGGCGGCCACCAGCTGGCCCAGGCCGTCCTTCGCGTCGGCGAAGAGCATGCCCGTCTTGGGGTTGCCGTAGAGCTCGTTGTCGATGCCGGCGTAGCCGCGGCCCATCGAGCGCTTGATGACGATGATCGACTTGGCGTGGTCCACGTTGAGGATCGGCATCCCGGAGACCGGGTTGCCGGGCCGGCGCGCGGCCGGGTTCGTCACGTCGTTCGCGCCCACGACGAGCGCGACGTCGCAGCGGTCGAACTCCGGGTTGATGTCGTCCATCTCCTTGAGCAGCGGGTACGGCACGTTCGCCTCGGCGAGGAGGACGTTCATGTGCCCGGGCATCCGGCCTGCCACCGGATGGATGGCGTACTTGACGTCCACGCCCTTCGACTCGAGCAGCTCCCCGAGCTCGCGGCAGGCGTGCTGGGCCTGGGCCACCGCGAGGCCGTAGCCCGGCACGATGATCACGCTCGACGCGTAGGCCAGCTGGATTGCCGCGTCGTCGGCGGAGACGCCGCGCACCTGGGTCGCGCCGCCGCCGGCCGAGCCGACCGTTCCCTCGCCGCCGCCGAACCCGCCGATCATGATGTTGATGATCGAGCGGTTCATCGCGTCGGCCATGAGCTTGGTGAGGATCCCGCCGGAGGCGCCCACGAGGGCGCCCGAGATGATCAGCACCGGGTTGACGAGCACGAAGCCCGCCATCGCCACGGCCGTGCCGGTGAACGCGTTGAGGAGCGAGATCACGACCGGCATGTCCGCGCCGCCGATCGGCAGGACCATCGTGACCCCGAAGACGCAGGCCGAGGCGATGATCAGGGCCAGGACCAGGACGGAAACCGTCCCGTCGATCGCGAGGTTGCCGTTGGCGCCCAGGACCAGGACCACCGTGGCGACCACCGCCACGATCGCCAGGACGATCGTCAGGATGCGCGAGCCGGGGAAGATGATCGGCTTGCCGCTGATCAGGCCCTGGAGCTTGCCCGAGGCGATCAGCGACCCGGTGAACGTCACCGAGCCGATCACGACGTCGAGGACGGTGAAGATGGTCGTGGAGACGCTGACCATCTGCCCGCTGGCGGCGACCCGCACGAAGTCGTCGATGGCGACGAGCGCGGCGGCGCCACCGCCGACCGCGTTGAAGAGCGACACCAGCTGGGGCATCGCGGTCATCTTCACGGTCCGCGCGGTGTAGAGGCCAAGGCCGCCGCCGATCGCGAAGCCGATCACGATGACCGCCCAGCCGAAGCCGCTCACGCCGCCGGGACGGGTGAGGAGATCGAGGAGCGTGGCGCCGACCGCCACGACCATGCCGCCGGCCGAGAGCAGGTTCCCGTTGCGGGCGCTCGCAGGCGAGTTCATGAGATGGAGGCCGAGCACGAAGCAGGCGGCTCCGACGAGCTGGGCGAGGCGGACGAGGGTGTCGATGTCCATCGGGGTCCTCGTCAGGCCTGGGCCGCGGGCTTGGGGGCCGCCGGCTTCTTCTTGAACATCTGGAGCATCCGGTCCGTGACGACGTAGCCGCCGACCACGTTGGCGGAGCCGAAGACCATCGCGATAAACGCCAGCGTGTAGCTCAGCGGGTTGTCGGCCCCGGCCGCGATGATCATGCCGCCGACCAGCACGATGCCGTGGATGGAGTTCGCGCCGGACATCAGCGGCGTGTGCAGCGTCGCCGGCACCTTCGAGATGACCTCGAATCCGACCAGGATGGCCAGCACGAAGATCGTGATCTGGGTGAGCAGGTCCGTCATGCGGTGGGCCCTCCCGCGGCCGGTGCGGGCGCGAGGAGCTTCGCGGTCGCCGGCTGGACGACCTTCCCGCCTTGGGTGATCAGGACGCCGGCGGTGATCTCCTCGGCCGGGTCCAGCGCAAGCTGCCCGTCCTTCACGAGGTGCAGCAGGAGCGTCTGGAGGTTGCGCGCGTAGAACTGGCTGGCGCTCACGGGAACGGTGGCCGGCAGGTTGTCCGGGGAGAGGATCGTCACCCCGTTCTCCGTCGCGACCGTCTCGCCCACCTTCGAGAGCTCGCAGTTGCCGCCGAGCGCGCTGGCGGCCATGTCCACGATGATCGAGCCGGGCTTCATCGCCCGGACGGCCGCCGCGGTCACGAGGACCGGCGGCTTGCGCCCCGGAACCTGGGCCGTGGTGATCACGACGTCCATCCCGCCGATCACGGCGTTGAGCTCGGCCTGCTGCGCGTCGCGCTCCTCCGGGGTGAGCTCGCGGGCGTAGCCGCCGGTTCCGGTCGCGTCGATCGCCGTCTTGAGGGTGACGAACTGGGCGCCGAGCGACTCGGCCTGCTCCTTCGTCTCGGGGCGCACGTCGTATGCCTTGACCACGGCCCCGAGCCGTCGCGCGGTGCCGATCGCCTGGAGCCCCGCGACGCCGATCCCGAGGATCAGCACGTTCGCAGGCTTCGCGGTGCCGGCGGCGGTGGTCAGGAGCGGGAAGTACCGCCCGAACGCCTCGGCCGCCACGAGCACCGCCTTGTAGCCGGCGATGTTCGCCTGCGACGAGAGGACGTCCATGGACTGCGCCCGCGAGAGCGTCCGCGGGATCGCGTCGAGGCTGATCGCGGTCACGCCCCGGTCCGCCAGCGTCTGCATGAGCGCCGGGTCGATGAGCGGGGTCAGCAGGCCGACCAGCGCCTGGCCCGAGCGGAGCCGGGCGACCTCGGCCTCGGTCGGCTTCTGGACCTTCACGATGCAGTCGGCCTGGGCATACAGCTCGGTCGGCCGTGACGATCGTCGCGCCGGCCTCTACGTATGCGGCATCGGGGAACGCGGCAGCCGTGCCGGCGCCGCTCTCGACGAGGATCGTCGATACCTGCAGCCTTGAGCTTGCCGAGGGCGTCCGGCACCAGCGCGACGCGGCGCTCGCCGGGCAGTGTCTCTCTCGGAACGCCTACTTTCATGGGGGCTCCTGGGGTGAGGGGAATGGCCTACAGAATACCCCGCCCCCAGTTCGTCTGGAGCCGGCCTCCGGTGGGGAGCGGGCGCCCGACGTTGGCGTTCACGCGCCGCCCGAGCGGCCACGCGTCCAGGGCTGCCAGGGCAGCCGCGCGAAACGGCGCGGCGTGGTCAGGCCGACGCGATGTCGACCCCCTCGCCTTCGAACGCCGCGATCGCCTGCCGGTAGTCGCCCGGCACCGGGACCGGCCGCCGCGTCGCGACATCGATGAGCACCAGCGTCAGGCGGGCGGTGCACATGAGCCGATCGTCGTCAACCCGGTATGCGGCGCCCTCGACGGTGATGCTGCTGTGACCGATCCGGGCCGTCCGCACGTGGACGTCCAGCAGCTCGTCGAAGCGGGCCGGGGCCTCGTAGGTGACTTCGAGCGACCGCATGACGAACTCGTGCTCGCCCAGCCAGTACGCCTGGAGTCCCAGGTGGCGGTGGTATTCCAGCCGGGCGTTGTCGAAGTAGGGCAGATAGCGCCCGTAGTACACGACGCCCTGGGCATCCGTGTCGGAGAACGAGACGCGCGACAGCGCCGCGTACTTGAAGGGCGGGTGGCGGTCCGACAGGCGACCGGTCTCGAGGTTCGTCACGGTCGGATCGTACGACGGCCGCCGGTGGTGCGCGGTCGGTTAGGCGGAGGATCCGCGATCGCCTCCGGGAAGCCCGTCTGCGCTACGCTGTCGTACGCGCGCCCGTAGCTCAGTGGATAGAGCATCTGACTTCGGATCAGACGGTCGGGGGTTCGAATCCCTCCGGGCGCGCCATGACAACCTGAGGCAGCGCGAGGGCCAGGCCGTTCGAGTAGGCCGCCGGCGTCAGGCGTGCCGCGACGATCGAGCGACCCTCGACGATGATGCGCTCGTAGATCGCGTGCAGCAGGTCCGCCCTGGCCTCCGGGACGTCGGCGTTGACCCACGTGTCCGCCAGCACCCGCAGCCACTCCACCGCCCGTTTCGCGGCCAGGTCACCGCGCGGGGTCGCATCGACGGTCGCAAGATCCGCGCGGAGATGCCCGAGGCGCTCGAGGTAGGCCGATCGTCGATCCGTTCCGCGACGTGGTCCAGGGCGAGGTCGCGCATCTGGCGTTCGATCCGGGCCCGGTCGAGACCAACCGGTCGGTCCGGTGAACCCAGCGCCGCCACGACCCGGGCGATGACCCCGTCGTCGAGGGTCAGCCCGGCGACCTGCGCGAGGACCGGCACCTCCCACGTCTCGTCGCCGTAGCGCGCCTGCGGTCCCCATGCCTCGCAGGGG
>CAWDCJ010000004.1:0-198527 GCA_963800795.1 uncultured Chloroflexia bacterium
GCGCGGCCGTGGCGCGCCCGAGTTCGGCCGGGTCGTGCCACCCGAGGCGAGCGTCGTCGACCTGCACACCCACACGCTCCGCTCGGACGGGCTCCTCGCGCCACGGACGCTGGTGGCAGACGCGGCGGCGGCCGGCATCCGGACGCTGGCGATCACGGACCACGACACGCTCGCCGGCTATCGCGACGTGGCGACGAGCGGCGTCCCCGTGCCCGCGGGCCTCACCCTGATCGCGGGCGTGGAGATCAACGCCGTCGCCGGCGGCCTCGAGCTGCCCGACGGGGAGCTCCACATCGTGGGCCTGGGCGTCGATCCCGATGACGAGGCGTTCGAGGCGGCCATCGCCGGCCAGCGCGGCGAACGCCGGCGGCGGTTCGAGCGGATGGCGGCGCGCCTCCGCGCGGCGGGGCTCTCGGTCGACGCCCAGCTTGCCGGCCTGGACACCGCGAGCGACGACGCGCTCGGCCGGCCCACCCTGGCCCGCGCCCTCGTGGCCGCCGGCTTCGCGACGGACGTCCAGGACGCGTTCGCGCAATTCGTCGGCCGCGGCGGACCCGGCTACGTGCCGCGCGAGGGGCTGGGGCCGATCGACGCCATCCGCGCGATCCGTGGCGCCGGCGGGATCCCGGTGCTCGCGCACTTCTCCGCGGCCCCGTCGCGCAGGGTCCTCCTGCAGGAGCTCAAGGGGGCGGGCCTGGGCGGCCTCGAGGTCCACCACCGCAGCTTCGATGCCGCGACCGTGGCGGCGGTCGGCGCCGTGGCCGCGGAGCTCGGCCTGCTGGCCTCCGGCGGCACGGACTACCACGGCGACGGCGAGGCGTACGCGGAGGCGATCGCCGAGACCTGGGTGCCGCCCGCGATCGCCCGGGACGTCCTGGCCGCCCTGCGGATCGAGGCCGTCGCATGACGACCCGGGCCCTCCCCGTCGTGGACTTCGTGCCGCCCGGGGCCGCGCCCGCCGGACCGCGTCCTCCCGCCCCGGCCGACGCCCGCGTCGCGGAGTTCCGGCCCGAGGACCTCGCGCTGCCGCGCTTCTGGGTCTGGACGCTGGGCTGCCAGATGAACCGGAGCGACTCGGAGGAGATGGCGGGCCGCCTGCTCGCGGCCGGCTGCGCCGAGGCACCAGGCATCGAGGGCGCCGACCTCGTGGTGATCAACACATGTGCCATCCGCGAGGCCGCCGAGGCGAAGGTGATCGGCCGCCAGGGCGCGCTCACGGCCCTCAAGGCGGCGAACCCGGCGCTCCGCGTCGTGCTGACCGGCTGCGCCGTGCGCGAACGGGACCGGGCGGGGCTCCGGCGACGGTTCCCGGCGGTCGACCTCTTCCTGCGTCCCGACGAGGAGCCGGAGCTCGTCGAGCGCCTGGGCCTTGCGTCGGCGCAGGCCGCCGTCGGCCTCGATGGGGCAACCGCGACACCGGGACGCGCGGCATCCATCGTCCCGCCGCGCACGGCGGCGACCACATTGGTCAAGGGCGTGCCGGTCTCCGCCGCCGACCACCTCGCCGCGTCCCGGGCGGATGCCGTCGCATCGGGCGCCGTGCGCCGCGAGTCGGCGGTCACGGCGTGGCTGCCGATCATCTACGGGTGCGACAAGACGTGCACCTACTGCATCGTGCCGTTCAGCCGGGGACCCGAGCGCAGCCGCCCGTTCGATGCCGTGGTGGACGAGGCGCGGGCGCTCGCCGCGGCCGGCTACCGCGAGATCACCCTTCTCGGCCAGAACGTCAACAGCTACGGCCACGACCTGCCGGCCGAGGCGCGGTTCGCGCACGTCGCCGAGGCGCGCCGGGCCGGGCACCAGATCGATCGCGCCTCGCGGCCGGACCTCGCCGAGCTGATCCGGGCGATCGACGCCCTCCGCGGCCCGGACGGGGGCCACGCAGTGCCGCGCCTGCGCTTCGTCACGTCGCACCCGTGGGACCTCTCGGACCGGCTCATCGAGGCGATGGCCGAGGCGCCCGCGGTCTGCGGGGCGCTCCACCTGCCGGTCCAGTCGGGCGACGACGAGGTTCTCCACCGGATGGGGCGCCAGTACACGATCGCCCATTACGAGGAACGCCTCGGGCGCATCCGCGAGGCGATCCCGGGGATCGCGGTGAGCACGGATGTCATCGTCGGCTTCTGCGGCGAGACCGAGGCGCAGTTCGCCTCGACGCTGCGCCTCCTGCAGGCGATCCGCTACGACCAGGTCTTCGCGGCCGCCTACTCGCCGCGACCGGGGACGCCCGCGACGCGGCTTCCCGACGACGTGCCCGCCGGCGTGAAGCGGGAGCGGCTGAACCGCCTGCTCGCGATCCAGGAGGAGATCGGGTTCGAGCGGAACGTGGAGCGCCTCGGGGCCATCGCCTCCGTCCTCGTCGACACGGTGGAGCGACCGCGCGGTCACGACCATGACGACGAAGGTGCCGAGCCCCCGGCGGCGACGCTCCTCGGCCGCGATCCGTTCGCCGGGCCGCTGCCTGCCGGCTGGGTTCGCCTGGCGGGCCGCTCGCGCGAGAACCGCCTGGTCCACCTTGCCGGGCCGTCCGATCTCGTCGGCAGCATCGTCGACGTCCGGATCGAGGCGGCCGGCCCGTACAGCCTGCGCGGGATCCTCGCCTGACGACAGGGGAGGGGAGCGCGACGCGCAGCGACGCTGCGGGCGCAGACGCCCCGTCGGGTCCACGCCCCCCGCTCGTGGTCGTCGGGGGCCCGACGGCAACCGGCAAGACCGGCCTTGCCGTGCAGCTTGCACTCGCGCTCATCGCCGATGGCATCCCGAGCGAGGTCGTCTCGGCCGACTCCCGCCAGGTCTACCGGGGGACGGACGTCGCGACCGCGAAGCCGACGCTCGAGGAGCGCTGCGGCGTGCCGCACCACGGCCTCGATCTCGCCGACCCGACCGAACGCTTCTCCGTGGCGGAGTTCGCGGCACACGCGGAGGCGATCCTGCCGGACATCGGCGCGCGCGGCGGCGTGGCGCTCCTTGTCGGCGGCACGGGGTTCTGGCTGCGCGCGATCGCCGACGGGCTCGCCATCGACGCGCTCCCCTGGGACCCGGCCGTCCGGGCGACGCTCGAGGCGGACCTCGCCGGCGGGGGACTGGACGCCCTCGCGGCGCGCCTGCGCGCCGCTGCCCCGGCCCTCGCGGCCGCTGTCGACCTGCGCAACCCGCGGCGCGTTGTCCGCGCGATGGAGATCGCGACCCTCCAGGGCGACGTGCCCCGCCCGGCGCCGCGCGGCTACGGCGCGCCCGTCCTGCGGATCGGCCTCGACCTTGCCGACCGTGCCACGCACCGGGCCTGGATCGTGCGCCGGTCCGCAGTCCAGCTCGACGGCGGGATCCTGCCCGAGGCCGAGGCGCTGCGGGCGCGATACCCGACGGACCTCCCCGCGTTCTCGGCGATCGGCTACCGGGAGGCATGGGACCTGCTCGACGGCCGGATCGACCGGGCAGGGTACCTCGCCGCGAACGTCGGCCGGAACCTCGCGTACGCACGCCGCCAGCGAACATGGTTCCGAGCGTCGCCCGTCGACCTCGCGCTCGATGCCGGGGACCCGGGCATGGCGGAGACTGCGCTCGCGCGCGTTCGGGCCTTCGTGCGCTCCGGGGGCGGGCCCGGCGGCTGACGCGCCGGATCAGGCCGCGGCGCGGTCCGTGGTGTCGATGAGGCCGCGCCAGGTGAGATAGGCGACGCTCAGCCCGAGTGCCGCGACCGCGACGGAGCGGATGACCGCCCTGCGGCGCGGCGACTCGCGAGCGGGAAGGGCAGCGTCGGCCGCCTCGGCGGCGCGACGGGCGGCGATCGGGCTGGCGGGCATGTCGTGAGCGTCAATTCCGGTGCGCCCGCGCGCCATGCCCCTGAGGTCGTGCCCCGCGGGTGACGAAAGGGGTATCCCGGTGACGACGCCGGCGGGCTGTGGGCCTGCCTCGACGGCACGCTATCCTCCGTGGATGCCCCGCCCAACCACCGTCGATCTTGCCCAGCCCGCCGAGAAGGCCTTCCTCGTCGCCGTCGACACGGGGGATGACCCGGGCTGGAACGCCCAGGATTTGCTCGCGGAGCTCGCCTCGCTGGCCGAGACGGCCGGTGCCGTGGTCGTCGGCGCGGAGTGGCAGAACCGTCGCCACGTCGACCCGAACTGGTACGTGGGCAAGGGCAAGGCGGAGGAGCTGGTCGCCGCGAAGGCCGAGACCGGGTTCGATCTCCTCGTCGCGGACGACGAGCTCTCCCCGGGCCAGCAGAAGGCGCTCGAGAGCCTCCTGGGGGTCAAGGTGATCGACCGCAGCCGCCTGATCCTGGACATCTTCGCCCAGCACGCCCGCACGCACGAAGGGCGCCTGCAGGTGGAGCTCGCGCAGCTCGAATACCAGCTGCCCCGCCTCACGCGGCTGTGGACGCACCTCTCGCGGACCGGGGGCGGGATCGGCACCCGGGGTCCCGGCGAGAGCCAGCTCGAGACCGACCGCCGGCTGATCCGCGAGCGGATCAAGAAGATGAAGGAGCGCGTCGAGCAGGTCCGCCAGCAGCGGGCGACCGCCGCGCGCGGCCGCGACCGACGCCTCTACCCGACGGTCGCGATCGTCGGCTACACGAACGCCGGCAAGTCCACCCTCCTCAACACGCTCGTCGGGAGCGAGGTCGCGCTCGTCGAGGACAAGCTCTTCGCGACGCTCGACCCCACGAGCCGCCAGGTCAAGCTCGGGGACGGCCAGACCGCGATCGTGACCGACACCGTGGGCTTCATCCACAAGCTGCCACACCAGCTCGTGGACGCGTTCCGGGCGACCCTCGAGGAGGTGACCCGCTCAGACGTGCTGATCGAGGTCGTGGATGCCTCCGACCCGCACTTCGCCGAGCACCGCGTCACCGTCCAGACGGTGCTCGACGAGCTCGGAGCGGGCGCCAAGCCGCGCCTCGCGGCGTTCAACAAGGCGGACCGCCTCGTCGCCGACGGAGGGGCCGCGATCCAGGCCCCGATCGTCGCCGGCAGCGTGCTGGTATCCGCGCTCACCGGCTTCGGCCTGGACGCGCTCCGGGACGAGGTCGCGGCGCTGCTCGCCTCGCTCTGGGAGGACATCGACGTCGCCGTCCCGTATGCCGCCGGTGAGCTCCTCGCCCGCGTCCGGGAGCGTGGCACCGTGGATCTCGAGTACGGCCAGCGCGAGGTTCGCGTTCGCGGACGCGTGGCGCCCGCCCTCGCCGGCGAGCTCACCGCGGCGGCCGTGCGCTGGGCAGAGTCGGTCCGCGAGGCACAGCGCGCCGACGCCTGAGGGCGAACGATGACCGTCGAGACCGCGCGCGTCCCGCCGAGCCCGGGCGAGGTCGTCCGCGAGGTCCGCGGCCTGACCGGCGTCCCGTGGCGCCGTCTCCTGCGCTTCGTCCGGCCGCACCTGGGCCGCTTCGGGCTCGCGCTCGTCGGGCTCGTCATGTCGTCGGGCCTCGGTCTGCTCTTCCCCCTCCTGATCGCCCGGATCACGACCACGGTCGTCGCCGGCGGCGACATGGCCGGGCTCGACGCGATCGTCGTGCTGCTGGTCCTCCTCTTCCTGGTCCAGGCCGTCGGAAGCTTCCTCCAGACGTACTTCCTTGGCGTCGTCGGCGAGCGTGTCGTCGCGCAGATGCGCTCAGAGCTGTTCGCCCGCCTGGTCACGCTCTCCCTCGACTTCTATGTCCACGCCCGGGTCGGCGATCTCATCTCGCGCCTGTCGAGCGACGTCACGCAGGTGCGGACGATGCTCACCCAGACGATCACGAACCTGCTCGCCGCGGCAGTCGGCCTCGTCGGCTCGATCGTGATCCTCTTCCTGCTGAGCCCGAACCTGCTGCTCATCGCGCTCGTGCTCGCGCCGGCCATCATCGTCGTCGCGCTCGCCTTCGGGCGGCCGCTCCAGCGGGTCGCCACGCAGGTCCAGGACGAGATCGCGCGGTCCACCACGACGGCGGAGGAGGCCCTGTCC
This sequence comes from uncultured Chloroflexia bacterium, assembly GCA_963800795.1. Lineage (GTDB taxonomy): Bacteria > Chloroflexota > Limnocylindria > Limnocylindrales > CSP1-4 > CTSoil-043. The sequence goes on from CAWDCJ010000004.1 coordinate 5,944, forward strand.
GGAATCCGCATCGTCAAGAGCTTCGTGCGCGAGGACTGGGAGATCGAGCGGTACGGGAGCGACCTGGGCCGGGTCGTGACCAAGGGAACCCGGCTCGCCTTCTGGCGCGGGCTGTTCGGTGCCGTGATGTCGTTCGTCGGGTTCGGGGCGATCGCGCTCCTGCTCTGGTACACCGGCCGCCAGGTGATCGAGGGCACCCTCGCGATCGGGACGCTGACCAGCTTCCTCCTGTACGGCGTCCTCCTCGCCGCGAATCTTGCCAGCATCGCCGGCCAGTACGGCCAGGTCCGCGAAGGTTCGGGCGCCGTGCAGCACGTCTTCGAGCTCCTGGACACGGAGACGACCGTGCTCGACCCGGTGCCGTCCCGGCCGATGACCCGCGTCGCGGGCAGGGTCACCTTCGCCAACGTCTCGTTCGCATACCTGCCCGACCGGCCCGTCCTGCGGGGGATCGATCTCGACATCGCGCCCGGCGAGATCATGGCCCTGGTCGGCCCGTCGGGTTCCGGCAAGACGACGCTGTGCAGCCTGGTGCCGCGACTCTGGGACGTGGCGGACGGGGCGATCCGGATCGATGATGTGGACGTCCGTGACGTCCGCGTGCAGGACCTTCGCAGCCAGATCGGCCTCGTTCCGCAGGAGGCGACGCTCTTCGGCGGGACCATCCGCGAGAACATCGCCTATGGCCGGCTCGACGCGACGGAGGCGGAGATCGTCGAGGCCGCGCGCGCCGCGTCAGCGCACGAGTTCATCGCCGAGCTCCCGGATGGCTACGCGACGCCGCTCGGCGACCGGGGCGCGCGGCTCTCGGGCGGCCAGCGCCAGCGGATCGCGATCGCTCGCGCGATCCTCAAGGACCCCCGCATCCTGCTGCTCGACGAGGCGACGAGCTCGCTGGACAACGAGTCGGAGCGCGCCGTCCAGGCGGCCCTGAACCGGCTCATGGTGGGCCGGACCACGCTCATCGTGGCCCACCGCCTCTCGACGATCCGGGCCGCCCATCGGATCGCGGTCCTCGACGACGGCTGGCTCGTCGAGCTCGGCACGCACGACGAGCTCCTCGAGCGCGACGGGCTCTATGCGCGCCTCTACCGGCTCCAGTTCACCGACGCACCGGACGCCGATCGCGGCCCGGCCGGTCCCTCCGAAGGGTCCATCCGGACCCTAGACTCGGGCTCCGGACGCGCCTAGCATCGGACGCTGGGGGTATCGCACGCGAGTCGCGCCGTCCCAGCCGAGGATGACCTGATCATGGATGGATGGACCGGACAGTTCCTGCGGGTCGACCTGACCAGCAGGACCTTCAGGATCGAGACGTTCTCGGAGGAGTTCGCCCACACCTGGATCGGCGGACGCGGCTTCGCGGTCAAGATCCTTTATGACGAGCTGGCCCCCGGGATCGATCCGCTCGGGCCCGAGAACAAGCTCGTGGTCGCGGTCGGCCCGATCTCCGGCGTCCCTGCCCCCAACACCGGCAAGACGATCGTCGCCGCCAAGTCGCCTGCCACCGGGGGTTACGGCGACGGGAACCTCGGGACCCGCGTCACCGACCAGCTCCGCAAGGCCGGCTACGACGCGCTCATCGTCGAGGGCCGCGCCGAGCGCCCCACGCTCCTCTCGATCGAGGACGACCGCGTCGAGTTCCTGCCCGCTGACGAGGTCTGGGGCAAGGGCACGATGGAGACGAACGACTGGATCTACGCCCGCTACGGCAAGGGCGTCGGCGTTCTCAACATCGGCCAGGGCGGCGAGAACATGGTCCAATTCGCCGTCGTCCGCAGCCTCGAGGGACGGTCCGGCGGGCGTCCCGGGATGGGCGCGGTCATGGGATCCAAGCTCCTCAAGGCCATCGTGGTCAAGGGAACGAAGCCGATCCCGCAGGCGTTCCCCGCGGCGATGAAGGAGCTCGGACGGGACGACCTGCGGGCCGTCCACGCGATCGACAAGGAGACCGCCTGGTCGACCCAGGGCACCACCGGGGTCCTGCCCTGGTGCAACGAGGTTGCCGCGCTCCCGGTCCACAACTTCCGCGGGACACACAACCCGGAGGCATGGAAGGTCGACGGCGAGCGCGTCAACGCGGCCCGGGTCGCGACGTACGGCTGCCCGAACTGCACCATGCGCTGCGGGATCGGCATCCTCGACGACGAGGGCCGCGAGGCCGAGGTCGACTACGAGAACATCGGCCTGCTCGGGCCCAACCTCGACCTGTACGACCTCTCCCAGGTGGCCGCGCTCAACTTCCTGTGCGACGACTACGGGCTCGACACGATCTCGGCGGGCGGCGTGCTGGGCTTCTATGCGGACGCGATCGAGCGAGGCGCCGTCGCGGGCGATCTTCGCTTCGGCGATGCGGCCGGCATGAAGCGGGTTCTGGGCATGATCGCCCGGCGCGAGGGCGAGATCGGCAACCTGCTCGCCGACGGGACACTCCAGGCCGCCCGGGCCTTCGGGCACGGGTCCGAGGATTACGCCATGCAGGTCAAGGGCCTGGAGATCTCGGCCTACAACTGCAAGTTCATCCCGGGCATGGCCCTCGCCTTCGGGGTGAGCCCGATCGGGGCCCACCACAAGGAGTCGTGGATCATCACGTTCGAGGTCAAGCAGACCACCCGCGGGTCGTACGGGCGCGACAAGGCGCAGAAGATCGTGGACCTGCAGCGGATCCGCGGCGGTCTCTTCGAGTCGATCGTCACCTGCCGGTTCCCGTGGGTCGAGCTGGGCTGGGGCGTCGAGCACTACCCGACCTACTTCAACACGATCACCGGGAGCGACTGGAAGCTCGAGGACTTCTGGGCGATCTCCGACCGGATCTACGCCCTCATGAAGCTGTTCTGGCTTCGCGAGCACCCCGACACCGATCGCGCGGCGGACTTCCCGCCGGCCGCCTGGTTCGACCCGGCCAACGTCGACACCGAGGGACCGATCGAGGGCATGATCCTCGACCGCGCGCAGTACGACGGGATGCTCCAGCATTACTACGACATCCGCGGCTACGACACTCGCGGCATCCCGACCCGGGCCACCCTGGAGAGCCTTGGGCTCGGCGCCGAGGCGGCGCGCGCGGAGGCGTTCGCCGCGCTCCGCTGACCATGACGGTCACGGTCAAGCTCGTCGGGGGCCTCATCCACACGCTCGGGTTCAGCGAGCGGGTTCTCGAGATCCCCGCGGGCACCACCGTCGCCGGGCTCCTCGACGCGCTCGGGATCGACCCTGACCGGCCGCTCATCGTGGGCCGGGGCGGCTGGGCCATCGAGACCCACGACGAAATCCACGATGGCGATCGCATCCTCGTATCGCCGGTCTTCTCGGGGGGCTGAGCCGGTCGGGGAGGGGATGGGCTCCGCCCACGGAGCGGCGACGGCGCCGGGACGATCGGCGGGCGCGTCATTTGCGCGACGGGCGTAGCATCGATCCATCGGACGCTCGGTTCTGCCGTAGGGTGGGGTGCGCAGTGACGTCGTCGGCCATGGTCGGGAGACCGGATCCTGCACGGAGGGCTCGTTCGGCGAGACCGGCGGCCACGCTGCCGTGCACGACCGACTCGACGCGCGGCGTGACGAACCTCGCCACTCGGCCACGAGCGGGCAACATCAGCTCGGATACCCGCGCCGGCCTCTGACGGCGGTCGGGACCAGTGCCCGGCCCCGCCCGCCCAGCCGAACGCACGTCCGTAACGGACCAATCAGCCAATGCCGGCGCCCATGACAGGGCGCCGGTTCGTGTTGTAGCATGCTACAACATCATCGCGCGACGACCTGCCGGACCACCCGGGGAGGAACCGATGACCCTCACTGTTCCAGAGGCGGCCCGACGCGCCGGCCGGAACCCCGAGACGATCCGTCGCTGGATCCGGGAGGGCAAGCTCCCGTCGCGGAAAGTCGGAGCGCAGCATTTCATCGAGGAACGCGACCTCGAGAGCGCGACCGTACCCGGGACGGACCGACTGCCGTTGCCGCCGGCCTGGCGGACGACGTTCTGGGGGGAGCCAATGCCCGATTGGGTCGCCGCCGTTCGCGCCAGCCGGGACGAGCATTGACTTCCCTGGTTCTCGACGCGAGCGCCGCCCTTCACCTGCTCGCGCTGCCCGACGGAGTTCAGACGAAGCCCCTGGCGCTCCATGCCCCGCGGCTGCTGCGGTCGGAAGTGCTGTCGGCCCTCCATGCCCGGGTCTGGCGTGGAGGTGTACCGACGGAGGCTGCCCGCACGATGCTGCGCCGCCTCGATGGCCTCGCGATCAGCCTGTACGTCGACGAGCCTCGCCTGCATGAGCGCGCCTGGACGCTCGCGGACGAACTCGGCTGGGCCAAGACCTACGACGCCGAGTACGTCGCCCTCGCGCTGATCCTGGACATCCCGTTGCTGACCCTGGACGGCCGCCTCGCGCGCGGAGTGGAGCACCTCGTCCCTGTCGTCGGCCCGGCCGAGATCTGACGAACCCTCGGGCCCGCTTTCTGGTCTGCCGTACTTCCGATAATGTAAGTTATGTCCGCTTAAGGTCCCACGGTTCGCCGGAAGGACTGGGATTCCGCTGCTCGAGCTACGTCCTCCTTGAACTGGATGAGGATGGGCACGACGCTGTCGTGCAGGTCAATGAACTCATCGCGTCGAAGATCTCTTCGGTCGCCATGGGCAATCGCGTTGCGCCGATCAAGAAGGACGTCATCTATCAGCGTCTTCTTGAGGACGTATGGGCCGTCCTCAAGGCCAATGGCGACGAGGATGTTCGCGAATGTCGCGTAGTTGAGGTTCGACTTCGTATCGATGCAGTCGTCTGGAAACTCGGCCCGGGAAGCCAGACCCTCCACGAGGGACGTTACGAGGTCTTTGTGAGATTGGCTGTTCCCGGTTAGTCCCGCCGCCTTGATCATGTTCTTGTGAGCGAGTGCGACGAGGCCGAGCTGCAAATCCGTCAATCGTTCCTTGCGACGATCGATATAGCTCACATACCCTTGGGAGATGAGCTTCACGAACCCTTCCCAGTGAGCGTACAGGAGGGCCGTGCCAGCGCGAGCGAACATGCTCGCCTGGTGCTGCCGGCTGTTCATGCACTCCATCTTGATTGTTTCCAGCTCTTTCCGACGCCATGCCCACTCGTTGTCTATGTAGTCGCTCAATTCCTCGAGTGAGCGAATTTTGACCACGACCCGAGCCCTACAACGCGGCGTTGTTGAACAGACGCCGTCCGAGAGGAATTGTGTGCGGTACTCGGCCTGATGCGCGGATGCCGCTCCCGGAGCGCTCCTTGTACAGAGGATCGCTCCACAGGGACTTTACGCGTTGCGTCAGTTGCGTCTGCGCATCGGCGTCGCTCAGGCGTGTCCATTGATCGAGGTTCGACGCGACACCGACTGAGACGGCTTCGAACGCGGATACCGAAAAGCCACCCAAGAAGCGAGCCTTGTCCTCGTCATACCTGCGGAAGGCGTCCTCACCGAGAGCTTTGAAGATCACATCGAAGGTCGATCCGAACCGGCGGCCAGCTGCTGCCCGATCGAATCGGTTGTCGACGGCTGCATCGCGCGACCACTTCGTTAGGAAGTCGTGCATGTCCTCGATCGATTTGAGCTCCCCGTCGGGAAGATCCACGAGTGCCAGGAAGCGCACGACGAGTTCCAGGTCGTACTGCTCAAGCACGGAGCGGTCGGATTGAGCGGCAGCCGCCTGAAAGGAGTCATTTGAGCGAAGAACCGTGAGCCACTCGTAGAAGGCGGGATCGACCATTATCAGGAGGCAGTTCCGAAGCTCTTGTTGCGAGAGTTGCGAGCCGCCGGTGTTAAGCCTCTGGAAGAGGTCGAACTTCGCATTCGGATCGCTTTCCCTCTTGATGATCTTGACATCGATCGCGGCGCGTTTGATGAATAGACGTTGGGCGGCCGTGAAACTCTCCGTCGCGGAGTCCGACTCCCAGACCATTCCTTCGAGGGAAGGCAAATATTCTGTGCGTTCGAGGCGGCTAGCCTGGCGCAACGTTCCATCAGGTCCCAATAGGATCCCGGCGAATTCGAAGATCGTGCTCAAGCGCTGGAGCCCGTCGACGACATCCCACACTCCGTCCGCACGTTGGTTGACGAATATCGATGGGATCGGGATTCCCAGCAGTAGTGACTCGATGAGTCTTGATCTCTGGGCAAGGGACCATCGAAAGAAGCGCTGGAACTCCGGATGAATATCCAGCTCCCGGTCGCGGTAAAGATTGATCAACTCGCCAACTGAAATCGGATACCCATCGGTCGAGATCTGGCGCCGTCGTTCGTCGATCTCCGACTGCAGGCCGAGAGAGCGATTGTCTACGAGCGTGTCTTCGGGATTCGTCACGTTGGCTCTCCTTCGACGGTTAGGTAGATCCGAGCTCAGTGCTCGGACTGCGTTCGAGGTTCAGGTCCAGCAGTGAATTGAGGACGACGGTGTCGCCTAGGTGTGTCGGCCAGCCGTAAGCGGCAGAGACTGCGGCGTCGAGGTCGGCGTGGGCGTTGGCGAGCCAGGTGGGGCGCTGGTTGTAGAGGTTGGTGAGAGTGCGTTTCGCGAGGTCGGCGGGGTCGAGGCCGGGCGGGTTGAGCCAGCCGTCGCGGAGCTCGACGAGGCGGCGGGCGGCCTCCCCTACTCTCTCGCGCTGTTCGGGCGTCGGGTCCGGGAACGGGAATGTCTCGAAGCAGGTCGTCGGGGTGTAGCGGAAGCCTGACTCGACCTCCCGAAGCTGGGTCCCGGTCGCCCGCGCCCACACCTCGTGGACGCGCGACTGCAGCACGCCGAACGTGTAGTCATCGTCTCGTGCGATCGCAGTGACTGGCACGAGGGGCAGCGTGCGAGTGTCGACCCATACGAAGATCCGGTGCTTCGCCGTGATGGGTGTGGCGATGAACCGATCGAGGCCGCGAAGTGCTCGCCGCAATCCCGGCCGGGCCTCCATAGGCAGCCACCATCGCTCGGCATACGAGCGGCGGCGGCTCGCAATGCGGAACGGGCGTACGTGGGCGAGCGCGTACTCGAACGGGCCCTCATAGAGCGCGGCCTCAGACTCCGACATGCTTGGACCGAAATCGATGGCCCACACGCCACGCGGGCGGCTGGTGATGTCCTGCGCGTTTAGCGCTGGTCGAATGACGTCTGAGTTCGACCGGCCGTCAGGATTCGGCTGGGCCAGCAGTCGGCGGGCCTCATTCTCGGGGATATCGAACGGTCCGCCGAGCGTCACGCCCTGAAATGCGATGCCCAGGTTCTCGTTCAGGCGAAGCGCCATTGTGAGGTCCAGGCCGGCCGTCAGGTCCGGATTGATCGACGTCACGCGTACGCCGTCGAGTTCCCGGTCGGCTTCGGCACCGTCGTCCTGGCCGATGAAGCTGATATGAACATTGGCCCCGGCGAGGACCCAGGGGTCATCGGCACGAGCGAAGAAGATATCCCCCGACTGCTTGATGCGGCGAATGACACGCTGGTTTGGGCCGCCGCGGATGTTCTGCGTCGCGAGCAGGCCGGCGCGCCGGGTGGCAGAATCCTCGACCTGCGCCCGTGCCTTCTCGTGCCAATAGCAGACCAAGTCCGCAGCGTGAGGCACCCGGTCTTCGAAGACGTCGAACAGCGCATCGACGTACGTGTCGCCCAGTTGTGCCCGAAGGAACTTGCGGCCCAAGAATGGCGGGTTCCCGACGATGAACTCCGCCTCGGGCCACTCGGCCTCGCGGGGGTTCGCCGGGTCCGACAGGTCGAGCAGCGCGTCGCGGGTCTCGATGTGGTGGAGCGACTTGAGGATCGGGTCGCGGCGGTAGCCCAGGCCGTGGCGGATCATCCACTGGATCTCGCCGATCCAGATGGTCACCCGGGCGAGCTCGGCGGCGTAGGCGTTGATCTCGATGCCCAGGACGGCCTCGGGGCCGATCTGGGGGATCTGCATCGATCGCCGGAGGACCTCCGAGCCCCAGTGGATCGCCTCAAACTCGAGGTCCTTGAGCGCCCACAGCGAGACGATCAGGAAGTTGCCGGAGCCGCAGGCGGGATCGAGCACGCGAACGCGCCGCAGGCGCTCGAGGAAGTCGTCGAAGACGGCCTCCGGGTTGTCCGCACGCGGCGTCGCTTTCGTGACCTTCCGACCCGAGAGGAGCAGCTCCGTGACGCGTACCTGCATGGCCGCGAACTCGCGGCGGAGCGGGCGCAGGATCACGGGTTCCACGAGGCCCCAGATCGCCGCACGGTCCGTGTAGTGGGCGCCGAGCTGGGCGCGCTGGTCGGGGTCCAGGCCGCGCTCGAAGAGGGTGCCGAAGATCGCCGGCTCGATGAGCGCCCAGTTGAGCTGGCCGATCTCCAGGAGCGTCGTGATCTCGGAGCCGGTGAGCGGCAGGACGTCGCCGGACTCGAACAGGCCGCCGTTGAACCAGTCGATCTCCTCGGTGCCGAACAGGCCGCCGTCCTTGCTCATCTTGGCGAACAGGTCCGCGAGGGCCGCCATGAAGACGTCCGAGCGGCCGTGTGAGGCATGCGAGAGCGCGCGAGAAGATGCCCTTCGGGAGCAGCCCCGCGTCCTCGGCGAACAGGCAGAACAGGATCCGGTCGAGGAAGTGTGCCACTCGCTGAGGATCATGGCCGCGCGATCGGAGGCTCTGGGCGATCTCCGCGAAATGGCGCGCCGCCTTCTCGGTGATCTGGGCCGGCTCGATCCCCGGACGGAGCTCCTCGGGCGCCGTGAAGGTGTCCCGCAGCAGCTGGAGGGCGTCGGAGGGATCGTCGGCCGCCAGGTCGTCGAGCGTGACCAGCTTCACGATCGGGCTCAGGCCGGTGAAGTTGGTGTGGATCTCGATCCGCTCGAGGTCGCTGACCACCAGGAGCGGCGGGTTGCCCAGGTCGTCCTTGTAGCCCATGAGCTGGACGTAGGCGGCCCGCAGGTCCTTGTTCCGGCCCTTGTACTCCCAGGCGAAGAAGTCGCGCTTCCAGACGTCGGCGAAGCCGTCGCCGCCGGCCGCCTTGCCGACCCGCTTCTCGAACGCGAACTGGGCGCCGATCGGGTCCGCCTCGTGGGGCGTCGGCTCGCCGAGCATCCGGCACAGGTCGATGAAGTGCTCCTGGGCGGAGGCCTTCTCCGTGGTCGTGACGCCGTGCCACTTCGCCGCGAACGCCGCGGGCGTCAGGCTCGGCTGGGTCGTCACGCTCCGGTGCCTCCCCTCCCCCGCCGGTCAAGCTGGCGGTGGACTCAGTCGCAAGTGTACGGGACGAACGTCACCGCTCACTGTGGCTTCGTTGCGGCGTCGCGAATTGCCCGCCGAAGATCTTTCATCAGCAGGACCAGATGGAGAGGATCCGTTGGTGAGGGCACGAATCCAGGGTCGATGCGCGCGTAGAAGGCCGCGGCCTCCGGTGTTTCGGCGTGGATCATCAGGGCGCGTACTCCAACGCGGTCGGCGATGGCCGCCACCTGGAGGAGGGCGTCTCGAACCAGGGCCGAACCGAGGCCTTTCCCTTGCTGCTCGATGTCGACGCCAAGGCGGGTGAGCACGATGACCGGGATGGGGTATCGGCCGGTTCCCTTGGTCAGTCGCGGTGGAGCCTCAGCATGCTGGACAGAACCAGCGGCCAACGCGTAGTACCCGACCACGCGCCGAGTCGCCGCGGCGCAGACGACATATACCTTTGCGGTGTCCGCCTGGTGGGCCTGAAGAGCATGACGGCGCAGCCACGTCGTCTGTTCTTGAGAACCGCAGTCGAAGGATTTGGTGTCGTGGTCACGAGCGATCGGTTCGATCCGACCGTACCGACTCACTCCTGGTCGATGACGCTCGGTCGTGCGAGAAACGCTGCGAGAGCGGGCATCGGCCGCTCCTCCCGCTCGAGAAGCTGGACGAAGGCATCCCAACGATCATTGGGCAGAACGAAGGTCGTCCGATCTGCGAGGACCTCGCGCGCGGCCTCGGTCGCATGGCTGAGGACGAACGCGCTGGTACTCATCTCAGTCGTCGCCGCAGCCTCGTCTAGTAGGCGCCTCTCAGCGGGCGCTAGTCGAAGTTCGAGGCGGTTTTCCTTTCGCCGGGTTCCTCGCGCGAGCGTCACGGTCTGCCTCATGTACGGATAGTGTCCGTACACTACTGCGGCTGTTCGCTCGTGTCAATGCTCGACGCCAGGCCACGCTTTACGGGCGGCAACTTGACCAGCTCGTGGGCGCCGACACTTCTCTGCCGTCGGTCAGAACGAACGTGATCAGCGCGTCGTCGACACGAACGGTCCGAACAATAGCTGGCTGGTTCATCGCGCGGTTCCTTCAGCCTGGGCCCGGGCGCACTCTTCGTCCCATTTCGCAATCATGTTCGCCAGATTCGCTCGGATGATCCTCCGGATCTGGCTCAACTCGTGCTCATTGTATCGGCCCGGCGAGACCATCTCGTCCGAGCTCAGGCGTCGGCAGCCCGGCGCAGGCGCTCCAGCTCCCGGCGGAGGCGCTTGCTCGGCCGGCCCTCGCCACGGACAGCCATGATCCCCGGCCGGACCTCGGTCACCACCGGCGGCGGGCTGTGGTCCACGTAGCACGTCACGGCGACCGGGGCGCCAACGCGCGACTCGATGGGCCGCACAACTTCGACAATGCGCTCGCGCCCGGCGATCAGCGCGTCGACCCGGTCGCCCGCCCGGACCTTCGTAGAAGGCTTCGCGGCGTTCCCGTTCACGAGGACGTGGCCGGCGTCGCACAGCTGCGTCGCCGCCGGGCGCGTCTTCACGAGCCGCACCGCGCACAGCCAGCGGTCGATGCGGGTCTCGTCCGTCGCGCGGGGATCAGCCATGCTCTCCAGGATCGCACGGGTCGAGGCCTGGGTCCACGGAGGCCCAGTGACCTGGGGACTTCTCGGCTCGCGTCAATCGGCGTTCCCATCGCCCGCGCCCGCCGCGGGTGTCACGTTGTGGTTCACGTGGAAGACGTTGTCGGGGTCCCAGGCCCGCTTCAGGGCCGCCAGGCGGGCGACCTTCGCGTCACCGTAGATCAGGCGCGTCTCCTCCGGACCGACGTCGGAGATCTCGTTCGCGTAGCGGCCAACCGTCGCATCGCGCTCCACCACCGCCATCGCCCGCCGGACCCAGTCGCGGTTGGCATCGTCGAGGGCGGGGTCGCTCCACGCTGCGTCCGCGCTCAGGTCGAACACGGCCGCGCGCCCGGCGTACGCGGTCCCCTCCTCCGGGACCCGGCCGATCGCGCCGCCCAGGGCGGTGATCGAGAAGGTGCCCTCGCCCGGGGCACCTGCGACCACCTCCACCAGCTCGTCGAGCTCCTCGGGGCGGACGTCGTCGGCATTGAACCCGGCGATGAACGACCGGTGGCCCCAGTCGAACGCGAGGTCGTGGGCAGCCTGGACGTCGAGATACGGCCGGCTGCCGATGGTGGACGTGGCCGGCTTCGGCCCGACGTGGAGACCCGCCGTGTCCCGCTCGACGGCGCCTGCCGCGCCGCTGTGGTTGTAGGCGATGTAGGCGATCGGCCGGCCGATCAGCTCGTCCGGGTAGCCGGCATCCGGCCCCGCCCGGTCGATGCCGAAGATCAGCGACACCGCCTCCGGCGCCTGGGGCGCGTAGTCGCGGAAGACACCCCACGCCGCCTGGATCTCGGTCGCCGGGAAGACCAGGACGCCACGATGGAGGTCCGGTCCGAACGGATGGAGCCGGAACTCGAAGGCCGTCGCGATCCCGAAGTTCCAGCCGGCGCCGCGCATGCCCCAGAACAGCTCCGGCTCCTCGGTCTCGCTCGTCCGCACGAGCCGGCCGTCGGCCGTGACCAGCTCGACCGCGGCGAGGTTGTCGATGGTCAACCCGAACTGCCGCTGCAGCCGGCCCACGCCGCCACCCAGGGTCAGCCCGGCGACGCCGGTGTGGCCCACGACGCCGACCGGGCAGACGAGACCACGCGCCTGGGCCGCGACGTCCAGCTCGCCGAGGAGGGCGCCGCCGTTCGCACGGGCGGTTCGCCGGTCCGGGTCCACGACGACTCCCCGCATCGCGGACAGGTCCACGACCAGGCCGCCAGGGCGGCCGGTGAGGCCGGCCAGGCTGTGCCCGCCGGACCTGACGGCGATCTCGAGGTCGCGGTCCCGGCCGAAGCGGATCGCGGTCGCAACCTCCGACTCATCGCGTGGCCGGACGATGACCGCGGGACGGCGGTCGTGCAGCGCGTTCCAGAGGCGACGGGCGTCGTCGTAGGACCCGTCGGCGGGCGTGATGACGTCGCCTTTGAACGACCGGCGCAGCTGATCGAGGGCCCGAGCCGGGAGCCTGGGGGACGCGTCGACCATGCAGCCTTGCCCTCCCTGTGGGTCGCGCTGGAGAGCGCGATGATCGCACGTCCGTCCATCGGCCCAGTTCCCCGAAGGCAGGCGGGGTGGAGCCGGGGAGGTCGCGGGCCTCGTGGGCGCGGCGAGCTCGCCGTGTCAGCAGTCGAACACGAACCAGCACAGCTCGTTGCGCAGCCGCTGGTCGTCGAGCACGAGATCCCGAATCTCGCGGGGGAGCTGGGCACGCTGCCACTGGCACTCCGAGCGGCCGGCCGCGTCGCCCTCGTCTTGCGGCGCAGCCGCCCGCACGGCCCTGATCGCGTAGGCCGCGGCACCGAGCTCGTGGGCCGCCACGTGGCCCACCGCCGCGGCCTGGCCGGCAGCGTACGCGGCATGCCGGGCTGCCCCACCCAGGTCCCTGGCCGCGGCGTTGGCATGGCCGCCCGCCGTGCGTGCTTCCCACCACGTGATCTCACCCCGCGCCCAGGCACGCCCAAGGTCGATCGCGCGTCGCGGACGGTCGTCCCCAGGCCTCGCCTGCTCGAAGAGGTGCAGCACGTGCTCCGCGCAGTCAGCCGCCCACACCGCGAGGAGGTGATGATCGTCGTCCTGGAGGGTCCCGCCACGACGCACCGTGATGAACCGAGGATCCCGGATCTTGGGGAGGATCATGAGCCGGCCACAGGCGCTCAGTCAGCCCGCCCGCCGGCACCCGCTGCGAGCTCGTGCCCGAGCGCGACGTCGGGCATCGTCCGGACCGCGAGCAGGCAGGCGAGGGCCGCCGCGACGAACATCAGCCAGTAGGTGACGTCGAGGCCGGCGGCCAGCGAATCCCGGGCCGCGGCGGCGGCCTGCGCTGAGACCGTGCTGCGGGCGACCGGGTCGAGGATGGCCGACGAGGCTGCGCCGACGAACGCCGTCAGCACGCCGCCCATGACGCCGACCCCGATCGCTCCGCCGATGGTTCGGCTGAACTGCACCAGGCCGGTCGCGACGGCCCGGCGCCGCCACTCGACGGCGCCCTGGATGATGACGAGCAGCGTCGTGGACGCGAGGCCCATCCCGACGCCGGTGATCGCACATGCCAGCGCGGCGAACGGCAGCGAGTCGATCCGTCCGATCTGGGTGACGAGCAGCGATCCCAGGACGAGCAGGCCGGACCCTGCCAGGACGATCGGCCGGGCTCCGATGTGGATCAACAACCGGCCCGCAACCACCGACGCGACCGGCCAGCCGATCGACATCGCGGCGACGGCTGCGCCCGCGTCGAGCGCCGTGCCGCCGTGCACGCCCTGCACCATCGGCGGGACGTACGTGGTCAGCCCGAACATCACGATCCCTGCCAGCCCGCCGATGCCGAGACCCGCCCGGACAAGTGGCGAGCGCAGGAGCTGGAGGTCGATGAGGGGTGCCGCAACCCGCCGCGCGTTCACCACGAAGCCCGCCAGCAGGACCACCGAGCCCGCGAGCATCGCGATGACGAACGGCGAGGTCCAGCCGAACAGCTGGCCGCCTTCCGACACCGCGAACAGGAGGAGCAGGATCGATCCCGTGAGCAGGCTCGCGCCGAGCCAGTCGATGGGCTGCCGATGGCGCTCGAACCGCTCGTGGAAGGCGAACCAGATGATCGCGCCGGCCAGGATGCCGACTGGCAGGTTGATCTCGAACACCCAGGGCCACCCGACCGTCGTCGTGATCACGCCTCCGAGCGCCGGGCCGATGATCGCCGATACGCCCCACACGCCCGAGAAGACGCCCTGCATCCGGGCCCGCTGGCGCGAGGTGAAGATGTCCCCGACGATGGTGAACGAGATGGGCTGGACGGCGCCGGCGCCAAGGCCCTGGAGCGCGCGAAACGCGATCAGGGAGAGCATCGAAGTTGCGGTCCCGCACAGGACCGACCCGATCACGAAGAGCGCGAGCCCGACCAGGAACACGGGCTTGCGCCCGTGTTCGTCGGCGAGACGGGCGAAGAGCGGCACCGTCGTCGTGGACGTGACGAGGTACGCGGTGAAGACCCACGAGTACTCGGACAGCCCGCCGAGCTGACCGATGATCGTCGGCATGGCGGTCCCGACCACGGTCGAGTCGAGGGCCGCGACCGCGATGGCGGCCATGATCCCGGCCGTCACGATCAGCTGGTCGCGGGTCAGCGGCGCGTCGAGGTCGCTGGGCGTTCCGGTCGGCATCATGGGAAGTGCCGTCAGCCGGCCAGGCGCTTGTAGCGGATCCGGTGCGGCTGGTCGGCCGCGGTGCCGAGCTCGGCGTGGCGGAACGCCTCGTAGTCGCTGACGTTGCCTTCGAAGAAGCGGACCTGGCTGTCGCTCTCGAAGGCGAGGATGTGGGTCGCGATCCGGTCGAGGAACCACCGGTCGTGGCTGATGACGACCACGCATCCCGGGAACGACTCCATGCCGGCCTCCAGCGCCCGCAGCGTGTCGACATCGAGGTTGTTCGTCGGCTCGTCGAGGAGCAGGACGTTGCCCCCGGCCTGGAGCAGCTTGGCCAAGTGGACGCGGTTCCGCTCGCCGCCGGACAGGTTCCCGACGAGCTTCTGCTGATCCGCGCCGCGGAAGTTGAAGCTCGAAACGTAGGCGCGCGCCGGGATCTCGCGGTTGCCGACCTTGACCGCTTCGACGCCGTCGGTGATCTCAGCGAAGACGCTCAGGTCCGCGCGCAGCTCGTCGCGGCCCTGGTCGACGTAGCTGAGCTTGACGGTCTCGCCGATCTCGATCGTCCCGCCGTCGGGCGGCTCCTGGCCGACGATCATCCGGAACAGGGTCGTCTTCCCGGCGCCGTTGGGCCCGATGATCCCGATGATCCCGGATCGGGGCAGCGAGAACGTCAGGTCCTCGATCAACAGCCGGTCGCCGTATCCCTTGCGCAGGTTCCGGACCTCGATGACGGTGTCGCCGAGGCGGGGACCGGGCGGGATGGCGATCTCGAGCTCGCGGGTCGTGTCCTTGGCGTTGTTTGCCTCGGCGAGCAGACGCTCGTAGGCGGACAGCCGCGCCTTGCCCTTCGCCTGGCGAGCCCTGGCGCCCATCCGCACCCACTCGAGCTCGCGGGCGAGCGTGCGCTGGCGCGCATCGGCCGACTTCGATTCGCGGGCCATCCGCTCGAGCTTCTGCTCGAGCCAGCTGGAGTAGTTGCCGGAGAACGGGACTCCCCTCCCCCGGTCGAGCTCCAGGATCCACTTGGCGACGTTGTCGAGGAAGTACCGGTCGTGGGTCACGGCGACCACCGTGCCGGCGTATCCGTCGAGGAAGTGCTCCAGCCACTCCACCGACTCGGCGTCGAGGTGGTTCGTCGGCTCGTCGAGGAGGAGCAGGTCGGGGTGCTGGAGGAGCAGCCGGGCCAGGGCCACCCGGCGCTTCTCGCCGCCCGAGAGCGTCGCGACCTGGGCGTCGTCCGGCGGGCAGCGCAGGGCTTCCATCGCGATCTCGACGTTCCGCTCGACGTTCCACGCGTCGGCGGCGTTGATCTTGTCCTCGAGATCGCTCTGCTGCAGGCCGATCGCCTCGTAGTCGGCGTCCGGGTCGGACCATCGCGCCATCACCGCGTTGTACTGGTCGAGGAGCGCCTGGACCTCGTGGACGCCGTCCATGACGTTGCCCTTGACGTCCTTGGCCGGGTCGAGCTGCGGCTCCTGGCTGAGGAAGCCGACGGTGAAGCGCGGGGTCAGGCGTGCCTCGCCGGTGAACCCGTCGTCGAGGCCGGCCATGATCCGCAGCAGGCTCGACTTCCCCGCCCCGTTCGGGCCGATGACCCCGATCTTGGCGCCCGGGAAGAACGAGATCGAGATGTCCTCGAGGACCGTCCGATCAGGCGGGTAGTGGCGGGCAAGCTTGTAGGTGCTGTAGATGAATTCCGCTGGCATGGCCGCGCAAGCGTACCGGGCCGGAGCGACGCGTGGCGGCGCGCTTCCTTTGCCCTCTTGACGTTGCTGTGATACAACCGTATGGTTGTATCTATGGAGCACGACCTCAACGCGGACCGCCTCTTTGCCGCCCTGGCCGATGCCACCAGGCGCGACATCGTCCTGCGGGCACTCGCGGGCCGCGAAGGCATCGCCGAGCTGGCCGGGCACTACCCGATGAGTTTCGCGGCGGTGCAGAAGCACGTCGCCGTGCTCGAGCGCGCCGGCCTCGTCACCAAGGAGCGCATGGGCCGCCGCAAGGTGGTGCGCACCAACGTGGAGGCGCTCCAGCTGGCTCGAGGCCTTCTCGATCAGTACGAAGCGCTGTGGCGCGGCCGCGTCGAGCGGATGACCAATCTCATCACCAGCACCGAGGGGGACGACAGATGACTGTTACCGCTGTCCGGAAGGATCCGGCCGCCCTGGCCATGACGCTGACCGCCGAGCTTGATGCGTCGCCGACGCGCGTCTGGCAGCTGTGGGCCGATCCGCGCCAGCTCGAGCGCTGGTGGGGTCCGCCCATGTATCCGGCGACCTTCACGGCCCACGCCCTGGCTCCCGGCAGCCGAAGCGAGTACCACATGACCGGGCCGGGTGGCGACCAGCCGCGCGGCTTCTGGGACATCCTCGAGGCCGACCCACCTCGTCGACTCGCCTACCGCCATGGGTTCGCGCACGACGACGGGACGCCGAACCCGGACCTCCCCGGCATGACCGCCGTCGTGACGATCGAGGCGATCGATGCCGCGCGAACGCGGATGTCGATCATGAGCAGCTTCCCGAGCGCGGAGGCGATGGAACGCCTTCTGGCCATGGGCATGGAGGAGGGCCTCACGCAGGCGGTCGGCCAGATCGACGGCATCCTCGCGGAAGGAGTCGCGGCATGACCACGATGACCGAACCGGCGCCCCATCCCCTGGACGTTCGACGCCGACCGGCCCTCGCCTGATCAACCCTTGACGCGTGTTCGCGCCCGGGCTACCCCGCGATGACGCTGTCCACGCGGATGACCGGCGGCTGCTCGAAGTGCTTCTTGACCGCGCACTGCTCGGCCGCGCGAACGACCGCGTCGGCGTACTTGTCGGGAAACCCCTTCGGCAGCTCGATCGTGACCTGGATGTCGCTCACCAGGTGGGTCGCCGGGTTGGTCCGCATCCGCTGGACGAGGCGAATGCCCTCCGTCGAGATCCCCCGCTGTCGGCAGAAGCCCAGCACGTAGATGCCCGCGCACGTCCCGATCGTGGAGAGGAACGTGGCGAACGGCGTCGGGGCCGAGCTGTCGCCACCGCCCGACGAGGGCTGGTCGGTGGGAACCACGAAGCCCCCGAAATGCGCGTCCACACGCGCGCCTCCGGGGAAATCGATTGTCATCTCCATGGAACGAGACCTCTTCCTGCCGGCGTGATGCGTCGAACCCCGGATGGCACCGGCATGCTCACGACCGTTGACGCGCAGTCCAAGAATACCCCGTACTTGCGTAGTTGCGCAAGTCTGCATCAACGCGCCTGCGGGGGCGAGAGGATACGATCCCGGCTGTGAACGTGGTTGGACTCCTGCCGGTCGGCGACCCGCCAACGCCATGACGACGAGGCGCGTGGCCTGGCGGCGTTCCGACGAGGTGCCGGTCGACGAGCTGTGCACGCTGACGCTCCGCGACGGCGGGCTCTCGCTCGTGGGCACGGTCCTGGGCGCCGAAGGCGGTTTGCCCGTCCGGATCGAGTACCAGGTCATGGCCGACGGCGCCGGCATGACGACCGCGGTTCACGTTCGCGACCTGCGCGGGTTCCTGGCGCGGACGATCGCCCTGGAGCGCGATGCGAAGGGCGGCTGGACCGTGGACGGCAAGCCCGCGCCGTTGCTCAGGCGGTGCACCGACGTCGACCTTGGCTGCAGCCCGTCCACGAACACGCTCCCGATCCGCCGTCTCCGGCTCGGCATCGGCGCGTCGCACACGATCCAGGCGGCGTGGGTCCGGTTCCCCGAGCTCACGGTGGTCAGGGCTGCCCAGACCTACACCCGCCTCGACGAGCTCACGTATGGCTATGCGAGCGGCGACTTCCAGGCCCAGCTGACCGTGGACGACGACGGCCTCGTGACGACGTACGCGGCCTGGCAACGGACCGGGGTCGCCATGGGTCCCGACGACACGGAGCCGCTCGACTCGCACCGCTAGCCATCGAGCGTCGTCCTCTCCCCCGTCGCGGAGGCTTCAGGCCGTGCCGCCGAAGTCGACGTCTCCGGTCTTCACCGTCCCGGCCGTCCGGCCCGGCGCCGTCTGGTAGGTCCAGTACAGGTTCGTATGCGCGATGACCCCGTCCGGGGGCGGCGCCCCCCAGGCCGTCTGGTCCTCGGTGGTGTGGGCGTCGCTGACGAGGGTCGCGTCGTACCCCCTGACGAACGCGCCGTGGAGCGTCGAGCGGACGCACGCATCGGTCTGGGCGCCGACGACGACGAGTCGCCCGACTCCGAGGCCCGCCAGCACGGTCTCCAGGGTGGTCTCCTCGAAGGAGTCGCCGTAGTGCTTCTCGACGAGCGGCTCGGCGTCGCCCGGAGCCAGCTCGGGGACGATCCGCCAGTCGTCGCTCCCCCGGGCGAGCCCATCGTCGGAGTGCTGGACCCAGACAACCGGGACCCGTTCCCGCCGCGCCTTCTCGACGAGACTGCCGACGTTCGCGACGACCGCGATCGCGCTCGTATGCGCCCGCAACGACGCCGTTCTGCACGTCGATGACAAGGAGCGCGGTGTTCGGCCGGTTCTCGAGTGTCGTCATCGTCTCCCCCTTCGCGCGTGGCCCCTGCGTCCGCCAACGATAGCCCCACCGACCGACGGCGGCGCGCGCCGACCTGCCGACGATCGGCGCCAGGCTCCCTTCACCTGGCCGAGGCCCGACCGAGTCGACATCGGCGGAGTCTGGGAAGATCCGCGCGTGAGAATCCCTCCCATGGTCCCAGGATGACCCGGCGCGGCCTCGTCCTGTTCGGACTGATGTCGGTCATCTGGGGCATCCCCTACTTCTTCATCCGGATCGCGGTCGCGGAGGTCACGCCGGCCACGCTCGTCTTCGGCCGGACCGCGATCGCGGCCATGATCCTGCTGCCGGTCGCGATCGTGCGGGTCGACCTGCGGCCGGTCGTCCGGCGCTGGCGCTGGGTGGTCGCCTTCGCCGCCGTCGAGATCGCCGGCCCATGGGTCCTGCTGGGATCCGCGGAGCAGCACATCTCGAGCTCGCTGGCCGGGCTTCTGGTGGCGGGCGTCCCCCTCGTGGGCAGCCTGATCGCGCTCGGCACCAGGGCCACGGACCGTCTCAGCCGGGCAGGCATGCTCGGGCTGGTGGTGGGCCTGGCCGGCGTGGTTGCCATCGTCGGTGGAGATTTCGAGGCCTCGGACGCGACCGCGCTGCTCGCGGTTGGGGTCGTCGTGGTGGGCTACGCCCTCGGGCCCGCGATCCTGTCGCGCCGCCTGGCGGGCCTGCCTTCGCTCGGCGTGATGGCGCTCTCGCTGGCACTGTGCGCGGTCGTCTACGCGCCGATTGCCGCCGCCCAATGGCCGCCGGTTGCGCCTTCGACGAACGCGCTCGCCGCCATCGTCACGTTGGCGTCCGTGTGCACCGCCGCGGCATTCCTCGTCTTCGCGGCGCTGGTCGCCGAGGTCGGCCCGATCCGCGCCACGGTGATCACCTACGTCAACCCGGCGATCGCGGCGCTGCTGGGCGTCTTCGTCCTCCAGGAGACGTTCACCGCTTCGATGGCCCTCGGCTTCGGGCTCGTGATCGCGGGCTCGGCGCTGGCGACGCGATCGCCGAGCGCCGGCCTGGAGCCGGGCGCGGGTTCCGTGCGGCCTCCCCGTCCCGCCGTGCCGAGGTCTGACGAGCCGGCGGTCTAGAGTCGGCCGGATGCGCCGGATCGACCGGTGGTGATGTGGCTGCCGTGGCGCTCCCACGGACTGTCATGACCGTCCGTCATCGCCGAGCGCGGCGAGCCCGTCGCCGAAGGACGCGAACGACCCGCGAACCGTCGCGCGAACCGCCGCGCGCCCTCGCGGTGCTACCCTGAGGTGCCCGAGCTGCCCTTCCGCGTGTTCGAGGCCCGCTCAGGATCGGATTGCACCATGGCTCGCACCAAGTTCGTCACGCCCGAAGCGCTGATTGTCATCTCCACCGATGGCTACTTCGACGTGTTCCCGTTGGGGGCACGGGTCCCCAACGCCAGGCCTGCCTACCGGGGAACGGTCGATCTCCTCGATCGCGAAGTCCGCGCCGGGGATCGGCTGACCGTCCGGCCCGACTCCATCGCCCTGCGCGTGGCGGTGGCCTCGTGGTCAGCAGAGCACGGCGCCGCCGCCGTCCGCGGCGAGATGGGGGGAGGCCGCAACGGCAAGCAGGTCACCCCGGCAGCCTGAGCGCGACCGCGGTGGCTGAGGACGCGGCCCTCCGCACGGCGCGGCGATCGACGACCGTGCCCGCCTCGAGGCTGCGCTCGCCGGGCTGGGCGTGGCCTACGAGCTGTTCGCATGCGACCCCACGCTCGCGGACACGGCGGCGTTCTGCTCGGCCTACGGCTTCGATCCTGCTGATTCGGCCAACACGATCCTCGTGGCCGGCAAGGCCGAGCCGCGCCGGTACGCGGCGTGCGTGGTGCTGGCACCCTGTCGGCTGGCCGTGAACCGGACCGTTCGGACGCTGCTCGGTACGCGGAAGGCTTCCTTCGCGGCCCCCGAAGAGGCCCGCGCCGTGACGGGCATGGAGATCGGCGGGGTCACGCCGTTCGGGCTGCCCGGCGGGCTGCCGATCTGGATCGACGCTGCAGTCATGGCACGCTCCCGGATCGTGCTCGGCGGAGGCAGCCGGCGCTGGAAGGTCATCGCCCCGCCGGCGATCCTGCTGGCGCTCCCGGGCGCGGAAGTCGTGCCGGGCCTCGCCGACAGCCCGGACTAGGCCACAAGGCGATCGCGGGCGAGTCGCCGCGGCCCTGTCCGCCCTACGCGCCGCCGTCGTGTGCTCGGGCGGCCAGCCACGGAGCCGCCAGGCCGGCGCGGCGCTCCGACGTGAGGAGATCCGCGGCGTGGACCGCCATGACCGCCCCTTCGATCACCTCGAGCGCGGCCTCGCCACCGGCCCGGTCGTCGGGCACGAGGTCATCGGACTCCTCCACCACCGCGCCGAGCAGCGGGATCCGGTCCAGGAGCGGCCCAAGGACGTGCGTGAGATCACCGCGCCCATGCTCCGCGAGCACCATGTCGGCGAGCCGCAGCTCATCCCGGAGGCCGGGGTCCACGCAGCAGCGAGACGGGGCAGGTCGGCGATGGTCAGCGCATCCAGGGCGGCGGCCAGGCGGACGCGCGGATCGTCATCCGCAGGAGTGGTCGGGTTCTGCATCGGTTGAGCCTACGCGCGCGCGGGATCATCCCGCCGCCCGGCCACGGAGATGATCGAGCAGCCGGTCGGCAATGACGTACGAGCGCCCACCGCCCATCACGAGGACAACGTCGCCGCGCTGCACGCGCGGGGCCAGCCAATCGGCCGTCGCTTCCACGGATCCCGGAGCCGCGGCCGGTGCCCGCCCCCGTGCGTTCACCGCGTCCGCGAGCGCCTGGGACGACGTGATCGTGGTGTCCGGATCGCGCCCGGCATGGATATCGGCGATCGCCACGCGGTCCGCACTCGCCAGGACGTCGGCGAAACCTTCGAGCATCGCCGCCGTTCGGTGGTAGGTCAGTGGCTCGTACACCGCCCAGAGCCGGCGGTCCGGATAGCGGGACGCCACGGCAGCGAAGGTCACCGCCATCGCGGTTGGGTGGTGGCCGTAGTCATCGAGGACGACCACGCCGTCGACCTCACCCTTGAGCTCAAGGCGGCGCCCGACGCCCGGGAACGTCGCCAGGCTGGCCAGGATGGCGCCGACGTCCGCCCCGGCGACGAGCGCGGCCCCGGCCGCCGCGAGCCCGTTCTCGGCGTTGTGCCGTCCGGCCAGGCCGACCCGTGCGCTGACCACACCCGAGGCGGTGAGTCCCACGATCGAGAGGCTCCCCTCCCCTGACGGGCTCGTCCGCCAGCTGCCGACGATCGCCGTGGCCGCGCCGCGGCCCGTCGCATGCGCCCGCGCGAGGGCGGCCACGGCCGCGGCGGGATCCTCGTCCTGGCTCACGACCTGTACGGCGACCAGCCTGCCGGGCCAGTCTCGAAGCGCGGCGAGCACCTCTCGGACGCCCGCGTCGCCGGCGTTGGCGATGAGGACGGGATCCACGCCGCCTCCGTCGAAGGCGGAGATCCAGGCCACGAACGCCGCAACCACCGCTGCGCGGTCGGGAAACACGTCGGGGTGGTCCCAGTCTGCGTTCGTCAGCACGCCGATCGCCGGTCGATAGGGATCGAAGTTGCCCGCGTACTCGTCCGCCTCCACCACGAACCGGCGTCCGCCCCCGAGGCGCACGGTTGACGGTCGCGGGCCCCCGGCGAGCGACGCGGGAAGCAGGGCGCCCACGAAGCCGGATGGATCGAGACCGGCGGCCGTGAGCAGGTGAATCAGCCATCCGGTCGTGGTCGACTTCCCGTGCGTCCCGGCCACGGCGATGAGCGACGCGGCGCGCGTCGCCGCGGCATCCGCGATCAGCTGCTGGACACTGGTCAGGGGGACGCCCAGCTCGCGGGCCCGCCGCAGCTCGGGGTGGTCGGGATGGACGGAGGTGAGCGCCTTCGTGACCGCCAGCCGGTCGACGAGCCTGGACCCGTCGCGGGCGACGTGCGCAGGGTCGTGACGCCATTCCAGTGGGATCCCCGCGTCCTCGAGCGGCGGCGTGTAGGACGACGGCCCGCCCGCATCACACCCGGACGCGCGCGCCCCGACCGCGTGCCCCAGGAAGCACGCCGCCGCGCCGGCCGCGCCCCCTGCGCCCACGACGTGAATCCGCTCCCCCGCCGGGATCGGCCGGGCCTCCCGCGCGGGCTCCAGGCCGGCGCCGATATCCGCGGCGTCCCGGTGGGTCACGGTTGCTCGGGGATCGCCGGCTCGGGCTCCGACTCAGCCGCCGCTTCGGGCGCGGGTTCCGCCGCTGACTCAGCCGCAGCTTCGGCCTCGGGTTCCGCCGCTGACTCAGCCGCAGCTTCGGCCTCGGGTTCCGCCGCGGGTTCCGCCGCTGACTCGGGCTCGGCCTCGGGCTCCGGCGCGGGCTCGGCCTCGGCCTCGGGCTCCGGCGCGGGCTCGGCCTCGGGCTCGGGCTCCACCGCCGACTCGGGCTCCGGCTCGGGCTCGGGCGCGGGCTCCGCTGCCGACTCGGGCTCGGCCTCGGGCGCGGGCTCCGTGGTCGGCCCCGACTCGAGTTCCGGAGGAGACTCGGGCTCGAGCCCCGGAGCCGCGCTGGCGTCGCTCTCGGAGACCGCATCACCGATCCGGTCCACGGACACCCAGCGCCGATCGACGACCAGGTGGAGGACGGTCGGACGTGACGCCGCCAGGGCCGCCCGGAGCGCGGGCTCGAACGCGTCGTCGCGGTCCACCCTGACGCCGACCGCGCCATACCCTTCCCCGACCCGCACCCAGTCGACGGGGCCAAGGTCGGTTGCCACGGGCGCGAGGCCGCGCTGGACCTGGTGGTCATGGATCGTGCCGTAGCGCTGGTTGTCGAACACCAGCACCACCGGGTGGACGCCGCTGCGGACCGCTGTCTCCAGCTCGGCAATCGACATCCCGGCCCCGCCATCACCAACCAGGGCCACGACCGGCCTCCCCGGGCCGGCGAGCGACGCTGCCACCGCGGCCGGGATAGCGAACCCCATCGCCCCGGCCGTCGTGCCGAGGAACGTACCCGGCCGGCGCAGGACGAGGCCCCGAGCAGCCCAGCCGCCGAAGTTGCCGGCATCCGTCGAGATGATCGTGTCCGGCGACAGGACGCGGTTCAGCGTCGCGATGACCCGGCCCGGGTGCACGCCCTCGCCGTCCCAGTCGTCGCGATCGACGCGGCGGGCGTCCTCGTAGGCAGCCCGGTCTCGCGCGGTGGCGGCGCGCCGCCGCTCCAGGCCGGCGAAGTCGAGGACCCCGGTGGCGAGGATCCGGCGCGCGTCGCGCAGGAAGGTCCGCGCGTCGGACGCCAGGGCGAGGGTGGGTCCCGTGAGCCCGGGGCGCGTCCCCAGCGGCTCCACGTCCACGTGGGCCCAGCGGGTCCCCGGCGCTGGGATGGCATGCTCGTACGTCGCGATCTCGTTGAGGCGGCTGCCGATGACGAGGATCGCGTCCGCATCCTCCAGGCGCGACCGGACCGACGGCGCGGCGAAGTACCCGGTCATGCCCAGGTAGTGGGGATTGTCGTTGGGAAAGACGTCCGGACGGCGCCATGTCGCGATCACGGGCACGTCGATGAGCGCCGACAGAGCGGACGAGGTCCGCCGTCGCGCGCGAACGCAGCACGCCGCCGCCGGCGAGGATCACGGGGCGTTCAGCGTCGAGCAGCAGGTGCAGGATGCGGCGGACATGAACCGGATCCGGCGGGGTCCGTGACGGACCGGGCAGCGGGCCGGGAGCCGCGGAGACGGGTGCGGCATCCACCTCCTCGTCGAGCAGGTCCTCCGGCAGCGAAAGCAGGACCGGGCCGGGTCGCCCGGCCGTCGCCCGCCTGAGCGCCTCGTCGATGGCCGCTGGCAGCGCGGCAACGTCGCGGACCTCGCGCGCCCAGCGGCAGAACCCGCCCACGGTCGCCGCCAGGTCGGCCTCCTGGAACCCCTCCCGACCCCGGGACGCGCGCTTCACCTGGCCGACCAGGGCGATCACGGGAAGCGAGTCCGCGTAGGCCAGCGTGCAGCCCGATGGCCAGGTTCGCAGCGCCCACGGCCCGCGTCCCGAGGACAACGGCTGGACGGCCGCTGAGCGCGGCAGACGCCGCCGCCATGTACGCGGCGCCGCCCTCGTGACGGGTCGCGATGACCTGGATCCCGGCCCCGGCAAGACCGTCGAGGAGGGCGAGGAAGCTCTCGCCCGGCACGGTGTACGCGACGCGCACTCCGGCCGCGGCGAGGGCGTCGGCGATGAGGCGGCCGGCCGTTCGCGGTGTCCCGGTCACAGGCGTCCCTTTCTAGCGGTAGTTGGAGAACTGGAGCGGGACTGCCTCGTCGAGCTCGCGCAGCCGCGCGATCACCTTCTGGAGGTCGTCCTTGCTCTTCGCGCTGACCCGGACGGCGTCGCCCTGGATCTGGCCCTTGGTCTTGGGGAACTCGTCGCGGAGGATCTTCGTGACCTTCCTGGCCAGGTCGTCCGGCAGCCCGCTGCGCAGGCCCACGTGCTGGCGGACCTTCATGCCGCCGGCCTGCTCGATCTCGCCCCAGTCGAAGATCTTGAGCGAGAGGCCGCGCCGGACTGCCTTCGTCTCCACCAGCTCACGAATCGACTTGGCCCGCAGCTCCGAATCGGCCACGATCGTGAGCGCGTCCTTCTCCTGCGTGATCTCGGCGGTCGCGCCCTTGAAATCGAAACGAGTGGCGATCTCGCGACGGGCCTGGTCAAGCGCGTTGCGAAGCTCTTGCGCATCGAACTCGGAGACCACGTCGAAGGAGAACTCGCCAGCCATCGGTTCCTCCGTGTCGCCCGGCACGCACTCCGGGACCCTTCGCTCGTTGCGCAAGTATGGCGACCGCGCGGGCGCCTGTCCGTCGGCCGGCGCTCGCCGGGCCGGCTGCTGGAGCGGCGCCGGCCGGTCACCCCGTTTCGCGGTCGCCCGATGCGATCGCCTCCGCGCGCTCGATGAGCAGCTCGAGCGCGGCGCGCGCGCTCGCTGCCTTGTTCGAGCCGCGGTCGCCGGGCCAGCTGAACCGCCGGAGCTCGACCCCGGCGGCATCTGCCACGGCCACGTACGTGAGGCCCACCGGCTTGCCCGCCGTCGCCCCGGACGGCCCGGCAATGCCGGTGACGGCAACGGCGAGGTCCGATCGAAGGCGTGCCCGTGCCCCCGACGCCATGGCGCTGGCGACCTGCGCGCTCACCGCCCCGTGCTGGCCGATCACGCTCGCCGACACGCCCAGGAGCGCCTCCTTGGCGTCGTCCGAATAGGCGACAACCCCGCCACGGAGATAGCCCGACGCGCCGGGCACGTCCGTCAGCGCGTCGCCGATGCGCCCGCCCGTGCAGGACTCGGCCGTCGCGACGGTGAGGCCGGCCGCCAGGCAGATCAGCTGGAGCCGTTCGGCGAGCGCGCGCAGGTCCGGCTCAGGCCACGCTCGCGCTCACGTCGTCCGGTCCGTGCGCTTCGGCGGCGCCGGCGGCTGGAAGAGCCACGTCTCCGGCGAGCCACCCTTCCCCAGGGCACCCAGGCTCGTCCCGTTGAGGGTATAGAACGTCACCCCGGCGTTGCCCGTTCGAACCTCGACGGACGTGGTGCCACTGAACGTGAGGGTCTGGCCGTCGTTGACGAGGAGCCCGCCGCTCCCGGTCGTCGGCGACACGATCGCCGTCGACCCAGACCTTGAGCCAGGCCCGCCCACCCTTCACGTCCACGACGACGTTCACGCCCTGGTAGACGACGGTCACGCTGCGGGTCAGCGTGGTCGTCATGCCCTGGTCATTCTTGGCGACGATCGAGATCACCCAGCGACCGGTTGTCAGGTCCAGGTTGGCCGCGAACGACCCATCGTCGGCGGGCGCGACCACGATCGGTGCGGGAGGCGCGGGCGTCGTCGTCGCCGAGGGCGCAGGCGCCTCGCCGGGCGCCTTGCCCGCGAACGCGGCGCTGATGTCCACGCTGGTCGCGTCGGTGGCGTCACCGGTCACGGGGATCGCCCCGTTCTGGAACGTGGCGCCGTCCGCGGGCGAGCCCACGGTCAAGGTCGGGGCGACCACCGGGTTGAACGGGACGGTGATCAGGAGCTCGACCGGGTGCTCGGCGGCCTTCCCGGTCTTCGGATCCACCGCGCTCACGTCGAACTGGTTCCTGCCCCGCCGGAGGTCCACCGTGGCCAGCCAGGTACCGTCGCCGCCCGCGGTGATGTTGAGCGGGTCGCGACCGGGAGCCGCGATGGTGACGAGGCCACCTGCGATGGTGAGCCCGCGCAGCGTGTACGTCGTCGCATCCTGTGCCACGTCCGTCACGGCAGTGGGCGGATCGACAACGCTCAGCGGCGGGGGCTCGGAGAAGCGGACCAGCTGGAAGCCGATGTAGGCGAGGATCAGCACCACGCCCAGGGTCACGACGGCCGCCACCACGACCCCGGAAGTCAGCACCAACCCTTTCCGAGGCGCGATCAGCGGTCGCGGGACGACGATCACCGGCTCGGGAGCATCCGCCGGCGCCTCGCGATGCCACTGGGCGACCGCGTCGTCCGGGTCGATCCCGAGGTACTGGGCGTAGTTGCGCAGGAAGCCGCGGACGTACACGCCACCCGGCAAGGACGCGTAGTCGCCGCGCTCGAGCGCCGCCAGGTACCCACGCCGGATCTTCGTCTCGCGCTCGGCGCGAAGAAGATCGATGCCCTTGGCCTCGCGCGCCGCGACCAGTCGCTCGCCGAGCGGGTCGCCGCCCGCGGTCGCTCTCCGATCCGCGATCGGGTCGCGGTCGTGCTCGGGCCCCGCCGGGCGAGCATGGTTGCGCGTGGTCACCCGTCGTCCCCATCGTCGGCGTCGGGCGGGGCGACGACGCTGCTCGGCCTCGCGCCGCAACACCTGCCGCGCGTTCGAGCCGTCGAACGCCCCGATGTAACCCCGCGCCTCGAGCTGGTCGATGATCCGCGCCGCCCGGGCATACCCGATCTTGAGCCGCCGCTGCAGCAGCGACGCCGAGGCGCGGTCGTACTCCTGCACGACGCCCACGGCATCCCGCAGGAGCCGGTCCGCGTCGTCATCCGCGAGGTCGTCGACCGACCCGGTGGAGTCCTCCTCGTCCTCGATGATCCCCAGGTCGTAGTGGGGCTCAGCCTCGGCCCGCCAGTGGGCCGTGACCGCCCGGATCTCCCGGTCCGCCACGAAGACGCCCTGCAGGCGGATGGGGCGCGGCAGGTCGGACGGCTGGAAGAGCATGTCGCCGCGACCGATGAGGTCCTCTGCGCCGGGCGCGTCCAGGATCGTCCGGGAGTCGATCTGGGAGGCCATGGCGAAGGCGATCCGGCTGGGGAAGTTGGCCTTGATCAGGCCCGTCACGACGTTGACCGATGGGCGCTGCGTGGCGAGGACCAGGTGGATCCCGGTCGCGCGCGCCTTCTGGGCCAGGCGGACGATCGGGTCCTCCACGGTCCGGCCGTCGCGCATCATCAGGTCGGCCAGCTCGTCCACGATGATCACGATATAGGGCAGCCGATCGGTGGGATCGGCCCGCGTCTCGTTGTACGAGTCGATGTTGCGGGCCGTGGCCCCGGCGAACTTCCGGAAGCGCATCTCCATCTCGCTCACCGCCCACTTGAGGGCGGCGCGGGCGCGGTCGACCTCGGTGATGACGGGGACCAGGAGATGGGGCATGCCGTTGTAGTCGGCGAGCTCAACGCGCTTCGGGTCCACCAGGATGAGCCGGACCTCCTCCGGCGTCGCCCGCATGAGCAGGCTGGTGATGAGGGCATTGACCATGACGCTCTTGCCGGAGCCGGTGGCGCCCGCGATCAGCAGGTGCGGCATCTTCGCCAGGTCCGCCGCGCGGGCATGACCTGCCACGTCGCGTCCGAGGGCGAAGGCGATCTTCGACGGGATCGCGGCGACCTCGGGATCCTCCAGGATCCGCCGGATCGCGACCACGTTGAAGTCCATGTTGGGGATCTCGAGCCCCACCACCGTCTTGCCCGGGATCGGCGCCTCGATCCGGATCGTGCGGGCGGCAAGCGCCATCGCCAGATCATCCGCCAGCGCCTCGATGCGGCTGACCTTGATCGACGGGTCGGGCTCCACCTCGTATTGCGTCACGACGGGGCCGGCGTTCCAGCGCGTGACCCGGCTGGGGATGTTGAAGCTGGCGAGCTTGCCCTCGATGATCCTGGCGTTGCGCGCGTGGTCCATCCCGGCATTCGTCGTGCGCGGCGCCAGGTCCTCCAGCAGGGTCATCGGTGGGAGGCGGTATTCCCGCCGGACCGGCTCGGCGGCCAGGCCCGACCCGGGAGACCCCGAGCCGATGTCCGCGACGGGCACACGGGTCGCCCCGTTCACGGGGCTCGCGGCCCCGTCGTCCGGGAAGAGCGTCATCCGCTCCCCGCGAGTGGAGCCGGCGGTGGCCCGGCGAACACGGACGAGACCTGCGCCGGCTGCTCCAGCGGCGACGGGATATCCGGCCGCGAGATCTCGCGTCCGTTCCTGCCGTCCCGGAGCGTGGCCTTGGCGCCCGGCGGCGACGCGCCCGGCCCGTCCGTTCGAGGGCGACGGGCCTGTTCGATGGCGGCTGCGCCGGCGCTCGCGGCGGGAGCGGCGAGGGCGCTGCCGAGGTCGCGGGCGCCGCGCCCGAACGGCGCCAGCAGCTCCCGGACCGGCCGGTCCAGGGCGACCACGAGCCCGGCGAGCAGGATCCCGATGAACACGATGAAGGCGCCGAGCGGGCTCACGAGGCCGTCGACGAACGTGGCGAGCGACGACCCGATGCGGCCACCCGAACGGCCATCCAGCACGCCGGCCTTGGCGAGGAGCGCGATGAGGGCGAGCGCCGCGAGATACGCGACGGCGGAGCCCAGCAAGGTCCGGGGCCAGCCCGCACGCACACCCCCCGACCGCTCCAGCCAGAACCCGAGGCCGATCAGGACGAGCGGAAGCAGCCAGCGGCCGGACCCGAACCATGGCGCGATGACGTTCAGGATCCAGTCCGTCAGCGCTCCCCGGCCCTGGAACACGAGCCCGATGAGGATCACGGCCCCCAGCACCATCAGGACGACCGCCACGAGCGAGCGCGTGACGTCGGGTGAGAGGCGCGGCATCCGCGGGACCGACCCTCGGCGGGTGGCCCGCGTCCGCGACCGGGCGGCAGGGGGACGTCGGCGCGTCGCCACCTAGACCTCGACGACGACCGGGAAGACCATCGGTCGCCGCTTCGTCTGCTCGTACAGGAACCGGGAGACGCCATCCTTGATCTGGCTCTTGAGAAGGCCGACCTCGCTGATGTGGTCGCCCGGATTCTCGATGGCCGCCACCACCCGACGCACGGCCTCGGCCATGATGGGGTCCTTCTCGTTGAGGTGGACGAAGCCGCGGGTGATGATCTCGGGCTGCCCGACGACGCTTCCCGTCTGCTTGTCGACCGTCACGACGACCATGAACATCCCGTCGTTGGCGAGCGCCTTGCGGTCGCGCAGGACGATCTCGCCGACCTCGCCGACGGACAGCCCGTCGACGTAGACGTAGCCCGCGGTCACCGGCTGGCCCCGGCGCCCGGACCCGTCGGCCAGGATCTCGATGGGGGTCCCGTTCTCGATGATGTAGACGTTCTCGGGCGCAACCCCGGTCTCGATCGCCAGGCGCCCGTGCTGGACCTGCATCCGGAACTCGCCGTGCATCGGGATGAAGTGGCGCGGCTTGGTGAGGCCGAGCATCAGCTTGAGCTCTTCCTGGCTGGCGTGGCCCGAAACGTGCGCCCGCTTGATCGTGTGGTAGATGACGTTCGCGCCGGCCTTGAACAGGTTGTCGATCGTCCGGTTGACGTACTCCTCGTTGCCCGGGATGGGGCTCGCCGAGACGATCACCGTGTCTCCGGGCTGGATCTCCACGAAGCGATGGTCCCGGTTGGCCATCCGGGCCAGCCCGGCCATCGGCTCGCCCTGGGCGCCGGTCGTACAGATGACGAGCTTGCCGGCCGGGACATCGCCGATGCGGTCCTTGCCCACGATCCGGTCCGCATCGTAGGTCAGGTACCCGAGGTCGCTCGCGACCCTGAAGTTCTGCTCCATCGAGCGCCCGATCACGGCGACCTTCCGGTCGAAGCTGGCCGCCGCGTCGAGGACCTGCTGGACCCGGGCGATGTTGCTGGCGAAGGTCGCCACGATCACCCGGCCGTCGAGCGGCTCCATGATCTCGCGAAATGCCTCGCCGACCGTCCGCTCCGACGGCGTGTAGCCCGGGTTCTCCGCCCTGGTCGAGTCCGAGAGGAGACAGACGACGCCCTCCTCGCCCAGCTTGGCCAGGATGTGGAAGTCCGACAGCCGGCCGTCGACCGGGTGTGTGGTCGAACTTGAAGTCGCCCGTGTGCACGACGACGCCAACCGGCGTGCGCAGCGCGATCCCCATCGCGTCGGGGATGGAGTGGCCGATCCGGAACGGGACCACGGTGAAGGGCCCGATCGGGATCTCGTCGCCGGGCTCGAGGCCGAGAAGCGGGTTGTTGTGGAGCTTGTGCTCCTTGATCTTGTTGCCGAGAAGCCCGCGCGCCAGGATCGACGCGTAGACGGGAACGCCGGGGAACTCGGGGAGCACGTACGGGAGGGCGCCGACGTGATCCTCGTGCGCGTGCGTGATGAGGAACGCCCGGACGTTGGCGCGACGCTCCTTCAGGTAGCTGATGTCGGGAATGACGAGGTCGATGCCGAACATCTCCTCGTCGGGAAACATCAGGCCGCAGTCGATGACGACGATGTCGTCGCCGTACTCGAAGACGTACATGTTCTTGCCGATCTCGCCCACGCCCCCCAGGGGGATGATGCGAAGCGGCTGGTCGTTGGTAGCGGGTCTCTGGCTGGTCATGGCCTCACGTGAACAGGGTGAGTTGATCTGGCTCGGGTGATCGGGCCGGCGGGTCGACCGGCGCCGGGCCGCCTTCGGGGGTCGTGGCAGGCGGGGTCGCCGCGGCGCCGTCGCGCGACCGCCGGGCATCCTCGAGGGCCGCCGGGATGCGCGCCATATCCTCGAAGCTCGCGGTCTCGATCGCCGCCGCCCGGAGAGCGGCCGCGGGATGGTACAGGGCGAAGACATGGGCGCGGGCGGCCCCGGTCGCCGGGTCGGCCGGGGCGGCGGTCCCATGCGACCGGCTGATCGTGGTGCCCGGCCGGAACAGGCCCATCGAATGGCGGCCCAGCGTCACCACGAGGGCCGGATCGATCGCCTGGAGCTGGCGGCGCAGGTAGGGGGCACACGCGGCAACCTCGTCCGGCTCGGGGTCGCGGTTGTCCGGCGGGCGGCACTTGACGATGTTCGTGATGAAGACGTCCTCGCGACGCCAGCCGATGGAGGCCAGCAGGCGGACCAGGAGCTCTCCCGCTCGCCCCACGAAGGGCCGGCCCAGGCGGTCCTCGTTGACGCCCGGGCCCTCTCCCACGAGGACGACCTCGGTCATTGGGTTCCCCTCACCGGGCACCGCCCGAGTCCGGCCGGCGTGGAGCCGGCAGGCGGTGCAGGCCCGAACCTCTTCTGCGATCGCGTCGAGCGCCGCACGGCGTTCGGTGGCGGTCACGCGGGCGTCTCCGCCTCCGCGTGCGGGGCGCGGCGCGACGCCGGCACCACCCAGCCGCGCGCGGCAAGGATCTCCGCGAGCTCCACCGCGTTCGTGGCCGCTCCTTTGCGGACATTGTCGGAGACGCACCAGAAGGCGAGGCCGCGACCGTCCGGGATCGACGGGTCCTGCCGGACGCGACCCACGTAGATCTCGTCGCGCCCGGCCGCATCCGTGGCCAGCGGGTAGACGTGGGCGGCCGGCTCATCGCGCACGACGACCCCCGGCACGGCCGCGAACAGCGCGCGGGCGGCCTCCGGAGCGAGGGCCGCGCGCAGCTCCACGTGCACTGCTTCCGAGTGGCCCACGAAGACCGGCACCCGGACCGCCGTGCAGGAGACCCGTAGGTCCGGCAGGTGGAGGATCTTGCGACTCTCGGAGACGACCTTCCACTCCTCCTTCGTGTAGCCGTTGTCCAGGAAGACGTCGATCTCCGGCAGGGCATTGAACGCGATGGGGTGCGGGTAGACGGCCGCCGACTTGGGTGACCCGGCCGCGTGGGCCCGGATCTGCGTCTCCAGCTCCGCGATGGCCTCCGCGCCGGTGCCGGACACGGCCTGGTAGGTGTCCACGACCACGCGCTCCAGGCCCGGGCCGTCGCGCAGGGCCATCAGGAGCGGCACGAGCTGCATCGTGCTGCAGTTCGGGTTCGCGATGATGCCCTCGTGGGAGGCGAGGTCCTCCGGGTTGACCTGGCTCACGACGAGCGGGATGCCGGGCTCCATGCGCCAGGCGCTCGAGTTGTCGATCACCGTGCACCCGCGGGCCACCGCCAGGGGCGCCAGCTCTCGCGAAACCTCCGCGCCGGCCGAGAAGAGCGCGACGTCCACCCCCTCGAACGCCTCCGGGCCGGCCTCGAGCACGGACACCTGGCGACCGGCCACGGGGACGCTCATGCCGGCCGAGCGCCCGGAGGCGAGGAGGCGGAGCTCGGCCATCGGGAACGAGCGCTCCAGGAGGACCGAGATCATCGTGCGGCCGACGACGCCGGTTGCGCCGACGACGGCGACGGTCAGGGGTCGGGCGGTCGTGTTGGACATGGCTCCGCTGCTCATGAAGGGACGTGCGGGCACGGCCCGAGTATACCAGCGTGCCCCCGGCTTCCCGGGGGCACGCGCTGGATACCGCGCTCGAGCGGGCCCACGGGTGGGCCCGCCGGGTTCAGCCCTTGGCCAGGTGGCGCTGCATGGCGGCCTTGCGGGACAGGTTGACCCGTCCCTGTCGGTCCACCTCGGTGACCACCACCATCACCTCGTCGCCCACCGACACCACGTCCTCGACGGAGGGCACGTGGTAGTCGGCCAGCTCGCCGATGCGGACCAGGCCTTCCTTGCCCGGGAGGATCTCCACGAAGGCGCCGAAGGTCATGAGGCGGGTCACGGTCCCCAGGTACAGGGCACCGATCTCGACCTCGCGGGTGAGGGACTCGATCCAGTGGATGGCCTTGCGGGCGTTCTCGCCGGACACGGCGGCGATCTCCACCATGCCGTCATCCTCGACGTTGATCTCGGTCCCGGTCTCCTCCTGGATCTTGCGGATCATGGAGCCGCCCTTGCCGATGATGTCGCGGATCTTCTCGGGGTTGATCTTGATCTTCGTGATGCGCGGCGCGAAGTCGCTCATCGTGTCGCGGGCGGAGGGCAGGACCTCGAGCATCTTGTCCAGGATGAGCATCCGCGCGGCGTGGGCCTTCTCGAGCCCCTGCCGGATGATCGCCTCGCTGATGCCGGTCACCTTGATGTCCATCTGAAGGGCCGTGATCCCGTCCCGGGTGCCGGTGACCTTGAAGTCCATGTCGCCGAAGGCGTCTTCCTTGCCCAGGATGTCGGTGAGGACCGTGAACGTCCCGTCGGGCTCGGACATCAGGCCCATCGCCGCGCCGGCCACCGGCGCCGTGATCGGCACGCCGGCATCCATGAGTGCCAGCGTCGAGCCGCACGTGGAGGCCATCGAGGTCGAGCCGTTGGACGTTACGCACTCCGAGACGAGGCGGATCACGTAGGGGAACTCGTCCGCGCTGGGGAGCACGGGCAGCAGCGCCCGCTCCGCCAGGTGGCCGTGACCGATCTCGCGCCGGCCCGGGCCGCGCATCATCTTGTTCTCGCCCGTGCTGTACGGCGGCATGTTGTAGTGGTGGATGTAGCGCTTCTCGGTCTCCGGGCTGATCGTGTCGATCCGCTGGACGTCCGAGGACGGGCCGAGGGTCGCGATGGTGAGCGCCTGCGTCTCGCCGCGCGTGAAGAGGCCGGAGCCATGCGCCCGAGGCAGGAGGCCGACTTCGACGGTGATCGTGCGCAGCTCGTCGACGCCACGCCCGTCCATGCGGATCCCCTCGGAGAGGGTCAGCCGCCGAACCGTCTTCTTGTGGACGGCGCCGAACAGGCTCTTGGAGACCCGAGCCGTTCGCCGCGCTGCATCCAGCTTCGCCTTGGCGTCATCCCTGGACGTCCGGCCCGCGCGGATGGAGTCGGCGATGCCCGCCGTGAGCGCCTCGAGGCGTCCGGGCAGATCCGCGGCGATCGCGAGGAGCAGGGCGGCCGTTGCCTCGGCATCCGGCAGGGCACGGTGGGCCTGCTTCAGCTCGATCCCGAAGAAGTCGGGACAGCTCGCCGAGGGTGTAGCTGGGAAGGTCGGGGTATCCATCGCGCGCGAGCGTGAGCGTGTCGAGGTAGGTGCCCGGCCGGATGCGCGTCCCGTCCCCCAGGGCCGCTTCCAGGAACCGATGTCGAAGCCGATGGAGTGGCCGACCAGGGTCGCCTCGCCGATGAACGCGAGCGCCTGCTTGGCGGCCTCCGCGGGCGCCGGGGCGCCGGCAACGTCCTTGTCCGTGATCCCGTGCATCTGGTTGCCGAAGATCGGCCGGCCCGGGTTCACGAACGTCGACCAGCGATCGACGACCTTGCCCTTCTTGACCCGGACGGCGGCGATCTCGATCAGGTCCGCCATCTCCGGGTTGGTCCCGGTCGTCTCGACGTCGAGCACCACGAACTCGGCGCCGGCCTTCGCCTTCTCCGCGAAGTCCAGGACCGAGCCGGTGCCGGCCTCCAGGTACGGGATGCGCTTCGTCTTGCCGACGGCCTCCTGGAGCTGGAGCTGGAGGTCGATCAGCGGCTGGAGCGCGCGATGCCCGAACAGGATGGCCTCGGCCATCACGGACTCCGGAAGGATCTTCGCGCCCGCCTCGACCATCATGATGGCCTCGCGGGTACCCGAGACGATGAGGTCGAGATCGGACTCGGCGAGCTCCGGGATGGTGGGGTTGATGACGAACTCGCCGCCGATCCGGCCGATCCGGACGGCGCCGATGGGGCCCAGGAACGGGATCTCGCTGATGGTCAGCGCCGCGGACGCGGCGACCGTTCCGAGGACGTCGGGGTTGTTCTCCTGGTCCGTGGAGAGGACGGTCAGGACGATCTGGACGTCGTCCTTGTAGCCCTCCGGGAAGAGCGGTCGGATCGGCCGGTCCGTCAGGCGGGCGGCCAGGATGGCGGCCTCGGACGGGCGCGACTCGCGCTTGATGAACCCGCCGGGGATCTTGCCGGCGGCGTACATCCGCTCCTCGAAGTCCACCGTCAGCGGGAAGAAGTCCAGCCCCGGTCGGGGCTCGGACCGGTTCGCGGTGCCGAGCACCACGGTGTCACCGTACGTGACGGTGACGGCCCCTCCGGCCAGGCGGGCGAGCTTGCCCGTCTCGATGGTCAGGGGGCGTCCGCCGAATTCGACGGAAAAGGTCAGGGACACGAGCGTTCCTTTCTCGCTCGCGTCGGGCTTGGACCGCGGCCGGCGCTCGCGCCGACCTCCGAATGCACCGAACCCGGGGTGCTCCCCCGGCCTCAGCGCGTGCTCAGCGGCGCAGGCCGAGCCGTGCGATGACGGCGCGGTAGCGCGCGGCGTCCTTCTTCACGAGGTACGCGAGAAGGCGCCGGCGATGGCCGACCAGCTTGAGGAGGCCGCGGCGGGAATGATTGTCCTTGGGGTACAGCCTGAGATGTCCCGTCAGGTCCTTGACCCGCTCCGTCAGGAGCGCGATCTGGACCTCGGCAGAGCCCGTATCCCCTTCGCTCACCGCGTATTCGGCGACGATCCGGTCCTTGGTTTCCCGCACGAGCGGCACTCGGTCCTCCGACACGAAAACTTCTACAACACGTTCTAGCAAACCGACGGAGCGTAACAGGGGCAGGCGGTTCCTGCAAACACGCAGCGGATCCAGGTTCGGGTTCCCGGCCTGGGCCCGAGATTGACGCTGGCGCGGCCGGGACAGCCGGCCAGGGCCGCGGCGCCGGGCGGCCCCGAGACGCCAGTGGCCGTCAGGCGCGCCCCACGAAGGCGACCCGGAGGCGTCCTGGCGCGAGCGTCGCAGGGCGAGCGTGAACGTCCAGCGTCCCGGATTCGTCCACTCGGACCAACGCCGCGTGCGGGCGCGTGGGCACGGTCCCGGGCGCGATCGCCGGCTCCACGGTCGCCGCGTATCGGCCGGGCGGCGGCAGCGCAACGGGCACCGGGAAGTGGAGGGTGCCAGCCTGGCCGGTCCGCGTTCGAGCCGCGATCTCCCCGGTGACCGCCACCCGCCGGCCGAGGAGTGCGCGCGCTGTGGGAAGGTCGCCCGAGGCAATCGCGCTCCGGATGTCGGCGCTGCGCACCTGTCGCCCGCCGATCTCGAACGGCGGAACCACGACCACCCGGAAGCCGTCGCGGGCACCCAGGGCGGCGAGCGTTGTGGGCGTGCCTCGCCGCTCGTGCCCGAATGCGGCGTCCGGCGTCATCAGGAGCCCCGACAGGCTGGTGCGGGCCCGGATCGACTCCACGAACGCGTCGTATGGGGTGCGCCGCAGGGCCTCGTCGAAGTGCTCCACGATGGTCACCTCGACGCCGGCCTGTGCGAGGCGTGCGAGGCGCTCATCGGGGTCGCACAGCAGCGGCGGTGCAGCCCCGGCCACGATCTCGTCGGGATGGTGGTCGAAGGTCAGCACCGCCGGTGCGACGCCCATGCGAACCGCGGCCCTTCGCAGCTCTCGCAGGAGGTACGTGTGGCCGCGGTGGAGTCCGTCGAATACGCCGACCACCAGCAGGAGCGGTCCGTGCTCGGCCCGCAGCGCGGCGATCCCGGCCAACGCGTGCTGCGCGTGCACCCCGGAGCGGCTCACAGGCACGGCAGGACGTCCGAGCTCAGGCATTCGGTGCGGCTGCCCCACTCGGGACCAGCACCTTGTCCGGCACGAGGTGTCCTCCGACACGCCGCGCGATCGCAACCAGGGTCCCGTCCTCGGACACCAGGAGCACGCGTGCCGCGGCCGGGGCGCTGGGCGCGGGAACGGTGCCGGGCGCGGGAACGGTGCCGGCCGCGGGAACGGTGCCGGCCGCGGGCGGCGCCTGCGCCGGGAGCCGGCCGGCCTCGCTGACCCAGCCGCCGTGGCCGACGACGAGGAGCTCGTCCGGGCGGAGCGTCACCGTCGGGAAATCCTCCAGCCCGGTCCCGACCGGACGGAGAAGCGCCGCGAATCGTCCGTTCGCCGCAGCGTCCCGGACCACGTCGAGGCTGATGGCGTCGTCGAGCGTGAACGGTCCCGCGGCCGTGCGGCGCAGGGCTCCGAGGTAGGCCGCGCTGCCGACCGCCGCCCCCAGGTCGCGCGCCAGCGCCCGCATGTAGGTCCCCGCTGAGCAGGCAACGTCGAGGACGGCCAGCGGATGCGCGGGATCGGTCTCGTCCCATCGCTCGAGAGCAAGGGCATGAAAGGTGACATCGCGAGCCGGCAGCACTGGGGTCTGCCCTGCCCGGGCCAGCGCGTAGGCGCGCCTGCCGCCAACCTTGCGCGCCGAGAACGCCGGCGGCAGCTGGAGCTGTCGCCCCAGGAACCGGGCCAGCGCGATCTCCACGGTGGATCTCGTGGGGGCCGGTTGATCCACCGGCGTCAGCTCCCCTTCGAGGTCATCGGTCGTCGAGGACGCGCCGAAGCAGACCGACGCGCGGTATGCCTTGCGGGCGCCCAGGTGGAACTCGACCACCCGCGTCCCCAGGCCCAGGTAGAGGGGGAGCACCCCCGACGCAAACGGGTCGAGCGTCCCGCCGTGGCCGATCCGCTTCGTGCCGGCGAGACGGCGCACCAGGGCGACGATGTCGTGCGACGTCGGCCCGACCGGCTTGTCCACCACCAGGATCCCGTCAAGGCGCGAGTCGGTCCGCTCGCTCCGCGGGGTGCGCCCGTGGCCCGGCCGGTCGGAGACGTCCACCGGGGACGGCGTACCGTCGTCCGTCACCGCGAGACCGCGCGCGCATGCCGCTCGGCTTCCGGCAGGACGGCTGCGACCGCCTCGGCCAGCGGCAGCGGGAGCGAGGCGCCGGCGGCCCGTGGATGCCCTCCGCCGCCCCAGGTGCCACACAGCGCGGTCGCGTCCACGCCCCCGGGCTTCGTGCGCACGGAGAGACGGGTCGCGCCATCCTTCTCCTTGAACAGGAGGGCGATCTCGGCGGTCTCCGACTGCGCGAGGAGGTCGATGATGCCCTCGGAGTGCTCCGAGCGCGCTCCCGTCGCGGCGAGATCCGCCAGTTCGAGTGTCGAGGCGATCACCAGCCCGCCGGCGTGTGACTGCAGGCGGGCCAGGACGCGCCCGAACAGCGCCAGCTGGGCATCCGGCTTGGTCCGATACAGCCGCCGGCTGATCTCGGAGAGCGGCGCCCCCGCCTCGACCAGCGCGGCCGTCACCTGGAGCGTGCGGGCCGTCGTGTTCGGGTGGGCGAACGTGGCCGTGTCCATCACGATCCCCGCCGCGAGCGCGGCCGCCAGCCTCCCCTCCCCCGCTGCCAGCGGGACACCGAGACGCACGGCCAGGAGGGCGACCATCTCGCACGTCGCCGCCGCCGCCGGGTCGATCCAGGCCAGGCCACCTGTGCCGTCATTGCTGGCGTGATGGTCGATCGTCAGGAGGGGCGTATCGGCGAAGAGCGCGGGATTTCGCTCCCGGATCGAGCCGACGCGGCTGAGGTCCCCACAGTCGCACAGGACGACCAGGTCGTAGGCGACATCTGGCTCCGGGTCGGTTCGGACGGCGTCGCTGCCGTCCATGAACCGGTAGAGGTCGGGCAACGGGTCCGCGGCCGCGACGGTCGCCCGCCCACCCAGCGC
This sequence comes from uncultured Chloroflexia bacterium, assembly GCA_963800795.1. GTDB lineage: Bacteria > Chloroflexota > Limnocylindria > Limnocylindrales > CSP1-4 > CTSoil-043. Next base: position 45,577 of record CAWDCJ010000004.1, read on the forward strand.
CTCCACGAGCAGGCCGATCGCGATCGCCGCCCCCAGCGCGTCGGCGTCCGGGCTCTCGTGCCCGACCGCCAGCACCCGCCTGGCATTGCGAACGCGCTCCACCACAAGAATGGGGACCGCCTCTGTGAGCGACCCCAGGTCGATCGCCATCTCAGCGAGCTCGCGGCGGGCGACGCGAGCCGGACGGCGGCGGGCGCCGTGCACCGGACGGCGACCGCCGGCGGGCGCCCGGCGGCTTCCGGATCCCGGCTCCGCGTTCGGGGGTGGCGCCGTCCGGCCCGGGCTCAGGCGTATCCCCTTCACGTGGCAGGCGTGCGACCGGCGTGGGCAGCGACTCGGTCACCGGTGCGTCGGCGAGCGAGGCAGCGCCCGGGATGTCCCCGTGCTCCAGCTCGTCGAGGATCTGAAGGACACGCGTGCCGTGCTCCATCGAGGAGTCAAGCACGATGTGAAGGGCAGGGACCCGGCGAAGGCGCAGGCGGACGCCCAGCTCGCGCCGGACATATCCCATCGCTCCATCGAGCGCCTCGAGGGTCGCGCGCCGCTCTTTGGCGTCGCCGATGACGCTGACCCAGACCTTCGCGTGCTGGAGGTCCGGGGTCGTCTCCACGTCCGTCACGGTCGCGAATCCCACGCGCGGGTCGGCCACCTCGCGTGACAGGATGGCGCCGATCTCCTGGCGCAGGAGCTCGTCGACCCGGTCCGTTCGCTGGCTCATGGCCGACCGCTACCGAATGCTCGCGCGGCTCACCGACTGCTGGGTGAACGCTTCGATGATGTCGCCCTCGGCCAGATCGTGGAACCCGGCCAGGCCGATGCCGCATTCGTACCCCTGGGCGACGTCGCGGACGTCGTCGCGGAAGCGCCGGAGCGAGTCCAGCTTGTCCGTGGCGATGAGCTTGCCGTTGCGATAGACGCGCACGCCGGCCGTCCGCGGGATGTGGCCGTCGGTGACGAAGGATCCCGCGATCACCGTGCTCTTGCCCACCCGGAAGATCTGGCGGACCTCCGCGCGTCCCTCCACCTGCTCGACGATCTCCGGTTCGAGCATGCCACTGAGGGCAGCCTCGATGTCGTCGGTGAGCTTGTAGATGATGTCGTACAGGCGGACGTCGACCTTCTCCGCCTCGGCCGTCCGACGGGCCTGGGGATCCAGCTTCGTGTTGAAGCCGACCACGATCGCGTTGGACGCCGAGGCGAGCAGGATGTTGTTGTCGGTGATGTCGCCGGTTCCCTCGTGAAGCACGCTGATGCGGACCTCGTCCGAGATGATCTGGCCCAGCGCATGCGTGATCGCCCCCAGCGAGCCGGAGACGTCTGCCTTGAGGATGATCCGGAGCTCCTTGGACTGCCCTTCCTGGAACTGGTTGAAGAGATCCTCCAGGGTCGCCTTCTGGCTAGTGCCCGTCTGGGCGATGGCGGCGTTCCGCGTCTGCTCGACGATCGATCGGGCCGTCTTCTCATCCGGGACGACGCGCAGGATGTCGCCCGCCTCCGGCACCTCGCCGAGCCCCAGCACGAGCGCCGCGGACGACGGGCCGGCCTTCTGGATGCGCTTCCCGGCCGCGTTCTCGAGCGCCTTGACCTTGCCGTAGGTCTTGCCGACCACGACGATGTTGCCGATCCGGAGGGTGCCCGTCTGGACGACGACGGTGGCCACGGGGCCGCGCCCCTTGTCCAGCTCGGCCTCGATGATCGTCCCGACCGCCTCGCGCTTCGGGTTCGCCTTGAGCTCCTGGAGGTCGGCGACCAGGTTCACCATGTCGAAGAGGTCGTCGAGGCCCTGGCGCGTCTTCGCCGACACCTGCACGAGGGGGACGTCGCCGCCGTACTCCTCGATCACGACGTTCGCCTCGGTCAGCTCGGTCTTGACCCGGTCAGGATTCGCGTCCGGCTTGTCGACCTTGTTGAGGGCGATGATGATCGGCACCTTGGCCGCGCGGGCATGCGCGATCGCCTCGAGGGTCTGGGGCATGACGCCATCGTCGGCCGCGACCACGATGATCGCGATGTCGGTGACCTTGGCGCCCCGCGCTCGCATGGCGGTGAACGCCTCGTGCCCCGGCGTGTCGAGGAAGACGACCTTCTTGTCGTCCTTGACGATCTCCGAGGCGCCGATGTGCTGGGTGATCCCGCCGCGCTCCCCGGCCGCCACCGCGGTGCTCCGGATCGCGTCGAGCAGGCTCGTCTTGCCGTGGTCGACGTGGCCCATGACGGTCACGATCGGCGCGCGCGGCACGAGCAGGGTTGGGTCCTCGTCGACGAACAGGGTGACCTTGGTCGCGGGGGCAGGCGCCTCGGCACCCTCCTCCTCGGCCGCGGCGACCGGCGCCTCCGCCTCGGCCGTCTCGAACCCGAGCTCGGTCGCCACGAGCGACGCGGTGTCGCGGTCGATCAGCTGGTTGATGGTGGCGAAGATCCCGCTCTTGATGAGCTCGCGGATCACGTCCGCGGGGTTGACCGCAAGGACCTCGGCGAGCTCCTTGACCGTGATCGTCGACGGCAGCACGACGGCGCTGCGGTCTCGCGGCTCGGCGACCGAGACCGGCGTGAAGCCGCCCCCTTCACGTCGCTGCGGCTTGCGGGGGCCGCGGCGGCCGCGGGTCCCGCTCCTGCTCCTGGCCATCAGGCCCCTCCTTCTCGGTCGTCATGGGTTCGGGGATGGGATGCTGCGGATCCGGGGAACCGCGGTGCTTCGAAGAGGTCGGCGGCGATCGGGACGGCGAGCGCGCGCCGCAAGGCCCCCTTCTCGAGGGCCGCCGCCTGACAGGCGGCGTCGGCGCAGACGTAGGCGCCCCGCCCGGGGGCGCGCCCCGTCGGGTCCACGACGACGGCGCCGCCCGGCGTGCGGACGACCCGCAGGAGCTCGCGCTTCTGGCGGGGCGTCCGGCAGGCGACGCAGGTCCGGGTCGGATGCTGCCGCGGGGGCGGGCCGCCGGCCGTGCGCCGCGCTACGGTGCCACCTCCGCCGCGGGCACGTCCGCGGCTTCCGGTGTCCCCGCCTCGTCCGCGGCCGCGACACGCCTCGGCCTCGACCTGCGCAGTCGGCGGAACGGCGGCCGGCTCGTGCGCCTGCGCGTCGCTGCGGATGTCGATTCGCCAGCCGGTCATCTTGGCCGCCAGCCGTGCGTTCTGCCCTTCGCGCCCGATCGCGAGCGAGAGCATCTTCTCCGGGCACGACGACGTTCGCGATCCGGTGCTCCTCGTCGATGTGGACCGCCACGACCTGGGCCGGGCTGAGCGCCTTGGCGACGAAGACCGCCGGGTCCTCGCTCCATTCGATCACGTCGATCTTCTCGCCGGCCAGCTCGGCCACCACCGCCTGGACGCGTGCTCCGCGCTGGCCGACGGTTGCCCCGACGGGGTCGAGGCCCTCCTGGCGGGAAGCGACGGCCACCTTGGAGCGGCTGCCGGGCTCGCGGGCGATCGCCTTGATCTCCACGGTGCCCGCGTGGATCTCGGGGACCTCCAGCTCGAACAGGCGACGCAGGAAGCCCTTGTGGGTGCGGCTCACCAGCACCTGGGGCCCGCGCGGCGCACGCCGGACCTCCAGCACGAACGCCTTGACGTTCTGGCCGATCCGGTAGTGCTCCACCGGCGACTGCTCCGTCGTGGCCAGGATCGCCTCCGCCTTGCCGAGGTCGAGGATGATCGCCCTGGGCTCGACGCGGTTCACCGTCCCGGTGATGAGGTCGCCCTCGCGGCTCGCGAACTGGTCGTAGACGACGTCACGCTCCGCCTCCCGCAGGCGCTGCAGCACGACCTGCTTGGCGGTCTGGGCCCCGATCCGCCCGAACGCATCCTGCCCCAGCTGCTCGGTGACGACGTCCTCGCCCACCTCGGCATCCGGCTTGATCGCGCGAGCGTCAGCCACGGACAGCTCGGTGAGAGGATCCTCCACGTCCGTCGACCACCCGGCGCTCGCGGGTCACCAGCATCTCGCCGCGCTCCGGGTCGATCCGGACCCGCACGTCCTCGTTGCCGGGAATCCGACGGTACGCGGACTCGATCGCGTCGGCGATGGTCAGGATGAGCTGCTCCCGCGGAACGCCCTTCTCTGCGTTGAGCTGGAGGAGGGCGCCCACGAAGTCGCGGCTCATATCGTCCACCTCCCATGCTCGTAGCGGACCGCGGCTGACCGGTCCCTGCCGGCCGAAAGAAAGACGTGGGGGTCACCCACGTCATGGAGCGGCGCGGTCGAAGTTGGGCGGAGTATACCCCACCCGGGCCGCGTCTCAGCGTCGCGAGCCAAGCCTGCGCGTCGGACGCCGCTCAGGCGGCGTCCACCGGTCCCTCACTCGGGGGCGGCGACCATCTCCACGGCACTCCCCGGCGTCGGGTAGCGGCGCGCCACGTACTCCTCGAGCAGCCGGATGAAGCGCTCCACGATGTCGTCACCGCGGTAGGTGTCGTGCAGCTTGCCGTCGACGAACACCGGTGCCACCGGCGCCTCGAACGTGCCCGGCAGACTGATGCCGATATCCGCGTGCTTGCTCTCCCCCGGCCCGTTCACGACGCACCCCATCACGGCCACGCGGAGGTCCTCGACGCCAGGATGGAGCGTTCGCCAGGTCGGCATCCGCTCCTTGAGATGATCCTGGATGTCGCGGGCCATCTCCTGGAAGAACACCGAGGTCGTGCGCCCGCAGCCTGGGCAGGCGCTCACCTGGGGCATGAAGCTGCGCAACCCGAGCGACTGGAGGACCTGCTGGGCGACCTCGACCTCCAGCTCCCGCCCGGCTCCCGGCTCCGGTGTCAACGACACGCGGATGGTGTCCCCGATCCCCTCGCTGAGCAGGACGCTGAGGCCCGCCGTCGACGCGACAATTCCCTTCATCCCCATCCCGGCCTCCGTGAGGCCGAGGTGGAGGGGGTAGTCGCACCGGGCAGCCAGGCGGTGGTAGACGTCCACGAGGTCGCGGACGCCGGACACCTTTGCGCTCAGGATGATCCGGTCGTGCCGCAGCCCCGTCTCCTCGGCCAGCTCCGCGGAGCGGAGCGCCGAGGCGAGCATGGCCTCGATCATCACGTCCCGGCTCTCCCGGGGCGTCGCGAGCGAGGCGTTGGCCTCCATCATCGAGGTCAGGAGGGCCGGGTCCAGGGAGCCCCAGTTGACACCGATCCGGACCGGCCGGTCGTGCTCGACGGCGACTCGCACGATCGTCTGGAAGTTGTCGTCGTGGCGCTTGCCGCCGACGTTGCCGGGGTTGATCCGGTACTTCGCCAGCGCGCGAGCCATCTCCGGGTAGTCCACCAGGAGCTGATGGCCGTTGTAGTGGAAGTCGCCCACGATCGGCGTATCGAAGCCGAGGTCGCGCACCTTGCGGACCATCTCCGGGACCGCTGCGGCTGCCGCCTCCGTGTTCACGGTGACGCGGACCAGCTGGGAGCCGGCGCCGGCGAGCCGGACGACCTGCAGGGCCGTCGCGTCGGCGTCCGCGGTATCCGTGTTCGTCATCGACTGGACGACGATCGGGTGGGCGCTCCCCACGGGTACGCCGCCGACGTCGACCGACACCGTCGTCCGGCGGACCGGGCGCAACCGGTCGGCGTCCGTCACGGCGTGCCTCCGGTCACCTGGCGGGCGACGTCGAAGTAGGTGATCCAGATGAGGAACCCGAACAGGAAGACGAAGCCGACCAGGTAGGTGAGGCGCTCGATCGAGATCGCCGTCTCCGCCGACAGGCCCCTGCCGCGGAAGCCGGCTCGCCGCAGGACTGCCCCGCCGCTCGCGAACAGGGACCGCAGCAGGATCACCAGCATCCGGCCGCCATCGAGCGGCGGGAACGGCAGGATGTTGACGAGGGCAAGGTTCGCCGACAGCAGTCCTGCGAGGTACAGGGTGAAGATGGGCCCGAGCTGCCAGAAGACGTCGCCGACCTGGACCGCGATCCCGACCGGCCCGCTGACGGGCGGCGCCTGGGTCGGGTTCGACGCCACGGACGTGACGAGCGACGCGAGGCCGTCCACGATGAGCCGGAAGGCACTGACCGTCCAGGCTGCCCCCGCCTGGACCGCGGACACGGGGTCACGGCCCGCATACGCGCCGCTGAAGACCAGGCCCGCGCTTCGAATTCCGAGTGCACCCTGGGTCGCCGCCACGTCCGGCGGCCTGAGCGTCACCGTCACATCGCGCTCGGCGCCGCCCGCTGCGCGCACGAGGAGCGTCACGGTCTGGCCCGCTCGGTTGCGAAGCGCGTCGATTGCAGCCTGGCCCGCCTGTGGGCTCGGCAGGAGGTCGAAGGTCGACCCGTCGATGGCGAGGATCGTCTCGCCCGCCTGGAGCCCGGCGTGCTCCGCCGGGGAACCGGCCACGACCTCATCGAAGGTGAGGCCGCCCTGTGGCGTCGCGAGCCAGGCGATCGCGGTGAAGATCACGAACGCGACGAGCGAGGTTCATCGCCACGCCGGCAACCAGGACCAGCATCTTCTTCAGGAGTCCCGCCGCGGCGAAGGAGCGCGGGTCGTCGGAATCCCCGTCCTCGCCCTCCAGCAGCACATAGCCGCCGATCGGGAGCCAGCGCAGCGTGTAGAGGGTCTCGCCCTTTGCGCGCAACACACGAACCCGTGGGCCCATCCCGATCGCGAACTCGTGCACGCGCATGCCGAACAGGCGCGCCACCACGAAATGGCCCAGCTCGTGGACCAGGACGAGCCCGCACAGGATGACCACGAACAGGAGGATCGTGATCGCCCCCTGGATGACCGCCGGCATGAATCCTCCTACGCAGGCCGTGCGCCGCCGGTTCCCGGCGCGCCGAACGTCGCCCGAACCTCGCGGTCCAGCGCGACGAGGTCATCGTACCCCGGCTCCTGCCCGGGACCCGTCCCGAAGCGCGCCACGGCCTCCTCGAGCAGGCGGGCGATCCCCGGGAAGTCCAGCGTCCCCTCGAGGAATCGCGCCACGGCCACGTCGTCCGCGGCGATCAGCGCGGCGCTGGCGCGCGACCCAAGCATCCCGGCCTCGCGGGCGATCCGGAGGGCCGGGAACCGCGCGCGTGTCGGGGGACCGGAAATCCAGCGGCCCGGCGGCCACGAGGTCCGGAGTGGCGGCAGGCGACGGCCGGCGGGACGGATGCGTGATCGCGTACTGGATCGGGAGCCGCATGTCCGGAGTGCCAAGCTGGGCCTTGAGCGAGCCGTCCACGAAGCGCACGGCGGAGTGGACCACCGACTGGGGATGGATGACGACCTCGATGGCCGCGAAGTCCACGTCGTAGAGCCAATGCGCCTCGATCACCTCGAGGCCCTTGTTGGCGAGGGTCGCCGAATCGATCGTGATCTTGGCCCCCATGCTCCATGTCGGGTGGCGGAGTGCCATCGCGGGCGTGATGCCGGCGAACGCCTCGGCCGGCGTGTCGAGGAACGGGCCGCCCGACGCCGTGAGCACGAGCGCGGCAACTCCCGCCATCTCTTCGCCGACGAGGCACTGCCAGATGGCCGAGTGCTCCGAGTCGATCGGCCGGAGCCAGCCCAGCGGGTGCGCCAAGGGGCTCGCTCGGGTCGGCGGCGGCGTGCGCCGCCGCGAGGGCCCGGGCCTCCGCCATGACCAGGTGCCCGCCCGCGACGAGCGTCTCCTTGTTGGCGGTCGCCACGACCTTGCCCGCCCGGAGCGCGGCCAGGACCGGCCGCAGGCTCACGATGCCGCCCGTCGCGACCACGACGAGGTCGACGTCGTCGCGGGTCACCATCTCCACGAGCGCGTCCTCGCCGTGGAGCCGAAGCGTGCCCGCGGGAAGGTCGAGCGGCGTGTCGTCGCCAAGCGCGACCGCGCGCGGTCGGAACTGGCGGGCCTGCGTCTCGAGGAGCGAAGCTCGGGAGCCGGTCGCGAGCGCCACCACGCGCCACTCGGGGGCAAGCCCGGCCAGCACCTCGAGCGCCTGGCGCCCGATCGAGCCGCCGGAGCCGAGGAGCGCGACGCCGAGCCCCGCCTCAGCCGGCGACGGAGCGCGACATACACCACCAGAACAGGCCCGGCGAACAGGAACGAGTCGAGGCGATCCAGGATTCCGCCGTGTCCCGGGATCCACGTCCCGGAGTCCTTCGCGCCGGCCGCCCGTTTGAGCAGGCTCTCGGCGAGGTCTCCCGCCTGGGCCGCCGCGCCCAAGGAGCGGCCCCAGGACCAGGCCTTCGAGCGGCGACCGGCCACTCATCGCGAGGACGGCCGCGACGCCGACCGTGGCGACCACGAGGCCGCCGAGGACGCCCTCCATGGTCTTGCTGGGCGAGATCCAGGGCAGGAACGGGCGTCGCCCGAAGGCCCGACCGACCAGGTAGGCACCGGTGTCGAAGCTCCAGACTGCGGCCAGCAGCACGAGCACCCATCGCCGCTCCGGCCAGAAGACGCGGTCGAACGAGGCCGGATCCGTCCACTGGGTGGTGAGGAACGCGAGCGTGCCGAGGAGGCCCACGTATGCGGCTCCGAACACCGTGGACGACCAGGTCGGCAAAGCCATCCGCCGGGTCGCGACGGGCAAACGCGACGATCGCCAGGCCGGCTGCCACCGCGCCCAGGAAGGCGATGCCATCGACCGAGCTCACCCGCGTCGCGAAATCAAGGGCCGGCGCGGGCCGACCCAGCAGGTGGCTGCCGAGCATCGCGGGGATCGCCGCCGCGGCGACGAGGATGGCCGCGCCCGCCACCACCCCGTTGTGGATGACGGGACGCCCGGCAAGCGGCAGCAGGTGCTCGACCTCACGCGCCGCCAGGCCGGCAAGGATGACGGTCAGATGACGCCGATCCCGACACCGCCCGCCGCAATCGCGAGGGCAACCACCGGGACGATGACGAGCGCGCCCTGGGTCCGCTCGCGCACCGGTCGACCGGATCAGCGCCCGAACCGACGTCCGCGCCCCGCGTACTCCTCGAGCGCGGTGTCGAATGCGTCGGCGTCGAAGTCGGGCCACAGTGCCGGACAGGAGTGAAACTCCGCGTAGGCGGACTGCCAGATCAGGAAATTCGAGAGGCGCTGCTCGCCGCCGGTGCGGATCACGAGGTCGGGGTCGGGCAGCCCGGCGGTGTAGAGCCGGGAAGCGATCGTCGCTTCGTCGATCTCGTCCGCCGGCGTGCCGGCCGCGACGATGGCCCGGACTGCATCGACGATCTCGGTTCGACCGGCATAGTTGAACGCGATGTTGAGAACCAGGCGGGTCCCGCCCTCGGTCGCCGCGAGCGCCTCCGTGATGGAGTCCCGGACATCCGCCGGGACCTCCGCCAGGCGCCCCGCCACCCGGACGCGGACTCCCTGCCGCACGAGCTCGGGCGTCTCCGCGCGGATCGCCTGGTCGAGGAGCGAGAACAGCCCGGCAACCTCCGCCTCAGAGCGGGCCCAGTTCTCGCGGCTGAACGCATACAGCGAGAGGACCGAGATGCCGCGCCGGATGGCGTGCTCCACCAGCCAGTGGATCTTGTCGACCCCCGCGCCGTGCCCCTGGAGCTCCGGCACGCCGTGGGCCCGAGCCCAGCGACGATTGCCGTCCATGATGATCGCCACGTGCGCCGGACTAGGACCGTTCTCGGGCGGCTCGTCGGCTTCCGGAGCGCGGGCCATCGGATGCGCGCCCGGCGGGGCGACCGTGGGCCGGTCCAGCTGGGCGTGGCTCACCTAGACCTCGAGGACCTCGCGTTCCTTTGCCCCGCCCACCTTGTCGACCTCGGCGATCTGGCGGTCGGTCACCTTCTGCAGGACCTCGAGCTCGCGGTGCGCCTCGTCCGTGCCGAGATCGCCGTCGCGCTCTTCCTTCTTGATCGCGTCGGCGGCCTCGCGGCGCAGGTTCCGGATCTCGACCCGGGCCTCTTCCATGCGCTTGTGGACGGTCTTGACGATGTCGTGACGGCGCTCCTCGGTAAGCTGCGGGATGTTCAGCCGGACCGCCGTGCCATCGACGTTGGGCGTGATGCCCACGTCGCTCTTGAGGATCGCCTTCTCGATGGCGCCGAGGACGCTGCGATCCCACGGCTGGATCACGATCTGGTGTGGCTCCGGCACGCTGATCCCGGCGAGCTGGTTGAGCGGCGTGGACGTGCCGTAGTACTCGACGTGGATCCGCTCCACGAGCGCGGTGGAGGCCCGGCCCGTTCGAATCCCCTGCAGGTCGCGCTCCAGGACCTCCACGGCCCGCGTCATCTTCGGCTCGATGATCCCGAGGACCTGGCTGCTCATGCGGGGGTACCTCCGGCGGCGATGCGGGTCCCGATCGGCTCTCCCATCGCGGCCCGGCGCACGTTCTCGGGCTCGTTCAGGTCGAAGACGATGATCGGTAGATCATTCTCCATGCAGAGCGAGACGGCCGTGGTGTCCAGGACGGCGAGCCGCCCGGCCAGGACCTCCGCGAACGTGAGCTCCGTGTAGCGCCGCGCACCCGGGTGGGTCAGCGGATCCGCCTCGTAGACGCCGTCGACCTTGGTCGCCTTCAGCAGCACGGATGCGCCGATCTCCACCGCGCGCAGGGCGGCGGCCGTGTCCGTCGTGAAGTACGGGTTGCCTGTCCCGGCCACGAAGATCGCGACCCGGCCCTTCTCGAGGTGGCGGATCGCGCGCCGCCGGATGTACGGCTCGGCAACCTCGTTCATCGCGATTGCGGTCATCACCCGCGTGGGGACCCCAACCCGCTCGAGGGCGTCCTGGAGAGCCAGACCGTTCATGACCGTCGCAAGCATGCCGATGTAGTCGCCGGTCGCGCGGTCCATCCCCCGTGCGGCCGCCGCGAGGCCGCGGAAGATGTTCCCGCCGCCGACCACGATGCCTACCTGGACGCCCGCCGTGCGAGCGGCCGCGATCTGGCCGGCGATGAACGCGCAGAAGGCCGGGTCCACGCCGTACTGGCGTTCGCCCAGCAGCGCCTCGCCGGAGATCTTGAGCAGGATCCGGCCGTAGCGCGGCCCGGCCGCGGCGCCGGCCGTCGCCCCGGCCCCGGCCCCAGCCTCGCTCACAGCTCCTCGCCGAGCGCGTAGCGGGCGAAGCGGCGAACGCGGATGTTCTCGCCGATCGTGGCGATCGCGGACGTCACGAGATCACCCACGCTGATGTCCGTGTCACGGAAGGGCTGCTCCATCAGGCACACCTCTGCGTACCACTTCTTGAGCTGGCCGTCCACGATCTGGGGGCGAATGTGCTCCGGCTTCTTCTGGGTGGCCTCGTCCGCCAGCAGGGCGGCCTTCTTCGCCTCCAGCTCCGCCGCGGGAATCCGCTCGACGTCGACGAACATCGGGGCCAGTCCGGCGACCTGGACGGCCAGGTCGTGCACCAGCTTCTGGAACTGCTCCGTCCTCGCGACGAAGTCCGTCTCGCAGTTGACCTCGATGAGGACGCCCACGCGCCCCCCAGGATGGATGTAGCTAGCGACCAGGCCCTCGCGGGCATCCCGCCCGGCTCTCTTGGCGGCCGCTGCAAGGCCGCGCTCGCGGAGAAGGATCGTGGCCTTCTCGAGGTCGCCGTCCGATTCCTCCAGGGCACGCTTGCAATCCATGAACCCGGCGCCGGTGCGCTCGCGAAGCTCCTTGACGTCGCTCGCGGAAATGTTGGCCATCGGTGGGTGCGTCTCCTGTCACGTGCGGCCGGTGGCGCGTGCCCCCGGCCCGGCTGAAATCTCGGCGGGTTACTCGGCCGGGACGATCAGGTCTGCCGGGTCGGCAGGCTCGACCGGGGCGGTAAGCCCTGCACCGGGCAGCAGCGAATCCTCTTCGATGTCCGGCTCGAACGTGAGCGCACCCCCGGCGGCCAGCTGGGCCACGAGCTCGTCCGCAGAGGCAAGCTCGTCCGCGGCGAACGCCTCCGCCATCTCCGGCTCGGGCTCCGGCTCGCGGTCGCTCCGGGCTGCGCGCTCGCGGTTGCCCTCGATGGCCGCGTCGGCAATCAGCGAGCACAGCAGCCGGATGGCCCGGATCGCGTCGTCGTTGCCGGGGATGATGTAGTCCAGCTCGTCGGGGTCGACGTTCGTGTCGCCGGTCCCGATGATCGGGATCTCCAGCTTGATGCATTCGGCGACCGCGATCCGCTCCCTGGCCGGGTCGATGATGAAGACCGCGCCGGGCAGGCGCCGCATCTTCCGGATCCCGCCCAGCGAGAGCTTCAGCTTGCGAAGCTCTTCCGAGTGGACCGCCGCCTCCTTCTTCGTCATGCGGTCGAAGTCGCCGTTGAGCTGGCGCGCCTCGAGCTGCTCGAGGAGGCCAAGGCGCTTCTTGATCGTCACGAAGTTGGTCAGCATGCCGCCCAGCCAGCGGCTGGTCACGTACGGCTGGCCCGCCCGCTCCGCCTCCTGGACGATCGGCTCCTGGGCCTGCTTCTTGGTCCCCACAAAGAGGACCTGCTCGCCCCGGGCGGTGGTCTCGCGGATCGCGTCGAGCGCAAGGTCGAGACGCTTGACCGTCTGGGCCAGGTCGATGATGTGGATCCCGTTGCGCTCGGCGAAGATGAACGGGCGCATCTTGGGATTCCAGCGGCGTGTCTGGTGGCCGAAGTGAACGCCGGCCTCGAGGAGCTGCCGCATGGAGACGGTGGGCACGGGGATGGACCTCCTGCTCGGTTGTACCTCCGCGGGCCCTGCCCCGGGACCGGGCGACCCAGAGGCAGCCCGGCACCGACCCGAGACGTGGTCTGGCACCGCGTGTGAACTCGCCGGCCGGGATATCGGCACGGCGGCGACCGCCGGAGTACCGGTGGCCGGGGCGGAGTCTACCACAGGGCCACCTGCCCGCCGCCCGGTCCCGCGGCCCCGTGCCGTCGGTCGCCCGCCAGGATCGCTGCGATCACCCGACCGCGCGGTGGTGGCGAACCCGCGGCGGACCGCCTTGCCACGCGGGCGGTTCCACGACCACGAGGTCCAGTCGAACCGGGAGGTCTGGCAGGGCCGTCCCGTCGGGGAGCCGCCCCGCGCCCAGGAGCCGCCCCAGGCCGAGTTCGCAGCATCGTGAGCTTGCGGTGATCGAGCGTCTCCTCCGGGAGCCCGTAGTCGCGCCGGCGGCGCCAGCGCACCTCGGCCACGACGAGAGAACGTTCCGGACCGGGATCGATGGCAACGAGGTCCAGCTCCGAGCGTCCGGCTCGAACCTGGCGGCCAAGGATGACCCAGCCACGGGCGGCCAGGATCGCGGCGACGTGTGCCTCCGCGGCGTCACCGGCCCGCTGGGCGGGCGTCCGCCGGTGGTTCGGTTGGGTCGGGGCCATGCCCCACCCTACCCGACCGGGATCACCGCTCGCTTAGTGGACCAGGCCACCGCGCGGTGGACCCGCGAATCGGGATCCTCGCCCGGGGCCCCGACGAGCTCGTCGAGCTCGAGGTCGAGCTGCTCGACCCCAGCCAGTGCCTCGCGGACTGGCGCGAACAACCGCCGATGGAAGGGCGTCGCCCCCAGGACCCGGAGGGCGGTCCGGTGCTCGGCGGTCGCGTACCCGGCGTTGTGCTCCCAGCCGTAGCCCGGATAGCGCGTCGCGAGCCGGGCCATCAGGCGGTCGCGGACCACCTTGGCGACCACCGAGGCGCAGGCGATGGAGTACACCAATGCATCGCCGTCGACGATCGCGTCGTAGGGGCCAACGGCCGCCTCGAACCCCGCGATCGGCAGGCCGTCGACCAGGACGTGATCGTGCCCTCCGAGCCGGGCGATCGCCCGGCGCATTGCGAGGTGCGTCGCGTGGTAGATGTTGAGCCGGTCGATCTCCGCGACGGAGGCGGCACCGACGCCCACCGCCAGGGCCCGGCGCCGGATCTCGGGCGCGAGCGCCTCGCGTTGGGCCGCGGACAGCGTCTTCGAGTCGCGCGCCCCGGCGATGCGACGACAGTTCGGGCGGAAGATGACTGCCGCGGCGACCACCGGCCCGCACGTCGGCGCAACACCCACCTCGTCGACGCCAGCCACGCGCCCCGCGCCCGCCCTCCAGAGCAGTCGTTCGCGTCGAAGCGTGGGCACGGTTGGGGCCATCGCCGGACAGCGTAGTCGAGCCAGGGCCGGGCTGCCGGGATCCCAACGGCCCCGCCGGAGCGGGGCCGCGCCTGGAGCCTGTACGGGCCACAGAGGGCCCGCGGGCGTCAGTTCGTGCGCCGCTCTCGGAGCGTGGCCGCCTTGCCGACCCGGCGGCGCAGGAAGTAGAGCTTCGCCCGCCGCGCCACGCCGTGTCGGACGACCTCGATCTTCTCGATCCTCGGGCTGTTGACCTTGAACGTCCGCTCGACGCCCACGCCCGAGGCGATCCGGCGCACGGTCAGCGAACGCGTGATCCCGCCGCCCGTCAGGCGCAGGATGGTGCCTTCGAAGACCTGGACACGCTCACGGTTCCCCTCGACCACCTTGGCGCTGACCTTGACCGTGTCGCCGGGCGCGAGGGCCGGGATGTCCGTTCGAATCTGGTCCTTGACGATCTCGTCGAGTACGTTCACCGGGTCGACCCCTGCTGCACTGGGCGGCCAGGACGATCCCGCGGGCCGCGTTCTTGGGCACGATGGAAGGGCCGCGGATGGGCGGCCGACGGCGGAGTATAGCACGGGCCGCCGGCGATCACGGGTTCCCGCCCCGGTCATCCGGGAGCCCGTCGCCCGTGCTGCGACCCACCTCGCCGGCTGCCATCTCGTCGATGACCTCGCTCGAGGAGGCGAAGCTCCTCCCGACTGAAGGTCCGCCCCTCGAGGAGGTCAGGTCGTCGCTCCAGCGTGCGCCGGAGCGACGCGCGCAGGCGCCACCGCCGGACGGCGTCATGGTCGCCCGAGGTGAGGACCGCCGGAATGCCGCGGCCCTCGAAGCTCGCCGGGCGCGTGTACTGGGGATACTCCAGGAGCCCCCGCGTGAACGACTCGTCCAGGAGGGAGCCGGGCTCGATCCCTCCCGGCAGGAGCCGCAGGACCGCATCGCAGACGACGAGCGCGGGCAGCTCCCCACCGGTCAGGACATAGTCGCCGATCGAAAGCTCGAGATCCACGATCTCGCGAATCCGCTCGTCCACGCCCTCGTAGCGCGGACAGACCAGCACGAGGTGAGGACGGGTCGCGAGATCCACCGCGCGCTCGTGCCGGAACGGCTCCCCGGCCGGGTCGAGCAGGATGACCAGGGAATCCGGCCGGCGGAGCGTCGCCAGCGCCCCGGCGACCGGCTCCGGGCGCAGGACCATCCCGGCCCCGCCGCCGTACGGGGCGTCATCCACGCTCCGGTGGCGGCCCAGGCCCCACGCGCGAAGGTCGTGGACCCGGATCGAGGCGAGGCCCTCCTCCTGGATGCGGCCGGGGATGCTCGCCGCCAGCGGTCCCGCCAGCATCTCCGGGAAGAGGGTGAGGATGTCGATCTCCAGCCGCACGTGATCTGCGCTCAGATCGAGGCAGTCCCGGGACTGGGTTCGGAGCCGGGTCCGGCCTCCGGCGAAGGGACCGGATCCGGCGCGCCGGGCCGCTCGGGGGCCGGGCCTGCGGGAGCTGACCCGGCGGGATCTGGGCTGGCGGATGCCGGGTCAGCCGATCCCGGGTCAGCCGATCCCGGGCCAGCGGCGGCCGGGCGCGCTTTGGGCGGAGATTGCTCGCCCTTGCGCGGGCGCGGAGCCCGGGCCGGCCGCGGCGGTCGAACCTCCTCGGCGGCCGGCAGGTCGAGGGCATCGGCGTCGGCCACGATCTCGCCGCGGCGCGGCGCCAGGATCCGGACGAACGGGCGCGCCACCGGAAGGTCGAACGGACCGCGCGGCCCTCCCTCCACGACCAGGATCTCGGCGCCGCCGGAGCGGTACACATCGCGCACGGTCCCGAGGGCCCCACCGCTCGGGTCGACGACCGGGCAGCCCACGAGCTCGTGCCAGTAGTAGCTGCCGCGCGGCAGGGGTGGGACGACGCCCGGATCCGCCTCCAGGTAGACGGACAGATACGGCGCCGCCGCGTTGCGCGACGGGATCTCCCGAAACCGGATGATCCACCCGGGCGCCGCGGCCCAGGCCTCGCTGATCGTGAGCGGGTCGGGCGCACCTTCCGGATAGAGGCGCGCCCCCGGCGCGAACCGGGCGACCGGGTCGTCGGTCAGGACCTCAACCCGGAGTCCCCCGTTGACACCGTGGAAGCCGCGAACGAGCGCCACGACGAGACGGTCGCCAGCGGCGCCCGGCACGCCGGGGATCAGACGATCTCCAGCTGGAACTGCTCGCCGTCGCGGGCGCCGACGACCTTCAGGAGCGTTCGCAGGGCCTTGGCGACACTTCCGTTCCGGCCGATCACCTTGCCCATGTCGTCTTCCGCGACACGGAGCTCGATGATCGTGGCGCCGGCCTCCTGGCTGACCACGACCTCGACCTGGTCCGGGTGATCGACGAGCGCTTTGGCGACGAACTCGACGAGCTGGGGGGCGGCCATCGGGGTCCCTTCCTACTTCGCGGCCGGCAGGACGCCGGCATTGCGCAGGAGCCGTTCGACCGTGTCGGTCGGAAGGGCTCCCTTGGCGAGCCACGACTTCGTCTTTTCCACGTCGACCGCGAACTCGACCGGCTCGGTCCGGGGGTTGTAGTGCCCGAGGATCTCGATCGTGCGGCCGTCACGCGGGCTTCGGCTGTCGGCCACCACGACGCGATACGCCGGCTGCTTCGTTGCACCGACGCGGGTGAGGCGAATGCGAGCTGCCATGTCCTGGTTCTTCTCCTCCTGCTCGAGGCGCGCCGCCCTCCCGGCCGGCTCACGCCCGTTCTGATGGGTTGCTACTTGAATATGACCACGAACTGGCTCGTCCGGGTTCCGGCGGGAGCCTTCTCCACGGCGGCGAAGGCGTCCAGGGGCGCAAGGAACGGCTGCACGTCCGTCGTGTACCTCGCCTGGTCCGTGGCCGGGATCAGCGATTCCAGGCCTTCCCGGACGCCCGTGATGTTGACGTAGGCATCCACGACGCCGGCTCCGCCGGCGACGTCGATCGCGTGCTGGTACCCCGCTTGCGAGGCCAGGCCGGCGCTCGCCGGGGTATCGAGGACGGCTTTCACGAAGTCGACGGTCCCAATGGCGAACAGGCTCCCCTGGGCCGTGACCGCCAGCGGCGGGGTGGCGACGCCGGCGGCGCCCGTGCCCGGGAGTGCCGGCAGCGTCACCACCGTGATCGTCCCTGCTGCGTACGGCTGTTGCGCCACGCTGATCCCCGCTCCGCCCCCGGCCAGCGCGAGCACGGCCCGGAGCTGGTCAAGCGTGCGGGTCGCTGCCGCTGGGTCGGTCGCAATGGCAGCGAGGCCGCCGCCCCAGGTCGTCCCATCGCGGGTGACCGCCAGCGCCGCGTCACCGGCCCAGCCCGCCAGCGACCCGATGCCGCCGATGGCAGCAAGCGCCGTGTCGACCTTGTCGAGCGCCGCCTTGCCGGCCGGATCGCAGGCAATCCCGGCCTCGATCTCGGACCAGAGCGCCACGAGCGCCGGCCCGGCCTGTCGGCCTTCGATCGCGATGAGCGTCGTAGCGGGGAGATGTGCGGCGATCGCACTGCTCGTGTCCGTCGCCACCGGGCCCGTAGCCGCGCCAGCCGTTACGGCCGGGGCGACGTGATCCATCACGAGCGCCCCGCCGGAGGCGTGGGCGAACCCGGCCGACCAGCCCGGCGCGGCCGCCACCGCGCTGTCCAGGCAGGACGCCGGAACTCCGGCCGCGCCGCCTGCCAGGGACATGAGGGAATGCAGCAGGCTGGCAGTATCCAGGTAGCCGAAGCCGAGATATGCGCCCGGCGCAGCAGCCTTGGCCGCCATGAACCCGCTGGAGGCGGCGACCGGGCTGGCGCCGTTCGTGTCCAGGGCAGCCTTGACGGTGACCTCGGGCCCCAGGAAGAGGACGGTCCCGCGCGTGGCCCAGGCGAGGGTCATCCCACCGCGGTCGACGGTCGTGATCGTTCCGTCAGCGTAGGCTGAGGTGGATGCCGTTCCGCCGACCTCTTTCGCGACCCAGTCGGTGGCAGCTGCGACGTCCTTGACGCTCGCCAGCACGACGAACCCGCGGTCCGGGGCCTTCGCCGTGGCAGGATCGTTCCGATCGGCCGCCGCGATGTCGAGCAGGTCGCCCGTCACCGCCACGCCCACCTCTCCGGCGACCCACGGCTTCAGGTCGGACGTCCAGCTGATCCCGGTCTTCTGGAGCACCTCGTCCAGCGCCTGGTCGATCTTCGAGTCGAGCGAGGCCTGGTCCTTGAACCCCGGGAACGTGGCGATGATGTTGCCGACGTTCTCGCGCTGGTCGCCGGGCAGGTCCGCCCGGGCCTCCAGGTAGGCAATGGTCCCCGCCGGGATCCAACCCTCGACCGCAGATGTCGTCGCGCCGGATGTCATCAGGACGGTGCCCACCGAGGCGGCCCCCACCACGAGCGCGACGACGACGAGCGCGACACCCCAGCGCAGGGTGCCGGCCGGGCGCCCCCGCCCACCGGGGGTCGCCGGTCCACCCTGCAGCGGGCTGCCGGGCTCGACCTGGACCGGTGTGAACTCGGCCATCGTGCGCCTCCCTCGGCCTCAGCGGCCGAAGACCCCGGGGAGCCGGCGGCCCCCGCGGAGCTGTTTCATGAGCTTCTGCATCTCACCGAACTGCTTGACGAGGCGGTTGACCTCGACGATGGAGGTGCCCGATCCCGACGCGATGCGACGGCGCCGGCTTCCGTTCAGGATCGTCGGGTCGCGCCGCTCGCCCGCGGTCATCGATCGGATGATGGCCTCGGTTCGCCGGAGGTCGCCGCGGTCCACCAAATCCTGCGCCTGCCGTGCCATCCCGCCAAGACCCGGGATCATCTCCATGACCTGGCCGAGCGGCCCCATCTTCTTGACCTGCTGGAGCTGGTCGAGCATGTCGTCCAGCGTGAAGCTCCCGGACTGGAGCTTTGCGGCCGCCTTCTGAGCCTGCGTCGCGTCCAAGGTGTCCTGGGCCCGCTCGATGAGCGTCAGGACGTCGCCCATCCCAAGGATCCGGCCGGCCAGGCGATCCGGGTGGAACGGCTCCAGGGCGTCGGTCTTCTCGCCCGTGCCGAGGAACTTGACCGGCAGCCCGGTGACCGCGCTGATCGAGAGCGCGGCGCCGCCGCGTGCGTCCCCGTCGATCTTCGTGAGGACCAGGCCCGTCAGCGGGACCGCCGCGGCGAACGCCTGCGCCACGCCGACCGCCTCCTGGCCGGACATCGCGTCGACGACGAGGAGCGTCTCGACCGGCCGGACCGTGCGCATCAGCTCGGTCACCTCGGCCATCAGGACCTCGTCCAGCGTCAGCCGGCCGGCCGTGTCCAGGATCACCGTGTCGCGGACTTCGTGGCGCGCATGCTCGATCCCGAGCCTGCCGATCTCCGGGACGGCCGTCCCCGCCGGGGCGGCGAAGACCGGCAGGTCGAGGCTCGCCCCGAGGGTCACCAGCTGCTCGATCGCGGCCGGGCGGTACGGGTCGGCCGCGACCAGCAGCGGACGCCGCCCGATCTTCACGATGTGGCGGGCAAGCTTGGCGGCGGTCGTCGTCTTGCCGGAGCCCTGCAGACCCACCAGCGCGATCACGGCCGGGTTCCCCGCCAGGTGGAGCGCGCGATCACCGGCGGAGAGGAGCGCCGTCAGCTCCTCGTTGACGATCTTGACGACCTGCTGGCCGGCGTTGAGCGATGCCAGGATCTCGCTGCCGGTGGCGCGCTCGCGAACACGGGCCGTGAAGTCCTTGACCACCTTGAAGTTGACGTCCGCCTCCAGGAGCGCCAGCCGCACCTCGCGCATGGCCGTCTCGACGTCGGCTTCGCTGATCCGGCCGCGACCGGTGAGCGAGCCGAGCGTCCGGCGAAGGCGCTCGGAAAGGGCATCGAACATGGCTGGGTGCGGACTCCTGGGGGCGGTGGCCGTGACGACGCTGCGTGCGCCGTCACGTGGTGCGCGGGTTCTGGCGACACCGAAGGGTTCGAGTGTACCCCACCAATCCCGGATCGCGCCCGGTCAGCCGAAGAGCGCCGCCACGAACGCGTCGGGATCGAACGGGAGCAGGTCGCCGATCTTCTCCCCCACTCCGACGAAGCGAACAGGCACCCCGAGCGCCTGCTCGATCGCGAAGACGATCCCGCCCTTGGCGGTCGAGTCGAGCTTCGTCAGGATGATCCCGGTCAGGCCGGTCGACACGTGGAACGCCTTCGCCTGGGCAAGGCCGTTCTGTCCCGTGGTCGCGTCGAGGACGAAGAGGACCTCCGGCTGCGCCCCGGGAAGACGGCGGTCGATCACCCGGCGCATCTTCGCCAGCTCATCCATCAGGTTCGACTTGGTGTGGAGCCTCCCGGCGGTGTCGGCGATCAGCACGTCCACTCGGCGGGCGACGGCCGCGTCGACGGCGTCGTAGACCACGGCCGACGGGTCGGCGCCAGGCGCGTGGGCCACGACCTGCGCCCCCGCGCGGTCGCCCCAGGTCCGAAGCTGCTCGATGGCCGCGGCCCGGAACGTGTCCCCGGCGGCCAATAGCACGGTCTGCCCATCGGCGCGATACCGGGAGGCGAGCTTCCCGATCGTGGTCGTCTTGCCGGTCCCGTTGACCCCCACGACGAGGATCACCGCGGGCGAATCCGGCGCTGCCCGGCGGGGCGCCCAGCCCGGGTCGCGGTCGACGAGGAGCGCCGTGAGCTCGGCCCGAACGGCCGCCACCGGGCCCGCCATGTCGCGACGACGCCGCGCCCGCTCCACGACCTCCAGCGCGAGCGTCGCGCCCACGTCGCCCGCGATGAGGGTCTCCTCGACCGCCTCCCAGGTGGCGCCATCGGGCTCGCCCCGGCCCAGCAGCCCCTTCAGCCTGGCGACGAAGCCGCCGCGGCTGCGCTCGACGCCCGCCGAGAGGCCCTCGTCGTCGCGCGCCGGGCCGGTCGCCGGCGTCGCCGTGTCCCCGCGCGGCGGGGCATCCTCGCCGGGCGCGAGCGGGCCGGGCGCCTGGGCGTCTGCCGCGAGCGGGACCCCAGCGGCCGGTGCGTGCCCGTCCGGCGATCGGGTGTCGTCCTCTGCTGAGGACCCTGCCCCGGGCTGGGATATGCGCCCACCGTCCAACCCCGCGGCATCGTCGTCAGGCCGGTCCGGTTCGGAGGGTCGCCGTCGCCAGAACATCGCTCGTCGCCCCCTCAACCGGCCGGCGTGGAAGCGGGCAGCGCCCGGCCCCGATCGCCGGCCGCATGCTCGGCGATCGCGGTCGCCTCGTCGAGCCGGAGGCTGATCACCCGGCTCACCGCATCGTCGCCCACGGTGACACCGAAGAGGGCATCGGCCGCCTCGATCGTCCCGCGGTTGTGGGTGATGACGACGAACTGGGTGGACATCGCCAGCCCCTGGAGCGCCTCGACGAACCGGCCCACGTTCGCCTCGTCGAGCGCCGCATCGACCTCGTCGAGAACGCAGAACGGCACCGGCCGGACTTCCAGCATCGCGAAGAGAAGCGCGACGGCGGTCAGGGCGCGCTCGCCTCCCGAAAGCATCGCCAGCGCCTGGGCCTTCTTGCCCGGCGGACGCGCGACGATGTCCACGCCCGTCGCCGCGAGATCGGCCGGGTCGGTGAGGCTCAACCGCGCGTAGCCGCCCCCGAAGAGCTGCCGGAAGCGGCGGTCGAAGGCCGCCTCGAGCGCGCTGAAGGTGGCCCGAAACTGGCTCGCGATGAGCGTGTCGAGCTCGGCGATCAGGGCCCGCGTCCGGTCGATCGCGCGGTCCAGGTCCCGGCGCTGCGTCTCCAGCGTCTCGAGGCGGGAGCGGACCACCGCGTACTCCTCGACCGCAAATGGGTTGGGTGCGCCAAGCTCGTGGAACCGCCGCCGGAGGGTAGCCAGGCGCCCAGGCGCCACGCTCTCACCGGCGGGAGCCTGCTCCGCCCAGCGTTCCCCGGCGACCGCCAGCGCGGCTGCGAGGCGCGATCCATCGTCGTCGCCGGCGTCCCCTCCCAGGCAAACCGGAATCGCCCGCCTCGGGCGCAGCGGCGATGGCCGCGGTGCCGGGCGGTGCGAGCACCTTGATCCCCAGCTCCCCGAGCCCGGCGAGCTCGACGAGCGCTTGCTCGCGGACGGCGTCCATCCCGAGACGTGCCTCCAGCTCCCGCACGGTGGCGGCGCGAACCAGCTCGTCGGTCTGCCGAAGGCTGTCACGAGCCCCTCCGACTGCCGTCTCTGCCTGCCGGAGCCGCTCGCGGTCCGCTGCATCGGCGGCGAGGCAGCGGTCCAGGACCCCACGAGCGGCTTCCTCGCGCGCGCTCGCCTCGGCCAGCTCCCGCTCGCGCGACGCCCCGCAGGGCGACGAGCGCCTCGTCGCGGACCGCGAGCGCGGCCGCCTCGGCGTCTGCCCGGGCGATCCGCTCCTCGGCGAGCATGGCAGCCGCTTCTGCCCGGGCGCGCCGACCCTCGGCGGCCCGGCGCCGGGCGTCCAGCTCCGCTCGATCGGCAGCCAGCCGGTCGCGCCTGACGCGCAGGTCCGCCGCGCGCGCCTCCCACGCCGCCCGGGCACCTCCGGCATCCACCGGCACGCCGTCGGCCTCGGTCGCGCGGTTGACCTCGGACGCCGGGGCGGTACCGGCGGCGCCATCCGGGCGCGTGAGTGCACCCAGGCGATCGGCGAGCGCCGCCCGCTCGGCCGCGATCACCGCCAGGCGGGACGCAGCCCAGCCGGCCTCCCGGGCTGCCTGCTCGGCGTCGCGGGTCGCGCGTCGCTCGGCTTCCTCCGTCGACCGGACCCGCGAGGCGGCGTCGCCCTCGGCGGCCCGGGCCTCGGCGTCCGCGGCCCGGGCCGCCTCCGCCGCGGCGTGAGCGTGCGCAAGGCGCCCATCCGCGTCAACCCGTTCGGCCTCCGCCGCCTCCAGGTCGCGGCGCACGGCTTCGGCTTCGGCACGACGTTCGAGCGGGGCATCCGCGATCCCGAGGCGGACGCTGCCGGCCGCGGTCACCACCGCACCGGTCCGGGTGGCCACGCTCCATCCCGGGGGCAGCTTCCCCGCGATCGCCAGGGCGTCCGCGAGCGCCGGCACCCAGGCACACCTGGCGATGAGACGCGAGGCCGCGGCGGCGCCGTCTGCCCGCACGGCGTCGGCGAGCAGGCCTCCCCCGACACGGGCCACCGCGCCGCGAACGGCCGCGATCTCGGCCGGCGCCGGCGCGGCCGCGCCCGGGCCGGCGGCCTCGTCGAGCACCACGATCCCTCGCTCCTCGGCCAGCGCGGGGACGTCCGCGTGTCGAACCACGAAGGCGCCCGCAAGCTCACCGAGCGCGGCCGAGACCGCGACCCGGAGCGACGGCTCAACGTCAAGGCCGGTCGCAAGGGCGCGCCCACCCAGCCGCCGTGCCGCCCGGCCAATTCCCCGGGTCTCGTCCTCGGCGAGCCTCGCCTCGAGCGCCTGCAGCCGGCCGCGCAGGGTCGCTGCCCGGGCGCCGGCGCTGGCCGCCGCGTCGGCCTCCGTCAGTCGCGCGGCCTCGGCCGTCGCGGCAACCGCCCGCGCGGCGTCGCGAGCGCCGGCTGCGGCTGCTCGCGCCGCCCGCACGGCGCGAGCCCGCTCGCGCGCATCCTCGGCTGCCGCCTCGAGCTCGGTCGCGCGCCGCGCGGTCGACTCGGCCGCCGCCTGCGCCTCGCCGAGCCGCCGGTCGGTTTCGGCCAGGCGGCGCCGTATCCCGTCGACCTCGGCCGCCCGGGCGTGCGCCGCCCGTCGAAGGGCGGACTCGGCTTCCGATCGCGCGGCCGTGGCGGCCAGCAGCGCCTGCGCCTCGCCGCTCGCCTCGGCGAGCGCGCGCTCCAGCTCCTCCAGCTCCTGCTCGAGGCTCGGATCCGGCTCCGGCAGCGGCAGCGCGAGCTCGCGCCGGCGCGCCGAAAGCTCCGCCTCGGCCGCCGCGCGCTCGGTGGCGAGCCGGTCGCGGTCCCGGGCGATCCCGGCGGCCTCCGCCGACGCGCGAGCGGCATCGAGCTGGAGCACTGCCAGCGCCGACCGGGCCGTCTCGTGGTCCGCCCGCGCGGCCTGCTCCGCGTTCGCCCGAGCGGACAGGGCGCGCGCCGCGTCGGCCGCTCCGTTCTCAGCATTCTGCAACGCGTCCAGGGCCAGGGCCGCCGCCCGGCGCGCGGTCGCCAGCTCGCGGTCGGCGTGGCGCTGGGCGCTCGCGACGGCGTGCCAGCGCGTGCCGAGCCGGGTCACGATCGCCGCCGCCAGCTCCTCGCCCGCCCGGGCGCGCGTGACGTGCTGCTCCGCCTGGGTCGCCAGCCGCCTTGCCTGCGGACGCAGCTCGCCGAGGACGTCGTCGACGCGCGCGAGGTTCGCGCTGGCCTCTTCGAGCTGCTCCTCCGCCTTTCGGCGCCGCCGTTCGTGTCGCCGCACGCCGGCCACCTCCTCGAAGAGGGGACGGCGCTCCTCGGGACGCAACGCGAGGGCCTGGTCGACCATGCCCTGGCCGATGAAGAGGAACGCGTTCTCCGCCAGGTGGGCTGCGTCGAGCAGGTCGACCAGATCGCGGAGGCGAACACGCTGCCGATTCACCAGGTAGTCGTTCTCACCCGAGCGATACAGGCGCCGGCCGAGTTCGAGCTGCACGAAGTCCAGCGGGATAAGCCCATCAGCGTTGTCGAGCACGAGCGAGACGTCGGCCATCCCGAGGGCGGACCGGCGCTCCGAGCCGGCGAACACGACGTCCTCGGAGCGCCGCGACCGGATCGCCCGACCCTGTTCGCCGAGCGTCCAGCGCAGGGCGTCGGCGAGGTTGCTCTTGCCCGAGCCATTCGGGCCGACAACCGCGTTGATCCCCGGCGCGAACTCCACCAGCGTCCGGTCGGCGAAGGACTTGAATCCCTGCAGGCGGAGCGCGACGAGGCGTCCCGTCTGGCTCATGACGCGCCGGGCTCCGGCCCGCCCCCGGGCGCTGGCGCGTCGCCTGCCTCCCGGCCTCGGAGCGCGGCCAGAGCAGCCTCGGCGGCCGCAGTCTGGGCGGTCCGCAACGAGCCGCCGGTCCCGGTCCCGATCACCTCATCCCCGACGGTCACCTCGACGACGAACTCCCGCGCGTGATCCGGGCCGGAGGACTGCACGAGGCGGTAGACCGGCCGCTCGCCGGACCGCTGCGTCAGCTCCTGCAGGCGGCTCTTGGGGCTCTTGAGCGTGCCGGCGGGCGCGTCCGCCTCCAGCTCCGGCGCGGCGAGGTTGCGCAACCATCCGCGGACCGCCTGCCAGCCGCGATCGAGGAAGACCGCGCCGGCGAGCGCTTCGAAGGAGGAGGCCAGCAGGGCGTCACGCGCCCGTCCGCCGCGCTGGGATTCTCCCTCGCCGAGGAGGACCGCGTCGCCGAGGTCGATCCGGCGCGCCAGCCGCGCCAGCCCGTGCGAGCTCACGATGGACGCGCGCCGCGCGGACAGGACCCCCTCGTCGTCGTCCGGATGGCGCGCGTGGAGCGCCTCCGAGACGACCAGGCTGATCACCGAGTCGCCAAGGAACTCCAGCCGCTCGTTGTGCCCGACGGCTCCGCCGGGGTGCTCGTGGAGCCAGCTCCCGTGGACCAGGGCGCGCTCCAGCAGGGCGACGTCGTCGAAAGGGATCCCAAGGCGCACGGCGAACGCCGCGGGCGAAGGCGAGGCGCGCGGATCGTCTCCCGGCAAGGGCCGGGCGCGGTCAGCTGGCGTGCTCGTCGATGTAGTCGGAAGCGTCCTGCACGGTCCGGATCTTCTCGGCTTCCTCATCCGAGATCTCGATCCCGAACTCTTCCTCGAGGCTCATGATGAGCTCGACGAGATCGAGCGAGTCCGCGTTCAGGTCATCAACGAAGGAGGCCTCGGGCGTGAC
Source organism: uncultured Chloroflexia bacterium (assembly GCA_963800795.1). Lineage (GTDB taxonomy): Bacteria > Chloroflexota > Limnocylindria > Limnocylindrales > CSP1-4 > CTSoil-043. The sequence continues at coordinate 71,269 of CAWDCJ010000004.1, forward strand.
CTCCGTCTCGTCGACGCCGAGCTGCTCGACGACGATCTTCTTCAGCCGCTCGTAGGTGGTCGCCACTTGCCTGCACCCTCCTGGAGTCCTGCGGGTTCGTCGGGGTCTGGGTTGCGGGTGGGTCCATCGGGTCCACCGGCCGCGGCCTCCCTGGCAACTCGTCCGAGGACCCCATTCACCAGGCGCCGGGCCGGGTCCCCTCCGTAGACCCTTGCCAGCTCGACCCATTCGGCGATCGCCACGCGGGCCGGCGTTGCGGGCGAGTGTAGCACCTCGCTCATGCCCAGACGGAGCAGGACGCGGTCCATCCGCGCCAGTGTCGTGAGCGGGTATTGAGGCGCTACCGCCTCGATTCGGGCGTCGACCGTGGCTCGATTCGCATCGACCGCGTTGACCAGGATCCGGGCGTAGATGGCTGTCTCCGGGTCACCCTCGGTTTCGGCGAGATGCCGCTCCAGCACGGCCGTCCCTGTTCGCTGACCGAACTCCGCCTCGAACAGGGATGCGAGCGCGAGCCGGCGGGCCGCGTGCCGCGCGCGGGGCAGGTCCCCGCGACCCGCGTGTCGCCGCGGGTGGGCGGCCTCGTGGCGCTGCGGCAGCTCAGGCACCGACGCCGTCGACGACGACGCTGACCGCTCCGAGCCTCAGCCCGAGGAGGCGCTCGATTGCCGTGGCAACCGCGACCTGCACTTCGACGGCGAGCTCGGGCAACGGCTGGGCGGCCCGCGCGACCACCACGACCCGGGCCTCAACCGCACCTTCCCGGAACCGGATCCCGACCGCACGCCCGGACAGCGCGCGTCGCCAGGCAGGCCCGCCCCGCCCCACCCGCAGCACGCCGGGCACCTCGAGCGCGGCCCTCCGGATCACGTCGCGGATGACCGGGTGGCTGACCGCGAGGTCTGGCGCGGTCACGCCGGCGTCCCTGCCGCGGGCGGCCGGGCCTGCGAACCCTCGGCGTCGACCGTCGGGTCAGGCGCCCCGGGCAAGGAGGACGCCCCTGGGCGGCGGAAGGTCTCGCCGATCAGCTCCGGCAACCGCACCCGCGCCGCGGCCGCTCCTACCGCGACCGCGTGCATGATCATCCGCCGCTTGGCGCGACCGTGGGTGATGATCACGGTCCCCCGCACGCCGAGCAGTGGCGAGCCGCCCAGGACCTCGTAGTCGAAGGTGGCCTGGATCCGGCGAATCCGGGCCGCATCAGGAGGTACGCGAGGCGGCCGCGCAGGCCCGCCTGGAACTCCTTCCGCCAGAGGTCGAAGATGAAGCCGGACAGGCCCTCGAAGAACTTGATCGTGACGTTGCCCAGGACCGCGTCGCACACCACGACGTCGGCCGGATGGTGGACGAGGTCCTTGCCCTCCACGTTGCCCGTGAAGTTCAGCCCGGACGCGTCGAGGAGGGTGGTGGCGCCCTGGATGCGCGCGTCCCCCTTGCCTTTCTCTTCGCCGATCGAGAGGAGCGCGACCCGTGGCCGCGCCACGCCAAGCGCGCGCTCGGCGAAGAGCGAACCCATGTGCGCGTACTGGACCAGGTTCTCGGCTGTCGAGTCCGGGTTCGCCCCGATGTCGAGGAGGACGAAGGGGCCGGAGTCGGTGATGAGCTGGATCGCCAGGGCCGGCCGGTCAACCCCGGGGATGCGGCCGAGCCGGAGCACCGCGGCTGCCATCGCCGGCGCCGGTGTGCCCGGCCGTGATCACCGCGTCCGCGCGGCCACGCTTCACGAGGTCGCAGGCCACCAGGATCGAGGCGTCTCGCTTCTCCCGCAGCGCGAGGGCCGGGTGCTCATGCATCTCGATCACCTGCCCGGCCGCCTCGAGCGAGACGTTCGGCGGGAGCGCGGCGCCTGCCAGCCCGCGAATCCGCTCCGGGTCGCCGACAAGGATGAGCTCGTCATCCGGGAACTCCGCCGCGTACAGCAGGGCTCCTGCCACGACCTCGTCGGGCGCGTGGTCGCCCCCCATCGCATCGATCGCGAGGCGGACCTTCCGGGCTGCGCTCGACGCCGCGGACGGTCGTGAGATCCATCGGCGGACTCCGTGGTTGGGCGCCGCGGACGCGGCGCCTGTCCGGCCGTCAGGAGGCGGCTTCGCCGCCCTTCGTCTTGAGCTCCACGACGGCCCGGCCGCGGTAATAGCCGCAGTTCGGGCAGGCGTGGTGGGAGCGCCGCATCTGGTGGCAGTGCGAGCACTCGACGAGGCTGGGCGTGGTGAGCGCGAGGTGCGCGCGGCGGTCGCCCTGCCGGGCGTGCGATACCTTGCGCTTGGGGAGACCCATCGGGGTGGTCGCTCCTCTGGTGTCGGGCGGCGCGCTGAGCGCGGAAGCCGCCGGGTCGTCGGATCGTGGCCACGTCCGCGCAGACCGCGCGACGGGCCGAAGGCGGAGTGTAGCGGGTTTCAGGCCTCCGTGTCCGGGTGGAACTCGCGGAGCACCTCCAGGCGAGGATCGACCGGTCCCGTCGGGGTGGCCGTGAGGGCCCAGGTTCCGATCGGCGCCGCAGACCGGGCACAGGCCGCGGCAGTCCGGGCGGCAGAGCGGGACGATCGGTGCGGCAAGCTGGACGCCCTCGCGCACCGGCGTCTCGAGGTCCATCTCGTGATGGTCGGTGAGGCGCGCCACCTCGGGCTCGATGGCCCGATTGAGCGGCTGACCGGTCGCGATGTCGAGAGCGGGCATGAACTCCTCGTCGAGATCGAGCTGCCAAGGGCACCACCACGGGCGCCAGGCAGCGCCCACAGGTGTCCGCCAGCGCGGTCGACACGTGCCCGGTCACGATCGAGGCCCCGGTTCGTCCGCACCGCGCGCACGCTGCCGGTCACCGGCTCGGCCAGGACCAGGTCGCCCCCGAGATCGATCACGGCGCCCGTGAAGCTGTAGTCGCGGAATGCGCCGCGAGGCTCGCCGAGAAGCCCCGCGACGTTGAACAGGAGCGGCTGCTCGTCAGGCTCGAAGGTCACCGCGCGGGGCCGCGATCGGCGGGCGCGGCGTCGGGCTCCTCTCGTCGTACGGCTCAGCGACGGCCGCGGCTTCCTCCGGGACATTCCGCTCGTCGAGCATCTCGATCCCGCGCCGGATGCTCTGCAGCGCCTTGACGATCTCGCCCTCGAGATGGACCAGGACGTCCGCGGCATACTCGTCGGCACCGCGCCGGATGTCGGCGGCCTCGGCGAGCGCGGCCTCCACGATCCCGCGCCCTTCGGCTTCCGCGGACTCGGTCAGGCCGCGCTCGTCGATCAGGAACGCGGCCTGTTCCTGCGCCTTGGCGACGATCCGCTCGGACTCCTGCTGGGCCCGCTCGAGGATCCGCTCGCCCTCTGCGTTGATGCGCCGGGCGGACTGGACCTCCTCCGGCACTGCGTGGCGCAGCTCGTCGACGAGGTCCAGGGCAGCGGCCTGGTCGACGACGACGTTCGAGGTGAGGGGAAGCTTCCTCCCGTTGGCGATCATCGCCTCGAGGCGCTCGACGAAGAACATGATGTCGATGGGACCGCCCTCCGCGCGCGGGCGGCGAGCCGCCCGGTCTGGACCGGATTATCGCACGCGGGCGAGCGCTCCCTCGGCCGTTGCGACCGCGGCCAGGCGATCCGCAACCGAGGGCGGCACCATCCCGGCCGGATCGCCGCCGAAGCGCACGATCTCCCGGACCAGGCTCGACGACAGGTAGCTGTATTCGAGCGCGGTCATGAAGAAGACCGTGTCGATCTCGGGTGCCAGCCGGTGGTTCATGTGGGCCATCTGGAGCTCCGCCTCGAAGTCGCTGACCGCGCGCAGGCCGCGGACGATGGAGCGCGCGCCCAGCTCGCGGCAGGCGTCCACCGTGAGGCCGGTGAAGGGGCGGACGTCCACGCGGTCCGCGCGGTCGGCGAGCGCCTCGCCGACACCGGAACGGATCACCGCGACCCGAGCGTCGATGTCCAGCATGGGAACCTTCTTCGGGTTCACCAGGACCGCCACCACGACACGATCGAAGACGCTCAGCGCGCGGCGCAGCACGTCCACGTGACCCAGCGTGATCGGGTCGAACGAGCCCGGGTAAACCGCGACGCCCATCACATGCTCCGCCTCAGGCGCCGCCGGGCGGTGGCACGTCCTCCGCCGGGGCGCGAACGTAGGAGACGACGATCGTCTCGCCGAACCTGCGTTCCCGGGTCGATCGTAGCAGCCCGACGGCCGGCGGCGGCGGGACGCTTCCCGAAGCCCGTGGCGATCACGAGCGCACCGCGACCGAGCGGCGCATCCGGCCCCCCGAGCTCGCGCAGGCAAGCGTCCCTGACCTCGACGTCCGCGTAGGGTGGGTCGAGGATGACGATGCCGAACGGGCCGTCGGCGCGCGCATGCGATCGCAGGTAGGCCACCGCATCCCCCGCACGACGCGCGCCCGGCCGGCGACGTCGGCCCGTCGGAGGTTCTCCCGGATCACGCGACAGGTCGCCGCGTCGCGTTCCACGAGGATCGCCCGGGCGGCGCCTCGGGACAGCGCCTCGATGGCGGCCGCGCCGCTCCCGGCGCAGAGGTCGAGGACGTTCGAGTCCGCCAGCACCGGCTCCAGTGAGCCGAAGATGGCCTGCTTGACCCGGTCGGCAAGCGGCCGCGTCCCGGGGCCCGGGGCGGCCAGCCGGACTCCGCGGGCCGACCCGGCGATGACCCGCCCGGCGTCGGCCATCGACTAGGCTCCGGTCGCCGGCTCGCCGGCCGCCACGTCGCGCAACCAGCCGAGGTCCATCTCCCGCGCGAGCGCGGCGCCTCTCCCGGCGACGCCGCCGTCTGCGAGCAGCAGCGCCTCCGCATGGCGTCGGGCAGCGACCGCGAGCTCGCGGTGATCCGCTCGGGCCAGCGTGGCCACCCGCAGCCGCGGCAGCCCATGCTGCGCGTAGCCCAGGACGTCGCCCTCTCGCCGCTGTTCGAAGTCGACCTCCGCGAGGGCAAAGCCGTCGTCCAGCCGCGCGACCGCGGCCAGGCGGACCTGCTCCGGCCCGACCGGCTCGATCTCGCCGCGCTCGAGCGCGGCGGCCTGGCGCTCGTCGGACGGAAGCCGGTCACTGACCAGGACGCACCAGCCCTGGTCGGTGGCGCGTCCCACGCGGCCGCGGAGCTGGTGGAGCTGGGCCAGCCCGAAGCGGTCCGCGCCCTCGATCACCATGACGCTCGCCGCCGGGACATCCACCCCGACCTCGACCACGGTCGTGCCGACCAGCACGTCGACAAGGCCATCCCGGAAGCGCGCCATGGTGGCGTCACGTTCGGCGGGTCGCAGGCGGCCGTGCACGAGCCCGACGACGAGCTGTCGCTGCAGGCCGGCTGTCGCGAGCCGCTCGGGCGCGTTCAGCAGCGTGCGCAGGCGCGCCGCCTCGGCCTCCGCCCCCGCCACGTCGTCGGGTGCATCCGCGGCCGCCCCGTCGGCCTCGTCGATATGCGGAACCACCACGAACGTCTGCCTGCCCGCCGCCGCTTCGCGCGCCACGAACGTCCACAGTCGATCCAGGTGGTCGGGATGGCGCAGCCCGGTGCGGATCGGCAGGCGGCCGGTCGGCGCGGTGCGCAGGTCGGTCACGTCCAGGTCCGCATACAGCACCTGCCCGATCGTGCGCGGGATCGGCGTCGCGGTCATGAGAAGCACGTGGGCGGCCCCGCCCCGGGTCTTGGCCTCCAGCGCGCCGCGCTGTTCCACGCCGAACCGGTGCTGCTCGTCCACCACGACCAGGCCGAGGCGGGCATAGGCGACGCGCTCCGAGAACAGGGCGTGCGTCCCCACGACCACCTGCGCGCGTCCGTCGGCCAGCGCCTCCAGGACGCGGCGCGATTCCGGACCGGCAAGCGAGCCGGTCAGGAGCTCCACGCTGATCCCGAGCGGCCGAAGGAAGTCGTCAAGGGTCACCGCGTGCTGGCGCGCCAGCAGGTCGGTGGGGGCCAGCAGCGCGCCCTGGACGCCGGCACCCGCCGCGAGCGCCAGGGCGTAGGCCGCGACCGCGGTCTTGCCCGACCCGACGTCGCCCTGCAGCAGCCGCAGCATCGGATGCGCGCCGCGGACGTCGTCGCGGACAGCGTCCATCGCGCGCTCCTGGTCGCCCGTGAGCTCGACCGCGCGACCGAGCCGACCGGCCAGGGCATCGGCGAGCGCGCGCCGGACGCGTGCGTCCTGCGTCGGGAGGCGTCGTGATCGAGACGGAGGCCGCGACCGCCCGCTCGCGACGTCGGCCGACCATCCCCACCTGCAGCGCCAGAAGCTCGTCGAAGGCAAGGCGCCGGAGGGCGGCATCGCGCCGCTCGAAGTCATCCGGGAAGTGAACCTGCGCGAGCGCTTCCCCGATCCCGACCAGCCCCATGTCGCGCCGGATGCTGTCGGGCAGGTACTCCGGGTAGGGCGGCAGCCGATCGAGGGCAGCGCGGATGGCCGCCCGAAGCGTCCGGATCGGCAGGCCTGCCGTCAGGCTGTAGACAGGAACGATCCGGCCCACGTGGAGCAGGTCGCCGTCGGGCGGCTGGAAGGCCGGGTTGTCGAGCAGGACGCTCGCGCCGCGCCTCTTGAGCTTGCCGGAGAAGAGCAGCTCATCGCCCTCGCGGAGTCGCCGCTCAACGAACTGCCGGCCGTACCACTGGGCCTCTGCCGTGCCGGTCCCATCCGTCAGGTCGGCAGTCACGACGCGGGTGCCGCGGCGGGCGGTGCGTCCGGCCCGGACTCTCGTGACGGTGGCGCGCGTGCTCACGATCGTGTCCGGCGCCACGAAGCGAAGCGCGTGCAACGGGTAAGAGGACCCGCAGGTCGTCGTAGCGGCGCGGCAGCCAGAGGAGCAGATCGCGCACGCTGCGCAGCCCGATCCGGGGCCCGACCCGCTTGAGCACGCTGGCGCCAGGAAGCCCGCTCGCCGACAGCGCAACGCCGAACGGGTCCGGCGGCGAGGTCGCGGGGGTGGGCGTCGCGGTCCCCACGCCGTCCCCTACTCCGCGCTGATGAGGTAGCGATAGTGCGGCTGGAGGCCCGTCCTCACCTCGACATCATCGAGGGCCGGCCAGCGGGCGCGGATCTTGCGGGCCACGGCTTCCGCCTCGGCGAGGCTCGCATCGACGCCGTACCACAGCGTGACCAGGCCGAACCCCGCCCGGAATGAGCCGATCCCCTCCAGGATCGTGGTCTCCTGGTCGTCCCCCACGGCCAGCAGCCCGTCGTCGGGGTCCAGTGCCATCGTCTGGCCCAGGCGGACCTGCCGGCCTCCGACCATGGCGTCCCGAACCGCGGCCGTGACGAGCAGGGTCTGGATCTCGCGGCTCGCTGCGAGCATCCGCTCCGCGTTGCCGCTCGCGCCGTCCGCGACCTGGAGCGCCAGCAGCGCCGCCAGGCCCTCCGCGGCATTCCGGGTCGGCACGACGCGGGTGGGCCGGTCGGACATCTCGGCCGCCTGCCCGGCGGCCAGCTTCACGTTGGGGTTGTTGGGCAGAATGAGGATCTCGTCGGCCGGAGATCGGCGGATCGCGGCGAGGATCTCGCCCGCGCTCGGGTTCTCCGCCTGGCCGCCGCGGACGATCGTCACGGCGACCTCGCCACCGAGCGCGGCCTCCTCGAAGTACGGGGCGAACCCATCGCCGGGCACGACCGCGATGATCCCCAGGGGTGACCGGACGGCGTCCGGTTCGGGGGCGTCACCCTCCGGCGGGTCCGCCGGCACGGCGCACTCGCTTTCCACCGCCGTTCGCGCCCTCGCGGACCTCCCTGGCCTGGTGGTCCAGGTCGACGACGGTCGCGTTCACGATCCGGCCGAGGCGGAGCGCGTGGCGGACCACCAGGTCGGGGCGCCCGCTGTGCACGTGCACCTTGGCCACCTTGGCGTCGCCCGCCACGTTGACCGACTCGCCCGTCCGAACGAGATACGCGGTGATCCGGTCCAGGTCCAGGAGCTTGCCCGGAAAGGGACGGATCAGGTAGACGGTCTCGTAGCCATGCCCGGTCTCGCCAAGGGCGATCCCGGCGGGGATCGGACCCGGCGCCGCCTGGACGTGGCGGACAGCGGCCGGCTCGTCCCCGCGCAGGAAATGGAGCGCTCCCTCGAGGAGACGGACCAGGCCGGCCCCGCCGGAATCGACCACACCCGCGTCGCGAAGCACGGGCAACAGGCTCGGCGTCCGTTCGAGGGACTTCTCGGCCGCGTCCGTGGCCCCGGCAAGGACGACGCCGATGTCGTTCTCCCGCTCCGCCGCGGCGACGGCCGCCGCCGCGGCCTCGCGGATCACGGTGAGCATCGTGCCCTCGACCGGCCGGGGGACCGCGCCATACGCCGCCGTGCTCGCCAGCGCGAGGGCATGGGCGAGGTCAAGGCCATTGAAGCGTCGCTTGCCGGCGAATCCCTCCGCGAGCCCCCGCACGATCTGACTGAGGATCACCCCCGAGTTGCCCCGGGCGCCGAAGAGGGCGCCCTCCCGAAGTCGCTCGGCGACGCCCTCCACGCTCGTCTCGTCCCGCACGTACCGGAGCATCTCGGTGCAGGTCGTGAACATGTTCGAGCCGGTGTCGCCGTCGGGAACCGGGAAGACGTTGAGGGCGTTGATCTCGTCGACGTGGCGTTCGAGGTTTGCCACCGCGGCTCGCACGGCCTCGAGGAGGCCGGCGCCGTCGCAGGCGATTCGGACCACGCTAGGCGGTCCCCGGCGTCCGGCCCGACCCGCCGTTTGCCGTCGTCCGCGGCGCGTCGTCATGCAACGGGCCGGGAACAGACGGCGGATCGACCCCGCGCATCGACCCTGCAGGCGTCGCTGGCCTGCCCGCTGCATACGGCTGCCCGCGCACGCCCTGGACATGGATCGCGACCGGGCCCACGCCTCGCCCCAGCGCTCGCTCGAGTCCGTAGCGGACCGCGGAGTCGACCTGGCGGGCAACCTCTGCGACCGGCACGCCGTAGGCGACCGTCAGCCAGACCTCGGTCGCGACCGCCGGATGGAGCGACACGCGGATGGCGCGGCTCCCGAGGCCCAGCCTTGCGCGGACGTGTGCCCACAGCGTCGGCTCGGTCAGCCCGGTCACCCCATAGCTGCCCATCGCGGCGTCGCGGACGATCTCCTGCAGGGCCCGCCGAGCGACGACGGCGCGACCCGGCACGAGACGAGTCGGCTCCTCGGGCATCGGGGCATCACCTCGCGACTTGACCGCGGAACGCGGACGATGTGCTAGCATACAGCCTCCCCGGACCCCTTCCCGGCGGCGCTTCGGCGTGCCGAGAGGAAGACGGGAACGGCGGATCGCCCGCCGACCGGAAACCCCGCACCTGAGGAACCCGATGGCCCGGAGCTGCGCGATCTGCGGCAAGGTCTCGATGGGCGGCTTCAACCCGCAGTCAAGCGGGATGAACCGCGTTCGTGCCCACCGTCGCTACCAGCCGAACCTCCAGCCGCTCGCGGTCGTCGAAGGTGGCGTCGAGACGCGCAAGCTCGTCTGCACGCGCTGCCGGCGCACCCAGACCAAGAAGAGCCGCTGACCCTTCGGCCGGAGCGCCGCGGCCCCGGCCCCCCGACCCCCGACCCGGCTCCCGCCGGGTCGTTTCATGTTCGCGGCCGCGCTCAGCGGTCCGCGCTGTCGAGCCAGACCGTGAAGGGGCCGTCGTTGACGAGCTCCACGTCCATCGGCGCCCCGAACCGACCCCGCTCGACCTGCGTCCCCGTCGCCTCCACCGCGCGGCAGAAGCGCCGGTAGATCGCCTCTGCGTGGTCCGGCGGGGCCGCCCCGGTAAAGCCCGGCCGGCGGCCGTGCCGCGTGTCCGCATAGAGCGTGAACTGGCTCACGACCAGCACCGCGCCCCCGACATCGCCCAGGGCAAGGTTCGTGCGTCCGCGGCGATCCTCGTGGATGCGGAGCTCGACCACCCGGCGGGCCAGCGCGTCCGCGGCTGCCTCGTCATCCCCCGGGGCGACGCCAAGGAACACCAGCAGGCCGCGGCCGATCGCGCCGACCGGCTCACCGGCAACCCGCACCTCCGCCCGGCTCACGCGCTGGAGGAGCGCCCGCACGAGGTCAGGTCCCAGCGTCGGGCGGTCGGTCGCCGCGATCCGCCAGGAGGCGCGCGCGCCACGCCTCGGCCTCGACGATCGCCTCGTCGCGCGCCGCCGAGAAGTGGTCACGCGTCCAGGCCTCGGCGCTGCGCGGGATCAGCAGGTCGTAGTCACGGACGCCATCCGGGTTCAGCTGGCCGTCGCCGCGGAGCATCACGACCGGCACCGTCGCACGCTCGATCGCATCCCGGAGAGGGCCCGCGACGTGGCGCGGCAACTGCGCGAAGCGGACCATCTCGTCGCGCGGGTGCGGCGGCACGCCCCCGTTGCGCTCATGCGCGAACCCCTCATCCGCGAGCGTCCGGACCAGGCGCACTTCGCGGGCCTGGTCGCGGCCCTTCGTGAAGAGGGCCGTCCCGACGACGAGGACGTCGGCGCCCAGGCCTCCGACCAGCTCGGCCGTCTCGCGATTCACCCCGCCGTCCACGTGGACCTCACCGCCCCAGGGCTTGTGAGAGAGCAGGTCGCGCGCCGGAAGCAGCTTCGCCTCGGCAACGTCTCGCATGAACGTCTGCCCGCCGAAGCCGGGCTCGACGGTCATCACCATCACGATGTCCAGCAGCTCGCGGTACGGTTCGAGCGCGGCGAGCGGCGTCCCGGGGCGGAGCGCCAGCCCGGCCGCCCGGCCGGCTGCCCGGATCCGGCGCAGCACGGGCTCGATCGGCTCGCTGACCTCGACATGGATCGTGATCGAGTCGCAGCCAGCCTCGAGGAAATCGTCCAGCCAGCGGCCCGGCTCGGCGATCATCAGGTGCGCGTCGAAGGGGACCTTGGTCACCGGCCGGAGCGCCCGGATTGTGCCCGCGCCGAACGTGAGGTTCGGGACGAGGTGGGCGTCCATCACGTCAAGGTGGATCCGGTCCGCCCCGGCCCGGATCACGCGGCGGACCTCGTAGGCGAGATTGCCCAGGTTCGCGTTGAGGATGCTCGCGGCGATCCGCGCCCGTCCCTCTCCCATCAGCGGTTCCCTCGGCTCGGCGCTCCGGGCGGGCGGCGCCCGGAACCGGGACCGCGGCCCGGGTGCCCGGCCATCCTCGGCGTCCCGGTCCGCGGCGGAACGGGACGCGAGGTCGCGGGGCGCAGCGCCCGCCGGGGACCCACCTCGCGGGGCGCCGAGGTCACCGGCACGTCACCCGGCATCGGTTCATCGGTCCGTGCGCCGGCAATCGCTCGGGCGGACGCGGCAACGAGGCGCTCGTGGCGCCGGGCCACGGCGGCGGCCGTGGGCTCACCCGACTTCTCGGCCGCCAGCTGGCCGCAGGCCGCTCCGACCTCCTGGCCGCGATTCCGCCGGACGGTCACGCCGATTCCGGCGGCCCGCAGGCGGTTCGCGAACGCCTCGATCCGGTCCGGCGCGCTCGCCTGCCATGGCGTATGGGCAACCGCGTTCATCGGGATGCAGTTGACGTGGCTGCCGCTGCCGGCCAGCAGGCGCGCCAGCGCGTCCGCGTCGGCCGGCGTGTCGTTGAGCCCGTCGATCATCACGTATTCGTAGCTCACGCGGCGCCCGGTTGCCGCGGCGTACCCCGCCGCTGCGGCGATCACCGCGCGAACGGGCCAGCGCCGGTTCAACGGCACCAGGAGGTCGCGCAGGGAATCGCGGGCCGCGTGCAGGCTGACGGCGAGCGTCCACTGCGGGCGCATCGCGGTAAGCCGCTCGATCCCTGGGACGACGCCCGAGGTCGAGATCGTCACATGACGGGCACCCAGCCCGAAGCGCTCCGCGTCCGTGATGACGAGCGCCGCGCCGACCACGGCGTCGAGGTTCAGGAGCGGCTCGCCCATCCCCATGAACACGAGGTTCGTCAGGTGACGGCCGGTGGCTGACAGGCGGCGTCGGGCGTGCCGGACCTGGTCGACGATCTCGGCGACGTCCAGGTCGCGCTCGAACCCGAGCTCGCCGGTGGCGCAGAACGGACACCCGACCGCGCAGCCTGCCTGGCTGCTGATGCACAGCGTGTTCCGCTCGCGCCGCTCGCCGCGCGCCGGGTAGTGCATGAGGACGCTCTCCACCAGGCGACCATCCGAGAGCTGGTGGAGCGCCTTCTCCGTCGCGCCATCGTCCGCGAGGCGGACCTCGGTCGCGGTCAACGCATCGAACCGCAGGCGTTCGGCAAGGCCGGCGCGCAGCGGCCGGCCCAGCGTGGTCACGTCGTCCCACGAGGCTGCCTCCGAGCGCCATACCGAGTCGCCAACCTGGCGGGCCCGAAATACCGGCTCTCCCATCCCGGCCAGCATCGCGGCAAGCGCGGCCGGCTCCACGCCCGACACCCCGGGGCGGGGGTCGCGCGGGCTGGTGGGGACAGGATTCGGCGGCGCCTGGACGGTCGGGTCGGTCATCCGGGGCCGATTATCCCACCCGCGAGCCGAGCAGCCCGGGCCGGCCTCGCACGAACGTGGCGGCGTCCATGCGACGCCCGCCGGCCGGCTGGAGCTCGAGCAGCAGGAGCCGGCCGTCGGCGGTCGCCAGCGCCAAGCCGGAGCCGCCGTGGCGGACCAGCCGCCCGGGTACGTCGCCGGGCTCGCTGGGCCCGACGCCGGCCTCGAGAACCACGACCCGCCCGGTCGACGCCTCCAGGAATGTCCCCGGCCATGGACGAAGCGCTCGGACCTGGCGCGCGAGCAGCGCGGCCGGTCGGCCTGGGTCCAGGCGCCCGTCGTCGCGCCGGAAGGGCCGGGTCATGCTCGCCCCTTCCGGCGATTGCGGCAGCGCCGGGAGCGAGCCTTCGAGCCATGGCCCCAACGCGCGCCCGAGCAGGTCCGCGGCGACCTTCGCCAGGCGTGCCTCCAGCCCCGGCGCATCCTCGTCGCCCGCCAGCCTGAGGGCCTCCACGGCCAGAATCGGGCCCGTGTCCAGCCCCGCGTCCATCCGGAAGAGGGTCACGCCCGTCTCTGCGTCCCCGTCCAGGATGGCCGCCGGGATCGGCGTCGCCCCACGGTGGCGCGGAAGAAGGGACGGGTGCAGGTTGAGGATGCCGTGCCGGGGAATCTCCAGCATCGCCGGGGGGACCAGCTTCCCGTAGTCGGCCAGGATGCCGAGCTCAGGGCGAAGCGCGGCAACCTCCGCGACGGTCTCCGGGTCGCGCAACCGCGCGGGGGCAAGCACCGGCAGGCCAAGCATCCCCGCGCGCTCTCCCACCGGGGTCGCCAGCAGGGTCGCTCGCCGGCCGGCCGGTCGCGGCGGCGTGGTCACGACCGCGACCAGGGCAACGCGCGCCTCGCCGGCGAGCGCCTCGAGCACCGGAACGGCGAACGCCCCGGAGCCGAAGAAGATCGCCCGGGCGGGCTCAGCCGCGGGAGGCCGCCTTCGCTCTCTCCGGGTCGATGCCGCGCTGCTCCAGCGCCGCATCGGCGGCCCGGTCCTGCTCGTCGTCCATGCCACCGCGCCCGACCGGGATCAGCTCGTCCGGCGACGAGAGGTAGTCGACGTAGAGCTTCCCCTGCAGGTGGTCCAGCTCGTGCTGGAAGGCGCGGCCGAGAAAACCGGCGCCCGTGATCTTGAACTTCTTCCCGACGCGGTTCTGGGCCACGACCCAGACCTTCTCCTTTCGCGTGACGTAGGCCACGTAACCCGGGATCGACAGGCAGCCTTCCAGGTCGCGGTCCTCGCCGTCGGCGCGGACGATGCGCGGGTTCACGAGCTCGAAGAGGCGATCCTCCACCTCGACCACCGCGACGTTCAGGGCCTCGCCGATCTGCGGGGCCGCAAGGCCGACGCCCGGCGCGTGGCGCATGGTCTCCGTCAGGTCGTCGATCAACCCGTGCAGGAACTTGTTGAAGCTGTCCACGGGCTGGCCGCGCAGCCGGAGCCGCGGGTCGCCGAGCGTGAGGATCGGAAGAACGCTCATGGCCCGAGTATACGAGAGGTGTCGGTTTCGGCCAGCATCTCCGTGAGCGGCCTGCCCGGTGCCCCGGGCCGGATGTCAGGCCCCAGTGGCCTCGTCATCCGTCGGCGGGGTCTCCGCGGGCGGCTCCGCGCCGGGGGCCCCCGGCTCGTCCCCATCAGCCCGATGGCGGAGATCCTCGGCGAAGCGACGCGATCGACCCGCGACGCGCGCGCCGACCTCTTCCGTCTTCAGCGCCGCGCGCTTGGCGAGGGGACCCGCCCGGTCTCCCGCGACGGCGGCCAGCTCGGCCGCCTTCGCGGCCACGTCCCGGGCAACCGGGCCGGCGTGGGCGGCCACCTGGTCGATCATCTGCTGGAGCTGGGCGAGCCACTCGCGAGCCTGCGACGCAGCGGTGTGCTCGTCAGGGGCGGCGCCTTCGTCGGGAGGGGGCTCATCGGCTGCGGGCCCCATGGGCGGGAGCTGCTCGTCGGTCATCGCATATCTCCTTACGGCTGGTCCCTGAATTCTCGTCGCGGGACCTGGTCTGGCCAAGTGCCGTCGGTACTCTCGTGTCCCGGGGCAGCGAGCGCGTCGATCAGAGGAGGCTCTCCGGGTCCACGTCCACCGACCACGGCGGACCCGGATCCTCCCCCAGAACCGCGACCGGGTCGCTGCCGCGGAGCACGAGGTTGAAGCGCCAGCGGCCCCCGCGGCGGGGCACGTACGCGGGGGCCGGTCCGGCGACCGCGACCGGCAGCGACAGGGCCACCGCACGCGCCCGCAGGCGCTCCGCCATGGCGCGCGCCTCCCGGCGGGCAGCTTCGCGGTCCTCTGCCCCCACAGTGAGCTTCACGGTCCGCCCGAACGGAGGCGCCCCGAACTGCTCTCGCAACGCCAGCTCCGCAGCGTAGAAGGCGTCCGCGTCGCCCGCCACCACCGCCTGGATCGCCGGGTGCTCCGGCTGGTAGGTCTGGATCACCGCTCGCCCGGGCCGGTCGCCCCGACCTGCGCGCCCGATCGCCTGGACCAGCAGCTGGTAGGTCCGTTCGGCCGCCCGTTCGTCCGGCAGCGTGAGCGCGATGTCGGCCGAGACGATGCCGACCAGCCTGACCTCCGGAACGTCGAGCGCCTTGGTCACCAGGCTCGTCCCGACCAGGATGTCCACGCTTCCCTCGATGAACGCGTCGATCAGCCGCTGGGCGGCGCCCCGGCGTTCCACGACGTCACGGTCCAGGCGAGCCACGCGGAGCGTCGGGAAGCGGGTGCGGACCTCGCTCTCGAGTCGCTCGGTCCCCCCGCCCAGGAACCGGATCCGTGGCGACCCGCAGGCCGGGCATCGCGTGGCCATGGGAGCCGCGGCTCCGCAGTGGTGACAGCGAAGGGTCATGCCGGCCTGGTGATAGACAAGCGGTCGGGTGCATTCCCGGCAGGCCTGCACGTGACCGCAATCGCGGCAGAGCACCGCCGATGCGGCGCCGCGCCGGTTGATGAACAGGATCGCCCGGTCGCCGAGGGCCGGATCGAGCTCGGCCACCAGGGACGCCAGGTGCCCGGACAGGAGCCCCCGGTTGCCGGCGGCGAGCTCCGCGCGCAGATCGACCAGGTCGACGACCGGCGCCGCTCCCACCGGGCGCTCGAGCAGCGTCGAGCGGCGATATGTGTGTGCGCGCGCCAGGCCGTACGTTTCGACGGACGGCGTCGCGCTTCCCAGGATCACCGCCGCGCCGGCCAGGCGACCGAGCGTCACCGCCAGATCGCGCGCCTGGATCCGGGGTGTCCGATCGCTCTTGAAGGCCGCGTCGTGCTCCTCGTCGACGATGACGAGCCCCACGTCCTGGAGCGGCGCCAGGACGGCCAGCCTGGTCCCGACGACGACCTCGACGAGCCCTGCCCGGATCCGCCGCCAGGCGTCGGCGCGCTCGCCCTCCCCGAGGCCCGAATGGAGGATCGCGACCTCGGCTCCCAGGTCGCTCCGCAGCCGGTCCACCAGCGGGAGGGCGAGCGGGATCTCGGGGACGAGGACCAGTGCCGGGCGGCCCGCCTCGAGGGATGCGGCGATGGCCTCCGCATACACCGCCGTGCGACCCGAGCCGGTTGGCCCATCGACGAGGAGCGGCGTTGCGTCGCGCGCGGTCATGGCCGCGCGGACCAGGCGCACCGCTTCGGCCTGGGCCGACGTCAGGTCCGAGCCGGCCGGCCGCGCCCCCCGCCGTCCCCCCCGTGCCCGCGTCGCGAGCGGATCCCGGACCACCTCGCGCGTCGTGAGCACGACCAGGCCGCGCCGTGAGAGCGAGGCGGCGGCCCCCTCGCCATGGCGCTGCGCGAGCGCGGGCGCGGGCACGCCCGGGTCGCCCGGCTCCAGCCCGGCGAGCTCGACGAGCAGCGACCGCTGGCGCGGCCCGACGGGGCGGCCGTCCGGCGCACGTGCTCCAGCGGCCACATCCCTGCCGGCATCGGTGAGCCGGACCACCCGCTCGTGCCGGGCCCCGGCCCCGGCGACCGTCAGCGTCCACTCGAGCCCGACGCGACCTGCTGCCTCGAGCGCCCGCAGGCGCCGCAGGAGGGCCGCGCGGCCGTCCGGGGAGGGGAGGTCGCGGGTCGCCCGGGGACCTCCGGCCAGCGCCCGGATCAGGTCGGCGAGCGCAGGATCGCGGCCGGAATCCGCGGCCGACGGTTCCGGATCAGTCGCCTGGACGGAGGCGTCGAGTGGACGAGCCACGAGCTCCAGCCTCTCGAGGAGCCCCGGAGGGAGCATCGCCCGGACTACCAGGGCCGGCGGGGCCAGATAGTGGGCCGCGATCTCGCGCACCAGCGACAGCGATAGGGGCGGCAGCAGCGGCCCGTCGGCCCGCACGCGCGCCCCCAGCGGTCGTGCAGTCACCCCGTCCGGAGCGGGGGCATCGCCCAGCACAATGGCGACTGAGCGACGGCGGCCCCATTCGACGAGAACCGCCTCCCCCGCCACGACGTCCGAGAGCGCCGCCGGGACGAGGTACGTCCAGGTTCGGCTCCCCGCGACGCCCGCCGCGTCGACGGCGACCTCGACGTGACGCTCGGTTGACGGCCCCGCGACCAGGCCGAGGTCATCGAGGCCGATCGCCGCGACCGGCGGCGCGCCGTCCGCCACCGGCCTAGACGACGACGCGACGGTGGGGGTGCGCCAGGCGCTCGGCGCGGATGATCGCGTCGATCCGCTCCACGGTCCGCTGGACCTGGCCATCCTCGTTGAGGACCACCTCGTCGTAGTCGCCCTGGCGCGCCAGCTCGATGGCGGCGTTTCGCTGGCGGATCTCGAGCTCGCTCGCCGATTCGGTGGCACGCGCACGGAGCCGTCGGAACAGCGCCTCCAGCGACGGCGGCACCACGAACACCAGCAGCGCGTCCGGGACGGATGCCTTGACCGCCGCCGCGCCCTGAACGTCGATCTTGAGGATGACGTCGTGGCCCGTCGCGAGCGCCCGCCGGACCTCAGCGCGGGGCGTCGCGTACAGGTTCCCGTGCACCTCCGCCCACTCGAGGAACGCCCCTGCGTCGCGGAGCGTCCGGAACCGATCGGGTGTGAGGAAGTGGTAGCTGCGCCCGTCCACCTCGCCGGGCCGCGGCGCCCGGGTCGTGCACGTCACGACGTAGTGGTAATCCGGGTCCCGCGGGCGTGCCCGAAGCGCCTGGATGATGGTGTCCTTCCCGACCCCTGAAGGCCCTGACACGACCACCAGCAAGGCGCCGGGCGCCCCCGCGCTGGGCGCGCCGGACAGCGGGTCGTCGGTGACCGGTGGCGATCCCAGCGATCGCTCCGTCATCTGGCGTGGCGGGGGTCGGGGCCGGCGGTGCCAGGTGCCCCGGTCGCGATGGCGCGCAGGTCGCCGAGGACCGCGTCGAGCGGCGCCGGCACGGGTGCCTCAACGCGCACCAGCTCGCCCGTCGCAGGCGACGCAAAGACGATCCGCCAGGCGTGCAAGAAGAGCCGCTCCAGGCCGTCTGGGCCGCGCCGCGAGGTCCCGGTGCCGTAGACCGGATCGCCCGCCACGGGGTGCCCGAGCGCCGCGAGATGCACCCGGATCTGGTGGGTGCGGCCAGTGATGAGGTCCACTTCCAGGAGCGTCCAGCCCTGGAACCGCTCGCGGACCCGGTATCCGGTCACCGATGGCCTGCCGTCGGGCACGACCGCCATCCGTGTCCGTTGCCGGGGATCACGCCCGATGGGCGCCTCGATCCGGCCAGCGGATGCCTCGACCCCGCCATGGACGAGCGCGAGGTAGGTCTTCTTGACGCGGCGCGCCTTCAGCTGCGCCATGAGGCTGGCCTGGGCCACGTCCGTCTTGGCGACCATGATCAGGCCGGACGTGTCGCGGTCAAGGCGGTGCACGATCCCTGGCCGGGCGACGCCCGCGATGCCACCGTAGGCGGTGTCGCGCGCCAGCAGCGCGTTCACCATGGTCCCGCTCCAGTGGCCCGGCGACGGATGGACGACGAGGCCCGCGGGCTTGTTGACCACGAGCACGTCGGCGTCCTCGTAGACCACCTCGAGCGGGATCGCCTCCGGCTCGATCTCCGAGGACTCCACGGCGGGCACTTCGAGGATCAGTGTCTCCCCGGCCCGCACGATGGAGCGCGCCTTGAGCGCGACACCGTCCACCGTCAGGTGGCCATCCGTTATCAGGTGCTGGACCCGGCTCCGCGAGAGGCCCGAGAGATCCGACGCGACGCGGTCGGCGCGCCCGCCCGATCCATCCGGGACAACCAGGCGAAGCTCGGTCATCCGGCGATCCACGGACGGCGGCGCGACGGCCAGAAGGCCATCAGGATCAGCAGGACGAGCGCGGTGCTGATCGCCGCGTCGGCGACGTTGTAGGTGTAGAAGCGCAGGTCGCCGACGCCCATGTCGACGAAGTCCAGCACGTACCCGAGCCGCAGGCGGTCGATGAGGTTGCCGATGGCGCCGCCGAGCAGCAGGCCCAGGGCGAGGGTCGCGAACCAGCCGTTCGTCTCCACCGACCGCCCGTGGAACCAGACGATGATCGCCACGACCCCGACGCTCAGCGCAGCGAAGAGGACCGCCTGGTTTCCGAACAGCCCGAAGATGGCGCCCGTGTTGCGCACCGGCCAGATTCGGACGTAGTCGCCGAGGATCGGCCGCAGCGTCCCGAAGGAGATGCTGGCCGCAACCCAGGCCTTCGTGACCTGGTCTGCGACCACGACGGACGCCGCCAGGACCACGAACGCGATCCAGTGGTGAGATGCGCGGAGGGGCGTCGCGGGCGCGGGAGGGGCCGCCCCGACCGGGTCCGTCCCGAGCGGGGCCGCCCCGACCGGGTCTGCCCCGTCAGGCACGCGCCGACTCCGGTGCGCTGCCCTGGATCGCCCTGCGAAGCGCCACCCGAACATCCCCGCGCGAGATCCTCACGCTCGCCTGCGCCCAGCCGGCCGGCGGGCTTCCGCTGGTCACGCCATCCGCGAGCGTCTCGGCCGCGACGGCGTCCAGGTAGGGGCGGACCGCCATCTCGTGCGCGCCGAGCTCGACCTGCAGGTCGATCCGGTCGGCGAGATCCAGCCCGGCCTCGCGGCGCAGGTCCTGGACCGCGCGCTGTATCTCCCGCGCGTCACCCTCCGCCCGGAGGGCGTCGGTCAGCTCGGTGTCGATCACCACCACGAGCCCGTCGTCATGGGCCACCGCGGTACCCGGCCGTGGAGAGACGAGCATCTCGACCTCGTCGGGCGCCAGAATGACGCCGGCGAGCGATACGCTCCCGTCGGCGAGCACCTCGAAGGCGCCCGCGCGCGCCGCCTCCATCACCGCGGGGATCGCCCCGCCGAGCTTGCGGCCGATCTTCGGCAGGAGCGGCTTGATGCGCCGTTCAACGAGCGCCGACTCGTCATCGATCCGGATCACTTCCTTGACGTTGACCTCCTCCGCGACCACCTCGAGAAGTGCGTCCAGGTCGGGATGGGGCACTCCGGGGAGCGCGATCCACAGCCGGGCGAGCGGTTGGCGCGTCCTGAGACCGGCCTGGGAGCGGAGGGTGCGCACGAGGTCCACCGCGCGCTGGGCAAGGCCGGTCGCTTCCTCCAGCGCCGGATCGCGCAATGCTGCCAGCTCTGCCGCCGGCCAGCGTGTCAGGTGGACGCTGTCGGGCGAGGGGAGGCCCACGGCGACGACGAGGTTCTGGTGCATCGCCTCGGTCAGGAACGGGAGCAGCGGCGCCATCACCCGCACCAGGCCGGCCAGGGTCAGGTGGAGCGTGGCGAACGCCGCGTCGCGATCCGCCGGGTCGTCCCGGCGCGAGAAGCGCTTCCTGTTCCGGCGCAGGTACCACGTCGAGAGCTCGTCGATGAAACCGGAGATCAAGCGGGCGGCGGCGTCCGGGTCGTAGTTCGCCAGGCGGTCATCGACACGCGCGGCCAGGCCGGCCAGGCGCGACAGGACCCAGCGGTCCAGCGGCGGCCGGCCCGCGACCTGCGACGCGGTTAGCGCGGATGCCGCCTCGTGGCCGGGCGACCAGCCCGCCAGCCGCGCATACGTCACGAAGAACGCGTAGACGTTCCACAGCACCAGCAGCTCGCGGCGCGCCTCGTCCGCGGCGTGCCAGCCAAACAGGATGTTGTCGTCGGGCCTTGCCTTGGCGTACATCCAGCGCATCACGTCGACGCCCATCCGCTCGGCCGCCTCGTCGAACTCGATGGCGTTGCCCCAGCTCTTGTGCATCGGCCGGCCGTCTTCGCCAAAGAGCGTCGCGTAGCCGAAGATCGTCCGAAACGGCTCCTCCCGGCGCAGGACCGTGCTCATCGCGAGCATCGAGTAGAACCAGTTCCGGAACTGACCGGGGAAGCTCTCGGTCACGAAGTCGGCCGGGAACCATTCCTGCCAGTAGGCGGGGTCCTCCCGGTAGTGGAGCGTCGAGAACGGCACGATGCCCGCGTCGAGCCAGGGGTTGCCCACGTCCGGGATCCGGGCGACGGGCGCTCCGCACGTGCGGCAGGCGATCTTCACGGCGTCGACGTAGGGCCGATGCGACGTGTGTCCTTCGAGCTGTTCCCAGCCCTCCACCGCCCGCGCATGCAGCTCCTCGCGGCCGCTGACGACGTCGAACGTTCCGCAGGCGGCGCAGTCGTAGATCGGCAGCGCCAGTCCCCAGTAGCGCTTCTTGCTGATCATCCAGTCGTGCATGTTGAGAAGCCAGTCCAGCTCCCGCTCGTACCCGAAGGACGGGAGCCAGCGGATGCGGTCCACGACCTCCATGATCTGGTAGCGGAGGCTGGCGTCCACCTGCTCCTTGGTGAGCTGGTCGCGCGGCACGTCGTACACCGGGCCCATGCTCACGAACCACTCGTCGACCAGGCGGAACACGAGCGGGGTGCCGCAGCGCCAGCAGTGCGGGTAGCGGTGGACGATCGGCTCCAGCCGGTAGAAGAGCCCGTGGTGCTTCAGGTGCTCGATCACGGGCTCCGCGCTGTCGCGGACGTCGCGGCCCGTCAGGAAGCCGAACCCGTCGATGAACGTCCCGCCCTCGTCGAGCGGCGCCAGCATGGGCAGACCGAGCGACTTGCCGAGCGCGAAGTCCTCCGCCCCGCAGCCCGGCGCGATGTGGACGATGCCCGTCCCCTCGTCCTCGCCGACCTCGTTCCACGCCACGACGACATGCTCGTAGGGCGCCCCGGCGGCGCCCCCGGCCGCGAAGCCGGCCCGGACGGCCGGCAGCTCGTCGAACGGGCCCCGATAGCGCCAGCCGACGAGCTCGGAGCCCGCCCGATCGTCGAGGATCTCGAACGGCCCCACGAGCGCCTGCTGAACGGTCCCCCGGCCCAGCCAGAAGATGCTGTCCCCCTGGCGCACCTTCACGTAGCGCAGCCCGGGCCCGACCGCCGCCGCCACGTTCGAGGTCAGCGTCCAGGGCGTCGTGGTCCAGACCAGGAGCGCCTCGCCGGGACGGTCCAGCAGCGGGAACCGGACCGTCAGGCCGGGGTCCGTGCGGTCCGCGTACCCCTCGGTCATCTCGTGCTGGCTGATCCCGGTCCCGCAACGGGCGCACCACGGCATCGTGTCGTGGCCCCTGTACAGCCAGCCCCGGCGATGGCACTCGGCCAGGAATCCCCAGATCAGGTCGTTGTTCTCGTTGCTGAACGTGAAGTACGAGCCGCCGAGCTCGGGCATCCCGAGCCGGCCGACGAGCATCTCCACCCGGTCGGTCACGGGCCCGCGCGGCCCGGCCAGGGTGGCCTCGGCGGCCGGGTCGGCGCCCAGCAGGTCGCGCAGGCGGAGCAGCTCATCCGGGTCGTTCCAGTCCATCCAGTAGCCCAGCCGGATCGATTGCTCGGTCTGGCGCGCCGCGAACGTGAGCACGCGCTGCTTGCACAGGCGGACGAACTCGGCGATCCCGTGCTCCTCGATGTCGCGTTTCGACGTGAAGCCCAGGTCCCGCTCCACGTTGACCTCGACCCACAGGCCCTGGCAGTCGAAGCCGTTCTGCCAGCGCTGATCCTCGCCGCGCATGGCGTGGAAGCGCTGGAAGACATCCTTGTAGGTCCGCCCCCAGGCGTGGTGGACGCCCATCGGGTTGTTGGCCGTGATGGGACCGTCGAGGAAGCTCCAGCGAGGCCCGCCCGCGTTCTGCGCGCGCAGGCGGGCAAACGTCCGGCGTTCGCGCCAGAGCGCGAGGATCTCGTGCTCCTGGGCGACCAGGTCGGGCTTGCTCGTGACGGGTGCGAACATCTGGCCTCGGACGCGGGTTGGATCTGACGGGCCGGGAATGCACGAGGGTCACGCGCCGGCCCGGCCGGCCGTCACTGGGCCTCGAATGCGCCCCAGGGAGGTTCCCGTATCCTACCCTCGATGCACCAACCGCAGGAACCCCGTCCGCGCGCCCGATCGGCCTTCAGCGCGGCGTTCCTGAGCCTCCTCTTCCCCGGGCTCGGGCACGCCTACGCCCGGGCCTGGTACCGGGCCGTCGCCTTCGCCGCGGCGCCGTTCTTGGTGCTTGCCCTGCTCGCGGGGGCCGTGCTCAGCTACAGGCTCGAGGTCCTCGGCGTGGCCCTGCAGCCACCGGTGCTGGTGGGGATCCTCGTCGGGAACATCGTGGCGTACCTGTACCGCGTCGTGGCCGCGGTCGATGCCTACCGGGTCGTCCGCTACCTGAACCGCATCGCCGACGGCGGCGCCGGCCGGCTCGGACCGGCCCGCGCCACGCTCGCACCCATCTCGCTGGCCGGCCTGCTCGCAGTCCTCGCTGGTGATGGGGGGCGCCCACGCCGCCGTGGCCTACTACGACCTCCAGGCGCTGACTGCCGTCCAGAACATCTTCAACCCGTCCGACACGGGTCCCGCAAGCGTGGCGTCGGCGGCAGCCGGGGTCCCCGACCGCCTCCCCGGGCACGGCCAGCCCGGAGCCGTCGGTGCTGCCGACGGCGGCGGGCGCCCCGGCCGCCGCTGCGTCACTCGTCCCCTGGAACGGGACCGGGCGGCTCAACATCCTGCTGATCGGCACCGACAAGCGGCCCAACGAGGGAACCTGGAACACCGACACGCTGATCGTGGTGAGCATCGATCCGTCCTCCCGGCAGGTCGCGATGTTCAGCCTGCCGCGCGATACCGTCGACGTCCCCCTGCCGCCGATTCCCGCCCGCTCGGTCTTCGGGGCGACCTTCGGGTCAAAGATCAACTCGCTCTTCGAGCAGGCCCGGGCCCGGCCCGACCTGTTCCCCGGAGGTCCGTACGAGGCCCTCAAGGACACCCTGAGCTTCCTCTACGGGATCCCGGTGAACTACTTCGTGGAGGTCGACTTCACCGGCTTCAAGACGGTCGTCGACGCGCTCGGCGGCGTCACCATCAACGTCCAGGTCCCCGTGGTCGACGACTACTACCCAGGCGACAACGGCACCCTGCGGGTCTACATCCCGACGGGAGTCCAGCGGATGAGCGGGAGCCAGGCCCTTATCTACGCTCGCTCCCGCCATGGCTCCAACGACTTCGACCGCGCGTCGCGCCAGCAGCGAGTGCTCCTCTCCCTGCGCCAGCAGGCCGACTTCGCCACCCTCATCCAGCGCCTGCCCGCCCTGGTCCAGAGCACCTCGAGTGCGGTCAAGACGGACTTCCCGATCGGGAAGCTTCCCCAGCTGATCGACCTGGCCAGCCAGATCGACATCACGAACATCCGGTTCGTTCGTCTTCGCGCCGCCGTACTACGGGCTGGAGGGATACCCGGGCGGGATCTACACCCTGACCCCGAACGTGTCCCGCATCCGGGCCGCCGTGGCGAGCGCCTTCAACTTCGACCCGAGCATCGAGGCCCAGCGCCAGGCGGTCGCCCAGGAAGGGGCCCAGGTGTGGGTGCTCAACGGGACCGGCGCGACCGGCACGGCCGCGGCGGTGGCCGGCTACCTGGACTTCCGGGGAATCGCGGCATCGGCGCCGAACCAGCGGCCCGCCGCCGGCGGCGTCCCGGCCAACACGGTCATCCGGGTCTACAACGGTGCGCAGGCCAAGCTGCCCCTCACGTTGGCGCTCCTGAAGGAGGTCTTCGGCGTGAAGGTGCTGTCGGTGACCGACAAGACCGTGCCCGTGGACGTGATCGTGACCACCGGCCTGAAGACGCCGGTGCTCGAGTCCCCCGCCCTCCCCTGACCCTGCGCGGCCGCGATGCCGGCTCGCGATCCCAGGCCGCGATGCCGGCCGGCAGGTCAGGCCGGATCGATCGGCGTCACCCAGTGCCGGTAGGCCGGGACGTTGCCGCGCACGATCTCGAAGTAGCGGTCCTTGACGCGTTTGGTGATCGGACCGACGGCCCCGGATCCCACGCTCCGGTGGTCCACCGAGATGATCGGGCTGATCTGGGCGCCGGTGCCGCAGAAGAACGCCTCGTCGGCGACGTAGATCTCCGAGCGGTCGATCGGAGCGCTCCAGGACCCGAGGCCGAGCTCGTCGCGCAGACGCCATGATCCCGGCGCGCGTGATCCCCTCGAGGATGTCGTCAGTCACGGGCGGCGTGACGAGCACCCCGTCGCGGACAACGAAGAGGTTCTCCGCGGAGCCCTCCGAAACGTGGCCGTCGTGGGTCAGGACGAGCGCCTCATCGTAGCCGTTGAGCTTCGCCTCCGACTTGCTGAGAAGCGGGGTTGACGTAGGAGCCCATGATCTTCGCCCGGGACGGGATCGCGGGTCGCCGTGCGGCGCCACGAGACGGTCCCGACTTGATGCCCCGTTCGGTCCGACGTAGTCGCCGAACGGGATCGCGAGGATGTAGTAGCCGGCGCTCCAGGCCGTGCAGCTTGACCCCGATCGCCTGGCGTGCACTTGTAGAACGAGGGCCGGACGTAGGCGTCCTCGCGGAACCCGTTGCGGCGCAGCAGCTCGACGGCCTCGCGCGGTCAGCTGGTCCACCGACGGGCACGTCGTCCATGAGCATGATCTGGCCGAGTTGCGGATGCGTGCTATGTGCTCGCGGAGCTTGAGGCGCGTAAAGCTGGCCCTGCTCGTCGTTCCAGTAGGCGCGGATCCCCTCGAAGATGGCCGTGCCGTACAGGAAGCCGTGGGTCATGACGCCGATCTTCGCGTCGGCGAGCGGCACGAGTGCGCCCTCGAACCAGGCGACGAGGGTGGCAGACCGGCGGGACGCCGGCTGCCCGCGGGGCGGGCTCGCGCCGGGGTGGCGGGCTTCTCGGAAGCACCGATGGGGCTCCTGCAGCGGGATCGCGCTGCGGGCCCACGGTCCCGGGCGTGGTCCGAGTATACGTCCGTCTCTGCCGGAAGGCGCCGGACTGACTGAGGCGGCGCCGCGGCGAGCCCGCCACGAGCAGCCAGGTAGACGAGGTAGAACACCCCGCCGACCAGCCAGCCCGCGACCGGATCAGCCTCCCGCGCGACCGCATCGGGATGAAGATCGCCGCGATCGACGGGACGCGATCCCGGCCGGAGAGGACGCTCAGCGCGGAGTCCAGGCCGATGGTCCAGGCGTTCGGCGCGAACAGCAGAACGACGACCGTCGGGATGCGCGCACTGGAAGACCATCGCGCCGGTGATGTTGCCGAGCGCGAGCGTGTCCTTCCCCTGGCGCACCCAGATCACGCTGTTGAACTTCTCGGGCAGCTCGGTGGCGATCGGCGCGATCACGAGCGCGAGGATCGACGGAGCCGATGCCGACGAGCGTAGCGAGATCCTCGACGGCATCCACGAAGCAGGACGCGCCGACGATGAGCACCGAGCGCAACGAGCACCTGGAGGCCGACGACCCGCAGGCGCGGCACCGCCGGATCGGTCGATGGCGCCCGCGGTCCAGGCGTCGGAGGCGGAGCGGCGCCAGGTCGTTCGGGTCCACCGTCGCGATCGCGGTGAAGTGCGCGCGGACGTAGATCCGTAGATCGCGAGCAGGAGCCCGCGATGCCCGGCCTTGCGAGGCCGGCCCGCCGGGAGGAACGCCGCGGCGATCGCAAGGCCGTAGCCCAGCCCGAACCAGCGAAGATCATGGTGCAGGACCCTGCGGATCGACGGCAGCCAGATCACCGGCGGCGGCGGTTTTCGAAAGCGAGGACACGGCCACCCCGTCACGAACATGGCCAGCGTCGCGAGCATGAACGGCGCCCCGAGAATGGCGCCGACGCCACACCTCCGTCGACGCGGGCCGCCGCCGAAGACGATGGCGATGAACGGGATCATGCGTCTCCGGCAGGGCCGTCCCGACCGCCGCCAGGACCGAGCCGACGGCGCCCTCCGCGAGGTCCAGCTTGCGGCCGAACCACTCGATCCCGTTCGTGAACAGCTCGGCCCCGGCGAGGATGACGACGAAGGCGAGCAGGAGGATGACGAGGTCCACGGTCAGACCAGTTGCGCGCCGGCGCCGGGGCCACGGCGCTCACTGCCGTCGCCCGTGGAGCGCCCGAGCGGCCGGATCGAGCGTCGCCCGTCAGGGGCGAAGGTGCTGCGGTGCGTACGGCAGCAGCGCCACGAGCCGGGCGCGCTTGAGCGCCACCGACAGCTCGCGCTGGTGCGCCGCGCACGTGCCGGTCTTGCGACGCGGCTCGATCTTGGCGCGCTCGGAGAGGTACCGGCGGAGGCGGCTGACCTCCTTGTAGTCGATCTGGACCGTCTTGTCGGCGCAGAACGCGCACACCTTGCGGCGGCGGCGGTCGCGGTAGTAGTCGTCTCGCTTCTTGCTGCGGGTTGCGGGAGGCATCGTGTCAACTCCTGTGGTCGCGGGCGGCGGCGCGGGGCGCGCCCGGCATGAGCGTCAGAACGGAAGGTCGTCGATGTCTCGACGGAGCGTCATCCCCGCCTGCGGCATCGCGCCGGATCGGCGAGACGGTCGCGCCCGCCGGACGCGGCTCCCCCGGGAAGGGCGGCGCGTCGGCGCCTTCCTCGCGGGGCCGGCGGTCGAGGTTCGGTGACCTGGATGGCGATCAGCTCCGTCGTGTACCGCTTCTGGCCCTGCTGGTCTTCCCACTGCCGGGTCTGGAGGCGCCCTTCGACGTAGACCTTCATCCCCTTGCGGAGATGCTCGGCGGAACGTTCGGCGAGCTGCGCCCAGGCAACCACCCGGAACCACTCCGTCTCTTCCTGCCAGTCGCCGTCCTGGCCCTTGTAGTTCCGGTTCACAGCCACCGTGAACTGCGTCACGGCCTGGCCGCCCGGCGTATAGCGCATCTCGGGATCACGCCCGAGATTCCCGATGATCATCACCTTGTTCAGGGACACGGGAACGCCCTCCTGGAAGCTGCCGGCACGGGCGTCAGTCGACCGCTGCCGGAGCGGCGTCGCTCTCCGACTCGTCGATCTGCTCGCCGGCTGATTCCTCGTCCTCGTCGACGTCCGGGGCCGGGACGAAGTCGACGCTGTCCTCCGGCCTGCCGCGGGCAGCCTTGAGGGGCCGCTCGACGCGGATGGCGAGATGCCGGATCACATCCTCGGTGATCAGCAACGTTCGCTCCAGCTCGGCGATCGCGTCGGCAGGGGCATCGAAGTGGATGATGTGGTACGAGGCCTCGCGGTAGCGGTCGATCTGGTACGCCAGTCGCCGGCGACCCCACGGGGCCGCCTTGACGATCTGGCCGCCGGCTGGCGGCGATCTGCCGCGCCACCTTGTCCAGGAGCGCCTGGACGCGATCGTCCGGCGCATCCGGCCGGATCACGAGCATGAGTTCATAGCGGCGCATGGCCGTCCGACTCCTTCCTGTGGGGTATGCCCCGCTCGTGGCCCCCGGAACCCGGGCTGCCAGGCGGAGCAGAAAGGGCTCGGCGAGTCTACCACGCGCCCCGGTTGCGCTCCGCTTGGGGTCGGACGGGCCCGCGAATACCTCGTGTATCCTTCGGCCGTATTCCGTCGAAAGCAGGAGACCATTCGGCCGTGCCGTCGAGTACCATCCTCGTCCTCGAGACGAACCCAGGGGCTGCCGCCACGGTGGAGCGCCCGCTCGTCGGGATCGGGTACCAGGTGACCACGACCGCCGACCCGGACGATGCCGTCCGGCGCGCTGCGGAATTCGCCCTCGTGATCGTGGATATCGGCTCCGGCCCGCGAGGCGGCGTGGACGTCTGCCGCGAGATCCGTGGGAGCGCGGAGCTCTCGGCGATCCCGGTCCTGTGCATCTGCCAGACCGACGACGTCGAGGAGCGCGTGCGGTACCTCGAGGCGGGCGCGGATGACGTGGTCGCCAAGCCGTTCGACCCTCGCGAGCTGGAGGCCCGGGTCGAGGCGCTGCTGGTCCGCTTCCAGCGCTCGCGTGACCTCGCCCCGCTCGCCCTTGCGGACGATGGCGTGCCGGCGCGGCGGAGCATCATCGCGTGCTTCAGTCCGAAGGGCGGCGTCGGAACAACCATGATCGCGGTGAACGTCGCCAGCTGGCTTGCCGCCCGCGCGCCAGACCGGGTGCTCATCGCGGACCTCGACCTCCAGTTCGGACAGGTGGCGACGCACCTCAACCTCAAGCCGCAGCTCACCATCGCGGAGCTCGCGCGGGACGAGCAGTCGCTCAGAGAGCCCGATCTCCTGCGCGCGTACACGGTGAAGCACGCGAGCGGGCTGGCGGTTCTCGCATCGCCGGGGACACCCGAGCCCGGCCGCCTCATCGGTCCGGACCAGGTCAACCTGATCATCTCGACCGCGCGGACGGCGTATGACACGCTGGTGGTGGATGCCGGCTCCGAGCTCGACGACCGATCGCTTGCGGTCGTGGCGCGGGCCGAAGCCGTCGTCATCCCGATCGTGCCGGAGATCGGCGCGCTCAAGGCGCTCCATTCGCTCCTCGACTACCTCACCGAGGTGGGCTCTGCGGCGTCCACGGCGACGTTCGTGCTCAACCACCTGTTCGCCCGCGAGATGCTCTCGATGAAGCAGATCGAGGCCGCGATCGGGACCCAGGTCACGGCAGAGGTTCCCTACGACCCCGGGCTGTACCTGAAGGCGATCAACGAGGGGATCCCGGTCGTCCAGAGCGCCCCGAACTCCGCGCCCGCCCGGGCGTTGGGCAAGCTCGCCACGACCATCAGCGGGGTCAGTGACGCCGTCGCGCCCGTGGCCGCGGATCGCCGCGGTCGCCTCGGTGGGCTGCGCCTGCGCGGCTAGCTGTCGTCCTCGCAGGATCGCAGCCAGCCGGGGCGCCGCGCCTGCCGCTCGGTCCTCCCCGGACATAGGCCGGATAGGCGGCCATTGGTCAGCCGTTGGCGCTCACCTTGACCTGGCCGGGCACGCCGATCGAGATGGTCCCCGCCCACGCGCACTGGCAGACCGAGCCCGCGGTCAGCACGGGGACCCCGCCCAGCACGACCTTGGCCGAGCCCGGCGCCCAGGGGCCGGCTGGGACGGGCACACAGGGCATCGGCGTGAGGACACCCATGGCCGCCGCCGTGGCGGCGCTCACGGCCGGGTTGGCCGGCGACGAGCACATCCCGAACGTCGGGATGTTCGCCATCGGGAGCGTGTCGGCGATTGTCGCCACGAGCTGCCCGCCGGCGGTCACGGGGGCGCCCTTGGGAACGACCGTCAGCGGCACCGGCGGGCCAAGGCCCATGGTGCAGGACAGCATCGCGGAGTTCACCACCACGGGCGGCATGATCCTGCACCCCCTCTCTTGACGATGGAGGCGAGCGCGGTCGGAGGTCCCACAGCCGCGCGTCGATGGAGTCTCGCACGAGAATCGCTGCCCGATCGGGCCGACCTCACGGCCCGATCGGCCGGAGCATCGCCGCCCACCGTACGGCGGGTGATCGGTCTCCCGGGGTGGAGACACCGTCCCGATCTGGGTACCGCGATCAACAATGCCGGGGCGCACGACGACGCGCTCGAAGGCACCCTGAGGTGGCGCATCTCGATCTTGGAGCACCGATCGCGACATTGGTGCCGAGGGTGAGATTTGAACTCACATGCCCTTGCGGGCAGCCGATTTTAAGTCGGCCGCGTCTGCCGGTTCCGCCACCTCGGCGTCGAGGGGGAATCGTAACGCCCGCCGGCGGGGCGGGCGTTATTCGCACGAAGCGTGGAGGCGACGAGCGGATTCGAACCGCTGAATAGAGGTTTTGCAGACCTCCCCCTTAACCACTTGGGTACGTCGCCCCTGGAAGGCCGGTGGGGGTACCGGCGATGCTGGCTGGCCCTCGAGGATTCGAACCTCGGTTCACGGATCCAAAGTCCGCTGTCCTACCGCTAGACGAAGGGCCAGCGGAACCGGGGCCGCGCACGTGCGGGATGAATGGAGCGGAAGACGGGACTCGAACCCGCGACCCTCACCTTGGCAAGGTGATGCTCTACCAACTGAGCCACTTCCGCTCGATGACCGCGTCCGGGGTGATGGTGCCGAGAGGCAGACTTGAACTGCCGACACCGCGATTTTCAGTCGCGTGCTCTACCAGCTGAGCTATCTCGGCCCGCAGGCCCCGCCGGACGTCCCCGCCCGTCGGCGTTCGAGAAGGTACCACGGGCGGCCCTTGGTCGGCAAACTCATCCCCGCAGCCGCAAGCGGGAGCGGCGCCGGCCGGGCGCCGCCAGTCTGCCGTCATCTGGGCGGTGCGTCCAGTTTCGCGAGCGGCCGATCGGCGGCCCCGCGCCTGGCTCGATCCCAGGTACGGCACCTTGCACCCCCGGGGGCCGAGCGCAGGCCCGGGTGCCAGCTGTGCGCCCCATGACCATTGCGACCGCCGGGGTGGCCGGCCTGGCTGCCTCGGTGCACCCCGCGACCGGCACGACCGATGCGTCGCCGATCTGCGCAACCCGTGACGCAGGATCGCACCCAGCGAAGCCGCCGGCGGTCGGTGCGGTCACCCGGTGCACTGCCGGGCCCTGCCAGGGCCGGGATCGGGCCGGCCGAGCCCGGCGTGTGGATGCGCGTCGCCGTTCAGGTTGGCCTCATGCGCCAGGGGCCCGCCCTCGGGACCCACCGGCCCCGGGCCGTGCCGGGCCCACCGGGCACGCCGGCACCGGGTATGTCAACGTCCGGGCGACTACCTCGGAGCAGCGCCTTGCACTGCCGGGGCCCGGCAGCCCTCGCCGGCCTCAGTCCAGCCCGGCGAGCTCGGCCGTGACGGACGAGTCCAGCGGTCGCTCCCCGCTGAGCGCCCGGAGCCGGTTGATCCGGTCGACAATCGGCGGATGCGTCGAGAAGAGCCCCTTGGAACGCTGCTCGAACTTCTTGATCGGGTTCGTGAAGTAGAGGTGCTGGGTGGCGCGGTTGGCGACCTCCAGCACCTCGGGGTCCTCCGAGATCGCGGCCAGGGCCCGCTCCAGTCCCTGCGGGTTGCGCGTGAGCTCCACGGATGATGCGTCTGCCATGTACTCGCGCTGGCGGCTCACCGCGAGCTGGACCAGCCGCGCGAAGATCGGGGCCAGGACGGCCAGCACAAGCGCGACCACGAAGATGATCACCTGGAGGCCGCCGCCGCCCTCCCGGTCGTTCGACGACCTTCGCCCCCCGAAGCCTCCCCAGAACGTGAACCGCAGGAAGAAGTCCGCCACGAGGGCAATCGTGCCGACCATCACGCCCACCAGGAGCGAGTAGCGGATGTCGTAGTTGCGGACGTGCGAGAGCTCATGGCCGATCACGCCCTGGAGCTCCTCGCGATCCATCTTCTGCAGGAGCCCGGTGGTCACGGCGATCGAGGCATGTTTCGGATCCCGGCCGGTCGCGAAGGCATTGGGCGCCGAATCGTCGATCGTGTAGACGGCCGGCATCGGGATGCCCGCCGCAAGGGTCAGCTCGGTGACCACGTTGATCAGCTGGGGCTGGCTCGTCGCGTCGACCCGGCGAGCCTTGGAGACGCCCAGGACCACCTTGTCACCGGTGTAGTAGCTCGCCACGCGACGAGATGATCGCGATGATCCCGAAGATTCCCAGCCAGCCGATCCCGGCGGTCGCGTCGCCCGTCGTCCCGTAGCCGATCGCGAAGCCCAGCAGGGCCAGCAGGGCGACGAGGGTCAGCATGAGGAGGAACGAGTTGCGACGGTTCGCCGCGATCTGGCTGTAGAACGTCCCGGCCATCGGAGATTCTGGTGGCCCGCGCGTCAGCGGAGGCTGACGACGGGAACCTCCTGGGCCTCCGGCTCAGCCGCGAAGAACTCGCGCTTGGTGAAGCCCAGTGGGCCGGCCACCAGCACGGCGGGGAAGGTCTGGAGCGACGTGTTGAACTCGTTGACGGTCGCGTTGTAGTGCTGGCGGGAGAAGCTGATCTGGTTCTCCGTCGTGGTCAGCTGCTCCTGCAGGCTCAGGACGTTCTCGTTCGCCTTCAGCGTCGGGTAGTTCTCAACCACCGCGAACAGCGAGCGCAGCGCGCCGGTCAGCGTGTTCTCGGCCTGGGCCTGTTGAGCGGTGATCTGCCCGCTCGCACCGGCCGCGACCGCATTGGCGCGGGCCTCGGTGACGCGCGTCAGGACGTCCTGCTCGAAGTCCATGTAGCCCTTGACGGCGGCCACAAGGTTCGGCACCAGGTCATGCCGACGCTTGAGCTGGACCTCGATCTGACCCACCGCCTCGTCGACCCGGTTGCGGCGTGCGACGAGCCCGTTGTAGATCAGCACACCGAAGACGGCCAGGACAACGACGATGACGAGCAGGATGATGACGGCTTCCATGAGGCCCTCCGCGTTCGAGCGGCGCCATCCGGCCGCCGCTTGCGCCAGTGTACGGGAGGGAGCGCGCGTCGCTCCCGTCGAACCGACAATGGTGGGCGGTGAGGGGTTCGAACCCCCGACTTCCTCGGTGTAAACGAGGCGCTCTGACCAGCTGAGCTAACCGCCCGAGAGACCAGCCACTGAGCCGGACGTGCGAGAGGCGGCCCCAAACGGAGCCGCCTCGATCAGGTGCGAGAACGTGGTGCCCAGGCCGGGACTTGAACCCGGATGAGTTGCCTCATACGCCCCTCAAACGTACGCGTATACCAATTCCGCCACCTGGGCCTCGAGTGTGGCGCACTGTTCGCTTCCCGATCGAGTGGTACCGAGGAAGGGATTTGAACCCATACGCCCTTGCGGACACTAGCTCCTGAAGCTAGCGCGTCTACCAATTCCGCCACCTCGGCACGCTGCCGATCGGACGGCGAGGGTCACCGCCCGAAGGACGACCATGCTATCACGTCCCAGAAGCGGCCACTCGGGTCCGAAACCGGGGCCGCGGTGGGCCCCGTGAGCCGGTTCGAGACCACGAAGTCGCTGTCCCGGAAGAAGAGCGGCAGGATCGGCTCCAGCTTTCCGAGCACCGTTTGCAGGCGCGCGTAGGCGGCTCGGCGGGCCGTGTCCGTGCCCGGCGCGCGAGCGGCCGTGAGGGCCGCGTCCAGCTTCGGATCCTGGAAGCCCGACACGTTCGAACCCCCGGCCTGCACTTGGGCGCTCGCCAGCAACGGGTAGGGGTCTGGGTCGAGCCCCACGTTCACGTCCGCGACCGCGGCCACGAAGTCCGCGTCGCGCAATCGCTGGACGAGGTCGCCGGCCGCGAGCGAGGTGACCGTGGTCTTGATCCCCAGAGAAGTCCAGGCGGCGGCGACCCGGGTGGCGACGGCGGCCGTCACGGAGTTGACGGACGCGTCGGCCACCAGAAGGTCGATGGTGAGCGGCTTCTTCGCCTTCGGCACGATCCAGCCGGCTGTGACCTTCGTCCAGCCCGCGGCCCGCAGACCGGCCGCTGCCGCATTGCGGTCGAAGGCCACGGCGGGTGCAGCCTTGGCGTCGTAGGCCCAGGACGACGGGGGAATCGGCGTCTCTGCCTCCTGGCCCGAACCGGCCAGGAGCTCCGAGATCAGGCGGCCCCGGTCGATCGCTGCCAGGAGCGCCGTTCGAACCCGCGCGTCGCTGAACGGCCCGGCTCCCGGCCGGAGGTTCAGGTAGATGCCGGTGAGCGTCGTCCCGGGATAGGCGATGACACGTGACGATGGCGACGCCGCAAGGGCGGCCGCCGCGGCCGGCGGAAGGCCGGACACCGCATCCACCTCGCCGGCCCGGTATGCCGCCACCGCCTCGTCAGGCCCGGGATAGAAACGCAGCTCCAGGCCCGCCAGGAGCGGCTCGCCCGGAGCGAGGGAGCCGGCGCCGAGCGTCGCCAGTGGCCCGGCTCCGGCGTTCAGCGGCCCGAGAACCGGTACCAGCTCGGCCGCCTGGGCCGTGAGGTCGGTCAGCGCGAAGGGACCGTCACCGACCGGCCGCGTCGAGAAGGGCGCGTCCGCAAGATCGGCGACGGGCACGCCGGCGAGCAGGTGGGCGGGCAGCAGCGGCTGAGTGGCCGCCTGGAGAAAGCCGCCCAACGGCACGGTGAGATCGAACTGGACGGTCGTCGCGTCGATGGCGGTCGCCGTCACGCCCTGCCAACCCGCGGCGAGTGGTCCCGTGTAGGCCGGATCCTGGAGCACGTGGACGGTGTAGACCACGTCCTCGCTCGTCACCGGGACGCCGTCCTGCCACCGGGCGTCGGGGCGGAGCCGGAAGATCCAGCGGGCGCCCTTCGCGTCCACCGACCAGCTCTCGGCAAGGTCCGCCACGGGCCGGCCGTCAACGCCCGACCGGACCAACCCACGGAACAACAGCGCCACGAGGTCCCGATCGGCCTGCGTGCGCGCGGTGACCGGGTTGACCGAGCTGGGCAGGCCGATCACGGCCTCCCGGTGGATGACCATCGGCGAAGGGGTCGGCGTCGGCTGCGACACCACGGGTGGGGTGAACCCGGGCGCGGCGATCGCGGCACCGAGCACCCCGAGGACGAGGACGAGGACGAGGACGAACGCCCCGTCGCGGCGGCTCACGCGGCGGCCGCCGGAGCGCCCGGCCTAGGCCCCGGCGACCGGCGCGAAGGCGTAGCTCGCCAGGGAGAACACGGCGAAGAGGATGGCCAGGACGATCGTGAATTGCCACAACCGTCGTTCCACGCCGCGCCGGCTCCGGTAGACCGCCGAGTCACCGCCGAAGGCCCCGGACAGCCCGGTACCGCGCGCCTGGAGCAGCACGGACGCGATGAGCCCGATGCTGACGATGATCTGGCCGACGGCCAGGTACGTGTTCACTCTGGGGGAATCCTCCATCGGATGGGCCGCGGGCGATGGTAGCACAAGGACGGCCACTCACCCGGTCCCGGACCGGCGGCGCAGCTCAGACCGGCGGGCTTTGCCGATCCCTGGGCGGCGACGGCCGCCGCCGCCGCCGCGACTCGTGCGGCATCGCCCAGGTAGCGCGAGCTCCGCGGGCGGAGGGCGTCGTCGAGGTCGTAGACGAGCGGAACGCCGGTCGGGATGTTGAGGCCGACGATGTCCTCGTCGGAGATCCCGTCGAGGTACTTCACGAGGGCCCGGAGGCTGTTGCCGTGGGCTGCGACAAGCACGCGCCTGCCCGCCAGGAGGTCCGGTGCGATCGCCGACGTCCAGTACGGGAGGAAGCGCGCCACCGTGTCCTTGAGCGACTCGGCGCGCGGCACGTCGGCGTCCGCCAGGTCGGCATAGCGCGGGTCGTGGCCGGGGAACCGCTCGTCGTCCTCGGTCAGCGCCGGCGGTGGCACGTCGTAGCTTCGGCGCCACAGCTTCACCTGCGCCTCGCCGAACTTGACCGCCATCTCGGCCTTGTTGAGGCCCTGGAGCGCTCCATAGTGGCGCTCGTTGAGGCGCCAGCTGTTCCGCACGGGGCACCACATCTGGTCGAGCTCGTCCAGGGCGATCCAGAGGGTGCGGATGGCCCGCTTGAGCACCGACGTGTGGGCGACGTCGAACCGGAACGACTCCGCAAGCAGCAGCCGCCCGGCCTCGTGGGCCTCCTCCAGGCCCGTCTCCGACAGGTCCACGTCGGTCCAACCGGTGAACCGGTTCTCCTTGTTCCAGGTGCTCTCGCCGTGGCGAAGCAGCACGAGCGTTGGCATCGATGGCTCCTCTTCGTGGAGGTCAGGATGCGGCGCGGCGCGCCGCGGCGGTCAACGCCGCCCGCGCGACCATGCCGGCCATCTCGTCGGGCTTGAGCGACGCGCCTCCGACCAGCGCGCCGTCGATCCCGGGCTCCGCCAGGAACTCGCCGATGTTCGCGCTGGTGCAGGACCCGCCATAGAGG
Organism: uncultured Chloroflexia bacterium; assembly: GCA_963800795.1. Taxonomy (GTDB): domain Bacteria; phylum Chloroflexota; class Limnocylindria; order Limnocylindrales; family CSP1-4; genus CTSoil-043. Next base: position 107,609 of record CAWDCJ010000004.1, read on the forward strand.
ACCGGGACTGCATCCGCGCGCGGGCCCCAGCCGCTCGAACGGAGCGTCGCCCGGATCGCGTCGGCCATCGCGGATGCATCCGCGGCGGAGGCGGTACGACCGGTGCCAATGGCCCAGACGGGCTCGTAGGCGATGACGAATCCTGCGCCGAGCAGCGTGTCCGGGTCCTGGCCGGTGAGGGCGCCGGCCAGCTGGCCGGCGACGATGGCCGGGGCACGCCCGGCCTCTCGGTCGGCGAGCTGCTCGCCGACGCACAGGATCGGCCGGAGCCCGGCCTCGACCGCGCGTACCAGCTTGCGCCCGATGAGCGCGTCGGTCTCCGCGGCGTCCCGGCGTCGCTCGGAGTGGCCCAGGATCACCCAGGTCGCCAGCCCGGCGAGCATCGGCGCGCTCACCTCGCCGGTGTAGGCGCCGGCGAGCTCGTGGTGGATGTTCTGGGCGCCGACCTCGATTCCCTCCCCGGCCACCGCGTCTCGCACTGCGGCGAGGCACACGTACGGGGGACAGATGACCCGGACGACACCGGGTTCCGCGGTTCGCGCCGCGATGGTGCGGGCCAGCTCTCCGGCGTCCGCAGGGGTGGTGTTCATCTTCCAGTTGGCGGCCACGATCACGTCTCGCATGCCGCCATCATGCCACCGCTCCACCGGCCGACGACGGGGCCGGCCGTCGCACCTCGGCGTGCCATTCGGCCCCGCCCGGCCCGTCCGGCACGCCGCCCGCCGGATGAAGGGCCTGCGACTCGATCCTCGCCAGCGCTCGCTGGACGCGGCCGCGGGGCATCGCCAGCTCAGCCGCCAGCTCGCTCAGGGATGCTTCCGGGGTCTTGGTGCGGAGCGCCGCCACCGCCCGGACGAGCTCCGGCTGGTCCGCCAGCCTGCCGTCAGCCTCCAGGGTCGCGATCGCCGCGACCTGGCGCGCGGCGGCCGCGGCGATCCGGTCGAGGTTCGCGGATTCCGCGTTGAGCAGCCGGTTCAGGTCGCCCCGGAAGGCGCGCGAGACCTGGCGAGACTCCAGCTCCAGGAGCGATGGGCCGGCGCCGATCCAGCGCAGGAAGGTGCCGATCGCCTCGCCCCCCTTCCATGTCACGACGCCGCGCCCCCGGCGCACCCGGACCCCGGCCGGCAGGCCGGCGGCGGCGAGACGCGCCGCGAGCACGCCAGCCTCCTCCACCGGGACGACGAACTCCAGGTGGTAGCGGCCGGCCGTCACCGACAGCGAGCCGCGGACCAGGAAGCGGCCCCGCAGGTACGCGGCCCGGCAGTGATCGGCCGCATGGTCCCAGTCGAACGTGCGCCCGGTGGCCCCGCGAATGCCCTGCGCTTCGTCCTCGCGCAGCAGGCGGATCATCAGCCGGCCCAGGGCCGGCCGATCTCCGCGCACTGCCGCCGTGCCGAGACCCGCGGCCTCGGCGGCGCGGTCGCAGGGGCGCGACGGGCTCGATGGCCGCGCAGCTCGGCCCGGAGGGCGGTCACGAGGTCGCGATCGGCACCCGGCACGAGCGGATCAGGCGGACCGGGCCACCCCGAGACGCCGTCCCGGCACGCCCTCGCGAGCGAGGATCCGGAGCAGGGACGCGGCGAGCAGCTCGGGGTCGTGATGGTGCGGGTTGGCCGGGTCGACGAGGTCGTCGAGGGCGAGGCGCGGCCGCCGCGCGGCTCCGACCGGTGGCCAGCGAAGCTTGACCGGCACGCCAAGCTCCAGGTCGGGCACCGGGGTCGCGAGGTTATTGTTGGCGAGGACGACGTCCACGGCCACCGGCCCCAGGTGGGCGACGAGCGCCTCGACGTGGTCGGACAGGTCGTAGCCCTCGGTCTCGCCTGCCTGCGTCGCCACGTTGCAGGCGAAGACGCGCAGGGCCGGCGTGGCGGCAAGGGCCGCCCGGATCTCCGGGACGAGCAGCGGGGGGAGCACCGACGTGTACAGGCTCCCGGGGCCAACCACGACCAGGTCCGCCGCGCTGATCGCGGCCACGGCATCGCGGGATGCTCGGACGTCGGACGGCTCGAGCCAGACCGATTCGACGGCACGCGTCCGGGCGATCCGTGACTGGCCGGTCACGAGCTCGCCGTCGCGCAGGCGCGCGTGAAGGGTGAGCGGCGTCCCCGAGGCGGGAACCACGTTGCCGCGGACCGCCAGCACCCGGTTCATGTGCCGGATCGCCTCCTCGAAGTCGCCGCCGTCGATCGCGTTCATGGCGGCGATCAGGAGGTTTCCCACGGCGTGGCCGGCGAGGGTGCCCTCGTCCTCCGTGAAGCGGTACTGGAGCAGCTCCGCCATGGCGGGTTCCGTCTCGGCGAGCGCCGCGAGGCACCTGCGGATGTCGCCGACCGCGGCGATCCCGAGCTCCTCGCGAAGGCGGCCGCTGGATCCGCCGTCGTCCGCCACCGACACGATGGCGGTGATGTTCGCGGAATGCTCCTTGAGGCCGCGCAACAGCGTCGAGAGCCCTGTTCCGCCCCCGATCGCCACGATCCGTGGCCCGCGGGCCAGCAGCCGTCGCCGGTATACGAGATCGACGAGCGGTTCCTCGGCGCTCTCGGTGAACGGACCGAGGAGCGCCCGGACGACCCGATACGACCCGTAGCCGAACAGGAAGAGGCCCAGGGCCAATAGCACGGCCGCCCGGACCCAGTAGTCAAGGAACTGGAGCGTCAGCAGCGAGATCGCCGCCTGGGCGGAGCCGGGAACCTCCACGTCGCGGTAGAGCTGGCGGATCGCAAGCGCACCGGCCAGGGCGAGCCCAGTCAGGCCAAGGAACGCCACCCCGAGCCAACGCTTGACCCCGATCCCCGGCCGGAGCCAGCGGCGAAGGTTCATGCGCGCCTCACCCTTGTTCGAGCTCGCGGTGGAAGATGCTGATCGAGCCGTATCCCTGCTCGCGAGCCACGCGCCGATCTCCTCGGCCAGCACGATCGAGCGGTGGAAGCCGCCTGTGCAGCCGATCCCGACGGTCAGTCGCGTCTTGCCCTCGGCAAGGTAGGCGGGCAGGGTCAGGTCCAGCAGCTGCTCGACCGAGGCAAGGAACCGGCGCGCCAGCGGCTGGTCCAGGACGTACGCCCGAACGCTGTCCGTCAGGCCGGACTGCCGTCGCAGCTCGGGGACGTAGAACGGGTTCTGGAGGAAGCGCACGTCGAAGACCAGGTCGCACTCGAGCGGGACCCCGAACTTGTAGCCGAAGCTGATCAGCTGGATCGCGAGCTGGTCCGGGTCGACGACTTGCCAGAGCTGGCTGAAGATGCGCTCCTTGAGCTCCCGAAGCGACAGGTCAGATGTGTCGAGCACCACGTCGGACTCGGCGCGGACGGGCCCCAGCAGGCGCCGCTCCTCGGCGATCGACGTGGCGATGCCCCCGGGCCCGGCGAGCGGGTGCCGGTGGCGCGTCTCCGAGTACCGGCGGATCAGGGCATCGTCCCGCGCCTCGAGGAAGAAGACCTGCGGCCGGATGCCGCGGCCCTCGAGCGCCCCGCGCATCGCGGAGAACGCCACGCTGCGCGTCCCCCGCCCGCACGTCCAGGACGATCGCCACGCGGTCGAAACGGGCGGGATCGCTCGCGATCAGGTCCGCGAGGTCCGGCAGGAGCTCGCCGGGCAGGTTGTCGACACAGGCGTAGCCCAGGTCCTCGAACAGCTTGGTGGCGGCCGTCTTGCCCGCCCCCGAGAGTCCGGACAGGACCACGACGTGCTGGCCCGGCTCGCCGCCGGGACCGGACTCGTCCGCGTCGCGAGGCCGCAACGGCGTCGGTGGCGGGAGCTTCCCCATGCGTTGGAGTCTACCTCGCCCTCAGCGGCCGCCGGCCCGGATCAGGAGGATCGAGAACTCGTACAGCACGTACATGGTGACGCCGAGCACGGTCGGGCTGATCGGATCGCCCCCCGGCGTCACCACGGCGCTGATGATCGCGATCGCCAGGATGACGTAGCGGCGCGACCGGCGCAGGCGGGCGCTCGTGATGATCCCCACCTTGGCCAGGAGCACCAGCACGATCGGGTACTCCATCACGAGCCCGAAGGCGAGGAACAGCGTCGTCACGAAGCCGAAGTACTCGCTCGCGGTGATCAGGGGCTGGAGATCGGGCGACGAGAAGCTCAGCAGGAACGTGGCCGCAAAGGGCAGGATCACGTACGCGACCACGACCCCGATCACGAAGAACGCGATCGCCAGGGGCGCCCACGGACGCGCCAGGCGCCGCTCCTCGCGGGTCAGGCCCGGCGAGATGAACGCCCAGAGCTGCCACACCAGGACGGGCATCGCGAGCACGATGCCGACCACGATGGCGAGCTTGAAGTTGATGAAGAAGGCATCGCCGAGGCCCGTGTACACAAGGGGCTTGTCGAGGTGGAGCGGGGCCTTGAGGAACGTGATCAGCTGCGGCGCGAGATAGAAGCCCACGACGCTTCCGATCGCGACCGCCACCAGCGAGATCGCCACGCGGCGACGGAGCTCCGACAGATGGTCCACGAGCGACATCACGGACCCGTCGGCCGGGGCGGCTGGCGCGCCCGGCAGCGGGGTCGAGGCAGGGGTCCCGGCACCCTCGCGAACGAGGTCGGCGTCGGGCATGCGAACTCGAACTGAGGGTCGCTAGACCCTCGCCTCGGTCGCCGCGTCGGCGGCCGTCGCGGCGGGGTCGGGCATGACCGGCGCGCTCAACTCGTTCGTGGTCGGGGCGGTGATCGGCGCTGCCTCCGAGGCGCGGGCAGGCGCGGGCGTCACGACAGGCGTGACGACAGGCGGAGGCGTGACGGCGGGGGCCACGACGGGAATCGCCGCGACGGCCGGATCCATCGCCACCGGCGGCGCCGCGATGACCGGAACGGACACGTCCGGGGCCGCGACGGCCGGAGCAGACGGCACAGCCCCGACGACGGTTGGGGTGACGGCCGGAGCCGGAGAGACCGGCGCCGGGCCGCCCGGCGTGACCGGGGCGTCGGTCTTGACCGCGTCCTGGACGTCCGAGGCTGCCTTGCGAAACTCACGGATGCTCCTGCCGAGCGCCGCGCCGACGTCCGGCAGCTTGCCCGGTCCGATGACTAGGAGAGCGATCACGAGAATGATGATCAGCTCGACGGGGCCGATGTCCGGCATCGCGGCGAACCTCTGGCTACGGGGTCAAGGCCACGATCGCACCCCGTTCGGGCGTGGGTCGCGGCGATTTCAGCGTAGCACAGGCAGGCGCTCGGCCCACCTGCGCGCGGCCTCCGCCAGGCGCTCGCCGGGATCCGGCGAGCTTCCCGCGGGCGGCTGCCCGAGCGCCGCCCCCGCGATGCCGCGCGACACGTTCACGAGCAGGCCACCACCGGGACGCGCACCGGCCGGGGCGGCCGTGGCAGACCCGTGGACGAGGACATCAGCGGCCTCACCACCCTGGGCACCGACGCCCGGCACCAGGAACGCGAGACCCGGCACGATCGAGCGGATGCCCGCCAGCTCAGCCGGTGCCGTGGCGCCGACCACGAGGCCCGCGCGGTCCCCGAGCCCCGCTGCCGCCACCAGCCGGGCCACCCGTCGATGGAGCGCTTCCGCCGGGAAGCCACGCCCAGGATCCGCGGCGACGATGAGGTCCTGGAGCTCGCCGGCCGCGGGGTTCGAGGTCCGGCAGAGGACGTAGGTGAACCGGCCCGCACGGTCAAGGAAGGCGTCGAGAGCGCGGAGCCCCAGGTATGGGTTGGCGGTGACCGCGTCCACCCCGAGCCGGTCGAAGATCGCCACCGCCTGCCGGGTGACGGTCGTCTCCACGTCACCGCGCTTGGCGTCGGCGATGACGGGGATCCCGGCCGGGATCGTGGCCCGCACCCGCTCCAGGGCCGCCAGCCCCTCGCTCCCGAACGCCTCGAAGAACGCCAGGTTCGGCTTCATCGCGGCCGCGACCGGCGCTGAGGCCTCCACGATCAGCCGCGCGAACTGCTCGACGCCGGCCAGGCCCGCAGGGAATCCCGCCGGCAACGCGTCCGGGACCGGGTCGATCCCCACGCACAGGGCGTTTCCGACCTGGGCCGTCCGGGAGGCGAGCCGCTCGAGGTAGCCGTCCATCACGACGGTGACGGCGATTCGGCCGGAGACGAGGCCGGTGACGCCGCCGGCTCCGGCGACGAGGCGGGCTGGGGGGCCGGGCCCCACCAGGCAGGTCGGCTGTTGCCGTCCAGCCCGCTGAAGGTCGTGAGCGGGTCGACGTTCGCTACCGAGACGTCGCCGTTCGAAGCCCGCTGGAGCGTGGCGAGCTGGAGGTCGACCGTGACGCCGGAGAGGCGCAAAAAGGCGAGCTGGGTACCGTCGGGCGACCAGGTCGGCCCCCACGACTGGCCATCCGTGGTTACCCGGGCCACCTGGGCTCCCTTCGCATTGAGCACGACGACGTCCGTTCCGAGCGACGTGGTCCGCACCGCGGCCACGTAGCGGCCGTCCGGGGACCAGGCCGGCCCAGTGTAGCCCGCCGTCGTGAAGGGCGTGGTCTTCTTCGTCTTCAGGTTGTACTGCCAGATGGCGGGCGCGCCGGCGTTGCCGTTTCGGGCGTTGAGGACATAGAGGATCGAGCTTCCGTCGGGGCGCCAGGCGGGATCCTGCTGGCCGAGCGGCGGGTTCTCCGGCAGCTCGGGGTTCGTCAGCTGCTTGGTACCCAGGTCGATGAACTGGAGCACGACGTCGCTCCTGGTCGGGTCGGGCCCGTCGGAGACCACCGCGAGCTGCGTGCCATCCGGCGAGACCGCGGGGCTCAGGATGAACCAGAACCACGTGTAGATGTTGCCGGGACCGGTCTTGTACAGGCCCGAGAGAACCGCCTGGCGGCCGCTCCCATCGGGGTGGATGCGGGTCAGGATCGGATACTGGAGGTCGTAGTTCTTCACCACGCCCTCCTCCGGGAAGTGGCCCTTCGTCTCGCGGGTCTCGATGAAGTAGACCCAGCTGCCGTCAGGCGACCAGGTCGGCTGCGAGTCGCGTCCAGTGTTCGTGAGCTGCCGGGGGACGTTTCCGGACTGGATCCAGATGTTGCCGGCCTTGACGTAGACCAGCGAGCCCGGGATCTGGATGGCCGGGTTGACGTCCGGGGGCGCGCTCGGCGACGGCGTCCGGCCGGGCGCCCCGTTGCCACCGCCCCCGCCCCCACTCGGGCTTCCCAGGAACGGCACCTGGCCGGTCAGGGCGAAGACGGTCGCCACCGCGACCACCAGGAGCCCGACCAGGGACAGGAGCGGGGCGACGAAGGGACCCACGGCCCCAACGCCGTACGGGTCCCCGTGAGAGCCCCGGGCCGGACGGGAGTCACCCGAGGTACGTGCCATCGGTCAGGCGCTCGCGGCTGCGGAGCCCGCCGCCGCCGTCGGGCCCACCGGTTCCTCGACCGCGGCCCGCGCGAGCGCGACGTCGATCACGCTCAGCTGGATCGACTCGTAGCCGCCGAAGCGCCGGCTCGCCAGGCGGGCCGCGACATCCACCCGGTCGCCCTCCCGGACCGTTCCGACCAGGTCGCCCCGCCCGAAGGCGATCCCGTCCAGCACGTCAACCTCGCGACGGAGCGTCAGCTGGGCGTGGCCGCCGGCAGCGGCACGGATCCGGGTCACGGTGAGGCCGTGAACGCCGACGACTGGGGCCGCGTTCCCTGGGCCCGTCGGCTCGAGCGCGGCCAGCTCGCGCAGCAGGGCATAGTCGACGTCGCGTGCAGGGAGGGCCAGGTCCAGAACCAGCGGGCGCCGCGCCTCGAGCGGGGCAAGCGTGCCAAGCAGGCCGCGAAAGCGTTCCCCGAACGCTTCCCAGCGGCGCGCGTCGATCTCGAAACCAGCCGCGCCACGATGCCCGCCGTAGCGCACCAGGAGGTCCGCGCAGCCCTGGAGCATCCCGGCGAGGTCGTAACCGTCGGGGGCCCGGCAGGACGCGCGCAGATGATCCCCTACCCGGGTGGCGACCACCGCGGGCAGGCCGAAGTCCTCGGCGAGCCGACCCGCCACCAGGCCGATGATCCCGACGGGCCACGGGCCGCGGACGAGGACCGCCCCGCCACTCGGTCCGCCCCCCGCGTCCACAAGCGCGCGCGCCTCGTCCAGGGCCGCACGCGAGGCATCCCGTCGCGCCAGGTTCGCGATGTCGAGCGCGGCGGCGTGTGCGGCGGCTTCCAGAGGATCATCCGTGAGCAGGAGCGCAGCGGCGACGTCCGCGTCCCCGACCCTGCCGGCGGCGTTGAGGCGGGGCGCGATGGCGAATCCAACCGTCTCGAGGGTGGTGTCAGCCGCCGAGACGCCGGCCGCGGCAAGGAGTGCCGCGATCGCCGGCCGCGGACCGCTCCGAACCCGCTCGAGACCCAGGCGCGCGATCGCCCGGTTCTCGCCCAGCACCGGCGCGACATCCGCCACGGTCCCGATCATCGCGAGGTCGGCCAAATCGCTCGTGGTCATCTCGGGCGGGATCCCGCCCAGCCGCTCCAGCAGGAGCGCCGCCATCTTGAGCGCCACGCCGGACCCGGTGAGGCGAGCGTCAGGGTAGGTGGCGTCGACCCGGTGCGGGTTCACGAGCGCGAGTGCCGGCGGCAATGAGGTCGGCACTCGATGGTGGTCCGTCACGATGACATCGATGCCGGCATCCGCCGGCTGCGGCGATCTCGGTACCGCTGGAGCTGCCCATGTCCACCGTGACCACGAGCCGCCGCCCGCCGCCGCGCGCCAGCTCCACGGCCCGCAGAGAGAGGCCGTGGCCGTCCTCCAGCCGGCTGGGCACGTGCCAGGTCACGTCGATCCCGAGCGCCCGCAGCGCGCGCACCATGATCGTCAGTCCCGTCAGGCCGTCCGCGTCGAAATCGCCCACGACAAGGACCCCCTCGCCGTTCGAGCGCGCGCGCGCGATCCGCGCCACCGCGCGCTCGGCATCCGGCAGGCCGGTCGGGTCGTGTAGCGCCGCGAGCGCCGGGCCGAAGAAGCGATCGACCTCGTCCGTGGCGATGCCGCGCGCGGCCAGGACGCGGGCCAGCCGCGCGGAACCCCCATGGGCCCCAACCGCGGCCAGGAACGCGTCGTCGGGCGGGGCGAGATCCGGGTACAGCCAGTGAAAACGCGGCTCGATCACAGGACGGAGGATGCCACGCCCGACTCATCCCGGCCTTTGGACCGGCGCTCCCGGCGGGCCGGCGAAACGCCGCCCGGCACGATCACGACGCGGGGCGGCGGACCGGTCGGCCACCGGCGGCAATCCGGCGGCGCTCCTCCCACTCCTCCCACACGGTCAGCAGCGGGGCGGCGTTGAAGATCGACGAGTACGTCCCGGACGTGATCCCGATCAGCAGCGCCAGGATGAACGTCTGGATCGACGACCCGGCGAACAACAGGAGCGCCGTGAGTGTGAAGACGACAGTCAGGCTTGTGTTGATGGAGCGGGCCAGCGTCTGGAGGATCGAGTGGTTGACGATCGCGGTGAAGTTCTCGCCGGGGTAGCGCGCCCGGTTCTCGCGGATCCGGTCGTAGACCACGATCGTGTCGTGGACCGAGAAGCCGATGATCGTGAGCATCGCCGTGACGAAGAGACCATCCACCTGGGTCTTGAAGAACGTGCCGAGGATCGCGAAGATCCCGACGACCACGATCACGTCGTGAACGAGCGCCGCGAGCGCGGTCATCCCGAAGCGGAAGTCGCGGAAGCGGAGCGTCATCCAGGCCAGGATCCCCAACGACCCGATGAGGACGAGCACGATCGCCTGCTGGGTCAGCTCCCCGCTGATCACCGGGCCGACCGTGGTGAGGCTGCTCTGCGCCTCGATCGGCCCGAGCTTGGCCTCCAGCGCCGTCACGAGCTTGCCGACCTCGCCGGTCCGGGTGACGCCGCCGGGGATGGGTGTGGGCGACGGGGACGGGGACGCGCTCGGTGATGCACCGGGTGAAGCGGACGCGCCCGCCCCGCCTGCGGCCGGTGAGCCGGACGCCAACGGGGAGCCTGAAGGCGCGGGCGAGCTCGAGGCCGCCGGGGCTGCCGAGGAGGCCGCCGATGGAGAGGCGGCGACGGATGGAGCCGGAGATCCCGATGGAGCCACGCTCGCGGATCCGGACGGGGCGGGGCTGCCCGAGGCGGCCGGCGACTCACTGGGCGAGGGCGTGGTCGCGGGCCCTTCGATCAGCCCGAGCGGTATGGTCTTGATCTCGAGGTAGCCGTTCGAGATCGGCGCGACCTGCGACTCGTAGCCGGCCGCGGTCAGGACGGCCTGGACCTGGGCCGGCGTCACCGACGGGTCCTTGAACTTGATGTCCCACTGCGTGCCGCCCGTGTAGTCGATGGAGAACTGCAGGCCGGCCTTCCCGCCCGTGATCGGGCCGAGGATGATGAAGAAGAGGCCGGGGACCACGATGAGCCCGGAGAAGAGGAAGAACCAGCGGCGCTTCCCGATCAGGTCAAGCACCGGTGCGGGCCTCCCCGCGGCGGCCGGCCATCAGCGTGCGCGCCTTGAACTCCTCTTCGCGCAGCCCGTACAGGCGCGGGACGCGAGCCCATTCGTGACCGACCACCCAGCGCAGGATCGTCCGCGTGACCGTGATCGCGGTGAACATCGAGCACAGCACACCGATGATCAGGACCAGCGCGAAGCCGCGGATCGTGGCCGACCCGAACAGGTACAGGATCGTCGCGGTGATCAGGGTGGACACGTTTGAGTCCAGGATGGAGTTCCAGGCCCGGTTGAAGCCGGCCTCCATCGCCGAGTTGAGCATCTTGCCCGAGCGGAGCTCCTCCTTCATCCGCTCGAAGATGAGGATGTTGGCGTCCACCGCCATCCCGATCGAGAGGACGAAGCCCGCGATCCCGGCCAGCGTCAGCGTGACGGGGATGAGCCGGAAGATCGCCAGCACGAGCAGCGCGTAGTAGATGAGCGCCAGGCACGCCACGAGTCCCGGCAGGCGGTAGTAGACGAGCATGAACAGGAAGACCAGCAGCACGGCGACCGCCGCGGCCAGCAGGATCCGGTCCAGGGAGAAGCCGGCAAGCGTGGCGCCGATCTCGGTGCTCGACTCCTCCTTGAGCGGGAACGGCAGCGAGCCGTAGTTGAGGACCGTGATCAGGTTGTTCATCTGGGCGGCCGTGAACCCGGTGCTGCCGCCGCTGATGATTCCCTGCCCGCCGGTGATCGCGCTCTGGATGACCGGCGCAGAGACGACGTTGCCGTCCAGCACGATCGCGAAGAACTCGCCGACATGGGCCTTCGTGTACGTCGCGAAGAGCTGCGAGCCCGTCGACTTCAGGCGGAAGCCCACCGCCCGCAGGCCCGTCTGGTCGGTCGTGGGGTAGGCCTGGTCGATCTGGTCGCCGCCGAAGAGCGGCTTCTCAGTGGTCGGAAGCGGCTGGCCCTCGACCGCCTGGTAGGTCCCCGCCGTGCTCTGGTTGCCGTACTCCGCGGGGGGAAGCGGGATGAAATCGAGCTTCCCTGTTTGGACGAGCAGGGCCCGGATCTCATCCGGGTTCTTCGCGTTCGGGAGATCCACGATGATCCGGTCCGTGCCCTGGGTCTGGACGATCGGCTCCGCGACTCCCGTGGAGTTCACCCGGTTCTCGATGATCGTCTGGGTCGTCGCGAGCGCGCCCGCGTCCGGCTCGACCCCGTTGACGGGCTGAAGGCTGTAGATGACCCGGAGTCCGCCGACCAGGTCGAGCCCAAGCTTCGTCTCCAGGACCCGCGACCCGCCGTTGGGGTCGGCGAAGTTCGGGACGCTCAGCTTCGGCCAGAAGTCGACGATAAGGAAGAGGATGCCGATGACGAGGATGATGATGGGGGTGGTTCGACGCATCGGCGGGGATGCTAACAGGCTTTCACCGCCACCGTCGGGCGCCCTCGGTGGAGGTCAACCGGCGAGGCCGGCCTTGATTCGCTCCGCGAGCGTCCGCCCGATCCCCGGGACGGCCGCGATCTGCTCGACCGGCGCGTCCGCGACCCGTTTCGCGGAGCCGAACGTGCGGAGCAGCGCCCGCTTCCGGGCAGGCCCGATTCCGGGCAGATCGTCGAACACCGACTTGACCGCGGCCTTCCGGCGCAGGTCACGGTGGTACGTGATCGCGAAGCGATGCGCCTCGTCGCGGAGGCGCTGGACCAGGTAGAGGGCCGGCGAGCTGGCCGGCAGCAGCACGGGATCCGCTCGGCCGGGGAGGAACAGCTCCTCGCGTTCCTTCGCCAGGCCGACGATGGGAATCTCCTCCAACCCCAGCGTCTCCAGGACCGCCACGTCGGCGCCCAGCTGGCCCTTGCCCCCGTCGATCACGATCAGGTCGGGCAGCTTCCAGCGCAGCTCCTCGGCGCTCCCCTCCTCGCCCGCCTTCGCGCGGTGGAGGCGCCGACGCAGCATCTCCGCGTGGCTCGCGAAGTCGTCCTGGCCTGCGATGTCCCGGATCCGGAACCGGCGGTACTCCCCCGTGCGCGGCTTCCCGTCCTCGAAGACGACCATGCTGCCCACCGTCTGGCTTCCCTGGAACGTGCTGATGTCGTAGCACTCGATCCGCAGGGGTGGGCCTGGCAGCGCGAGCGCGGCAGCGAGCTCTTCGAGCGCCACCAGCGTCTTGCCGTCGTCGGCGAGCCAGCGCGCCTGCTCCTTCGCCAGCGTCTCGGCCGCGTTCCTGCCGGCCAGATCCATGAGGCGCCGCTTCTCACCACGCTGGGGCACCAGGAACCGGACTCGCTGGCCTCGTCGGGCTGCCAGGAACGCGGCGAGGTCGTCCGGGTCGGCCGGCAGCGTCGGCAGGAGGATCGCCGGTGGGACGGACGTGGCCCGGGCGTAGTACTGGCCCACGAACCCGGCCAGCACCTCGTCGTCGCCGGCGCTCGCGTCGGCCTCCAAGAGGAACACGTCCCGGCCGATGAGGCTGCCGTTGCGCACGACGAAGAGCTGGACGGCGGCCTGGCCGCCGGCTCGCGCGAGACCCAGCACGTCCTGCTCGGTCCGCGCGAAGGCGGCCATCTTCTGGTCCTCCATCGTCCGCTCGATGGAGCGCACCTTGTCGCGCAGGATCGCCGCCCGCTCGTAGTCCGTCCGCTCCGAGGCGGCCTCCATCTCGCGGCGCAGCCCGCGGGCCACGGTCTCCTGGCGCCCTTCCAGGAACAGCTCCACCTGGCCGATGTCGGCCCGGTACGCCTCGCGCGAGATGGCCTCGATGCAGGGCCCCTGGCAGCGCTTGATGTGGTACAGCAGGCACGGCCGCTGGAGGGCTCGCTTGCCCTCCCGGATGTCCAGCGTGCAGGTCCGAAACGGGAAGAGCCGCCTGATCAGGTTCATCGACTCGTCGACGCTGCTCGCGGAGGCGTACGGTCCGAAGTAGCGGCTGCCGTCCTCCAGCAGCTTGCGGGTCCGTTCGATGCGCGGGAAGTCCTCGGCCAGGCTGATCTTGATGTACGGGTAGCTCTTGTCGTCCTTCAGCCGGACGTTGAAGCGCGGCTGGTAGCGCTTGATGAGGTTCGCCTCCAGGAGCAGCGCCTCCGCGACCGAGTCGGTGAGCGTGTACTCGACGTCGGCCACGCGGTCGATGACGCTCCGGATCCGGTGCGCCTCGCCGTACGGGCTCTGCTTCTGCCAGTAGCTCCGGACACGGTTGCGCAGGCTCTCCGCCTTGCCCACGTACAGCACCGTCCCGCGGGCGTCGCGCATCAGGTAGACGCCGGGGCGTGCCGGGAGGCCGGCGAGCGTGGCGGTCAGCTGGGGGGTCACGCCGTGGATGCTACATGGCCCGCGAGGCCCGAGCCCTGCGCCGGGCTCAGCCACCCTCGCACCATCGCGTGATAGCAGCCCGCGGCGCTGCAAGGCGCGCCGCGGCGGGTGACCGGCCTCCTTCTGAGCCACCGTGTCGTGCATCACGGTCGTCCCCACCTCGGTCGAGTCCTGTGGCCGATCCGTCCGGCGCGATATGCCCCACACAACAGCGCCCGGGCTGGTATCCGGGGAGCACGGCCGTGACGCCGGGCGCGGGCGCCGGGCGCAGGCGCGGGCGCGCGCGGCAGCCGCGCGGCTGCGGCGTGCGCGCCGTCGGTGCAGCGGGCACCGGGCGCGCGGGTCGGGCGCGGCGTTCACGTACGAGTCGGTGCAGGGCGCCCTGCCACACTGCGGCATGGCCGAGCCTCGAGGCGCGCTCCCCTCCTCTGTGGCCGACCGGCTGGCCCGCCTCGCGCCCGACCAGCGGAGCGCGGCGACGGCACCGCCGGGGCCGATCCTGTGCGTGGCGCCCGCCGGAAGCGGTAAGACCACGACCCTGGTTGCGCGGGTCGCCTGGCTGGTCGCTGCCGCCGGCGCGGACCCGGCGACGCATCGCCGCCATCACGTTCAACACGCGCGCCGCCGAGGAGCTCCGGGCGCGCCTCGATCCGGCGCTCGCGCCGCTGGGCGTGGCGGCCGGCGCGGTGCGGGTCCGGACCTTCCACGCGCTGGGCCTCGAGATCCTTCGTGACGCGGGCCTTGGTCCGGAGCTCCGGGCGCGTGACCCGGTCCTGCGGCGCGCCTGCCCGGACATGGACGCCGCAGCCCGGCGGCGACTCGACGGCGCGTTCTCGCGGCTGAAGCTGGACCTCGGCCTGACCGCTGCCGACGTCGCCCGCGACCCGGCCCCCGGGCCGGTCGCGCGGGCCTTCCTGGCCTACGAGGCGGCGCTGGCGGCGTCCGGCGGCATCGACTTCGACGACCTCGTCGCGCTCGCGCTCCGCCACCTGGAGGCGGACACGACGCTCCTCGAGCGCTGGCGGTCGCGGTGCGCCCACCTTCTCGTCGACGAGGTCCAGGACGTGGATGCGAGCCAGCTCCGCCTGGCGCTCCTGCTCGCTGCACCGGCCAACCGGATCTTCCTGGTGGGCGACGACGACCAGTCCATCTACGGCTGGCGACTCGCGGACGTGCGGCGGGTCCTGGGCCTCGCGGCGGCGCTGCCCGGCCTTCGGCGGGTGGACCTCGAGGTCAACTACCGCTGCCCGGCGCCGGTGGTCGCGGCGGCCGTCCGGCTCGTGGAGCACAACGCGGAGCGCTTCGCGAAGCGGGTCCGGCCCCGCCCTGGCGCAGCCGGTGGGCTGATCCTGGCGCCGACCCGGACGGCGCGCGATCCCGCCCGCGAGATGGCGGTCGCCGCCCGCGTGCTCGACGGCTGGCCGGCCGACGGCGGGACGCGCGCGGTCCTGGCCCGGACCCGGCGCGAGCTGCTCCCGGCAGCCGCGCTCGCCCTGGAGCGCGGCGTCCCGTTCCGGGCAGATGGCGTCACCATGCTCCTGGAGGACCCGCGCCTGGACGGGATCCTGGCCGAGGCGGCGGCACTGCCGGCGACGATCCCGCACCTCCTGCGCCTCGGCAGGGCGGCGGTGGCGCTCACCCGCGAGGGGCGCAGGCCGGCCGGCGGCGCGGCGATCTCCGGCCGGCGTCCGTTGGGGAAGCCGACGCGCCGGTCCCCGGCGAGCTGGACGGCCGTTGCTCCCCGCCGACGCGGCCCCGCTCCCCCGCCCGACGCCAACCTGGACGATCCCGGGGACGACGATCCACCGCTGGCGGACCTTCTGGCGGCCGTCCTCGCCTGGGCGACGGCGCAGCCAACGCTGGAGGCCTTGACCGCCGCGGTCCATCACGCCCGCGCCCGGCTGGTCGCGCTCCGCGAGGCGGAGCCGCAGCTCATCCTCGCCACCGCGCATGCGACGAAAGGGCTCGAGTTCGACCACGTGCTGGTGGTCGGGATGTCGGAAGGCCGGTTCCCCAGCCCGCGCTCACTCGCCGACGCCGGCGACCCGGCGCGTGCCCTGGAGGAGGAGCGGCGCCTCGCCTACGTGGCGTGGACGCGGGCGCGCCGGACCCTGGCGCTCGTGTACGAGCCGGACGCGCCGTCGCGCTTCCTGCTGGAGGCGTTCGGGCCCGAGGCGATCGCGACGGATGCGCCCTGAGGCTGCCACGCGGCATCCCTCCGATCCGCGAGCGGCCGCCCGCCCCCTTTGGTCTCGGGCTACTCTCCCCGGCGCTCCATGGCCTCGTGCCGCGCCAGGATGCGGGCGAGATCGTCGATCGCATCCCGGAACGCGATCGCCAGATCGGCGGGCACGACGTCCGCGACCGAGTCCTTCGGCCCGTAGGCGGCCCGGGCCCGGCGCGCCACCCCGCGAAGCTCGGCCGGCGGGGCGTCGCGGAGGCGCTCCGGCAGGGGCTCCAGGAACGCTGCCCAGCGAGTCGCGCCGGGGGCGCCAGCCGTCGCCGCCGCGCGTGCGGCGGCGACCACGCGGTCTGCGTGGCGCGCCGCGACCAGAGCGGCCTCGTCGATCACGGGCAGCTCGTGGCGGGCGGGGCGCGACGGGAGCGCCGGCACGGTCGCGTCAGTTGAGCCCGGTCGGCTCGACGATCCGCTCCACGACCAGGGAGATCCGCTTTCGCTCCGAGCCGTTGACGAGGAGCCGCAGCGAGTGATCGCCCGGGACGTTGAAGCCCAGGTTCCAGAGGTCGATCGCGAACGTCACCACCGTGTCTCGGCCGTCGCGGAGGCCATGGGCCGCGATCAGGCCGTTCGCGCTGGCGATCTCCGACCCATCCGGAGCCAGGAGCACGAAGCGCACGTCGTGCTCGGTCTCCAGCTCGGGGGAGGTCACCAGGAGGCCCACGACGAGCGCCAGGTGGGGATGACGGAACGGGAACGCGTGAGCGCCCAGCCGGCTGACCCCGCCCCCCAGGACGTGGAACTTCTCGCCGGGGCGGGCGTCGGCGGCATCGGCGAGGAACGCGAATTCGATCTCGGGCATGCGCGGATGGTACGCCGACGGCCGGGTGGGCGGCGACGAGTCAGGCGGCCGGCGGCGACGAGTCAGTCGGCCCGCGCCGCCGTGGCGGCGGCCCGCTTCCGGGGACGCGTCGACGGGCCGGTGGGCCGCGACCCCGTCCGCGCTGCCGCCGCTCCCCGTCCGAGCTCGTCCGCGAAGGTGAGGTCCGACAGGGGCACGAGCGGCTCGCCCCGCAGGACCCGGGCGAGGTACTCGCCCGTCGCCGAGCCGGGGATCGCCGCGATCGCCTCCGGCGTCCCCTCCGCGATCACGAGGCCGCCCCGGGTGCCGCCCCCCGGCCCGAGGTCGATCACCCAGTCGGCGGTCTTGATGACATCCAGGTTGTGCTCGATCACGAGCACCGTGTTGCCCGTGTCCACGAGCCGATGGAGCACCTGGAGGAGCTTCTCCACGTCCGCGAAGTGGAGTCCGGTCGTCGGCTCGTCCAGGACGTAGAGCGTCCTGCCGGTTGCCCGCCGGCTGAGCTCGGCGGCGAGCTTCACGCGCTGCGCCTCGCCGCCCGAGAGCGTCGTGGCCGGCTGCCCGAGGTGGACGTAGCCGAGGCCCACCTCCACGAGCGTGCGCAGCTTGGCCTCGATCTTGGGGACCGCGCTGAAGAGCTCCAGGCCCTCCGCGATCGTCATCTCCAGGACGTCGGCGATCGAGTGGCCCTTGTAGTGGATCTCCAGCGCCTCGCGGTTGTAGCGCTTGCCCTTGCAGACCTCGCAGGGGACGTAGACGTCGGGCAGGAACTGCATCTCGATCTTGAGGATTCCGTCGCCCTTGCAGTTCTCGCAGCGGCCGCCCTTGACGTTGAAGCTGAAGCGTCCGGGCCCGTAGCCGCGGACCCGCGACTCGGGGACGCCGGCGAACAGCTCGCGGATGGGCGTGAAGAGCCCGGTATAGGTGGCCGGGTTTGAGCGCGGCGTCCGGCCGATCGGGCTCTGGTCGATCTCGATGATCTTGTCGACCAGGTGCGCGCCCTGCAGCCCGTCGTGGGCGCCGGGCGCCTCGCGGCTCCCGTTGAGCTCCCGGGCGAGCGCCCGGTACAGGATCTCCGTCACGAGGGTGCTCTTCCCGGAGCCCGAGACGCCGGTCACCGCCACGAACCGGCCCAGCGGGAACGCGACGTCGATGCCGCGCAGGTTGTGCTCGCGCGCGCCGGTCACCACGATGGCCGACCCGGATCCGGCTCGGCGGGCCGATGGGATCGGCACGGACCGCTCGCCGCGCAGGAAGGCCCCGGTGATGGACCTCCGCTCCCCGAGCAGCGCCTCCAGCGGGCCGGAGGCGACGACCTCGCCGCCGTGCTCCCCGGCGCCGGGACCGATGTCGACCACCCAGTCCGCGGTCCGGATCGTCTCCTCGTCGTGCTCGACGACCAGCACGGTGTTGCCGAGGTCCCGCAGGCGCGTCAGCGTGGCGATGAGCTTCGCGTTGTCGCGCTGGTGCAGGCCGATCGACGGCTCGTCGAGGATGTAGAGCACGCCGACGAGCGAGCTGCCGATCTGGGTGGCGAGCCGGATCCGCTGGGCCTCACCACCGGACAGCGTCGCCGAGGTCCGGTCCACGGTGAGGTAGTCGAGGCCGACGTCGGCCAGGAAGCCGAGCCGGGCCGTGATCTCCTTGAGGACCATCCGGGCGATCGCCCGCTCGCGGTCCGTGATCCGCTCAGGCAGCGCCTCGACCCAGCTGAGCGCATCCGTCACGGTCAGCGTGGAGATGTCCCAGATGCTCTGCCCCTGGATCGTCACGCCGAGGGCTTCCGGTCGCAGCCGCTTGCCGCCGCACGTCGGGCACGGCCGGGCGACCATGTACTTCTCGAGCTCTGTCTTGATGTACTCGGAGTCGGTCTCCCGGTAGCGCCGCTCGAGGTTCGTGATGATGCCCTCGAAGGTCGCCGTGTAGGTGTTCTCGCCGCGCTCGTGCTTGTAGGCGATGACGACCTTCTCCTCCTTGGCGGAGTGGAGGACGTGCTCGACCGCCTCCGGCGGGAGGTCGCGGACGGGCAGCCGGGTGTCCCAGCCGTGCGCGGCGAAGATCGCCTCGAGGATCTTCATCCGCCAGCGACGCGTCGATGGGCATCCGGGACCACGGCACCAGGGCCCCGTCCGCGATGCTGCGATCCCAGTCCGGGATCACCAGGTCCGGGTCGATCACGAGCTGGGTCCCGATCCCGGTGCAGGTCGGACATGCCCCGTGGGGAGAGTTGAAGGAGAAGGAACGCGGTTCCAGCTCGTCGATCGTCGTTCCGTCGTACGGGCAGGAGTAGCGCTCGCTGTAGCGATGCTCGTCGAAGGCCGGCGTCTCCCCATCCCGGGCTGCCGGCGCGATCACCACCACGCCCTCGCCGAGCCGGAGCGCCGTCTCGACCGAATCGGCGAGCCGGGCCGCATCCGGGGGCGCCTCGCCGGGGGCCTCGGCGCGCCGCACGACGAACCGGTCCACGACCACTTCGATCGTGTGGCGCTTGTACTTGTCGAGGCTCTTCACCTCCGCGAGGTCCATCTGCTCGCCGTCCACCCGGACGCGCACGAACCCCTGCTTGCGAGCCGCCTCGAAGACGCGATCGCCCTCGGTCTTGCGATCCTTGATGAGCGGACCCAGCACGAGGAGGCGGCTGCCCTCGGGTAGCGCGTAGACCTGGTCGACGATCTGCTGGACGGTCTGGCGCTCGATCTCGCGGCCGCAGACGGGGCAGTGCGGGTGCCCGATGCGGGCGAACAGCAGGCGCAGGTGATCGTAGATCTCGGTCACCGTGCCCACCGTCGAGCGCGGGTTCCGGCTGGCGCCCTTCTGGTCGATCGAGATCGCCGGCGAGAGGCCGTCGATCTGGTCGACGTCCGGCTTCTCCATCTGGCCCAGGAACTGGCGCGCATACGCCGAGAGGCTCTCCACGTACCGACGCTGGCCCTCGGCATAGATCGTGTCGAAGGCGAGGCTGCTCTTGCCCGACCCGGACAGGCCGGTGATCACCACCAGCCGGTCTCGCGGGATGGAGACCGTGATGTTCTTCAGGTTGTGTTCGCGGGCGCCGCGAACGACCAGCTGATCAGAAGGCATTGCGCGCGCAGTGTACCGGGTTTCAGCGATACCGCACAGGCGTTCTATGTTGCCGAACCGGGCTACCGGCGAGGGGCGCGCCGCCCGGTCCGGTGGCGGACGTTGGGCGTGACCGCGTGGTCCCAGGTGGGTCGATCCAGCCAGCGGGCCTGCCAGCCGCCGTCGCCTGCGTCGTCGTGCTCGTCGCGAAGGCCGGGCAGCCAGTCCGACGCGGTGCCCTCATCAATCCCTGGCTCTTCGCCCGCCTCGACGACGCGGACCGCCGTCACCTCGAGCTCGGGACCAACCTCGGCGGTCTCCGGGCGGCCGGAACCACGACGCGACCCTGGGCGGCCTGATCGACCCGCCCGGCTCCCCTGCCTTGCCGGTGCCACGCCTCCCGCGTCCGTCATCCCCGCTCGCTCGGCGGCCTGCCCGATGCTGATCGACGCGTCCTCGGCCAGCACGCGCAGCCGGATCTCCTGGACCTGGTCGCGTAGGGTTGCCGCCCGCTCGAACTCCAGGTTCTTCGCGGCGTTCCGCATGTCGGCCTCCAGCCGCACGACCAGCTCCTCGACCTGGCGCCGCGTGCGACCCTCCAGCTCGTGCCCGCGTCCGCCGGCCTCGTACTCGCCGCTCGACTCGGCGGCGACGCGCAGGCGGTCGTTGAGGTCGTGGATCTCCCGGACGATCGTGATCGGGGTGATCCCGTGCTCGATGTTGTAGCGCTGCTGCACCGCGCGCCGCCGGTCCGTCTCCTCGATCGCGACGCGCATCGATTCGGTGACCCGGTCCGCGTACATCACGACCTCGCCGCCCGTGTTGCGGGCGGCCCGGCCGATCATCTGGATCAGCGACCATGCGCTGCGCAGGAATCCCTCCTTGTCGGCGTCGAGGATCGCCACCAGGGTGACCTCCGGCAGGTCGATCCCCTCACGCAGCAGGTTGATCCCGACCACCACGTCGTGGATGCCCAGGCGAAGGTCGCGCAGGATCTGGATCCGGTCCAGCGTGTCCACCTCGCTGTGGAGGTACTGGACCTTCACGCCGAGCTCGCGGAGGTAGTCGGTCAGGTCCTCCGCCAGGCGCTTCGTCAGCGTGGTGACGATCGCCCGCTCGCCGCGCTCGACGCGTTCGCGAATCCGCTCCAGGAGGTCGTCGATCTGGCCCTCGGTCGGGCGGATCGTGATGCCCGGGTCCACGATCCCGGTGGGCCGGACCAGCTGCTCGACGATCCGCTGGCTCTTCTCCAGCTCGTAGGGGCCCGGCGTGGCCGACACGAAGACGACCTGGTTGATCGTCGCCTCGAACTCCTCGAAGGTGAGCGGGCGGTTGTCGAGCGCGGACGGCAGGCGGAACCCGAAGTCGACCAGGATCTCCTTACGCGTCCGGTCGTTCTTGTACATGCCCACCACCTGCGGGATCGACATGTGGGATTCGTCCACGACCAGCAGCCAGTCCGGGGGGAAGTAGTCGAGGAGCGTCCAGGGCCGGCTGCCCGGCTCGCGGCCCGACAGGTGGCGTGAGTAGTTCTCGATCCCGCTGCAGTAGCCGAGCTCGCGCATCATCTCGAGGTCGAAGGTGGTCCGCTGGCGGAGCCGCGCCGCCTCGAGCGCGCGGCCCTCCGACTCCAGGCCCGCCAGCCGCTCCTCCAGCTCGGCGGCGATCGTCCCCATCGCGAGCTGCAGCTTGTCCGCCGGCGTGACGTAGTGCGTCGCCGGGTACACGTTGAGTTCGCTCCGCTCCGCGAGCAGCTCGCCGGTCAGCGGGTCAAGCTCCGTGATCCGCTCGATCTCGTCGCCGAAGAACTCGACCCGCACGAGGCGGTCCTCCGACGACGGGACGAGCTCCAGCGTGTCGCCCCGGACGCGGAACCGCGAGCGCTGGAGTGCCTGGTCGTTGCGCTGGTACTGGAGGTCCACGAGATGGCGCAGGACGGCGTCGCGCCGATAGCGCCCGCCCACCTTCAGCCGGAGCACCGTTGCGCCGTAGTCGACGGGGGCGCCCAGGCCGTAGATGCAGCTGACGGACGCCACGATGATCACGTCGCGCCGCTCGAACAGGGCCTTGGTGGCCGCGTGGCGGAGCTTGTCGATCTCCTCGTTCCGGCTGGAGTCCTTCTCGATGTAGGTGTCGGAGCGCGGCAGGTACGCCTCCGGCTGGTAGTAGTCGAAGTAGCTGACGAAGTACTCGACCGCGTTGTTCGGGAAGAAGTCGCGGAACTCCGCGTAGAGCTGGGCCGCCAGCGTCTTGTTGTGGGCCAGCACGAGCGTGGGGCGCCGCGACGCGCTCGATGACGTTCGCGATTGTGAAGCGTCTTCCCGGTTCCGGTGGCGCCCAGGAGCGTCTGGTGACGCAGGCCGCGGGCCAGCCCGTCGGCGAGCTTCTCGATCGCCTGGGGCTGGTCCCCGGTGGGCTGGAAGGCGGCGACGAGCTCGAACTCCGGCATGCCGAAACGATAGCAGGAGCCGCCTATTCCGAACACCCGTTCTAGCGCGCGGGATGCGGCGCGCCGCGACCTCGTCAGCGCCCCTTGCGCGCCCCGGTGGGCAGCGAGTGCGGCCGCGTAAGCCGCCACGGCGCGCGTCTCGGCGGCAACGGGATCACCGCTCGGTCGAGGATGCGGGTGACCATCGGCGGCAAGGCGCTCGGCCAGGTCCGCCCTGGGCCGCGATGCGGCGCGCCGCGTCGTCGGCCGAGACGCCGCGCCCGGCGAGGCGCGCCCGCTGGTCGCCGCGGCGCACGTCACGAGCCAGACCTCGTCGCAGAGCGCCGGCCAGGCCGCCTTCGACGAGCTTGATCGCCTCCACGACGACGGCCGGGCACCCCGGCGATCCGCCCCGGCGACGCCGTCCAGGACCCGCGGCCGGACCGCCGGGTGGACGATCGCCTCCAGGTCGGCGAGCGCGGCCGGGTCGGCGAAGACGATCGCGGCCAGCGCCGCCCGGTCGAGCGCTCCGTCCGGCGGGCACGACGGCCTCGCCGAACCGCGCCAGGACGAGCGCCAGCGCGGGCTCCCCCGGCCGGTCACGTCGCGCGCTACGCGCGTCGGCGTCGATCGCGGTGCCGCCGACGTCGCGGGAGCCAGCCGGCGACCGTGGATTTGCCGCAGCCGATGGGACCGGTCAGGCCGATACGGACGGTGCGCGCGCCTGGAGCCCGGCGACCACCCGCCAGCGGGCGCGTCCGGGTCGCCGGTCGCCGCTCACGGCGCCCGCTCCTCCAGCGCGAGCCATGCCTCCTCGGCGGCCGCGAGCGCCATGTCCACGTCGGCAAGCTCGCTGCGTGACCCGCCGCAGCTCCACGAAGTTGACTGCGGCTGCGGTCGCCGAGTGCCAGCTCCAGGTGGCTCTTGCGCAGCCCGAGCCGGGCCATGTCGTCCTCGACGACTCCTTCTGGCGGCGGTAGGCGTCCTTCGACAGCGGTCCGGCTGCGCGGGCGCGACGCCGCGGCGCCAGCCGCGCCTCGGCCGGCGCGGCGCCGACGCGCGGCGCTCGGCGCCGCACCGGCACGCCGCGTCGGAGCCGCGCCCCGCCCGCGGCGTCGACGCGTCCCGCCGCGGCGGCCCCCGGCGCACGCGGGCAGCGGCCATGAACGCGCTGCGCGGTCGCGCTCCAGTTGGCCGCGCCACGCGTGCCAGCCGTCCGTGACCGCCGCGCGCCAGGCGCGATAGCCCGCCGTCGAACGGCCGCCCGACCGGGCCCGTCCCCTCACCCAGCCTCCACGACCCACAGCCGTTCGCAGACGATCTCCAGCAGGCGCCGGTCGTGGCAGACGAGGAGCAGCGTCGCCGGCCGTCTCGCGCAGGAACGACTCGAGCGCCTCGCGCGCCGGGATGTCGAGGTGGTTCGTCGGCTCGTCGAGCAGCAGGAGGTTGGCCGACATGACGCCGAGCAGCGCCAGCTCCAGCCGTGAGCGCTCGCCGCCGGACAGACTCCGACCGGCTTGAAGACGTCGTCGCCGCGGAACAGGAACCGCGCGAGGTACGCCGCGCGCCTCGCCCGCCGGCAGCGGCACATCGGCGAGCAGCGCGTCGAGGACCGTTGTCCCGGGGATCGCGACGTCGCGCAACTGCGCCAGGTAGCCGGCTGCACCGCTGCCCCGAGCCGTACGAACCCATCGAACGGCGAGAGGTCCCCGCGATCGTGCGCAGCAGCGTGGTCTTGCCGGCGCCGTTCGGCCCCACGATCCCGATCCGCTCGCCGCGCGTGGCCTCCAGGCGGCGCGCACGCACGACGGGGTCCCCGCCGCGCCCGTCCGGCGTGGACCCCGACGACGTCCTCGAGCGAGACGACGACCTCGCGCCGAGCGCGACCGGCCGCCGCCCCGAGCAACGCCGAGTCGGCAGCGCCAGCTGCGGGCCGGCTTCGGCGCCTCGACCCGCGTCGAGCTGTTCGAGCCGGCGCTCGTGCTCGTGCATCTTGCCGTGCTTGCGCTGGTTCCGGTACTTCTGGATCAGGTCCAGCTCCGTGGCGATCGCGTCGTCGCCCGCCTCGACGTCCTTGCGCAGGCGCGCGTCCCGGTCCGCGCGCTGCGCCAGGAGGCGGAGTAGGAGCCCCGGAAGACCGTCGAGCCTCCGTTCCCGCAACTCCCAGATCCGCGAGACCATCGCGTCGAGGAAGGCCCGGTCGTGCGATGCGACGACCAGCGCGCCTGCGCCGCGCGGGGCGACTCCTCCAGCCACTCGAGCGCCCCGAGGTCCAGGTGGTTCGTCGGCTCGTCGAGCAGGAGCAGGTCGGGGTTGGCGACCAGCAGCCGGGCGAGCGCGGCCCGCGTCTGCTCGCCGCCGGACAGCTCCGTCGGCGAGCCAGTCCTCGCGTCGGGAAGCCGAGGCCGGAGAGCGCCTCGTCGACGCGCTGGTCGAGCGGTAGCCGTCGAGGGTTCGAACCGCTCGCGGAGGTGCGCGTACCGCGGCTCGACCGCCGATGCGCCGCCGTCTCGAGTTCGTGGAGCGCGGCCTCGAGCTGCTCCACCTCGGCGGCGCCACGGCGGACGGCCGGGCGGAACCTCCGGGGCCGACGCGAACACCGCGTCGAGGTTCGCCTCCTGCGTCAGCATCCCGAGCGAGATCCCGCTGGCCAGGAACTCGCCCACCGTCGGCCTCCTCGCGACCGGCCACGATCCGAGCAGGGTCGTCTTGCCGGCGCCGTTGGCGCCGACGAGGCCCACGCGCTCGCCGCGCGCGATAGCCGCGGTCCGGTCGAGGATGACGAAGTCCCGATCTCGCGGCGGACCCCGTGAGGCGCAGCGAATGGTCACAAGACGTCAGTCTCCTCGACCTGCGGCCGGGCGCGCCGGACGTCTTCGGGGCCGCCGCTTGCGCGTCGCCGTCTGCCGCGGGTTCGGGCGCTTCCTGCCGCGCGCGCGCGGCTCCGCGCCGCCTCGTCCGGCGGTCAGCCGAGCGCGCCCTCGCCCGCGAGCTCGGTCCACGCGGCCGCCGCGCCTCGCTCCGCCGGGTCGCACCGGCCAGGAGTCGCCGTCGAGCCCGTCGCTCCGCGCCGGCAGCCGCTGGCACCACGAGCAGAAATGCGTCCCGCGCTGCCCCAGCACGATCCGCCGGAGCGGCCGACCGCAGCGGGGCAGGGCCCGCCGGTGCGCTGGTAGACGTCAGGTGCTCCTGCATCTCGCCGTCGCCCTGGGGCGCGGTGTAGTCGTCGATCGAGGAGCCGCGTCGGGCGATCGCCTCGTTCAGCACCTCACGAATGGCGAGGTAGAGGCGCCGCTCGTCGTCCGGGCGCAGGCCGCTGCCGAGCGGAGCGGGTGCAGGCGCGCCCGCCAGAGCGCCTCGTCGGCGTAGATGTTGCCGATCCCCGCGACGAACGCCTGGTCGAGCAGCAGCGGCTTCAGCCGCCCCCGCCGGCCCGCAGCCGCGCCGGAAGTCGGCCAGCGTGAACGCGTCGGCGAGCGGCTCGGGTCCGTGCCGAGCCGAACAGCTCGCTCTCGTCGCCTTCGCCAAGGATGCCGCCCGCCTCTCCCCGGCGATACAGCCCCACCCGTCCGAACTTCCGCATGTCCCGTAACAGGATCCAGCGGCCGTCGGCAAGCTCGAGGCGAAGGTGGACGTGGCCGATCGTGCGGCGTGCCCGCCGGCAGCACGAACAGCTGGCCGGTCATCTTGAGCTGGATCGTGAGCGCCGATCGCCGGAGAGCTCGACGACGATGCGCTTGCCCCGCCGCCCGCCGCCTCGATCGCCGGCGCTCGCACTCGGCGACGGCCGGCGAGGCCTTCGGGTCCGCCCGAACGCGGCGCCGAGATCGTCGCGGCGGCGACGAGTGCAGGTCGCGCGCGACGTCTCGAGCTCGGGCAGCTCAGGCGCCAGATGCGCGCGGCTGATCGTCGCGCCGACGACGCCAGGCGGCGCAGGTTCGCGCGCGGCGGTCTCCGACCTCCGGGAGCTCGGCCGCATCGGGGCGCGCCCGACGGCCCAGCGGGCCGCGCGGGAAGACGGCGCCATCGGCTCCCAGTCGTCGCCGAATTTCACGTCCACGTTGAGCGGGACGTCGAGCGGGAGCGCAGCCGCCATCGTGTCCCGCAGGAGCGGGACCAGCCGGGCACCTCGTCACGGGGGACCTCCAGGAGCAGCTCGTCGTGGACCTGGAGAAGCACGCGACCGGAAGCCCTCGGCCCGCAGCCGGCGGTCGACCCGGATCATGGCGATCTTCATGATGTCGGCCGCGGTCCCCTGGATCGGCATGTTGATCGCCATCCGCTCCCCGGCCCCGCGCAGGCTGGGGTTCGAGGCGCGGAGCTCGGGGATCTCACGCTTCCGGCCGAGCAGGGTCGTCACGTAGCCCTGTGCGCGGGCGACCTCGCGGATGTGCGAGCATGTACTGGCTGATCCCGGAGTAGGTCGCGAAGTAGCGGTCGATGAAGGCCTTCGCCTCGTCGCGCGAAATGTTCGCGCGGCTGGAGAGCCCGAAGTCGCTCATGCCGTAGGCGATGCCGAAGTTGACCATCTTGGCCATCGAGCGTTCGTCCTTCGTGATGTCGGCGGGCGTCCTTGTGGAGCACGAGCGCCGCCGTCCCACGGTGGATATCCGCGCCTCGGCAGAATGCCTCGCGCAGGTGCGCGTCGCCCGACACATGGGCCAGGATCCGCAGCTCGATCTGCGAGTAGTCGGCGGCCACGAGCATCACATCCGGGGCGCCGGCCACGAAGGCCCGCCGGATCCGGCGGCCGAGCTCCGTGCGGATCGGGATGTTCTGGAGGTTCGGGTCGGACGACGAGAGGCCTGCCGGTGGCCGCCACCGCCTGGTGGAACGTCGTGTGGAGCCGGCCGTCGTACGCCAGCAGCTCCGGGAGGGCCTGGACGTACGTGCTCCGGAGCTTCGTGTAGATCCGCCAGTCGAGCAGCCTCCGACCACGGTGCGCGGCCCGAAGGTCCTCGAGCACCGACGCGTCGGTCGAGTAGCCGGTCTTCGTCCGCTGCCCCTTGGGTAGGTCGAGCTCGTAGAAGAGGACCTGTTCGAGCTGCTTGGGGCTCCCGAGGTGAACTCGTGGCCGACGTCGGCGAAGATCTCGGCCTCGAGGCGTGCAGCTCGCGGCGAACTCCACGTCGAGGAGTGCCGAGCGCCTCGCGGTCGAGCGCGACGCCCGTGGCCTCCATGCGGGCGAGGACGGGATCAGCGGGAGCTCGATCTCCGGTAGAGCCGGTCGAGGCCCTCCTCGGAGAGCGCGTCGGCGAGCGGGTCGCGGACGGCGAGCGCGCCGAGCGCCTCGAGCCCCGCCCGGCGGCGGCGGCGAGCGCGGCGGCCGGCGGCGGGAGGACGAGCCCGAGCCGCTCGGCACGACGTCGTCGATCGCCTGGCTGCGCAGGGACGCGTTGAGGATGTACGCGGCGATCTGGGTGTCGAAGGCGACCGGCGTCGGCGCCGCGCCGAGGTCGTCGGCGAAGCGCGCGACGAGGAGCGGCTTCGACCTCGTGGGCGACGACCGTACTCGCGCGCCTCGACGGCGGCGGAGCGCGTCCGAGGCCGCCGGGCCCCTCGCGCGTCACGACGCGACCATCCTCGCCGGCGAGCGCGAGCGCCAGCGCGTGGCCCCGGCGCGGCCGCGGGTCGTCGAGGACGAGCGCGGCGCCGACCGCCGAGCGCCCGGCGAGCCATCCGCCACCCGGCGATCGCCTCGTCGGGACGACGCTCGATCCGGCCCGGGTCGGCGACGCCGCCGCGAGAGCGCGTCCGAGGTCGCTCGAGGGGCAGCGGCGCGGCCGCAGGCCCATCGCCGCGGCCGGTTCGCCGATCTGCCCACGGAGTCGAAATCGAGCGCGAGCTGCAGGCCGTCGCCGCTGCCCGGTGCGAAGGGCGCCCGCCGCCGCCCCGCGACTCCGACGGCCGGGCGCGCGGCCGGTGCCGCACCGGCAGACGCGCCCCCCCGAGACGTCGCTCGCTGGCGGGCCGCGGCCGTCGACGGCGCCCACGCCTGGGGCTCGCCGGACGGCCGCCGCACCGCCTCGCTCGGCCGCCTCGGCCCGCCGACTCGCGGCCCCGCGCGCGCCGGCAGGCGGTCGATGAGCGTGCGGAACTCGTGCTCGCGGAAGAGCCGCACGACCGCGTCGCGGTCGTAGTCGCCGAGGCGCGCCGCCTCGAGGTCGAGCGCCACGGGCAGGTCGCGGATGATCGTCGCGAGATCGCGGCTGCGGAAGACCTGGTCGCGGTGCTCGCGGAGCAGGTCGCGCAGCTTCTCCGGCGCACTTCGTCGAGGCGCGCGTACAACAGGTCGAGGCGCCGAAGTCGCCGATGAGCTTCGCCGCGGTCTTCTCCCCCACCCCGGGCACTCCCGGGATGTTGTCGCTCGAGTCGCCCTTCAGGGCCTTGAAGTCGACCATCTGGACGGCGCCAGGCCGTAGCGCTCCTGGACCTGGCCGGGTCGTAATAGACCGTGTTCTCGACGCCCTGCGGGTCGTCATCAGGCGACGTGCGGTCGCTCACGATCTGGAGCATGTCCAGGTCGCCGGTGACGATCGTCGTGTCGATCCCGCGGGCCTCCGCCTGGACGGTGAGCGTCCCGATGACGTCGTCGGCCTCGTAGCCGGCCAACTCGTGGACGGGGATCCGCAGCGCCGCGACGACCTCGCGCACCTTCGGGAACTGGGCGCGCAGGTCGTCCGGCATCGGCTTCCGCGTCGCCTTGTACTCGGCGTACCCTCGTGGCGGAACGTGGGACCGGGCAGGTCGAAGGCGACCGCGACGTAGTCGGGCTTCACGTCCGCGAAGCCGCGCAGCACGATTCGAGAAGCCGAAGACGGCGTTCACCAGCTCGCCCTTCGAGGTCGAGAGGGGCGTGAGGAGGGCGAAGTAGCCGCGGTAGATCGAGCCCGTTGCCGTCGAGCAGCATCAGGCGTTCCATGGACGTCGGCATCCTCCCGGCGGCGGAGCCCGCAGGGTGTGCCGGCGGCGACGCGGGGCGCCTCCGCCGAGTGTACCGGTCCACGGCCGCATCGGACGGGGTCGGGTTGGCGGGCGCCGATACAACCCGCGACGACGTGCCCGACCTCAGGTCGCGGATCCTCGTCTTCTGACGCCTCGTGCCCGACAGACCATCCAGGGCACCCCGGCCGCACCGGAGCCGCACCCGCCTGAACGGCTCCGCGCCCATCCGCCGAGGCGTATGCTCGGCCCCGGCCGGCCGTTTCCCGGCCGGCCGGGCTCTCCCGCCCGCGCCGCCTCGCCGACCCGGAGCTCCGATCAAGACGATCCTCGTCGTGGAGGACGAGCGCAGGAAACGGCGCTCTTCGGGGACGCCGTGGCCGACCTCGCGGAACCCGCTCGACCGTTCGGACGTCGATCAGGCCGTGCTAGACTCGCCGCGCCTCGTCGCCCCGACATTTCCGGGCGCTCCCACCCCGAAGGAGCCGCGCGCAGTTGGACGACTCTCGCCTTCGCCCGACGGAGGAGGTCGGCGCGGCGGCCACCCTGGACGACGCGACCAGCCCCGGCGGGACCACCTGCTGGTGGAACGGGCGCTGGAGGGCGACCTGGGCGCCTTCAACCAGCTTGTCGAGGCCTACCAGGATCTCTGCCACGCACTCGTGGCCCGCATGGTTCCCGACCCGGACCAGGCCGGTGATGCGACCCAGGAGGCCTTCTTGGCGGCGACCCGAAACCTGCGCTCGTACCGCGGACCGTCATTCCGGGGATGGCTCACGCGGATCGCGATCAACGCGGCGATGGACCTGCAGCGGGCCAGGAAACGGCGGCCGGTGTCGCCGTACCCGGCTCGAAGACGACAGCTGGCAGCCACCGGCAGGAAGCGAGAGCGACCCCGAGTCGATCGCCACGACCGGTGAGCGCCAGCGCGCCCTGGTCGCGGCGATGGGCGCGATCGGCGCCGACCAGCGGACGGCGATCGTCCTCTACGACGTCGAGGGGTATGACTACGGCGAGATCGCCGAGATGACCGGGGTCAGCCTCGGAACCGTGAAGTCCCGGGAACCATCGGGGCCGGCTGGCGCTCCGCGAGCTGCTTGCCGACCGGATGGAACTCTTCCGCAACTGAGGACGTCACCGAGCCATGGTCCACGTTCGCAGCGCACTCCCCCGCCGCCGCGGCCGACGAGCACGCGGCGCTCATCGCCGCCCTCGACGCGGGCGACCTGGTGGGAGTCGATCGCGACCGGGCGGCGACGCTCGCCGTGACATGTGCCGGCTGCGCGTCCCTGCTGGGCGACCTCGCCGCCATCCGTGCGCGCGACTGCCGGCCCTGCAGGCACCCGCGCGCACCCGCGACTATCGCCTGACCGATGCCGACGCGGCGCGCCTTCGGCCAACCCAGTGGCGACGTCTCGTCGGTTGGCTCGGGGCGCCGCGATCCACGGTGAAGCAATCGCGGGGGCCCTCGCGACGCTGGGGATCGCAGGCCTGCTGCTGAGCACGACGCCCGGGCTCTTCGGGTCGGGCGGCCACGACGGTCTCGACGGCTGCCGCGCCGCTCCGTGGCACCGGGGGTGGCCGGCACTTCGGGCAGCGCGGCGGACGGTGACGCCCGCCTCGGCGTCGCGCCCAGCCCGGCGATCGGGCCCTGGCCCGCCGCCGGAGCCGCGCCAGCCACGAGGCCAGGAACCGGGTGCTGCCCGCGCCACACCTGGGTTGGCGGCGCTTCCGGCACCCAGCCCGGTCGGGGTCGCGGTACCCGCCAGAGCCCGGCCGGCCTCGCCGTACCGAACGCGACGCCCGGCGCCCTGGCAGTGCCCGCACCCAGCCCTGCCGCTGCCGCGCTCCCTGCGCCCACGCCCCCCGCAGCCGGCGTGGGCACCGGTCCCGCCGCGGGTGCGAGCGTCCGCGCCCTCGGGCTTCGCGTCGAATTCCGGATCCTCGGAGGTGGCGCCCAAAGCGGCGCCCACGGAGCCGCCACAGGCGGAGCGGAGCGTGGTGCAAATCAGGCTACATCCGAGTCAACAACATCGGACCACACGCTGCTGGTGGTGGTCGCGGTGCTCGTGCTCGCTCTCGGCATCGGGCTTCTCACCGCAAATCGCGCGCTCCGCGGCCGGGGCCGACGGCTGAGCGCCTCCCTCCCGGATCGGTCGCTCCGACGCGCGCTACGATGGCCGTCGTGCCGGAGTGGCGGAACAGGCAGACGCGACGGTCTCAAACACCGTTAGCCGCAAGGCTGTACGAGTTCAAATCTCGTCTCCGGCACCGGAACTGGCGCTGCTCCTGCGGCCGCGGGGAGTTCCTTCCCGATGGCCGCGGGCGCGTGACCTGGCGGGGCTTCGAGTGGCGCCGGCCAGACGAGGCGGATACCCTTACCCGACCGTGGTCCGAACGTGTCCCATTGGACACCCCGCGGCAGGGGGGGTACGCGATGCCCAAGTATCTGTTTACCGGCAGCTTCACGGCGCAGGGTGCGAGGGAATCCAATCCGAGGGTGGAAAGAGGCGGGTCCAGGCCATCAAGGAGGGGTTCGCCTCCGTCGGTGGCACGCTCGAGTCGTACCACTTCGCCTTCGGCAGTGACGACTA
Source organism: uncultured Chloroflexia bacterium (assembly GCA_963800795.1). GTDB lineage: Bacteria > Chloroflexota > Limnocylindria > Limnocylindrales > CSP1-4 > CTSoil-043. Next base: position 139,330 of record CAWDCJ010000004.1, read on the forward strand.
CTTCATCATCGGCGACCTGCCGAACAACGCCTCGGCGGCCGCCCTCGCCCTCAGCACGTCGGCGTCCGGGGCCGTTCACACGAGGACGGTCGTGCTCCTGACACCCGAAGAGGTGGACGGCGGTTGCGCGGCTCTCGCCGGACTACCGCGCACCCGGGAGCTGAAGGACCTCGGCGTCTGGCAGCCACAACTCCAAAGCGGCGATGGCCTCGCTGCATCGGAACGGCCCTCGGCACCTCCGCCGGGGCCGTTCCATGACTACCAGGTGGTCACGTCCCGAGATCCTGGGAGCACATCGCCGCGAGGCGAGTCCACGTCACGAGGGAGCAGCATCGGAGGAGCCGCGGCGGCGACGGGGACGTCCCAATTCTCGAGCCGTGACGTTGTCGGCGGGTGCGTTCTGAAGCATCGACGACGGCGTCGCCCGGCATCGGCATGACAAGTCCCTGCCGACTGGCACCCCAACGGGGGCCAGTCGGCACTCTCCAGCGCCCCCGGTCACCGGCGATCCTGACTGCCAGCGCCTCTGCCGCCCTTCCCCCCAGGGCTGCGGAGGCGTAACCATGTCCCGCTCGCCTTGCGGCGGACCCGGGAACCGGTGGCTGTTCGGCCCCCGCTGACCTCATGGCACCCCTGGGCACACGAACCTTCGGGAGCGCCGATGTACGCTTCGGGCCCCAACTGCCTCAACGGAGGCACTTCCCCGAAGGAGTCCCGATGAGCATCTTCCGCCACCTCCTCGGAGGGGCCGCCGCGGCCGACTCGCACGAAGCGACGGCGCGAGCGAGCGAGCCGTCCCGGGTAGGCGACATCGGGCAGCCGGACGAAGACCCGACCCCCGACACGGCCACGGTTCGGCGGATCGTCGCCCAGCTCGAGGAGCTCCCGCCTGAGCGGGCGCGCTTCCTTGCCGCCGCCTCGTACGTGCTGGCCCGGGTGGCAAACGCCGACCTCGCCGTGAACCCGGAGGAGACGGCGTTCATGGAGCGGACGCTCGTCGAGGAGAGCAGCATCGGTGAGGCGGAGGCGATCCTCGTCGTCGAGGCGGCCAAGCAGCAGGCGCGCCTCTTCGGGTCGACGGAGGACTACCTGGTCACGCGCGAGTTCAAGCGGATCTCCGACCCGGACCAGCGCCTGCGCCTCTTGCGCGCCTGCTTCCTCGCGGCAGCCTCGGACGGCTCAATCTCGTCCGCCGAGAGCGCGACCCTGGACCAGGTCGCGAGTGAGATCGACATTGACGCCACGGCGCTCGGTACGCTCCGGACGGAGTTCGCCGATCGGCTGTCCGTGGTACAGGCGATCCGGGCCGCTCGCGCTGGCGACACCGCCGGGACCGGCCCGACGGCCAGCTGACCTCGACCGCGGCAGCTTCCCGGGCCGCGGGCCGAAAAAAAAAAAAAAAAAAAAAAAAAAAAAAAAAAAAAAAAAAAAAAAAAAAAAAAAAAAAAAAAAAAAAAAAAAAAAAAAAAAAAAAAAAAAAAAAAAAAAAAAAAAAAAAAAAAAAAAAAAAAAAAAAAAAAAAAAAAAAAAAAAAAAAAAAAAAAAAAAAAAAAAAAAAAAAAAAAAAAAAAAAAAAAAAAAAAAAAACCAGCCCGGCCAGGTGATCATCGAGCGTGGTCACGCTGGTGAGAGCAGTACGTCACCTGGACGGGGTCGCAGCAACCGACCCTATTCCCCCGCGCCTGTGCGGCGCTCAGCACCCTGACAAGTAGTCGCTGCTCAGCACCCTGACAAGTGGTCGCTCGCGCAAGGACGCGCGACCCGGGTTCACTGCGCGGCCCCGTCGAGGGCGATCCCGGCCGCGGACGGCCCCGGCACGCCGTGGCCAGTCTGGTTCAGGCGGACGCGCCGAGCACGTCGTCCTGGAGCACGGTCTCCAGGGTGCAGATCTCAGGGCGGAGCCGGCGGCCGACATCCGCCACAAGCTCGGCGTCGTAGGCGACGCCGGAGCGCAGCTCCATCGGAAGGGCCGTTCGCCCGGCACCTTGCGGCAGGTGCACGATCACCCGCGTCCCACCGGGGTGCAGGCGCAGGATGTCGCGGACGGTTGCCATCGCGGGCTGCAGGACATCCGGACCGATCCCGACCCCGCATCGGACATGGAGCCGGCCGGCCGGGCCGGCCTCGAGCGGCCGCGTCGGTCCGGTGGCGGACGCGATCGCCTGCGGTCGTTCCTCCTCCGGCAATGGCGGTGCATCGAGGTCCGGTGCCGCCATCTCGAAGTCGACTGGCTCCGACGACCCCGGGAGCGGCGCCGGCGGCATCGCCGAAGCGAATCCGGCCGCAGCCTCGACGCCAGCGCGCTCCGGCCGCGGGTCGTGCCGGGCCCCGGCCGGCCCGCCGCCCGGCGCGGATGGTCCTATGGCGCGCGGAGCTGCGCTGCTTCCGCCCGCCCGTTGCGATAGCTGCGGGAAGCCGTCCGCTCCCGCCGGTACTCCCGCCGTTCTGTCGAGCCGTTCTGGCCGTTCGCACGAGAACCGCCGAACCGGCCACGCCCGCGCGATCCACGGTCGCTCGCGGCGACCTCGCTTTCGAAGGCCACCTCCCCGCGCACCACGACCGCGTCCCACTCCCACGCCGCGTCCGCCAGCAGCGACACTTCTTCGCCGCGATGATCCACCCGGCCCGGACGAGCAGGATCGCCCCCTCCGTCCACGTCCCCTGCGTCTCCTCCCACGTCCGGGGAAAGACGACCACCTCGATGGTCCCCTGCAGGTCCTCGAGCGTGACGATCGCCATCGTGGCTTTCGCCTTCGTGATGACCATCCTGATCCCGGTGACGATGCCGCCCACCACGACGCGCTGTCCATCGAGCGATTCGTCGCGCAGGTCGCCGCTGTAGGCGTTGACGAACGCGCCGACCTGGTCGGCGACCTCGCCCATCGGGTGCTCCGAGAGGTAGAGCCCGAGCAGCTCCTTCTCCCAGCGAAGCCGTTCGCGCATCGGGACCTCCGGTGCGGCGGGCAGCGTCGCCTCGAATGAGCTGGTTCCGCCGGGCGAAGAAGCCCATCTGGTCGCTCGACCGCTCGCCTGGAGCTGCTGGCCGCGCGACATCGCCTTCTCGAGGTTGTCGAGGACCTGGCCCGGATGGCCGAAGGCGTTGAGGGCGCCCACCTTCGTCAACGACTCGAGGACCTTGCAATTCGTCAGCCGAAGGTCGATGCGCGAGCAGAAGTCGACGAGCGATTTGAACGGCCCGCCCTCCTGGCGGGCCGCGATGATCGACTCGATCGCTCCCCCGCCGACGTTCTTGACCGCGAGCAGTCCGAATCGGATCGCGTCGCCCTCGACGGTGAATTCCAGATGGCTCGCGTGGACATCGGGCGGCCGGACCTCGATCCCGAGGCGCCGGCATTCGGCGATCGCCGCGGCGACCTTCTCGGCGTTGTCCCGGAATGCCGTCAGCACGCTCGTCATGTATTCGACGGGGTAGTTCGCCTTCAGGTAGGCGGTCTGGTACGCGACAAGGCCATAGCACGTGGCGTGGGCCTTGTTGAAGCCGTAGCGCTCGAAGGGCTGGAAGGCGGCAAAGACCGCGTCGATGACCTCGGGCGTCACGCCTCGTTCGGCCGCCTGTGTGACGAACTTCTCTTCTGTGCACGCAGGACCGCCGACTTCTTCTTTCGGATCGCGTAGCCGAGCGTGTCCGCCTCGGGTCCCGTGAAGCCGGCCAGGGCGATCGCGGCGGCCATGATGTCTTCCTGGTAGACGAAGATCCCGTACGTGCGGATGAGGAACGGCTCGAGGAGCGGGTGGAGATAGCTGACCGGCTCCATGCCGTGCTTGCGGCGGATGTACGCCGGGATGTTGTCCATCGGGCCCGGACGATAGAGGGCGACCATGGCCGCAAGGTCGAAGACCGACGTCGGCTGCAGCTCGCGCACGTAGCGCCGCATGCCGGCCGACTCCAGCTGGAACACGCCCGTCGTCTCTCCGGACGCCAGAAGCTCGAACGTCTTGCGGTCGTCGAGCGGGATCCGGTCGATGTCGACCTCGAGGCCGCGCTCCTCGCGGATGAGGTCGACCGCCTGGCGCAGGATGGTCAGGTTCGAGAGCCCGAGGAAGTCGAACTTGAGCAGCCCGAGCGCATCGACCCCGTGCATCTCGTACTGGGTCATCGTGCCGTCCGAGTTCGTCGCCTTCTGGAGCGGCATGAGGTCCGTGAGCGGCTCGCGCGAGATGACGACGCCGGCGGCGTGCGTGGAGGCGTTGCGGGCGACGCCCTCGAGCTGCTTCGCGAGGTCGATGAGGCGGTGGACGCCGGGATCGGCCTCGTACATGTCGCGCAGCGGCGGCGCGATCTGCAGCGCATCGTCGAGCCGGATTCCGAGCTGGTTCGGGACGGCCTTGGCGATGCGGTCGACGTCGCCGTAGCCGTGGCCCAGGACGCGGCCCACATCCCGGATCGCCGCGCGGGCGAGCATCGTCCCGAACGTGATGATCTGGGCGACGTGGTCGTGGCCGTACTTGTGCGTGACGTAGTTGATGACTTCCTCACGCCGACCGTCCTCGAAGTCGACGTCGATGTCGGGCATCGTGACGCGATCGGGGTTGAGGAACCGCTCGAACGGCAGGCCGTAGTGGATCGGGTCGACGGGCGTGATGCCCAGGGTGTAGGTGACGATCGATCCGGGCGCGGTGCCCCGGCAGGTCGTGGGGATGCGCTGATCGCGCGCGAACCGCGATGAAGTCGGCCACGATGAGGAAGTACCCGGCATAGCCCATCGAGATGATGACCCGAGCTCGTAGTCGAGGCGCGCCTGGAGCTCCGGGGTGACCGTTCCGTAGCGGCGGGCGAGGCCGGCCTCGCACTCCTTCCGCAGCCAGCTCTCGGGGGTCTCGCCGTCCGGCACGGGGAAGTGCGGGATCCGGTTGACCCGAGCGGCAGCTTCACGTCGCACATCTCGGCGAACCGCCGCGTGTTGAGGATCGCCTCGAGCTGGTCCGGGAAGAGCGCGGCCATCTGGGCGGCCGACTTCACGTAGAACTCGTGGCGTCTCGAAGCGCAGCCGCCCCGGCGTGTCGAGGTTGCTGCCCGTCCCGACGCACAGGAGGACGTCGTGGGCGTCCGACTGTGCCTCATGGACGTAGTGCAGGTCATTCGTCACGACGAGCGGAAGCCCACCTCCTGCGCCAGGCGGAGGAGCTGCTCGTTGAGCCGCTTCTGTTCCGGGAGTCCGTGGTCCTGGAGCTCGAGGTAGAAGTTGTCCTTGCCGAAGATGTCCCCATACTCGCCTGACAGCGCCTGGGCGACTCCCAGTCGTCCACCTCGAGCGCCTTCGGGACCTCGCCGTTGAGGCAGGCCGACATCCCACCAGGCCTTCGCTGTAGCGGGCGAGGTGCTCGCGGTCGATGCGGGGCTTGTAGTAGTAGCCGTCGAGGTGGGCGTCGGTGATGAGGCGGGACAGGTTCCGGTACCCGACCAGGTTCGTCGCCAGCAGGACAGATGGAAGGGCTGGGCGTCGGCCTTGCCCTCCTTGTCGCGCATCGACCGCCGGGCGACGTACGTCTCGACACCGATGATCGGCTTGATGCCCTTCGCGACCGCCGCCTGGTAGAAGGCGACGGCGCCGTAGAGCGCGCCATGATCGGTGATCGCGAGCTGTCGAAGCCCTGCGCTGCGGCCGCGTCGACCAGGTCGTCGATCCGGCCGAGGCCGTCGAGGAGGCTGAACTCGGAGTGGACGTGGAGGTGCGTGAAGTCGTTCGGGGCGATGGTCACGGGATCAATGGTAGCCGCGCGGGACGGGCGACACGAAGCTCCCCCCCCCGGACGGGATCGAGCAGTCAGCGGGCTGGGCGGCACCCCCGCGCATTCCCACGACCAGCGATGCTCCACGACAAGGCGCATGCCGATGGGGCCCGACCACGTAATTCACCTGTCGCCGGCGATGGTGGTCAGCGCGCGAAACCCCAGGCGGCTGGCCCGGCGAGCCTGCCGCGCCGGGGCATTCGCACGGGTCGCCCCGGTTCCGCCTGGCGGTCGCCGAGCGGACGGACTCGCACCAGCCCGCCGTCGGGATCGACGGCCACGACCGGGGCAGGGATCCGCGACGCCCGGTAGTCCAGCGTCCGGCGGACGATGCCCCGGCGTTCGGCCTCGGCCGGCATGAGCACGAGCGCCGCGCCGGTGACGGAGACCGCCTCGACCATCCCGGCCGAGATGGGCCTTGACGTCATCCAGACGGCGACCTCCACGCCGCGGGCCCGGATCGCGGTTGCCTCGACGCCCAGGAGTGACGCGTCATGGGGGTGTGCGTCCTGCTCCGCTGGGCTGCCCGCGCCGCGGAGTCCGGGAACGAACACCCGCCACCTCCGCCTGCCCGAGTCGGCCTGTCCGGGAGGCGCGTGGAAGAGGAGCACCCTGGCGCCGGCCCCCGCCGCGATCGTGGTCGCCGCGTTCCGCACGGCGGCGTAGCGGCGGTCCGAGCCATCGTCCGTGACCGCGATGACGACGCTTCCGGCCGGGACCAGCTGCGCAAGGGCGGATTCGGTCAGGCGAGTTGTTGCTGCCATTGGTCTGCCTCGGTTCCGGGTGTGGTGGTTGACCTCCAGGGCCGGGCGGTCGGTTCGATGACGTGAGTGTCCACCTCGAACGTGACGGTCTCGTTACGCGCGGGCCGGATATTCTTCACTCGTGGACGATCTTCAGGACGAGGCGCCCGAGATCGACGATCCGGCCGTGGCCGCCTTCGACGCGGCGCTGGAGGCGGCGATCGCGCGCCTCCCCGATCAGTACCGCGCCCAGCTCGCCACGGTCGCGATCATGGTCGCGGACGAGGCGACACCGGATGAGCTCGCCACCGTGGGCGCCGCCGGTCTCTATGGCCTCTACCGCGGCGTGCCCAGGACTGCGTTTGGCGCCGACCATGCCCCGATCCCGAGCGTGATCACGCTGTACCGCGGACCTCTGGAGCGCCGCTGGCGGAGCCGCGAGGCGCTGGTCCACGGCGTCGAGGAAACCCTCCGCCACGAGCTGGCACACCACCTGGGGATCTCCGACGCACGCCTGGACGAGCTCCACGAGCACGGCTGACGCAGTACCACCGCCGGCCGCCGATCGAGGCGGGGTTCGGCGGCGTCGCCGGCTCTGCGCCTACGCGAAGCGCGAGATCGCGTCAACAAGGAGGTCGATGAAGCGGCCTCGGTCGATCCCGACGCCGACGGCGACGTTCGGGGGTAGGCCGCGCAGGCCGTGCAGGTCCACCACGGTCCGTCCGCGCGTCAGCTCGCTCTCCGTCTCAACGTCCACGCGGTAGGGCATCTCCGTGACAAGGCCCGGTGCCACCAGGCGGGCGACCGCGACGGCGTCATGGATCGGCGAGCCGTCCCAGCCATAGCGCTCCCGGTGGAAGATCGCGAAGAAGCGCAGCAGGTCCGCGAACACGCGGCCGGTCTGCGTGCCGAGCGCCTCCAGGCGCGGGATGTCGGCGTTGCGGAACAGGGCCGCGTGGGTGACCTCCAGCGGCACGAGCGCAACCGGCCGGCCGCAGTCGAGCACGATCGCGGCCGCCTCCGGGTCGGCCCAGATGTTGAACTCAGCGGAGGCGGTGCAGATTCCCCTCCCCGATCGCGCCGCCCATGATGCTGATCTCGGCAGATCCGTGGGAGCAGCTCGGGGTGCGTCCGCACGAAGAGCGCGATGTTCGTCAGCGGCCCGGTCGGGACGAGCGTGACCGGGTCCGGAGACGCACGGACCAGCCGGGCGAGCAGCTCCACGGCCCCCTCGGCCACGGGCCCGACGGCCGCTTCGGGCAGCGCCGCGCCATCGAGGCCGGAGGTTCCGTGGATGTGGTCGGCGACACGGATGGGCCGGACGAGCGGGCGGGCTGCCCCGGCCGCCACCGGGACGTCCGTCCGGCCAAGGAGCGTCAGGACGCGGAGCGCGTTCCGGGTCGTGTTCTCGACGCTCGAGTTGCCGGCCACGGTCGTGATCCCCAGGACCCGGAGCTCGGGGCGCGCGAGCGCGAGGAGGATGGCCAGGGCGTCGTCGTGGCCGGGGTCGCAGTCGAGGATCACGGGCCGAGGAAGCACGCCCGCAGGGTATCGCCGGGCGCTCCGGGCGCGGCGGCGACGGGTGCCACGCGGTCATCGCGCTCGCGGGCTCCCGGATCGCGCGATCGTCGCGCACGCGCCGCTGACGACCCTATTCTTCAATCCGGCAGATGACGCGATGCCACGCATCTTGTCCGGCCACCGGGTGCTCGGTACGATGCGCCACACAAGCCGCCCGGCCGCGCCGGGCGATCGCGCCCACCGCGCCTCGCTCGAGGTTCAGTTCGCGCAAGGAGGAGTTCATGATCACTCGCACCAGCCGGCTCGGCCTGCTCGTCGCGACGCTCGCGATCGTCGCATCGGCGTGCAGCGGCTCGGCCACGCCAACACCCGCAGCGTCGGCTGCGCCTTCGGTCGAGCCGTCCATGGCGCCCTCGGCCGCCCCGTCCGTCGCCGCGAGCCCGTCCCCGGCCGCGTCCGCATCGGCGCTCAAGATCGGCGTCGTGACCGACATCGGCACCCTGAACGACAAGGGCTTCAACGAGTACAGCTACAAGGGCGCCGTGGACGCCGCGACGACGCTTGGCGCCGCGACCCCGCCCTCGATCGTCCCGAAGGACGCCTCCGAGTACAAGGCGGACATCCAGCAGTTCGTGGACCAGAAGTTCGACGTGATCGTCACGGTCGGCTTCAACCTGACGAACGACACGGTTGCCGCCGCGAAGGCCAACCCGACGATCCACTTCATCGGCGTGGACCAGTCGCCCATCTGCGTCGACCCGACGGGCGCGCCCGACTCGACGTTCGCCTGCAAGGGTGACGCGAAGACGCTCCTGCCGAACTACACCTCGCTCTACTTCGCCGAGGACCAGGCCGGCTACCTGGCCGGGATCGTCGCGGCCTACGCCAGCAAGGCCAACATCATCGGCGCCATCGGTGGCACCACGCTGTGCGCCTCCTGCGTCCGCTACATCCAGGGCTACGAGCTCGGCGCCAAGTCAATCAAGCCGAACATCGTCGTGAAGTCCTCGTACGTGACGCACGACTTCTCGGCCGCGGCCTTCAATGATCCGGCGGGCGGCAAGACCTTCGCCGAGACCTTTATCAAGACCAACAAGGTCGACGTCCTGTTCCAGGTCGCCGGCAAGACCGGAAACGGCGTCCTCGAGGCCGCCTGCGAGAACAACATCTACGGCATCGGCGTCGACGTGGACCAGTGGCTGTCGCTTGGCGCGCCGGCCAATGCCTGCATCATCACCAGTGCGGAGAAGCACCTGGAGTCGGCCGTGAACCAGGCGATCATGGCGTTCGCCGGGGGCACGTTCATCTCAGGTGACCAGCTCTTCAACGCTGCCAATGACGGGATCGGGGCTTCCCCGTTCCACGACAAGGCCAGCATGTTCGGTCCTGAAGTCCAGGCATCGCTCGACTCGGCCCTTGCCGCGATGAAGGCCGGGACCCTCCAGACCTGTCCCACCACCGGCTGCGGCGTCGCGCCCTAGGCGTTTCGGCCCGACAGCACACCATCCGGACGGGCCGGCCGATCGCGGCCGGCCCGTCTGCGTTCCTCCCCGCCCATCCCGGGAGCCACGCATATGACGGAATCGACGGGCACCGAGCTCACCCCCGCGCTCGAGATGCGCGGGATCACGAAGCGCTACCCCGGCGTGGTCGCCAACGACGGGATCAGCCTGGAGGTCCGGCCAGGCGAGATCCATGCCTTGTTGGGCGAGAACGGGGCGGGCAAGACCACGCTCATGAACGTCCTGTACGGGCTGGCGCAGCCCGACGAGGGCGAGATCCTCCTCGACGGCAAGCCGATCCGGATCTCCGGTCCCTCGGACGCCATCGCCCGCGGGATCAACATGGTCCACCAGCATTTCATGCTCGTCCCCGTCCTGAGCGTGGCGGACAACATCCTCCTGGGCGAGGAGACGATGGCCAACCGGATCTTCCTGGACCGCAAGGAGGCCCACCGGCGGATCGTCGAGCTGGGCCGGCGGTTCGGCTTCGAGATCGACCCGGAGGCGAAGGTCGGGTCGCTCTCCGTCGGCTGGCAGCAACGGGTGGAGATCCTCAAGGCGCTCTATCGGAACGCCCGGATCCTCGTCCTCGACGAGCCGACGGCGGTGCTGACGCCGCAGGAGACCGAGGAGATCTTCGCCGTCCTCCGGCGGCTCGCCACCGAGGGTCACAGCATCGTCTTCATCAGCCACAAGCTCTACGAGGTCCTGGAGATCGCGGACCGGATCACGGTGATCCGCCGCGGTCGCGTCGTGGGCCAGCGGCTGCCGAGCGAGACGAACGAGGACGACCTGGCCGAGCTCATGGTCGGCCGGGAAGTGCAGCTCACCGTGGACCGAGGCATCTCCCACCCCGGCGAGCCGGTCCTGCGCGTGACCGGCCTGGAGGCGAGGGACGACCGCGGGCACCCGGCTGTCCGCGGCGTGGACCTGGAGGTCCGGGCCGGCGAGATCCTCGGCATCGCGGGTGTCGCCGGCAACGGCCAGGACGAGCTCGTCGAGTCGATCATCGGCCTGCGGCGCCCGACGGCGGGAACGGTCACGCTCGCCGGAACGGACATGACGGGCCACTCGCCACGCGACATGAACGAGGCAGCCGTGGCGTACGTCCCGGCAGATCGCCATCGCTTCGGCCTGATCAAGTCGTTCTCGCTCGCCGACAACCTGGTCCTCACCAGCTACTACCGGGCCCCCGTATGCGCATGGCGTGCTTCGCAACGGGGACGCGATCCAGCAGGACGCCGTCTCGGCGGTCGAGCGGTTCGACATCCGGACGCCCTCCCCGACGGTGGCGGTGGGCACGCTCTCCGGGGGCAACCAGCAGAAGGTGGTGGTGGCCCGCGAGTTCGACCGTGACCTGCAGCTGCTCGTGCTCGACCAACCGACCCGTGGCCTCGACGTGGGCAGCATCGAGTTCATCCATCGCCAGGTCATCGCCAAGCGCGACGCCGGGACTGCGGTCCTGCTCGTCTCCGCGGAGCTCGACGAGGTGCTGGAGATGTCCGATCGGATCGGCGTCATGTTCGGAGGTCGAATCGTGGCCGTGGTCGACGGGCGCACCGCCGACAAGAACGAGGTGGGCCTGCTGATGGCCACCGGCGGCGCGGAGCGCGGAGCTGCCGCGCCCGTGGAGGCCGCGTCGTGAGCGGGTCCGCGGCTCCCGGCTCCGGCCCCGTCCGGCCCTCGGCGGGCTTCGGGGCGCGCGCCTGGTCGGTGGTTGCGGTGCCGCTCGTCGTGACCGTGCTGTCCGTGCTGCTCGGGCGCCGTGATCATGCTCTTCTCGGAGCTGCTCGTGCCGGGCAAGAAGTTCGACTGGGGGCTTCCACTCACCGCCTACAGCGCCCTCGTGAACGGCGCGGTCGGCCGGCCGGACGCGATCGTCTCCACGCTCGTGTACTCGACGCCGCTCGTGTTCGGCGGCCTCGCGGTCGGGTTCGGCTTCAAGGCCGGCCTGTTCAACATCGGAGCCCAGGGCCAGTTCCTGGTCGGCGCCCTCGGCGCGGTCATGGCCGGCGTCGCACTGGCAAACGCACCCGCGGCGATCGCCATCCCGCTCGCGGTGCTCGCCGGCATCATCGCGGGCGGGATCTGGGGTTTCATCCCCGGCTTCCTCAAAGCCGTCTCGGGCGCCCACGAGGTCGTCAGCACGATCATGATGAACTACATCGCGGTCCAGCTCCTGGCTGCGCTGGTGAGCGGACCGCTCAAGGTGCCACGATCGCCCTCCCCGGTCACGTTCGACGTGGGCAATGCCGCATTCCCGATCATCCTCGCCCCGAACGGGCACCTGGGGATCCTGCTCGCGGTGCTCGCCGCACTCTTCGTGTGGTGGCTCCTGTACCGGACCACCTGGGGCTTCGAGGTTCGGTCCGTCGGGGCGAACCGGGACGCGGCGCGGTATGCGGGCATGCGGCCGAAGCTCGTCACGGTCGCGACGATGACCTTCTGTGGAGCGCTGGCCGGCCTCGCCGGCACGTCGGTCCTGCTGGGCGTCACCCACTCGATGACCTCGAGCTTCGGGACCACGGTCGGCTTCGACTCGATCGCGGTCGCCCTGCTCGCCCGCTCGAACCCGCTGGTGATCGTCCTCGCCGCCCTCCTGTTCGGCGGGATGCGGGCGGGCGCGGGGCTGATGCAGATCCAGGCGCAGATCCCGGTCGAGCTCGTCGACGTGCTCCAGGCCACGATCCTGCTCTTCCTCGTGGCGAGCCCAGTGCTGCGCCGGTTGCTCCGGGTGGGCGGCCGGGACGCCGGCTCGGTCGTCACCGGCGCGACGGTCTCCTCGCTCGGTAGTGGAGGGGTGGCGGTCTGATGGACATCACGCCGCTGATCAACGGGCTGAACGGCATCCCGGGCCTGGGGCTCGTCTTCCAGGCCATCGGCTACCTCGTTGCCGTCCTCCCGCCGAACTCGTCGAGCATCATGTCGCAGGCGACGCCGCTCGCCCTCGCGGCCCTGTGCGGCGTCCTCTGCGAGCGCTCTGGCGTGGTCAACATCGGCATCGAGGGGACGATGCTCGCCAGCGCGTTTACCGCGTGGGTGGTGGGCGTCGCCCTGAACCCGATGTTCTCGGCCGACCCGAGCCCGATCTTCGGGCTCACGATCCCGCTGGTCCTCGCGCTGGCCGCGGCGCTCCTCGTCGCGGTCATCGTCTCCGCCCTCCACGCCTGGCTGTCGATCTCGCTGCGGGTGGACCAGATCATCAGCGGCACGATCATCAACATCGCGGCCGCCGGCGTGACCGGCTACCTGGACCAGCTGATCTCCAAGAACTCGCCCGCCGGTGCCGGAGAGTTCGCCCAGTTCACCCCGCCTGCGGCCCTCACGGACCTGCCCGGTGTCGGCTGGATCTTCTCGATGTTCCTGGACCAGGGCCCGATCGGGATGTCCGTGATCGTGTTCATCATCGGCGCCCAGATCTGGCTCTTCCGATCGCGCTGGGGCCTGCGCACGCGCGCGGTCGGGGAGCATCCGCGAGCGGCCGAGACGGTGGGGATCGACGTGATCCGCCTGCGCTACCGGAACGTCATGATCGGCGGCATGTTCGCCGGTCTCGGCGGCGCCTTCCTGAGCATCGAGGCGACGAACTCGTTCCAGATCGGCATGACGAACGGGCGCGGCTTCATCGCGCTCGCCGCCATGATCATGGGACGCTGGACGCCGATCGGCGCCTTCGCCTCGGCGCTCTTGTTCGCCACGTTCCTCCAGCTCGGACAGCTCATCAACATCGCCCCGCCGGGCGGCGATCTCGGCGTTGCCATGAGCGCAATCCCCGCCCAGTTCTTCGACGCGATCCCCTACATCCTGACCATCGTGATCCTGGCGGGCGTGGTCGGCCGGAGCATCCCGCCGGCCGCCGACGGCGTGCCGTACGAGCGCGAGTCCGCGACGTAAGGGGGCCTTTCGGCGCCGCGCGCGCCGTTCGTGGAGACGCATCCGCAGCCAGGAGGATTCCAATCCGTGACCGTCCCCGTCACGCCGGCCGAGCTCGGATACGCGCCCGCCGACCCGGCCTTCATCGCCGACCCCTACGCCGTCTTCGCGCGCTTGCGGGCCGACAATCCAGTGATCTTCGACCCCGGCACCAACCAGTGGCTCGTCTCACGTTTCGCGGATGTCAACGCCCTTCTCCGCGACAGGCGCCTCGGCCGCTCGTACGTCCACGTCGCGACCCACGAGGACTTCGGGCGGACGCCGCCGCCGGAGTGGCAGGGACCGTTCGAAGCCAGCCAGCGCCTCCAGCTCATCGACATGGAGCCACCCGACCACACCCGGCTGCGGCGGCTGGTCTCGACCGCCTTCACGCCGCGGACCGTGGAGGGCCTCCGCCCACGCGTCACGGAGCTCGTGGACGGCCTCGTGTCGGCCGCGCTCGGGCGCGGCGAGTTCGACCTCCTCGCCGACGTGATCGAGCAGCTCCCGGTGGCCGTCATCGCCGAGCTGCTCGGGATCCCGCCAGAGGACCGCGGGCGGCTTCGCCCGTGGTCCGCCGACATGACCCTCATGTTCGAGCTGACCCGCAGCGAGGCCGACGAGCGCCGCGCCGTGCAGGCGACCGTCGAGTTCTCGGACTACCTGCGGGCCCTTGTCCGCGAGCGGCGTGCCCGGCCGCGGGCCGATCTCCTGAGCGAGCTCGCGCTGGTCGCGGAGGCCGGCGATCACCTCTCGGAGGACGAGCTCATCGCGACCGCGATCCTCCTCCTCAACGCAGGCCACGAAGCGTCCGTGAACGGTGCCGCCAACGCCTGGTGGACGCTCTTCCGGCACCCGCGGGCGCTGGCTGCGCTGCGGGCGGATCCCGGGCTCGTGCCGACCGCCGTCGAGGAGCTGCTCCGCTTCGACACACCGGCCCCGATGTTCGAGCGCTGGGTCCTGGAGGACATCGAGCTGCACGGCGATCACGATTCCCGCGGGCCAGGAGCTGGCGCTCCTGTTCGCCTCCGCCAATCGGGATCCGGCCCAGTTCCCGAACCCGGACGAGCTCGTCCTGGACCGTGCTCCGAACCCGCACCTCGCGTTCGGGGCCGGAATCCACTTCTGCCTGGGGGCGCCGCTCGCCCGCCTGGAGCTGGGGATCCTGTTCCGGGCGATCCTGGAACAGATGCCCACCCTTGAGCTCGTCTCCGAGCCGGCCTGGAAGCCCCGCTTCGTGCTGCGTGGGCTCCAGGCGCTGCCCGTCCGGGTCGCCTGAGGCTCAGCCCCGGAGCGGGTAGCGCCCGTCCTGCATCGCCGCGTCCACCATCGCGAGGATGTTCTCCGGCGGGACCTCGTCCATGATCGTGTGGACGGCCGCGAGCAGGTAGCCGCCTCCCGGCGCCAGCGTGCCGATCACCCGGCGAACCTCCGCCCGGACGTCGGCCGGTGTCCCGTACGGCAGGACACGCTTCGTGTCGATCGCGCCGCAGAAGCTGAGATGCTCGCCGTGCCGGCGCTTGAGTGCCGCGATGTCGGCCATCCGACCGGACGACGTCTGGATGGGATTCAGGATGTCCACCCCGATCTCGACGAAGTCGTCCACGAGGTCCGTGACGTCGCCGTCGGTATGGAAGAAGATGCGCGCCTTCGTATGGGCCCGGATGAACGCGATGTACTCGGCGTGGATCGGCTTGAGGATCCGGCGGTACATGGCGGGTGACATCAGCAGGGATTCCTCCGTCCCGAGGTCGTCACCGATCTTGATGATGTCGACGTCGTCGCCCAGCTCACGCAGGAAGTGGCCCATCAGCTGCGTGCAGAGCCGGGCGATCCGGCGCAGGAGCGCCTCCGCGAACTCTGGCTCCAGGGCAAGGTTCGCCAGGAACGTCTCCATCCCCTGCATCGCGAACGCGCGCTCGAGGGGGAACAACAGCCACGGTGTCGCCATGATCGCGTACCGGTTGTCGGCGGCCAGCCGGGCTGCCTCCGCCCGGACGTGCGCAACGCGCGACGGGTCGTCCATGTCCGGCCACGGGTACGCCTCGATCGCCGCGAGCGTCTCCGCCTCGCGCATGGGGTGCACGCCCGGATACCAGTGGCCCTCGTCCACCTCGACTTGGCCGCTGCCCCAGTCGTCGATGCAGGGAGCGTGCGGCGGACGGTTCCGGTTGCGCTGCTGCGTCGCGGCCGGGATGGCGTCGAAAACAGGTCGCACGTCGGTGCCCAGGCGCTCCAGGATCGCCTCGGACGGGTTGGCCGTCCCGAGCTCCGGCCAGTCGTAGATGAAGCGATCGCCCGGCGGAAGCCCCAGCAGTGTCGCCAGGCCGCGGTACGGCCGCATCTTCATGCCCGTCGCGTTGCTGGCCCCGACGACGATCGGTACGCGATCGGGCTCGGCGTGGTCGAGGGCGGTGCGGACGCGATCGCGGGGGGTCATGGACACGGTGGCAGGCCTCCGGTTCGCCGTTCGAGCATGTGGCCCAGCGGGGTATCACCGAGCCGCGAGCGACGCGGTGAGGTGGTTTCAGTATGGCCCGTGAAGCGCGCCCGGTGCGGTCTGCGGGTGCGCGTCCGGCGGGGCGGGCGCGATGGCCGCGTCAGGCGGGGCGTGCGCGGCGAGCGCGGCGACGCGACGGGCGACGCGCCGGGTCGGCGCCCGTGCCATGATCCGGCGGATGGACCCCACCGAGCGCGACCGCCTGGCAGCGATGCTCGACCTCCAGGAGGGACGCGTCCGGGTGCCGCTGCTCGAGGATGGCGAGATCCGCGAGCTGCTCCGGACGGCTCGGCGGATCGCGGTGATCGGGGCATCGGATCGCCCCGGCCGACCTTCCGGCGAGGTCTTCGCCGCGCTCCTGCGGGCCGGCTACGACGCGGTCCCGGTCACGCCCCGGTTCGAGACGGTCCACGGCAGGAGGGCCTACCCGGACCTGGCCGCGGCCGTCGCCGCAGACGGGCCCGTTCGAGATCGTGGATGTGTTCCGCCGTGCAGAGGACTGCCCGGTCCATGCGCGCGAAGCGGTCGCAGCGGGCGCCCGGGTCCTGTGGCTCCAGCTCGGGATCGTGAGCTGGGAGGCCGCCGCCATCGCGCGCGGCCGGTGGCCTGGATGTCGTCATGGACCGCTGCATCTCCGTGGAGCGCCGCCGGCTCCTGCGCTGAGGGTTCGCCTGCGTGGTGCCTGCACAAGGCCAGGTCATGCACGACGGACTGCTGCCGGGGGCGAGCCCCGGCCCGCGACGCTACCGGACCACGAAGCCCGCGACGACCAGCACCACGCCGACCGCCGCCACCACGAGCGCCTCGCGGACGCGGGCGCGCAGCACGGACTTCATGACGTCGGCGCCCGTGGTGTCGCCGGCCGACGCAGCCGGCCCACCACGCCAGGCCCGGTAGCGCTCCGCGTTCTCTTCCCGCGCGCGCAGCGCCTGGTAGCGGCCCCATGGCCCGCGGGCGCGCCACAGGCCGAGCGCCGCGAGGAGCACGCCCACGACCACAAGGACGATCGAGAGCGGGCTCATTCCGGGTCTCCGGGCCGGCCACCCAGCCGCTCGCGGAGCGCGACCTGGACGAGCGCCGCGTTCGCCTGGCCGCGGGTTGCCTTCATGACCTGGCCGACGAGGAAGCCCTGCCGCCTGCGCCTTCCCCGCGCGGTAGTCGGCGACGGCCGCCGAATTCGCACCGATCACCGCGTCCAGGACCGCGGCGAGCTCGCCGGCGTCGGAGATCTGGGCGAAGCCGTGCTCGGCGATCAGCTCGGCGGCCGGCCGTCCCGATGCGAGGTGGATCGACACGACCTCCTTCGCGTTGGCCCGCGACAGGCGGCCGGCGAGCACCTCGCGGAGGACGTGGGCGAGCGACGCCGCGTCCGCCCGGCCGACCAGGCCGGCGGCGGTTCGCTCCGCGGTCTCCTTGGCAGCCCGGCCGTAGTCGCCGCTCACGAAGTTCGCCAGCTCCTTCGGCGGCAGGTCCGGGCCGGCGGCGCGGAGCGCCTCGAAGGCGGTCGACATGCCCTCGTCCGCCACGATCATCGCCGCGTCGTACGGGGAGAGCCCTTCCTCGTCCCGGTAGCGGGCGCGCCGGGCCGAAGGCAGCTCCGGGAGCGCCGCCCGGATGCCCGCGAGCCAGGCGGCGTCCAGGTGGAGCGGCGGCAGGTCCGGCTCGGGAAAGTAGCGGTAGTCGTCCGAGGACTCCTTGACCCGCATCAGGTAGGTGGTGCCCGTCGCGTCGTCCCAGCCCCGCGTCTCCTGGCGGAGCGACTCGCCGGCCTCGAGCGCCTCCGCCTGGCGCTCGATCTCGTGGGCGATCGCCCGCTCCACGGCGCGGAACGAGTTCATGTTCTTCACTTCGGTCCGGATCCCGAATGGCTGTGCTCCCCGGAGGTCGGAGCGAGACGTTCGCCTCCACCCGCATCTGGCCGTTCTCCATCTCCGCGTCCGAGACGTCGATCGCGCGGAGCAGGAGCCGCAGCTCCTCGGCGTACCGGCGCGCCTGCTCGGCCGTCCGGATCTCGGGCTCGGTGACGATCTCCATGAGCGGCACGCCGGCCCGGTTGAAATCCACCAGGCTCACCCGCGCGCCGTCGGAGCCCGCCGCGTGGACCAGCTTGGCCGTGTCCTCCTCCAGGTGGGCGCGTGCGATCCCGATCGTGACCGGCCCCCCGGTGGTCTCGAACGTGAGCGACCCATGAGAGGCCAGGGGCAGGTCGTACTGGCTGATCTGGTAGCCCTTCGGGAGGTCCGGGTAGAAGTAGTTCTTGCGGTCCCAGCGGGTCGTGGCGGGCGTCGTCGCGCCGATCGCGGCCCCGGTCGCCAGGACATGCTCAACCGCCCGGCGGTTGATGGTCGGGAGCGTGCCGGGGAGGCCCAGGCAGACCGGGCAGGTGTGCGTGTTGGGCTCGGCGTCGGCGGACGCGACCGCGCAGGCGCAGAACATCTTGCTGGCCGTGCGGACCTGGCAGTGAACCTCGATGCCGATCACGGCCTCCCAGCGGTCGAGCGCGCCGGTCTGGGTGGTCGTAGTCGCCGACACGCTCATGCGGAGCGACATCCGGGACGTGCTGCCGGGAGCACGAGCTGCCCATCGGCATCGCCGCGCCAGCATGCCGACCGTCGCCGACACGAGGTCGCACGTGGTGAGGGTCACGCCAAGCATGTGCCGCAGTTTCGCATAGGGGCGGTCGACGCGCCGCCCGGTCCCCAGCGTCCTGGAGCGACCCGCTCAGCCGGAGATCGCGGGCCGTCCCCCGCACGTGCCGTCGGGATTGGGCTGGACGCAGCCAACGAAATGGTCTTCCTCGACCTCGGCGAGCCCCGAGCCCGGGAGACCGCGCGGCGCGGCCCCGCCGCCTTCGAGCGATCGCACCGTGGTATCGGCAGGGCTCGGCGGGAGCGGGCGGCCCAGCCCGTCCCCCCGGGGCGGCTTCGTCTCGTTGCGGTCCCATTTCTTGTGCAGCTGCGGGACCGACGCGATGAGCATCCTGCGTGTACGGATGCAGGGGCCGCTCGAACACCGCGGTCGTGGCACCCATCTCGACGATCCGGCCCCGGCGGAGGATCACCGTCCGCTGGCTGCTGTAGTAGCCGAGCGAAAGGTCGTGCGTGATGAACAGGATCCCAAGGCCGCGCGCCTTGAGATCTCCGAGCAGGTTCAGGACGTCGATCCGGGTCGAAGCGTCCAGCATGCTGATGATCTCGTCGGCGACGAGGATGCGAATGTCCAGGAGCAGCGCCCGGGCGATCAACAAGCGCTGGAGCTGGCCGCCGCTCAGCTGGTGCGGATACTTGTGCAGCACCTGGCCGGCGTCCAGGCCCACCCCCTGGAGCGACGCCTCGACGCGGGACTCCCACTCTGCATTCGGCAGGCCGGGGAAGTAGGCGCCGCGGATCATGCCGAAGACATGGTCGGCCTTGAAGATCGGGTTGTAGGAGCTGAACGGGTCCTGGAACACCCCCTGCACGGTCCGGTAGTACGCCTTGCGCGGCAATCGGGCCACGTCCTCGCCGTCGAAGCTGATCGTGCCGTGGGTGGCCCGGGTCAGCCGCAGGATCATTCGTCCGATCGTCGTCTTGCCGCTGCCGCTCTCGCCGATGAGCGAGACGACCTGGCCGGCGTCGACGGCGAAGCTCACCTCCCGGACGGCGGGCAGGTCGGTGCCACCGAACGTGCCCACCTTGTAGACCTTGGAGACCCGGTCGAGCGTCAGCACCGCGTCACGACGCCTTCCAGCAGGCCACGAAGTGGTCGGGCTCGATCTCCACGAAGGGAGGTTCCTGGCGGCACTGCTCCACCGCGATCGGGCACCGCGCGCGGAAGCGACATCCCTCGGGCGGGTCCAGGAGCGCCGGAGGGCTGCCGGGGATCCCCGATAGCCGCTTGTCCTCGTACCGGACGCCGACCTCCGGGAGCGACGAGATCAGCAGCTTCGTGTAGGGGTGCTTGGGCGCGCCGATGATGACATCGGTGGCGGCCTTCTCGGCCAGCTTCCCCGCGTACATCACGGTGATCGTGTCCGCCATCTCGGACAGGATCGACAGGTCGTGGGTGATCACCATCATGCTTCGGACCAGCTTGCGGTCGCGGAACTCCACGAGGGTCTCTGCCACGGCCTTCTGGGTCGAGACGTCGAGCGCCGAGGTGATCTCGTCCGCGATCAGCAGCGATGGGTTCAACAGGGTGGAGATCACCATCACCATGCGCTGCTTCATGCCACCCGAGAGCTCGATCGGGTACCGATCCAGGACCTCTCGCTGGAGGCCGACCAGCTCGAGTCGGCGTTCGATCTCGGGCCGCATCGCGGCGGCATCCACGCCCCTCGACTCAAGCAGGTCGGCCGTCATCCTGCCGATCTTGCGGGTGGGGTTCATGGCGCTCATGGCGTACTGCGGGATGATCGACACGGCCCTGAACCGGAACTCATCCATCGCGGCCGAGTCCATCACCGGCAGAGGCGCACCGTCCAGGGTCACCTCGCCCGCGATGAACCGCATTCGGCTGTCGAAGTGGGTCAGGCTCTTCCCGAGCGTGGACTTGCCGCAGCCGGACTCCCCGGCCAGGCCCATGATCTCGCCGTCCGCGATGCTGAACGTGACGCCGTCGAGCGCCTTGACGTCGCCTGAGAGGGTGCGGTAGTAGACCCGGAGGTCCGTGACGATCAGGCTCACCGCGTCACAGCTCCCGCAGCTTGGGGTTGAAGATCTCGTCGAGGCCGACGTTCATGACGTACAGCGCCCCGACGATTGCCGTGATTCCCAGCCCGGGCGGGATGAACCACCACCACATCCCAAGCTGCAGCGCGCTCCAGAGGACGGCGCTGTTCATCATGAGCCCCAGCGAGATGCCGTCCGTCGGCCCCAGCCCGATGAAGTCCAGCGTCGCGGCGATGAGGACGGCCCCACCAAAGAGCAGGATGAACGTCATGAACAGGTAGGAACCCATGTTCGGGGCGATCTCCTGGAACATGATCTTCCAGCTGCTGAGCCCGCTCAGGCGGGCCAGGTCCACGAACTCGCGGGACCGCAAGGAGAACGTCTGGGCACGGATGGCCCGCGCGGCCCACGGCCAGGAGGTCAGGCCGATGAATGCGGCCTCCACGGCCACCCCTCGCGCGCTGAGGAATGCCGCGATCACCACGAGGACGACGAGGGTCGGGATGACCAGCACGACGTTGGTGATCATGCTCAGGATTTCGTCCACGATACCGCCCCGGTAGCCGGCGACGAACCCGATGGTGATCCCGATCAGCGCGGCGAGGCCCCCGCCCAGCAGCCCGACCAGGAATGTCGCCTGGAGGCCGTTCACGAACTGCGCGAAGACGTCCTGCCCGAAGGTGGTCGTTCCGAACCAGTAGTCGGCGCTGGGGGCCTGCCCCGTCGGCCCTGCGAAGGCTTGCGGATCGTTCGGGTCGATCCAGGGTCCGACGATCGCGAGGATGACGAAGAACAGGACGACCGCCGCGCCGACGAGGATGCGCTTGTCGCGCAGAGCGAAGTAGAGGACCTCGCGGCGTTGCCGCCCGGCGGATCCCGCAGGGACCGGCACGGCACCGGGCGGTGCCGCGAGCTCCCGAACGTCGCCCGGTGCCCCCGGCGCGCCCGGGACCTCGTGGTACGCGCTCATGCGGCGCCCCCCTGCATCCCGACCCGGGTTCGCGGGTCAACCAGGACGTAGGCGACATCGATGAGGAAGTTCGCCACGAGGACGCCGATGATCACGAACAGGAACACGCCCTGGAGCAGGAAGTAGTCCTCGTTCTGGATCGCCTGCAGGATCAGATACCCGAGGCCGGGGTACGAGAACACCACTTCGGTGACAAGGGCTCCGGCGACGATCACGCCCAGCTGCAGCGCGAGCCCAGTGACCTGGGGCAGCACCGCGTTGCGGAACGCGTAGCGGCGGACCAGGCTCTGCGGGGCTCCGAGTGCCTCGAGGTAGTGCGCGTAGTCGGATTCCAGCTCGTAGATGATCATGTTGCGCATGCCGATCGCCCAGCCGCCGAACATCACCAGGAAGAGCGAGAGGAACGGCAGGAGCCAGTGCGTGTACCCGCTCAGGAAGAACTGCCACGTGAGCGTCGGGGACATCGACAGGTCATAGGGGCCTGACAGCGGGAAGATCTTCAGGACCGACCCGAGCCCCCAGGCGAGCAGGATGCCGAGCCACATGTACGGGGTCGCGGTCAGGATGTACCCGACCGGCAGCACGCTGTTGTCAAGGCGCTTCCGTCGCGCCGCGTAGGCGCCGAACTGGTTCCCGGCGACCCAGCTCATGAGGATCGCCGGAATGAGCAGGATCAGGGTGTACGGCAGGGCGCCCATGATGACGCTCGTGACGGGCTGCGGAAACAGCCAGACGCTGATGCCCAGGTCCCCGTGGAAGAGCGCGACCCAGAAGTTCAGGTATTGCTGCCAGAGCGGCTTGTCCAGGCCGAATGCGCCCAGGAAGAAGCCCATCATCCGGTTGGCCGCGTCGGGTTGCAGGGACATCCGTGAGAGCATCCCGGAGACCGGATCGCCGGGCATGAAGCGCGGGATCATCCAGTCCACCGTCACCGCGACGAAGAACGTCAGGATGTAGGTGGCGAGCTTCCGCGCGAAGTACCGGCGCACGTTGCCTCCCGGAACGTTGGTGAAACAGGAGCCCCGTCCCTCCCCCCGGCGTTCGGGGGGAGGGACGGGGTCTCGAGAGCGACGCTTACTGGGCCAGCTTCAGCGTCGTGAGCATGAGCACGGCGCCCATCTGCCAGTACCCACGCCAGGTGACTGGCATGTAGTGCGGGCTGCCGGCCGCCGCGGACGGCCAGTTCGTCCAGACGGCGTTGCTCGCCTGCGACCATGCGCCGTTGTACCAGAGCGGGATGATCGGCAGGTCCTTCAGCTGGATGGTCTGGATCTGCGAGATGATCTTCTTCATCCCGGCGACGTTGCTGGTCGACGTCGCGTCGAGCTGCTGGACCAGGCTCCAGATCGTGGAGTTCTTGTAGCGCCCGTCGTTGCCGGCGTTCTGCACGCTCTGGATCGGCTGGCGGAACATCCAGTTGTAGTACGCCCAGGGGGTGTTGGCGATCTGGGCGTCGTTGGCGATCGCCAGGTCGAACTTGCCCGTCTGGAGCTTGGTCGTCCGATCGTTGTAGGACGGGAAGCTCGGGGTGATCCTGATCCCGGCCTTCTTCGCGCTCTGGGCGATCGACTGGATGGATGCCATCCAGTCCGTCCAGCCGCTCGGCACGATCAGGCTCAGGTTGATGGTGGAGCCGTCCTTGTTGCGGAAGTAGCCGTCGCTGCCCATCTTGTAGCCGGCGGCCGTCAGGATCTTCTTGGCGTCCGTCGGGTTGTACGTGTAGCCGTACTTGGCGACGACCGTCTTGTCGATGTACTGGTTCCAGGTGGGCAGGAGGCCGGTCGGGTTGGCGGCCTGGACGATCTGCCCGTAGACGTTGTTGACGATCTGGCTGACGTTGATCGACTCGGCCAGCGCGCGCCGGAAGACCGGGTCGCTCGTGGGCTTCTTGATGTCATTCGTCACGAGCCAGGCCGTGTTGGCCGACAGCATGTACGGCGGCTTCGCGTAGTAGGTCTGGATGCCGTAGCCGCCGATGCCGCTGACGATGCTGTTGATGCCGGGCAGGAAGTTGTTGCTCAGGTCGATCTGGCCCCCGAGCATCTGGCCGAGCGACACGTTGTTGCTGCCGTTGACCTGGTCGATGATGTACGTCGGCTTGACGTCCAGGCCCAGCAGGGTCTTGCCCCACCAGTTGTCGTTCTTGACCCAGACGACCTTCGTCTGGTCGTAGGTCAGGAGCAGGTACGGGCCCGAGCCCACAGGGTTGGGGTTGTTGCCCATCACGTCCGTCTCGGACCGGCCGGCCCAGACGTGCTGCGGCACGATCGCCCGGTTGTACAGGAAGTTCGACCACTCCTGGTAGAGGGCCTTGGAGAAGGTGAACTTCACGGTGAGGGTGTCGACCTTCGTCGCGCTCTGGAGGAAGTTCCACAGCGTGCTGTAGGGGACCGACGAGAGCTTGCCCAAGGTTCACGGTGTAGATGACGTCGTCAGCCGTGATGGGCTGCCCGTCGCTCCAGGTGAGCCCGGCGCGCAGCTTCAGGGTGTATTCCTTGGGCCCCGTCCAGCTGCCGCTCTGGGCCAGCCAGGGGGTGAACTTGTCCGAGAGCGGGTTGTACAGGAAGAGCGACTCGTAGAGCAGCCCGAACGCGCCGGTCGTGTAGTCCCAGTCCTTGATGGGGTTGAAGTCACCGGGCGGGCCGTACATCGTGCCGCTCGTGTAGAGCGTCTGGTTGCGCGGATACGACGAGGGAATCGTGGGGCCTGCCGCGCTGGCGGCCGCCGGGAACAGGGCCCCGACCAGACTCGCGCTCGCCAGCAGGACAAACAGCCGTCGCTTGAGACCCAATGTGGTTCCTCCTTCTCGCCTCCTCCGGAATGGAGAGGCGCCACCTGCGTTGCAGGGCAGTCAACGCGCAGTCATTCGCGAGGCACACCTCCCACGCTGGATTGCCGAATGACCAGCTCCGTCGGCAGGAGCACCCTTCGGGGGGAGCGGCGCGGATCAGCCAGCAGCTGCAGCAGTGCCCGAGCAGCCTCGACCCCCTGCTGTCGAACTCCCTGACGCACCGTCGTGAGGGGCGGATCCAGGTGGGCCGCGAACTCGAGATCATCGAAACCGGCGAGGGCGACGTCGTCGGGGACGCGCAGCCCACGCCCACGAATCGCCTCGAGGGCACCGGCCGCGGTCGCGTCGTTGGCGCAGAAGATGGCATCGACGCCGCGGTCCAGCAGCTCGGCCGCCGCCGCGACTCCGCTTGGACGATTGAAGTCGCCGTCCGCGATGAGGCCGTCCGTGCTGAGCCCCGCGCGTCCCATCGCCCGGACGTAGCCGATCACCCGGTCCTCGCCGGCAACGGTCCCACGGCTGCCCGTGATGTGGGCGACCCGAGTCCGACCGATGGAGATCAGGTGCGTCGTGATCGCGTCGGACGCCTGCTCGTTGTCGATGTCGACGTAGCTCGCGGTCCGGTCATCGCGTCGGTGCCCGATCAGGACCGTGCTCAGGCTCGACGAGAGCAGGCCATCGACGACGGGGTCGTCGAGGGTGCTGGCCGAGACCACGACGCCATCGAGGAAGCTCATCCCCAGAACGTGGTCCAGGGTCTCCTCCTTGGTGCGGTTGCCGAGCCACAGCATCATCCCGGCGCCTTGCTCGGCAAGCTGGTCGGTGATGCCCTGCAGCAGCTGGGAGAAGTACGGGTCCTGGAAGAGCAAGGTGCGGATCGACGTGCAGGACGACACCGACGATGCCGGATCGCCCCGACGCCAGCGTGCGGGCCGCGGCGTTCGGTCGGAAGTTGGTCCTGGTGACCACTTCGAGCACGCGACGCCGAGTGTCCTCGGCCACCGTGCCGCCGTTGAGGACGCGCGACACGGTCGCCCGCGAGACGCCGCTCAGCGCAGCGAGGTCGTCGAGAGTCCGGGCCGGGCCCTCCTCGCCTGACTCCCCGTTGGGTTCCCTGGTGACCACGGCCGCCCTCCTGCGGCGCGAGTGGAAGCGCTCTCAGCCTATCGCTCTATGATGGCGCCGTCAAGAGTCGATTTGGCCACTGGACGTCCTCGACCCTACGTTCGCGCAATGAGAGCGCTTCGCATATGGCAGACTGATGCGACCACGCATCGGTGGAAAGGAGCCCCAATGACAGCGCAGATGACGCCACCCGGGAGGCAATCCCACTGGCTCCGAAACGCCTCGATCGGGGTCATCGTTGTCATGGTCGTCCTGGCGGTGCTCGGCTCCGCCGCGAACCGCCAGCGACGAGGGCGCAACCCCCGGAGGGCCGGCTCGGCCCGGCCGCGACCGCTGGCGGCCCGGGCGCAACCGACTGCGGGATTCCCCGACGTGTCGCCGTCTCCGCCCCCGTCCGGGGAGACGCTGCTCTCCATCAAGGGCACGGCCCCGCTGGTGTCCGCCGGACTTCACACGCGAGTGGCGACAGCGTCGACGTGAAGTACGACTACACCTGCGGCCCCAACGACAGCTTCTCGGCCGACTTCTACGGGGCACAACAGAGTCCGATGTTGCCGGACAATCTCGTGAGCGACGATCTCGGCCAGAGCGGTTCGAGCATCACCACCGAGAACCTGAATGGCATGCCCGGTCCGTTCCATGTCGAGGTCGACTCCACCTGTACGTGGTCGCTCTCGGTGATCGGCCAGCCCTGACCGCCACGTTCACTCCTCTCGGTGGTTGCCCAGCGAGTGGAAGCGTTTCCATCGAGACACCGCCCAGCGGCTTGGATCGCAACGTGATGCGCTACCATTCGCGGCTGGAGATGCCTGGTACAGCACCGGAGTCGAGCGTGAGCGCGCTTCCAGCCTGAGGAGCAGCAGTGGAGAATCGAACCTTCCCCGGCGACTTCATGTGGGGAGCGGCGACGGCCTCCTACCAGATTGAGGGTGCGGCCCGCGAGGACGGCCGAGGCGAGTCGATCTGGGACCGCTTCTCCCACACGCCGGGTCGCGTCCGCGACGGCGACACGGGTGACGTGGCCTGCGACCACTACCACCGCTACCGTGAAGACGTCAGTCTCCTGGCCGGGCTCGGGTTGAACGCCTACCGGTTCTCGATCTCGTGGCCACGCGTGCTCCCGGCGGGCACCGGGCAGGTGAACCCGGCGGGGCTCGACTTCTACGACCGCCTGGTCGACGAGCTGCTGGCGCACGGGATCGCGCCGTTCGTGACGCTGTACCACTGGGATCTGCCCCAGGCGCTCGAGGATGCCGGCGGCTGGCCGGCCCGTGCCACCGCCGGGAGCGTTCGCCGAGTACGCCGGGATCGTCGCCGGAGCGGCTCGGCGATCGGGTCCGCAGCATCGCGACCATCAACGAACCCTGGGTCGCCGCGGACCACGGCTACCGCATCGGAACGCATGCGCCCGGGCGAAGCGACCCCGCCGATGCGATCGCGGCCGCCCACAACCTCCTGCTCGCCCACGGGCTGGGATGCAGGCGATCCGGGCCGCCGCACCCGCGGACCCTGGCCGGGATCGTGCTGAACCTCGGGCCGCTCCAGCCCGCTTCCTCCCATCCGCTCGACCTTGAGGCAGCGTCGGAAGCGCACGACTGGCTCAACCGCTGGTACCTCGACCCGCTCGTCGGGCGGGGGTATCCCGAGCTGCCCGCGTGGGCCGCCGGGCATGCCGGCGCCGATGTCCGGGCCGGCGACATGGAGCTGATCGCCGCGCCGCTCGACTTCCTGGGCGTGAACTACTACAGCCGGAACTGGGTTCGCTCGCCGCTTCTTCCTCCTCTCGAGGCGACCGGAGAACCGCCGGAGCGCACCGGGATCGGCTGGGAGGTCTACCCGGCCGGCCTCGGGGAGGTGCTGGACTTCGTCGTGACGAGGACCGGCGGCCTGCCGCTCTATATCACCGAGAACGGGGCTGCCTACCCGGACGGCGCCGACGCCGACACACGACGCGGCGCGCGTGAGCTTCCTCCATCGCCATCTGGCGGCGGCGCACGAGGCCCTCGATCGCGGCGTGCCGCTGCGCGGGTACTTCGTGTGGTCCCTGCTGGACAACTTCGAGTGGGCCCAGGGCTACGGCCCGAGGTTCGGCATCATCCACGTGGACTACCGGACCCAGGAGCGCCGTATCCGCGACAGCGGCCGCTTCCTGGGCGCGGTGGCACGCTCGGGAGAGCTTCCGTTCGCTGACGAGGCGTCAACCGGCAGACGGCCGGCCTGAGCGGCGATCGGGCGCGATCGCGGTCGAGCACACGCACGCGAGAAGGGAACGCCGATGACCACGTCGCAGCCAACATCCGGATCCCGCTCCGCCAGAGCACCTCGCAGCCGTCGATCCCCTGGGAGGATCGGCCGGCCGGCACGAGCGACGTGCTGTGGCGATCGTCGCGCAACCCGATCATCGGCCGCCACCACCTCCCCCGCTCGAACAGCATCTTCAACTCGGCCGTCGTCCCCTTCCGGGGCGGCTATGCGGGCGTCTTCCGGGTCGACGACACGACGCGCGCGATGAAGATCCACGCGGGGCGGAGCGCGGACGGGGTGACCTGGCAGATCGAGCAGCAGGCGATCGTCTTCGAGCCTGCGGACGGCCGCATCCCGGAGATCCAGGGTCGTTTCGAGCACGCCTACGACCCGCGCGTGACCTGGCTGGAAGATCGCTTCTACGTCACGTGGTGCAACGGCTATCACGGACCCACGATCGGCGTGGGGTACACGCACGACTTCGAGACGTTCTTCCAGCTCGACAACGCGTTCCTGCCATTCAACCGCAACGGCGTCCTGTTCCCGCGCCGGATCGGTGGCACGTACGCGATGCTGAGCCGCCCGAGCGACAACGGGCACACGCCGTTCGGCGACATCTTCTTCTCGGAGAGCCCGGACCTGGTCCACTGGGGCCGCCATCGCCACGTGATGGCGCCCATCCCGTGGACCTGGGAGTCGACGAAGATCGGCGCGGGGCCGACGCCGATCGAGACGCCGGAGGGCTGGCTCCTCATCTATCACGGCGTCCTGACGTCCTGCAACGGGTACGTCTACTCGATGGGGGCCGCCCTGCTCGACCTCGACCAGCCCTGGAAGGTGATCGCCCGCAGTCGGGACTACCTGCTCTCGCCGCAGGTCCCCTACGAGCAGGTGGGCGATGTCCCGAACGTCGCCTTCCCCTGCGCCGCCCTCGTGGACGAGCAGCGCGACCGGCTGACGATCTACTACGGGGGCGCCGACACGGTCGTATGCATGGCCCACGGATCCCTGTCCGGGGTCATCGAGTTCGTTCGGTCGCGGTCCTGACCGACACCTCGCGGAAGAGGACATCCATGCGCTACGGGCATTTCGACGACGTCCGAGCGCGAGTACGTCATCACGCGTCCGGACACTCCCCTGCCCTGGATCAACTACCTCGGCAGCGAGGAGTACTTCGGGATCATCTCGAACACCGCCGGCGGGTACTCCTTCTATCCGCGACGCCCGGCTTCGCCGGCTGACGCGTTACCGCTACAACAACGCGCCGCTCGACCTGGGCGGCCGCTACCTCTACGTCCGCGACGATGCGTCCGGCGACTACTGGAGCCCCAGCTGGCAGCCGACCCAGCGCGACCTGGAGGACTACTCCTGCCGCCACGGCCTCGGCTACACCGTCATCTCCTCGCGCCACCAGGGGATCCGCGCGGAGACGCTCTACTTCGTGCCTGGTGGCGAGACCCTGGAGATCTGGCGGGTCCGCCTGACGAACGAGCGGGCCGGGCCGGCGACGCTGTCCCTCTTCAGCTCGATCGAGTTCTGCCTGTGGGACGCCCACGACGACGCCACGAATTTCCAGCGCAACTACTCGGTCGGCGAGGTGGAGGTCGTGGACGGCGTCATCTACCACAAGACCGAGTACCGGGAGCGGCGCGACCACTTCGCCTACTTCGCCTGCTCCGAGCCGCTGGCCGGGTTCGACACGCAGCGGGACGCCTTCCTGGGGCCCTATCGCGGCTGGGACCGGCCGATCGCCGTCGAGCGGGGCTCGTCATCCAACTCCATCGCCCACGGCTGGCAGCCCTCGGGCTCGCACCACGTCCGTCTCGAGCTCGACCCCGGCGAGACGAAGGAGGTCATCTTCCTGCTCGGCTACGCGGAGAACCCGCGCGACGCCAAGTTCGATCCGCCGGGCTCGCAGACCATCGACAAGCGGCTGGGTTCGGCCGACGATCGCCAGGTATCCTGCAGCCCGCCGTGGTGGCCGACGCGTTCGAGGCGCTGCGCGACCCGCTGGACCGAGCTGCTTGGGACGTTACCAGGCCACGACGGGAAACGAGCACGTCGACCGGATGGTCAACATCTGGAACGCCTACCAGTGCATGGTCACGTTCAACATGTCGCGCTCGGCCTCGCTCTTCGAGTCGGGCATCGGCCGTGGGATGGGGTTCCGCGACACGACCCAGGACCTGCTCGGGTTCGTCCACCTGGTGCCATCCCGGGCCCGCGAGCGGCTCCTCGACGTCGCCTCGACACAGCTGCCGACGGGCGGGGCGTATCACCAGTACCAGCCGCTCACGAAGCGCGGCAACAACGCAGTGGGTTCGGGGTTCAACGACGACCCGCTCTGGCTCGTGCTCTCCGTGGCGGCCTACCTCAAGGAGACGGGCGACGCGTCGATCCTCGACGAGGCCCTCCCCTTCGACAACCAGCCGGGCACGGAGCGCCCGCTCTACGAGCATCTCCAGCGCTCCCTCGCGTACACGCTGGAACGGCTCGGCCCCCACGGGCTGCCGCTCATCGGCCATGCCGACTGGAACGACTGCCTGAACCTCAACTGCTTCTCGGAGACGCCCGGCGAGTCGTTCCAGACGTCCGAGACCCGGAGTGGCGGGGTCGCGGAGTCGGTCTTCATCGCCGGCCTCTTCGTCCTGGCCGCGGGCGAGCTCGCAGCGATCGCCGAGATGCGTGGCGACGCCTCGGAGGCATCCCGGTGCCGGTCCCTCGCCGCGGAGATGCGGACCGCGGTTGACCGGCACGGCTGGGACGGCGCCTGGTTCCGTCGGGCCTACGACTTCTTCGGCCGGCCCATCGGCTCAGCCGAGAACGACGAGGGCCAGATCTTCATCGAGCCACAGGGGATGTGCGTGCTCGCCGGCATCGGGCTCGAGGACGGCAGGGCCCGCCTTGCGCTCGACTCCGTGCGGGAGCGCCTCGCGACGCCGGAGGGAATCGTCCTCCTCCAGCCGGCGTTCTCCCGCTACTACCTGCACCTCGGCGAGATCTCCTCCTATCCGGCCGGGTACAAGGAGAACGCCAGCGTCTTCTGCCACACGAACCCCTGGCTGATGATCGCCGAGACCATGCTCGGCAGGGGCGACGCGGCGCTCGACTACTACCTCAGGATCAACCCATCCGCCCGCGAAGGGCTCGGGGAGATCCACCGCGTGGAGCCGTACGTCTACCCCCAGATGATCGCGGGGAAGGACTCGGCGACACCCGGCGAGGCCAAGAACACCTGGTTGACGGGGACCGCAGCCTGGAACTTCGTCGCCATCAGCCAGTGGATCCTGGGGATCCGGCCCGAGCACGTGGGCCTGCGGATCGACCCGTGCGTGCCCGCCGGGTGGGGGGACTTCAGCGTGACGCGGCGCTTCCGGGGCGCCACGTACCACGTCACGGTCCGCAAGCAACCGGGCACGTCCGGTCGCGTCACGCGCCTCCGAGTTGACGGCCGGAGGATCGACGGCAACCTCGCGCCGCTGCCCGCGTCCACCGGCGGGGAGATCGAGGTGGAGGCGTTCGTGGAGACGACAGCGTGAGATCGGTCGAGGATCGGCCGCCGGCCTCGCCGTACGGCCACCTCGATGTCGTGACCCACGAATACGTGATCGACCGGCCCGACACGCCAACTCCCTGGCTGAACTACATCGGCCAGGGCACGTTCGGCGGCATCGTCTCGAACACCGCGGGCGGTTTCTCGTTCGATCGGGATCCCCGCGAGCGACGGGTCACCCGCTACCGCTACAACGCGATCCCGGTCGACCAGCCTGGCCGCTACGTGTACCTGCGCGACCAGGACACGGGGCGCTTCTGGAGCGCGACGTGGCAGCCGGTCCGGGGAACCCTCGACGCATACGAGTGCCGGCACGGGCCCGGCTACACGCGCATCCGAAGCGCGCTGGACGGGATCGAGAGCGAGATGCTCTACTTCGTGCCGCCCGCCAGCGCCGATGGGGCCTGCCCGTTCGAGCTGTGGGTGCTGCGCATCCGCAACGCTGGCCCCGGGACTCGGCGCCTTCGCACCTTCTCGTACGCCGAGTTCGGGTACGTCGACACGGCCATGGACCAGCACAACCTGGACTGGTCGCAGCACATCGTCTCCAGCAGGCTCGAAGGGAGCGCGATCCTCGCCGCGACGCGGTTCCGCCCGACGACCACGTTCTTCGCAGCGAGCGAGCCCCCGTCCGGCTGGACCGGCGACCGCGAGGCCTTCGTGGGTCAGCTGCCGCGACCTTGGCGCACCGATCGTGGTCGAGACCGGTGAACCGACGAACGCCGGCTCCCCGCGTGGCAACTCCATCGGCTCGCTCTGCCACGACCTCTCGCTTGGCCCGGGCGAGGAGCGCCATCTCGTCTACATCCTTGGTCTGACCGACCATCCCGAGGAGATCGCCGGAGTCGTGGCGCGCTATCGCGACGGGGCGGCGGTCGAGCGTGCCTTCGACCAGCTCCGTGCCGACTGGGACGGGTACCTGGGGCGCTTCACCGTCGAGACACCGGACCCCGAGCTGACCGAGATGCTGAACGTCTGGAACCAGGTCCAGTGCCGGACCACGCTCAACTGGGCGCGCTTCGTCTCCGGCTACGAGACCGGAATGGGGCGCGGCATGGGCACCCGCGATTCTGCCCAGGACACGCTCGGGACGATGCACAGCCTCCCGGAGCAGGCCCGACGGACGCTCAGCCGAACGTGGGCCCTGCAGTTCCGTGACGGCCACGCCTGGCACCAGCTCTTCCCGCTCTCCGGCGAGGGCGGCCCGGGACTCGCCGCGGAGTTCCCGACCTGGCCGCAGTGGTTCTCCGACGACCACCTCTGGCTGGTCCTCGCGACCTGCGCCTACCTCCGCGAGACGGGCGACCTCGCGTATCTCGACGAACGTGTTTCATGGGCCGACGGGGACGACGAGACGGTCTGGGCTCACATGCTGCGGTCGATCGAGTTCACGCTCGCCAATCGTGGCCCGCACGGCCTTCCCCGGGCCGGGTTCGCGGACTGGGACGACACGCTCAACGTCGACCACGGGTCGGGCAACGCCGAGAGCGTCTGGTGCGCCATGCAGTTCTGCCGGGCAGTCCTGGACCTCGGCGAGGTGTGCCGCCATACGGGTCGGCTCGCCGAGGGCAGGCGGTTCCGGGACCTCCACCGTGAGATGGCCGCGCTCGTAAACATCGTCGCGTGGGACGGCTCGTGGTACGCCCGCGCCTTCGACGACGATGGCCGGCCCATCGGCGTCGCGAGCGAGGAGCGCCACCGGATCAACCTGAATCCACAGACCTGGTCCGTCATCGGCGAGGTCGCTCCACCCGAGCGCGCCAAGCTGGCCCTGGACGCCGTCGCGGAGCTGCTGGGGACACCGTTCGGAACGGCGCTCCTGTGGCCGCCCTACGACGGAGCGGATGATCGCGTGCGAGGCACGTCGACCTACCCGCCCGGCGCCAAGGAGAACGGCGGGATCTTCTGTCACGCCAACACGTGGCTGATCATCGCCGCCGCGATGCTTGGACGCGCCGATGACGCCTACGCGCACTACCGCCGAATCCTGCCCCTCGCGCGGACCGACGCGGATCGCTACAAGGCGGAGCCCTACGTGTACTCGCAGAACATCTGCGGCCCCGCCCACCCCCAGTTCGGCATGGCCCGCAACGCCTGGCTCGACCGGGACGGCGGCGTGGGCGTTCGTCGCCGCGACCCAGTGGATCCTGGGGATCCGGCCGACTCTCGACGGACTCCTGATCTCCCCGGCGATCCCGTCCGCGTGGCCCGGCTTCCAGGCCCGCCGGGAGTTCCGCGGCGTCGCGTACGAGATCCGGGTGCGTCGCGAAGGCTCCGGGCAACGCCGTGTCTCTCGTCGTTGACGGGCGACCGGTCCTCGGTCAGGTCGTCCCCCTTCCGCCACCCGGAACGAGCACGGTGTCGGTCGAGGTCGTGCTCGGCCACTGATAGGCCGGAACGCGCTACGTTCCGGCAGCCGCAACCGCGTGGCGTTCGACAAACCGGCCGATCCGCGCGAGTGCCTCCTCGAGCCGTTCGTAGCTCGTCGCGTAGCACATCCGGACATGGCCGGCACCGGACGGCCCGAAGGCGCTCCCCGGGACGGCGGCGACGTGTTCCTCCCTGATCAGCTGCTCCACGAACGCGTTGTCGTCGAGGCCGGTCGAGGTGATCCGCGGGAACGCGTAGAAGGCGCCGCGCGGCTCGAAGGTGGCGAGGCCCAGGGCGTTGAGGCCGTCGACGATGAGCCGGCGCCGGCGGTCGTACTCGGCCCGCATCGCCTCGACGTCCGCCTCGGCCGTCGTGATCGCGGCCAGCGCCGCGTCCTGGGCCGTCGTGGGGGCCGACATGATCCCGTACTGGTGGACCTTGACGATGCCCTCGAGGATCGCGGCCGGGCGCGCAGAGGTAGCCGACCCGCCAGCCCGTCATGGCGTAGGCCTTCGAGAAGCCGCCCATGAGGATCGTTCGTTCGCGCATGCCGGGAAGCGCGCTCATCGCCCGGTGCCGGTAGCCGCCATAGGAGAGGCGGTCGTAGATCTCGTCCGAGTAGACGAGCAGGTTGTTCGCGACCGCGATCCGCGCGAGCTCGTCCTGGACCGCTTCGGGCAGGACGGCCCCGGTCGGGTTGCATGGGAAGCCCAGGAACAGCGCCTTGGTGCGCGGCGTCACCGCGGCGGCCACCGCAGCCGGATCCAGCGCGAAGTCGTCCTCGAACCGCGTCGCGACGTGCCGCACCACCCCGCCGGCGAAGACCACCGCCGGGACGTAGGCGACGTACGAGGGCTCGTGGAGGATCACCTCGTCACCCGGGTCGATCGTCGCTCGAAGCGCCAGGTCGACCGCCTCGGAGGCCCCGACCGTCACGAGGACCTCCGTTGCCGGGTCGTAGCGGACGCCGTACCGCCGCGCCAGGTGCTCGGAGATGGCGACCCGAAGCTCCAGCGTCCCGTAGTTGCTGGTGTAGTGGGTCCGTTTCGCGCGAAGCGAGGCGATCCCCGCTTCGATCACCTGCTCCGGGGTCGCGAAGTCCGGCTCCCCCACCCCGAGGCTGATCATGTCGTCCATCGTCGCCGCGATGTCGAAGAAGCGGCGAATGCCGGACGGGGGCACCGCCCGGACGCGCGCGGAGAGCGCGCGTTCCGCCAGCGGGACGTGCGCGGCGTGGATCGTCATGGAACGCCAACCTCCTGTCCGCGCAGGGTGGCCAGGCCGGACGGCTCCGTCCCGCGCCACGCCGCGCCCGCCGTGATCGCCTCGTAGGCTCGCGCGAGGCGGAAGAGCGCCAGCTCGCTCCACGCCGGCCCGATCAGCTGGAGCCCCACCGGCAGGCCGTCGGACAGCCCGGCCGGGATGCTCATCCCGGGCAGGCCCGCCATGTTGACCGGCAGCGTGCAGACGTCGGCAAGGTACATCGCGACCGGGTCCTCCAGCCTGGCGCCGAAGGGCCAGGCGACGAAGGGGCTGACCGGGGCGACCAGGGCGTCGATCCCGCCGCCCGAAGGCCGCGTCGAAGTCGCGCCTTGATGAGCGTTCGCACCTTCTGAGCCTTCAGGTAGTAGGCGTCGTAGTAGCCGGCCGAGAGCGCGTACGTGCCGAGCATGATCCGGCGCTTGACCTCGGGGCCGAAGCCCGACCCGCGGGTGGCGAGGTAGTTCGCCAGCACGTCGCCGTCCCGGACCGCATGGCCGAACCGGATGCCGTCGTAGCGGGCAAGGTTCGCGGAAGCCTCGGCCGGGGCGACGATGTAGTAGGTGGCCAGTCCGTAGTCCGTGTGGGGCAGGCTGACGTCGACGACCTCGGCGCCCGGCGGCTGCCAGCGCCGCCACGGCTTCGCGGATGCGCGCCTCCACGCCCGGCTCCATGCCCGCTACGAAGTACTCTCGCGGCAGGCCCAGGCGAAGGCCCCGGAGATGGCCGGCTGCCTCGTCGTCCGAGGCCGGGCAGGCGGAGCAGCTCCTCCGGGACCGGCGCGTGGTGCGGAGGTCGAGTCACGCTCGTCACGACCCGGCGACTGCGTGGAGCAGCATCGCGGCGTCGCGGGCGGTGCGCCCGAACGGCCCGACCTGGTCCAGCGACGAGGCGAAGGCGACGATCCCGTAGCGGCTGACCCGCCCGTAGGTCGGCTTCATGCCCACGACGCCGGTCATCGCGGCCGGCTGGCGGAACGGAGCCGCCGGTGTCCGTCCCGATGCTGAGCGGGACGTGGCCGGCCGCGACGCTGGCGGCCGATCCGCCCGAGCTGCCGCCGGGCACCCGGCCGAGGTCCCACGGGTTCGCGGTCGGACCATAGGCGGAGTGCTCCGTGGACGACCCCATCGCGAACTCGTCCATGTTGAGCTTGCCCAGGATCACCGCCCCGGCGTCCCGCAGCCGCTCGGTGATGTGGGCGTCGTACGGCGAGACGTACCCGGCGAGGATGCGCGAGCCCGCGGTGCACTGGCCGCCGCGCACCGAGACGAGGTCCTTGAGGCCGACCGGCACGCCGCAGCAGCGGGTGCAGCGCGGCGAGGGCCGCCGCGACCGTCCGACGCGCGCCCGCGCGAGACGCGCATCGGCCTCGTCGGCCGCCGCGCGGGCGCCCGCGCCGTCGATGACCAGCCACGCATTCAGGGCGGGGTTCTCGCGCTCCGCGACGTGCAAGGTGGGCGTCGACCAGCTCCCGCGACGAGAGGTCGCCGGCGCGGAGCCGGTCGCTCATCGCGACGGCGGTCAGGCGGGTGAGCCCGGGGTCCGGCACGGCGCGCTCAGTCGCCGCCGAGGATCGCCGGCACGACGAGGTAGACGCTCGTCTCGTCCCGGCGCGTTCGCCAGTGCGTCCGCGCGCGCGAGCGAGGGCCGCGCCACGTCCTCGCGGAGGATGTTCTCGAGCTCGATCGTCTGCGCGGTCGGCGGGATCGCGTCCGTGTCCAGCTGGGCGAGCACCGCGTACTGGTCCAGGATGTGGTTCAGCTGGACCTCGAGCCGGGCGAGCTCGTCGTCGGCAAGGCCGAGACGGGCGAGGTGGGCGACATGCTCGACGTCGCCGCGCGAGAGGGTCCCCATGGCGCTCGATGATAGCCGACCGCCGGGGCGGGCCCCAGGGTCCGGTCGCGGCGATCAGCCTGCTCGCACCCCGGCCAGCGCCCGGCGCGCCTGGGCAAGATGGAACCGATCGTGACCGGCGGTCATCGTGAACATCAGGCCGAGCGACTCGACGCCGCGCTCCGGGTGACGCACGCTCCGCGCCCGCGCCGCCGGCGGCGTTCCCGCCAGAAGCGCCAGGTTGGCCGTCCGAAGCGCCTCGAACAGCCGCAGCAGCCCTTCCGGGTCGGCGTGCCCGTGGTCGAATGCGGCGACCCAGCGGTCCTGGTCGAAGCCCACGATCGTCGGGTCGTCCTCGGCGAGCGCCCACCGGTAGCGCCCGCTCATGACCAGCTCCGCATCCGTCGCATGGCCGAGGCACTCGAGGACCGACCACTCCTCCGGCGCCGGCCGCGTGCGGAGGTCGGGCCCCGCCTCGGCGACGAGCGCGCGCCACGCCGCGATCGTCGAGCCCTGCACGGCGGCCGGGTCGTCGTAGCCGACCAGGCCAACCAGGTGCCGCTGGTAGCCCTGCGGGTCTGCCAGGTTGTCCGGGCTCGTGCTCGCGGCCCGATCCGTTGGATGCCTCACGCCGATGCCTCCTCTCCCGCCAGGAGCCGCCGGAACGCCTCCTCGTCGAGGACCGGCACGCCGAGCTCCTGCGCCTTCTGCAGCTTCGATCCAGCGTTCTCGCCGGCGACGAGGTAGTCCGTCTTTCGTGACACGGACCCGGCGGCCTTGCCCCCGGCGGCCCGGATGGCCTCCTCGGCCTCCGCGCGGCTCATGCCCGGAAGCGTGCCGGTGACGACGAGCGTCCTGCCCGCCAGCACCCCCACCCGCCCTTCGTCCATCGCCGGCCGCAGCGGGCGGCTGCTCGGCCTCCACGCCGGCCGCCACGAGGTCATCGAGGATTCCCGCGGTCGCCGGCTCGGCGAAGAAGCGCGCGAGGCTCGCGGCCACGGTCCCGCCGACACCTGGCACTGCCTCGAAGCGGCCGGCTCCTCCGCGGCCACGCGGCGGAGCTCCGCGGCGACCCGCGCCGTCCAGCCGTCCGGTCCGCCCATCGCCTCGTCCTCGGCGGGCGGTACCCGGCTCGCCAGCCAGGTCGCGAGGTCGATCGCGGTCTGCTCGCCGACCTGGGGGATGCCCAGCGCGTTCAGGATCCGCGCGAGCGGCCGCCGGCGCGCCCGTTCGATGGCCGCCGTGAGGTTCTCCGCGCTCTTCCGCGCGAACCGGTCGAGCGATTCGAGGTCGTCGACGCGAAGCCGGAAGAAGTCGCCCCGGGAGCGCACCAGGCCGCGCTGGAGCAGCTGCTCGAGCACCGCCCAGCCGGCGCCCTCGATGTCCATCCCGCCGCGGCCGGCGAAATGCGCCGTACTCCTGGGCGACGCGCGCCGGGCAGGCCGGGTTCGGGCAGTAGTGGCGGACGGCGCCCTCGTCGCGGACGATCGGCGTGCCGCAGACGGGGCAACGCTCCGGCATCTCGAAGACGCGCTCCTCGCCGGTCCGCCGCTCCGGGATGGCGCGGACGACCTCCGGGATCACGTCGCCCGCCTTCTGGAGGATCACGTGGTCCCCGATCCGGATGTCCTTGCGGCGGACCTCGTCGAGGTTGTGGAGCGTGGCCCGCGCGACCGTGGAGCCGGCCACCTTGGCCGGGCGGAGGTGCGCCACCGGCGTGAGCGTGCCGGTTCGCCCGACGTACGGGACGATGTCCTCGAGGAGCGTCTCGACCTGCTCGGGCGGGAACTTGTAGGCGATCGCCCAGCGAGGCGCCCGCGCCACCATGCCCAGTCGCGCCTGCTGGTCGAATCGATCGACCTTCACGACGACGCCGTCGGTCTCGTAGTCGAGGCCATGGCGAGCCTCCTGCCAGCGCTCGAGGAAGGCGATCACGCCGTCGATGTCCAGGCCGGGCTGGTGGTGCGGGTTGACCGGGAAGCCGAGGGCTCGAGGCGCTCCAGGGCCGCGGACTGGGAATCGATGGACCGGCGCCGCCGGCACCCGCAGGACCGTCCGCGGCGGCGGAACCGTCCGCCCCTGCCCCGCGCCTTGGCCTGCGCCGGCGCCGACGTCGGCAGGACCGTCCGCGAAGAGCTCCGTCTGCGCCGGGACCTCCTCGTGGAGCTGGTAGGCCCAGAAGCTCAGGCGGCGGCTGGCCGTCACGGCCGGGTCCTGCTGGCGCAGCGAGCCGGCGCCGCTGTTGCGCGGGTTGGCGTAGAGGGGCAGCCCGGCCTCCTCGCGCTCGGCGTTGATCCGGGCGAACTCGGCCTTGGGCATGTAGACCTCGCCGCGCACCTCCAGCGTGGCGCGCTCGGCGAGCCGATCCGGGATGACGGCGATCGTCCGCAGGTTGGCCGTGACATCCTCGCCGGTCGTGCCGTCGCCGCGCGTCGCGCCGCGCACGAACCGACCCCTCTCGGTAGCGGAGGCTGATCGCGAGGCCGTCGATCTTCAGCTCGGCGACATAGCGGAGCTCGGGCGCCGGTTCCGGGGCCGCCGGCAGGCCCAGGCCCCGCCTGACGCGCGCATCGAACGCACGCAGCTCCTCCTCCCCGAACGCGTTCGCCAGGCTGAGCATCGGGCGCTCATGCCGCACCTCGGCAAACGGGCTGCTCTCGTCCGGGGCGCGCCCGCTTCCGATGCTCCGCGTCGGCGAGTCCGGCGCGGCGAGTCCTGGGAAGGCCGTCTCGAGCGCGACGAGCTCGCGGAAGAGCGCGTCGTACTCGGCGTCGGACAGCGTCGGGGCTGTCCTCGACGTAATAGGCGTAGTTGGCCGCGCGGATCTCTGCAGCGATCGCCGCGTGGCGCCTCTCCGCCAGGTCCGGGGCAAGGCCGGCTGCCACGGCCACGAGCGCGGGGTCGACGGGCAGGTCGGGAGCGGACATCGCGGGCTCGAGTCTACCGCCCGCACCGCACGGGCCGCGCGCGGGCTGCGACGGGCGCGAACGGGCCGCAGCGTCGAGGTCGAGGCCGCGCCCCGGGGTTGAGTCGGATCGCGCGGCGAGGCATCCTAGCGGGATGGACAAGCACGAGCTCATCTCCGAACTCCAACGCGGCCACGCCGAGCTCCGGGCGATCATCGACGCGCTCTCGGACGCCGAGCTCGCGCTTCCGGCACAGGGCGAGTGGACTCGCCTGGACCTCGTCGCGCACATCGAGTGGTGGGAGCGGCACTCGGCGAACGTCGTCGCCGCGCTCCGAGACGGGCGCGATCCGTACCCGGCGGACGAACCGTTCGACCTCGACGCGCTGAACGCCCGGGTCCTCGAAGAGAACCGGGGCCGGACGGCAACCGACGTTCGGTCCGGCGAAGCGGCCGCCTGGGCGGATCTCGCGCGAGCGATGGAATCCGCAAACGAGGCGGACCTGTTCGATGCCGGCCGGTTCGCATGGACGGAGGGTGCGCCGCTCGCCGAGATCATCCATAGCGATACGGACCGGCACTGGGCGGAACACCTTCCGAATTTGCTGCCAACCGGGTAGGCGGCCGGAGACGCACGGCGCGCCAGGAGGCGAGGTTCGCCGCGAGCCTGGTCTCGTCCCAGGCGCCGCCGTCGATCTAGTCCCACCCGCCGGGTGCATGCGACGGCGGGTGATCGGGCCTATCTCGTCGCGGGTGACCGCGTCCAGGGTCCGCCGATCGTCCGGGCCCGGCCGCGCGAGCTACGGGTTGGGGCCACTCATCCCACGAGATCGAGGTTCGCGATGCTCGCCAGGAGGGTCTTCACGCCGCCGGAGCGGAACGCCACGGTGACCTCCTCGTCGTCCCGGGTGAGCTTCGAGGTGACGACGATGCCGTCCCCGAACCGGGCGTGAACGACGCGGTCGCCGTCACGGAAGATCCGCTCCCCCGGGACGCGCACGCGCGCCGTCCGGGCCGGAGGTCGGGCCTCTACGCCGGCCAGGCGCCCCGGTTCCTGGCGAACCGGCACATCGTCGAGCGGAAAGTCGGCATCCGGGTAGTCAGCGGGTTCGGCGTCCCCACCGCGAACGTCCCGGCCCACCGGGGCCATGAGCGAGCCCGACGGCGCGCCGGCCGCGAACGCGGCCCGACGGGCGGCCAGGTCGCGCGACGGCCGGAAGTCCTCCCCGGCGGCCGGGGCGCCCGGCCGGCCGCTGCCCGCGCGCCACGCGCCGCCGGCCCGCGCGCCGAGGCGCGACGAGCGGCGCGCCCCGAACGCCAGGTCGAGATCGTACGGGTCGGTGGCCCCCGGGAGCAGCCGCGGGCCCTCCATCAGGTCGGCCGGGATCTCGAACAGGAAACGCGACGGGATCGCAGGACCGCCGGCCGGCCCCCAGGTGGCCCGCCGCGATGCATGCGACAGGAAGAGGCGCTCCTTCGCCCGGGTGATGCCGACATAGGCGAGGCGGCGCTCCTCCTCGAGCTCGCGCGGGTCATCCTGGTCGCGCTCCGCCGCCAGGGCCCGGGCATGCGGGAAGATCCCCTCTTCCAGGCCGCCGATGAAGACAGCGCCGAACTCGAGCCCCTTCGCAGCGTGGAGCGTGATCAGGGTGACGGCGTCGGCGTCGCCCTCGTAGCTATCCTGGTCGGCGACGAGAGCCGTCTCCTCGAGCAGGCGGTCCAGCGCATCGTCGGGCGCAAGGTCGTCGTACCGCGTCGTCACCGAGCGAAGCTCCAGCAGGTTTCGCCAGCGCTCCTCGTTCTCCTCCGTGCCATCCGCGAGCATCGCCCGGTAGCCGGAGGCCTCCAGGACGTCGTCGAGCAGCTCGGGCAGCGGCAGGAGCCCGACCCGGGACCTGAGCTGCCGGACGAGCGCCACGAAGTCCGCCACGGCGCCCCGGGCGCGACCGGTCAGCATGAGCAGGCCGTCGGCGGCCGCCCGCTCCAGGGCCATCCAGTAGGTGGCCTCGGGTTCGTCCGCGGCGGTTCGCAGCACCTCGAGCGAGCGGTCACCCAGGCCGCGCGGCGGCACGTTGATGACGCGCTCGAAGCTCACTCGGTCGCGGTCGCTGCGCAGGATCCGCAGGTATGCCAGCGCGTCCTTGACCTCACGGCGCTGGTAGAAGCGCGTCCCCCCGATGAGCTGGTAGCGGATCCCGTAGCGCAGGAACGCCTCCTCGATCGCCCGGGATTGGGCGTTGGTCCGGTACAGGACCGCGACGTCCTTCGGACGGAAGGCCACGTCCTCGTCCGCGCGACGGGTCAGCGACGACGCACGACCCCCGAGGAGCGCCTCGACCTGGCGGGCGATCCACTCGGCTTCCTCTTCCTCGTCGTAGGCCTCGAAGCGCTGGATGGGGCGGCCCGCGCGCCTTCTCGGTCCACAGCTTCTTCTCCTTGCGGCCCAGGTTGTTGGCGACGACGGCGTGAGCCGCCTCCAGGATCAGCTGCGTGCTCCGGTAGTTCCGCTCC
This sequence comes from uncultured Chloroflexia bacterium, assembly GCA_963800795.1. GTDB lineage: Bacteria > Chloroflexota > Limnocylindria > Limnocylindrales > CSP1-4 > CTSoil-043. The sequence goes on from CAWDCJ010000004.1 coordinate 181,470, forward strand.
AGCTTCACCACGGTCGCACCGGGCTCGTCGCGCTCGAAGTCGAGGATGTTGCGGAGGTCCGCCCCGCGCCAGGCGTAGATCGACTGGTCGTCGTCGCCGACCACGCACAGGTTGTGGTGCGCGGCGGCGAGCGCCCGGACGATCCGGTACTGGGCGCGGTTCGTGTCCTGGTATTCGTCCACGTGGAGATAGCGCCAGCGCGCCTGGTAGCGGGCGAGCACCTCCGGCTGCGTCTCGAGGAGCAGGACCGTCCGGCCGAGCAGGTCGTCGAAGTCGAGCGCGCCAGCCTCGCGGAGGCGCCGCTCGTAGGCCACGGCGAGCTTCGCGACGTCCTCCTGGTAGCGGGTCGTGGCCGCCTCTTCGAGTGCGTCGGCACCCTCCAGGTCGTTCTTCGCCCGGGACAGCGCCTCGAGCACGCCGCGGGGCCGGATCGGGCCGCCCTGGAGCGGCACGTCGAGGTCGCGGAAGACCTGCTTCATCAGCGTCAGCTGGTCGTCCGTGTCGTAGATCACGAAGCGCGGATCGAGCCCGATCGCCATCCCGTCCCGGCGCAGCATCCGGGCGCAGACCGCGTGGAAGGTGCCCATCTCCACCTTCCGGCCATCGTCAGGGCCAACCAGCGCCACGATCCGCTCGCGCATCTCCGCAGCAGCCTTGTTCGTGAACGTCACGGCCAGGATCCGCCAGGGCGCCACGCCGGTGACGCCGATCAGGTAGGCGACGCGATGCGCCACGACCCTGGTCTTGCCACTCCCGGCGCCGGCGAGGATGAGGAGCGGCCCATCCGTCGTCGTGACAGCGCGGGCCTGTTCGGGGTTCAGCCGCGCCGTGATCGTCGCGGCCAGCTCCTCGCGTGATGCGACTCCCGTGGCGAGGCCGCGGTCGCGCTCCGGGGCGCGAGGGTCCGGCCCGGCAGCGGCGTGCGGAGGCTCGTCCTCGGGCGCGGGCGCGTCGGGCAGCGGCGGCTCGTCGGCCAGCCACGGCGGAGGGGATTCCACGCCTCGATTGTACGGCGGCGGCCTTCACCGGCCGTCCACGCGGCGGGGCGCCCACCGGCCGGCGACCTGGCCGTCGGCTCGCCGGGCGCCCAGACCTGCGCGGGAGGGCTGCGTGCGACGACTACCTCCGGGCACCGCCGCCGCCGTCCCCGCCGCCACGCCCGGCAACCCGTCGAAGCCCACGGCCCTCAGCGCGTCCGCCACGCGGCCGACCAGCTCCCCCGCGACCGCCGCGTCCAGGGTCGTCGGTGATGGTTCGGCCAGCAGCGCGTCGACCCGCGACCGGGCCCGCTCGAACATGTCGCGGCTGCCTCCACCCAGCCACGCGCGGAGCGAGCCGCGGTCGACCACCGCGGACGGAAGGTGTTGCTCCTCGCGGAACCGGCGACGGGTCTCGGGCAGCTCCAGGAAGCGGCCCGCGAAGCCTGCCTCGCGGATCGCGTCGAGCCCCAGCGACCCCTCCGAGAGCGCGATCCCGCGCACCAGGCGCAGGGCACTCGCGATCGCCTCCGCGTCGATGACCAGCTTCTCGGCGCTCTGGCAGCGCAGCGAGTCGAGCATGCCGGCGCCGGAGATCGAGGTCGATCCCCGCCAACGCCCCGACGAGCGCGGTCGTCGCGCTCTCTATGCCGGCCTGGGCGTCGACCGCTTTGGCGTCCGTGGCACCCAGGTAGCCGTGCGTCGGCAGCCCCAGCGACCGCCCGACCGCCGCGTTGGCGGCATCGAGCATCGCCGTCTCCATGGCGCCCATCGGGGTGGCCCCGATCCGCATGTCGAGGATCGCGGGCGCGCCGCCCCACACGATCGGCGCACCGGGGGCAGCCGCCTGGTGGATCACGATCCCGGCCAGGCATTCGGCCGCGTGCTGGACCACGGAGCCGGCCAGGGCAACCGGTCCCGCTCCGCCGGCAAGCGGCATCGAGACGATCTGGGCCGGCACGCCGGCGCGCGCAAGCCCGATCAGGCAGCGCGACGCGAACGAGGTCCAGTCGAGCGGCGGGGACGGGCAGACGTCGAACACGGCGCGGGGTCGGGCCCGGAGCGCGTCGGCACCACCGGCGTCGACGGCGAGCAGGTCCAGCATCGGGCCCAACCCGTCGGCGGTGAAGGCACCGGTCACGACCGGCTTGTCCGAGCCGAGCAGGACCAGCAGGAGCCGGTAGCGATCACCGAGCTCCGCGGGCACGTCGGAGCAGACGACCGCGGTGGACTGCGCCGCGTAGGCCGGCAGGCGCTCTGCCACGGCCACCAGCCGCACGAGGTCGGCCGCGGTGGACGGTCGGTGCTCGCCCGTCTCCGGGTCGAGCACCGAGACGCCGCAGGAGCCCGGATCGAAGGCGACCTCGCCGGCGCCGTAGCGGACCGCCGCCGAGCCGTCGCGGGCGTGAAGCGTGATGGTCCGGGGAACGGTGGCGAGCGCTGCCCTGACGACAGCCTCGGGGATGGAGGCCACGTCATCGCGCACTGTGGCGCCGACGCCCGCCAGGAGCGACCGGGCTTCCGGGTCGTTCACCCGGACCCCGGGGTCCCGGAGGACGGCGAGCGCCTCGTCGAGGATCCGCTCGATGCCGGCCGGGTCGAGGAGGTCGAGCGTGGGGCGGCGACCAGCCTGGCCAGTCACCGCACCTCCTCCCGTCCTGTCTCGGCGATCCGGACGAGCTCCGCGGCCAGCACGGGGTCGAGCGGCGCGCCCGGCGCCGTGGCGAGCAGCTCGATCGCTCGTTCGTGGGCCCGCTCCCGCGCATCCACCCGGGGCGTGCCGTCTGGCGCCGGCGGGCGACGATCGATGAGCGCCGGGCTCCAGCGCTCGCGCATGTGCCGACGCGTGTGCGGCTCGGACAGGAAGTCCCCGCCGGGTCCGACGCCGCGGATGACGTCGATCGCGAGCGACTCCTCGTCCACCGGAATGCCCCGGCAGATGCCGCGGACCAGGCCAAGGATCTCGGCGTCCAGGAGGAGCTGCTCATAGGACCAGATCCGGCTTCCGGCCAGGAGGCCCATCCCGAGCAGCATGTCCGCCCGGCCCACGCACGCGGCAAGCGCCGCGAGGCCGTTCTCCAGGCCCGCCCGCCAGTCGGGCACGTGTGCGCCGGTCGCGAACGCGCCCATCGAGAGCGGCACGCAGTACTGGTCCGCCAGCTCGCCGGAGGCCATCCCGAACAGGACATCCTCCGGGCCGCCGCCCGTGTAGGACCCGGTCCGCAGGTCCATCGCGGTCTGCGCGGCGGCGTAGTAGACGGGCGCGCCGGGCGACGCGAGCTGGACGAGCGCCAGCGCGGAGAGCACCTCCGCGTTCCCGACCGCAAGCGTTCCGGCGAGCGTCGCGGGGCCCGTGTGGGCGCACGACGCCATGGTCATGAAGCCGGTGGGGATCCCGGCCTCGGCCGCCACGAGCGCGGCGTCGAGCGCGCCCGCCTCGTGGGCCAGCGGGCTGATGGTGCAGAACGTCAGCGAGAGGGGCGGCCGGGCGCGCAGCGCGGCGCTGCCGCCCGCGAGGGCGAGGGCCATCTCGACCGCGACAGCCGCCTCACGCGGGTGCATGACCGATTCCGTCTGCACGTGCTTCGTGGTGATGCTCAGCGCGGCCGCCAGCTCGCGCAGTGCGCGCGTCTCGGGCGCGATGTCCTGCGCGGAGACCGGCATCCAGATGAACCCGACGTCCGGCATCTCCTCGGCGACGCGGCAGATCGACGTCACGTCGTCGAGCGTCGAGCGTCGCCGCTCCCCGGTGGCGAGGTCGGCAACCTCGATGCCGCAGCCGTCCGTGGCGGCCCAGACGTGGTGGCCGTCGAGGGGCAGGTCGCGGTCGAGCTCCCGGCCGGCGAGCGTGAACGCGGGTGGGGCGCTGCGCAACGCGCTCTCGATGACGTAGGCGGGAACGCGGACGATGCCGGTCCTGGGGTCGACCTGGGCGCCGTGGTCCGCCCAGATCGCCTGGGCCCGCGTGGATGGAAATCGCACGCCGACCGTCTCGATCAGCTCGAGCGTGGCGGAATGGATGCAGTCGATGGCGAGGGCGTCGAGGACCTCGAGCCGGATCGCCGGGTCGACCAGCGTGGCGAGCGGCCGGCGCGTCGCCGCGGCCGGCGCCTGGACGGGAATGGTCGTGGACATCACCGCACCCGGCTCACGCCTGCGCGCCGGCAAGCCGGCGGGCCGTGTCGACGGCGGCGATCGCGTCCTCCGCGTACGCGTCGGCGCCGATCTCCTCGGCCCAGGCACGCGTCACGGGGGCACCGCCGACCATCACCTTCACCCGGGGCCGGAGGCCGGCCGCGCCGAGCGCCTCCACGACCGCGCGCTGTCCCGTCATGGTGGTCGTGAGGAGCGCCGAGACGCCGACCAGGCTGGCGTCCACCTCGGCCGCCTTCGCCGCGAACGCCGCCGGCGTCACGTTCACCCCCAGGTCGTAGACCTCGAAGCCGTTCGCCGACAGCAGCGTCGCCACGAGGTTCTTGCCGATCTCGTGGATGTCGCCGGCCACGGTGCCCAGCACCACGCGGCCAGCCGACGCGCGCTGCTCGCCGCCCGCCTTCAGGGCCGGCTCGATCTCGCGCATGGCGGCCTGCATCGCCCGGGCGGCAAGCATCAGGTCGGGCAGGAACAGGTCACCGTTCGAGAACCCCTCCCCGACCTCCCGCAGGGCGGGCATCGCCGCCTCGTCGATGAGGCGCAGCGGCGGGATCCCTGCCGCCAGCGCCTCCCGGCGGCGGCCTGGGCGAGCGCCGGCTCGCCGTCCGTGACGGCCTGGCGCAGGACCGCGAATGTCGTCTCGTCCATGGAACACCTCTCGCCGCCGTTGCGCGGCCTCTCCGCGACACCCGCCGCGGCCCGTGGACCGCGGCCCGAACCTGGGTGATCGACGTCAGAGGCCGGCCCGCGCTTCGGCCCGGGCCACGATCTCCCGGAGCTCCGCGGCGGCGGCATCCGGCAGCGGCGGGGGAACCGTCGCGGCAGCAAGGATCGCATCCGCCCGGTCGGCCGCCCGGACGCCGAGCGCCTTGCCGCCGGCCGCGGCCCAGGCGCCGCGGCGTGCGGCGGTCCAGCAGGGCCGGGTACCACCGCGAGCGGTAGTGGGCCAGCGTGTGGTCGGACTCCAGGAACGAGCCCTCGACGCCGAGCTCGTCCACGAGGTCGAGCGCGAGCGCCTCGTCGGACACGTCGACCGGCGCGGTCGCCGCGCGCGTCCAGCTCACCAGCTCGTCGCACACGACCAGCTGCGCCAGGGACCCGGCGAGCCCCGACTCCAGGTAGCCGCTGTCGTGGGTGACCTGGCCCGACGCGAGCGCGTCGACCAGGATGGCGGCGGCGGCCTCGGCGGCGGCCTGGCCGTCGACGACCTTCGAATCGGCGCCCCCGCCCAGGCTGAACATCGGGAGCCCCAGGTGGTGGGCCAGCGCCTCGGCGGCGCCCTTCGGGTCCGGCCCCACGTAGGGGTCCACCGTCGTGCGCAGGTCCAGGGCATCCCCGCCGAAACCCGGCACGACGACCGGGGCGCCCTCCCGGACGAGCTGCGCGATGACGATCCCCGCGAGCACCCCGGCGTGGTTGACGGCGAGCGTCCCGGCGAGCGTGACCGGCCCCGTCGTGCCGCCGGAGGTGACCGGGATCCAGAGGGCCGGCAGGCCGCGCTCGGCGAGGAAGAGGAGCCGGCCGAGCGCATCCTCGTCCAGGAGCAGGCCGCGCGTGACGTTGATGTACCAGGCCGACTGACGGGCGCGCCGCCTGCTCTCCGGCGCCGCCGGAGACGGCCTCGGCCATCGCCAGCACGTCGCGCAGACCGTCCAGCTCGTAGGTCACGACGATCAGCGGCTTCGTCGTCCCGGTCAGCATGGCGACGGCCTGGTGGCGGTCCGCCACCCGCCCATCCACGTCCGAGGGCAGGAAGATGGACATCGCGAAGGCCATGTTCGGGAGGGCATCCACCAGGGCGATGCCGGCCCGGACATCCTCGAGCGTGGCCAGGCGGCGCTCGCCCGTTCGCCCGTCCACGATGTTCGGGCAGTCCGAGCCGGGCCCGAACCAGGCGGTCTCGCCGCCCCACGCGATCGCCGGCCGGCCCGACCGGTCGTGCAGGGTGAGCGACTTCGGCGCCACGGCGAGCGCCTCGGCCACGAGCCGGGCCGGGATGCGGACGCGGTCGGCTTCGTCCACGTGTGCGCCCGCGGCCGCCAGCAGGCGCCGCGCCTCCGGGATGGTCGACCCGCACACCCGTCCGCTCCAGGATCGTGCAGGCGGCGGACTGGATCCGCGCGCAGCCTTCCTCGGACAGGCGGTTCCAGCGCCCGGCGCCGGGCGTGATCGCCGCCGGGCCGGACCACTCGTCGGTGCGCACGAAAGCAGTATCGGGCATCGAACCTCCCTCGGCGCGAGCGTGCCGGGCCGCTCGACGGGTCCGCCAGTGCGGAATGGCCCGATTCCTGCGGGGCTCCGCGACGATCGGCAGGCCCTCGGCCGAATCCTGCGCCGACCGAGGCCGGGATGGGACGGGCAGCGGGCGTCGCGCGGGCCGGGGACCCGTTCACGACGAACGCGCCTCGTGTAACACCTGCGCCCGTCACGCGTCGTACCAGCAACGCGGGGGGCTCTGACGCGCGGCCCCTACCCTTGGCAGCCTGGACCGCGCCGAGCTACTGGCGAGACCGACCCGCGTGGATGCGTCCCAGGGAGACGAAGATGCGGAGAATACTGACGTCGTCGGCGGCGCTCGTGCTCGCACTGTCGACATTCGCCGTTGCTCCTGCGAGCGCTGCGGGTGTGAGCGACTGGCACTACAACGCGACAACGCACCACATGTATGGCCTCACCGGCGAGATGACCTGGGTGGACGCCGAGGCGCTCGCCGTTCGCCTTGGTGGGCACCTCGTGACCATCAATGACCAGGCCGAGCAGGACTGGCTCATGACGCAGTTCCCGGATCCCTACAAGTGGATCGGCATGAACAACCGCGACGCCGAAGGAAACTGGGTCTGGTCGAGCCACACGCGCGTGACGTTCACCGCGTGGCAGGAGACTCAGCCCGACGACTGGAAGGGCTTCGACCCGCTCGGCGAGGATGCCGCAGTGCTGTCCTTCCCCCTCGGCGATCCGTACGGATGGGTCTCAATCTCGGGACGGTGGCTGAACCAAGGCATCGTCGAGGTGCCGGGCAAGCCGAAGTCCCTTGCAGGAAATACGCTTGTTGACGGCTTCCACGACGGCACCACGTGGGGCACGGCCTACGCCGAAGACTGCCGCGCCGACGGGTGGGCCTATGACCCCGACAGTCCCAAGCAAGACGTGACGGTTCGAATCCTTGCCATGCGCACCGACCTCGTGCAGGTTCCCATCGAGGTATGGCGCGGCCCGGCGAGCGAGTTCCGGGAGGACCTGATCCAAGCTGGCATCGGTGATGGGACCGCGTCGTTCAGCGTGGACCTGCGCCCGCTGATCGCGTACGGCATCCAATACGAGATCCGAGTCCAGGGACGTGACGTTCAGACGGGCGAGTGGATCACGCTTCAAAATTCGCCCCGCGAACTGACCTGCTACCCGATCTACCCGAACAACCCGACCTGACCAGCGTCGACGACCCGGGCCTTGCGTGTCGCGCAAGGCCTGGGTCGTGCTCCATATCCGGTGGTCCAGCTGTCGATCACGATCTGAATCGTTGCTTCGAGCGTCCCTGTCAAGTAGTCGAGCGATCGCGATACGACGAGGCGACGAGATGCGAGGGCTGGTAGAAGTCCAGGTAGCACAAGAGCCGAGTATCCGCGGACGGAGGACTCGGCTCTTTGCCTGTCTTGAGGGTGAAGTCCGATCGACGGACCTCAGCGGGCGCTAACGGACTCTCTAGAAGTCCATGTCTCCGCCACCGTGGCCGTGGCCGGCCCCGTTGGTGTTGTCCTTCTTCTCGGGAAGGTCGGTCACGAGCGTCTCCGTCGTGAGGACCATCGCCGCGATGGAGGCCGCGTTCTGGAGCGCAGAGCGCGTCACCTTGGCAGCGTCCACGATGCCGTGCTCGAACATGTCGCAGTACTCGCCCTTGAGAGCGTCGTAGCCCTGGCCCTTGGGCAGGTTCTTGACGCGCTCGATGACGACCTCGCCGCGCTCGCCCGCGTTGTCCGCGATCTGCTTGGCGGGGGCCTCCAGGGCGCGCCGCACGATGTCGACGCCGACCTGCTCGTCGCCCTCGAGGTGGAGGGCGTCAAGTGCCGGGATCGCCTGGAGCAGCGTGGTTCCGCCGCCCGCCACGATCCCTTCCTCGACTGCCGCCCGGGTCGTCGAGAGGGCGTCCTCGATCCGGTGCTTCTTCTCCTTGAGCTCGACCTCGGTCGCCGCGCCCACCTTGATGACGGCAACGCCGCCGGCGAGCTTGGCGAGGCGCTCCTGGAGCTTCTCGCGGTCGTAGTCCGAGGTGGTCTCCTCGATCTGCGCCTTGATCTGGGTCATGCGGGCCTTGATGTCGGGCTCGCTGCCGGCGCCGTCCACGATCGTGGTGTCGTCCTTGGTGGCGACGATGCGGCGCGCCTCGCCCAGGTCCTCGACCTGGACGGAGTCGAGCTTGCGCCCGATCTCCTCGGAGATCACGGTCCCGCCGGTCAGGATCGCGATGTCGCGGAGCATCTCCTTGCGGCGATCACCGAAGCCCGGCGCCTTGACGCCCAGGACCTGGATCGTGCCGCGGAGCTTGTTCACGACGAGCGTCGCGAGGGCCTCGCCGTCGACGTCCTCGGCGATGATCAGGAGCGGCTTGCCGACCGCGACGGCCTTCTCGAGCGACGGCAGGATGTCGGCCACCGCGGAGATCTTCTTGTCGGTGATCAGGATGCGGGCGCCTTCGAGCACCGCCTCCATCCGGTCGGGGTTGGTGACGAAGTAGGCGGAGATGTAGCCGCGATCGAACTGCATCCCCTCCGTGTATTCCTTCTCGAGGCCCAGCGACTGGCCCTCTTCGACGGTGATGACGCCGTCCTTGCCGACCTTGTCCATCACCTCGGCGATGATCTCGCCGACCTCGGGATCCGCGGCGGAGATGGCCGCCACGGCCGCGATCTGCTCGCGCGAGTCGACCGGCCGGGCCGCCGCCTTGATCTCGGCGACGATGACCTCGACGGCGCGCTCGATGCCGTGCTTGAGGACCATCGGGTTCGCCCCGGCGGTCACGTTGCGAAGGCCCTCGCTGACGATGGCCTGGCCGAGGACGACCGCGGTGGTCGTGCCGTCGCCGGCGACGTCGTCGGTCTTGGTCGCGACCTCCTTGAGGAGCTGCGCGCCCATGTTCTCGAAGGGATCCTCGAGCTCGATGTCACGGGCGATCGTGACGCCGTCGTTGGTGATGGTCGGCGAGCCGAACTTCTTGTCGAGGACGACGTTGCGGCCCTTGGGGCCGATCGTCACCTTGACCGCGTCGGCGAGCTTGTCGATGCCATGCTTGAGGGAGCGACGCGCGTTGTCGTCGAAAATGACCTGCTTAGCCACGGATTCGGGTTCCTCCTAGGATGTTGTTCGAAGGCGAGAGGTGACGGGCGGCGCCCGTCAGCCCTCGACGATCGCGAGAATGTCCTTCTGGCTCACGATGAGCAGGTCCTCGCCGTTGACCTTGAACTCGGTGCCGGCGTACTTCGCGTACAGGACCTTGTCGCCAACGGCGACGTCCATCTTCTCGCGCGACCCATCCTCGAGAATCCGGCCCGGTCCCACCGCGAGGGCCAACCCCTCCTGGGGCTTCTCCTTCGCGGTATCCGGCAGGACGATCCCGCTCTTGGTGACTTCCTCGCGCGGCGACGGCTTGATGACGACCCGATCCCCGAGCGGTCGGAGCTTCGTCGTCTCGGATGCGGTGGCCAACGGGTGACCCTCCTGTGCAATGCGGTGGTGCGTCCGCCGGCGGTGCCGGCGAGCCCCCTCGGTGGACCGCCGCGCGGATCTCCGCGCGGCTCACTGCGGCGATAGACCGCCACGGCCGCACGTCGAGCGGGGTCGTGACGGCGGCGCCGCGCCGTGTCTGGCACTCTCGCTGTGAGAGTGCCAACAATCTAGCGGCGCGCGTCCGCCGTGTCAAGCACGTTCGTACTCCGTGTCCGTGGGCCACTCCACGTCGGCCGCGAGCGGTTCGACGCTCTGACCCCGGCTGCGCGTGCAGTACCACTGTGGCAACTGGAACGGCGCGTAGCGCGTGCGCAGCGTGCGGAGACGGCCCGGGTGTGGAGACGACCCGGGTGCAGCAGCGGACCGCGCGGCGGACCGACCGGGCGCGGGCGCAACAGCGGATCGTGCGCGGGCGCAACAGCGGACCGCGCAGCGGCCCGTGCGCAGGCCACCGGCATGCGGGAGCGGGACCCGGCGCGCGCGGGGAGCGCTACGCTCAGCGCATGGAAACGCCACGCTCGCGCCTGACTCTTCGTGCGGGCGAGGCCGAGGTGATCGTGGATCCTGCGGCGGGCGGCAGGATCGCGGCGCTCCGGGTCGACGGCCTGGACCTCCTGGTGAACCATGGATACGGACCGCTGGCATGGGGCGCCTATCCCATGGTGCCGTGGGCAGGCCGCCTGCGCGACGGGCTGCTCGCCTTTGACGGGCGGGTGTACCCGCTGCCCACCCACCTGCTCCCCCCGCACGCCATCCACGGGACGCTGGTCGAAGCGACCTGGGACGTGGAGACGCCGGTTGGACCAACCGGCGCCGTCCTTCGGGCTCCGCTGGGGGCGACGTGGCCGTTCGGTGGCCACGCGGTGCACCACGTCGCGCTGGCGGCGGATTCGCTCGACCGCTCAGGCTGGAGATCCACGCCGACGCCCGGCCCTTCCCCGCCATCGCCGGATGGCACCCATGGTTCCGGCGGGCGCTCCGCGGGCCGGCGGGAGCCGAGGGCTGGTCCGGTGGAGATTGGCCTGCGCGCGGATGGAATGCTGCTTCGCGGCGAGGACGGCCTCCCGACCGGGGAAGTCGGGCCGGTGCCGCCGGGCCCGTGGGACGACTGTTTCGTCGGCGTGACGTCGCCGCCCCTGGTGCGCTGGCCCGGCGCCTTCGAGATCGCCCTCGAGAGCGATGCGGCGTATTGGGTCGTCTACACGGAGCACGCCGACGGCGTCTGCGTGGAGCCGCAGACGGGGCCGCCGAACGGCCTGAACACGGGCGCATACACGCTCGTCGAGCCCGGGCGACCGCTCACCGCGTCCATGACGCTCCGCTGGCGACGCCTCGCCTGATCAGCCGGCGATGGGTCGGCCGCCGATGCGCGGGAACGTCGCGTCGTAGGCCGCCACGAGCGTGTCGCCCAGGGCGTCGACGTCCTCGCCGCGCTGCTCGGCAACCCAGCGGGCGGTCGTCTCCACGTAGCGCGGCTCGTTGCGCCGGCGGGGCGCACCCGGCGGGGAGAGGTAGGGCGCGTCCGTCTCCACGAGCAGCCGTTCAGCCGGCACGCGGCGCACGCTCTCGGCGGTGGCCTCCTCGCCTCGGCGAAATGCCAGCCCCGAGACGCCGACGGCGCAGCCCATCTCCAGCGCCGCCTCCACGTAATCGACCGGCCCCGAGACCGAGTGCAGGATCGCCGGCGGCCGCGACCCGAATGCGTCGCGCCCGGCGGCCCCGCCGAACCCGGCGGCCCGCAGCTCGTCGACGAGGGCGTCCTGGGCGTCCCGCTCGCCGGGCTTCGAGCGGCAGTGGAGGATCGCGGGCTTGCCCGTCGCCAGCGCGAGCTCCAGGTTCCTGCGCAGGTTTGCGAGCTGGGCCTCACGGGACGACCACATCCGGTCGAAATCGAGCCCCGTCTCGCCGATCGCGACGACGCGCGGGTCGGCGGCCAGGGCCGTGACTCGTGCCCATCCCGCCGGGTCCGTCTCCCCGGCGGCGTGCGGGTGGATCCCGACCGCGACGCCGGCCAGGCCGGGGAAGCGGTCGATCAGGGCGAGCGCCGCGACGCTCGAGGCGACATCCCAGCCGGGCACGAGGATCCGCTCCACGCCCGCGCCCCCGGCCGCGGCGATGCACCTCGTCGACGTCTGCGGCGAACTGCTCCGCCTGGAGATGGCAGTGGCTGTCCACCAGGCGCACGGTCAGCCTGGCTCCGCGCTGTCGGCTTCGGCGATCTCGATCTCAAGGCGCGGGAAGAGCGGGACCGCCGCGCCCATCGATCCGGCCTCGCCGGCGTGGGCGCCCCAGGTCAGCTCGTCGAGGAGCGGAGGGCCCGCCGTTTCCGTCCGCGGCATATGCATACGGGTAGCCGAGCTGCGCCATCACCCGCGGCGCGAGGTCCGGCATCACGGGAGCGACGGCGAGGGCCACGAGCCGGCACGCCTCCACGAGGTCGCCCAGCACGAGGCGCAGCCGCTCGGCAGCGCCCTCCTCGCCGGCCTTGACCGCCCGGGCGATGATCCAGGGCTGCTCTGCCTCCACGAACCGGTTGCCGGCTCCCACGAAGTCCCAGAGCGCCCCGAGCGCCTCGTGGAGGAGGCATCCTTCGAGCTTCTGTGACGAACATGTCCCGGACCCCGGCCCAGGCCGCGCCGAGGGAGCTCCCTGCCGCCGGGCCCGGATCCGGCCGGACGCCGCCGAGGTAACGACCCGCCATGGAGACGGTCCGGTTGACGAAGTTGCCGAAGTCGTTGGCCAGGTCGGCGTTGTAGCGCCGCGTGAAGGCATCCCAGGAGACGTCACTGTCGCGGTCGAAGGCGGCCTCGCGGAGGGCGACGTAGCGTGCCCCGTCGCTCCCGAACGCGGCCACGAAGTCGATCGGGTCCAGGAAGTTGCCGCGGCTCTTGCTCATCCGCTCGCCCTGGGCAAGCAACCAGCCGTGGATCCACACCTTCCGCGGCGCCTCGAGGCCGGCGGACCAGAGCATCGCCGGCCAGAAGATCGTGTGGAACCGGGCGATGTCCTTGCCGATCACGTGGAGATCGGCCGGCCACCAGCGCGCGAAGGCCGCCGGATCGTCCGGGAAGCCCGCCCCGGTGATGTAGTTGATCAGCGCGTCGTACCAGACGTAGATCGTGCCGGCGGCCGGATCCCAGGACCCGTCCGCCTGCTGGGCGTCCCGCCCGTCGGGAAGGATCGGGAACGGGATCCCCCATCCGCCGCCGGGCCGGCTGATGGAGAAGTCCTCGAGGCCGCCCCGGATGAAGCCGAGCATCTCGTTGCGCCGGTGCTCCGGTTGGGCGAACTCGGGGTTCTCCGCGAACCAGCGCTCCAGGCGCTCCTGGTAGGCGGAGAGCCGGAAGAACCAGTTCCGCTCGGTCAGCCACTGGAGCGGGACGTCGGGGTGGTTCGGGCAGATCGTCCCCGAGGCCGTCTCCACGACGTCCGTCACATTCCGGAACCCCTCGTTGGGGCAGTACCAGCCCTCGTACGTCCCCAGGTAGATGTCGCCGTTGGCGTGGGCCCGGCGGACCATCTCCTGCGCGGCGCGCACGTGGTCCGGGTCCGTCGTCCGGATGAAGCGGTCCGGGCTGATGCGGAGGGCGCCCTCGGCGGCCCGAAAGAGGCCGACCTGCTCGTCGACGAAGTCGCGCGGCGAGCGATGCTCATCGGCGGCGCGCATCGCGATGTTGACGCTGTGCTCGTCGGTCCCGGTCAGGAAGCGGGTGGGCACCCCGCACATCCGGTACCAGCGTGCCAGCGCGTCCGCCCCGATGACCTCGTACAGCGTGTGGAGGCCGGGCCGGTTGTTGGCATACGCGATCGAGGTCGTGACGTAGAAGCGGTCTGGGCTGTCGGGCATGGCCGGCCGATCGTAGCAGGGCTGGCGGCGCGGCCGCGCCCCTCGCCGCTCGGGCGGCGCTCAGTGCCGGAAGTGCCGGACCCCGGTGACGAGCATGGCCGCGCCGGCCGCGTCGGCGATCGTCGTGACCTCCGCGTCCCTGAGGGAGCCACCCGGCTGGACGAATGCCGTCACCCCCGCCGCCAGGCACACCTCGACGGCGTCGGAGAACGGGAAGAAGGCATCGGAGGCACAGACTGCTCCGACGAGGCGATCCGGACCCAGCATCGCGCGTGCTTTCTCGACAGCCTGGCGGGCGGCGTCCACCCGGCTCGTCTGGCCCGACCCGAGGCCGATCAGCATCCCGTCGCGCACCAGCACGATGGCGTTGCTCGTGACGCCCCGGACCAGGCGCCAGGCGAGGTCCATGTCCGCCCGTTCGCGTTCGGTCGGGGCGCGACGGGTGACGCAGCCCCAGCCGGCAGGATCATCCGGGATGGTGTCGGGCGCGGTGACGAGGACTGCGCCGCCAGCCGTCCGGAACGCCCCGCGCCGGTCCGGCCCTGGCGGTCGTCGCCGTCGATCCCGAGCCGGCGGTCGACCACGAGGCGCAGGTTCAGCTTCCGTGCGAGGACTCGCGCGCGCGGCGGCGTCAAAGCCCGGCGCGACCACGATCTCCAGGAAGATGGCCGCCAGCCGCTCGGCGACCTCGCCGTCCACCTCCCGGGTCATCGCCACGACACCCCCGAACGCGCTCACGGGATCCCCTGCGAGCGCGTCGTCCCAGGCCGCGACAAGGCTCTCCCGCTCGGCGGCGCCACACGGGTTGGTGTGCTTGACGATCACGCAGGCAGGTCCGCGCAGCACGCGCCCGAGGGCCGCCGCGGCCGAGGTGTCCAGGATGTTGTTGTAGCTCAGCGGCTTGCCCTGGAGCGGGGGCTCACCGGTCGCGAACGGGCCGTCGGCGTCCGTGGAACCGGGTCGCCGGTAGCGGGCCGCCGCCTGGTGCGGGTTCTCGCCGTAGCGGAGCGTCTCGATCTTCTCGAGACCCAAGACCAGCGTCGGCGGGAACGGGTCGAGGCTGCGCGGGAGGCCGGGCTCGTCGGGCAGGGCGATGCCGGCCCGGTCGAGCTCGCGCGGCAGGACATCGGCGATGCCGGGCGTCGTACGCGGCGGTGTGGCGGAATGCCTCCACCGCGAGCGCCGCCCGGAGATCGGCCGGCACGCTTCCGTGCGCGTCCAGGGCGCCCAGGATCGCCGGATAGCGGGCCGGTGACGTCACGACCGCGACGTTCCGCAGGTTCTTGGCGGCCGCACGGATCAGCGCCGGGCCACCGATGTCGATCTCCTCGAGGAGGCCATCGAGGTCGAGCTCTCCCCTCGCCGCCCGCTCGGCGGCCGCGCCGAACGGGTAGAGATTCACGACGACGAGATCGAACGCCTCGATCGCCGCGCGGGCCAGCTGCGCCCGGTGATCGGGCCTCCGCCGGTCGGCGAGGATGCCGGCATGGATCTTCGGGTGGAGTGTCTTGACCCGCCCGTCGAGCATCTCCCCCGAGCCGGTGACGGTGCTGACGTCGGTGACCGGCAACCCCGTATCGCGGAGCGCGCGGGCGGTCCCCCCGGAGCTCACGAGCTCGAAGCCGCGTTCGACAAGTCCCGCGCCGAACTCCGCGAGACCTGCCTTGTCAGTGACCGAGAGGAGCGCGCGGCGTGGCGCGGAAGCGTCCGCCCGGCCACCTGCCGGATCGATCATGACCATTCACCCTCCGACACGGAGCCAGCCACGAGCGCAGCGCGACCGCGCGCGAGAGCAGCCCGATGCGCGACGCGCCAGGCATCGGTCAGGCGTCGACGCCGAGCGCGCGCGGGAGCCCCTGCTCCCAGGCGTGGCGCAGGTCGGTGAGCATGACCTCGAGCGCATCCGCGATGCCGGCCCCCCGACCCTCCGCGGCCCCCGTCGCGCCTTCACCGACCATCTCGACGAGCAGCCGCGTCCCGCCGATGATTCCAAGCTCCGCGAGCGGGACGCCGCGCCGGTCGGCGAGCGAATGGACGGCGGCGGCATCCCCGGACCGGGCGGTGAGGACGATGCGCGACGGGCTCTCACCGAACAACGCGACGGCGGGTTCGCTCGCCACCGCGACCCGGAAGCGACCGCCCACGGCACCGCGGATCGCCATCTCGCCGAGCGCGACCGCCAGCCCACCACCGCGCACGTCCCGGGCGGACCGTGACAGACCGGCAGCGACCGCGTCACGGATGAACGCCTGGACCGCGGCCTCGGCGGCCAGGTCGAGCGCCGGAGGCCCGTCCGCCGCGGCAGGTCCCGCGAGCCCTGCATAGGCGCTGCCCGCAAGTCCCGGGCCCGTGGCGCCCGCGAGCAGGGCAACGTCGCCCGCCTCGCCGAACGCCTCCTCCACGAGCGAGGCTGCATCGTCGGTGAGACCCAGGACGGCGATCTCCGACCGGCGCCACCGCGCCCTGGACCCGTCGCCCAAGAGGGAGACGGTGCCGCCCGCGACAGGGAGCCCCAGGGCCCGGCCCGCATCGCCGAGCCCGCGCACGGCCTCCTGGAGCTGCCAGAAAGCCTCCGGCCGGGTCGGATCGCCGAAAGCAAGGCAGTACGTGATGGCAAGCGGTCGGGCCCCGGTTGTGGAGACGCGTCGGGCGGTATCGGCCACGGACAGGGCGGCGCCCAGGCAGGGATCCATTGCGCTTACCGCGGCGTTGCCGCCGATCGCGACGACCAGCGCGCGCCGGCTCCCCGTGACAGCGCAGGACGGCGACCCGACGATCCCCGCTGACGACTGGAAGCCCCTGGGCGGCGTCTCGCCCGGGGCGGACCGCTCGCCCGGCGCGGCAACCCACCCCTGCGAGGCCAGGTTCGGGCTGCCGATCAACCCGAGCAGCACCGCGCCCGGGTCCATCCCACGCTCCGGCAGATCCTCGCCGGCCGGTTCCGCGACATCAGGTGCGTGCGCCATCCCGCGGCGTGGGGGCGGCGCGGCGAGCCGCTCGACCGTGATCGCTTCGGGAACAAGCGCGCGCAGCGGCACCCGGGCGATCTCGCGGGCGCCGGGGTTGGGCTCGCCCATCGCGTCGAGGCCACCCTTCACGACCGTGAGCTCGCCGCCGCCGGTGACGCGGCCGATCACCGCGCTCGCGACCCCCGACCGGGCGCAGATCTTCGCGATCTCGCCGAGACGCTCGGGCCGTGCGGTGAGCACCATGCGCGCCGAAGGCGCGCCGAGGAGCGTCGCCTCCGGAGCCGCACCTCGCTCGCGGCCGGGGATGGCGTCGAGATCGACACGGATCCCCGCCCCGGCACGGCCGGCGGCCCCAGCCACCCCGCCGATGATGCCGGCCGCGCCGAGCGCGCTC
>CAWDCJ010000005.1:0-49967 GCA_963800795.1 uncultured Chloroflexia bacterium
GGACCCCCGGGGCTTCGCACCTAGTCGCGACGGCCTAGTCCAGAACCACCCATTCGTCGATGGCCGCAAGCGCGTGGCACTCGTCGGTATGAAGCGGTGAGGCGCCTCGCTGCCCTGTCGACCAGCCTGCGAACCCCGCAGGCGGCAACGCGGCCACACTCCCGGCTGCGGTGTACGCTATCCCTGTTCCCGTGCGCCGGTCCCGTGAGACCGGACGGACTGGCCATTCGGCCGGCTGGAACGGTCCTGTGAGACCGCCAAGGAGACGAACTTGCACATGTGCGCACCGGGGTATCCCGCCCGTTGGCTCGCCGGTGCTCCCCGATGAGTCGCTGGTCGGGGCACCCAATCCCCGTACCCCCAGACGCCGTGGTGGACTCCCGGGTTGGCGCGCATGGTCCGGCCCTCGTGGCGTTCGAAGACGGCACGGTCTTCCCGGGCGTCGCCTTCGGGGCGGCGGTGGCGGCAGGCGGCGATCTCGTCGCCAACACGAGCTCAGACGGGCTACCAGGAGGTCTGCACCGACCCCTCGTATGCCGGCCAGGTGGTGGTGATGACCTACCCCCTGATCGGCAACTACGGGCGGGTCGAGGGCGACGATCAGTCGGCCGGCCGTGGCTGCGGGCGCTCGTCGTGGCGCACGCCACCGCGGCCGTGACGGGCCGCGCCGCGCCAGCTCGCCGATCTGCTGCGAACGAGCGGCGTCCCGGCGATCGCCGGCGTGGACACCCGCGCCCTCGCCCGGCGCCTCCGCGAGACGGGCGCGCAGCGGGCTACGTCACGGCCCCCGGGGCGATCGACCCGGACGGCAGCGATCGAGGCGGCGCGAGCTGTGCCGCGCTGGGAGGACGAGGACTTCGTGGAGCACGTGTCGGCCCGGACCCGATCACGTCCGACGTCGGGACCGGCGGGCGGTGCCGCTCCGCTCGTGGCCGTGGTCGACTACGGGATCAAGACGAACATCGTGGAGCGCTCCTGCGGCCGCGGCGCGCGCGCGCGGGTGCATGCCCCACGACGTCGACGCCGTCGCAGGCGCTTCGACCGACATCGGCGGACTGGTGCTGTCGCCGGGGCCGGGCGATCCGGCGCGGCTGCCCGCGCCCGTCGCGCTGGCGCGGGCGACGCTTGCCGACGCGTCGGCCGCTGCTGGGAATCTGCCTGGGCCATCAGCTGATCGGCCTCGCGGCGGGAGGGGAGACGCGCGGCTTCGGTTCGGCCACCACGGGGCGAACCACCCGGTGCGGGACCTCGGCTCCGGCCGGGTGCAGGTCACCGCCCAGAACCACGAGGTCGCAGGTGGTTGGCGAGAGCCTCCCGCGCTCGAGCGGCGGCTGCACGTGAGCCAGCGCAACCTCAACGATGGGTCGGTCGAGGGTCTACGCCACGCCGAGTTGCCCGTCGAGTCCGTTCAGTATCACCCCGAGGGGTCGCCCGGACCGCTCGATGCGCTCGAAGTGTTCGACCGGTTCGTCGAACACGTCAAGCCGGGCGGGCAGCATTCGATCCGGCCGGTGACGGCGTGAACCGCGAGGAGCCGGCAGCCGCGCCAGCGCGGCGCCCACCGCGGACTGTCCTCATCCTCGGGTCGGGGCCGGTCGTGATCGGCCAGGCGGCGGAGTTCGACTATGCCGGAACGCAAGCCTGCCGCGCCCTGCGGGAGGAAGGCGTCCGGACCATCCTGCTCAACTCCAACCCGGCCACGATCATGACCGACCCCGGCGTGGCGGACGCCGTGTACCTGGAGCCGCTCACGGTCGAGGTCGGTCGAACGGGTCATCGCGCGCGAGCGGCCCGACGGCATGCTCGCCGGGCTGGGCGGGCAGACCGGCCTGAACCTCGCGGTCGCGCCTGCGCTCGGCAGGGGGTCCTGGCGCGCACGGGCGTCCCGCTGCTCGGCACGCCGCTCGAAGCGATCGAGATGGCCGAGGACCGGGCGCGGTTCCGTGACCTGTTGGATCGGATCGGCCAGCCGTACCCACGGTCGGAGGTCGTCCAGGGGGCCGACGAGGTCGAGCGGCGCGCATCCGCGGACGCTGCCTTGGAGCGGGTTGGGCTCCCGGCCATCATCCGGCCGGCGTTCACGCTGGGCGGCAGCGGGGGCGGCATCGCCGCGACCGAGACCGCCTACCAGGACCAGGTGC
The DNA here is from genome assembly GCA_963800795.1 of uncultured Chloroflexia bacterium. GTDB lineage: Bacteria > Chloroflexota > Limnocylindria > Limnocylindrales > CSP1-4 > CTSoil-043. The sequence continues at coordinate 2,142 of CAWDCJ010000005.1, forward strand.
GCAGCGGGCTCCGCGCCAGCCCCATCGGGCAGGTGCTCGTTGAGCGCTGCCTGGTCGGGTGGCAGGAGATCGAGTACGAGGTCATGCGCGATGCCGACGACACGTGCATCGCGGTGTGCTCCATGGAGAATGTCGATCCACTCGGGGTGCACACCGGTGACTCGATCGTGGTGGCCCCGGTCCAGACGCTGCCCGACGGGGTCCATCAGCGGCTTCGCTCCGCGGCGCTTGCGATCATCCGCGCGCTCGGCGTTGAGGGCGGCTGCAATGTCCAGTTCGCGCTCTCGCCTGACGGCCGCGACCACGCGGTCATCGAGGTCAACCCGCGCGTGAGCCGTTCGTCGGCGCTCGCCTCGAAGGCGACCGGCTACCCCATCGCCCGGGTGGCCGCCCAGATCGCGATCGGACGGCGGCTGGCGGAGATCCCGAACGCCATCACGGGGACAACGGTGGCCGCATTCGAGCCCGCCCTCGACTACGTGGTGGTAAAGCTCCCTCGCTTCCCCTTCGACAAGTTCCCGGGCGCCGACCGCACGCTGGGTTCGCAGATGAAGTCGACCGGCGAGGTCATGGCCATCGACCGCACCTTCGGTGCCGCGCTCAACAAGGCCCTGCGGGGCCTGGAACAGGCGGGCGCCGGCCTGCTGGCCGAGGATCCGGCCTGGGGGCCCACCCTCGACTACCTCGGCGGCTCTGTCGATCGCCTCGGCCGCGAGGGGTCGCGATCTGCCGACACCCTCCGTCGCGAGGAGCTGGTCGGCGAGGTCTTCGTCGGTGACGATGGCCTCGTCTGCGCGGACCGGGCGAACGCCGTCGCGGCGGCACGTCCCGTGGTGCTCCGGCGCTTCCTGGTTCCCTCGGACTCGCGGCTCTGGCGCCTGCTCGCGCTCCTGCGCCGCGGCATCGCCGCCTCCGACCTGCAGCAGGCGACGGGGATCGCTCCCTGGTTCCTGGCCGAGATGGGGCGTCTCATCGATCTCGAGGCGCGGCTCCGCGCGGCCGGGTCCGAGGTGACCCGGACGGGCCGCGTCCCGGAAGGGTTGCTGGTCTCGGCAAAGCGAGCCGCCTTTGGCGACCGGGACATTGCCAGCCTGGCCGGGCTTGCCCCCGCCGCGGTCGCCGGGCAGCGGCACGCGATGGGCCTGGCGCCGGGCTTCGCCATGGTTGACACCTGCGCCGCCGAGTTCGCCGCCGCCACGCCCTACTTCTACTCGACCTATGCGGCCGCGGGATCCCCGCCCGAGGCGCCACCGGTGGCACGTCCGGCGGCGCTCGTCGTCGGCTCCGGTCCCGTGCGAATCGGGCAGGGGATCGAGTTCGACTATTGCGCCGTCCGGGCGGCCGAGACGCTGCGGGCCGAGGGCTGGCAGGCCGTGCTCGTGAACTCGAACCCCGAGACCGTATCGACCGACTTCGACGCATCGTCGCGCCTCTATTTCGAACCGCTCGACCTCGAGAGCGTGCTGGCGGTCATTCGGGCCGAGGACGACCGGGAGGCCGGAGCGGAGCCGCTCGCGGCCCTCGTCCAGTTCGGGGGCCAGACGCCCCTGAACCTGGCCGCTCCCTTGGCGGCCGCGGGGGTCCCCCTGCTCGGCGCCGAGATCGAGACCATCGATCTGGCCGAAGATCGAGCGCGTTTCGCCGCGCTCCTGGATCGCCTCGGGGTCGCCCAACCGCCGGGGGGCATGGCGAGATCGGTCGAGGAGGCGCTGGAGGTGGCGGCCCGGGTGGGGTACCCGGTGATCGTCCGGCCGAGCTTCGTGATCGGCGGTCTCGCGATCGACTTCGCCTACGGCCCAGCCGAGCTGGCGGGGCACCTCCATGCGGCAACCTGGTCGACCGGGAGCGTCCCGTGCGCATCGATGCCTACATGGAAGGGCTCGAGGTGGACGTCGACGTGGTGTTCGATGGGTCCCGCATGCTCGTGCCCGGCCTGATCGAGCACGTCGAGCGGGCCGGCGTGCACTCGGGAGACTCGATCGGCGTGTATCCGCCGCAACGCCTTTCGGATGACGATCGCGACCGGATCCTCGCGGCCACTGCGGCGGGTCGCGCAGGCGCTTGGCGCCCGGGGGCTGCTCAACGCGCAGTTCATCGTGCGCTCAGACGGCGTCTTCCTCCTGGAGGTCAACCCCCGGGCGAGCCGGACCGTGCCCTTCATCTCGAAGGTGACGGGCGTCCCGATGGTCGAGCTCGCCACGCGGATCGCCATCGGGGCCACCCTCGAAGGGCTCGGCTGGCCCGACGGCCTGCTCCCGCCACCGCCCTTCACCGCGGTCAAGGCCCCGGTCTTCTCGGCCGCGAAGCTGCGCGGCGTGGATCCACCCTGGGGCCTGCGATGCGCTCGACCGGCGAGGTGATCGGGATCCACCGGGACGCGCGGGTCGCGATGGCGAAGGCGCTGCTCGCGGCGTCGCTGCGCCCGCCGCTGCCCGGGCCAGAGGGGGCGCGGTGCTTGTCTCGGTCGCGGACCGCGACAAGCCTCGGTTGGCCGAGCTGGCCACCGCCCTCGTGGATGCCGGCTACCAGTTGGCGGCGACCCGCGGCACGGCAGCCGCCCTCCGGGGGCTGGGGCATGCCTGCCGCCAGGTCGAGCGGCTCGGCCAGGTACGGTGGACCCAACCCCGACATCCTCTCGACGGTGTTCTCGGGCGAAGTGCGCCTCGTCGTGAACACACCGTCCCCAGAGCCGGGCGTGGTCAGCGATGCAGTTGCCATCCGCCAGGCGACCGTGGCCGAAGGGATCCTGTGCTTCACGACGATCGAGACCGCGATCGAGGCCGCCCGATCGCTCAATCCCGTCGTGGTTGCCGCCTGCAGCGACGTGCGGTCGCTGGCCGAGTGGCAGGGCTGGCGGGGGTGGACCTCGTGATCCCCGGACATGGCGGCCCGTTCGAGACGGGACGGCGCGGGTAGATCACGCCTGCCTGCGGCGCGGTGGTATCCTGTGGACCACAGGCAACCGGTGGAGACGACGATGGCACGAGCGAACCTGACATTGCAGATGGACGCGGAAGTGATCCGACGGGCCCGGATCGTGGCTGCGAAACGCGGAACGTCGGTCAGCGCACTGGCGGCCACACGGCTCAGGGAGCTCGTGGACGAGGACGAACGGGTCGAGCTGGCACGCGCGCGGGCCGAGGCAATCCTGAAGAGGGCGACTCAGCGTGGCAGTGGTGGCTGGACGCGTGACGAGTTGCACGATCGTGGGGCGCTTCGCAACCGGTGACCTCCCGCCCGCGGACGTTCGTCGACACGAATGTCCTGGTTTACGCCCACGACGCCAGCGAGATCGAGAAGCAACGCATTGCCCGAGCGGTACTCGAGGATCTGTGGGCGGACCGCTCGGGGATCGTGAGCACCCAGGTTCTCCAGGAGTTCTACGTCGTCGCGACGCGCAAGTACCATCCGCCGATGCCTGGGCCGGAAGCTCGCGAGATCGTCGCTCTGTACTCGGCGTGGCCTGTCGTTCAGGTCGATGTCGAGCTTATCCTCGACGCGGCGACTCTCGAGGATGAAGCCCAGCTGTCGTTCTGGGATGCCTTGATCGTCGAGGCTGCGCGACGGGCCGGTGCCGACCGCATCGTGACCGAGGATTTCGGGACTGGACGCCGAATCGCCGGGATCGCGATCGTCAACCCTTTCGACGCAGCCCCATAGCGCCATCCGGTCGCAGCGGCGGCGCTGACGCCTAGCCGATCACGTACACGTGACAGATCAACGCCATCAAGTCCACGTACGCGAGCAGGCCGAGCGCCCCGACGAGGATGACTGACAGGACCCCGCCGCTGTTGTCGACGGCGTCGGCAGCCTCGCCGACGTCGTTCGGGACCAGCCGATGCGTCAGCATCAGGGACACGACGGCGAGCGGGACGACCGCAAGGAAGACGGATCCCCACACGAAGTGCTGGAGCAGCAGCCAGGAGGCAACGGGCCCAACCACGGCGGCGGAACCACACGCGCTCGCCCACAGCTTGATGTACCGCGTGCGCGTCTGCCCCGACCAGAGCGCGGCCACGAGCGCGAGCGTGGTGGGAAATGCCAGGCCGCCGGCCAGGCCGCCCAGCAGGCGCGCAAGGATGAGCGCCTGCACGCTGGGCGCGAACGCGGCCAGCAGGGAGGCCGGGACCGCCAGGGCGGTGCCTGCCTGCAGCATCACCTTGCGTTCGTAGGGATAGCCGCGGGGGCCGAGCCAGAGCACCGATGCCGCGAGCCCCAGCATGTATCCCACTGCCACCAGGTCCAACGCGGTCTGGGGGGCGTTGAACACCCTGCCGATCGTGGGCAGGGCGACGTTTGCGATCGACAGGTTCAGGCTCGCCACCGCAGCGGCCAGGATGAGCGTGGCCAGGACGGGTGCGTCCTGCGCAGCGTCGGTCACGGCTGGAGACGCGGCCGAGTGGTTGACAGCGATCTCGTGGTTCATGCGCCGAGCGTCACGGAATGACGGATGAGACCGCATCGACCGCTTCGTGTGAATCGCGACGGGGCCTCCGCTGATGACCCCGGTTGGGAACGGATGAGCATCGGGGCACGACACCGGCACTGGGTAGCGAGCGGGCAACCATGGCTCGTCCCCGACGTCCGTCGTCGCCACGTCCCGGGCGCATAGAAGCGGTGGGAGCGGCGTTGCCGCCGCTCCCACCGCGTTCAATGGCCGGGTCCACCCGCCGGTTGGGCGCATGCGCCCTCGAGTTAACCGGACCCGGGCGAGGTGTCAGATGGAGAGCGGGGCAGCAGAGGTGTTCCACGCACCCCGGTGCCCCGCGATGCCTCCTTGCGTCAGTGCACGAGCGCCTTGCGTGCGGCGTCGATCGACGCCTTCGCGTGCTGGCGAGCCTCATCGAGCTTCGTCTTGCGCGCCTCGTACGACGCCTTCAGCTCGTCCATGCGAGCTTCGATTCGCTGTCGCTGGCTATCGCGCGTCTTGGCCTGCTGGTCGCGCAGCGTGGCAAGCCGCGCCTCGAACTCGGCCTTCTCCTGGGCGAGCGTCTTTTCGACGCGATCCACCAGGGCCTCCAGCTTCCGCCGCTGCGCATCGATCGCCTTTTCCACGTTCGCCTTCGTCTCGGCCGGGGCTTCCCGGAGTTCGGCGCGGAGTTGCTCGAGCTCGGTCCGCGTGGCCTCGGTCTCGCGGATCAGCTCCGCGTCGATGGCCTCGCCCCGGAAGCGGCGGAACGTCGTCCCGCCCAACGCTCCGAGGCGGGTGTCGGCCGGCGTGACCCACGTCTCGTCGACGTCCGCGATCACGGCGGCCTTGCCCGGGGTCAGAGAGGCCGAGACCTCGTCGACGAAGTCCATGCTCAGGCCGGCGGTGAAGAGGTCGTACATCAGCCCGCCGAAACCGCCGACGTATGCGCCCACCGCGACGCCCACCGGGCCCCCAAGCAGCCCGATGAGGCCGCCGGTGACCATGCCCACGAGGGTGCCGATCGGTCCACTGTCCGCCCTCTGGCGGGCAGACACGGTCCCCGAGGGGTCCTTGGCAATCACGCTCGACGCGTACAGGGTGATGTCCCCGTCCCGGTGAAGCTCCTTGAGGGCGGTCAGCCCCTCGAACGCCGACTGCTCAGAGTCGAAGACCGAAACCAGGATCTTGTTGCCCACGTGTCGTGGCTCCTTTCCCAAGGTCGCGACGCTTCGCGACGATCGAGTGGAGCCTCCCGCCCTCCGGGATGAGCGTGCGTCGTCCGATCCGACCGATTCGGCAGCGGGGTGGGCCGCGGCGCTCCCCACGAGCGTGGCTCGCCGCGTGATCGACAGCGTTTCGCGCGAGGGACTTCGAGAAGGTCAGACCTGCGCGCTTTGATCCGCGCGAGAGCCTCCACGAAGCGCCGCCTGGTCGGCCAGCGCGTCCACGATGTTCCGTTCCGAGTTCTTCACCACGTGTTCATGGAGCTCGCGGGTGAACTCATGGATCTCACGTGTCAGCGCGGTGTTGAGCTTCAGCTCCTGCACCTCCTCGACGAAGTCGTGATCGGCCTTCGCCTGCTGAAACGCGGCCTGACGGTTCTGCCCGATCATCACGAAGGCGGACAGGAAGATCGCCTCAAGAGAGACCACCAGCGTCAGCGTCGGCCACGGACTCGCCTCGAACACAAGCATCCAGATCCCGAACACGAGGGCATGGAGGTACACGAACGGCATGGAGCCGGCGAACGCAGTGATGCGGTCTGCGAGCCGGAGCTGGAAGTCGGCGGCGCGCTCGGCGTTCAGCCGGACGACGACCGGGTGATGCGATGTACGTGCGGTCACGGCCTGCGTTCCTCCAGTCAGATGGCAGTCACGCCCTCGAGGCTCGACCACGACCGGACGAGCCGACGTCGTCTGATCCGGTGATTCGGTTCCAGGCCGTCTCTCGCCGCGGCCAACGTCACCCATGGCTCCCGATCGCCACGCGCGACGAGGTGCCGGCCAGGGGGGCATCCGTGCTTGCTCCGGACCCAAGAAGGTGGTTCCAAGCGCGGGCGTGGCATGCCACGATACCGACATGCGCGCTCCCGAAAGGACCGCCTCGGTTCGCCCGCCCTCGGTCGTGGCACGGCCGATGCTCTTCGAGCTGCTCTCGGCGGGTCTGGCGGGCGGGATCACGCTCGTCTCGGCGCCTGCGGGGAGCGGCAAGACGATCCTGCTCCGGTCATGGATCGAGGCCGCGGGCCTGGGCGAGCGAACCGCCTGGGTATCCGTCGACCGCGACGAGCGCGATGCGCAGCGGTTCTGGTTGTCGGTTGTCGAGGCGCTGCGTGGCGTCGTCGGCGTGCACGGGCCGATCGAGGATCTCGCGCCAACGCCCGAATTCGACGGCGAAGCGGTCGTCGTGCGGCTCGCTTCCGGGGCGCACTCGCTCGACGAGCCCGTCCTGCTCGTCATCGACGACCTGCACCAGTTGCTCGAGCCCAGGGCACTGGCACAGCTGGATCTCTTGCTCGCCCGCCGGCCTCCTCCGCTGCGGGTGATCCTCGCGACCCGTCATGACCCGCCGCTCGGGCTGCATCGCTTCCGTCTCGCCGGCGAGTTGACGGAGGTGCGAGCCGCCGACCTGCGATTTCACGCTCGACGAGACGCGGGAGCTCCTCTCCGCGGCCGGGATTGCCCTCTCCGACCAATCCTTCGTGTCGCTGCTGTCACGAACGGAGGGGTGGGCAGCCGGGATCCGGCTGGCCGCCCTCTCGCTGGCGGGTCGCGCCGACCCTGATGGCTTCGTCGCCGACTTCTCGGGCAGCGAGCGCACCGTCGCCGACTACTTGCTCGCCGAAGTGCTGGAGCGCGAGCCGGAGCCCGTGCGAAGGCTCCTGCTGAGGACGTCGATCCTCGAGCGGATGAACGGGGCGCTCGCCGATCGCGTCGCCGGGGCCACCGAGTCGGAGCGGATCCTGCTCGAGCTCGAGGACGCGAACGCATTCGTCTTCTCGCTCGACCCGGAGCGGTCGTGGTTCCGCTACCACCAGCTGTTCGCAGATCTCCTTCGCCTGGAGCTCCGGCGCGCGGAGCCCGATTCCGTCCCAAAGCTGCACCACGCCGCGGCCGAGTGGTACGCCGAGCACGGGTTCGTGATCGACGCGATCAAGCATGCGCAGGCCGCGACGGACTGGCGGCTCGCCGGCGAGCTCATCGGCCAACACGGCTTCAGCATCGCGCTCGACGGCAGCTTCGCAACGATGAGAGCGTTGCTGGAGCCCTTCCCGCCGGACGCGCTCGCCAATCCCGAGCTGGCCGCATTCCTGGCGTACGGGGAGGTGATCCGGCCGTCGCTCGACACGGCCGCCGCGTACATTGCCGTGGCGGAGCGCCATGCGTCAGAGGTGCCGGAAGAACGCCGGCGAACCTTCGACGCCATGCTCGCTACCGCGCGGATGACCCTCGCCCGCTGGCGTGGCGACTACGGCACGCTCGTGAGCGAGGTGCGACCGCTGCTCGAGCCCGTCGAGGCCGAGTCCGTGAGCGAGGTCGCGGCCGCGAACGACGCGCGGGCAGTGGCGCTCATGACGCTCGGGGTCGTCGAGCTCTGGGCCGGTGCCGGCGACGATGCCGAGCGCCACTTGAGACAAGCCCTTGAGCTCGCCCGACGAAACGGGCGGCCGTACGTGGAGATGGGCTGCCTCGGCCATCTCGCGGTGGCGGTGGGTCGCCATTCCCTTACCGAGATGCGGGAGCTCGCCGCCCAAACGATCCAGATCATGGAGAAGTACGGGTGGCTGTCCGAGCCGATCGCTCCCGTGGTGTTCGCGTCGCTAGGTGTCGTCGACTGCTGGCGAGGGCGATTTGACGAAGCACAGCCATGGCTGGAGCGCGCCGAGCACGCGCTGCGACCGGACGCCGAGCCCGCCAAGGCGATCTTCGTGCGCTACTCCCGCGGGATCCAGCGCCTCGGCCAGGGACGGCCAGCAGACGCGGTGGCCGCGTTCGTGGAGGTGCAACGGCTCCAAGCGATGATGATGGAGCCCGATCCAATCGCGACCCAGGCCCGCGGACTCCAGGTGCAGACGCTTGTACGCATGGGCAATGTGCCGGCGGCTCGAGCAGCGCTCGCAACGGCATCCGACGCCGAGCACGACCACGCCGAGACGCGGGCGGCGCTCGCCGCGCTTCACCTGGCCGGGCGAGATGCTCGAGGCGCCATCGAGTGCCTCGCGCCCGTGCTCGCGGGCACCGCACCGATCATTCGCGACGTCTCGGTCATCAATGCATTGCTTCTTGACGCCCTCGCCCAGGAGGTGCTGGCCGACGTGAAGGCGGCCGAGGATGATGTGGAGCGAGCGCTCGACCTCGCCGAGCCGGACGCGCTCATCCTCCCCTTCGTCATTTCGCCCGTGCGTGATCTCCTCGAGCGCCACCCACGGCACCGGACCGCGCACGCGGCGCTTCTCGCGGACATCCTCGATGTCCTCTCCGGGTCGTCCCTGCCCGCCCGAAGCACCGGAGAGCCGGAGCTGTGGGAGGACCTCACCGAGAGCGAGATCCGCGTGCTCCGCTACCTCCCGAGCAACCTGTCGGCGCCCGAGATCGCGGCCGAGATATTCCTCTCGACCAGCACGGTGAAGACGCACATGCGCCACATCTACGAGAAGCTGGGTGTCCACCGCCGCACCGAAGCCGTCGACCAGGCGCGCGAGCGGGGGCTGCTCGGGCCGTCAGCGCGAGCTCGCCGCTAGCGCGATCGCTCACCCGATCCGGTGGATGCGGACTCATCCGCCAGTCCCCGATTCTCGCTGCATGGACCAGCAAGCGAAGACATCCCAGTACGAGATCGGCATCCGTGGCCTCCTCAGCGAACGGTTGCTCGAGGCATTTCCCGAGCTGCACGCCCGGCGTCTCGGCAGCGTGACGGTGCTTGCCGGGAGCCTGCCTGACCAGGCCGCGCTCCACGGCGTGCTCGCCCGCATCGAGTCGCTTGGCCTCGAGCTGCTTGAGGTTCGCCGCCGAAGCTCCCGACCCGATCCGTCGACCGACGCGGACCGCTCGACCTCCCAAGGCGCGGAGAGCGACGAGAGATCCGCCTGATCGGACGACGACGGCTCACCCTCCCGGCACGGAACCTGATCGCGACGGCCGGCGATGACGCTGATTTACGACCAGCGAGAGCGACGGAGGCGGACCCGGTGGGATCTCCATGATCCCGGCCGCGGTCATTCGAATTCGGCCTCGACGGCCTTCGACACCCTGAACGTGCCGTATTGAAGGAGATGGAATGGACGCTCTTCTGTGGACCCTCAGCATCGGGCTCGCGGTGGTTTACACGGTCACGGGCGCAGGCAAGCTCGCCGCCCCGCGAGAGAGGATCCTCGCGATGCCCGGCATGGGTTGGGCCGCCAACGTACCGGCCCCGCGTGTCCGGACCATCGGGTTCCTTGAGGTCGCCGGAGCGGTCGGCGTTGTCGTGCCGTGGGCGACCGGGATCTTGCCGCTGCTGACACCGCTCGCGGCCATCGGCCTTGCCGCCGTCCAGGTCGGCGCGATCGCTACGCACGCGGAGCGCGGTGAATGGGAACACCTGGTGCTCAACTTCGTGCTCCTCGCCGCGGCCGTGGTCGTCGCCGTCGGCAGGCTTGTTGGATAGAACCCGCGGTCTCGACACGGGACCCGCCGTCGATGCAAGGGCTCAGCGAGAGTGAGGCCGCCCGCCGCTACAAAGCAGGCGACGGCAACAACGGGCGCCCCCGAGCGGGCCGGTCGTATGCCGCGATCATCTGGCAGGCGACCTTCGTCCCGGTCAACCTGGTTCTGTTTGCCGTCTCGGCTGTCCTCGTGGTGCTCGGCCTGCCGATAGACGCTGCGCTTACGGCCGGGCCCGTGGCGATGAACATCGCCGTCAGCGCCACGATGGAGGCCAGCGCCAAATGGCGGCTCGATCGGCTTCGGATCCTCACCGCGCACAAGACGACCGTCATCCGGGAGGGGCGCGAGCGACCGATCGATCCTGCCTCACTCGTCCGTGGCGACTTGATCGTCGTGAGCCGGGGCGACGAGATCGTGCTCGATGGCGAGCTCGTCGAGGGTGAGGTCGAGGTCGACGAGTCGCTCCTGACAGGCGAGGGCGATCCGCTCGTCCGCCGCGAGCGCCAGGCACTGCTGTCCGGCAGCGTCTGCGTGTCGGGCAGGGGCGTGATGCGGGTCACCCGCGTCGGGCTCGAGAGCTATGCGAACCAGCTCACGGCCCAGGCACAGTCGATGCGCACGGAACGAACGCCGCTCCAGCGGGGCGTGGACCGGTTGATCGCGATGATAGCCGTCCTCGTCGTGGTCGACAGCCTGGCGGTCGCGCTCTCCTCGTCGTTCGGAGCAGGGCAGTCGACGGTCGAGATCGCCCAGGCGGCCGCGGTCCTTGTCGCACTCGTGCCGCAGGGTCTCGCGATTCTGATCACCTTGACCTACGCGACGGCGGCGCTGCGCATCAGCCGTGCTGGTGCCCTGGTCCAGCGTGTCAACTCCGTCGAGTCGATGAGCCGCGTCGACACGCTCGTTCTCGACAAGACCGGCACGCTCACCGCTCCCCACTTCGAGCTCCGCGAGATCCTCCGGATCGGAGTGGATCGCGCTACCCTCGTGCGCCTTGTCGAGGCCGTGGCCGGCTCCATGCCGCAGGGCGACCACGTGGGGGATGCGCTGCGGCAGTGGGTCGCCTCAGCGGATCCGCCGGCCGCTGGGGCGGCGAACGGCGAGCTCGGACCTGCGCGACCCACCGTGCTTCAGGACGCCGTGCCCTTCTCGTCGTCACGCCGCTGGTCGGGCATCGTCGAGACGGACACGAACGAGGCCGTCGTGATCGGGGCCCCGGAGGCCTTGCTGTCGCCGTCTGCACAGCCGGGACTGACCGAGACTGTCGAGCGGTGGACCAACAGCGGGCTCCGCGTCGTCGTCCTCACGCGCGGTGGCGCGACAAGCCTTCGGGACGCCTCGGGTCACCCGGCCCTGCCGCCGGCGCTCTCACCCGTTGCGGCGTTCGGGTTCGCAGAGGAGATCCGCCCGGACGCCGCGGAAACGCTCCGGGCATTCCAGTCAGCCGGCGTGGCCGTCAAGGTCGTCTCCGGCGACAACCCTCGCACGGTTGCCCACGTTGCGCAGGATGTCGGCCTCGAGGGCGCCGATCGGGCCGCGGTCAACGGTCCGGACCTGGCGGGCGTGGAGGAATCCACGCTCGGTCCGCTGGTCGAACGCGCCACCGTCGTGGGCCGTGTCGAGCCCTCCCTCAAGGCACGGATCGTGCGCGCGCTCCGCGCGCAGGGCCGCTATGTCGGGGTGGTCGGGGACGGGGTGAACGACATCCTTGCGCTCAAGAGCGCGAACCTCGGGGTGGCGATGGAGAGCGGCAGCAGTGCCACGCGAGCGGTCGCGGATCTCGTCCTTCTCGGCGACCGGTTCGCGGTCCTGCCCCAGGTTGTCGCCGAAGGGCGAAGGATCATCAATGGCATGCTCGGCAGCGCTGCGCTGCTCCTTACGCGGACGTTCTACATGCTGCTCATCGTGCTGGGAGCCGCGATCGCCGGCCTCGCGTTCCCGTTCACGCCGCGCAACAGCTCGCTGCTCGCTCTCGTCACCGTCGGGTTGCCCGGCCTGGTGGTCGTGGCGTGGGCACGTCCGGTCCCGTCGCCGAACGACTTCGTCCGCGCGACGCTCCGCTTCTCGGTGCCGGCCGCGATCGCGGTGACCGCCGTCGCGCTGCCGGTCTACGCGTGGTACCTGGCACACGCCGGATCAGTCGGCATCGCCCGCTCGGCGCTCGTCACGATCACGATGTACTGCGGCACGCTGCTCATCCCGATCCTGGCCCCGTCGCACGGCACAGACGCCCGGATGGCCTCCGCTCCGGGCAGGCTCGATTGGCGCCCGACGCTCCTGGCTGTGGCGATGGTCGCCCTGTTCGGCGCGATCATGGCGCTTCCGATCGCGCGCTGGTTCTACGAAATCGAGCCCATTCCGCTCGCAGACGCCGTTGTTCTCGGGCTGATCTCGCTGGTTTGGGCGCTCGCCGTCTTCGCGGTGCGCCGCCTCGGGGTCGTGGACCGGATCGAGGGTGCCCTTCAGGTGCGCGCCGGCTGACTCAAGCGCGGCCGGAAGCCGGGGGCCGCAGCGGCCCGGCGGCGGGCACGCGACGCGCGAGCGGGTCATCCGGGATCCGCGACGTCGCCGAGGAATCGGCCTGATCGGACGACGACGCCTCATCCGGCGCTCGCAGAGCCTCATTCCCGATAGATCGCGGGGAACGCGACAGGCGATGCGCCACCAACAGTCGCAAGGGACGGAAAGATGAACTCCCAGAGACCATCCGAAAGCAAGGCGCCGGAAGGCGCCCTTGACGCCGCACAATCCGCAGCTCGGCCGCAAGACCTGCAGACGGCCGCGAGTACGCAGGAACAGGGCTGGAGGCGGTTCCTCCCGGGCTCGGATTCCCCGTCGTCGCCGCCCAGCTCGCCACCGGACAAGCCACATGTGCCCGGATGGGCGCAGGGGCTCCTCTTCGTGGTCTCGCTCCTCCTCTGGAACGCGATCCTGTTCATTCCATTTGCCGGCCCAAGCTCGGCGCAGATCCCCTACACGGAGTTCATCAGCCAGGCGCAGCACGGCAACGTCACCCAGGTCTCATTCACGGCGCAGACGATCACCGGCACGCTTCGCCAGGCGATCATCTGGCCGCAGGCCTCGCCAGCTGCCTCGCCGGCCGCTTCGCCCAGCCTCCCGGGCGGTCAGTCGGACAACCCGCAGCCGGCCTCATTTCAGACCTTCACGACGACGATGCCGCCCACCGGCGACCCCGATCTCCTCCCGCTCCTCGAGCGCCAGGGGGTGACGATCGAGGCGACCGACACGAGCAGCTCCGGATCACTTCTCGGCTCGCTGCTCAGCTTGCTGGTCACCAGCGTCCTGCCCGCAATCCTCTTCTTCGCCGTCTTCTACTACCTGGCGAAGCAGATGCAGCACAGCCAGGCGGGCATCCTCGGCTTCGGTGGCTCAAAGGCCCGCCTGTACGATCCCGAGCGCCCCTCCGTGACGTTTGCGGACGTGGCCGGTGCAGACGAGGCCAAGGTCGAGCTCGCCGAGGTCGTGGACTTCCTGAAGGAGCCGCGATCGCTACCGGAAGCTCGGCGCCCGCCTGCCGCGTGGCGTCCTCCTGGTCGGGCCGCCAGGCATGGGCAAGACCCTGGTCGCCAAGGCGGTGGCGGGCGAGGCCCACGTGCCCTTCTTCAGCATCTCCGCCTCCGAGTTCGTCGAGATGTTCGTCGGCGTGGGCGCCTCGCGCGTGCGCGACCTCTTCTCGAAGGCCAAGGCGGCGGCCCCGGCGATCGTGTTCGTCGACGAGATCGACGCGGTCGGCCGCGAGCGCGGCGCGGGCACGGGCGGCGGGAACGACGAACGCGAGCAGACCCTCAACCAGCTGCTGGTCGAGATGGACGGCTTCGACGAGCGCCACCAACCTCATCGTGATCGCGGCCACCAACCGGCCCGACGTCCTCGATCCGGCGTTGCTGCGGCCGGGCCGGTTCGACCGCCAGGTCACTCGTGGGCTCTCCGGACCGCAGCGGGCGAGAGGCCATCCTGCGGATCCACACCCGCGGGCTGCCGCTGGCGCCCGACGTCGAGCTCGCCGCCATCGCGCGGGCGACGGCGGGCTTCTCCGGCGCCGACCTCGCCAACCTGTGCAACGAGGCCGCGCTGCTCGCTGCCCGCGAAGGGCGGAGCACGGTCGGCGGCGGACCAGTTCGAGGAGGCGCTCGACAAGATCATCCTCGGGACGAAGCAGGCGGCGCTGACCGACGCCGACGAGCGCCGCACCGTCGCCTACCACGAGGGCGGGCACGCGCTGGTCGCGCTGCTTACGCCCGGCGCCGACCCCGTCCAGAAGGTCACCATCGTGCCCCACGGCCGCGCCCTCGGCGTCACCGAGCAGCGGCCGGACGAGGACCGGCGCAACTATCCGCGGTCGTATCTGCTGGCACGCCTCGCGGTGATGCTCGGGGGACGTGCAGCCGAGGAGGTCGTCATGGGGCAGCCCACGACGGGCGCCGAGAGCGACCTCAAGGGCGCCACCGACCTGGCCCGCCGCATGGTTGGTCTGTGGGGAATGAGCGACGAGCTCGGACCCGTGTCATACGGCGTCGGCGAGACGCATCCGTTCCTGGGACGCGAGCTGGCGGCCGGGCATGAGTACGCGGAATCGACCGCGACCCGAATCGACGCGGCCGTCTCGCGGCTGCTTGAGGAGGCGCGCGGGCAGGCAACCGACCTGCTGCTTGCCCATCGGGCGACGCTCGACGCGCTCGCGGCCGAGCTCGTCGAGCGCGAGATCGTGACCGGCACACGCCTGGGCGAGATCCTCGCCGAGACAGAGGGGCGGGTCGAAGGCCGGGGCGAACGCGCAGACGAGGCCGCCCGGCAGGGTGGCGTGCCCGCGGCGGCACTGTCGGCAGCCTGAGGGCACAGAGCGGATTCGTTGTTGGGTTTCATAACGCGCAGTTGGCCTGAAGGCCCGAACTAAAGGAGAGCACGCATGTTCAGCTCGAACTCCAATGATTCGTTTCGATACAGCGCCCGTCGCGGGCAGCGCGATCAGGGCGGATACGGCTGGGGCCTCGCGGCGACCGGGTCCAGGCAGACGGCCGGCGTGCAGGAGGGCTTCCTCACCGCGAGCTTCGTCTGGATGTTCCTGGCGCTGCTCGTCAGCGCGGCGACCGCGTTCCTGACCGTCGCGAGCCCCGACGCGCTGGACTTCGTCGCGAACTACGCCCTCGTCTTCATCATCGCCGAGCTCGCGCTCGTGGTCATCCTGAGCGCCGCCATCAACCACATGAGCTCGGCGGTGGCGGTGCTCATGCTGTTCGTGTACGCGGCGCTGACCGGCGCCACGTTCGCGATGGTCCTCGAGGTGTTCGACCTCGGCTCGGTGACGGTCGCGTTCGTGGGGGCCGCCGGTATCTTCGGCGCCGCCGCTCTCTACGGGCTGGTCACAGGACGTGACCTGACCAGCCTCGGGGGCATCCTGTTCGCCGGCTTGATCGGGATCGTGATCGCCTCGCTGGCCAACCTCTTCATCGGCGGCGACCAGCTGAGCTTCATCATCGGCATCGTCGGCGTCGTGCTCTTCACCGGCCTGACCGCCTACGACGTCCAGAGGATCGAGAACGCGGCATGGCCTGGGTCGACAACCGCGAGAACGCCTCCGTGCTCGGCGCGCTGGCGCTCTACCTGGACTTCGTGAACATCTTCGAGATGCTGCTCCGCCTGACCGGGTCGCAGCGGCGGTGACGGTTCGACGTGCAGCCCGTTGCCTGGGTGAAGCTCGTTCGAGCGCGTCGATCCAGGCGACGTACCACGCGAGCGGGATGGCGATCCCGAAAGCGATCGCGAACACCAGGTGGAGCGCGAGGTACATCGGCGCCTCGGTTGGTCTCGTCGTGAGGGCGAGCCTCGAGAGCCAGGCGGCGAACACGAGGACGCCGAGCGCGTAGATGCCAAGGCCGGCCGGGAACCAGCGTCCTAGGCTGGCGGCGACCAGGGTGGAGATCACCCCGGTGGCCAACGCGAAGATCGCCAAGGCGCCCGCCGCAGCCCAGGGCTGCAGCGGCTGCGCGGCCCGGTAGCCAGGATCCAGCACAACGAGCTGAAGCCGAGGACGATGGCCGCGCTCAGACACGCGGCGACGAGGGTCGAGGCGACGGATGCGCCGATCGGAGTCATCGGTCGGGGCCCCGCGCTCACCTGGCTTCCACCTGCGTCACGGGGGCGGCTGGGGGCCCGCCCACCACCCGCCGCCTGAAGGCGAGCGCAACGCCGGCGCCGCCGACCACGAGGGCGAGGTCGACCACCGTGATGACGAAGATCTCGTAGACATACCCGAGGTCGGCCCCGAGGACGACCACGAGCACCGGCAGTGCGCCGACGGCGAGGATGCCGCCCGCGAGGAAGACGAGGTGGGCGGCTCGCTCGGCCAGGCTCGCGCCACTGATCGTCGCGGCGAGGCCGAGGAAGGCGAGCCCGAGAATCCAGTAGCCCGCGTCCTCGAGGGCGACGAATGCCCCGTGAGGGTTGAAGAGCGAGAGCCCGACGACCGCCGCGCCCTCGCCGCGGAGCAGGCTTGGGAGCACGACCGCCAGCTGGATCGCATAGTCGCCGATCAGGATGCAGGTCCCGATCAAGGTGAAGACGAGCGAAAGGACCGGTGCCAGGCGCGAATCCCCCTGCCCGATGGCGCCCAGGCTCGCCACGAAGACCACCAGGGCGAGCAGCATCCCGATCGCCGGGTACATCCAGAAGAAGCTGACCGGGACGAAGTCGCGGATCAGCGCCGGATCGTCGAAGGGGTAGGCAGCGCAGGCCCCGGTGCAGAGGCCCCCACCCGGCGTCGGTGTGAACACGCCGGCGACGAGCGCCAGCGCAGCAAGGCAGGCCATCCCCGCGGCCGCCAACGCTACCGGGCGACGAGCGTCGCGCCCGACCTCGCCGGTCTTGCCCGAAGTACCTCCCAGCGCACCCACGCTCCGCTTGACGGTCGTCGCCATCCCGTGCCCTCGCTTTGCCGTGGGACGCGAAGACCCTCCTGACCCGATTGGCCCCGTTGATGCTGCCCGTGACGCTACTCGTCGTGTTGCGGGCCAACAATCCGGCCAGCCGGTCTACCGAGGGTGGGGGTAGCCCCCAGGGACGCCCCGAGCCTGAGCTCAGGGCGCCCCGCGCGGGGTACGTTTGAGCGGCGAGCCTTTGGTCGGCCGGCGCGACGCAGATGTGGTTCGCGGCATCTGCGGCCGCGGGGTTCGGGCGGTTATCGCCGCCCCGCCGCCATGTCGTACTGCAGATAGACGACGTGGGTCCGGGTGTACTCGAGCACGCCATACTTGCCATCCGCGCCGCCGATCCCTGACTTGCGCCAGCCGGCGTGGAACCCCTGCATGTTCTCCATCATGTTCTCGCGGTTGACGTACGTCTCCCCGAACCGGAGCTCCTTGCACGCTCGCATGATCACGTCGACATCCTTGGTGAAGATCGACGAGGCGAGACCGTAGATCGAGTCGTTCGCCCAGGCGATCGCCTCATCCAGATCGTGGAATGTGACGACGGGCATCACGGGCCCGAAGATCTCCTCTCGGACGATTGCCATGTCCTGCCGACAGTTGGCGATCACGGTCGCCGGGTAGTAGTGGCCTTCCGGCTTGTCCTCGGCACGCTTGCCGCCAGTGACAATCTGTCCCCCGTCAGCCACTGCCCGCTCGACACGCCCGCTCACCGCGTCGCGTTGCCGTGCGCTCACGAGGGGACCCAGGTCCCGGCCCTCGTCGAGGAGGGCATTCCCATACGTCGCCTGACCCATCGCGGCGGCCAACTTGTCGGTGAACTCGTCGGCGACGTGCTTGTCCACGTAGGTCCGGTCGGGTGCGCCGCACACCTGGCCCGTGTTGAGGAGGCGTCCTGCCTTGATTGACCTGATAGCCAGGTCGATGTCGGCGTCGGGCATCACGATGACCGGGTGGCTGCCGCCCAACTCCAGGCTCACCTTCGTGATGTTCTTCGCGGCGAGTTCCATGACCCGGGAGCCCGTCCTGATGCTGCCCGTGACGGTCACCATGCCGATGAGCGGGTTGGAGGCCAGCTCCTCGCCGACGACCGGTCCGTAGCCGCAGACGATGTTGACGACGCCGGCGGGAACGCCCGCCTCGTCGAAGATTCGGCCGAGCTCGAGGGTGCTGTTCGGCGTGATCTCGCTCGGCTTCACGACGATCGCGTTGCCGGTCAGGAGGGCCGGCGCGACCTTGCGCGCGAGCACGTAGAGCGGGAAGTTCCAGGGCACGATCCCGCCGATGACGCCGATGGGCTGCCGAAGCAGCAGCTGCATGTCGTTCGGCTCGTCGCTGGCGATGACCTCGCCCTCGATGCGGCGGGCCCACTCCGCCGTGTAGTCGAAGTAGTTGGCGGTGCCACCGACCTCACCCCGGGACTGGTCGAGGGGCTTGCCCTGCTCCTCGGATAGGGTCCGGGCGAGGTGCTCGGCATCCTTTCGGATTCCGGCGGCGATCTTGTGCAGGTAGTTCGCGCGCTCGATCGGCGCGAGCTTCTCCCAGGGGCGCTGGGCCTTGTCCGCGAGCTCGATCGCCTCGCGGGCATCCTCGGCCGAGGAATCCGGGACCTCGGACACGACCTGTCCGGTGGCCGGATTCTCGACCGTCAGCGTCTTGCCCCCGTGCGGGTCCACGAACCGCCCGTTCACGTAGTTCTGGTAGCGGCGCGTTGCGACAGCCATCGTGATCCTCCGAATGGGCCGGCCGCACCTATGAGTGCGGACAACCTGGACCTGGAGCGGCGGACGCGAGGCGGGGTCGGCCCCTGGTTGGCCCCACGCCCGCCCGCCCCAGCACAGGAGTAGACGCTCAGCCGAGCACGAGCGCAGACAGGCTCAGATCGGCATGGGTGGGGATTCCACCACCGAGCAGCCCTGCTCGCCGAACGCGAGATAGCCGATCAGCGGCAGGCGACCGACGGTGTGCTCGAGCTCGGCCGGGATCTCCTTGATCCGGTCACCGAGGGCGATGGCGCGTCCACCGCAATGGGCGAGCAGGATGCCCTTCGGCTGGCCGACGCCAAGGGCCGCCTTGTAGACAGCGTTTCCCGCTTCGGCGATGAGCCCGTTGACGGAGGCCTCGCCCAACTCGAGGATCATGCCCGGGCTCATGGCCGCTCCGAAATCCATGGAGCCGTCCGGGTTGCTGTTGACCGGGTGGGCGGAATACGTGATCCCGTCCTTGTGGAACAGGAGTGGGTACTGGACGCTGAACGAGACGAGGGCGCCGCCACCGATCTCGGATTCGGCTCGCGCGACCCACTCCGTGTAGACGTCCATGGCCCGACGGCCGCCGAGCTCGAACAGGGTTCGTCCAGTGGCCTTCGTGACGGTGGCCTTCTTGCCCGTCAGTCGGTACCCATTCATGAATGCGTAGCCGACCGGCCCCCCGATGGCCGCGATGGCGAAGTGGTTCTTGTAGGCGTGGCCATTCGCGAACTGCTGGAACTTCCCATCGGGGGAGTGATCCGAGGCTGAGCCGCCCACGACCGGCACGCCCGGGGCGACCGCGGCGATCCCCCGCAGGATCTCCTCCTCCGGCCCCATGAAGGCGAGGGTGAGCAGCGCGCTGGCGTCGCCACCAAGCTGCTTGAGGGCTTCCTCGGCCGCCATCTTGCCGGCGGCGAAGCCGTCCGTCGCCGACGGCAGCCACGCCCACGCCGGCTGGCCGGTCGGCGATGAGCATCAGGCTTGCGGCGCCGCCCTCGCTCGTGATCCAGCCGGCGTCCTGGAACACGCCGGTGGACGACGATCCACCCCAGAGGGGAACGTCACCAAGCAGCCCGGAGACGCCCGCGACGAGGCTCTCCGTGTCGTACTGGGTCGTGGCGAACAGGATGGCCAGCGTCGGCGTGCCGTCGAGGCCGGCCTTCGCCCGCTCGACCAGCTCGGCCGCGGCCTTCTTCGGATCCGTTGACGTCGTGGAGCCCGTGCCAATAGCGCTCATGAGATTGCCTCCTGGGTGACTCCGGCTGGGACCTGCCCGGAACCGGGCAGCCGTCCCGACTGACTGATCTGGCCGAGGATCGCCGCGCCGAGCAGCGAGGACTGGTCCTGGAACGCGTACTCGTACGTCGCCGGTCCAGCGGCGCCTCGCGTCGAGCATTCCGTGGATCCTCGCTCCGCCCCCGGAGATCCCGACCCGGCGGCCGATGCGCACGAGCTCGGCGACATCGCGGAGATGCTCGCCGAGGTAGACCGCGTTGCCGCGGATGAGGCCGAGCAGCAGGTCCTCGCGCGTGGTCGCGAGCGTCAGGCCGCCGAGGGCGGCCGTGAGAGGCGCGAGGGAGTACCGACTGCCACCGAGATACGGCACGTACGCGGGGAGCTCCGCTTCGCGGGCGTCCGGGTCCGGACCTCGGAAGAACGCGTCGAGCACGCTCGGAACGTACTCGGCATAGAACTGGTCCTCGCCGAGCTCGCTGCAGGCGACCCGGCGGAACCAGTCGAGCGCCTCGCCGCCGGCATTGAGGACGAAGAAGGTGAGCCACCGGCCGGGGACCACGTGACAGCGGACATTGAAGCTGGGCGAGGCGATCGGGCGGTCCGTGCAGACATTGGCGATGTCGCACGTCCCGCTGATGATGTTGGCGTCGCCCGGCTCTGTCAGACCTCCCGACAACGCCGCGAGCACCGCATCGTTGCCCCCACAGAGAACCGAACAACCTCGGGGGAGGCCGAGTTCATCGGCGATCGCGGGCAGCAGGTGACCGACCCGCTGCGTGAGAGTGCATGAGGGGCGGAAGCTTGTCTTCGGGAATTCCGGCGAGCCGCAGGACTGCCCGGTTCCAGGTGAGGTCGTTCGCGGGCCGTGTTGTAGAGGCCGCTGATCGAGACGGTCGATGGATCGATTGCCCATTGGCCTGTCATCCGCTTGACGAGATAGGTGTTGCAGTGCCCGAACTTCGCGGCCGCCGCCCAGACCTCGGGCTGCTGGTCCCGGAACCAGAGGATGGACGACAGCGACGAGCCGCCCGACACGGGGAGATTGCACGTTTCGGCGAGGAACCTCCTCTCTCCAACAAGGTCGCGAATCGCGGCCGACTGGGCATGCGATCGCCCGTCGAGGAACAGGACGGCCGGCGCGAGTGCCGTGCCGTCGGCGGCCATGGGCGTCAGTCCGGGCGTGGTCACGGACAGGGAGACGACGCCGACCCCGACAAGGCTGGCCGCGCACTCCGCGCAGCACTCGCGGAGCGCCTCCCACCATGCAGCGGGCTCGATGTCCGCCTTGCCCCGGTCATAGATATGGGGTGCATACGCGCGCTGTGCCTCGCAACGCTTGTCGAGGTCGGGGCCGAAGACGCCGATCTTGAGCGCGCTCGTCCCGACGTCGATGGCGAGGATGTCGCGGCTCACGGCAGAAGGCCCTCCGCAACGAGCAGCGCCCTGAGCGCCTGCACCTGGGCCGGCTCAAGGGGGAGCAGCGGGCGCCGCGGGATGCCGCCCCGGAACCCCGCCAGGCGTCATCGCCGCCTTGACCCCTGCCACCCCGTGCGATCCCGAGATCGCAGCGTTGATGCGACTCACCCGAGCCTGCAGCGGGATTCCGGTGCGTCGCGTCGCGAGCCCGACCGTAGCCTCAAAGAGGTCCGAGAGCAAGACGCGGGGAACGAGTTGGCGAGCGACACCGTGCCGCCCGGCGAGCCGCCCAGCATTGCCCGGAGAAGGAAGTTGGCCGAGCCCGCCAGGACATGGAAGGACGGGCTTTCATACGGGAGGAAGTTCTCGATGCCGCTTGCCGCGCTGTCCTTCATCCCCGCGATATTTGGATGGGCGGCCAGACGGCCGACAAGCTCGGGACTGAGCGTGATGCCGCAGAACCCCGGGGCGTTGTAGAGGAGGAGCGGGATCCGCGCGCGGTCGGCCAGCGAGGAGAAGTAGCGATACAGGACCTCATCGGTCATCTGTGCCCGGAAGTAGCCCGGCGACAGCACGAGCCCGAAGTCGGTCCCAAGGTCCGCCGCGGCGGAGAGGAACCGCTCCGCCTCGCGCTGCCCGTCATAGGCGGCTCCCGCGAGGACCACCTGGCCGGGCCCTTTGTGGCGCACCACCTCGTCGAGGACGAGCAGCTTCTCGGCTTCGGCCAGGCTTCGGTTCTCGCCGTTCGATCCCAGGGCGAGGTAGCCGAGGAGCCCGCTCTCCGCGTAGCGCCCGAGGTTGAAACGCAGGGCGTCGACGTCGACATCCTCGTTCTGCGCGAAGGGCGTGCTGATCGGCGCGAACACGCCGGCGAGCTTCGCCGGCTCCTCGGATGGGGGCATCAAACCGCCTCGCGGATCTCGCGGCCGCCGCCGTCGGCCGGCACCCGCGCGTCAGCTCCGAGCTCGCGCGGCGATCGCCGCCGCGACGGCGCGCACTCGGTCGCCGAAGTACTCGAACCGATCGTCGGATGCGGAAGTGGGGACCCGCGATGCTGATCGCGCCGACCGGCCGGCCGTCTGCTCCGACAATCGCGGCGCCCACGCACGCGCCGAAGGGCTCGTTCTCGCGGTCATCGGTGGAGTAGCCGCGGCGCTGTGTCAGCCGGATCTCCTCCCGGAACGTGGCGAGGTCACAGATCGTCCGCTCGGTCCGGGGACGGAAGTCCATCCGTGCGTAGATCCGTTCGCGCTCCTCGTCCGGCATCGCGGCAAGCATGGCCTTGCCCAGCGAGGTGGAGTGGAGCGGCATCGTCTGGCCGACCCCGGAGACCAGCTGGATGCTGTTCTCGGCTTCCAGCTTGTCGACGTACACGACATGCACGTCATCGATCACGCCGAGGTGAACGGTCTCCCCGAGCTCATCGCGGAGCGCCGTGAGGTGCGGGCGAGCGACGCTCCGGAGATCCAGACCGGCCGTGACACGGTGGGCCAGCCACAGGATCTTGCCGCCCAGCCGGTAGCGCCGGGTCGTCTCGTCCTGGGTGACATAGCCGGCCTCGACGAGGGTCCGGAGAAGACGCGTCACGGTGGCCTTGTCGAGGCCCGCGCCCTGGCCGATTGCCGAAGGGCCGAGCCCATAGCCGTCCCCGCGCGCCAGCGCCTCCAGAACATCGAGACCGCGACTCAGGGTCCGAGTCACCGTTGTTTCACCTGGTGAACTAACGGTACGGTGTATGCACTCATTATAGGCTGCACCGAACCCGTTGGACGGGTCGTCTGCGCGCGGCAAGACAGACCTACGCGCAGCGGGAGGGCCGGCAGCTGTCTCGTTGGCCCCAGGTCCTCGGTTCGAATCCGAATGCTGGCTCCAGCGATCTGAACCTGGAACCTGGCCGCGGGGCGGGCCCCGGCTGCCCATGGAGCCAGAGGCGTGCAACCGGCGGTGATCACCCCGCTATGCTCCGGGGGATCGCCCGGACCGGACCTCGGACCGGACGACGAGCGCGGTTTTCGCGCCCGGCAGGTTCGACGTTCCGTTCGACCATGAGCGCCCGGGCGGACCCGCGCGGGATGCCCGGGAGGAGTTGGTGCGATCCCGCGGCCTGTGGCGGCTTGCTGTGCGCCGGGTCCGCATGGACCCGGTGGTCGCGCTGTTCGCGTGGGTCCTCCTCCTTGCGGGCGCAGGGCTTCCAGCAACCGGACTGCTCTACAGCGACCGAGTCACCCTGGGAAGCCTCCGGACTGAGTTCGCGTTGGCCGCGCCGGCGAACCGGATCGTTCGAGTCGCGCTCAGCGCACCGCTCGACGAGATCAACAGCATCGACCCGGCGATGTCGGCGGCCGTTGGTGCCGCGATCGCCGCCGCGGTGCCGCCCCCCGGCGCGCCCATCGGCGGAACGGTCGGTGTCTTCCGGGTCCTGCACTCGGGCGCCCTCCGCCTCGATCCAGGCCCGGGCACGGGCTCGTCGCGTCCGCTCACGACCGACCTCGTCCTGCTCGGTTCCTTCGATGATCTCGCAGCCCACGCCGCGCTCGTTGACGGCCGCTGGCCCCAGGCCGGGGCGACGCCCCTCCAGACGGCGCTCTCCGAAGGCGCGGCGGCGGCGCTCGGTCTGCAGGTCGGCGACGCGGTGACCGTTCGAGACCCGCGCAACCCGGCCCGCGCCACGGTGCTCCAAGTGACTGGCACGTGGCGACCGGATCCGTCAGACCCGTTCTGGGTCGACGATCAGCTGGACCTGACCGGCAGCGAAACGGTCCGCCTGACAACCCGCGGCCCGTTCGTCCTGGCCCGGGCGGACATGGCCCGCGCCGTCGCCGGCACGGACCTGCAGGCGGAATGGCGGGGTATGCCCTCGCCCGCCCTCCTCACTCCGGAGACGTCGACGGCACTGCGGGCCAGCCTCGGGCTGCTGCCTGACCGGGCCCAGGCGATCGCTGGCTCGGCTCGCCAGGTCACGGTGTCCACGGGCATGCCGGCCTTCACTCGGCGATCTCGCACACGAAATCGAGGTCGGTCGGGAGCTGATCCTCCTCCTCGTCGCCGAGATGGCGGTCCTGGCCGCCTATGCGCTCCTCCTCGTCGGCGGCGTTCTCGCCGGCCGGCGGCGGCGGGATGCTGCCCTCCTGCGAGAACGCGGGGCAAGTTCCGGGCAGGTTGCCCAGGTCGCGCTCGTCGAGGGCATCCTCCTTGGCGCTCCCGCCGCGGTGGTCGCGACCGCGCTCGCGACGCTGGCCGCCGGGTTTCTGGCCGGATCCGGCGTCGCGGGTGCGGCGGGTACGTCAAGCGAGCCCGAGACGCTCGCGTTCCTGGTGGCATGTGTCGCAGCGGGCTTTGGCGCCCTGGCGCTCGCCATCCCGACGCTGACCGAAGGCGTGAACCTGCCCGCCTTCCGAGCCGCCCTTGGGCGGCGCGTCGGCCGCACCCTGGTCCAGCGGCTGGGCCTCGATCTTGGCCTCGTCGTGCTCGCCGTCCTCGCGATCTGGCAGCTGCGCCTGTACGGCGCTTCGTCAGGCGGCAGCGCGCTCGGCGGCTCGATCCCGACCAATTCGCGGCAGGTGCAGAGCCCCGTCGTCCTGCTGGCGCCCGCCGTCGGCCTTCTCGCGGGTGCGATCGTGGTGATCCGCCTGGTGCCGCGCCTTGCCGAGCTCGCCGAGCGGGGCCTGGGCCACCTGCGCGGGCTCGTGATACCCCTCGGCGGGCGGGAGGTTGCGCGCCGACCGGCGCGGTACACCCGCATCGTGCTGCTCGTCGTGCTCGCCGCCGCGCTCGGCATGCTCGCCACGTGCCATGCGGCTACCTGGACCCAATCCCAGGCCGATCAGGCCGCCTACCAGGTTCCGACCGACGTCCGGGTCATCAGCGGACCGGCTGCGGGCCTTCCCGCCTGGCTTGCCGGTCCCGCCTACCGCGCGCTCCCTGGTGTCGCGAGCGCGACGCCGGTCCTCGATCGGAGCATCGACGCCGGGCCCGCGACCGGCGGGCAGCTCCTCGCGATCGACCCCGCCGCCGTCGCCCTGATTCCCGATCCGCCGGCCAGCCTGCAGGCTGCCGCCCCGGAGGTGGACGCGCTGGCGGCGGGCCGACCGGCCCCACCCGGCGTTGCGCTTCCGGCCGGGACGCTCCGGCTCGCCGTCACCGTGGATGCCGACCTGGCGGTTCTCGTCGACACGGCGGCGCCATCCGGGACGCCGCCGCCGGTTCCCGGTGTCGACGTCCGGCTGTGGTTGGTGGATGCGGACGGCCGGGTCTCGAGCCTGGATGGCGGAACGGCCCCGCCTCGGGCAGCCGGAACGCGCCTCGAGGTTGCGCTGGCACGGACGCTGGGCGGACGGCTCACGGCCCCCGACGAGGGCCTCCGGCTGGTTGCCGTGGAGGTCGCGATCGCCGCGCCGAGAGGCTTGGGCATCGGCGGCTCCGTCGAGCTGAGCGGCGTCGAGGCGAGCTCGGCAGGCGCGCCCGCGACCGGTCCGTGGACTGCCGTCCCGGTGGACCCGGCGGCGTCCGGCTGGCGCTGGGTGCGCCTCGACGACGCGCGACAGACGCCCTACGACCCGCCGGCTGCGCACTGGGGCCGGATCGTGATGGGCGCCGGCCCGGGCGCGACGGCGCCCGCCGGCAGCACCGTCCTGCCCACCCGCTTCCGCCTCTCGGCCGCGCCCGACACCGCGACGCCCTTGCCCGTGCTGGTGAACCGCGCCTTCCTGGAGGCAACCGGCGCCTCCGTCGGTGACACCGTCGACGGCCAGGTGGTCGCCGACGGCGTGCGGCTGCGGATCACCGGGACCACCGACCTCTTCCCGCCGCTCGATCCGGCACGCCCCTTCATCGTCGTCGACCGGCGCTGGTTCGAGCTCGCCCGGGAGGAGGCGGGCGGCACCACGGTGGATGCCGACGAGTGGTGGCTGACGAGCCGCCCCGGGCTGACCGGCCCGACGCTCGCCGCCACGCTGCACGCTCCGCCGTTCCTGGCCCGCGACGTGCTCGACCGGACGGCACTCGTGGCGGCCGGGGCGGCCGACCCGATCTCGCTCGGAACCAGCGGTGCGCTGCGGCTCGCGGCCCTGGCCGCGCTCGTCTTCGCCGTCATCGGCTTCATCGTCCACATCGCGGTCTCCGCGCGCGAGCGGGTCGCGGAGCTGGCCCTGCTGCGAGCGCTCGGCGTGTCGAGCCGCCAGGTCCTCGCCTGGCTGTGGGTCGAGCACGCCTCGATCCTGGTGTTCTCGCTGGTCGCCGGCTCGGGCCTCGGGCTCCTGCTCGCCTGGCTCGTCCTGCCGTCGGCGACCCTTACATCTGTCGGCGCGGCGCCCGTGCCACCGGCCACGATCGTGGTGCCGGTGGACTTCGTCGGCGGGCTCGCGCTCGTCGCGGCCGTCCTCCTCACCCTGGCGTTGATCGCGGTCGCCCACCTCGTGCGCCGAGTGGACGTGCCGGCCGAGCTGCGAAGCGGGGCTGGCTGAACCGATGCGCTGGATCCGTTCCTTGTTCCGTCGCCTGCGCGAAGCGCATCTCGATGCGCTCGGCGTTGCCCTCCTCGTCCTGGTCACGGCATTCGTGTTCGCCGCAACGCCGCGCCTCATCGACTCGCTCGCCAGCCAGGCGGTGCGAGACGAGGTCCGGGCCGCGCCGCCGGTGAGCGCCAACCTGGAGGTCACCGAGGTCACGCGCATCGAACCGGGAACCGGCGCCGGCCTCGACAGGGTCCAGCTCCACGGCGACGCGTTCGGGGGGCAGCTCCCGCCCGCGGTGCAGGCACTGATCGCGAGCCGCGCGTATGTCGTGGACACGCCACGCTGGCTGATCACGTCGCCCCTCCCCGAGCCTGGGACGCTGACGATGCGCTTCCAGCAGGGAGCCGAAGACCAGGTCGCCTTCACGGCCGGGAGAGCGCCCACCGGGGCGACGCACCCCCTGCCCGGCGAGGAACCTTCCGCCGGCCCGGGCGCCGCGTCCCCCAGCGGCCCGATCACGGTCTTCGAGATCGCGATCTCGGAGGAGACCGCCGCCACGCTCCAGGTCCGCCTCGGCGATCTCCTCTCGCTCTCCCTGGACGGGACGGACGGACTGGTCGGTGCGGCTGGTGCCGGGCCCCAGCGCTGTGCCGCCGAGATCGTGGGCATCTTCCGGCCGTCGAACCCGGCGGATCCCACCTGGTACGCGGAGAACGGCCTCCTGCGGGCCAGCACCCGGGTCTACGGTCCGTCCTACGCGATCAACGACGGGCGCGCCCTGATGGCCCCCGACGCGTACCGGCCCCTGATGGAGCTCACCGCAGCCGCGCGAATCCCCCTGCGCTACCAGTGGCGCTTCTTCGTGGACCCGGAGCGGATCGACGCCCGCGGGCTGGCGGGTCTGACCGCCGCGCTCCAGCGCACGGAGAGCATCTTCCCGAAGGCATTGGGCGCCGTGACGGCGGCCGGACCTGCCAGGCTGACCTCCGCGCTTGCCGGCCTGCTCGACGACTTCCGAACGCGCTGGTTGTTCGCGCTGGTGGTGATGGCAACCGGCGCAGCAGGCCCCGCCGCGATGGCGCTCGCCGCCCTCGGCTTCATCGCGGTCCTCGTCGCCCGGCGCCGCCGCTCGGTGGTCTCCGCGTGGAGGATGCGCGGGGCGTCGACGATCCAGGTGCTGAGCGCGACCCTCGCGGAGGGCCTGCTGGCCGGCGGCCCGGCCGCGCTGGTCGGGACCGGCCTCGCGATCGTCCTGGTCGGGAGCGGCCCACCGGAGCCGAGCCTTCTCGCCGGAGGCGCCGTTCTCGGGGCCGCAGTGATCCTGGTGGGCATGCTCGAGATCCCTCCGGCGCTGGTTCCCCGGGCGCGTGACGGGACGAGCGGGGACGACCTGACGCTCGGAGCACAGGCGAGCGGCCCCCTGCTCGGCAGCCGCTCGGTCGCCACCGAGATGGTCGTCGTCGTCCTGGCGATCGCCGCGATCGCCCTGCTCCGCGAGCGCGGCGGCGCGGCTGATGCGGGCACGCTCCCATCGGCGAACCCGCTGCTCGCTGCGGCGCCGGCTCTTGGCGGGATCGCGGCGGCGCTCCTGGCGCGGCGGCTGATTCCGTTCCCGGTCCGAGCGCTGGCGCGCCTGAGCGCACGGCGCCGCGACCTGCCGGCCGTCCTCGCCATGCGCCGGGCCGGGCGGCAGGGCAGCCTGGGGCCGGTGCTTGTCGTGCTTCTGGTCAGCTCGGCGATCACGGTCTTCAGCGCGGCGATGGTGCTGTCGCTGAGCCGCGGCGCAGACGTCGTCGCGTGGCAGGCGGTCGGCGCGGACTACCGCGTCTCCGCCAGCTTCGGTCGGCTGCCGGATGGATTCGCCGCCGCGGCGCTGCCTGGGGTCACCGCGAGCGCCGCGGCGTACAGGGGGCGCGCGAGCGTCGCCACGTACCTCGGCTCCTATGACCTCCTCGCGGTGGACGCGCCGGCCTATGCGGCGTTGGCGGATTCGACGCCCGTGAACCCGGCCCTGCCTCCCGAGATGCTCGAGGCGAAGCCTACGACGCTGCCGGTGATCCTTTCCAGGGTCGCTGCTGCGCTGACCGGGGTGAGCAGACCCGGACAGGCGTTCGACCTCTACGTTCAAAGCGTGCGGATCCCAGCCCACCTGGTCGCCGATCCGGGACACCTTCCCGACGATGTCCGCGGGCAACGGCTTCATCGTGATCTCTGGGAGCCAGGTAGCGGCGATGGGCGCGGCGCCGATCCTGCGCCCCACCGACCTCTTCCTGTCGGCACCCCCGAGCGCCCGCGAGGCGCTGCTTGCTACGCTGTCCCCGCTCGGCCCGGGCGTGCAGCTCCAAAGCCGGGCCGACGAGGCGGCGGCGCTGCGGGACCAACCGGTCAACCGTGCCGTTGTGATCGTCGTCCTTGCGGCTGCGGCGATCGCCGCCGCCTATGCCGCGCTCGCCCTGGTGGTCGGCCTCGCCCTGGCCGGCTCCGCCCGATCCATCGAGGTGGCCCACCTGCGCATGCTTGGCCTGGCACGTCGCGACGCGACCGCGCTCATCATCCTCGAGCACGGCCCGGTCGTCGGGCTCGCGCTGCTGGCGGGCGCCGCGCTCGGGCTCGGGTTGTTCTCGGTGCTGGGCAGCGCGCTCGGGCTCGGGGCGCTCCTCGAGACGTCCCTGGAGATCCCGCTCTCGATCGAGCCGGGTCCGCTCGCCCTGGCCGTGCTGGCGACCGTGGCGACCGCGGGCCTCGCCATCGGCATCGCGAGCCTGCTCCAAGGCCGGGCGGCCGCCGTCGAGGCGATCCGGCGAGGCATCGAGTGAGCGCGCCTGTCCTCGGGCTGCCCGAGCGGGGAGCGCTCGAACGGCCGGTCGGTCCCATCATCACCTGCGACAACCTCGTCCGCATCTTCAAGCTGGCCGACCTGGAGGTCGTCGCCCTGCAGGGCCTCGACCTGGTCGTTCAGGCGGGCGACATCGTGGCCCTCGTGGGTGCCTCCGGCAGCGGCAAGTCGACCCTCATGGGGATCCTGGGTGGCGTGGACGTGCCGTCCGCCGGACGCGTCGTCGTCGCCGGCCACGACCTCACCCGCCTGGCAGGCGCCGAGCGGACGCGCTACCGGCGCCGGGTCGTCGGCTTCATCGGCCAGCAGACCGAGCGCAACCTGCTTCCCTACCTGAGCGCGGTCGAGAACGTCGAGATGCCGATGATCCTCGATGGCCGCGGCGGGACGCGCGCGCGCGCCCTGGAGCTCCTTGCGATGGTCGGCCTCCGGCAGCGCGCGGCGCACCGGCCGGACCGCCTCTCCGGGGGGAGCAGCAGCGGGTGGCGATCGCCGTCGCCCTCGCCAACGCCCCGGCCGTGCTCCTTGCCGACGAGCCGACCGGTGAGCTCGACAGCGCGACGGCCGCCGAGGTCTTCGGAATCATGCGCACCGCCAACCGCGACCTTGGCACGACCATCCTCATCGTCACGCACGACCCGCTCGTATCGGAGCACGTCCGGCGGACGGTTGCCATTCGCGACGGACGGACCAGCACCGAGACGCTCCGCCGCAGGGCCGTCACGAGCGATGGGACCCATGCGGTCGTGGCAGAAGAGCTCGCGGTCCTGGACCGCGCCGGGCGCGTTCAGCTTCCCAGGGCCCATGTCCAGGCCCTGGGGCTTCGCGACCGAGTCCAACTTCGCCTCGAGCGCGACCATGTTGGCGTGTGGGCCGACCCGACCCTGGTCGGAGACACGCCAAGCGGCGGCGACGAGCAGAGCAGCGGCGGCACGGCAGCGTCGCATGACCTGCGGGATGGCCGATGAGCGCCCGCGACGCCGGCCCTGAGCCTGGCAGCACCGCGGCGACCGCCGACGCAGCGACAGCGCCGAACATGGAAACCGCGTCCGCCTCTCCCGGGAGCGCCGTCGCCGCGGTCGTCGAGGCGGTCGGGCTCACCCGGGACTTCGTCGTTGGCGGTGCCACCGTCCACGCGCTGCGAGGCGTCGACCTCGCCGTGAGCCAGGGCGAGCTGGTGGGCGTTCGGGGGCGCTCCGGAAGTGGAAAAACCACGCTCCTCAACCTCCTGGGCGGCCTGGACCGGCCGACCGCGGGCCGCGCGCTCATCGACGGCCGCGACATCTCCGCGATGACCGAGCCGGAGCGGGTCGAGCTGCGCCGACGGAACGTCTCGTTCATCTTCCAGTCGTTCGGCCTGATTCCGTACCTGAGCGCGGCCGAGAACGTCGAGATCCCGCTCCGCCTCGTCCGGGAGGCTCCCGTCGAGCGCGATCGTCGAGTCCTCGAGCTGCTCCACCTCGTTGGTCTCGCTGGGCGCGCGAACCACCGTCCGATGGAGCTTTCCGGCGGCGAGCAGCAGCGAGTGGCGATCGCGCGTGCGTTGGCGAGCAAGGCCAGACTCCTCCTGGCGGACGAGCCGACGGGCCAGCTCGACTCGGAGACCGGCCACCGGGTCATGGAGCTGCTGCGCGAGGTGATGCGCGAGCGCGGGCTCACCGCCGTCGTGGCCACGCATGACCCGCACATCCTCGATCTGGCGGACCGGATCGTCGAGCTGCGAGACGGCGCGCTCGTCGGTCGCTGAGCGCGCCAGCCAGCACCCGGGTCACAGGTGCGCTGGCCGCATTCGTGGCTTCAGGCTCGATCAAGAACGCCCCGTTCGGGCGCGCGACGTCCAGGGAACAAGGCGCCAAACTGTCATCGGCAGGAGCATGTCCCGGGCGCCCGGTGCCGGTCGTCCCCTCGCTGACCGAGTTCGTCCACCTTTGAAGGAAACGCAGATGCCGGAACGCAGGACCATCGACCAGCTCCTGGCGGAGGCCCGCGCTCGACTGGATCGCCTGGAGCCGGCGGCCGCGCTGGCGGCGCAGGGCGAGGGTGCGCTCCTCGTCGACCTTCGCTGCGCGGACCAGCGGCGCGAGAGCGGGGTCATCCCGGGCTCGGTCCACGTTCCCCTGTCGGTTCTCTACTGGCGCCTGGATCCTGCGTCCGGTTTCGACGACCCACGCCTGTCGAACCCGGCGCGCCACGTCGTGCTCCTGTGCGCCGACGGCTATTCCTCAAGCATCGCTGCCGCGACGCTCCAGGATCTCGGGTTCGAGCGCGCGACGGACGTGATCGGCGGCATCACTGGATGGCAGGCGGCCGGCCTCCCGCTCGAGGCGCCATGACACCGCTCGCTCGGGCGCGGTACGTCCCGTCGCCGCCCCGGGTCGAGTCGGCTAGGGTCGGGTGCGGGGAACCCAGCCGACGAGCGACTCGGCGTACGTCCCCGGCCAAGGGTTGGTCTGCGGGCCCGCCCGGTAGGCCGCGTCGAGCCTTGTCAGCTCGACGGTGAGCTCCGCTAGGGATGGCGTGCGTCCCAGGGCGGCCGGGAAATCGGACCAGTTCAGGAGCCACCACGCGTAGAAGAGCGCCCAGTCGGGATCCGCACCCGCGGTCTTCTCGGTCACCACCCCGTGCACCAGCTCGGCTCGCTGAAGGATCCCCGCCAGCAGCTCAATTCGGTCGCTCATCGAACCTCCTCCCGGCGGCGCTTCGGCGCCGGGAGGACGACCCGGCGAACCGCGACCCGCAAAGCCTACTTGACGTGCCGCGAGGCTGGGATCGAGCCATTTGTCGGCCCGCTGCACGAGCCGCTAGAGTTCGGGCCCTACGCGGCGCGCCAACTGGGCGGGGGGACGACATGGACAAGCCGGTCATCCTGACGATCGACGACGACCCGCAGGTGCTCCGCGCCGTCGAGCGGGACCTGCGGGGCCGATTCGGGTCGGATTATCGGATCGTGGCTGCCGATGGTGGCGCGTCCGCCCTCGATGCGGCGCGCCGGCTGAAGCTGCGTGGCACCCCCGTCGCCCTGTTCCTGGCCGACCAGCGGATGCCGGGCATGACGGGGATCGAGTTCCTCGAGGCCGTCGGGGACGTGCACCCGGACGCGAAACGGGTCCTGCTCACGGCCTACGCGGACACCGAGGTCGCCATCGCGGCGATCAACACCGTCCGCCTGGACCACTACCTCCTCAAGCCCTGGGACCCCCCGGAGGAGCGGCTCTTCCCCATCCTCGAGGACCTGCTGTCGGACTGGCAGGCCGCCTACCGCGCGCCGTTCGAAGGGATCCGGGTCGTAGGCCACCGATGGTCGGTTCGTGGCGCACGCCATCAAGGACTACCTCGCCCGGAACCAGCTCCCCTACCGCTGGCTCGACATCGAGTCCGACCCCGAGGCGATCTCCTTGGCCGCAGGCGCCGGCGTGGATGCGCTGCGCGAGCCGCTCGTCGTCCTCGCCGACGGCAGCCACCTTGTCGGGCCGTCGAACGCGGAGATCGCCGAGCGGGTCGGGCTGCGGACGCACGCGGCGCTGCCGTACTACGACCTGGTGATCGCCGGGGGCGGGCCGGCGGGTCTGGCCGCCGCCGTCTATGGTGCCTCGGAGGGGCTCACGACCCTGCTCGTCGAGCGCGAGGCGCCCGGGGGTCAGGCCGGCACGACGTCGCGAATCGAGAACTACCTGGGATTCCCGTCCGGGCTGAGCGGCGCCGATCTGGCGCGCCGGGCGCTGGCCCAGGCCACCCGCCTCGGCGCCGAGGTGCTGACACCGCAGGCGGTGGCGAGCCTCGCGATCGACGATCGGTACAAGATCCTCGCCCTGGCCGATGGAGCGCCAGGTGAGCTGCCAGGCGCTGCTCGTCGCGACCGGCGTGGAGTACCGGAAGCTTGACCTGCCGGACGCGGACCGTCTCGCGGGGGCAGGCATCTACTACGGGGCGGCGACCACGGAGGCGGCCTTCTACCGCGGCGAGCGGGTTGTGGTGGTGGGAGGCGGCAACTCGGCCGGCCAGGCGGCCGTGTACCTGGCCCGGTTCGCCGAGCAGGTGACGGTGCTCGTCCGCGGCGGGTCGCTGGACGCGGGCATGTCAGCCTACCTGGTCGACCAGATCGCGGCGACCCCGAACATCACGGTCCGCCTGCGCCAGCGTCACCGAGGTCGCCGGCGGCCAGACGCTGGAATCGGTCGAGGTCGAGGACGCGGAGACGAAGACCCGCGAGACCCTGTCCGCCGCCGCGATGTTCGTGTTCATCGGGCAGGCGCCGCGCACGGACTGGCTCAGCGGCATCGTGGAGCGCGACCAGGCCGGGTTCGTGGTCACGGGTCCCGGCCTCGCGCGCAGCGGCGACCGGGTGCCAGGCTGGCCGCTGGTGCGTGAGCCGTTCATGCTCGAGACCAACGTCCCCGGCATCTTCTGCGCCGGCGACGTCCGCTCGCGCTCGGTCAAGCGAATCGCGTCCGCGGTCGGCGAGGGCTCGATGGCGGTCCAGTTCGTCCACCAGCACCTCGCCGGCCTGTAAGCCCGCCCGATGGCACTCACGCGGACCGATCGCTCGCTCCTCCGTCGCGTTCCCCTCTTCGCCGAGCTTGCCGACGACGACCTGGACTGGATCGCCGGGGCCTGCCAGGCGTCCGACCTGGCGCCGGGCGACGTCGTGGCCGCCGAGGGCGACGAGGGAGAGGCGCTGTTCGTGATCACTGACGGCGAGCTGGAGGTGGTGAAGCGGTCGCGTTCGGCCGACGTGCCGCTCGCCCGCCTGGGTCCGGGCGAGATCGTCGGAGAGATGGCGGTCCTCGAAGGATCGACGCGCAACGCGACCATTCGGGCCGTCGCGCCGAGTCGCGTCATCGCAATCGGCCGCGACGTCGTGCTGGAGCTGGTGCGCACGCGCCCGTCCGCCGCGATGTCGATCATCCGCACCGTGACCGGTCGCCTGCGGAGCACCGAGGCGCTGCTCCGCGAACGCGAGAAGCTGGCCGCGCTGGGGACGCTGTCCGCCGGGCTGGCCCACGAGCTCAACAACCCTGCGGCCGCCGTGCAGCGCAGCTCGGCGCTGCTGCGCGACGCCCTCGATCGATGGGCGAACGCCACGCACGCCCTGGGAGGCGTCGTGCTCGATGCCCAGCGTGCCGCCGTCGTCGGTGACCTCGGCACCGAGATCCCCCGTCTGGCGGCCTCGGGCGCTTCCTCCGACCCGCTCGAGGTGGGTGACCGGGCCGTCGACCTGGAGACGCACCTGGTCGGGCGCGGCGTCGCCGATGCCGCGGAGCTTGCCGCGAGCCTCGCCTCCGGGGGCTGGGACCGGCAGCACCTGCTGCCGGTGGACGCTGCGTTCCCCGGCCCCGCCTTCGGCGCGGTGGTCGAGTGGATCGCGTCAGGGGGCGAGATCCATGCCCTCGTCGACGAGGTCGGCACCGGCGCCCGCCGGATCTCCGAGATCGTCAGGGCGGTCAAGGATTACTCGTACATGGACCAGGCACCCGTGCAGCAGGTGGACGTGACGGCCGGCCTGGAGAACACGCTGGTCATCCTCCGCCCCAAGCTCAAGGGCGGGATCGAGATCGCGCGCGACTACCAGCCCGGGCTGCCGACGATCGAGGCGTTCGGCAGCGAGCTCAACCAGGTTTGGACGAACATCCTCGACAACGCGATCGATGCGATGGGCGGCCACGGCCGGATCCAGATCCACGCCTTCGCGCGCGACGACGACGTGGTCGTCGAGATCTGTGACGACGGGCCGGGGATGCCGCCCGGAGGTCCGCGAGCGGATCTTCGAGCCCTTCTACACGACCAAGCCGCCGGGCAGCGGCACAGGTCTCGGGCTGCACATCACCCACAACGTGGTGGGCCGTCACGGAGGCCGGGTCGAGGTGCGCTCCCGCCCGGGCGAGACCTGCTTCGAGGTCAGTCTCCCGATCGAGCGGCGGGCCCCGTAGTCCGCACCCGAGGCTGGCACCCGCTCGGCAGGCCGGCCGACACAGGCCAGCTCACAGGCCAGCTCACCGGTTGACGGGCCGCGCAGAATATCGCAACGGTCGGCGTCCGAGAGCTCGGCCGCATGTCGCCCGGCCGGAGCGCAGATGCAGGAACCGTCCCCGTTCCCGGAGCTCGCCCAACCGCCCGTCCAGGCCGCGGAGTCGGCCGGCGCGACGCTGACCTTCGTCTTCTCCGACATCGAGGGCTCGACCCGGCTGGAGCAGGCGATCGGGACGGCCGCGTATGGGGCGATCCGCGAGCGGCACCGCACGCTCCTCCGCGAAGCGTTCGCGGCGCACGGAGGCGAGGAGCAGGGAACCGAGGGCGATTCCTTCTTCGTCGTCTTCCGTTCTGCGCGGGGAGCCATCGCGGCCGCCCTCGCGGCGCAGCGCGCCCTCGCCGCCGAGCCGTGGCCTGACGGCGCCCAGGTCCGGGTGCGGATGGGCGTCCATTCGGGCGAGGCGCGGACCCACGGGGGATCGCTGGTGGGCCTCGACATCAACCGGGCGGCCCGGATCGCCGGCGGTCGCCCACGGTGGCCAGGTGCTCGTATCCGGGGCGGCGCGCTCGCTCGTGCGCGACGAGGCGCCCGGCCGGGATCTCGTTCCGCGACCTCGGGAGTCACCGCCTCAAGGACCTCCAGGAGCCGGAGCACCTGCACCAGCTGGTGGCCGACGGGCTGCGCGGCGAGTTCCCGCCGCTGCGCACGCGTCGACGCGCGGCCGAACAACGCTGCCCGGCCCAGCTCACCTCGTTCGTCGGGCGCGACGCCGAAGCGGTCACGGTTCAGGGGCTGCTGGCGAACCACCGTCTCGTGACCTTGACCGGTCCCGGCGGCACCGGCAAGACGCGGCTCTCGATCGAGGTGGCCGGCCACGCGCGTCGACGGCTTCCCCGACGGCATCTTCTTCGTCCCGCTCGATGCGGTGCGAGACCCCGGGCTCGTGGCCTCGCAGATCGCAGGCGGCCCTCGGGCTCGGCGAGTCGGGCGGCCGGCCCGCCCGTCGACGTGGTCGTGGACTGGCTGGCTCCCCGCACCGCCCTCCTCGTCCTCGACAACTTCGAGCAGGTGGTCGGGGCGGCGCCACTCGTCGCGGACCTGCTCCGCTCGGTCCCGGGGCTGAAGCTGCTCGCGACCTCGCGAGCGCCACTCCGCATCTCCGGCGAGCAGGAGTACCCGGTTCCAGGCCTGCCGGCGCCGCCCGACCTGTCCGAGCTGTCGGCGCTCGAGCGCGCCCACCTGCCCAAGCGCGATCGCGAGCTCGACGTCAGGCGCTCGCG
Source organism: uncultured Chloroflexia bacterium (assembly GCA_963800795.1). Taxonomy (GTDB): domain Bacteria; phylum Chloroflexota; class Limnocylindria; order Limnocylindrales; family CSP1-4; genus CTSoil-043. The sequence goes on from CAWDCJ010000005.1 coordinate 39,082, forward strand.
ACGTACGAGGCGGTCCGGCTGTTCATCGAGCGCGCGACGGCCGTCAAGCCGGACTTCGCCGTGACGAACGACAACGCACCCGCCGTCGCGGCGATCTGCGCGAAGCTGCAGGGCATGCCCCTGGCGATCGAGCTCGCGGCTGCCCGCGTGCGGGTGCTGTCCCCGGACGCGATCCTGGCCCGGCTCACGAACCAGCTGGCCGCGCTCGGCGCGGGCTCACGCGACCTTCCCGAGCGTCAGCAGACACTGCGCGGGGCGATCGCCTGGAGCTACGACATCCTGGACGCCGGGGACGCCGCCTGCTCGAACGCCTGTCGGTCTTCCGGGGCGGCATCGACCTGGAGGCCGCTGAAGCGGTCGTGCGGCCCGGCCGGGGAGCTTGGCCGGGAGGTCGTGGACGGCCTCGGTGAGCTCGCCGACCAGAGCCTGCTGCGCGTGGTCGACGGTGGCGAGCCGCGCTTCCAGATGCTCGAGACCATCCGCGAGTTCGCCGCGGAGCTGCTGGCGTCTCGCGGCGAGGTGGACCTCGTGCGCGGCAGGTTCGGGGCATGGTTCCTCGGCCTGGCCGAGCGGGCGAGGCCGCTCCTGGCCGGACCGGACCAGCGCGCCTGGCTCGACCGGCTGGAGCTGGAGCACGACAACCTGCGCGCTTCCCTCGACCGGGCCGCCGCAGCCGAGGACGCCGAGACGGCGATCGGCCTCGGGTTCGCCCTCTGGCGCTTCTGGCAGATGCGGGGCCACCTGTTCGAGGCACGACGCCGGCTCGATGCAATGGCCGCGGCGCCGTGGTCGCGCCGGTCGGCGGTCCTCGGGCCCGGCTGCTGGAGGCGCTCGGGGGCGTCTGCTGGTGGCAGGCCGACGTCCCGGCGATGCGGGTGGCCTACGAGGAGGCAGTGACGCTGTGGCGCGCGGAGGGGAACCCCTCGGAGCTGGCGAACGCGCTCTACAACTACTCGTTCTGCTTCACGATCTCGTCGAACCCGCGCGCAGCGGCGGGTAGCACCGACCCGGACGGCATCGGCTGGGCCTCACTCCAAGAAGCCCTCGACCTGTACCGGGCGCTGGAGGACGAGCGGGGCCAGGCCAATGTCCTGTGGGGCATCGGCAACAAGCAGTACTTCACCAACAACCTGACGGCGGGGGTGGCCGCGCTGACCGAGGCGCTGGGGATCTATCGACGCGTGGGCGACCGCACGATGGAGGCCTGGGCGTTGCACATGCTGGGTGCGGCGAAGCTCAGGCTGGGTGACGCGGAGACGTCGCGCGAGTTGTTCGCCGCCGCCCTGCGCCTGTTCCAGGGTTCGGGGGACGCGAGCGGGTTGACGCTCGTGTTCGACGATTTCGCGTCCCAGGCGGCGCATGACGGCGACGCGGAGAGGGCCGCCCGGCTGTGGGGCGCCGCGCGCAGCCTCACCGCATCGACCGGCGCCGGCCTCGCCTCCTACGTCGACGAGTTCCTCGACCAGTTCCTGCGCCCGACGCCGCAGGCGATGCTCAGCCCGGAGGAGGTCACGCGCCTCGCGGCCGAAGGCGCGGCCATGGCCATCGACCAGGTCGTCGCCTATGCCCTCGAGCGTGGCGAGGCGCCCTCCGGCTCCTGACGAATCCGGCCCGTCGGGGCCGGTTCCGCCGGGCGCAGCCCGATGCCGCTGACCGCGGCACCGACCGCGAGCAACGCGGCCGCAGCGATCATGGCGAGGTGGAACGCCGTGGTGGACGCCCCCCGGGCGGCTGCCGCCACGGCGGGGCCAAGCGATGGATCGGGCGCGGTGAGCGGCTGGACCGCGGCGCGGAAGGCCGCCCCCCCGACGTCGATGCCGGGCACGAGCGCCGCGAGCGCCGGGTAGAAGGCGGCGCCCAGGGCGATGAACAGGAGGGCGCTCACCAGCGGCGCACCCGCCCGGGACACGGCGTTGTTGATCGCGGAGGCGAGGCTGGCCCGCCGGGCGGGCACGGAGCTCATCAGCGCGGTCGAGAGGGGCGCCACGAGGATCGCCAGGCCGGCGCCGTAGACGAGCTGTCCCGGCAGGATGTCCACCAGGTAGCCGGACGACGGCACGAACGAGGCCGGGTCAGCAGGGAGCGCGGACCACGCCGCACTGGTGCTGGGCACTCGTGCCAGGTAGAGCAGGCCTGCCGCCATGAGGAGCGGCCCCGCCACCAGGAATCTGCGCGCTCCGAGACGGCCCGCGAGCCGTCCGGCCCGCGTCGATACGAGCGTCAGGAGGATCGCCGCGGGCAGGAGCGCGAGGGCAGCCGCGGTCGGCGAATAGCCGAGGACTCCCTGGAGATACAGCTGCTGGAACGCCATGTTCACATACAAGGCGCCGTAGATCACGAACGTGGACAGGTTGATGACGGCGAACGCCCGGTCACGGAACAGGTCCAGCGGAACCAGCGGATCGCGCCTCCGGCTCATGAGCCACGGGAACAACGCCACCGCGGCCGCTCCGACGACGATGGCCAGGAAGGCGACCGGGTCCTGCCAGCGCTGCTGGTCACCACGCGTCGCCCCGAAGGCAAGCCCACCGACCCCGACGGCGATGACGGCCGCCCCCAGCCAGTCGAAGCGACCCGTCGCATCCTCATCGCGCAATTCGGGCAGGTAGCGCAGCGCGTACGTCCCGATGGCGACGATGGGCACGTTCACGAAGAAGACGGCGCGCCAGGACACAGCCTGCACCAGCAGCCCGCCGATGAGCGGGCCCGCGATGACGATGGCCGAGGTGGCCGCGGCCCACGTCCCGATGGCGCGGCCGCGCGCTTCGCCGTCCCAGGTCGCGGTGATGATCGCAAGCGCCTGGGGCACCAGCAGCGCACCGGCCGCCCCCTGGACCAGCCGCCCGACCACGAGCAGCTCGAGGGTGGGCGCCAGGCCGCACAGCATCGACGTGACGCCGAAGCCGACCAAGCCGATGGCGAACACCCGGCGCCGGCCGAACGTGTCGCCCAGCGCCCCGGCGAGCACGAGCAGCGCGGCGAGCACCGTCAGGTACCCGCTCGTGACGTAAGTCAGCCCTTCGAGCCGGCCCACCATGACGGCCGGCAGCTTCTGCCCGATCGTCTGGAGGGCGACGTTGACGACCGTGCCGTCGAGAAAGACGACGCCCGACCCAAGCACGACGGCGAACAGGACCCAGCCGCCTCGCACCGGCATCGACAACCCCGGCGTGGCCCTCCGGCTGCCGCGACGACCGTCAGGACGAGGCGGCGAGCTGGACGACGCCGAGCAGGTTCCCCTCCGTATCCCGGAACCAGGCCGAGCGGTTGCCGCCGAAGGTGGCGATCGAGGTCGCGGCGTCGAACTGCGGCATCTCGTACGCCTCGAACGTCACGCCCCGGCGCTTCAGGTCGGCGACCTCGGTTTCGATGTCGGCCACGGCGAAGCCGATCTGCGTGTGGGTGCCCGAGGCCTTGCCGGACGACGGGAAGACGAGGAACCGCGTGCCCGCGGCGGTCCCGTACTGGACCCCGGCGGCAGAGGCCTCGGCCGGGACCAGGCCGAGGACGTCTTCGTAGAAGCGGCGGGCCCGCTCGAGGTCGGCCGCGGGGAGCGCGGCGTGGGTGCGCGCCTGGGAGAGCATGGGACGCTACCTCCGTGGCGCCGGCCGATCGCCGGCGCGTCCGTACAGGCTAGGGTATGGGCGCCCTGACGTCACCCATTACGACGATGGTTCGCCCGCGACCAGGCGGTCGCTCGCGAGCATCTTCGCCGCGTCGTTGAAGAGCCCGTTCAGGATCCGGGACGTGGACGGGAACGCGTGGATCGTGTCGGCGAGGACGTCGACGGGCACGCGCGCCTTGATCGCCAGGACGCACTCGTGGATCGCCGCGGACGCGTCGGGCGTGGCCATCGCCGCCCCGACGAGCTGCCGGGAGGCCCGATCGACCACGACCGTGACGTGCCCGAAGGGTGCCTCCACGGAGTAGCCCTTGGCGGTCGTCGGGAAGTCGGCCACCAGCTCGAACGCGTCGCGGCCGTCCGCTCGGGCCTGCTCGAGCGAGAACCCCACGAAGGCGAGCTCGGGGTCCGTGTAGGTGGCTCGCGGCAACGCGCGGTAGTCCGGCACCACTGCGTCGCCCAGCGCCATCCGGACGGCCATCACGCCCTGGTAGTGCGCCTGGTGGGTGTGCAGCTCCGGCCCCGCCGCGTCGCCAACGAGATAGACGCCATCGGCGATCCGCAGGCGGCCATCTCGAGGGAGCGCCGCCCTGTCCCGGGGTCGATCCCGATCGTGTCGAGCCCGAGGCTCGCGAGCGGGAACGTCCGGCCACCGCCAGCAGGACCGCGTGACCTTCGGCCGTCGAGCCGTCGTCGAGGTCGACGACGTCGGCCCCGTCGGCGCCCGCCCGTGCCCGTGCGCGCAGCGCCCGAACACCCAAACGGACGCGCACGCCGTCCGCTTCGAGCGCCCGCCGGGCCGCTTCGCCGTTGCGCGGGTGGTCGTGGGGCAGGAGCCGGGCGCCTGACTGCACGATCTCCGTCGGGCACGCCGAACCTGGCGTAGACCTGGGCGAGCTCGACGCCGGTGGGCCCGCCACCCAGGACGAGCAGGCTCTGCGGCAGCTCGCGGGTGCCCGTGGCCTCCTTGTTCGTCCAGGTACGGATCGTCTCGATCCCGTCCACGGGCGGGACCTTCGTGGCCGAGCCTACCGCGAGGATCACGGCCTGTGCCTCCACCTCCACGTCGCGCGCACCGCTGCTGATCGCGACGCGTCCGGGGCCGGCGAGACGGCCTTCCCCGCGATACACGCGCGCCCCGGCCGCCTCGAGGCCCCGGACGTGGCCGGCGTCATCGGGGTAGTCGCGGCCCTCCCGGTTGATCATGTAGTCGCGGCGGGCCGAGGCCCGCGACCACGGGTAGTCTCCGCCTGCCGCATGACGGGCGGCGCCATTGAGGAGCGACTTGGAGGGGATGCAGCCCCAGTGCGGGCACGAGCCGCCGAACAGGTCGCGGTCGACGACCGCCACGCTTGCTCCCCGCTCTCGCGCCTCGTAGGCGGCCGCCTCGCCGGCCGGCCCCGCGCCGATGATCACGAAATCGTAGCGTTCCATGGCTTCCTTTCAGGGGTCGGGGAATCGCGTGAGGCCGGGGACGACCCCGCCGGCGTCGTTGGCGAAGCTCGTGCCGCGGTAGTCCCGGGGATCCCGCCGACCGTTACGTTGCGGCCGCCGCGCTGGCGTCCGCAACGGTGCCCAGGGCCGTCCCCGCGGCCCCGCTGTCCCGCCGTGATGCCGCCTGCCGTGTAACGCCGCGGCCGGCGCGTGGGACGGAATTCGGGCGCCCGGCCGTCGACTGGTAGATTCCCGGCGACCCGGCGCAGCCTGCCCAGGCGACCACGGGCTCTACACAGGAGGCGACCCAATGCGGCTGACCCGCGTGCTCGCCCTCGGGGCGTCGGTGCTGGTGCTGGTAAGCGCCTGCTCGGCGGGAGGGGGCGGCAAACCGACCATCAAGGTTGGATCGGACGGCTTCTACGAAGCGAAGCTCATGGCCGAGATCTACGCGCAGGCCCTGGAGGCCGGCGGCTACACCGTGGATCGGACGGGCATCGGGATCGGGAGCCGCAAGGTTTCCGCGCCCGCGCTCGAAAGCGGCCAGATCGACCTCAAGCCCGAGTACATCGGCAGCGGCCTCGCCTACTACCAGCCGGGTGCCCAGACCGGCGATCCGGCGGCCAACGCAGACGGCGCTGCAGGCGGCGCTGGCAACGAAGGGCGGCGGGATCACCGTCCTGGACTATTCCCCCGCGGCGGACCAGAACGCGTTCGTCGTCCGCAAGGAGACCGCGGCCCAGTACAACCTCGTGAACCTCAGCGACACCACGGCGGTGCAGAACCAGCTCAAGTGGGGGCTGGCGACCGACTGCAAGACGAACCCGGTCTGTGCGGCTGCGCTGAAGTCGGCCTACGGGCTCGACCCCGCGAACATCACCTCGCTGGCCGCCTGTGACACGCCGATGGCCCAGGCCCTGGCCAACAAGACGATCGACGTCGCCGAGCTCTGCTCGACCCAGCCCGACATCGCGGTCAACGGCTTCGTGGTGCTGACCGACGACAAGCAGACCCAGCCGGCCGACAACATCGCGCCCCTCGTGCGCGACGACCTCCTCGCCAAGGTGGACAAGACGTCCTTCGAGAAGATCCTCAACGACGTCTCGGCCAAGATGACCACGGCCAGCCTGACCGAGCTGAACAAGCGGGTCGCCGTCGACCAGATGGACATCGCGGCCGTCGCGAAGGCCTGGCTGCAGTCGGTGGGCCTGGTCAAGTAGCCGCGCCGATGCCCGAGCCGTCCGCGCGCCGGGCCGCGGTCGTCGAATACCAGCACGTTTCGAAGCGCTACGCGAGCGCGAGATCCCAGCGGGGCTCGCCGGCCGCGCCGGCCGCCGTCAACGACCTGTCGCTCACCGTTCCCGCCGGCAAGATCTGCGTGCTGGTCGGCCCGTCCGGCTGCGGCAAGACCACCAGCCTGAAGATGGTCAACCGCCTGATCGAGCCGACCGGCGGCCGGATCCTCATCGACGGGGCGGACGTGGCCGGCCGCGACGCGACCGAGCTGCGGCGCGAGATCGGCTACGTGATCCAGCAGGTGGGCCTGTTCCCGCACCAGACCATCGGCGCGAACGTCGCGGTCGTGCCGCGCCTTCTCCGCTGGCCCGCGGCCAGGCAGCGCGCGCGGGCGGAGGAGCTGCTCGCGCTGGTCGGGCTGGAGCCAGCGATCTACCGCGACCGCTACCCGGCCCAGCTCTCCGGCGGGGAGCGACAGCGCGTCGGCGTCGCCCGCGCCCTCGCCGCCGACCCACCCCTCATGCTCATGGACGAGCCGTTCGGCGCCGTGGACCCGATCGTCCGCGAGCGGCTCCAGAACGAGCTCCTCCGCCTCCAGGCGGAGCTGGCCAAGACGATCCTGTTCGTGACCCACGACATCGACGAGGCGATCAAGATGGGCGACCTCGTGGCCGTGATGCAGGTCGGCGGTCGCCTCGAGCAGTTCGGGACCCCGGCCGAGGTGCTCGCCGCCCCCGTGTCGGAGTTCGTCGCCGACTTCGTGGGGGCCGACCGCGGCCTCAAGCGTCTGTCGCTCTCGAGGGTCGGCGACGTTGCGCTCCAACACGTCGCGACGGCCCACGTCGGCGACCCGGCGGCTGACGCACGCGCCCGGACGTTCGCGGACCCGTTCCCCTACCTGCTCCTGCTGGATGCCGCGGACCGCCCGATCGGCTGGATCAGCCAGCGTCACGTCCCCGCGGCGGGCGTCCTGGAAGCCGCGCTCGCGATACCGATGTCCCCGCTGCTCGATCGCCGGACGACGTTGAAGGATGCACTCTCGATGATGCTCGACGCAGACGTGCAGACCGGCATCGTCGTCGATCGCGTCGGCCGCCTTCGCGGCGTGCTCACGGTGGAGGCGATCGCCGCGGCGCTCCGCCCCGGCGCCGAACCGGGTGGGATCGCGGCTGGCACGCCCGGCGGTGGCGCATGAGCCCGAGGCGCGCGGCGCGATGATCGACTGGGCCTGGCTGGCCGGCCACCTCGACGCGATCGTCTACCGGACGGGCCAGCATCTCTACCTGGCGGCGATCGCGGTCGGGATCGGGTTCGCGATCTCGTTCGTCCTAGCGCTGGTGGCGGCCCACCGGCGGGCCCTCTACCCGCCGATCAGCGCGCTGGCGGGCGTCCTCTACACGATCCCCAGCTTGGCGCTCTTCGCGGCACTCATCTCCATCACCGGGTTCTCGGTCGTCACGGCCGAGGTGCCGCTCGTCATGTACACGCTGGTGATCCTCGTCCGGAACATCGTCGCCGGGCTCGACGGCGTGCCGGCCGAGGTCCTCGAGGCGGCCGATGGCATGGGCCACACGCGCCGGCAGCGCCTCTGGCGGGTGGAGCTTCCGCTCGCGGTCCCGCTCATCGTGGCCGGGCTGCGCCTGGCCACGGTCTCCACCATCGGCCTGGTGACGATCACCGGGACGATCAGCGACGCGTTCGGCGGGCTCGGCTACTTCATCCTGGACGGCTACCACCGGGGCGGCTTCCCGACCGAGATGTACGCGGGAGCGCTTCCGTCGATCCTCCTCGCGCTGGGCGCAGACTTCCTGTTCGTTCGGGCCCAGCGGCGCGTCACGCCCTGGGCTCAGGCGCGGGCGCTCCAGGCGGCGCCGGCGTGAACCTCATCAGCGAGACCGCGGCCTGGCTGGCCAATCCCGCCCAATGGGCGGGCCAGGCCGGGATACCGAACCGCCTCCTGGAACACGTGCTGATCTCAAGCATCTCGCTCGCGATCGCGCTCCTTCTTGCGCTCCCGGCGGGGCTCGCGATCGGTCACACGGGACGGGGTGCGGGACTGGCCGCAGGCATCGCGAACCTCGGGCGCTCGCTGCCCTCGCTCGCGGTCATCGCGCTGGCGATCCCGATCACCGTGCGCATCGACCCGGTGCTCGGGGGAGCCGTCCTCCCGACGCTCGTGGCGATGGTCGTGCTCGCGGTCCCACCCATCCTCGTCAACGCCTACACCGGCGTCGCGGAGGTGGACCGGGACCTGGTCGAGGCCGGTCGCGGGATGGGCATGCGCGAGCGCGAGATCCTGGTCGGGATCGAGCTCCGGTTGCCCTCCCGGTGGTGCTCGGCGGCGTCCGATCCGCGGCCGTCCAGATCGTCGCGACGGCAACGCTCGGGGCGATCTTCGGGAGCGGCGGGCTCGGCCGCTTTCTCGTGGATGGCATCGCCCAGAACAACGACGGCCAGGTCTTCGGCGGCGTCCTCCTGGTGGCGACGCTCGCGATCGCGACGGAGGCGGCGGTCGAGATCCTGGTCCGCCTGGCCCGGTCGAGTGGCGCGAACCGGTCTTCCGAACCGGCCCGCGCGGTCGCGCCCGGTCCTCCACAGCTCCCGGCCTGAAGGCCCCCTGACGGCGCAATATAGCCAACCGGTCCGTGAGTCACCAGGCGGATCACGCGAACCCGACCGAGACCGCCCGGACACGCCTGGCATTGCTCTTTGCCGGGCTTCGACCCGGGGACCCGCAGACCGGCGAGGAGGAACCGTGACCGACGCACCTGCCCCCGACAACGGCCGGGACCACGCGCTCCATATCGAGCGGCTCATCAAGGACTACGGCAAGGTCCATGCCGTGCGTGGCATCGACCTCGACGTGCGTCGGGGCGAGATCTTCGGCTTCCTGGGGCCGAACGGTGCGGGTAAGACGACCACCATCCGCTGCTGCCTGGATCTGCTCCATCCCAGCGGCGGCCGGATCGAGATCCTCGGCGCCGACCCCCTGCGTGACGGCGTGGCGATCCGTTCGCGCGTCGCCTATGTGCCCGGCGAGCTGCGGCTGCCCGAACGGCTGACGGGAGCCCAGCTCGTGGCGAGCGTCGGGCGGCTGCGCGGGGGTCATGATGAGGCGCGCCGCGATCAGCTCGCCGAGCGCCTGGGGCTCGACCTCGAGCGCCACCTGCGCGACCTCTCGAGCGGTAACCGGCGCAAGGTCGCCCTGCTCCTGGCGTTCCTCGCGGACGCAGAGCTGCTGATCCTGGACGAGCCGACCCAGGGGCTCGACCCATTGATGCAGCACGAGTTCCTGCTTCTGGTTCGCGAGGCCCGCGAGGCGGGGAAGACCGTCTTCCTCTCCTCGCACTCCCTGAGCGAGGTCCAGCGGGCAGCCGACCGCGTGGCGGTGCTTCGCGCCGGGAAGATCGTCGCCCAGGGCACGGTGGAAGAGCTGCGAGGGAGGGCGCGCCAGCACGTCGAGGTCTGGTTCGCCGGCGACCCGCCCATCCAGGAGCTTGTCGCGTTGCCAGGCCTTGTCGATCCGATGGTGGAGGATCACCGGCTCACTGCCGTGCTGTCCGGATCCATCCAACCCCTGCTCGGGGTCCTCGCTCGTCACCCCGTGACGAGCATGCTCGTGGAGGAGCCCGACCTCGAGGAGGCCTTCTTGGACCTGTACGCGGAGGCATCATGAACGGCCAGATGCTCGAGCTGGTCCTCGTGCCCCTGCGGGCCATGCGCCGGACCAGCCTCGTCTGGGGCGTCGTCCTCGCCCTGTTCATCGGCGCGACCGTCGCCTTCTGGCCCGCGTTCAAGGGTTCGTCGGCGATCAGCCAGGCGTTCGACCAGATGCCCAGCGCTCTCGTGCAGGCCCTCGGCATGCAGGACATCGGGACGCCGGCCGGCTTCCTGCGCGGCAACCTCTACGACTTCCTGGTTCCGCTCCTCCTGATCGGGGCAGCAGTCGCGATGGCAAGCGGCCAGACTGCCGGCGAAGAGGATTCCGGGCGGCTCGAGCTGATCCTCGCGCAGCCAGTGTCGCGCACGGCGCTGTGGGTGGGGCGCGTGGTCGCCCTCGTGATCGCGCTCGCGGTCGTCGTGGCCATCATGCTGATCGCCCAGCTTGCCTTCGATGCGGCGATCGGCCTCGAGATCCCGGCCTCGAACATCCTGGCAACCGTGCTCCTGTGCGCCCTGCTCGCCTTCCTCCACGCCAGCCTTGCGTTCGCGATCGCAGGCTGGCTTCCGCGCCAGTCCCTGACGCTCGGCCTCGCGATCGCAGTCGGCGTGACGGGGTACCTGGTCGTGGCGCTGTTCCCGCTTAACGCCACCCTTGCACCGTGGCGCCACCTATCGCCGTGGGACTGGGCGTTCGGAGCCGACCCACTCGTCGGGGTGACGGATGCCTGGCGATACCTGGCTTTGCTGGTGCCCGCCGTGGCGCTCGCAGCGGTCGGCGGGCTGGGGTTCAGCCGGCGCGACGTCCGCGCGGGCTGAACGGGTCGAGGGCGCTCCCGGATCCGCTGCGCACTCGACCCGCGGGGCGCAGGAGCAGCCGGCGGACCCGGCGTCCGGCCTGGACACGGGCCGTGCCCCGGATTGGCGAGCGACG
>CAWDCJ010000006.1:0-21780 GCA_963800795.1 uncultured Chloroflexia bacterium
CTGCGGATCGTGGAGGACGCCGCCCAGGCCCACGGGGCCACGTACCGCGGGAAGCGCGCCGGCCGGTTCGGGGAGGCGATGTTCAGCCTCTACGCCACGAAAAACCTGATGACCGGCGAGGGCGGCTTCGCGACGACCGACGACGACGATGTGGCCGACCGGCTCCGCCTCTTCCGCAACCATGGCATGCGGGTCCGCTACCACCACGAGGCGCTGGGGACGAACTTCAAGCCCACCGACCTCGCCGCGGCCCTCGGGCTCGCCCAGCTCGGGCGGCTCGACGAGCGGACCGAGCAGCGCCGCCGCAACGCCGCCTACCTGACCGAGCACCTCGCCGACTACTGGATACCGGCGGAGCCCGAGGGACGCGGGCACGCCTGGCACCAGTACGTGATGCGCTTCCCCGGCAGCGCCAGCAGGTGATCGACGGACTGGCGGAGCGCCGGCGTGGGCACCCTCATCTACTACCCGGTGCCGATCCACCGCCAGGCGTACATCCAGGAGTACCCGCCCGGCGCCGCGGACCTGCCGCTGCCCGTCACGGACCGCCTGTCCGACGAGGTGCTCGCCATCCCCGTCCACCCGCGGCTCTCGGAGACCGACCTCGAGACGATCGTGGCCGCGGTCCGGGCGTCGCCCGCCGGTGCGGGCCGATGAGCGCCGGGCAACAAGCAGGACTGCGCCGTTGCCACCGAGCCGCCCATAGCACCCCGCGCCGCTGCGCGTCGCCCTGGCTGGCCTCGGCTCCATGGGCCGCAACCACCTGCGTGTGATCGCCGCCAATCCCGGAACGCGGCTCGTCGCGGTCGGCGACCCCGACCCGGCGATGCTCGCCACGGCGACCGGCCAGACCGGCGCCGCCGGCTGGAGCGACCCGCTCGCGATGGCCGCACGAGGCGGCGATCGACGCCTTGGTCATCGCCGCCCCGACCACCGCCCACGTCCCGCTCGCCCTGGCCGCGATCGAGCGCGGGCTCCCGGTCCTCGTGGAGAAGCCGCTGGCGGCGACGCCGGCCGAGGCGCTCGAGATCGTGCGCGCCGGGCGGGCCCGGGGCGTCCCCGTCCAGGTGGGCCATGTCGAGCGCTACAACCCCGCGGTCCTCGAGCTCGGGCGGCTGCTGCGCGAGCGCTGGCTGACCACGGTCTACTCGATCGCCAGCCGCCGCGCGGGCCCGTTTCCCGCCCGCGTCCGCGACGTGGGGGTGACGGTGGACCTCGCCACCCACGACGTCGACATGCTGTGCTGGATCGCCGGGGAGCGGCCGACCCGGGTCTACGCGGAGCTGGCCAAGCGCAAGCACGCCTCGCACGAGGATCTGCTCTTCGGCCTGCTCCACTTCCCGTCCGGGGCGGCCGGGATGATCGACGTGAACTGGCTCACCCCCGCGAAGCGCCGCCAGCTGCTCGTGGTCGGCGAGGAGGGGATGTTCGAGCTCGACTACCTCACCCAGCGGCTCACCTTCACCCGCTCGGACCTGGCGCACCCGGAGCTGCTCGGCGGGTACGCGCCCACGTTCGCCGGCGACGTCGCGGAGATCCCGGTCGAGACCCACGAGCCGCTGGCCGCCCAGCTCGATGCCTTCGTGCGGGCGGTGCGCACCGGCGAGCGCCCCTACGTCGACGGCGAGGACGGCGCCTGGGCCGTGGTGATGGCCACCGCGCTCCTCGACGCGGCCGCGTCTGGGCGTCCGGTGGAGCTTCCCGCCGACGGGGCGCTGCCGGCCGACGGGACGCTGCCGGTGGGCCGGGAGCTCGGCGCGTGACCATCGTCCGGCGCCCGTCCGTGGGCGCCTCGATGCTCGGCGGGTCGATCCACGTCCCGCCCAACCCGTGCCGCCACGCGTCCCCGCGGGCCGTCCACCCCTGGACCGGCGAGGACGGGACCGCGGGGACCGTCGCGGTGGTCGGGGCCGGGAAGATGGGCCTGCCGCTCGGGGCGCAGTTCGCCTCGCACGGCTGGTCGGTGATCGCGGTGGACGTCAACCCGGAGGTCGTCGCGAGCATCAACGCCGGCCGTTCGCACGTCGGCGACGAGCCTGGCCTCGCCGAGCTGGTCGGCCGCGTCCACGCGGAGGGCCGGCTCCGTGCCACGCTCGACGCCGCGTCGGCCGCCCGCGAGGCGGACGTCGTCGTGCTCATCGTGCCGGTGATGCTCGACGCGGAGCAGCGCCCGGACTACCGCTACATGGACGCCGCGGTCGCCTCGATCGGGCCCGGGATCCATGCGGGGATCACCGTGATCTTCGAGACGACGCTCCCGATCGGCGACACGCGTCGGCGCTTCGCCCCGGCCTTGGAGGCGGCAGCGGGCCTGGTCGCGGACCGCGACTTCTTCGTCGCCTTCTCGCCCGAGCGGCTCTTCTCCGGCGCGGTGCTGGAGAACCTCGCCGTCTACCCGAAGCTGGTCGGCGGGATCGGCCCGGCCTCCACGGACCGCGCGGCCCGCTTCTACGCGAGCGTCCTCGACGCGGAGGTCGTCGCGATGAGCTCGTCAGAGGCGGCCGAGTTCTCCAAGCTCGCCGACACGACCTACCGGGACGTGAACATCGCCCTCGCGAACGAGTTCGCGCGGGCCGCGGACCTGCACGGGATCGACGTGCAGGAGGTCATCGCGGCCGCCAACAGCCAGCCCTACAGCCACATCCACCAGCCCGGGATCGGTGTCGGCGGGCACTGCATCCCGGTCTACCCGCACCTGCTCCTTGCCCGCGCCCCCGGCCTCTCGCTCGTCGAGACCGCCCGCCGCGTGAACGACGGGCAGGTCGACCGGGCGCTCGCGATCCTCGACCCGCTGGTCGGCGGGCTGGCCGGGGCGCCGGTCCTCGTCCTCGGCGTGACCTACCGCGAGGGCGTGAAGGAGCTCGCGTACAGCCGCGGCGATCGCGCTGATCGCCGCGCTCCGGGCGGCCGGGGCGCGCGTGTCGGCCTTCGACCCGCTCCTGACCGACGATGAGATCGCGCGCTCGGTGCCGAGCCGTGGCACTGGGGCGATCCCGGCCCGTTCCGGGCCATCGTGTCGCAGACGGCCGACCGGGCCTTCGCGGGCCTCGACGCGGGATGGTTCCCGGCGCTTCGAGCCGTCTACGACGGGCGGAACAGCCTCCGCGAGCTGGCGCTTCCCAAGGGCGTCACGTACGTCGGCGTCGGCGTCCAGGCCTCCACGCGCCGCGCACCCGGGGCCTGAGAGCCTGCCTCCGAAATAGCGGGCCCGTCGGCGGAGTTTCCGTCCTCGACGAGATCGGCGTGGGGCTTCGCGGGTCGGGACACCTTGACCTTTTACCGCCAGCGGTAATACTCAGCACTATTACCGGAGGCCTTCATGCGATACCGACTGCGCGGACGCGCCCTTACCAAGCCGCTTGCCGACCTTGACCAGCGACGCTGGCTGTTCGACAACCTGCCAATCGACCCCACCCACGCGGAGTGGATGCGTCGCCGCGCCTGGGTGCGGACCATCCACGGCACAGCACGAATCGAGGGCAACACCGCCTCCGACGTCGAGGTCGAGGCGCTGCTCGCCGGCGAGGGCTCGACGAAGATCAGCGCCAAGGAGGCTCGCGAGATCATCGGAACACGTGACGCGCTGACGCTCGCCGACGAGCTCGCCGCAACGCGCGTCGTTCCCGATGAGGCCGTCATCAGAGAGCTGCATCGGCGGGTGTTGTGGAACCAGAGCCCGCTGCTCACGCCAGGCGAGTATCGCCGTGGCGAGAACCGTGTCGTCGATGCGGACGGCAACCCGATCTTCAGGACGCCCCCCTCTGGTGACGTGCCCGAGCTCATGCGCGAGTTTGCAGCCTGGCTCGCCACGGCAACCGAGCGTCACGCTCCTCCTGTCGTCGCGGCCCTCGCTCACCTCGAGTTCGTCGCCATCCACCCGTTCAATGACGGCAACGGCCGGACGGCTCGAGCGATCGCGCGGCTGATCCTCGTGCGCCACGGCTATGCCCTCGGCGGTCTGGTTTCGCTCGACGCGCAACTCGATCTGGACCGATCCGCCTACTTCTCCGCCATCCGCGACGCGGTCGGTCAGGACTACGTGCCGGGGTATGACGCCACGCCCTTCGCCCGCTACTTCGTGACGTCGATCACCCGCTCGGCCGATTTCGTCCTGGCACGGCTCCGAGGCCTCGGCGATGTCATGGTCGAGATCCGCCGGGCGATTGCAGATGGGTCGCTTCCGCCCGCGATGGTCGACGGGCTCGCCTACGCGTGGGTCAATCGGCACCTCCGAGCCGGGGACTACATCCGCCTCACGGGTCGGTCGCCTCAGAACACGACGCGCGACCTCGAGGCCGCGGTGAAGGACGGTTGGCTGCGGGCCACCGGCGAGAAGCGGGGACGCTACTACGTGCTCGGACCGGGGTTGCTGAAGACACCAGCAGAGGGTGAGATCGTCTCACCCTCCGCGTAGGCAAGCCGCCGAAGACACCACCCACCACGCCTCCTGCCGCACGGGCGGAGGCTCTCGCCCCGGCCGAGCTCGGGGTACCGAGTCTTCGGGGGACGGAGTCTATTGACAGGCTCCGAGGTGCCGCCGCGCGCCCGATCGGCCACGCGGGCGGCCCGGCGCCGCCGCTCGCGACTCGGTCGCTACAGCAGTGACGTCTTCCAGTAGCGCTCCGCCGCGCCCGACCCACCGGTGAGCCCCGCCACCTTCGCGCCGTAGCCGCGGACCGCGTCGGCCATCGCGTCGGCGCCCCCGAACAGCCGGTCCAGCTGGCTCTCGTAGAGGCGGATCCCCATGATCTTGCGGTCCAGCATGTCCGAGATGTCCGCGTAGTCGGGCGTGATGGCAACGTCCGCCGGAATGCCGGCCAGGGCGCCTGCCGGAAGGTCCTCGATCCGCCGGAAGTCGTTCCACCAGGCGTACGGGAAGTCCTCGTAGTAGGTCACGATGCCCGCGTACTCCGGCCCGGGCATCACCCAGCGCCGGCCCAGCTCCAGGAGGGCGACGCCGACGTCGCGCACGAGCTGGTGGTCCACGTGGTCGCCCACGCCCAGCGGCAGGTAGACCTTCTGCGGCTCCAGGCGTGAGATCTCGCGCACCAGCAGGTCGATCGGCGCCCGGTCGTCCGGGCGCGGCATCGCCAGGAGCTGGTCGTCGCCTTCGTAGCCGCGGAAGACGGCGTCGGGCAGGTCGAGGAAGACGATCGACGCCTCGGCGAAGTAGGCGAAGCGCTCGTCCTCCAGCCGCCGAGCGGCCATCAGGTCGCCCGCCATCTTCGCGTCGACGAGCGAGTCGGTGAGCACGGCACCCTGCTGGGGGACGTCATCCATCAGCGCCTGGCCGGCCAGCGGCCGGTTGTGGATCTCGGCCCGCCGGTACCACGACGACCGCTGCCAGAAGCGCTTGGCGGCGGCGTCCGCGTCGCTCTGCGTCGCGTCCAGGCGGTCCACGGTGGCGAGGTAGGGGGCGTCGACCGCGGCATCCAAGGGCCGGTCGGCGCGGACGTTCGAGCGGTTGAACAACTCGGTGGTCGGCCAGATCGCCTTGCTGCCGAACCCGAGCGCCTCGCGCTGGTAGGGCGTCAACGTGCTCGTCGCGCCGTTGCCCGAGAAGACCGTGATGATCGTGACGTTCTGCCCCAGCTCGCGGAGGCTCGCGATGAGCCCGCCACAGGACAGCGCGACGTCGTCGGGGTGGGGGGCGACGAAGACGTGGGTCATGGCCGGGGAGTATACCGGCCAACGCCCAGCCGGCCGGGCAGCGGAGCGGCCGCGCCTCCGCACTGCGCTCCCGTCCCGCGAGTCGTATCCCGCCCGGGCGGCGACTGGATCCCCGCTCAATCCCACCCTGACGCGCCGCGGAGGGGGACGAAGACGCACGGCCCGTGTTTCGAGCTGACGAGCGCCGCGCCATGACGCTCGACGAGGACCAGGTCTTGCTCCCACCGACCGCCGATGGGAATGACCAGCCGCCCACCGTCGGCTAGCTGCTCCTCCAGCGCTTCAGGGACCGCCGGTGCAGCGGCGGCCACCGTGATCCGCGCCCACGGCGCGCCGTCGGGCCAGCCCAGGCTCCCATCCGCGACCCGGATATCGACGCGGCCCCCGAAGCCCAGCGCGTCAAGGCGTTCGCGCGCCGCATGGGCAAGGTCCGGCAAACGCTCGATCCCCAGGACGTCGCAGCCCATGGCCGCGAGGATGGCGGCCTGGTAGCCGGAACCCGTCCCGATCTCCAGGACGCGGCCGCCCATGGGTGGGTCCAGGAGCTGCGTCATGAATGCCACCATCCAGGGCTGGCTGATCGTCTGGCCATCCCCGATCGGCAGGGCCTGGTCCGCGTAGGCGAGGTCGCGGCTTGCTCTGGGGACGAACCGCTCGCGTGGCACTGCCTCCATCGCGGCCAGGACCCGCTTGTCCACGATCCCGCGGGCGCGGAGCTGGTCGCGGAGCATCCCGTCGCGTGCGGCCTCGAGGGGTGCCGCGTCAGCGGGCCGATCCACGGCCCGAGCATACGCCGGGGGAGCCTGCGCTATCCGCTCGGTGAGGGAGCCGGGGACGGTGACGGCGAAGGTGTCGCGCTCGGCGCAGCGCGATTCAGCCGCGGGATGGGCTCGCCGAGCCGCTCGGAGTCGCCGATGCAGGGGCGCTCGCGCCGGGCGACCCGGACGCTTCCGGCGCCACGGAACCGCTCGGCGACGCGGACGCCGGGGCGCTCGGCGGCGGAGCCTGCGTACCGGGCACAAGCGACGGGAACGGCGTCGGGCTCGGGATCGGCGTGAGCAGCCCGCCCTTCCCCAGGACGACGGCGTTGAGCAGGATCAGCACGAAGACGGCGATGACGCCGATGACGAAGATCGCGGAGACGCGGTCGTCGATGTGCACCGCGATGTCGGACGCGGTCTGCACGCGCGGTGGCGCCGCCGGTTCCCGGTTCCCCCGCGTGCCCCGGCCGGGGGTCCGACGCTCGCCGCGGCTCGTGGCGCTCTCCCTGCCACGGCGCTCGGTCGTCGGCGCTGAGCCATTCGCCGGCTCCTCGGCCGCCGCGAATTCGGCCTCCTCGCCCGCGGCGTCCTCGCCGGCGGTCTCCTGGCCGTCTTCGTCGTAGGAGTCCGGCAGCTCCTCGCCGTCGAGCGCGTCGTCGTCCGGCAGGTCCTCCGGGTGCGCGTCCTGCGCGCGGTCGTCCGGCTTGGTCATCGTGCTGCGTCACTCCATCCATGAGCGCCGCCGGGCGGCGGCGAACGCCGGGACCGCGGATCCCGCGAGCCGGCGCCGAGCGATGAGTGTACCGGAGCCCGGCCAATGCGCGTGCGAGGTCTCACCGGCCCGCGCCGGCTCAGCCGTGCCCGCCATTCCCAACCGGGGTCAGGCCGCGCGGAGCGGCCTGCTGGCAAGGCCGGCCAGGCCAGCCGCGAGCGTGATGACGCCGAAGACGACGATGACCGGTCCCACACCGACTGCGGTGCCGAGCACGCCGCTCGCCGCCATCGCGAAGGTCATCGCCCCGAATACCGCCGAGAACCGGAAGCCCACTACCCGACCGATCATGTCGCCGGGCGTCCGCTCCTGGAAGAGCGTCTGGGTCGGGATGATGAAGACCATGTTGGACACGCCCATCGCAAACGCCATGCCCAGCGCAAGCGGCAGGCTCGTCGTCAGGCCCAGGCCGACCACGGCGAGGCCGTACGCTGAGTATCCTGCGATCACCATCCGGCCCTTCGCGATCCGCGCACCCAGGAGCCCGATCACGAACCCGCCGACCAGGTTGCCGACCCCGATCGCGGTCTCGAGGAACGCGTACGCCGCGGTCCAGTCCAGCGATCCAAGCCGCAGGACCACCTTGGCGTAGAAGGGGGCGAGCGCGATGGTGGCGCCGACGGTCAGCTGGGCGGCCACCGCCTGCAGGGTGTTCGCGAGCAGGACCGGTTCGTCCCGCAGGAATCGCCACCCGGTGGCCAGGTCGTCGCGGATCCCGGACAAGCCAGGGATCGGCTCCAGGGATCCGACCGAGTGGACCACCGGCGGGATCACGACTGCCACCACGAGCAGCGCCGAGGCCACGTACGAGACCGAGTCCAGCCAGAACGCGAGCGACACCGCGCTCCCCAGGAATGCCACGAACAGCCCCGCGAACGGGTAGCCGATCACGTCCGCCAGGGTCTCGCTCAGCCAGGTCGCGGAGTTCGCCGTGACCAGCTCGTCCTGGCGGACCACCCTCGGGATCACGGCGGTCCGCGCCGGCCGGAAGAAGATCGAGACCGAGGTGAGCAGAAACACGAGCGGGTATGCCAGCACCACGTTCACGGCGACGCTCGCCGGGATGAACAGCACGATCGCAGCCCGGAGGAGGTCGCTCACGACCAGGACGCGCTTCTGGTCCCAACGGTCCACGAGCACGCCGGCGATGGGTCCGAACAGGAGGTTGGGCAGCGTCGCCGCCACGAATGTCAGGGATCCGGCGATCGCCGAGTTCGTGGTCCCGTAGACGAGCGCGGCAAGCGCCACCTGGTTGACTCGGTCTCCCAGGAGGCTGATCAGCTGTCCGGTCCAGAGGGCGGAGAAGGACCCGTTGACGGCGAGGCGGACGAACGGATGATGGCGCGCCCGAATCGCCACGGCCCGGAGCGCCCCCGGCAGCGGAGGGACCGCCACACCGCCCGACGACATCGGCGTCGGGGCCGCGAGCCCCGCGCCCGAGCTGCCCAGGATCACCGGACGTTCCAGCGCGACCGCGCCGACCAGGCTGGCGGCGAGACCCGTGCCCGCGCGGACGCCACCCCGCCGGCCAGGAGTCGCCTGCTGGGCGAGCATCACGGGCTGGCTGGGCTCGATGCCGTATGAGGGCTCGTCGTCGCGCGGAGTCTCGTCCGGGCGGCGCACCAGGCCGGCGAACAGGAAGAACGCCAGGCCCAGGTCCAGGATCACGTCGCCGAGCGAGAGGACGTTGCGAACGAACGGCAGGGGAGCCGGGATGATGTCGCCCAGCGGCCCCGCCGACCAGAAGAAGTGGGCGTCCAGGCCCGCCGGCAGGATGAGATTGATGGGGGAGAGCACATCAGCTCGACCGAACCCCGCCGCCGTCAGGCTCGGCTCCCAGACCGGCATGAAGCCGCCGTTCACCAGGATCGCGACCGCGTTGAGCGCGATCCCCACCAGCGCGAGGCTCATGCCCGGTCGCGACCTGTTCGCCCAGAGCCCGACCGCAAGCACGCCGTAGGCCGCTACGAGGAGCGGAAGCCGCAGTGTGTCGGCTATCCCGACGCCCCGCGTGAGCGCAGCCTCCGTCCCCAGGCGGAGCGCGAGCGCCCCGAAGATCAGGAGCGGCCAGCGAAATCGGATCGCGAGGAGGTTGTCGAGGCGCCCGCCCGCGGCGAAGCCCGCGACCAACCCGATGAGCAGCCCGGCGATCAGCACGCCCGAGCGGGGTCAGGAAGCGTCTGCGGGGGAGCCATCCGAGACCGCTGGCGGGATCATGCGCGCTGCGGCCTGGGCGAGCATCGGGACCGGTCGAGGCTGGGTTGGGCGACCGGCGTCGGGCGCATCCTTGGCCCAGGCCGTGCGTACAAATGCGTCCACCATCAGCGGGTCGAACTGAACCCCGGCGTACTTCCGCAGCTCCGCAATGGCCTGCTCGGTAGACAGCGGATGCATCCGGTACGGCCGGGCATGCGTCATCGCCTCGAACGCGTCCGCCACGTGGAGCACTCGGGCCAGCTTCGGGATCTCATCGCCGATCAGGCGATCCGGGTACCCCGAGCCGTTGTACCACTCATGGTGGTGGCGAATGATCGGCAATTCGGGGGCCAGCTTCGCGACATTGGCGATGATGTTCGCTCCGATCACCGGGTGGAGGTTCATGAGCGTCCGCTCGTCCTTCGTCAGCTTGTCCGGCTTGAGCAGCACGGAGTCCGGGACCCCGATCTTGCCGACATCATGGAGGAGGCCGCCCCACTCCAGGGCCTCGAGCTCATCCTCCTTCATCCGCATGACCCGCCCGATGTCAACCGAGATGACCTGGACGTTCTCGCTGTGATCCGCTGTGAACGGGTCCCGCGCATCGACAGCCCGCGCGAGTGCCCCGATCGTCTGTGTGAACATCTCGCGCACTTCAATGACCTGTCGCAGCGCACCTCGCATGATGTACACCGGGAGAGTGAAGAGGAGCCGTCGCCCACCAACCAACGCCCGGAAGCTGGTAGAACTCCGCCATGATCCACGCCAACGGAGCCAACGCGAGCGAACGTCGCGGCAAATGCCGGCAGGTCCCGCTCATGACCCGCCGGGCAGACTGGTTCGTGCGCAGGGCGACAACGACAGCAATCAAGCCCACGTTGAGCGCGGAGAATAGGAGATGCGCCCAATAGAGTGGCAACGAACGTCGAGAAGCTGGAGTGCTGGCACCGACCCGCACCAGCTCCGTCAGAGCGATCTGGCGGGCGAGCGCCACCGACGATTGCAGGGACGGCAAGTCCCAGCATGGTTTGCCAGCGGTGCCGTACCAGTTGACTCGGCCTGACAGTTCGCGGTATTCGCTCGTTCCGATGGGTCGCGACCCACCCGGCCGCCGTGGGCCCGCCCAACGTCATCGCCGCGACGATTGGGGCGATCGAGGTTGCGACGGAAACCGCGAGGCACCTGGACTGGCATCGCCGAAGCCAGAAGGGTGAGTACTGTCCAGAAGACCAGGCCGGCGAGCACATCCGGACCCTCAGATCCGAAGCATGCCGAGCCGGATATGTGGGTCGACAGGAATCACGAAACTCGTGATGGCCAGCGACGACAAGCGCCAACCGTCACGAGTCCCGCGACGTAGATCTTGAGGCTCCTAGGCATCCAGCCCCTTAGCGACCGCTGCGCATCCTAGGACTGTCACCGTACCTGGGGAGGGGTCGGATAAGTGGACAGAAGTACCTAGAAACCCCTTCAGAGAAGCTCCTCCAGCAAGGACAGCTGCGCCGATCGTAGACGCCACTCGCGAGCAGGCGCAGCAGCCGAGTCTTCATCACTCGATACCTCGCACCCGCTGTGCCGTCAGAAGCCCTTCGATGCCGAACTCGGGACCCATCGTGTGCCCTCCAATGGGTTTCCGTGCTCCCACTGAAACACGAAAACCGACCTAACAGGTTGTCGGTCGGTTGCACTACTCGCTCCGCCTCCCCCCTAAGTGCCCATTTCAGGGGGAGGCATCAGCGCGTCCGCTAGTTGACTTTGCTTCCTAGTACCGAGGTACCAGTTCGCGAGCCGGACTTTAGGCGTGAGTCGGATCCACGGTCAATACCGAACCTTCCCTATCCACATCAGGGCTCATCCGTGAGCGGTCCGTCCAGTCCGAGGTCGCGCTGCACCGCCTCGTAGTGTTCGTGTTGCTCAGCGGCGGCCGCATGCGCCCCAGCCAACGTGTACAACTTGATGACCGTGCGTTCGACCTCGTCGAGGTCCGGGTCGACGTCCAGAGCTCGCTGGGCCAGTCGAATCGCCCGATCCACGCGTCCGAGGTCCGAATCTGCTTCTATCGACCGCTCGATGATCTCCAGGTACCGGGCGTGGAGATGGTCACGGACCGGAACGGCCCAGTCCTCGTAGGTGAAGTCGAGGGCAAAGCGACCGACATAGAGCTCGGACAGGCGATCCGCATCTCCGGGGGTCGGACGGGGTCCCATCGCCGCGATTAAGCGCCTCACCATCTGGCTCCGGCTATCAATGAGCTCGGGTTCGAGCCAGAGGACCTCCGGGTCATGGTGGAGATACCCCGGCGACAGGTCGTCTGAGTACGAAGGTTCGAACACTCGCCGAAGGAAGTAGACGGTCTGGTGCAGTGAGTTCGCTGCTTGTCCGGGATCTTGGTCGGGCCAGAGGGCATCCAGCACTCGATCGCGAGTCGATGCCATCTGCGGTTGCGCCAAGAGGAACGTCAGAAGCGCGAGCGCCTTTCGGCGGACAGAAGTCCCTGGAAGCTGTCTATCGCCGATCGTCAGTTCGATTCGCCCGAGGTCCTCAACGAATGTCCTCGGAGCGACGCGCCGTGCGAGTTCACGGCCAAGGTCCGGGTTCGCGTGCTCACCCCTCAGTTCCCGGGCGAGGCGCCGCAGCGAGACGACGTCCGATTGGTCCCCAACCAGCTCCAACACGCGAGCGGCAGCGGCCCTGGTGGCAAGGTCCCCGTCCGTCAGGGCGCGTCGAAGGGGAGCCAGCCAACGAACCGGTCGACTCGCGGCCTCCGCGCTCAACGCGTGGCTCGCCTCGATCGTCAAGTCCGCAAGCCGGGTGACGAGCGCCTCCGCATAGACGGACATCAGCGCCGCATCACGTCGACTTACGGTGAGGACCGCATCTGAGATTCGTTCAGAGCCAATCGAGTTGAGCAACGCCGCGGCTGTAAGCGTCGACCCTGCCCGCTGCCTCCTCGAGAGATCCTCTGCTGCCGCGGTCGCAACGCGGTCGACCCTTCGGTTGGCCACCCACTCGGCGAACCCGAGACTGAGCTGACGTCGAAGATGAAAGGCGGGATAGCCGGTCATGACGCCTGCTGGGATGCTGCGCAGCAGGTTCAGCCCGCGCGTGGCCTGGCCCACTCGCACGTAGTTCTCCGCCGCGACCAGGTCCGCGTAGTACCTAACGCCATCCGTCGGCGGGTCGATGAGGCGAAGGTCCTCAAGCAGCGCCGCGCAGCGGCCCGGGTCCTCGTATGACCCGATGATGTCAGCAGCTTCGGCAAGACTCTCAAAGCGGGACGGTGAATCCCAATCGACGAGGTTCGCGTCCAGCAGTCTCTGAGCGCCCGCCCAATCGCCGAGATGAGCATGGGACCAGGCGGTAACCGCCCGCACGGTGCTGATCTCGAGGCCCGACGACGAAGCTTCGAGCAGGGCGAGTGCCTCCTGCCCTGCGTCGCCCGCCCCCCGCGCGTCGCCCCGCGCCCGACACATCCATGCGAGGTTGAGTAGGGCGATGCCGGCGTAGTGACGCTGTCCGCGCTCCTTCATCCTCGCCGACACCTCGCGAAGGTGCGCCGACATAGACTCGAGGTCGCCGTCCATGAAGGTGGATGCCATCTCGATGACGATCTCGGCGAGCGTCGCGGACTCGCTCCCGGGTGCGCTCGTGACAAGATCCGAAGCCCACCGCACCGCGCGTTCATATGAAGCGGCGCCGTATGCGACGTTCATCAGGGTGGCGAGAGACACGTCTCTCGCCACGCTCACGTCGCCATCCTGCACGCGGGCAAATGCATTCTCCGCTGAGGCGCTCGCCCCGCGCAGGTCGCCGGTCCGGATCCTGCGATGGGCCACGATCACGTCATGCCAGGCGCCCAGGGTGGCGGGATCGAGGTGGGAGGCGAGCTGCTCCGCGTCCTTGTACGCGCCGGAGCCGAGGATCACGGGCACCGAAGCGGAGAGGACCCGGACGGCGTCGTCGACAAGGCCAGCCGCTGAATAGTGGTAGGCCGCGACCGACCACGAGGCTGGTTCCGCGGTGCGCGCGATCCGCGCGTGGATCTGGCGGACCTGCGCCTCAGTGAGCGCGTCGTGCAGGCGGCCTTCCAGAAAGGTTCGAACAAGCGGGTGGAAGAGACGCCCGGCCTCGCCCGTGCGGCCGCGCCTCGAGAGGAGGCCGGCGCCTTCGGCCGCGTCGAGGAAGCCGCGGGCCGCGTCGGGGGTGACTTCGGCGGCTGCTGCCGCAAGCTCCGGCGTGACGACCGCCAGGAGACAGCAACGCTCGACGAAGTCCTGGGCAGGCCCCGGCATCCGGCCGACGACTTCCTCGGCGAGGTAGTCGTGGAGATCTCCCTGGCGACCGGAGAGACTCCTGATGACCGCGCGAACCTCATCCCGGGGACGCCCACGGACCACCGACTCGACGAGCCGGAGCGTCGTCGCCCAACCCTCCGTTGTCGCTGCCAGGTCGTCGAGCAGGTCTCCCTCCAGTGGATCCCGGTAGGTGTCCCGAAACAGGCGCTCCGTCTCATCGCGGTCGAAACGCAGGTCATCCGTGCGGATCTCCGCGGCCTCTCCGATGGCTCGAAGGCGGGCGAGCGGAAGGGTGGGCCGGGTCCGTGACGAGATCACCACCGCCAGACGGTCCGGGCCGCGGACCACGAGCTCGCGGATGATCTCGCGGATCTCCTGGACGTCATCCACGTGCTGGTAGTCGTCGAGGACGAGCGCGGTGCCGACCACGGCCCACGCCTGCAGCTCCGCGAGCAGCGTCCGGACGATCGTCGCGCGGTTGCCGAGGTTTGCGGCCAGCTCTCGGAGGAGCCCGTGCGTGTTCGGGGCAAAGCCGGGATCGATCTCCCTGCCCGCGGCGACGATGTGGTGGATGAAGACGGCCCAGTCCCGGTCGTGTTCGTCCAAGCGATACCAGAGCGTCCGTACGCGGGTTCTCCGGCTCCAGTCCGCGAGAAGGGTCGTCTTCCCGTAGCCGGCGTCGGCAACGATCAGGGCGAGCCGGGATCGGGTCTTCGCGTGCAGCCAATCAAGCAGCCGGTCCCGCTGAAGCGTCTCCTCGGGGAGGAGCGGGGGCTGGATCTTGCCGATCTGGACCGGGTAGCCGAAGACTTCCACGTCGTCCTGCTGGGCGGAATGCGGGGAACGATGCGCGACCTGACCAGGTCCGACGGGGACCAGGTGCGTCGGAACCGTCGGCGGGTTGCTCGGGACGGCGAGTCCTGGACACCGACGTCCCGCGAGGCCGGTGGTCGGGCCACAGGGCAGAGGGGCCGGGAGCCAGGGAAGCCATGCGCGGCCATCGTGCCGCACGGTGCTCAACGGCCGCTTATCTCGACCTCGCAGGTCCGGGCTCGGCCCGGCGCCAGGTTCGCCGCCGCGGCGAAGTCGCTCCGGTCAGACGCCCTCGTACTCGAAACCGATCTTGAGATCGACGCGGTACTCGACGATCTCCCCGTTCTCGACTGCCGCGGTCGACTTGACGACCTCGATCGTCCGGATGTTCCGGACGGTCCGGGATGCGGTCGCGACGGCCTGCCGTGCGGCGTCGCTCCACGACTTCGGGCTCGTCCCGACCATCTCCCGGATGATGATCACGCCCATCCGTGCCCTCCCTGCCCCCGTGCCCGCCGGCCTGCGCAGTTCCGCGACCGCGACGGAAGTCTAGGCGAGCCGGAGGGACCGGCGCGCGAGGATGTCGAATGCAGGCGGGCCTCCGCTACGGCGCGACGCCCGCATAGCGTTCGCCGGCGTAGCTGACGAAGCGCGTCTGGCTCTTCTTGAACCAGAGGTCCACCTCGCCCGTCGGCCCGTTGCGGTGCTTGGCCAGCCGCAGCTTGATCACCTCGCCGTCCGCGTCCTGGTCCTCCCCGCGCTCCTTCGCTCGCCACAGGAAGACCACGAGATCCGCGTCCTGCTCGATGGCGCCGGACTCGCGGAGGTCGGAGAGCCGGGGCTCCTTGGACTCGCGCATCTCGGGCTGGCGCGAGAGCTGCGAGATCGCGATGACGGGGACGCGCAGCTCGCGGGCAAGCGCCTTGAGGCCGCGGCTGATCTCGGACACTTCCTGGACGCGGTTCGCGTCGCGCGAGGTGGACGAGGCCTGCATGAGCTGGAGGTAGTCCACGATCACGAGGTCCAGGCCGACCTCCGCCTGGAGCCGGCGGGCCTTGGTCCGGAGCTCCATCGTGCTGATGTTCGGCGTGTCGTCGATGTAGATGGGCGCCTCGGAGAGGCCGGTCATGGCCTTGGAGACGCCCACGAAGTCCATCTCGTCGAGGAAGCCGGTCCGGAGGCGCTGGCTGTCGATGTTCCCGACCGAGCTGAGCAGCCGCAGGACCAGCTGTTCCTTGCTCATCTCCAGGCTGAAGATCCCGACGCTCTTGCGGGGCGTGTTGCTGATGGCCGCGAACTCGGCGATGTTGAGCGCAAGGCTCGTCTTGCCCACCGAGGGCCGCGCGGCGATCACGACGAGGTCCGACGGCTGGAAGCCGGTGGTCAGCGTGTCGAGGTCCGGGAACCCGGTCCGGATGCCGCTGATCTCGCCGCGGTGCGTGTGCAGGTAGTCGAGCCGGTCGAACGCCTCGTGGAGGAGCGTCCGGAGCGGGCTGAAGCCGGCCGCCACGCGGCGCTCGGACACGGCGAAGAGCTCGGACTCGGCGCGGTCGATCGCCTCCTGGATCTCGGGCCCGTCCTCGTACCCGATCCCGGCGATCTTGCCGGCGGCCGCGATCAGGTTGCGCAGCACCGCCTTGCGCTCCACGATCCGGGCGTACTGGCCGGCGAAGACGGCCGTGGGTGTCTGCTCCGAGAGCGACGAGAGGTAGGCCCGGCCGCCGATCTGCTCGAGGTCGCCGCTGCGCTCCAGCGCCTCCGCGACGGTGACGATGTCGATCGGCTCGCGACGCTCCCACAGCTCGAGCATGGCTGCGTAGATGCGGCCGTGGGCCTGCCGGTAGAAGTCGTCCGCCCGGACGACGTCCGCCACCTCGATGATCGCGTCGCGGTCGATCAGGAGCGCGCCGAGGACCGACTGCTCGGCTTCGATGCTCTGCGGCGGAAGGCGATCGAGTGACACGCGGACTCCGATCTCGGGGGCGGGGTCGGTCAATGGTGGCGGCCTGCCCGCGCGCCCGCCAGCGGGATGTCCACGAGTTCGCGGCGATATCCCCAATCGGGCCTGCGGGAACGCGGCGGTGCGTGGAAACCCTGTGGACGGTTGCGGACGACCGACGCGCCGGCTGGCCGTTCCTGCAGGCCTCGGTCAATCGAGGCGGCGGATCACCCCGATGAGCTTGCCCTGGATCCGCACCGCGTCGTAGTACTGCGGCGGGTAGGCAGGGTTCGCCGGCTGCAGACGCACCCGGCCGTCCTCCTTGAAGAACCGCTTGAGCGTGACGGCGTTCTCCTCCACCTGGGCGACGACGATGTCCCCGTTGCGGGCAGTCTGCTGGGGTCGGATCACGACGTAGTCACCGTCCGCGATGAGCGCCTCGATCATCGAGTCTCCGCGGACGCGGAGGAGGTAGGCGTCTCCCGACGGGGCGAGCATCTCCGGCACGGCCTGGTAGTCCCCGACCACCTGGTAGGCCTCGATCGGGCCACCAGCGGCGATCTCACCGATCACCGGGAGCATGTGCGCCTCGCGCGCTGCCGACTGGGGCGTCATCTCGCTCGAAAGTCCGAGTGCGAGGGCGGCCTTCGGCGTGAAGCGGAGCATCCGGCTCTGGGAGGCGCCGCGCTCCAGGAGCCCATCCTCCTCGAGGGCCTTGAGGTGGTGATGGACAGCCGAGGTGGAGGCAAGGCCGACCGCCCGAGCGATCTCGCGGACAGACGGGGGGACGCCGGTCGCCCGGAGCATCGCCGCGATGTAGTCCAGGATTTTCCGCTTCCGTTCCGCGTCGTGTTTCGTCACGCGTGCTCCTTTCCGGCCTTCCGGCGCATCCTACCGAACACGTGTTCGATTGTCAAGGATCGGCCGGTTGGAGCGCCGCCGGCCGGGTCTGATTCCGGCCATTCGGCACTGTCGGCGGCCGGGCTGCGAGACCGACGATCCTTGCCTCTCTGCCGTCCCAGGAGACTGCCATGACGCGCGTCCTCGTGGTTCATCACGACGTCGACCTCTCCGACCAGGAAGTGGATGCCCTCCGCCGCCGCGGCTACGACACGCGGCAGTGCATGGGCCCGATCGGGATCAGCTGCCCCGTTCTCTCCGGGCACACCTGCGAGATGGCCGCCCAGGCGGATGTGCTCGTCTACGATGCGTTCATGACCGGCGAGCCCGAGGGCGCCCAGCGCCTCATCGAGGGGATGCGGGAGCTACATCCGGACGTGCCGATCGTCCTCGTCGCCAACAGCCTCGAGCCCGAATGGGTGGAGACGGCCGGGACGCACCGCGTGACGCCGCTCGTGGGCCACCCGACGGGCGATCGGCTGGCGGCGGCGATCGAGGCGGCGATCAAGGTCGCTGGGCCTGCGCCGACCGATCCCGCCTGACCCCGGCCCGGGCCGGCACGCGGCCGGCCGTCGCCACGCGGCCGGCCGTCGCCACGCGGCCGGCCCTCGCCACGCGGCGGCCGATCTGGCGGCCTGTCCGGCGGCGGACCCGGCTGGCCCGGGCCGTTGAGCTTCGGCCGTTGTCGCGGGACTGGTAGACTGCCCGTTCCGGCCGCTCGCGCGCGTCGCGTGGGGACCACGCCGGGTTCTCGGAGCACGGCAGGACGAGCATGGCACGCATCGACCGGCGCCCGGCCGGGCAGGCGCCGAAGGGCGGGAGCGCGAGGCGGGATCGCCGGCGCGCGATCGTGCGTCGCTCGCTGACCGCGTTCGCGCTGCTTCCGCTCGCCAGCCGGCTGCCGTCGTATGGTCGCCTGACGCTGGACCTGCTCGCCGATCCACGCGTCCCGGCGGCGCGAAAGGCGCTCCTGGCCGGCGTCGTGGGCTACGCGGTCTCGCCGCTGGATCTGATCCCGGACCGGTTCCCGGTGCTGGGTGCGCTCGACGACGTCGTCGTTGCCGTGCTCGGCGTCGAGCTGTTCCTGTCGGGAATCTCGAGCGAGCTGATCGAGGAGAAGCTCGACCGGCTCGGGATCCCCCGGGATGCCTTCGCAGAGGATCGGGCCCGCGTGCGGCGCACTATTCCGCGACCGGTTCGTCGCATCGTCAAGCATCTCCCCGCCACGTTCGGCGCCGCCGGTCGCGTCAGTCGCGACCTGGATCTCGGCGGGCACGTGCGCGGCTGGCTCACCAAGGAGGGTTCCCCCGCGTGAAGGTCATCCTGACCACCGATGTCGCCAAGCTCGGGAAGAGCGGCGAGCTCAAAGACGTGGCCGAGGGCTACGCCCGCAACTACCTGATCAAGTCCAACCTCGCCGTGCCGGCGGCCGGCGGCGCCTACCGCGCCTGGCAGCACGACATCGCGAGCCGCGAGGACAAGCGGAAGCGCGAGCGGGAAGAGGCGGAGATCGCCGCGAACCGGATCGGCTCGACCACGCTCACGATGGGCGTCAAGGTGGGCGAGGGCGGCAAGCTCTACGGCTCCATCACGACCCAGGACATCGCTGACGCGCTCGGCCGCCGCGGGATCGTGGTGGACAAGCACAAGGTGGACCTGGACCAGCCGCTCAAGTCGCTGGGCACCTACAAGGTCGCCATCAAGGTCATGTCCGGGATGACGCCCGAAGTCACGGTGATCGTCGAGCCGAAGGGCTGACCCGGCGGCGCAGCGCTGGCGCGGGGGCAGCGAGAGGGCGGGGCGCGGAGCGGGGCGGTCAGCCGCCGGACTGCAACGACCGGACGTCGTAGACCCGGTAGTTCTGCGGTGGACGCCACGACCGGGAAGCGGGCCGCGTAGGCGGCCTCGTTCGCATGGAGGGTCGAGCGCTCGTCGGGGCCGATCACGACGTAGTCCACCTTGTAGCCTCGGAGAAGGGCGTCCGCCCCGGGGCCCAGCGCGTAGATCGTCATCACGTCC
Source organism: uncultured Chloroflexia bacterium (assembly GCA_963800795.1). Taxonomy (GTDB): domain Bacteria; phylum Chloroflexota; class Limnocylindria; order Limnocylindrales; family CSP1-4; genus CTSoil-043. The sequence continues at coordinate 19,366 of CAWDCJ010000006.1, forward strand.
GCCTGACGCTGCTGGTACGGGATTCCGCTCACCCAGAGCTGGCCCCAGTAGCCCATCAGGAGGCGCCGCCCGGTCAGCTCCATGACCGGGTCCTGGGGCTCCATGCCACTGACCATCAGCGCCTTCGGGTCGGTCACGTCGCGGATCTCGGCCGCGATCTGGAGCTGCTCGGTGGTGAGCATGAGGTACTCGCCGTGCCCCTCGAGCTGGTCGAGGTTCTCCAGCAACGGTCCGAGGGTCATCGTCAGCACGACGCCGATCAGGAGGAGCCTGACGGTGGCCGAACGGGTCGACCGCCACGCCCGCACGAGCAGCGCCGCGACGAGGATCGTCAGCGCGAGGAACCAGTAGATCAGGATCTTGTGGTTGTCCCAGTTCCAGGGCTGGAACGCGAACACGTTCGCTGCCACGAAGATCGGCATGAAGGCCAGCAGCGCCCGGTGGGCACGCGGCGGCAGGATCCGCCGGGCGCCGAGGGCAAGCAGCCCCAGCGGGATGAAGAGCCCGAGGTTCTTGAGCCAGAACCACCACCACGGGTCCGGATCGGCGACCCAGCCGAGGTCGACTCGGAAGGCGGCCAGTGCCCCCGCCCCGCCGCCGAGCTGGGTGAGCAGCTGGGGGATCGCGACCGCCATCCACACCACGTGGAAGACGATCCAGCCTTCCCATGGGATCGTCCGCAGGTTCCACGGCCGCGGCACGAGAAGGAAGACGAGGAACGGCGTGACCATCGCGAGCGCGAGCAGCGTCGGCAGGTGGGCAAGCGGAAGGAAGCCCGCGACCACGCCGGCCAGGACGAACGTGCGGGTCGACCGCCTCCGCGCGGCTCGGACCAGCAGCGTGAGGGTGAGCATCGCGATCGGCAGGCCGTAGAGGTACGCGCGCTGCGACATCAGGAACGCGAGGTACGGGTTGAAGAAGTGGATGTTCAGGTTCCCCTGGGCCTGGGCATCCCACGGCGCGTTGGCCAGCGTCCCCAGCAGGTCGTGGCTCGTATCGAACCGGGCAACCGTCGCGATCCAGCCGAGTCCCGCCCCGAACAGGAACAGGATCACCGCGAGGGTCGCGATCGAACGCACGCCGCTCAGCCGGCGCGCAAACGCGTACAGGCCCAGGGCCGTCAGGATCGAAAGCACGAAGCTGTGGAGCGGCAACACCGACAGCGGGTCCATGCCCAGGACGACGAACGCCGCCGGGGTCAGGTCGCTCAGGTAGTGGTAGCTCAGCGGCAGCCCGGCGAACAGCGTGTTCTCGGGCGGGAAGTTGCCCCCGTAGGCGAACCGGGTGACGATCCCCAGGTGGGTAGGCCAGTCGCTCCAGATGTACTCGTGCCCGGCCCACAGGCCGTCGGGCCGAACCGTCAACGCGCTCGACCAGAGCAGGGCCCAGCGGACCGTCAGCAGCGCGACAAGCGCCGTGGCCCACGGGTCCAGGCGCCCGACGAGATCGCGGAGTCGCTCGGCGAACGCGACCGGCGGCCCGGCGCGGCGACGGCTCCGTCCGGGCCCGGCGACGAGGACAGCCGCGACGACGACGCTCGCGACGGCCGTGCCGAGCACGACCGGCAGGTTGAACCCCAGCAGCGTCGCGGCGGGGACCAGCGCCAGGGTCCCGGCCACGATGCCGAGCACCGCGCCGTACGCAAACCGTTCGAGCGGTGTCAGCCAGCGCGCGAACCGGTCCAGACCGGCGATCCCGGGGGCTGCGATCGCGGCGAGGAAGAGGAGCGAGAGAAGCGCCGGCAGGAGGGCCACGAGCGGCATGATAGGGGGCATGGACGCCGCGACGATCCTCCACGTGGACCTCGACGCGTTCTTCGCCGCCGTCGAGCAGCGCGACCGTCCGGAGTTGCGCGGCAAGCCCGTGATCGTGGGAGGCGATCCCGGGGCCCGCGGTGTCGTGAGCGCGGCCAGCTACGAGGCGCGCCGGTTCGGGGTCCACTCGGCGATGCCGCTCCGAACGGCGGCCGCGCTGTGCCCGGAGGGCATCTTCCTGCCCGTGAACGGAGCGAAGTACCGGGCGGCCAGCCGAGCGGTGATGGAGATCCTGGGCCGCTACACGCCGCGCGTGGAGCAGGTCTCGATCGACGAGGCGTTCCTCGATGTCGCCGGGTCGGAGGCGTTGTTCGGATCGCCGGTGGCGATCGCCGGTGCGATCAAGGCGGCGGTTCGCTCGGAGGTGGGGCTCACCGCGTCCGTCGGCGTGGCGACCCACGAAGCTCGTCGCGAAGATCGCCTCGGACCTGCGCAAGCCGGACGGGCTGGTGGCCGTGGCGGCCGGCGAGGAGGCCGCGTTCCTTGCACCGCTCCCGATCGCGCGGTTGTGGGGGGTCGGCGCCCAGACGCGCGCCGCGCTCGCCGAGTACGGCGTCCGGACGATCGGCGACCTCGCGGCGATCGATCCCCGGCTTCTCGC
>CAWDCJ010000007.1:0-22742 GCA_963800795.1 uncultured Chloroflexia bacterium
CCCGCGCGTCATCGGGACCAGGTGGGGCAGGAAGTCGATTCCCCGCACACCCGGGTTCGCGGGGGTGTCACCTGGGCGCCCCGCGTCGGTCGCGCCGAGGGCCGCCAGCTCCTGCTCCATCTCGGCCACGTGGCGGTGGCCGCCCACCCCGTAGGCTTTGACGCTCTCGTTGACCTCGCCGAACATGAGGTCCTGCTTCGGCTCGCGCCCGGCGCCGGAGACGCCGGACTTGGCGTCGACGACGAGGTCGGCGATGAGGCCCGCCCGGGCCAGCGGCGCGAGCGCGAGGAGCGTGGCGGTGGGGTAGCAGCCGGGAACGCCAACGATCGCGCTGCCACTGTCGCGCAGCGCACGGAGGGCGTCGCCGTGGAGCTCCGGGAGCCCGTAGACGGCGCTCGGCAGCAGGTCCGGACGCGGGTGCGTGAAGCCGTACCAGCGCGGATAGTCGGCCGGGTCGTGGAGCCGGAAGTCCGGTCCGAGGTCGATGATCGCGGCACCGCTCCCGGCGAGCTCGGGGACGATCTCCGCCGCCGCCCCGTGAGGGAGTGCCAGGAAGACCGCGTCGGCAGCCGGAACGGTCGCGTCCACGTGGAGCCCGGTCCGGTCGAGGTGGATGTGCGTCCCGCCGATCGGCTCCCTGCTGCGCCCGCGGCCAACAAGGCCCTCGATCTGGACATCGGGGTGGCGCGTGAGCAGGCGCACGAGCTCGGCGCCCACGTAACCCGTGGCACCCACGATCGCCACTCTGATCCTCGGGCGCGGGGGCGACGAGTCCGGTCGGACCGACCCGCCGCGCGGCAGCGGGATCGGCCCGCGAGCTGGCGTCGCGCCGGCGGGGGGCATCGGGGTCGTGCTCACCTGGGCGGCCCGGGCCCGGCTCGGGAGCGCCGGATGTCCTGGTCGCCGGTTCGGTCGGACAGGTCGGGATCTGCATGAGGTGCATGACTATACATCAACGGCGCATAGTCATGCACACAACACGCCCGGGGTGGGCCCCCGCAGGGCCGGCAGTTGCTGCCTCGATTCGGACGGTTTGTTCGCCGGGAGCGACGCGCGAAGCAGGGAACGGCTGGCCGCAGTGCCGACGGCCGGCCTGCCCTTGTCTCAGCCGGTGGTGGCCGCCGCGACCTCGAGAGGCGCGTGCTCTGCCAGCCAGCGCTCCGCGTCGATGGCAGCCCGGCAGCCGTCTCCGGCGGCGGTCACGGCCTGGCGGTAGCGATGATCGTGGACGTCGCCCGCGACGAACACGCCCTCGATGCGCGAGTGGGTCTCGGCGTGCACCGCCAGGTAGCCGGCCTCGTCCTTCTCCAGCCAGCCCTCGAACGGCGCCGTGTTGGGGCGGTAGCCGATCGCGACGAACAGGCCCTCCACCGGGAGCTCCGAACGGGCGTCCGTCTTCGTGTCGCGCAGTCGAAGGCCCGTGACGGAGGCGTCGCCGAGCACCTCCACGATCGAGACGTTCCGGTGGATCTCGATCTTGGGGTCGCTCTCGGCGCGTGCCTCCATGATCCGGCTGGCGCGGAACTCGGCCCGCCGGTGAAGGAGGTGGACCTTCGTGGCGAAACGAGTCAGGTAGAGCGCCTCTTCCATCGCCGTGTCGCCGCCGCCGACGACCGCGATCTCCTTCCCGCGGAAGAAGAAGCCGTCACACGTCGCGCACGCCGACACCCCGCGCCCGCGCAGCCGATCTTCGGACTCGAGCCCCAGCCAGAGCGCCGAGGCCCCGGTCGCGACGATGACGGCGTCGCCGCGGTACTCGACGCCGGCGGCCCAGGCGCGGAAGGGGCGGCTCGAGAAGTCGACCCGATCGACCTCCACGTCGATCACGCTCGCCCCGAACCGCTCGGCCTGGGCCCGGAAGCGGGCCATCAGCTCGGGGCCCTCGATCCCGTCCGGGAAGCCCGGGTAGTTCTCTACGTCGGACGTGATCGTCAGCTGGCCGCCGGGCTGGTGGCCGCCCAGGACGATCGGGGCGAGGTTGGCCCGGGCCGCGTAGATCGCAGCCGTGAGGCCCGCCGGGCCGGAGCCCAGGATCAGGAGCTGCGTCGTGCTCGGCATCGAATTGCCGGTCGCCGGCGCCGCCGCGACGGCCGCGCCGCCGGGCGTGCGTCGGCGCCGAAATCGATCGTGAGTCCGCCGAACGGGGAGGTCGTGTCGGACATGGGAGGGCAGGTCTCGTGCTTGGTGTCGGCCGCGGGCACGCGCGGAACGGATCCTCATCCTAGCACGAGTGCGATACCCCCTGGGAGTATCGGGCCCGATGTCCGGAGCCCCTGCTCGTGGTCTCGCGAGCGTGAGCCGTCGAGCTCTGTGGCCGGTGGTCGTCGTCTGCTGTTCGTCGTGCGGATCGCGGCGGACCGCCAGTTGGCTGTGCCTTCACTCGGGCCCGGCCGCCTGCCGCGCACGGTGTGCATCGAACGCACGATCCCGCCGACCGCCACGTCCCGGTAGCGGTTGGGTCGTCAGGACTGTTCATTGGGCGCACAGACTCGACCGATCCCCGGCCGATCCGGGCTTCCGGCGCCATCCGCGAGGCCGGCCGGGCCGCCGCGCCGGTCGGATTGTGCATCCAATGGAGCGCCGCGCCGCGCTTGTGCGGCAGATGCACGAACCCGACGAGGCCGGCCGAGACGCGGGCCCCGGCCCTTCTCGGCGCAACCGCCCGCCCGGCTCCTGCCGCCCGCCCGGGCCGCTGTCGCCGCCCGTCAGCGGAACAGGTCGAGCTCGGGCGGCATCAGCACGTCGGCCGCGATGCTGCCCTCTCCGGGCGGGGGTGAGGCACCTCGCACGAGCGCGGCCGGGCGGCGGAGCGTCTTGCCCAGCACGAGCTCAGCCGCCGAGGCGATCTCGTCGGCGACGGCGCGGATCGTGGCACTCATGCGCCGCCCGTCCGCGTCGGCCGTGCCGCGAAGGTCCTCGTTCGGGCGGAAGCCGGCCACGCCGATCGCGAGGTCCGTGATCCCGAACCGCCACGGTCGACCCAGGCTGTCGCTGATCACCACCCCGGGAGCGACGCCGAAGCGCCGCCCGATTGCATCGCGGATGTGTCGCGCGGAGGCGTCCGGGTCGTCGGGCAGCAGCAGCACCGTGTCGCCGGCCGCTGTACCGACGTTCGACGCGTCGACGCCGCCGTTCGCGAGGATGTACCCGTGGCGCGTCTCGACGATCACGACGCCGTTGTCCATGCGCACGACCCGGACTGCCTGGCGAAGGACCACCTCCACCTGCCGGGCATCGCGTCCCCATCGCGTCGCGAAGGCGACGGCCTCCCGCCGAGGCTGCACGGTCGAGAGGTCGACGAACGCACCCTCCGCCTTCGAGACGACCTTCTGGGTGACCACCAGGACGTCGTCGCCCCGCAGCGGCAGCACGCCCTCCGCGCGCTCGAGCGCATCGCCGACCAGGCCGGCCAGGTCGTCAGCCGGCCCGATTTCTGGGATGCCGTCGAGCGCGATGACCTCCAGCCGGCCGGTGCCTGGGCCGGCGCGATCCGGGACCCGCCGGCGCTCTCCCCGCGGGCGGGAGCAGGCTCGGCACCGCTCACGGCTGGCCGACCATCGGGCCGCCCAACCCGATCGCTTCCGCGGCGAGCAGGTCGTCGGGCGTGTCGAGGTCCAGCGCGAGCGGGCTGTCGAGCTCCAGGTACGCCGCGCCGGCACGCGCGGCCGCAGCAGCATGGGCGCCACGGCTCGCCGGGCCGAACCGGAAGGGGATCGCGCCGGGTGGGGCGAGCAGCAGCAGGTTCGTTCCCACGCCCCCGCGGTCCGGCACGAGCGCCACGAGCCTGGTCACGGGTGCGCCCCGCGCCCGGCCAGCGGCGAGGCGACTGTGGGCCGCATCGAGGACCAGGGCAAGCTCGCGGGGGCCGATAGCGGGCAGGTCAGCCGGGATCACGATCAGCGCCGTCGCACCCATCTCGCGTGCCCAGGTCCGGCCGTCGGCAAGACCCTCGTTCAGACCCCCACCGCCCTGCGGCAGCGTGACCGCCCCGGCGTCCGCGGCCACGGCGAGCGCCTCCGGATCCGGGCTCACCACGGCCACGGCCCGGACGCCGGGCGTCGCGATCGCGGCCCCGACCGTCCGTCGCAGGAGCCTCTCGACCAGCGCGCGCCGCTCCTCCGGGTCGAGGGCCTCGCCGAGGCGGGTCTTCGCGCGCTCCAGGCCCCGCACCGGGATGATCGCGACGATGTGCCCGAGGTCCGCCCCTCGTGCGCCGCCAGGATCGGGATCCTGCATGGGCTGATCGTAGTCCCCGGCCGGGCGGCGGGGCGGCGGAGCGCCGGAGCGGCGTACAGCCACGTGCGCCCGAGTGCGGGCGGGCGCGGCAGGTCACGCTCAGGCGAAGCAGGCGTCCAGGGCCACCTGCGCGAGCGCCGCCCGCGACGCGTCATCGGTCATCACGGACGGGGCCACGACCGCGCGCATCCGCAGGCGCTCGACAGCCGGCGCGAGCGCCGCGTCGGCCTCGTCGATCACGAAGGCGTCGACGAGTCCGACGTATCGCCGGGCTACGCCCAGCGCGCTGACCTCCTCGCCGAGCGCAGCGAGCATCCGGTCCGCCGGACCGCGGAGGGCCTTCCCGCCGACGATGGGGGAGACCGCCGCGACCCGGACTCCGCGCCCCCGGGCCGCCCCGATGGCGTCGCGGACCCCGGGGACGGCGAGGATCGGCTGCGATCGAGACGAGGGGGTTGGAGGGGCAGATCACGATCGCGTCGGCGCGCGAGAAGGCTGCCTTCGTCTCGGGGGTCACGCGCGCCCGCCTCGACGCCGTCGAAGGTGACCTCGAGCACGGGCGGCTTCGCGCGGAGCCGCACGAACCAGTCCTGGAACGAGAGCCAGCCGTCGGCGGTCCGGACCCGGGTTCGGACCGGCTCGTCGGCCATCGGCAGGATGCGCGTCGCCACGCCCAGCCTCGCCGCCACGTCGAGCGCGATGGTCGTCGGGCGCTCGCCGTCGCGCAGCCGCCGGGTCCGGTGCATGTGAAGCGCCAGGTCACGGTCACCGAGCTGGAACCAGGTCGGCTCCCCGAGGCGCGCGAGCTGCCCGGCGGCCGCCCAGGTCTCGCCGGCCAGGCCCCAGCCGCGCTCCCGGTCGGCCAGGCCGGCCAGCGTGTACAGGACCGTGTCGTGGTCCGGGGATACCAGCAGGCCGTGGAACTCGGCGTCGTCGCCGGTGTTGACGACGACCGCCAGGTCGCCGGGCGCGAGAACGAGCGCGAGCCCGTGGGCCAGCCGGGCGCCCCCGACGCCACCGGCGAGCGCGACGACGCGGGGCACGACAGGCGTCCCGCTCAGCCGGCCAGGGCGGCGCGGACCTCGCCGATCCGGGCGAGCGTCTCCGCGTCATACGGGGCGGGCAGCCGCACGATGACCGTGCGTGAAGCCCAGCTCGACGTACGGGCGGATCCGGGCCGCGACCTGGGCCGGCGACCCGAGGAGCGTGGGTACGTTGCCCGCGTCCGGCGTGCCGTTGTGGGCGCATAGCGCCGCGAAGGCGCGCGCGGCGTCGGCCGGATCGTCGCGCAGGACGATCGGGAACGAGACCGTCCGCTCGATGGTCGAAGGATCGCGCCCCACGTCGGCGCAATGGGCGCGCAGGATCGCGTCGCGGGCGGCGACCTCCTCGACCGTGCCGGCCGTGTTCCAGGCGTCCGCGCAGCGGGCCACCGTGCGGAGCGTCTTCTTCGGGCCGGACCCGCCGACGAGGATCGGCAGGTGCGCCTGGACCGGGAGCGGCGCGATCTGCGCGTCGGTGAAGGTGTAGAAGCGTCCGGCGTGGCTGAAGCGCTCGCCGTCGAGAAGGCGCCGGATGAGCCCAACCGCCTCGTCGAGGCGGTCAAGACGCTCCCCAAACCCCGTCCCGAAGTCCAGTCCGAACGCCTCGTGCTCGCGACCGAACCACGCACCGCCGATTCCGAGGACCGCCCGGCCGCCGGAGACGTGGTCGAGCGTGGTGGTGATCTTGGCCGTGTGACCCGGGTTGCGGAACGTGTTCGCGCCCACCATCAAGCCCAGGCGGACGCGCGATGTGCGCGCGGCGACCGCGGCGAGCGCCAGCGTCCCTTCGAAGACCGGCTGCTCCCATGGCCCGAAGATCGCCTCGAGGTGGTCCCAGGTCCAGACCGAATCCCAGCCGCCGGCCTCCGCCGCCAGGGCGGCGTCGAGGAAGCCCGGCCAGCTCGTGGCCTGGCTCCAGAGCTGGGCGCCGAACCGGAGCTCGCTCATGGGGCGACGTGATCGTGGAACGAGAGGATCCGGATCCGGAACGTCACGCGCTGCTGGGCGCGGAAACGGGCGATGCTGGCGGCCACGCGGGCGGGGTCGTCGGGGTGGTAGCGCCGGGCGAGGTCGGCGATGTCGGCCTGGGCCACGACCTGGTCGTCGATGATCTGGGCGACTTCCGCGTCCAGCCCGACCCAGCGGTAGCCGTCCCCCGCGTCCGAGATCGCCATCGCCAGGCGGCCGTCGCGGCGCAGGTTGGCCGGCCAGCGCCGGCCGTTGGCGCTGTTGACCATGAGCGTCCCGTCCGCTTCGAAGCGGTACCAGACCACGACCTGGCGGGGCGCGCCGTCGGGGTCGAGCGTCGCGAGCGTGGCGAAGCGGCCGGGCGCGCCGATGAACGCTCGGATGTGATCGGGGAGTGCACGCGGAGGCAGGCACGCCCTCGATGGTACGCGAGCCGGGCTGATGGCGGCGTATCCTCGGCCCAAGGAGGTCGCCATGGAGCTCGATGGCATGCATATCGGGATTCTCGCCGCCGAAGGCGTCGAGGACCTGGAGTTCTGGGTCACGGCCATGCGGCTGCGCGAGGCTGGCGCCCGCGTGACCAGCATCGGCCTGGCGCCCGGCACGGTCCACGGGAAGAACGGGCTGGCCGTCGGCGTGGATGCCGCGGTCGGCGACGTGGATGGCGCCGCGCTCGACGGGCTGGTCGTGCCGGGTGGCTGGATGCCCGACAAGCTGCGCCGTTCCGCGGCGATCCTGGATCTGGTCCGGGCCGTCCACGCGGCGGGCCGGCCCATCGGCATCATCTGCCACGGCGGGCCTCATCGCGATCTCGGCCGGGATCGTCGCCGGCGGCCGGGCAACGGGCTCCCTGGGGATCCGCGACGACCTGGTCAACGCCGGCGCCACGTGGGTGGACGAGCCCGCCTTCCGGGACGGCACCCTGGTCTGGGGCCGGGTCGTGGACGACATCCCCGCGTTCTGCCGGGAGCTCGTGGCCGCCCTCGCCGCCAGCCGCGGCGCGTAGTCGGACGGCGATCCCGCGCACGAAGCGGGGGTCCCACCGGCCGACCGCGAATTCCGGTACATGACATCCGTCCGACGATGTACTCTGGCGACACGCGAAAAGGCGAATGGCACGTCCGTGCCCGGTCGCGTGACCGCGGAGGCGAGCCAGGAGGACGACGTGGGGGCCGACAAGCGATCGGCCCGGTCGAGAGTCCTGGCGCCGTCCCGGCCGGCCGGTGTTCGACGTGATCCAGGTAATTCAGGAGGAGCCGCACATATGAAACCCGCGCAACACTTCTGGCCGCGCTGGCCACGGCCGCGATCGTTGCCTCTGCGTGCAGCAGCTCGGCTACGACGGCCCCGGCCGCCTCGGCCGCCGCCTCGTCGGGCGCATCGACGTCGTCGATCAGCGTCACGTCGTTCGACGCCGCCTTCTCTGCGATGGCGCAGCTGAAGGACGTCTACACCGCCGGCAAGGGCCTGGTCGGCGTGATCCTGCCCGACGCTACGACGTCGGCCCGCTACACCAGCTACGACCTTCCGTACCTCAAGCAGGCCTTCACGGCCGCCGGCTACGCCGACAGCCGACTTCAAGATCGACAACGCCTCGGGCACCGCGACCACCGAGCTGGCGCTCGCGCAGGCCGACATCACCGCCGGGGCCAAGGTCCTGCTCGTCGACCCGCTCGACAGCACGACGGGCAACCAGATCCAGGCCGCCGCCGCGGCTGCCGGCGTGACGATGATCAGCTATGACCGCGCCACGTTCCAGGGCACGAACACCTACTACGTCAGCTTCGACAACGTCCAGGTCGGCGAGCTGATCGGCAAGGGCTTCATGCAGTGCGTCACCGACTGGGGCGTCACGAGCCCGAAGGTCTTCACGGTTGACGGCGGCCAGGACACCGACCCGAACGCGATCGACTTCGCCAAGGGCTACAACGACGCCGTCTGGGGCCAGAAGGTCGCCCAGGTCGCCGCTGGCGCCACGAACAGCGCCGGCATGACGCTCGTCGGCGAGCAGCTTGCCCCAGGGTGGGACAACGCCAAGGGCGGCGCCATCTTCCAGCAGGCCTACACCGCGAACCCGTCGATCAACGCCACGATCGAGGCCAATGATGGCCTGGCCGGCGCGGTGATCACCGCCCTCAAGGCGGCCGGCGTCCCGGCCAAGAAGGTCCCGACCACCGGCCAGGACGCGACCCTCCAGGGCATGGAATACGTCCTCCAGGGCTGGCAGTGCGGCTCGGTCTACAAGCCGATCTATCTCGAGGCCCAGGCGGCCGTCGCCCTGGCCACCTTCCTCCGGGCCGGCCAGACGCCGCCCGCCGCTCTCGTGAACGGCACCACCACGGATCCGAAGAACAGCGCGACCACCGAGCCGGCCGTTCTCCTGACCCCGATGTGGGTCAACGCCGCCAACATGGAAGCGACCGTGATCAAGGACAAGTTCATCGCCGCGAGCGACCTCTGCGCCGCGGTCGGCGCCGACGTCTGCACGGCGGCGGGCATCAAGTAGCGGAGCAAGCCTGGGCGGCGCGCGCCTGAAGGCGTGACGCACCGTCGCCACTCGGCCGCGCCGCACCCGTCACGGGTGCGGCGCGGCTCTTCGTTGCGCTCCCGCGACGGTGCGGGCGCGATTCCCGTGCTGTAGAGTTCGAGGCCAGCCCAGGGCATGAGGGACGAGGCAATGGATGTCATGGCCGCACAGGATGGGCCCAGCGGGGCGGATGCCCGCCCCGGATCAGCGACCGCCGTCGCGCCGGGCGTCTCGGAGCCGCTGCTGAGGCTGCGCGGCATCAGCAAGCATTTCGGCGCGGTCCAGGCCCTGTACGGCGTCGACCTCGACCTCCCCAACGGGCAGGTCACTGCCCTCTGCGGCGACAACGGCGCCGGCAAGTCGGTGCTGACCAAGAGCATCGCGGGCATCCACACGGTGGACGCGGGCGAGATCTTCTGGGAGGGACGCCAGGTCCATATCGCCAGCCCGAAGGATTCGGCGGCGCTGGGGATCGAGACGGTCTACCAGGACCTGGCGCTCGCCGACAACCTGGACATCGTCCAGAACATGTTCCTCGGCCGCGAGCGCCTGAGCCGCGTCCTGCTCGACGAGGACAGCATGGAGCGCGCCGCGGCGGAGACGCTGGCGAGCCTCCACGTGACCACGGTGCGATCGATCCGCCAGCCCGTCGCCACCCTCTCCGGGGGCCAGCGCCAGGCCGTGGCCGTCGCCAAGGCCGTGATGTGGAACTCGAAGCTGGTCATGCTCGACGAGCCGACCGCCGCCCTCGGCGTGGCCCAGACCAGGATGGTGCTCGATCTCATCCTGCGGCTCAAGGACCACGGCCTCGCCGTCATGGTGATCTCGCACAACCTCAACGACGTCTTCGAGGTCGCCGACCGGATCGCCGTCCTCCGGCTCGGGCGGATGGTCGCCCAGGACGCCATCTCGGCCTTCGACCGGCAGAGCGTGGTGGACTTCATGACCACGGGCGCGTCGAGCCGCGAGGTGTCCGGCTCCGGCTCCAGCCACGAGAGGAACTGAGACATGGCGAGGATCGAGGGAGAGCCTGGAGGAGCGGCCGCTCCCGTGACCGCGGTCGCGGCCGAGGATGCGCTGGACCTGACCGCCGCGGACGGTCGAGGTCATCCCCCCGGCGATCGTCGCGCAGTCCCTCGGCCAGTACCTGCGGGCGTGGACCGCCCGGGTCCGGGGCGGCGATGCCGGGGTCCTGCCCGTGGCGATTGCCCTCGTCGCCGTCATGGTCGTCTTCACGGTCGTGAGCAAGAACCACGTCTTCCTCTCGGCCGGCAACCTGGTGAACCTGTTCGACCAGAGCGCGGTCTTCATCGTGCTCGCGATCGGCGAGGGCTTCGTCCTGCTGCTGGGCGAGATCGACCTCTCGATCGGCTACGTCGCGGCGATCGGCGGGATCGTCGCGGCCCAGCTCGTCCAGCCGCAATACAACTGGCCGTGGTGGGCGGCGTTCATCGCCGCGCTCGTCGTCTGCGGCGCGATCGGCGGTCTCCAGGGCCTGATCATCACCCGGCTGCGGATGCCCGCCTTCATCGTCACGCTGGCCGGCTACCTGATGTGGTTCGGCGTGATGATCTACATGCTGGGTGCCGCGGGCGGCGTCGGGATCACCAGCACCCTGTGGGCAGGCCAGGTGGGCCTGTACGGCATCGTGTACAGCTACATCGATCCGGTGATCGGCTGGATCGGGCTCATCGCGGTCGTCGGCGGTGCTCGGCACGATGATGTGGCGGCGCGACGCCGGGCGGCGCCGCAACGGCCTGGTCGCCCCGCCGATGGGCCTGACCGTCGCCAAGATCGCATGCGTGGCCGCGTGCCGGGAATCGCCGTGGTGGCGATCTGCAACGTGGACCGGGGGAGCTTCCTGCCGATCATCGGCGTGCCCTGGGTGGTGCCGCTCGTCCTCGTCGTGCTCGGGGCATGGACGATCCTGCTCGAGCGGATGCAGTTCGGACGCCACATCTACGCCGTCGGCGGCAACGCCGAGGCGGCGCGGCGGGCCGGCATCAACGTGTCCCGCGTCCGCATGCTGGGCTTCGTCCTGTGCTCGATGACCGCGGGGATCGCGGGCGTGATCTACTGCTCGACGCTGGGCGGCATGACCACCAACATCAACGGCGGGCAGCTGGTCCTGTACGCGGTCGCGGCGGCGGTCATCGGCGGGACCAGCCTCTTCGGCGGCCGGGGCCGGGCGATCCACGGCCTCCTCGGCGGGCTGGTCATCGGGGCGATCTACAACGGCCTCTACCTGCTGGGAATGGAGATCCAGTGGCAGCTGATCGTCACCGGTCTCGTCCTCCTCGCCGCGGTGAGCGTGGACTCGCTCTCCCGCAAGTAGGCAGTCGGCCCAGCCTGCGCGGGATGCCGCTCCGCACCGGAGCCGTAGCCTGACAACCCGGAGTCTGCCCCCGCCGTTCAGCACGTTCGTCAACCTGCGCGCGATCGGCGTCTCGTACGCCTGGTTCCGCGAGCAGTCCCGGCGCCTGGAGGCGGCGGGCTACGACGGCGTGGCGATCTGGGACCACTTCGTGAGCCGCGGGGTCCGCCGCGACCCCGTCCTGGAGTCCTGGACGACGCTCGCGGCGCTGGCCGGGAGCACGGACAGGTTGCGCCTGATGACGTTCGTCCTGAACGTGATGAACCGCCCACCGTCGGTCGTCGCCCGCATGGCGGCGACGCTGCAGGAGGCGAGCGGCGGCCGCCTCGTGCTCGGGATCGGCATCGGGGGGCACCCGGCCGAGCACCGTGCCTACGGGATCCCGTTCCCGGCGGCACCCGAGCGGGTCGCCCGGCTCGAGGAGGCCGTGGCGGTGATGCGAGCGCTGTGGACCGGCGGGCCGGTGACCCGCGACTCGCCGTTCTACCCGCTCGCCGGGGCGCACGCGTTCCCGATCCCCCGGCCGGTCCCGCCGGTCATCGTGGGCGCCGAGTCGGAGCCCGGGGCCGCGCTGGCGGGGCGCATCGGCGACGGCTGGACCGTGCCCGCGGCGCTGCTCGCCGAGCGACTCCCAGTCTTCCTCGAGGCGCTCGGTCGACGCGGGGGCGAACGTTCGGAGGTCAGCATCCTCGCCGCGTTCGACCTCGCGAAAGGCGAGTCGCTGGCCGGCAGCCCGTGGGTGGAAGACCCGGCCGCGACGGCGTTGCGCTGGCAGGCGACGGGCGCCAACGGCGCCGTCGTGGCCGCGCGCACCACGGACGACGTGGATCTCCTCGTCGAGGCGGCCGGCAAGGCGCTGACCGGCCGAGCGTGGGAAGATCGGCGGCGTGACCGCCAGCTCCCGCCGCGACCCGGCACCCGACCTGACGCACGCCTGCCTTCGCTGCGGCGCGCCGATCCCGCTCGAGGATGCCCTCTGTGCCGCCTGCAACCCCGGCCGGCTGGAGCAGCCGGCCGCCTCGCAGGCGCACGGCACCGTCTTCGGGGGGATCGCCCTGGCCGTGGTCGCGATGCTGATCGCCGCGACGATCCTGGTGGGAGGCGTCGGCCCGTTCACGGGCCAGCTGGCAGCGGCCACGCCCGTAGATGGGGGACTGCTGCTGTCCCTGAAGGTGACCAACTCCGGTCGGCGTGACGGACCGGCCACGTGCCGGGTCTGGGATCCGTCCTACCTCGGGAACCCGCCCGTCGAGACCTTCGTCCGGACGCCGTCGATCCCGGCCGGCGGGACGCTGGCGTTCCAGCAGCGGGTTGCCGACCTGGGGACCGAGACCCGCTCATTCGCGGTGGACTGCTCACGATGACGACGGCGAACCCAACGGAAGAAGCCGCGACGTCCGGCCGCCGCTGGAGCGCGGAGCTCGCGGCCGCTGTCGAGCTTGTCGAGGCTGCCGGCCGCCTCGTTGCCGCTCGCTACGAGGACAGTGGCCCGGTGGCGTACAAGAGCGCCCACGACATCGTGACCGAGGTCGACCATGCATCCGAAGCGTTCATTCGGGCCGGCCTGGCCCGGATGTTCCCGGCCGACGCGTTCTTCGGCGAGGAGTCCGGCCGCGATGCCAGGGTGGCCCCTCGCGTGTGGGTCTGCGACCCGGTCGATGGCACCATCAACTACGCCAACGGCCTGCCGTTCTTCTGCGTCTCGCTCGCGCTCGTTCAGGATGGCCGACCCGTCGTCGGCGCGGTCCACGATCCGCTCCGCCGGGAGACATTAGCCGCGGTTGCGGGCGGGCCGGCGATGCTCGACGGCCGCCCCGTCCGGGCCTCGGCCAAGGAGCGGCTGTCCGACGTGGTGATGGCCCTGGCGGTCGACGGCCGCTCGCCGGCCCGCCGGATCGCGCGGGTGCGCCACGAGATCCGCGTCTCGCGCACCATGGGCTCGGCGGCCCTCTCGCTGGCCTACGTCGCGAACGGCCGTTTCGACGCCTTCAGCCAGACGACCGGGCTGTCCACGTGGGATGTGGCCGCCGCGGGGTTCATCGCCGAGCAGGCGGGTGCGGTCGTGACCGATCTCCGGGGACGGCGCTGGTTCGACCTGGCGGCGCCCGCCGGCAGCATCGGCATCCTTGCCGCGCCGCCAGCCCATCACGCGCGCCTGCTGGCCCTCCTGAGCGAGCCGAGGAGGGCGGCGGGTGCCGGTCGGCTACCCGGTCGCGCGCCAGCGGTGCGGCCGCCTGACGAGGCCGGGTAGCCCCCAGCGCTCACAGAACGCCGGCCACGCCTCTGGGTCGGCGCCCTGCCAGCGGAGCGCCTCGGGACCCGGCGTGCTCAGCGCCACGTCCGTCCGGAGCGTGGCGAGGTCCCGGAAGAGGATGGCGTTGGCCCACTGGTCCTGAAGGGTCGCGGCCAGCCTATCGGCGCCGCGCACCGATCCGGGCCAGCTTCGGGGTGCGGCGCCGCGGATTCCCTCCAGCGTCCCGAACGCGGCGAGCAGGGCCGCGGCGCCCTTCGACCCGAAGCCGGGGAGTCCCGGGAAGCCGTCCGCGGCGTCGCCGACGAGCGCCAGATAGTCCGGGATCGCCGCCGGCGCCACGCCCCACTTCTCTCGGACCCCGGCCTCGTCGTAGGTGATGTCGCGGCGCCGATCGCGGAGCACCACGCGGCCGTCGCGGACCACCTGCGCAAGGTCCTTGTCGGGCGTGCAGATGAGGATCCGGTCCACCCCTGGCGCGTCAGCCCAGCGCACCGCGGCCGTGGCCAGCGCGTCGTCGGCCTCCCATTCGACCATCGGCCAGAGCACGAACCCGAGCGCCGTGATCGCTTCCTCGGCGAGCGGGAACTGGTCCAGCAGGTCCCGGGGGACGCCTGCCTCGCTCTTGTAGGCCGGCCAGCGCTCGTTCCTGACGGAGCGGATCACGCGGTCGTGGGCGCAGCCGACATGGGTGGCGCCCTCGTCGCGAACGAGAGCGAGGAGTGTCCCGGCGAGCCCGGCGACCGCGGTGAGGGACATCCCGTCGCGTCCGCGGACGGGCGGCCGCGGCGCGTGGTACGCCCGGAACAGCTCGTAGGTCGCGTCGACGAGGTGGAGGTCCACGGACGTTCCTCGGCCTGCCGGCTGGTGCGCGTCGGGGCGCGGGCCGGTCAGCCTGCGTCGGCGCCGGCGCCGCCGATCGCCTCCGCGTGGCGCGCCTCGACCATCTCCTTGAGCCGCTCGAGGTCGGCCTGGAAGATCGCGCCGAGGATCGGCTTCTGGACCAGCTGGCCGAGGTTCGGGAAGAGCGGCGGCTCCAGGCGCTCATCCCAGCGCAGCAGCGTGCGCCCCGCGTCAAGCGCCTCCAGGGCGATTCGCCCGGACCCGGCGAAGACGCCCACGTGCCGGATCCCGAACGCCACCGGAGGGTCGTAGACGTCGATCTCCACCGGGTCCACCACCCCGATCAGGAAGATCCGGACGTCCGCCTCGCCCCGCGTCCCGATCCCCACCGGGCCCGGCGTGAGGAGGCGCACGGACTTCATCTCGTGCATCCAGAGCGGCTGCCGCTCCAGGTCCGAGACGGCCTCCCAGACCGCCTCGATCGGCGCGTCGATGGCGATCGCCATCTTCATCAACGGATCCGGCCCCTCGCCGGCGGCGATCAGCGAACCCAGCCAGCGCTCCGCCGCCACGGCCGCGCCCAGCCCGGTCGCACCAAGCAGCAGGGCCGTGCCCAGCCGGTTCACCGGGTGCCCTCGACGGCCGCCGCGGTCGCCGGCCGCACCAGCTCCACGCCGGCCTCGACCAGCTCGCGGAGCGCGCTCGCGCCGTCGCCGGCCACCAGGTCCACCGCCCGCACGCCTTCCACGAGGACGCTTGTCGGGTAGCCAAGGGCCAGCGCGTCGAGCGCGGTGGCCCTGACGCAGTAGTCGGTCGCCAGCCCGCATACGACGACGCGGCGGATGTCGCGCGCGACCAGGAGCGGGGCAAGGTCCGTGGCTGCCAGGCCATCGCCGCGTGGATCGCGCACCGTGAAGCCGGAGTAGCCGTCCTCGCCGTCCACGCCCTTGCGGACCGCCGGTCCGGCTCCGGAGTCCAGCGCCGGGTGGAATGCGGCGCCCCATGTTCCCGCGACGCAGTGGACCGGCCAACGTCCGCCGTCCTTCGCGAAGTGGGGCGTGGAGGGCGGGTGCCAGTCCTGGGTGTATGCGACGAACGCGCCGGCCGCGACCGCGGCGGCAATCTGCCCGTTGACAAACGGCACAATCGTGTCGCCGCCGGCGACCGCGAGGCTGCCGGCCGGGTCGGCGAAGTCGTTCTGGACGTCGACCACGATGAGCGCGGTTCTCGGATCGTAGTCCGGCTGCATGGCGCGACTCTACCCCAGCGGTCCTGCCAGCGTCCCGCGGCACGATGGGCTACGCTCCCGGCAATGCCGACCGGCCTGCACCCGGAAACGCCCGCGTCGCGGCGGGCGATCCGCCGGGACCCCGGCCCAGCCTGACCCGCTCCCCACGCCAGGAGTGCCCACGATGTACTCGGACGAGTTCAAGCACCAGCTGCCGGACGTCGATCCGGGCGAGACCGCCGACTGGATCGAATCGTTCGACGAGCTCGTCGACCAGGAGAGCGCCGACCGCGCCCGCTTTGTCATGTACAAGCTCCTCAAGCGGGCCCGCCAGCGTCATGTGGGCCTGCCGCCGCTGACCCAGACCCGCTACATCAACACGATCAGCCCGGAGCAGGAGCCGTACTTCCCGGGCGACGAGGCGATCGAGCGGCGGATCCGGCGCCTGGTCCGCTGGAACGCCGTGGCGATGGTGCTCCGCGCCAACAGCCAGTCGCCCGGGATCGGTGGCCACCTCTCCACGTACGCCAGCTCCGCGAGCCTCTACGAGGTCGGCTTCAACTGGTTCTTCCGGGGCAAGGATGCCGGGGCGGGCGACCAGATCTTCTACCAGGGACACGCCGCACCGGGCATGTATGCGCGCGCCTTCCTCGAGGGACGCCTGAGCGCCGATCAGCTCGACCACTTCCGACGCGAGGTGCAGCCCGGACAGGGCCTCTCCTCGTACCCGCATCCTCGGCTCATGCCGGAGTTCTGGGAATTCCCGACCGTCAGCATGGGGCTCGGTCCGATCGCCGCGATCTACCAGGCGCGCTTCAACCGCTATCTGCATCATCGGGGCATCGCGGACACCAGCGGCTCGCGCGTCTGGGCCTTCCTCGGCGATGGCGAGATGGACGAGCCGGAGGCGCTCGGCGCGTTGTGGGTCGCCGGCCGAGAGCAGCTCGACAACCTCACCTTCGTGGTCAACTGCAACCTGCAGCGCCTGGACGGCCCGGTCCGCGGCAACGGCAAGATCATCCAGGAGCTGGAGGGGATCTTCCGCGGCGCCGGCTGGAACGTGATCAAGGTGATCTGGGGCCGCGAGTGGGACGAGCTGCTGGCCCGCGACACGGACGGGATGCTGGTCAACAAGATGAACGAGACGGTCGACGGCGAGTTCCAGAAGTACTCGGTCGCCGGCGGAGCCTACATCCGGGAGCACTTCTTCGGCCCCGACCCTCGGCTCGGTCGCCTGGTCGAGCACCTCTCCGACGATGACCTGACCCGGCTCCGGCGCGGCGGTCACGACTACCGGAAGCTCTACGCGGCCTACAAGCTGGCCACCGAGTTCCAGGGCGCGCCCACCGTGATCCTGGCCAAGACGATCAAGGGCTGGACGCTCGGCTCCAGCGTCGAGGGTCGCAACATCACCCACCAGGCCAAGAAGCTCTCCGAGGCCGAGCTACGCATCTTCCGCGACCGGCTGGAGCTCCCGATCCCGGACGAGCAGCTCGCGGAGGCGCCGTACTACCATCCGGGACCCGACTCCGAGGAGATGCGCTATCTCCTGGAGCGCCGGCGGGCCCTGGGTGGCGGGCTGCCGAAGCGTGTCGTCCGGAGCCGGCCGCTGCCGGCTCCCGTCCCGGAGACCGACGCCGAGTTCGCCGCCGGCTCCTCGACCGCCGTCAGCACCACCATGGTGTTCGCGAAGCTCCTCCGCAACCTCATGCGCGACCCGGGGTTCGGCAAGCGGGTGGTCCCGATCATCCCCGACGAGGCGCGCACATTCGGCATGGACCCGCTCTTCAAGGAGGTGGGGATCTACGCCAGCCGGGGACAGAGGTACGAGCCGGTCGACTCGGACCTGGTCCTGTCCTATCGGGAGGCCGTGGACGGCCAGGTGCTGGAGGAGGGGATCACCGAGGCGGGCTCCATGGCGTCGCTCCAGGCGGCCGCCACCTCGTACAGCACCCACGGCGAGCCGATGATTCCCTTCTACATCTTCTACTCGATGTTCGGGTTCCAGCGGACCGGCGACCAGGCCTGGGCGCTGGCCGATGCGCGCGGCCGCGGCTTCATGCTGGGCGCCACCGCCGGCCGCACCAGCCTGAACGGCGAGGGTCTCCAGCACGAGGACGGGCACAGCCAGCTCCTCGCGTCGACGATTCCCAGCATCCGTGCCTACGACCCTGCCTACGCCTACGAGCTGGCCACGGTCATCCGGGACGGCATCGAGCGCATGTACGGACGCGGCGAGGATGTCTACTACTACGTCACGCTCTACAACGAGAACTACCCGATGCCGCCCGCACCCGACGGGGTCACCGACGGCATCGTGCGCGGGATCTACCGCGTGCTGGCCGGTCCCGAGGTTGCCGGCGGACCGAAGGCGCGGGTACGGCTGGTCGGGTCCGGGGCGATCCTGCAGCAGGCTGTCGCCGCCCGGATGCTCCTTGCGGAACGCTTCGGGATCGCCGCCGAGGTCTACAGCGCGACCTCCTGGCAGCAGCTGCGCGTCGACGCGCTCGAGGTGGAGCGCTGGAACCGGCTCCACCCGACAGAGCCGGTCCGGACGCCGTACATCTCGTCGGTGCTCGGGCCCGAGGGGGGCCCGGTCGTGCTGGTCTCGGACTGGCTCAAGGCGGTCCCGGACCTGCTGGGCCGCTGGCTGCCCGCGGGATACATCTCGCTCGGGACCGAGGGCTTCGGTCGCAGCGACACCCGGGAAGCCCTCCGGGCGTTCTTCGAGATCGACGCGCCGAACATCGCGGTGGCAGCGCTGACGGCGATGGCGCGGACCGGCGACCTGCCCGCGGCGGACGTCGCCGCCGCGATCGCGCAGCTCGGGATCGACCCGGAGAAGCTCGACCCGCTCGCCTTCTGAGGCGCACCCCGGATCGGCCGGGCGGCGGACCGGCCGTGTGCCGGGGCGGCAACGCCGCCGACGGCCCGGGTTGACATCGCCAGCCCACGGTCCACGGCGCCCCGCGGACCGTGGCTGACGTCGCCGCGTGGCTGACGTTCCGGGCAGTCGCGGAACCGCGTGCCGACGATGCGCGTCAGGGGCTTCCAACCAGTCGCCTGCCACGCGGCAGCCGCACGAAGGAGCACCCCATGACCTCGCGCACCGGATCCCTGTCCCGACCGCGTCTGGGTTGGCTCGCCGCCGGCGCGCTTGCCGGCCTGGCGCTCGCCGTCGCCTTCGGCCCCGCCCTCCTCCCGCCCGCTGCGCGGGCCGTTGACCCCGCGGCTGCCCCGGAGCACACGATCAGCGTGAACGGGCTCGGGCGGGTCACCGTTGTGCCGGACGTCGCCGACGTTAGCGTGGGCGTGTCGTTCACCCGTACCACGGTGCGGGATGCCCAGGCCGCCGCGGCGACCGCGATGCAGGCGGTGATCGCGGCGCTGCGCAAGGCCGGCGTCGCCGACAAGGACATCCAGACGACGTCGCTGTCCCTTCAGCCCGTCTACGACTATTCCGTGAACGGCAATGCGCCGAAGCTGACCGGCTACCAGATCTCGAACATCGTCCAGGCCACCGTGCGTGATCTCGGCACGATCTCGGACGTCATCGACGGTGCCCTCGCCGCCGGAGCCACGACCCTCAACGGGATCACCTTCCGCGTCGACGACCCGAGCGCCGCGGAGGCGCAGGCACGGGTCGCCGCGATGCAGGACGCCCGCGCCAAGGCCGACGCGCTCGCGAAGGTCGCCGGGGTCACGATCACCGGCGTGGCGTCGATCACGGAGCAGTCCGAGAACGTCCCGGTTCCGGTGCCGTATTTCGGCGCTGCCGGGGCAGCCGACAAGGCCGCCTCCACGCCCGTCCAGGCCGGCACCAACGAGGTCGACGTGTCGGTGAGCGTGGTCTACCTCATCCCCTGAGCAGACGCAGCGGGCTATCCTGCGGGGAATGACACTCCCCGCAGGATTCCCGTCTTCATCGTCGACGCGTTCGCGGACGGGCCGTTCGCGGGCAATCCCGCCGGCGTCGTCCTCCTCGATGCGCCGCGTGACGATGGCTGGCGTGCGGAGGTAGCCGCGGAGCTGCGCCACTCGGAGACGGCGTTCGTGGAACCGGCCGGCTTCGCGGCATGGTACCTCCGCTGGTTCACCCCTGCCACAGAAGTCGACCTGTGCGGTCATGCCACGCTCGCCAGCGCGCACGTCCTGTGGGAGACGGGCCGGCTGGATCCTGGCCTGGCTGCGCGCTTCGCGACCCGGAGCGGAGACCTCTCGGCCCTCCAGCTCCCGGACGGGCGGATCGAGCTGGACCTGCCGGCCGATCCCGTCAGGCCGATCGAGCCGCCGGCCGGGCTCCAGGGAGCCCTTGGCTGCGTACCCGCGTTCGTGGGCAGCGGCGCCAGCAACCTGCTCGTCGAGCTTGCGTCGGCGGCCGATGTTCGGCGGCTCGCGCCCGACATGGCCTGGCTGGGCGCGAACCTCCCCGACGGCCTGATCGCGACTGCCCCATCCGACGTGCCCGGCGCCGCGATCGTCTCCCGGTACTTCTGCCCGTCGGCCGGGATCCCGGAGGACCCGGTCACCGGCTCTGCCCACTGCGCGCTCGCCCCGTATTGGGCTCCTCGCCTGGGACCGGCGTTTCGGGCGCTCCAGGTGTCCGAGCGCGGTGGCGCCCTCGACGTCGCCCTACGTGGCGACCGGGTCGGCGTGGCCGGCCGCGCGGTCACCCGGATCGCCGGCACGCTGCGCGCCTGAGGGCCGTCACCGCGCGCTCACCAGGTGCGAGACCGAGCCGCCGGCGATGTCGGTCACGAGGAGCTCCCGGCGTCGTCCTCGCCGAACGACGTGATGCTGGCCGCGCGTGTCGGCAAGGACCCGCGGCTGCGGCGCCGCTGCGGCCGCCTCGAGGCCCCAGATCCGCCCCGAACACGAGTCGGCGAAGAGGTACGTTCCGGTCAGGGCGGGGATCGCGGTTCCCGGTAGACGAAGCCCCCGGTGATCGCACACCCCTGGGTGTGGTCGTATTCGGCGATGGGCAGGGTGAGCCCCGACGATGGGCAGCCGACCGCCGGGTCATAGCAGTGGTCGCCCTCCATCACGTTCCACCCGAAGTTGGATCCGCCCGGATCGCCCGCGCGGACGCGGTCGACCTCCTCCCACCGGTCCTGCCCGACGTCGCCGATCCAGAGATCGCCGGTGGCCCGGTCGAAGGAGAAGCGCCACGGGTTGCGCAGCCCGAATGCCCAGACTCACCTGGCGCCGGCCCGGTCCACGAACGGGTTGTCCGGAGGCACGCTGTAGGGCCGGGGGGCGAGTGGCGGGGGGTTCCACGCGCGGCCGTCGGCGCTGCGGGGGCGCGTCGGGGTAGGGGATGGACAGGGGGAACGTCGACGCGGTCGAGGGCGCGGCCGTGGGTGGGGTGGGGTGGGTCGCGAGGGCGCGACCGTCGGGTTGGGCGCGGCGCACGCGGCCAGAAGCGTCGCGGCAGCCAGCAGCACGCCCATCCGTGGCACCCGCGTCACAGCGCGATGCGACTCCCTGACCGGGCACTGGCGTGCACCGCATCGGTGAAGCTCATGTAGGCGACGCCCGTCGCGAAATCGTTGAGCGTGACCGGCTCGAGGCCGCGGATCGCGGCGACGAACGCCTCCTCGACCCGCCAGGCCCCGCGCTCGGCGGCGGCGATCTCCACCGGCACCGGGGACGATGCCGCGGGCCGGGCCAGGCTGATCAGCTGGGAGCCCAGATCGACGAGGAGGCTCCCCTCGTCGCCGTGGATCGAGACGGCGTTCGGGGGCGTGAAGCGGGCGTAGGCGGAGATCTCGAACGTGCCGACGACATCCCCGGGGAACCGAGCGGTCACGATCGCATGGTCAGCGATGTCGGCCGAAACCCGGGCTCCATCGGGGCCGTCCTGCCACGGTGTGAAGTTCTCCAGGATGGCGCCCACCTCGGTCGCCTGGCCGAGCCAGCGTGCGACCGATTCATAGAGGATCCCGAGCGTCATGACGTTGTTGCCGCTGAAGCGGCGCTCCCGGCGCCATTGGTCGTGGCCAGTTGATGCGACGCCTCCTGCCCAGGTGGCCCGGAACGCGCGCGGCGTCCCGATCGCGCCCTCCCGCAGCAGGCGGCGCACGGCCCCATCGGCGAAGAAGCTGAACGGGCCCGGCACGAGCATCGCGACGCGGTCCGGCCGTGCCCGGGATGCCGCGAGCATCGCCCCGGCCTCGACCGCGTCCATCGCCATCCGCCCCTCGCAGAGGACGTGGCGGCCGGCCTCCAGGGCGGCGATCGTGACCGGGGCATGGAGGTACGGCCAGGTGGCGACGACCACGGCATCGATCGACGGGTCGGCGACGAGATCCTCCCAGCTCGCGTAGACCGTCGGGATGGCCAGCTCGTCCGCGGCGCGACGGGTGCTGGCAGGGGATCGCGCCACGACGCCGGCGATCTCGACGCCCGCGATGGCACGGAAGCCCGGCACATGCCGGGAGCGGGCAATCCCGCCGGCCCCGACCAGCCCCACCCGGATGATCTCGGTCATGCGCGGTCCTCCGTCTCGACGGTGAGATCTTCCCGCGGAGCGTACTCCCGGAGCCTCGCGGCGAACGCCGCCGCGAGCCCCGGCGTCGCGCCGTGCGCGTCGTGGCGGAAGAAGACGAACGCGTCACGACCATGGGCCAGGAAGGGCTCCACGCGGGCCGCCCAGGCGTCGAGGTCGGCGGTCCCGTATCGCTCGCGTCGCAGGCGCAGGTAGACGAAGGGTCCCGTCACCGTCAACGGGGGATCCGGGTCGTCGTCCGTCTCGGTGCAGACGATCGCCGCGCCCGCGGTGCGTGCCATCGCGAACACCTCGTCCACGTGCCACGCCCGGCCCTGGAGCTCCAGGGCCAGGGGCACCCCGCGCGGCCATCCCGCCAGCAGCGCCGCCAGGCGAACGTCATCACGGGGCCGGTCGGCGGGGATGCGCGCGAGCGCCGCGCCGAGCCGGGTGCCGAAGCCGGCGAGCGGAGCGACGAGCCATCTGAGCGTTTCGACCGGGTCGCCCGCATACGCGCGCAGGACGCCCGAGCGGAGCAGCTTGACGCTGAACCGGAACCGCGGTGGCGTGCGGCCCGCCCAGCTTGTCGCCTGGTCCGCTGTGGGCTGGCGGTAGAACGTCGTGCTCAGCTCGACGGCGGGCAGGCGGTCGGCGTACTCGGACAGGAAGGCATCACCGCGCGTCCCCGCCGGGTAGAACGCCGGGACCCAGCCCGGGATAGGCAAAGCCGCTCGTCCCGACGTAGAGGGCACCCCGCCCGACGGCAGGTCGCTCGGGACGAGGC
>CAWDCJ010000008.1:0-208829 GCA_963800795.1 uncultured Chloroflexia bacterium
AAAGGTTGGCGGGGTCGGCCGCGGCAACGCCAATCGTTATGCCTGCCCCGGATACCACACTGTTGCTGGCACCGAGCACGGCGGCGCGCAACCAGTTCAGCTTTGCCCCGAGGCCCCCAAATCTTACGGTCGCCTGCGGAGCTGGCTGGATCTCCGGGCTGCTGTCCTGCATGCTGAAATCCACCTTGGGACCCTGGCGGGCCCGCTCGATCTCCGGGGATTGCCTGGGTCATGCGCCCGCGGAAGGGCTCGAACGCAGGCGGCAATACGGCCTCCAAGCCTACTCTCTTGACGCCGCGAGGGACGCCGCGGCGTGCCATTCCGTCTACGCTTGGCGGCGTGACCATCCGCGTCGAGCCGGCGGCTCCCGCCGACATTCCCGAGCTGGCGAGGGTGCTGGCGCGGGCGTTCATCTCCGACCCGATGGTGGTTTGGCCGATGGTCACCGACGACGACCTGGCGGCGCGGGTCGAACGGTTGTTCGAGCCGGGCGGACACGTTGTACGCCGCCGAGGGGTGGATGACCGGGCCGCTGACGGCCTCGGGGCCATGTCGCTCATCCCGCCCGACGGCAACGCCCGGCAGACGGCGATCGACGGCCAGGTCGCGCGCGCCATGGCGGCCCTCACCCCGGACGGCGGCAAGCGCTATGAGCGCTTCTGGGAGTGGATCGACCGGCGCCATCCGCCGGGGCGCCTCTGGCTGCTCGACCAGCTGGCCGTCGAGCCCGGCGCCCAGGGTCGAGGGATCGGGTCTGCCCTCCTGCGGTTCGCCCTGGATCGCGCGGCGGCCGACGGGTTGCCGCTCCTCCTCGAGACGGGGGCCGCGCGGAATGTCGCCTTCTACGAAAGCTTCCGGTTCCGCGTGCTGGTCGAGGGCGACGCGCCGGGGGGCGGACCACACGTCTGGTTCCTGCGCTGGGACCCGCGCCCGATCGGTGCCGCAGGGCGCGACGCGCAGATGGCGCCCCCGGACGAACTCGAGGGCGTCGAGGAGAGGCTTCCCACGAAGTAGCCGACCTTGTACGCGGTCATCGATGCCAACTCTGGTCTGGTTGTTCATGCACCGAACGCGCCATGGGACTGTTCGACAAGCAGCTCGCCAAGGGACATCCGCCGCCCCGATCTCGACGATGGTAGTGAGGGCCTGTGTATGGAAGTTCACGCTCGACCGGGGACCGTTTCGTGCCAGATAAGCTGTCGCGCCCGACCGGCAGGCTGTCGGCATCGGTTTCGCCATCGCATCTGACGGACGAGCAGTGGCACCGCGTCGTGGATCTCTTCGATCCGGCCTGGGGCGGCGGGGCGCGCCGGCTCGCATCACGCGCCGCCAGATGGTGGACGCGATGCTCTTCCTGGGCCACACCGGCTGTCAGTGGCGCTATCTCCCCGCGCGCCGATCCGCCGTGGGGCGCGGTCTGGCTGCAGTGGCGCCGCTGGCGGGCGAACGGGGTCTGGGAGCGGGCGATGGCCCGTCTCGCCGCGCAGGTCCGCGTCCGCCACGAGCGCGAGCCGATCCCCTCGAAAATCATGATCGACGCCCAGACGGTGAAGGGCGGCCGCTATGGTCCGACGTTCCACAACGCCGGCGGCCGCGGCGGCCGGACGATCGGCACCAAGCGGACGAATCCTCGTCGAGATCCTGGGCCTGCCGCTTGAGTGCCTGCGGCGGCACCCGGCGAGGCCGCACGATGTGCGGGCCGGTCGCGACCTCTTCGCGCGACAGCCTCGCTGGGTTCCTGCCGCGGTGTCCGGGCGATCGTCGCCGATCGCGGCTACCGGGGCCTGCGCGCCCTGGCGACCGGCCGCAACCTGCGGCTCGACATCAAGGCTCCGCCGAAGGGCCAGACCGGCTTCAGTGCCGATCACCTCCGCTCTACACGGT
This sequence comes from uncultured Chloroflexia bacterium, assembly GCA_963800795.1. Taxonomy (GTDB): domain Bacteria; phylum Chloroflexota; class Limnocylindria; order Limnocylindrales; family CSP1-4; genus CTSoil-043. The sequence continues at coordinate 1,885 of CAWDCJ010000008.1, forward strand.
CGAGCACGCCTTCGCCCAGCTCGGCCGCTGGCGGCGACTGTCGCGCTGCTACGAGGGCAGCGAGGCGAGCGCCACGGCCTGGCTCGAGGTGGCCTCGGTCGGTTATCTCCTGGGCCGGGCCGTAGCTCCGTCAACCGTCTGCTGTGGACGGGAGCACCATCCGGGCGGCCAGGCCGGCGGCTCGAGCCACCGGGCAACCCCCAAGATCACCGCCGCTCGGCTTCGGCCGGCGAGCTCCCGTTCGGATGGATCCGACCGATCGATCGACCAGGCCTCAAGTCATCTGCCGTCCGGATCGGCGTCGGGGCCGTCGACGTTGACGTTCTGCGGGCCGGTCCCAACGCGGACGACGAAGAACTCCGCCGGCTCGTCGGGGGCGGTGATCTCGCGATGCACCATCCGGGCGGGAGTAAAGATCAAGTCCCCGGCCGCCGCCGTCACCTGCTCGCGCCCGGTGGGACCGTATTCGATCGTCACCCTGCCGCGGAGCACGTAGATGTAGGAGTCGCGCGCTCCATGGTGGTGCCAGCCGCCGGCGAGTCCGGCGTCGGTCCGCACCCAGCCGACCCAGCGATCCTCATGGTCGAAGAGCTGTCGGCGGTCCATTCCGGGCGTGGGTGGCCCGGGGTGGCGGGGCCCCCTCAGCTGGCCGGACCACGATCGGTCGAGCTTGCTCCATTGGCGCTCTCCTCGCAGGTTGGCCTGGGCACCCTGCCCGACGCTCTGCCAGACGTCAAGACCGCGGACCTGTGCTGGTCCGGTACGCTACACCGTTCGCCCGACCGCTCTCGGGTTTCATACACAGGCCCTGAGATCCTTGGGACGTCGACATAGGCCCTGTGCGTCAAGAATGGTTGGTACGTCGAGGCTTGGGGTGAGCCCGAGGGAAGGCGGCTGCCCGATGCCGCTGCTCGGCGGCAGTGGCGGCCCAGGAGATCCGGCGAGCCCGCGATCAGTCCTGCGGCGTCCGGCGGTCGTATCGTCGGCGGCGTAACCGAGGAGGATTCCTGATGCGCAGCGTGACCTATTCGATGGGCGTCTCGCTTGACGGCTACATCGTCGGGCCGGACGGCGACATCACTGCGCCGCCGCCCGACGAGGAGGTCTGCGATTGGTCACCGACGAGATACGAGGGGTCGGCGTCCACCTGCTGGGACGAAAGCTGTACGAGACGATGCTGTACTGGGAGACCGCCGACCAGGATCCGTCGCTCGACGACGCAGAGCTCGAGTGGGCCGCGCTCTGGAAGCCGCTCCCGAAGGTGGTGTTCTCCACCACGCTGTCGGCGGTGCAGGGCAATGCCCGCCTGGCCTCCGGCGGCCTGGCGGAGGAGATCAAGCGGTTGCGAGCCGAGCCGGGGGAGGGCGACATCGCGATCGGCGGCGCGACGCTCGCCGCCGAGGCGGCCGCGCTGGGCCTCATCGACGAGTACCGGGCCAGGGTCTACCCGGTGCTGGTCGGCGGTGGCATCCCGTTCTTCCCCCAGCGCGAGCGCCGGGTGGATCTCGAACTCGTCGAGACCCGCACCTTCAGCTCGAGCGTCGTCTACCTCCGCTACCGCGTGGCGAGATAGCCGGCTCGTCCGCCGGGCGCGGACGGCCGCTTCGTCCTTTCGCCGTACTCGCCAGCATGTCCATGAACGGAAGCGTGCCGGACGATCATGCCAGCTTGAGTGGCGCGGTCGGGAGGGCCTTGCCAACCTTCCTTGACGCACAAGGTCCGACGCATGCCTTGACAGGGGTCTCGGCACGCCAACACTCCAAGGTTGGGCATGGAGAAGCGCCCCCGGACGGACTCCGGGGCTCGGAAGGCAAACCGCCGGACCCGCTCGCGTGGTACGCCAATGCCTGATCTGGAGCCGGCGGTGGCGAGCAGGTCATGCATCCCCGTGCCGGCAGGTACTCGCGGTCAATCCGTAGCTGTCCGTCCGGCCTGTGGGCCCGGACTTCGGGTCGCCCGGCCGGTGGTCGAAGACGGAACCCGGATGCTCCGACACGAGCATCGCGCCTCGTGTTCGGCGAGGTATGTCCACGGCGTGAGGGCGTCCATGACCTTGAGATCGGCGGCGAGCCAGCCGTCAGGATCCACCCCGGCACCACCGGACGAGAGACCCCAGCCGCCTTCCCAGGTGACCAGGGCGTCGATCACGCCAAGCGTCGGGTGGGCCGCAGTCCGAGCACCGTCAAGCGGCACCTCGCCGACCTGCGTGCGCGGTCGGGACGTACCACCGAGCAGCTGATCTATGCAGGACGGGCCGCGGGGTGGCTTGTGGTGTCGGCCTTGGAGCCGCCTGACGACCTGCATCCGTCCAGAATGTGAGCTGGTGGTTTCACGGCAAGGCCCGCCTGGCCGCCCCCCACGGCGAGCGCCTCAACGTGCTCCATGGACCGGATCATGAGTTGACCCTACGACTCGACTGGCAACCGCTCATCCAGTTGCCCCCAGTGTCCGTGTCAGCCAGGCGGCCTGTGCCTCACTGGTCTGGTCGAACGTGACGCTTGGGGTCCTCCAGCAGCCTGAAGTGGCCCCCATCCACCTCCAGGAGTTCCTTCGGGCCTGAGATACGATCGAAGACAGCGCGCGTCACCTCGCTGACGGCGCCCGGCATCTCGTCGTCCGTGGACATGGCGAACAAGGTGGGGACTCGCACGCGAGGAGCGCAGGCGAACGGGTCGAAATCCGGTGCATCGCTCGGTGCGGTGAAGGTCACCCGGTTCGTCCATCCGCTGCGGTGCCGCCCGCCGTATTCGATGAACCATCGAAACGCGGTCAGGGGCTTGAGGGCGGACGGGCTCGTGGATTGATCCGGTGAGACGACCGAGGACGACACCCACGTGTCCGATGACCGGCGCACTTGGCCGGTGGCCAGGAACCGGCGCATCGCGTCCAGGCGAGTGCCCTCCGGATCGTCGGGGCCCAGTTGATCTCCGAGTGCCGGGACCTGGCAGACCAGCGCACTGACCCGATCGTCGAGCGCCGCAACGCCGAGCGCCACCCGGGCGCCCATGCTGTCACTCCAGAGCGCGACCGGAGACCGTCCGACTTCCGCGAATGCCCGTGCGGCGCCGATCGCGTCGATGTACCCACGCGCCTGGACCCAGTAGTTGATCTCGCCCCGTGGATCGCCGTCGCTCGAGCCATGCCCCCGATGGTCGAACACGAGGACCGCCAGGCCGCCCTCTCGGAAGCACTCCGCATACCGGTCCATCACCATCGGAATCGTTGACGAGAAGCCGTGGGCCATGACCACGACCGGGGAGGGACGATGGCCGGGGAGGTTGAGCCGGCCCCGCACGGTCGCCCCGTCGGACGTGAACTCGACGCGACGGTACCTTGTTGTCAACGACACCGGGCTCACCTCGTGATGGCAGAGGAGGCGACATGTCGGGAGTGGGGCACCCGGCTGGGTGGACCGCGCTGGCGGTCTTTCGGCGGGGGGCCTGGACTGTGGCCGACCCCCCGCGTCGTCAAGGCAGCGTGCTACCCGACAGTCACCCCACGGGCCAGCGTCAGGACGTCCTCCGTCGTCAGCGGCTGCCCGGCGATGCCCCAGTCACCGCTGGCGACCTCCTCCACCACACACCATGTGACCGAGCGCATGTTCTCGCCCTCGATCTCGACCATCGTGTCGGTGAGCTTCCGGACGATCTCCTGCTTCTGTGCTGGTGTGAACACGCCCTCGATGAGCTTAGACGTTGATGAACGGCATGGATCGTTCCTTCCCGCAGTGATTGGATAGGGCATCACCGTACGGGGTGGCCGGGCCGGGCCGCATCCGTGGTACCCCACAGTCGCGAACCCCGCGATGAGCAGGCTCGTGGCGGGTGCCACCCACACCGAGAAAGATCGAGGGTCAGATCAGTGCGCGCGGGTGGGCAAGAGCCGGCAGACGCGCGGCGGCCGCTGCCCGAGCCGACTTGCCACTGAGTGTGAGCTTGACATAGATGTTCGAGAGATGACGCTCCACCGTCCTGGTACTAAGCGCGAGCCGCGCCCCGATCTCATCGTTACTGCACCCGTCCGCGACGAGCCGCAGCACTTCGAGCTCGCGGGTCGTGGAGCGGGACTGTCGTGGCGCGCGGTTGGTCTCTCGGCACGGCCTCGCCAACGAACGCTGTCAGCTCGTCGATGAACTCGAACCATGCCGGCTCATCCGCGAGGAGGATGTGATTAGGCCCGTGGAGTGGGACGAATTGGTGCGCCCGGGATCTGTCCAGCAAGGAGGCGTCCTTCCTCGAATGGAACGGCCACATCGCCATCGGCATGCAAGACGAGCGTCCTGACGGTCAACGCCAGCGCCAACAACGTGACGTCGATCGTTGCGCGCGCGCGGCTGCTCGCAAGCGCCAAATCCGGCGTCATCGACCGCCGCTGGAGCTCGATCGAACTGAAGCGCATCTGGGCCTCGGTCGCCCCAGGAATGAACGAGGTCGTAAACACGCGGCGATAGACCGGGTCGGCACGGCCCCACCCGACCTTGATCATCTGCCAGCCGAGCTCAGTCTCCTCGCGGACCTTCGGCGTCGGATCGCGCGCGAGAGCTCCGCGCCCATAGGCACCCAGGACGATCAGGTTGTCAACACGCTCCGGATGCGCCTGCGCGTACGCCACGGCGATGGCTCCAGCCTGTGACATGCCAAACAGGGAGAAGCTGCCGAGCCGGGCGGCGTCCACAACCGCCTCGAGGTCGGCCAGCCAGGCGCCGAACGAGATGTCAACCGGTGAGCGATCGGACAGGCCACTCCCCCGGGCGTCATAGCGGACGAGCGTGAGATTGCTCAGCCGAGGGTGGTCAGCCAGTGTTGCCACACCAGGGCTCGACCAATCGTGCTCAAGGTTGGTCAGCCAGGTCCAGACGCGCACGAGCGGTGGTCCCTGTCCGTGACGAGACCACGCGATCCGCGTGCCGTCGGCGGATGTCGCGAAGGAGATCTCGGGTCGCATGTCGGCATTCTGGACGTGGCACCCGCATCCGTCGAGCGCAGTGACGCCAACCGTGGTCAAGCGTCCGGCCTGAGGTTTGGGGCACTTGGGGCACCGCCGCCGGCATCCTCGATCGCCGCCGCCAGTACGGGCTCGGCGGCCTCCTGGCCTGCGCGGCCTGCGGTCATCGGCTGATCGGGCACGGCGGATGCTACCGCCACACCGACGCCTGGGAGCCGTTCAAGGCCGCTGCCCCCCGCCGGCTACCAGCGCGACGGCGAGACGCTCGACCCGCGGGTGAGGGGCGAGTCCCACAAAGGCCGACGTGTACGAGCGGGCGATCGGGCGGGCCTTCGAGCACGTCGCGGTGTCGGCGAGGCTCAAGACCGACACCGTCGCCGACGCGACGCGGCCCCAACCTGAGGGCGGCGACGGTCTGGCCCTGGCCCGCATCAACCGGGAGCGCGACCACGGCGCTGCGGTCCGCCCGCGACCGTGATCTCGGTCGGATGCGGCGCCTCTTGCGATCGATGCGCGTATCCCTTGACGGCCGGCCAGCCCCGCCCATGCTCAGTGGTTGGGCATGAAGGAGCGCCCCCGGACGGACTCGAACCGCCGACGCAGGCCTTAGGACGGCCTCGCTCTATCCACTGAGCTACGGGGGCGTGGGTACCGATCGTACTCCACCCGCTCCGGCGGACTTCCCCGTGCTCCGCCTACAATCGCCGCGCGATGGACCCGGCGGCACCTCCCACTCCCCTCCCCGATCTCGTCCTCTGGCGAGGCGACGGATGCCACCTGTGCGATGACGCGCACGAACTGGTGACGGCGATCCTCGTCGAGCGCGCCGCCACGAATCTGCCCGCCCCCGCGCTGGTCGAACGCCGGATCGCGGACGACGCCGAGGCGCAGCGGGCGCTCTTCGAGCTGATCCCGGTCCTGGAGATCGGCGGTCGGCGGCTGCCGCTGGCGCTCCGGCCGGGCCCGGTCCGCGCCTTCCTGGCCGATGCGCTCGACGGCGCCCGCGCTGGCGAGGGCGGACGGGACCCGTCCCGCGGTCAGGGGGCCTGACCGCATGCCACCCTCGGAGCTGACCCTGCTGCTGGCCTTCGGGGCCGGGATCATCAGCTTCGTCTCGCCCTGCGTGCTCCCCCTGGTCCCGGCCTACCTCGCCCAGCTGACGGTGGTGGCGGTCGTCCGCGGAGACGGCCGGGCCGCTGACAATGCGTCGCGCTGGATGGCGGTCCGCCACGCGGTCGCCTATGTCGTGGGGTTCGCAGCGGTCTTCACCTTCCTGGGGGTGAGCGCGACCTTCCTGGGCGGAGGACTGTACGACTGGCTGCCAACGCTCCGCGTGGCCGGCGGGCTCGTGCTCGTCGCCATGGGCCTCAACCTGGCGGGTGTCCTGACCGTGCCGGCGATCCAGCACGTCCTGCAGCGAACCTGGCGGCCGCTCGAGGCCGGTGCCGCCGCCCAGCTGGCTCACGCCGGTGGGACGGTGTCCTTGGCCGGCCGGCGTGACGCGACCTCCGACCCCGGCGTGGGCGAGCGGCTGGGCGGGCGGCTCGTGGGCGCCCGCGGCGGCTGGCTCGCGTCGTTCGGCCTGGGGGTGGTCTTCGCCGTCGGCTGGACACCCTGCATCGGGATCATCCTGGGCAGCATCCTCACCCTGGCCGCCACGTCAGGGCAGACGCTCCAGGGCGGCCTCCTCCTGTTCGCCTACAGCCTGGGCCTGGGTCTCCCGTTCATTGCGCTCGCGCTCGTCTATGACCGCGCTCCCGCCTTCACCCGGCCGCTCGTCCGCTACGGAGGCGCGGTCAGCCTCGTGGGCGGCCTCCTGGTAGTCGCGATCGGCTGTGCCATGGTCTTCGACTGGTTGACGCTCCTGGCGCGCCTCGCGCCCGGCGTCTAGACCGAGACCCGGTGCCCGACACCCCCGAGCTGCCGGCCGGTGCGCCGGAGGCGCCCGAGACACGCCGCGGCCTGGTGGGACCGTTCACCGCCCGCCATCTCGCCGCCGCGCTCGGGAGCGTCGTGATCGTGACGGCGATCCTCCTCGTGGTCACCGCGCCCATCGCCACGCTGCCGGCGGCTGGGATCGCGCCGCAGCCCACCCAGTTCGCGATCGGACCGGCAGTGGAGGGGCTGCGCGTCGGAGACCTTGCCCCAGAGCTCCAGGTGTCCGGAGCCGATGGCGGCCCGGCGCCCCTGCGGGACCTGTCAGGGGCCCCGGTGCGGCTCGCCGATCTTCGCGGCCACCCGGTGTGGATCAGCTTCTGGGCCAGCTGGTGCCCACCCTGCCAGGACGAGACGCCGGTCCTGCGGGACACCTTCGATGCCTACCGGGACCGCGGCCTCAGGCTGGTCGCGATCAGCGTCCAGGAATCGACCGTGGACGACGTGCGCGCGTACGCCGTGAAGTACGGGCTCGACTACACGATCGCCGCCGACCTGGCCGGCGACGTGTTCCGCCGCTACCACATCTACGGCTTGCCGACGCAGGTGTTCGTCGACGCCGATGGGGTCATCCGGGCCGTCGTACAGGGACCCGTCGATACCCAGATCGCGGAGGCCAATCTCGCGCTCATCGGGCTTCCCCCGAACACGACGTCCCCCCTGGGCCCGGCCGCGGCGTCCCCCGTGCCAGCACGGCCTCCTGCGACCGCGGCGCCCTGAGAGGCGACGGGCGACTCCGGACCTAGACGATCGGCTCCCAGGCGAACCGGTCGCGCTCCGGGACCAGGCGTCCCACGGGCCGTTCGCGCTCGTGCGACAGGACCACGGTCCAGCGCTCCTCGGCGGCGCGGGCGAACAGGGTCGCCTTCTGCGCTACCGAATCGAGCGGGAAGTCGTCGAAGGCCGGGATCCAGCGCGGGTTGGCCGACCAGGGCCGCATCGCGATGTCGCCGAGGAATGCGAGCGTCCGGTGCGGAGCCCGCACCACGATCGCCTGGTGACCGGCCGTGTGCCCGCCCGTGGGCACCGCCCAGACGCCGGGCAGGAGCTCCACTTCCCCATCGGCCGCGCCCTCCTCGCCCCAGTCCCGCACGAGGCGCAGCTCCGGCTGATCGTAGGAGGCGACGATCCGCGGGTTGGCGTCCAGCGCGATCTCCCATTCGGCGCGCTGCGCCACGATCCGGGCGCGCGGGAAGGCCCGGCGTCCCGTCCGCCCGGAGCAGCCCGCCCGCGTGGTCGTAGTGGAGGTGGCTCATCGCCACGATGTCCACGCTGGCGGGATCGAACCCGGCCGCCACGAGCGCCGGCACCACCGGCCGCCCCTGCAGGCCCCGCCAGCGTCCGACCGCGCTCGTCGAGTCGCTCCCCGATCCCCGTCTCGACGAGGACCCGTCCCGCCGGCGTCTCGATCAGCAGGCAGTTCAGGGCCTGGAGGAGCCGGCCCTCGGCATCGATCTCGTCGGCCACGAGCCGGCCCCACAGGACCCGCGGGACCGGCCCGAACAGCGCGCCGGCGTCCGAACGGAACGTCCCGGCCTGGACCAGGGCAACGCGGATGCCGCCGCCGAATCCGCCGTCCAGTGGACCGCGTCGTTGAGCGCCACGCGGTCGCCCTCAGTCCGGTGGCGCCGGATCGACCCGGCGGCCGCGCAGCGAAGTCGCGGTGGAACGCCGAAGCCGTGGGCTGGCTCTGGCCCTGGTACTTCGACCCCAGCCCGGCGCTTCCGTAGGGCCGCTCCACCGGGCTGGACATCCGGAAGAAGCTGATCTGGCCGATCCGCATGCCCTGGTAGAGGGCAATGGGCAGGCTCGCGACATTCGAGAGTTCGAGCGTGAGGTTGCCCTTCCAGCCGGGGTCCACGTACCCCGCCGTCGAGTGGATCAGGAGGCCGAGCCGCCCTAGACTGCTTTTCCCCTCGAGCCTCGCGACGAGGTCATCCGGGAGCTCCACCCATTCGAGCGTCTGGCCGAGGACGAACTCGCCCGGGTGAAGGATGAATGGCTCGTCACCGGCAAGGGTCAGCAGCTCGGTCAGGTCCGGCTGCGACTGCCGGACGTCGATATACGCGTACCGGTTGTTGCGGAAGACCCGGAAGCTCCGGTCCAGGTGAAGGTCGACCGAGCTGGGCTGGAGGTCCACCGGATCGTAGGGCTCGATCCGGACACGGCCGGATTCGAGCTCCGCCCGGATGTCGCGATCGGCCAGCACGCTCACGGCGCGACGTCGGGCACGGTCTCGCGCTGGGCGAAGAGCGAGTCGACCTCCCGCTTCAGCGTGGCGAGATCCTCGAAGCTCTGGTAGACGCTGGCGAAGCGGATGTAGGCGATGTGGTCCAGCGCCCGGAGCTTCTCCATGGCCAGCTCGCCGACCCGGGCCGACTCGACTTCCGCGGTTCCCCCCGCGCGCAGCGCCGCCTCGATCTCGTCCGCGGCCCGCTCGGCGGACCCGTCGACCACCGGCCGGCGCGTCAGTGCCTTGCGGAGACCTGCCGCGAGCTTGTCGCGGTCGAACTCCTGGCGGGCCCCGTCGCGCTTGATCACCACGAGGCGGGCGGCCTCGACCCGCTCGTACGTCGTGAAGCGGGCCCCGCAGGCCGAGCACTCGCGCCGGCGGCGGATCGTCGCGGCCCCGTCGAGGTCGCGCGAGTCCACGACCCGCGAGTCGTGCGACTCGCACTGTGGACAGCGCACCGGCAGCTCCTCGCTCAGGGCCACTACATCTAGTGGTGTTGGCGCACGATACCACGAAATAGCGGCACTTCTGCGGCGTTTGGACAGGCCGGCCGGTCCTCGGGCGAGGGCAGGACGCGCGGGCCGCGGCTGCCTCCCGATCAGCGCCTGGGCAGGCCGCTGAACCAGCGCGGCGATGTTGGCGACGGCCGGGGCGAGCGCACGTTCGTGCCGATCTCCGCGATCGTCTCGCGAGCATGGAGGATGTTCAGGTAGCCGCGCTTGATCGCGATCTGGCCCTCGGCCTCGCGCGCGCGGCCGACGCTGGCAGCGGAGAGCACGCCGCAACCGTGCTCGATCATCTCCACCGCGCGAGCCGCCCGCTCGAGCTCCTCCGAGAGCCGCAGGCGCAGCTGCTCGTATCCGGCGGGCACGACGAGGGCTCGAGCCTCGTCCCGGTATCGCCCGAGCGCATCGCGGGCCGCGTCCAGCGTGTCGACGATGCTATCCGGCGCGACCTGGCCGCGGCGGACGGCGTCGATCCGCTCGGTGGCACCCATCAGGCTGGCCTCGATCCTGGCGGCGAGGTCGCCGGACGCCTGCCGGAACGTGTCCAGGTCCCGCGTCACGGCCACGACGCGGGCGGTCCGCCGCATGACGAGCAGGACGGCAGCGACGATGAGGACGAACAGGAGGAGCGGGATCCCCAGGAGGAGCGAGGACATGGCGCCGCCTCCTAGCCGGCCCGCGCGCGCAGCGCCGCGGTGAGCGCCGCCACGACTGCCGCCTGGTCCGCGATGACGAACAAGTCCGCGAACTCGGCGATCGGCGCGTCCGGGTCGCTGTTGATGGCCACGATCGTCTCCGCCGTCTGCATCCCCACCTTGTGCTGGATCGCCCCGGAGACGCCGCAGCCCAGGTAGAGGGCCGGTTTGACGGTCTTGCCGGTCTGCCCGATCTGCGTGGCGTAGGGTGCCCAGCCCGCGTCCACCGCGGCCCGCGTCGCGCCCACGGCCCCGCCCAGCAGGGCGGCCAGCTCGGCAAGGGCGGCGAAGCCGCCGGGGCCGCCGACGCCGCGGCCACCCGTGACGATCACCCGCGCCTCCTCGATGCTGGGACCTGGAGACGCGACGGCGACGCGGTCGACGACGCGGACGAGGGGCAGGTCCGCGACGCCTCGCGGGAGGCCCTCCCCGACGCGGCCGGGCGTCGCGAGCGGCGCCGCGGTCACCATGTTCGGGCGGAGCAGGATGATGCCGGTGTCCGCGGTGAAGGCGCTCCGTGTCTGGAGCCGTCCGCCCCAGGGCTGCACCTCCACCCGCGGGCCCTCAGGCACGTCAGCTGTGGCATCCCCCCAGGCGACGGAGGTCGCGTTCGCCAGGACGCCGATGCCCAGCAGTGCCGAGAGCATCCCGGCGACGTCCCGGCCGTCGGGCGTCGCTCCGAGGAGGAAGTACGCCGGGAGTGGATCGCTGGCGGCTGCGAGTGCGGCCACCCGCGCCGCCACCACGGCAGCGGTCGGGCGGCCCGACGCCTCCGGGGCGCACACTCCGATGACGTCCGGCAGGAAGGCCGCCAGGCTCGCCGCCGCCGTGTCCGGCTCCTCCGCGACCACGACCCCGACGACGGCGCGGCTGCCGGCCTCCCCGAGGGCACGGGCCGCCGTCGCCGCCTCTCCGGACAGCTTCGTGAGCGCGCCCGCGCCGGTGACCTCGCCGATCACCCAGATCCCGCCGGCCATCAGATTGCCCGCCGCTGGACCAGGAAGTCCACGATCGCGGTAGCTGCGGTCGCCGGATCCGGCTCGCGGACCACCCGCCCGGCACCTCGCACCGACGGCGCGCGCGCTTCGAGCACGGCGGTTGTGGCATGGGCTCCTCCGACCGAGCCGTCCCCGAGGCCGATCTCCGCGAGCGTCCGGGTTGCGATCTCCTTCGACCGCGCGCCCATGATCCCCCGCAGCGTCGGGTAACGCGGCTCACCCAGCAGCTGCGTCCCCACCACGAGCGCAGGCAGGCTCGCCTCCAGGACGTCGTGGCCGATGGAGCTCAGCCGCTCGACGCGGACGCCGCCATCGATGGGCTCGATCCGCTGCGCGCGCGAAAGGTACGGGAGGCCCAGCAGCGTGGCGACGCCGGCCGCCACCACGCCGCCGCCTCCGTCGGAGGTGTCGTCCCCGGCGAGCACGAGGTCGAATTCAAGGCTGCGCAGCGCCGCTGCGAGCACCTGCGCCGTCGACCACGCGCATGAGCCGGCCAGCGCCGGGTCGCTTACCAGGACCGCCCGGGTTGCCCCCATCGCCAGCGCCTTGCGGATCGGATCGGTCAGGCCGCTCGGGCGCCATCGACAGGAGCGTCACGTCACCCCCGTGCGCTTCCACGAGCTTGAGGGCTGCCTCCAGAACGTACTCGTCGTTGCCGTTGATGACCGCGCTGACCGAGCGATCCAGCCGCCCGTCGTCGCCGAGCCGTTCCTCCCCGGGATCGGGCACCGGCTTGAGGAGCACCACGATCCGCACGGTCTGGCGTTCTCCCTGCGTGACTCTGGCGGGTGGGATCTAGCGGCCGTGGGCCAGCAGCGCCCGCGCGATCACGAGTCGCTGGATCTGCTGGGTCCCCTCGTACAGCTGGGTGATCTTGGCGTCGCGCATCATGCGCTCGACGGGATAGTCGTCCACGTAGCCGTAGCCGCCCAGCACCTGCACGGCGTCGGTGGTGACCGCCATCGCCGCATCCCCCGCGACGAGTTTACACAGCGCCGACCACCGGGCAGCGTCGGGTGCGCCGGCCTCGATCTCCTCGCAGGCCGTGTACAGGAGCTGGCGCGCCGCTTCCGTTCGCGCGTCCATGTCCGCCAGGAGCCCCTGCACCAGCTGGAATTCCCCGATCGAGCGCCCGAACTGTCGTCGCTGCCCCGCGTACGTGGCGGCTGCCTCGAGCGCGCCCTGGGCGATCCCCACCGCCTGGGCGGCGATCCCCGGCCGGGACCGGTCCAGCGTCCGCATCGCCAGGCGGAAGCCGTCGCCCTCGTCACCCAGCCGGTTCGCCGCGGGCACCCGCACCTCGTCGAACACCAGCTCCGCGGTCGGCGAGCCTCGGATCCCCATCTTGTGCTCCAGCCGGCTGACGCTGAAGCCCGGGCTCGTCGTCTCGACGATGAAGGCCGACATCCGTCGGTGGCGGTCGGCCTCCGGGTCCGTGACCGCGAACACGGTGACCAGGCTCGCCACGCTGCCCTGGCTGATGAAGCGCTTCACGCCGGAGAGCACGTACGTGTCGCCGTCCCGCACGGCGCGCGCACGAACGGCGGACGCGTCCGATCCCGCGTCCGCCTCGGTGAGCGCGAACGCGATCAGGTCGCGCCCGGAAGCGAGCCCCGGCACGAAGCGGCCCAGCTGCTCGTCCGAGCCCGCAAGGAGGAGCGGCAGGGCGCCAAGCTCCTGGACCGCCAGGATCAGCCCGGTCGTGGCGCAGGCCGCCGAGAGCGCCTCGATCGCCAGGCAGATCGTCAGCAGGTCCGCGCCCAGCCCGCCATACCGTTCGGGAAACGGCAGGCCCAGGATCCCCTGCTCCGCGAGGAGCGTGCGGAGGTCCTGGGGGAACTCGGCGGTCCGGTCGATCTCCGCGGCGCGTGGAGCGACCCGTTCGCGGGCCAGCGTCCGGACTGCGTCCCGGATCGCGCGCTGATCGGCGGTGAGTCGGGCGGGGGCCTGGGCTGGGGTCACGCAGGCGATCCTAGCACCGCCCGCCGGCTGGCCGGCCCGCCGCCGCGGCCGCGGCTCCGGAGAGCGCCGAGGCCCTCGACCGGCCGCGCCCCGCCCGCGTGCCTATTCCCCGTGGTCGTACGGGCCGTGCAGGGTCTCCAGCGCGTGGTCGAGGACCGGCTCCAGCACCGCCATCGACTCGAGCGCCGCGCGCGGGCTGCCCGGGAGGTTCACGATCAGCGTCTGGCCCCGCACGCCAACGACCGCGCGGGACAGGATCGCCATCGGGGTCCTCGCGCGGCCGTCCGCCCGCATCGCCTCGGCAAACCCGGGCACCTGGTAGTCGATCACGGCAAGGGTGGCCTGCGGCGTGACGTCGCGGGGTGTCAGGCCGGTGCCGCCGGTGGTCAGGATCAGCGGATGGCGCGCCGCCGCCGCGACGAGCATCGACTCGATCCGGCGGCGCTCGTCCGGGACGACCTCGCGCTCAACGACGAACCCGAGGCCGGCCAGGCGCGCGGCAATCTCCGCACCCGAAACGTCCTCTCGCTCGCCGGTGGAGCTGCGGTCGCTCACCGTGAGCACGAACGCCGTGCGGGACCTCGGCGACATCTGGTCAGGGCCCCGGCCGACGCGACGGGCGGCGGATCCCGCCGGCCCGCCCCGGCCCGCGAATTCCCTTTGCTCGCACCACGGGCGGGCCCGAGGGCAGGACACGACCCACTGGGCCGGCCGGGTGCGGGGCGGCTGGGTGGGCGACGCCCGCCGCGGCCCCGCCGTCCGGGGACTCCCGCCGCCACTCGCCGGATTTCCCACCGATCTTGCTCACCAGGCGGACGTGACGGATCTCCACGCCCTTCTCAACGCCTTTCACCATGTCGTAGACGGTGAGCGCTGCCACGCTGGCCCCGACGAGCGCTTCCATCTCCACTCCGGTCGGCCCGACTGTGGCGGCCTCGGCGCGGACGCGCAGGGCCGATGCGGCCCGGTCGGGCGTGATCGTGACCACGAGGTCTGTCAAGGCCAGCGGATGGCAGAGCGGGATCAGCTCCGCCGTCCGCTTGCCGCCCATCACCCCGGCGATCTCCGCGACCGTGAGCACGTCGCCCTTCGGGCCGCGCCCGTCGATCACGAGGCTGAGCGTTTCCTGGCTGCACACGACCTCGGCCTCCGCGACCGCCCGGCGCGCGGTGACCGCCTTTGCCGAGACGTCCACCATCCGCGGCCGTCCGCCGCGATCCACGTGGGTCAGGCGGCGGCGATCCGCCCGCGGCTTCGATCGCTCGTCCATGCCACCTCCGTGCCGGGAGCTGCCCGGTTTCGCATCAATGTTCAGGGACGGTCCAGCCACCACAGCTCGACGCCGGCACCCGCCGGCAGTCCGCCGACTGATTCTGGCACGACGGCGAACCCGTCGGCCGAAGCGAGCGCCGAGAGCTGGTGGCTCTCCTGCCCACCCGCGAGGACCACCCGCACGCGGCCGGCGGCGTCGCGGATCGGCGCCCCCGTCGCCGGGTCCCGCCGGGCCGCGACCCGCAGGAAGGCCCGCCGTCCGGCCGATTTCGTGACCGGCTCCTCCAGGACCGCCGCGTCGACCGGACGCAGCAGATCGTCCGGGTTCCGGCCGGCGAGCCGACGCAACGCGGGCCGCACGAACACCTCGAACGTGACGAAGACGGAGACCGGGTTGCCGGGCAGCCCGAAGAGGAGCACCGGTGGACCCGGCCGGTCGCCGCCGCGGGGAGCCGTCCCGAACGCGAACGGCTTGCCCGGCTGGATCGCGGCGCGCCACAGATCCACGGTTCCCACCCGCGCGAACGCGCCGCGCACGACGTCGTACGGGCCCACCGAAACACCGCCGCTGACGATGACAAGATCGGCATCGGTCAACGCTGACCGCAGCAGCTCGAACGTCGGCTCGGGCCGGTCTGGTGCGATGCCGACATGGCGCGCATCGGCGCCGGCCGCTGCGCAGAGAGCAACGAGCGCCGGCCCGTTGGAGTCCGGGATGCCCGCCGGGCCAAGGTCGCTGCCCGCCCGACGGAGCTCGTCACCGGTGGAGAGCACCGCGACCCTGGGTCGCGCGTGAACCGAGACGTGCGCCACGCTGCCCGCGGCGATGATCGCCAGCTCGGTCGGCCCGACCGCCCGTCCGGCCCCCAGGATCCGCCGCCCCAGCTGGAGGTCGCTGGCCCGCGTCCGCACGTTCCTCCTGCGCACCGTCGCCTCGTGGACGCGGATCCACGCGGGAAGCGTCCCGGTGGCGTCGCGACCGCGCGGCCCGGCCGACCCATCCGCCGCCACCGGCGTCGTGAGCTCCACCGCCACGACGGCGTCCGCACCCGGCGGCGTGGGAGCGCCGGTCGCGATTCGCAGGGCAACGCCAGGGACCACCTCGATCTCCGATGCACGCCCAGCAGCCACCTCCCCGGCGACGCGCAGCAGGACGGGCTCCTCTTCCGTGGCGGCAGCCACGTCGGCTGAGCGGATCGCGTATCCGTCCATTGCCGAGTTGTCCCACGGCGGCAGGTCGGTCGCGGCAACAACATCCGCCGCGAGCACCCGCCCAATGGCGTCCGAGAGGTCCACCATCTCCGGGGGCAGAGGTGCAGGAATCGCCGCGAGGACACGGGAGCGGGCATCCTCGATGGGCATGAGCTCGTTCATGGGTGGGACCTCGCCTGGACCGACCGTTCGTGGACCAGCCGCCCGATCCCCCGCCGGGTAAGCACGCCCACCAGCTGTCCATCCGTGATCACCGGCAGCCCGTCGAGGCCGGCCGCGTGGAGCAGCGCTGCTGCCGGCCGCAGCTCGTCCCCCGGGGCGGTCGGCGGGAGCAGGTCGGATGGCGTCATCGCGACCGCCGCCTGCGTCCGTGTCCAGGCCGACCGGCCTGCCCGCCGGAGCTGCCGCGGCCCCACCAGACCCACCAGGCGGTCGCCCGCCATGACCCGGACCAGCGAGGCGCTCTCCGGTCCCGACAGGACCGCCGCGAACGCGTCGAGCGTCACCTGCGGCGGTACCGCGGGGAGGTCCCGCTCCATCGCGTCGCCGACGGTCGCGCCGGCGATGAGCTCTTCGAGCACTTCCTGGCGAACGTGCGCGTCGCTGGATCCCCGCACGAACCAGCCCAGCACGCCGACGAAGAACCCGTCCACGAGATCCCCGGTCATCGCGAGCAGCACGCCGGATCCCATCAGGCCGATCCCGAGAAGGCGTCCGGCGAGGCCGGCAACGCGCGTACCCCGACCTTCCTCCCCGGTCAGCTGCCAGGCGATCGCGCGGAGCAGCCGGCTCCCGTCCAGCGGGAAGACCGGAGTCAGGTTGACCAGTCCCACGACGCAGCTGAGCAACCCGACGATCGCAAACGCGTCACCGATCGCCTGCGCCGCGACCCCGCGGGGCCCCGGGGCGGACTGATCACCGTCGAGATGGCGATCGCCACCAGGCCGAAGGCAAGGCTTGCCGCCGGCCCCGCGATCGCGATCGCCGCCTCCCAGGCGGCCGTGCGAGCGCCGCGCTCCGCCGGCGCCACGCCGCCGAACAGAAGGAGCGTCACGGAGGCGGGAGACGCGTGCGCCCTGCGTCCGACCGCCAGGTGGGCGAGCTCGTGGAAGAGCACCGAAGCGAAGAAACCAGCGCCGGCGGCGATGGCGACCGCCCAGGCGACGCCGCCCGGCCAGCCCGGGTTCTGGTCGGGAAGGTCCACGGCCCCGAGCGACGCCACGAGGAAGGCCGCGATCAGCGTCCAGGACAGGTGCACGCGGATCTCCGTCCCCATCAGTCGCGCAACCGGGACGCCCCGCGTCAACATGTCAGGCGCGTCCCCGCGCCATCCGGCGCGCAAACGCCCAGGTCGCCACCGTGAGGAGAACGCCCACGACCGCGATCGCGACGCTGGTCTCCGTCCAGAAGTCGTAGGGGAAGAGCTGGACCAGGCGGTCCGTCGCGGGATCGAACGTCCACGTGCCCGCCGGAAACAACAGGTCGTGGAAGATCGTGAATGCCTGCTCGAAGGCGACCGCGAACGCGATCCCGATCACGACCGCGCCGACGGCGAGGATCGCGGCGCCGCGGGCGATCGCCCGCCAGAACCAGGCCCGACGCCGCCAGCGGATCCCACCAAGCGCGAGCACGACGATCCCGACGAGAACCGCCAGGGCGAACACGACCACCACCCGGTGCACGTCGGCCATATGCGCCCGTTCGCGCTCGTCGAAGACGGGCACGCCGTTCACTGCCTGGGCGAAGGTGCCGGGGCCGAGGAACACCTCAGCGACCACGGAATTGGTCACGCGGTGCACGGTCGACGGCGGATAGCCGGTCCAGAGATCGGCACGAGTGCGGTCCTGCTCGAAGCCTACCCAGAGCGGGTTGAAGAACAGGCCCACAGCGAGGCCGACAAGCGCCAGGATCGTGGCCAGGGCCACCGCGACCGCCGCCGGCGACCAGCGCGCGTCTCGCCCGCCGGGCGCCGCGGCGGTGGCCGTCATTGGTCGTGGAGCGTCCGGGCCTGCTCCCACCACGTCTCGACCACGAGGTCCGTCGGCGGCGTCACCTGGAGGCGGCCCGCCGCCCGGGCGATCGCCGTCGTGAACGTCTCGAGATCCACCCGGAGCACCGATCCGAGGCCATCGAACCCGGCCACGGCGAAGAGGTCGTGCTCGGCGGAGCCGAACCCCGCCAGGTTCAGGAGCAGGGCCTCGTCACGCCAGCGCAGGACGTCGTTCGTGGACGCGTCCACCTGGTCCGCCAGCGTCTGGCGGCGCGTCGGCGTCTCGGAGACCTCCAGCAGGAGCCCGGTCGTGAAGACGCCCTGGCGCGCCAGGCGCTCCAAGTGGATCGGCTCGATCCGGGTCAGCTCTGAGATGGGCGGCACTGGCGCGATTCCTCCGGCAGGGTGGCGCGTGGAGGCGCCATTGTACGGTCCGCCGCGGCTGGCCGGCCGGAGCGCGCCAGCCCGCGTGCATGACGCCTCGGCGACGAGAAGCCCCGACCGGTCATCCTCGCGCGGCGTCTGCGCGCACGGCCTGTCTCAACGCTTCGGCTTGTCCTCTCCCCACTTCCAGTGGACGTCGTCATCCTCCTGCTGGACACCAGGGGCGCTCTCGCGCCCGTCGGGCCCCTGCGAGGCCCGGTATCCCCCCAGCCGGGATGACCGAACCCACGCCCGGGAGAGCAGCACCAGGGCCAACCCGATGACGAAGAGCAGGGCGACGGTCGCCAGCACAGCTTCCATGGCGGCATGATGCGCCGTTCCCGCCACACTGCGCTGGGCGTGGGTACCCTCCCGCCGTCGGTTCGCTGAAGCGCGGATCGCAGCGAGTCGCTATGTCGGCGCTCCCGCGGGATGCGCAGGAGGGAGCCTCGCAAACCGGCTAGCATCGACGCGTGCTCCGCGCCGCCGTCCATCCAGCATCTGCCGTTCACGTCCGCGCGTCCTCCCGCCTCGCAGGCGTCGCACTCGCGATGACGCTGGTCGTGGCCGCCTGCGGGGCGAGCCCGAGCCCGGCCCCCACCGCCGCTGGGGCTGCCGGTCCGGCAACCCCAGCGGCGGTCCCGTCCGAACCTCCGGCCAGCCCGGTCGCTTCCCGGACACCCTCGCCGCGTCCGGCGGCGACTCGCCCATGCCACCGCGGCGGCGCCAACCATCAAGTCGTACTGGGCGGCCGTGACGCGCGGCCTGAGCGCGGCCGGGCACCTTCAGGTGACCATCTCCGGTCCGAACCCGGGCGTCCTCCGCTACGAGCCGACCGCCTCGGCGACGGTCGCCAAGCGGCAGGATCGGCTTCATCTGCCTGAGCGGCGCGGCGTTCGACGGCCAGTCGGGGTTCGCACGCGTCCCCGGCAGCTGGGACTGCGGCGCCGGCGCGCTGGTGAGCGGGTTCCGCCGGATCGGCGAGCCGGCAGATTCCTGGAATGCGGCGAGCCCGTCTGACTCCTCGATCAAGGAATCCGTGGGCATCGCATCGGATGGCAGCTGGACCTGGTCCTATTCGGCGACGTCCGTCTTCCTCGGCGGCAAGGTCAGCGTGCGCGTCGAGCCTGGAGCCGAAGAGCGGCCGCATCCTGTCTGCCCGCCGGGTGGATCCGACCGGCACGACGACCTACACCTTCGACTACACGCTCACGTTCCCGGCGCTCGCCGTCCCGGGTTGAGCGGCACGCCGCGGATCAGAGCCTCCAGGCGCGCCGCCTCCGCCTGGAGCAGCGCCCACGCCCGGGCGACGTGGCGCCGCTCGGTCCGGAGGTTGCCGATCGCCACGCGGATCGTGAAGCGGTCGCGGAGCCGCGTGTGCGACAGGAAGACCTCGCCGGTCGCGTTGACGGCCGCCATGAGCCGTTCGTTCGCGGCATCAAGTCGGGCCCGAACATCGGGCTCGTCCGCCCGGTCTGCCAGGTGCGCCGGACGCCACCGGAGGCACACCGTCGAGAAGCGCACCTCCGCCAGGCGCTCGAAGTCGGGGTGCGCGTCCACGTCGGCGGCGAGCTGCTCCGCGAGCCGGCAATGCGCGTCGACCCGCCGTCGGAGGCCGTCGACCCCGAAGTAGCGGACCAGGAACCAGAGCTTGAGCGCGCGCATCCGGCGTCCAAGCTGGGGCTGGTACTCGTTGAAGTCGACCACCGGCCCCGCCTGCTCCAGCGTCCGCAGGTACTCCGGCACCAGGCTGAACGCCGCCCGGAGCGATGGCATCCGCCTGCTCAGCAGGAGCGAGGCGTCGAGCGGCGTGAAGAACCACTTGTGGGGGTTCACCACGATCGAGTCGGCGCGCTCCCAGCCCTCGAAGAGCCCACGCCGCCCCGGGACGAGCGCGGCAGCGCCGCCGTACGCCGCGTCCACGTGGAGCCAGAGGCCCTCCCGGGCGGCGATCTGCGCGATTGCCGGAACGGGATCGACCGCGGTCGACGAGGTGGTGCCGATAGTCGCGATGATGGCGATCGGCATCATTCCCGCGGCGCGATCAGCGACCAGCGCGGCCTCCAGCGCGTCCACGCGCATCGCGTAGGCATCGTCCGTCGCGATCCGCCGGCAGGCCGCCCGGCCCAGCCCCAGGGTCATGCAGGCCTTCTCGATGCTGCTGTGAGCCTCCTCCGAGGCGTACACGACCGGCGCGCCGATCTCCGGGCGGCCCGCCAGGCCGCGGGCGGCAGCGTCGAGACCGGCCGCCTCCCGGGCGGCGGCGATGGCGATGAGCGACGACGTGGACGCCGTGTCCGTCAGGAGGCCGTCGAACACATCGGGCAGCCCCAGGGCACGCCGGAGCCAGCCGACGATCAGCTGCTCCAGCTCCGTCCCGATGGGCGACGTCCGCCAGAGCATGGGGTTCTGGCCGAGCGCGGCGGTCACGAACTCGCCGAGGATGCCCGGGTCCCGACGATGTCGTGGCGAAGTAGGCCATGAACCCCGGGTGCTGCCAGTGGGTGGCGTTCGGCTCGACAAGGCCGGGGACGTCGGCGAGGATGTCGCCGATCGGCTCGGGCCCTTCCGGGGGCGCGGCCGGGAGCCGGGCGAGCAGGGCACCCGGCTCCACGCGCGGCAGGATCGCGAAATCCTCGACCTGCTCCAGGTAGTCCGCGAGGAGGTCCACGGTGGCATGGGCGGCAGCCCGGAACTGGCCCGGGCTCATGTCGCCCAGGCCGCCGCGCTGGGCGGGATCCAGGCTGTCGAGCCCAGCCGGACCGAGCCCGGCCGGGAGACCGGCCGCGTCGGCCCGCTGCGTCACGCTTCCAGGTGCGCGCGCATTCGGTCGAGCTCGTTCCGCAGGGCGGCGGGCAGCCGATCGCCGAAGCGAGCGTAGTGCTCCTCGAACTGGGGAAGCTCGGCGACGATCGCCGGGCCGTCCACGCGCAACAGCTCGGCCAGGTCATCCGGCGAGGTCGCGAGCCCGTCCGTGTCCAGGTCAGCCGGTGTTGGCAGGAGCCCGATGGCAGTCTCCACCGCGCCCGCCTTGCCGTCTCCACGCTCGAAGATCCACTTCAGGATCCGGCTGTTCTCGCCGAAGCCGGGCCACAGGAAGCGCCCCTCCGCATCGCGGCGGAACCAGTTGACGTAGTAGATCCGGGGCAGCTTGTCCGGCGTCGTGGCGGCGCCGACCTCCAGCCAGTGGGCCCAGTAGTCGGCCATGTTGTAGCCGCAGAACGGGAGCATGGCGAACGGGTCGAAGCGCAGCTTCCCGACCTCGCCGAACGCCGCCGCGGTCGTCTCGGAGCTCATGATCGAGCCCATGAACACGCCGTGGGTCCAGTTGAACGCCTCGCGGACGAGCGGCACGACCGTGGCGCGACGCCCGCCGAACATGATCGCGTCGATCGGCACGCCGGCGGGGTCATCCCACTCGGACGGCGATCGCCGGGTCCTGGCCGGCCGGCGCGGTGAAGCGGGAGTTCGGGTGGGCCGCGACGCGACCCGCGTCGGGCGTCCAGTCGCGGGCGGTCCAGTCGACGAGATGGTCCGGCGGCGTGGGCGTGAGGCCCTCCCACCAGGTGTCGCCGTCGTCGGTCAGGGCGGTGTTCGTGAAGATGATGTTCCGCTCCAGCGTGCGGATCGCGTTGGGGTTGGACTTCGTGTTCGTGCCGGGGGCGACGCCGAAGAAGCCCGCCTCCGGGTTGATCGCGTAGAGGCGGCCGTCGGCGCCGAAGCGCATCCAGCAGATGTCGTCGCCGACCGTCTCCACCCGCCAGCCGGGCAGCGTGGGCACGAGCATCGCCAGGTTGGTCTTGCCGCAGGCCGACGGGAACGCACCCGCCACGAACTTGCTGCGCCCGTCGGGGGCGGTCACCTTGATGATCATCATGTGCTCGGCGAGCCAGCCCTCGTCGCGGGCGATCGCCGACGCGATCCGCAGCGCGTAGCACTTCTTGCCGAGCAGGGCGTTGCCGCCGTAGCCGGAGCCGTAGGACCAGATCTCGCGGGTCTCCGGGAAGTGGACGATGTACTTCGTCGCCGCGTCGCACGGCCAGGGCACGTCCGCCTGGCCCGGAGCGAGTGGCGCGCCCACGGAATGGAGGCAGGGCACGTAGTCGCCGGTGGCCCGGATGGCATCCAGTGCTGCGGTGCCCGACCGCGTCATGATCTGCATGTTGACGACGACGTAGGCCGAGTCGGTGATCTGGACGCCGAGGCGGCTGATCGGCGACCCGATCGGTCCCATCGAGAACGGGATCACGTACATGGTCCGGCCGCGCATGGAGCCGCGGAACAGGTCGGTGAGCGTCGCCCGCATCTCGTCCGGGTCGCGCCAGTTGTTGGTCGGGCCGGCGTCCGCCGCGTCACGCGAGCAGATGAACGTCCGGTCCTCGACGCGCGCGACGTCGCTGGGGTCGGACCGGGCCAGGAAGCTGTTGGGCCGCAGGACCGGGTCGAGCCGCGTGAAGGTCCCCGCCTCCACCAGGCCCTCGCAGAGAGCCTGGTACTCGGCCTGGGAGCCGTCGCACCAGTGCACCGCGTCCGGCTGGGCGAGCGCCGCGATCTCGTCCACCCAGTGGGTCACGGCGGGAAGATCGGTCGGGGGCTCAAGCCCGATGTGCCCCATCGCCCCGTGGTCCGCGAGCCCGCGGCCGGTTCCTGTCTGCACGGCGCTCATCGTCAGTCTCCCAATCCGCGAGCGACTCCAGCGGCCGCGTCGGACCGTCCAAAGCCTCGCCTCCTAACGATAGCGAGGTCGGCAAACTGCCATCGGGCGCCTGCAGCGCCGCCCTCGGCGGGCCTCTGGCGGGGCCGGGTCGCAAGCTCGCGAGAGGCCGGCTGCGGAACGCGGCGCGGCCTGGCACGGCATACTTCCCGGACCAGAGCAGGCATTCGAGGTGACCCCGGCGGCCGAGATGCACCGCCTCGGACGGGATGGAGGAGGGACGCGATGAGTGGTCTTCGAAGGCGTGCCCTTCTCGTGGTTGCCGTGATTGCCGTCCTGGCGACGGCGGCGGCCCCCACTGCGAGCGCCGCGACGATCCGGCGCACCTGGACCGCGACGGTCTCCGGCGCCACCGCGGGCGGCGGGACCGCCAGCGGATCCGGCGTGCTGGTCCGCTACTGGGCGGGGACCGGCAGCTTCTCGGCGCGGCTCCAGGGGCTCCGTCCCTCCGTGACGTACGCGGTGTCCGTCTACCGGGGCACCTGTTCGAAGCCGACGCTCCTGCTGCGGCTCCCCAACCTGGCAACCGACGCGGACGGAAAGGGCTCGGCGTCCGGCACGCATCACGCTGGCCCGCATGACGCCGGTCTGGAACGCGTCGGAGAGTGGCTCGATCGCCCTGCGCCTCCGGTCTGGCGCGGACGTCCACTGCGCCACGCTGACCTACCCGGTCGCGACCCGGATTGCCATGCCGAGCATGGGCATCGACCTGCCGGTCGTCTACCAGCCAGGCAATGCGTTCCCCTGGTGCAACGTGGCCATGTACCTGCCGGGCCTGTCGCAGCCCGGTGAGGCGGGCGTCACGTTCCTGTACGCGCACGCCCGGACCGGCATGTTCCTCCCTCTGCTCACCGCCTCGCGCGTCAACAACGGCGCCCGCATGCTGGGCATGAAGGTCTACGTCTACACGAGCGACGATCACCTCTACACGTACCAGGTCACCCGCGTGCTGCGCCACCAGTACGTGCTGCCGGATATCTGGTCGCTCAAGGGATCGCAGGTCTGGCTGCAGACCTCGGAGGGTCCGTACGGGACGTACAACAAGCTGATGGTGGTGGCCCAGCGAATCTCGGTGACCGCAGCGAGCCACGCCGACGCGCACCCGACCGCTCGAGCCCATCGTGTGCAGCCTGTACTGATCACGGCGCCCACTTCCGTCGGCGGATGCCTGCATCGACGCCGGGAACGGACGCGGGTCAGCGGAGCGGTGCCAGGACGGGTCGCCGGACAGCGAGCCGTTTGCGTCTCCCCTCCGGGCGACGCGCGAAGGACGACCCCAGGCGCTCGCAGCACGACAGCGCCCACCGCGACCACGCTGACGGCGGCCAGGACCGGGACGGCTGCCTTTGCTGCGCGGGGCGGAAGCACGAGCTCGAAGAACGGGACCGGGTCGCCCCAGCTCTCCTGGAGCCGCCCGAGGGGACAATTCCCGCGTCCCACGACGAGCGCCCCGCCCTCGACAAGAAGGAAGCCGACGCTGGCCCACAGGGCGGGGCTCCTGCGCCCGGTCACTGCACACGCGCCGATGCAGCCCAGGGAGGCCAGCTGCGCGACCGACCACGCGGCATGAACAACGCGCCACGCCCTCGCCCGACGACCGAGTGTTGACCACGCCACCGCAGGAGGATACGACCGTGCCGCGCCCGACGGGCGGCCTCAAGGGCGGCGTAGCCTCCCAGGCGTCATCGCGAAGTCCGATGCATACCATCAGGTCTCGCCGGTGGGTTTGGCCCGGTCCCGGCCGGTCATGAGCTCCCCTTCCCTGCCGCCGGGTCGGTGACCTGGCCCATGAAGAGCACGGCCCCGGTCTCGACGTCACGCACGAAGTAGAGGAAGGGGTGATCGAAGCGGAGAGTGACCGTCTTCGCCGCCCCCGAGCCCGGGCCGCCGGTCATCCCGACGGCCGTCGCCGCCGCAGCCTCCGTCCCCTGTTCGTTGACGTCGATGTCGGCCTGGTGCAGCACCATCGAGATGAACAGGCCGCCGGGCGGATGGATCCCGCTGAAGTCGGCTCCGGACGCGCTGAAGGCGAGCGACATGCCGAGCGCGGTGAGGGCGGGGACGAGATTGGCCCGCGTCTCGATGGCGAAGCGCGGCAGGAACAGCGAGATGCGGTAGGGGTAGCACTGGCCGCCCGGGTGGTCCGGGCAGGGCACGAGGGCAGGATCGCGCTGCGCCGCCAGGGCCGCAGTCACCCGGGTGAGCTGGCTCGCGGTAAGGCGCTGCTCGAAGGCAGCGAGGTCGTCGGGCAGGATGAGGGTCATCGCCAGCGGCGTCGTGCCGTCGGCACCCTGGTAGAGAAGCTCAGTGGCCTGCCATCCGCTGCCGCTGGCGTAGGGCAGCAACGGCCCCAGCCCCAGGCTCAGCGTGTGCATCGTGGGCACTGCGACTTGCGTGCCGCCGAGCCGGGTGAACGGCGCAGACCGAGTGTCCTCCTTGAAGAACAGCACTCCCCACGGCGCCCACTCCGCCTTCAGGTAGATCGCATTGACGAGGACGAGCAGGGTGGATGGGTCGACGGTACCTTGCCCCAGCAGCTCGGGGATTTTGCCGGCTGTCTGATCGCGGACCCAGGCGTTGATGGCCTTCCGGGCGGCCTCGGTGTTGGTCAGGAAGTCGACGAGGCGCAGGCCCGCCCCGAACGCGGCAGCGATCGCATCGAGATAGGGCTGCTCGATGTTCCAGCCCTGCTGGGCGTAGGCGGCGTTCGCGATGCGCAGGGCGAGTTGGTGCTGGCTCTCAGAGTCCTGCCATGTCGCGTCCCGCGAGGCAAGGGCCTGGTCCAGGCTGTTGAGGCCCGCACCGAGCGCGTCCCAACCGATCGTGTGCAGGACGGCGTCCATCTGGGTCGCCGTCTCGCCCTTCGCTCCGGCGCGGGCCATGGCGAGGGCCAGGGCGATACTCGTCGGCGAGAAGACAGCGTTCTTCTGGGTGAGGCTCGGGTCAGTGAGCAACTGGCGGAACAGGTCGAGCCCGAAGGCGTTGATCGAGGCGGCCGCGGTCCTGGCGGCGGCCGGGTCGGCCTTTGCGCGTGCCACGGTCGAAATCGCGAGTCCCGGCCCAGAGGTGGGGCGCGGCGTCGGGGTGGGGACCGGCGTGTAGGGCGGGCTGGGGGTCTCGGTCGGCTCGGGTGTCGGCTCCTCCGTCGGCACCGGCGTGATCACCTCGGTCGGCACGGCCGCGGCGGTCTCGGTGGGGAAGGGCGTCTGCGTTGAGGTGACCGCCACGGGCGTCGATGGTGCCGCCTGGGTCGGCGCGAGGGTGGGGATTGCCGTGAGCGCGGGGCTGGCGCAGCCTGCGAGCAGGACTGCGACGGTCACGAGCGCCAGCCAGAAGCGTGGATGGTGTCCGTTCGTGCGCGGCATGACCCACTTCCTCGGACGCGCTTCTCTCGATCGGCCTCGCCGGTGACTCAGCGCGGTCTTGGGTGGCCTGGGCATGGACCGCGCGTCAGAGCCCCGCGTTCGTGGATAGGACGATAGACGGGTCCAGATGTTGCGCCAGAGGCGTTCGTCGTCAACTGAGACCGAACGGGCCGGTGCCCGTCCCTTGTCTGCTGGCTCTGGGTCAGCGTGCCTGGTGAACCATGCAGCAGTCGCAGGGGCGTTCGGCTCCGGTGCATCGCTATCGACCGGGCCTGGGATCGGTAAGGGATCTGGCCCGAATCAAATGACCCCCGGCGGCGTACCGGGGGCCATTCTCGTGTTCAGGCGATGGTCGGGGCGGAGCAATTCGAACGCTCGACCTCCTGAACCCCATTCAGGTGCGCTACCAAGCTGCGCCACGCCCCGACGGCTCGAAGGATAGCAGACGCCCGCACGCGGACGGCGTCCACGTCTCGTAGGCGCCTTCGCGGCCCGCGGATAGGCGACGGGCCTTGCTCAGTCCGGGCGGCGCTTCGCCGGACGTGCGGTGGCGCGTGCCTTCGGCGGCGATCCGGCGGCCTGCCGGGCCGAGGCCACCGCGGCCCGTGCCCTGGCGGCCGGTCGCGCGCGCCGCGGCCGCTCGGCGCCCCGGTTGCGGAAGACGAGCTTGATCGGCGCCCCGTGGAAGCCCAGCACGTCGCGGATCCGGTTCTCGAGGTAGCGCCGGTAGGAGAAGTGGATCAGTTCCGCGTCGTTGGCGAAGAAGATGAACGTGGGCGGCTCGATCCCCGCCTGGGTCGCGTAGTAGAGCCGTGCCCGGCGGTTCTTGACCGGCGGCGGCGCCTGGCGCGCCACGGCGTCGGTGAGCAGGCGGTTCAGCTCCCCGGTTCCGATCCGCTTGCGTCGCTCGCCCCACACGTCCACGGCCAGCTCCAGCACGCGATCCACGCGCTGCCCCGTCTTCGCGCTGATGGAGACAGCCGGCGCGAAGTCCAGGAATGGCGCGTCGCGCTGGATCCAGGTGACGTACTGGTCGAAGGTGCGGTCCGTCTTGTCCTGCACCAGGTCCCACTTGTTGATCGCGAGGATCAGCCCCTTTCCCGCGTCCACCGCGTAGCCCGCGACGTGGGCGTCCTGCGCCGTCAGCCCGTCCACGGCGTCGATGACGAGCACGACGACATCGGCGCGATCGACCGCCTTGAGGGCGCGCAGCGTGGAGTAGCGGTCGGCATCCGGGCCCGACGCGACCTTGCCCCGACGCCGGATCCCCGCGGTGTCCACAAGCACGATCTCGCCCTGCCCGAAGCTCATCCGCGTGTCGATCGCGTCACGGGTCGTCCCCGGGATCTCGCTCACGATCATCCGCTCCTCGCCGAGGAGCGCGTTGAGCAGGCTGGACTTGCCCACGTTGGGCCGCCCGACCAACGCGATCGTGACCGGGCCCGGCACATGGTCGGGGTCGAACTCGTCGTCCCCGAGGTCCGCGTCTGCCCCGGCCTCGTCGAGCGGCGCGATGCCCTCCGCCAGCGCGTCGGCGACGTGGGCGACGGCGAGGTCCTGGCGGGCCTCGCGCGCCTTGCGAGCACGCTCCTCGGCGGTCTCCGCTGGGAGCGCGTCCACGATCGCGTCGAGGAGGTCGGCGACACCCCGGCCGTGCGCGGCGGAGATCGGCCACGACTCGGGCCAGCCCAGCGCCCAGAACTCGACGGCGTCCAGCTCGCGCTTCGCATTGTCGGCCTTGTTCGGCGCGAGGAGCACGGGCGCGCTCGCCCGCCGGAGCATCTCGGCCGCCTCCGTGTCCGACGGCGTGATGCCGGTTGTCGCATCGAGGACGAACACGATCACGTCCGCCTCGGCGATCGCCAGGCGCGCCTGCTCCTGGACCTTCGCCTCGATCGCGTCCCCGGGAGATGTCTCGAGCCCGCCGGTGTCCACGACGAGGAACGACCGCCCGTTCCAGTCGGCCTCGGCGTATAGCCGATCACGGGTGGTCCGGGCGCGATCCTCCACGATGGCCGCCCGTGGGTCGCCCACGATCCGGTTGAAGAGCGTGCTCTTGCCGACGTTCGGCCTTCCGACGAGCGCGACGACCGGGAGCGAGGCCACTCGTCGCTCAGCGAGCGGCGGCGGGCGCGGCGGCCCGGCGGGTTGCGCGAGGACCGATCGCGCCAGCGCGTCCGGGGCGCGACGCGGACGGAGACGAGCCCGACGCGGGCTTCGGCAGCGAGCTGGTGCGGCCGGCCGGCGTGACGGCTGCCCCCAGCGCCGCGACCGCGAGCTGATGCGCGCGAGCAGCGGCCGCACCTGTGCCCGCCATGGCGAGGATCCGCTCGGCCACCGCCTCCAGGTCCTCGATCGGTGTGGAGGTCCCGCCCGTCACACCGACGACCCGCACGGCGTCGAAGACGGACGCGTCGGTCAGGTCCTCCGCGCGCTCCACCTGGATCGCCGGCTTCCCGACGATCTCACACAGGCGGGTGAGCTCCTTCGTGTTCGCCGAATGACGCCCGCCCACGACCACGATGAAGTCCACGGCCCGCGCCAGCTCCACCGTGTCCTCCTGGCGCCGAATGGTCACCGGGCAGACGCTGTTCACGACCTTGAGCTCGTGGGCGCGCCCGACCATGAAGGCCGCCAGGCGCTCGAACTTCCAGGGGGGCTGCGTGGACTGGGTGATGAGCGCCATCCGCTTTCGACGCGGGATCCGGTCCCAGTCGGCTTCATCGTCCACGACGATCGCATCGGGCGCGAAGCCCAGCAGGCCCACGACCTCCGGATGGTTCGGGGTGCCGAGCAGGACGATCGTGTAGCCCTCCGCCACGAGATCCTGGAGCTGCTTCTGCTCGCCGATCACCCAGGAGCACGTGCCGTCGATCACCTCCAGCCCGCGCTCCGCGGCGGCCGATCGAACGGCGGGAGTAACCCCGTGGGCCCGGATCACGACGGTGGACCCGGGGGCGGCCTCCGAGATCTCCGCGATGCTCACGATGCCGCGCGCGCCGAGATCCGCGATCACGCCTTCGTTGTGGACGACCTGGCCCAGTGTCTGGGTTCGCTTTCCCGCGTCGGCCAATTCCTTGGCCTTGTCGACGGCTTCGCGGACGCCGTAGCAGAAGCCCGTCCGCTTCGCGATCCGTACTTCCTGCACCGTGCCCATGGCCGGATTATCGCATGCAGGCTGTCAAAACCCCGGCTGGCCGCCAGCCGCCGCGAGCAGCGGGCCGTAGACGCCCTGCTGACGGGGCGGAAGCAGCGCCGCGATGTGAAGCATCAAACGCGTGGTGACCTGCTCCAGCGGTTCCTTGCGGCCCTCGGCGTCGACGCGCCGCTCCAAGATGAACGGCTCTCCGACCTGCATCCGGATCTGGCCGCCCAGTCGCCAGATCTTCCTGCCGCGCGGCCAGAACAGGTCCGTGTCGATGACCCCGATCGGCAGGATGGGTGCGCCGGTGCGCAGGGCCAGGAGCGTGACCCCGTCCCTGGCAACCTGGAGGGCGCCCGTCGGGCTGCGCGTCCCCTCCGGGAATGTCCCGAGCACGCGGCCGTCGTCCAGCACGGACTTGGCGAGCCGGAACGCCTCCGTGTCGGGAGCGCCGCGCCGGATGCCGAACGCGCCGTTCATCCGGATGAACGGACCGACGATCGGCCACGCCATCGCCTCCGCCTTCGCCATCCAGTGGGCTGGTCGGCCCAGGCTGGACGTCAGCCAGTTGGCGATCAGGGCCGGGTCCGCGTTGGAGTTGTGGTTCGAGGCGAGGATGAGCGCGCCGTGCTTGGGGATGTGCTCCAGTCCGGCGACGCTGACGTGCGTTGACGACCCGATCAGGATGCGCCCGAGCAGGTTCGAAGCCCGAATGGTCCAGGGCAGCCGGTCTCGAGGCAACGCGAAGGCGGTCGCCTCCGCCTGCGATCGCGCCCTGCGCGGCGTCCGCTCGGTCATCCGGCCGGGCCCCCGGCAGCCGCGGCCAGGCGCGTCGTCACCACCGCGAGGACAGCGTTGACCGTCTGCTCGAGCGTGTTGCCGTCCGTCCGCACGTGGACCGCATCGTCGGCCGGCTGCGCGGGTGCGATGGCGCGCCCTCCGTCTGCGCCGTCGCGGCGCAGCAGATCCTCGAGGATCTTCCGGCCGGCCGCGCTTCCTGGATCGATCCCGCGCTCCTCCGCGCGCCGGGCGGCGCGCACCTCGGTGCTGGCGTCGAGCCAGATCTTCACGTCCGCGCTTGGCAGCACCACCGTCCCGATATCGCGCCCGGCGATCACGATGCCGCCCCTCCCCACGAGCGCGCGCTGGCGGACGAGGAGCGCGGCCCGGACATGCGGCACCCGCGCCACTGCCGAGACGACGCGATCCACCTCGGGCGTCCGGATCGCCGAGCTGACGTCGCGACCGTCGACGACCACGCGCTCGAGCCGGCCGCCGACGCCCGACTCCACGGCCACGAACGGCGCGAGCGCCGCGAGCGCCGGCCCGTCTGCCGGGTCCACGCCGCGCTCGATGGCCGCCCATGCCATGGCGCGGTAGAGCAGCCCGGAATCGAAGAATCGGAGCCCGAGGGCCGCCGCGACCGCCGCGCCCACCGAGCTCTTCCCGGACGAGCCGGGGCCGTCGAGGGCGATGACGGGGCGCCGCCGCGAGCCCATCGGGCGGCCAGTTTGCTCGGCCCTCACGGGTTCACCCGTCGCGCGGCCGCAATCCCGTCCGGCTGGTACGTGGACGCGCCGAGGCGGCGGACCTCCGCGGCAGTGAGCGGGCGAACGGCGCCCGAGACCAGGTCCAGGCGCAGCGGCCCGATTCGCACGCGGACGAGGCGCGCCACCGGGGCGCCCACCGCCCCGAACATGCGCCGCACTTGGCGCCGCCAGCCCTGGGCCAGCGTCACCCGGTACCAGGCAAGGCCCGTGGCCGGCCGCGGGTCCAGCAGGCGGGCGAGGCTGGCCGTCTCGGTCCTTGTCGCAGAACGCAGGCCTCCCAGCCGGGCGGTCCCCTCCTCCATCGCGATCCCGGCCGCGAGAGCCGCCCGCTGCTCCGCGTCGAGCGGCACGGCGAAGGCCGCGGCGTACTCGCGCTCGACGCCGTGGCGTGGGTGCAGCACGCGATCCGTCCAGGCGCCGTCGTTCGTGAGGAGGAGCAGGCCCTCCGAGTCGCGGTCCAGGCGGCCCACCGGGTAGAGCCTGGTCCCGGGCGGCACAAGCCTGGCCGGCACCAGCTCCAGCACCGTTCGCGCCGCGTGGCGGTCGGCCACGGTCGAGGTGATCCCGGCGGGCTTGTGAAGGGCCAGGTGGACCACCGGGACTGCCGACGTCCCGGACACATCCACCGGCCGGCCATCGACGGCGACGACGGCCCGCACGGCATCGGCTTTCTCGCCCAGCGTCGCGACCCGCCCGTCCAGGGTCACCCGCCCCGCGGCGATCAGGGCATCGGCGCCGCGGCGGCTCGCAACCCCAGCCGCGGCGAGGAGCTTGCCGACCCGCTCCTCCGGCATCAGCGCGCCCCGCCGCCGGGCAGGCCCGTATCGATGGCGGCGGCTCCCCGCGGCTTCTCGAACGCATCCCGCACCGGTCGCGCGTCTCCCGCACCGCTCGCGTCGAGCGCGTCCTGGGCGCCCGGCACGTCACGCGGCGCGTCGAGCGCGTCCCGCGCATCGACGGCATCTGCCTCCGGCACGGCCAGGCGCTGGGCGACGGCGGCGTCCACGACCGGCAGGTCGTCCAGGCTCGTGAGGCCGAAACGCTCCAGGAACTCCACGCCGGTCCCGTACAGGATGGGCCGGCCTGGCGCGTCGGAGCGCCCCAGCTCCACCACGAGCCGGCGGTGGACCAGGCTCCGGATCGCGTAGTCGGCGTCGACGCCGCGGATCCGCTCGATCATGGACTTCGTGGCGGGCTGGCGGTAGGCCACGATGGCCAGCGTCTCCAGCGTTGCCGGCGAAAGGCGCGCCGGGTCCCGTCCGACGTAGCGGCCGATCAGCCGCCCCGCCTCCGGGGCCGTTCCGAGCGCCACTCGCTCGCCATCGACGAGAAGCCGGACGCCGCGCGAGGCGAGGCCCACCTGGAGGTCTCCGAGGCGCGCGTCGATGACGTGCGCCGAGGCGCCGGTGATCGACGCCAGCTCCCGCCGGGAAAGGGGCCGCTCCGCGACGAACAGGAGCGCCTCCAGCTGCGCGTCGGTCAGCGCGTCACCTGGGAGTCCGTCCGTGCCGTCGGGCGCGCCTTCGGGTGCAGTCTCCCCGGCCTCGCTCATGCTTCCTCCTCCAGGTCGGGGTCATTCACGCCGGCGCCCGGGCGGTGTCCACGCACCCGCGGGAGCGGCGCTTCCGGACGCGCGACCGCCCGGACAAGGATGGGGCCCCAGGGCCGGTCCTGCTCGACCGTGACCTCGCGCCGCTTCACCAGCTCTAGCAGGGCCAGGAACGTCACTGCCGCCACGACCCGGTCCCGGACGCCGGCCAGCAGATCCTGGAGCACCACCGGCCCCGCGGTCGCAAGCGCGGCACGGATGGCGCGTGCCCGCTCGGCCAGCGTGATCGTGCGCGGGACCACCTCCGGCGGTGGGGCCGGCGACGGCGTGACGGCCGCCAGCCGGTCGAGGGCAGCGATGAGCAGCACGACGTCCAGCCGCGGAGCGTCCGAGCGCGATGCCCTCGAGGCGACCGGCCGCCGCCGCCACGCCCGGCTCGCGCCGGACGACGAGCGCCCCGTCGAGCGCTCGCGCCTGGAGCGTTGCACCGGCATCACGGAAGGCCCGGTACAGCAGGAGGCGGGCCCGCAGCTCCGCTTCCGGGTCGGGGCCTTCGTCGACCTGGGTCGCCGCGGAGGCGGGAGGACGTGGCAGCATGGCCCGGCTCTTGAACAGGATGAGCTGGCTCGCCACCGCCACAAACGCGGAGATGCTGACGAGGCGGCCGTCATCGAGCGTCGCCAGCGCGTCGAGGTAGGCCTCCGCAAGGTCTCCCAGCGGCACGTTCAGCACGTCGAGCCGGCGCGCCTCCACGAGCGCGAGCAGGAGACCGAGCGGTCCCTCCCACTCCGGCAGGCGGACCTCGGTCGCGTCCTCGGGGCGGCGGCGCGCCCCGAAGGCCACGGAGGTGGCCGCGCGAGGCGCCGAGGAAGAGGGCTCTCCGATCACGGCTCAGGCGGCGTCATCGGCCGCGCGAAGAAGCGCGACGGCTGGCGCGTCCACTGCGGGAACGTCGCCGCGGATGAGCCCGGCGGCGCGCCGCCCGCAGCCGACGGCCAGGGCGAGGGCCGCGGATCGGTCCGCGTGATCGCCCAGGCGCGCCATGGCATCCGCCCCGCCCGGCACCAGCGTGACGAGGCGAAGCGCGCGCGGTCCCAGCCGCTCGCCGAGCGACCACGCGACCCGGTGCCAGAGCCGGATCGAGTGGCCTTTGCCGGCGTCGTGGAAGAGCCCGGCCAGGAGCAGGTCGCGGTCGTCGGCCCGGAGGGCGCGCAGGCGTTCCACGACGTCGAGAGCGTGGCGCCGGTCGGCGACCGGCATGCCGTCGAACAGCGCGAGCTGGGCGGGTGTCAGCCACGCCGCCAGCCCGGCACGCTCGGCGGGTGCCACGCGGGCCACGAGGTGCCGGCCGAACTGGCGGGCTTTAGAAGCCCACCAGGACCGAGACGAGCCCATCCAGGAGCGGGCCGACGACCCGCCCGCCGATCGAGATGCCGTTGAGCGGCACGATCATGACGACGACAAGGATCAGGAACCCCCACTGCTCCAACATCGGCCGGATCCGCCACACGGTCCGCGGGTTCATCAGCGCGAACATGACCTTCGACCCATCCAGGGGCGGGATGGGGATCAGGTTGAAGATGAACAGGGCCACGTTGATGATCACGAAGACGTAGATCACGTTGGCGACGAACAGGCTGGCGTCCGAGTCGATCAGGTTGAGGGCCACGATCACCCGAAGGGCGAGCGCGGCGAGGCCGGCCATGACGAGGTTCGAGAGCGGGCCGGCCGCGGCCACCCACGCCTCGGCGCGGCGGCCTCCCCGCAGCATCGACGGGTTGACCGGCGTCGGCTTCGCCCAGCCGATGATGAAGCCGCCCCCCAGGAGTGCCGAGGCCACGAGCAGGAGGGACCCGGCGGGATCGAGGTGGACGATCGGGTTGAGCGTCAGGCGCCCGAACATCTTCGCGGTGCCGTCGCCGAGCCGGTACGCGGCCAGCGCGTGGCTGAACTCGTGCACCGGGAAGCCGACGACGAGGAAGATCGCCACGGCGACGAGCATGGCGGGATCGATGTTCAGTCCGAGCACGAGAACTCCGGGTATGGGCGGGATCCCGCGTATGGTAGCCCGGACGGCCAGGGCTACATGGTGGCGAGGATCGCCGTCTTCTTCGCCTCGAAGTCCTCGGGCGTGATGAGCCCCGCGTCGCGGAGCGCGGCAAGCTCGCGAAGCTTCTCCTCCGTCGTCTTGGGGGTCGCGCGCAGGCGGCGCGGCAGGCGGCGCCGCAGGCGGCGAGGCGGGTGCGGCGGCCCGGGCGGCCGCGGCGGCGTCCGCTCGCTGGTCCTGCTCGACTTCGTGGGCGTTGAGGGCCTCGAGCGGCGCCGTGATGCGGCGGGCCATCTCGTCCTCGATGTCCTGCTTGGCGAGGAGCATCGTCTTCTTGAACGTCGGGGCGTGGTGGAGCATCACGTAGTCATCGGCCGTCTCCTCGGCCGCCGTCAGAACTTTGAGGTTGCCCCAGTCGAACATCCGCCCGAAGACGCTCTGCTCGAGGATCGCGTCGTTGATCTTCTCGAGGCTGCTGTCGGCGGCCCGCTTGTTGAACAGCCCTTCGACCTTGAGGATGCGCCGGTTCGTGACCGCGTAGTCCTCGGCCCACCAACGGAGGTAGACCCAGATGATGTTGACGGCGCCCACCACGAGCAGCGCCAGCGTCAGCCAGCCGAGCAGGTCACGGGCCGTCCCGCCGACGTTGGCGATGAAGATCGCGAGCAGGAGGGCGATCGCGATCCCCACCATGAGGATCCCCCATTTCGCGCCGGTGATCCGGCCGAGCGGATGCTGCCGCGTCCGGTACAGTACGTGCTCTCCCTCCACGAGCAGCGAGTCGGTGTAGCGCGCCATTCCAGCTCCCTCCCTGATCGCGGCCCTCAGGCGCGCGGATGCGCCCGAGCGTACACCTCCCGGACCCGCTCGCCGGTCAGGTGCGTGTAGATCTGCGTCGTGCTGATGCTCGCATGGCCAAGCAACTCCTGGACGATCCGGAGGTCCGCCCCGCCCTCCAGGAGGTGCGTCGCGAACGAGTGGCGCAACGTGTGCGGCGTCACCTTCCCGGCCAGGCCGGCGGCCGCCGCCGCGCGCCTCACGGCATCCCACGCCTGCTGCCGGGTGAGCCGCCGGCCGCGGCTCCCCAGGAAGACGGGCCCGCCCCGGTGGACGGGCAGGGCGTGGAGCGCGACCAGGGCCGGCCGGACGTCCTCCTCGTACCGGCGGAGCCACTCGACGGCCACCTCGCCCACGGGAAGGAGGCGCTCCTTGTCGCCCTTGCCAATGACGCGGACCGTCGCGGCGTCGAGGTCCAGGTCGTCGGCGTCCAGCCCGGTCGCCTCGCTGACCCGCAGGCCCGCCGCGTAGAGCAGCTCCAGCAGGGCCCGTGACCGGATGCGACCGCCGTCGGTGGCGGGGTCTGGCGTGGCGCTCGGGCCGGCCGCCTCCAGGAGCCGGGCAACCTCCGCGACCCCGAGCGGATCCGGCAGCAGGCGCGGCTCGCGGGGCAGGTCGAGATGCGCGGCCACGTCCACCCGGGCA
Organism: uncultured Chloroflexia bacterium; assembly: GCA_963800795.1. Lineage (GTDB taxonomy): Bacteria > Chloroflexota > Limnocylindria > Limnocylindrales > CSP1-4 > CTSoil-043. The sequence continues at coordinate 37,904 of CAWDCJ010000008.1, forward strand.
AGGTCCTCGGCAAGCGCGAAGCGGTAGAAGGCGCGGATGGCCGCGGTCCGCCGCCGCCGGCTGGTCGCCCGGAGCCGCACCCCTGCAGGGCCGGCCGAGGTCGCCAGATGGCCGAGGTATGCCACCGCGGGGTCCGGCGATCGTTCCCACCCGCCGCGCGCCTCCGGGCTCGCCGCGAAGTGGCGGAGGTCCGCACCGTAGGCTGCCAGCGTGGCCGGGGAAAGCCCGCGCTCCACCTGGAGATGGAGCAGGAACACCTCGATCGCCGCGACCAGGTCCGGCGGTGTGCCGGGCGGCATGGAGCGGTCGCGGCGGCGCCTCGCGTCTCGCCCCTCGCCGCGGGGGGCGGACCCGTTCCTTCCGCTCCGCGCCCCGTCGGTCGCCATCAGCGGTGCGCGCCCCGGGATGACGATCGTGAGGCCCGGAACGCCGTCGCCCGCGCCAGGAGATCCTGCGCCGACGCCTGCGCCGCCGCGCCGCCGGCCGGGCCGCCGATCATCGCGGCCAGCTCGTCCAGCCGCTCCTCGTCCGTCAGCCGACGCACGTCCGTGAGCGTGCGGCCGGCACGCTCCACCTTGCGGATGCCGAAGTGGGCATCCGCGTACGCCGCGATCTGGGGAAGATGCGTGACGCACAGGACCTGGTGGCGCCGCCCCAGGAGCCAGAGTGTCCGCGCCACCGGGTCGGCGCTCCGCCCCCCGATCCCCGCGTCGATCTCGTCAAAGACGAGCGTCGGCGTTGCGTCGGCCGCCGCGAGCACTTCCTCGATGGCGAGCGCCAGCCGCGACAGCTCCCCGCCGGACGCGATCTTCGCCAGCGGCCGGGCGGGCTCGCCCGGGTTCGGCGCGATCTGGAACACGACCGCGTCCGCGCCGGTGGCATCGAAGGCGACCGCGTCCCCACCGAGCTCGATCGCCGGCTCGTCCTGGGCGGCGATCCGCCGGCCGACGGACACCGTGACCCGCGTTCCGTGCAGGCCGAGATCCGATACGGCGGCCTCCACGGCCCGCGCAAGGTTGGCGGCAGCGCTCGCGCGGCGGTTCGATAGGGCGGCGCAGGCTCCGGCAACCTCGGCCAGCAGGCGCTCGCCGTCGGCACGCCGCCGCTCGCGTTCCGCGCCGAGGTTGCGGAGCCGATCGGCCTCCACGGCGGCCAGCTCGGCGCGCCCGGCCAGGCCCTCGATGTCCGTCCCGTAGCGGCGCTCCAGCGCGTACAGCTGCGAGAGGCGCGCCTGCAGCGCCGCCAGGGCCGTCGGATCATGTTCAACCGTCTCCGCGAGGTGGCGCACCTCGGAGGCGACGTCCTCCAGCTCCGCCGCGGCCCCCGCGAGACGCTCGACAAGGGGCTGGTAGCGCGCGTCGAGCCGCGCCAGGGCGGCGGCCTCAGAGGCGGCGCGCGTCGCCTGCTCGCGCGCGCCCGGGGCCCCCTCCGGTGCGAGCTCGTCGCCGGCGAGCAACCCGGCCAACGCCGCCGACCCGGCCGCGATCGCCGCCGCGTGCCGCGACGCGTCGAGGCGCGCCCGGATGGCGCCCGCCTCGCCGGGGACCAGCCGGGCGGACGTGATCTCCTCGACCTCGTGCTCGAGGAGCGCGATCCGGCGCTCGAGCTCGAGGGGCTCGATCGCGCTCGCCGCGAGGCTCGCCTCGTTCTCTCGCCAGGCCGCCACGGCAGCGGCCACCGCTGCGCGCTCCGCCGCGTGGCCCCCGTACCCATCCAGGAGCTCACGCTGCCAGCGCTCGTCGAGCAACCGGCCCTGGTCGCGCTGCCCGTGGATCTCCACGAGCGGCCCGGCGATGGAGGCCAGCCGGCCGGCGGTCACGGTCTCGTCGTCCACCCGCGCCAAGGAGCGGCCGTTCGCGCCGACCTCACGCACGCACACCAGCGCCTCCGGAAGGCGGTCGAAGAGCGCCTCCACGCGCGCGGTCTCGGCGCCATGACGGACGAGTCCCGGGTCCGCCCGGGCCCCGAGCGCAAGGCCCAGCGCGTCGATCAGGAGGCTCTTGCCGGCCCCGGTCTCGCCCGTCAGCACGTTGAACCCCGCCGCGAACGTGATCCGCAGGCGCTCGATGAGCGCCAGGTCGGCGACCCCGAGCTCGAGGAGTCGCCCGGCGGCGGGCTCCGTGCCGCGCGGGTCGGCCATCGGTCAGGAGGGCAGCAGCTGCGCCTTCTGGCGCAGAAGGTCCCAGAACGGCAGGGCGCCATCGGGCTCGAGGAAGCGGACGGGCCGCTGGAGGGCGGCCACGGTCACGACATCGCCGACCGAGAGGTGCACGTCCTCTCGGCCGTCGATGGAGACGAGCGCCTCGTGGGCCTCCAGCACCTGGCAGCGCACCACCTGGTCCGGGCTGACCACGACCGACCGGATGGCCGACAGGTAGGCCGCGATCGGCGAGACCACCAGGTTCCGGCTCAGGGGGTCCAGGATGGGGCCCCCAGCCGAGAACGAATAGCCGGTGGACCCGGTCGGGCTGGCAACCACAAGCCCGTCCGCGATGAATGTCGCGAGGTGCGACGGCCCGATGTCCACCTCGAGCCGCACGACGCGGGCAAGCGATCCGCGCGCGACCACCACGTCGTTGAGCGCGACGAACGTGCGCCGGGGTGCCCCGCCGTCGGGGCCGTGGATCGCTCCCCGCAGCGCCATTCGGGGTTCCAGGCGGTAGGCGCCCGCGACGACCTTCTCGAGGAGCGGCTCCAGCTCATGGGCCTCAGCCTTGGACAGGAACCCGATCTTGCCCAGGTTGACGCCGACCAGCGGGACGTCCACCTCCGTGACCGCGTGGGCAGCCCGCAGGAACGTGCCATCGCCGCCGAGGACGATGAGGACCTGCGTCCCGGCCAGGGCGTTCACAAGCGCAGCGTGGTCGCCAGACGGCGAGCGTCCAGCTCTCGATACCGCGGAGCGCACACCAACCGGCTGCCCGCGCGGAGAGCTCCACCGCGTCCTCCTTGGTCGGGTTGTACGCGAACCCGATCCGCTGGATCTCCGTCATGCGGCCGTGCACTCAGCGACCCGGGCGGACAGGTCCGGGGGTTCCCCCGCAGCGAGGCCGTCCCGGGCGGGGCCGCCGGGGAGGTACAGGTGGACGAAGAACTCGCGGTTGCCGGCCGGCCCCAGCAGCGGGGAACGCGTGACGTCGAGCGGGACCAGTCCGGCGCTCCGGGCCGTCGCCACGACGCGCTCCAGGACCGCCCGGTGGACGGCCGGATCGCGCACGACCCCGCGCGGCACCTCGGCGCGCCCGGCCTCGAACTGCGGCTTGACCAGCGCGACGATCCGGCTCCCCGGCGCGAGGCAGGCGGCCACCGGTCCCAGCACGAGCGCGAGCGAGATGAACGAGACGTCGATCACCGCCAGGGCCGCACGCTCCGCCAGCACCGCCGGCTCCAGGTGGCGAGCGTTCACCCGATCGTGGACCACGACCCGCCGGTCCCCGGCCAGCGCGGTCGCGAGCTGCCCCCGCCCGACGTCCACGGCATGGACGCGCGCCGCCCCGCGCTGGAGAAGGACGTCGGTGAAGCCACCGGTCGAGGCGCCCGCGTCCAGGCAGACCAGGCCGGCGGGATCCACCCCGAACGCATCGAGCGCAGCCGCCAGCTTTTCCCCGCCCCGCGAGACGTACGGAAGTGGAGCCGCCACCTCCAGCGCCAGCCCCGCATCGACGAGATCCCCCGGCTTGCGATCGAAGCGCGCCGCGTCACCCAGCCCGACACGAACACGGCCCCCCAAGAGCAGCGCCTGGGCGCGGCTCCTGGAGTCGGCGAGGCCGCGCTCCACCAGCAGCTGGTCGAGCCGCACCCGGGGTGGTCGCGGGCGCACCGAGGGACGCGACACGCCGGCTGGCGGGGTCGGGCGATCGACGCGACCGGCAGTGCTCACCCGCCGATGATGCCACGCGCTGCTGCATCCCGGCGTATCCGCCCGCCGCCAGGGCGTCAAGCGGGAGCCGTGGCCGAGTGCGGATCGGCGGGCAATCCCCGGGGGGCGGCGTGCAGCAGGTCCAGCGTCTCGTGCACCTGGTCCAGGATGCCCGGGGCGTCCAGGCGGGTGAGCTGGCGTAGGTCGGCCACGGAGCCGTGGTCCACGAACCGGTCGCCGGGAATGCCGACGATCTTGAGCGCAACCTCCCGGTAGGCGGGATCGGCCAGCCGGGCCTCCTCCAGCACCTCCAGCACCGCGGAGCCGAACCCGCCGATCGCGGTGCCCTCCTCCAGCGTCACCACGAGCCGTTTCCCGCGTGCCTGGTCGAGGATCAGCTGGCGGTCGATCGGCTTGAGGAACCGGGCGTTGATCACCCCGACGGACCACCCTTCGGCCGCGAGGGCATCCGCGACCGTGAGTCCGCGCGCCACGATCGGCCCCAGGCCGATCAGCAGGATCTCGCGACCTTCGCGCAGGATCTCGCCCTGGCCGACGGGCAGGACCTGCGGGGTCCGCTCGGGCACCCCGAACCCAGGGTCGCGCGGGTAGTTCAGCGCGAACGGATGATCCTGGGCGAGCGCGGTCCGGACCAGCGAGCGGAGCTCCTGCTCGTCCTTCGGCGCCGCGATGATGAGGTTCGGGACCTGGCGATGCGCCGGGTACGAGAACATGCCCTGGTGACTGGTGCCATCCTCGCCGACGAGGCCGGCCCGGTCCACCCCGATCAGGATCGGCTGGTTGTTCTGGGCTGCGTCGTGCACGATCTGGTCGAAGGCGCGCTGGAGGAAGGTCGCGTAGATGGCAACGACCGGCCGACCGCCGCCCAGCGCGATGCCGGTCGCCAGCGCGACCGCGTGCTGCTCCGCGATGCCGACGTCCACGAACCGGTCCGGGAACTCCGCCTGAAACCGGTTGAGGCCGGTCCCGGTGGGCATGCCCGCCGTGATGGCCACGATCTCGCGGTCCTCCCGGGCGGCGGCGATCACCTCCTGGGCGAAGTAGTGGGTGTAGTTGGGCTGCTTCCGAACGCCCGCCTGCTCCGCCGCCGGCAGCACCGCACCGCCGTTGCGGGCGCGCGCCCCGGAAGAGCACCGCCGAGATCTCGCCGGCTCCGAGCGGGCTCGCCGGACCGCCGCCCGGGTGCGCGTCATGGGAGCCGCCCATGGGCGGCAGCGCGGCACCGTGGAAGCTGACCTGGTCCTTCTCCGCCGGGCGGTAGCCGCGCCCCTTCTGGGTCCGGACGTGCACGAGCACCGGGACGTCCATGGCGAGGGCGCTGCGGAAGGTGTGCTCGAGCGTCCGCAGGTCGTGGCCGGGAACCACCCCGATGTACGTGATGCCGAGATCCTCGAAGAGCTGGCCGGGCTGGGCGAAGCTGACCACCGACTTGCGCACGCGGCGGCTGAACTCCAGGGCCGTCGGGCCGACCATCGGGACCCGCTCCACGAGCTGGTCGTAGCCGCGCTTCGACTGCTGCCAGGCGGTGGAGAGCTTGATGTCGGAGAGGTACTTCGAGAGCGCCCCCACCGAGGGGCTGATGGACATCTCGTTGTCGTTGAGGATGATCAGGACCGGCGTGCGCCGGTGGCCGAGGTTGTTCAGGGCCTCGAGCGAGAGGCCGCTCATGAGGGCCGCGTCGCCGACGACGACCGCGATCCGCTCCATGCCATGCCGGACGTCGCGGGCGGTCGCGAGGCCCGCCGGCGATCGAGAGGCCCGTCCCGGCGTGGCCCCCGTCGAACACGTCGTGCTCCGACTCGCTTCGCCGCGGGAAGCCGCCGATCCCACCCAGCTGGCGGAGCGACCCGAACTGCGCGTAGCGGCCGGTGAGGAGCTTGTGAGGGTAGGCCTGGTGGCCGGTGTCCCAGACGATCCGGTCGCGGGGCGATTCGAGGATCCGGTGCAGCGCCAGCGTGATCTCCACGACGCCGAGCGACGATCCGAGATGTCCGCCCGTCACGGCCACCGTGGAGATGATGGTCCTCCGGATCTCTTCGGCCAGCTCCTGGAGCTGGGTCTCGCTGAGGCCGCGAAGGTCTGCCGGGCCCTGAAGGCCGGGGAGGATCGCCACGTGCTGGCTCCTTGATGGACGCGCCTGGTGCACCGCCGGCGGCGGCTCTGCTGCTCGTGGTTCGCGGCAGGCGGCCCGCGGACGCATCCGCGGCTGGCTGCGCGAGTCTACTCCGGGTCCCCCGGAGCGGCCGTGGACGGCATCGCCTCGCCTTCGGCGTCCAGCTGGAGCTCGGCCACGGCCAGCGCCCCGCGCGCCCCTTCCACCAGCCGCCGCACGCGAAGCTCGGCATCGGCGAGGAGCTGCTCGCAGCGCTGCTCCAGGGCGACGCCCCGCTCGTAGCGGGCGATGGTCTGCTCCAGCGGCAGGCCGCCCGCCTCCAGCTCCGCCACCGTCCGCTCCAGCTCGGCCAGGGCGACGTCGAACGTCATCGTGTCGAGCGCGATCGGTCGCCTCAGTCACCGGGGTCACCTCCCTCCGGGAGTCGGCCGGACTCCCCGCCGACCCGGTTACCGCGCCTGCCGCGGCGGCATCCTCGCGGGCGGCGCGTCGGTCATCCCAGGCAGCCAGCCGGGGTGCCGCGAGCATACCAAGGGCGATGCCGGCAACCGCGACGAGCGCGACGAGCCCCAGGAAGACCGCGAGGTCAAGCATCGCGCTCCCTCTCCGCCCGGGCAGCGATCTCGCCGCGGGCCACGCGCAGCCGGAGCCGCGTCCCGGGCGGCGATTCGGCAGGGTCGCGGACGATCGCGCCGTCATCCACCCGCCGGACGATCGCGTAGCCACGGGCCAGCGTCGCCTCCGGGCCGAGCGCGCCGAGCGCCGCGGCCGCGGAGGCGAGCCGCCCGCGTCCGCTCCGCAGGCGTTCCTGCGCGAGCGGCGCCAGGCCGCGGCCGGCGAGATCGGCCTGCCGGCGGTCCGCCGCCAACCGACGGACCAGCGCGGCGGTCGCGCGGTCGAGGAGGTAGCCGGCCCGCTCGCGGGCTGCCGCGAGCTGCGCCGCCGGCCGAAGGCCGTCAAGGGCGCGCCGTTCCGCGGCGACGCGCCTGGACCTCCCCGCCATCTCGCGGGTTGCCGCCTCGTCGAGGCGCCAGGTGCGAGCCCGCAGGGCCGCCAGGACATCGACGCGGTCCGGTACGCAGACCTCCGCGGCAGCGGACGGGGTTGGGGCGCGCAGGTCGGCAACGAAGTCGGCCAGGGTCACGTCCGTCTCGTGCCCCACGCCGCTCACCACCGGAACCGGGTGGGCCGCGATCGCGCGCACCACCCGCTCGTCGTTGAACGCGAAAAGGTCCTCCAGGGAGCCACCCCCGCGCGCCAGGATCACGCAGCCGGGCGCGTCCTCGGGTAGACCGGCGTCGCGGCACAGGGCGTCGTAGCGGGCCAGGCGGCCCAGCGCCGCCACGATGCTCGTCTGCGGCTCCGTCGCCCTGGACCCGGCAGGCGCTCACGACCACCGTGACGAGCGGCCAGCGCCGCGCCAGCACGCGGCGAATGTCGTGGATGACCGCGCCGGAGAGGCTGGTGACGACCCCGATCGTGGCCGGCCGCGCCGGGAGCGAACGCTTGCGACGCGCATCGAACAGGCCCTCCGCCGCCAGGCGCGCCTTTGTCTGCTCGAAGCGGAAGGCGAGGTCGCCGAAGCCGGCCGGCTGGATCGCGGCCACGTAGCACTGGTAGACGCCCTGCGCGTCGAACACGTCGATGCGGCCGTGGACGACGACCCGCATCCCGGTCTGGGGTTCGAATGCGCTCGCCGACCGCTCCTCGCGAAAGAAGACGCAGGCGAGCTGGCTCTTCTCGTCGCGAAGCGAGAAGTAGGAATGACCGGCGGAGCTGACCGTCACGCGGCCCACCTCGCCCTCCACCCACAGGTCGGCCAGTCGCCGATCCTCGCGCAGCGCATCGCGCACCACGTGGGTGACCTCGGTGACCCCCAGGACGCGGAGCCCGAACGTGCCGCCCGGATGGCCCGGGCCGCCCCGTGCCGCCGGGCGCCCGCCCCCGTCCAGCGCGTCCCAGCTGGGAAGCGCCCAGTCGGGCGGTTCGGTGCCGGGCACGAGCTGCCGGCCGCCGGAATTCGACGCGTGCCGCGGCGGCTACAGGCGGGTCTGGTACTCGCCGGTGCGCGTGTCCACGCGGATCGTGTCGCCCTCGACCACGAAGAGGGGGACCTGCACGATCAGGCCGGTCTCGGTCGTGGCCGCCTTGCGGGCGCCGGTCGCCGTGTCGCCCGCGAAGCCGGGCTCCGTCTCGGTCACGAGGAGGTCCACCGTGATCGGCAGCTCCACGCCCAGCGTCTCCGTCTCGTAGCTGATCCGGTCCAGCAGCATGCCGTCCTTCATGTAGTTGACGGCGTCGTCCAGCTCGGACGCGCTGAGGTGGAACTGCTCGTACGACTCCATCTCCATGAAATGGAAGTCGTCGCCGTCGCGATACATGAACTGGATCGGTCGGCGGTCCAGCTGGGCGCGCGGCCATTTCTCGCCGGCCTGGAAGGACTTCTCGACCGTGGAGCCCTTCTTGACGTTCTTGAGCTTGATCCGGACCTGGGCCGAGCCCCGGCCCATCTTGATGTGGTGGTAGTCGAGGATCTGCCAGAGGTCGCCGTCGAGCTCGATGACGACGCCCTTGCGCAGCTCACCGGTGGAGATCATGGGGGGCTCCCTCGGGGGCCGGCGGGAACGGGGCGGACGCCGGCGCGGGTGATCGTGTTGGTCTCTCTGATCGTACCAGACGAGGCGGCCCCGATCGCTGCGGGCTCCCTGCCCGCCGGGCCGTTCATCCGACGATCAGGACCTCCCGCGGAAAGCGGGTCAGGCGCTCCACGCGACGGGCCGCGGCGTCGAGCAGGACCAGGTCCTCGATCCTGACGCCGCTGCGGCCATCCAGGTACACACCGGGCTCGACCGAGAAGACCGTGGGGCTGGGCAGCGGCGTCTCCGGCGCCGCGCGCGACAGCGACGGCACCTCGTGCGTGGCGAGGCCGATCCCGTGCCCCGTCCCGTGGCCGAAGTGCCCTCCGTGACCGGCCGCCGCGATGACGTCGCGAGCGGCGGCGTCGGCGGCCCGGCCGTCCGGGTCGCGGCCAGCCCCGACTTCCTCCTCCAGGTAGGCGATCGAGGCGGACTGGGCCCGCGCCACCAGCTCGTACAGGGCGAGGTCGCGGGGCCGCGGCTCCCCGACGAAGAGCGTCCGCGTCATGTCGCTCCGGTAGCCGGCCACCTGGGCCCCGAAGTCGAAGAGGAGGACCTGGCCGGCGCGGATGCGACGCACCCCGGGGGAGCCGTGCGGAAGCGCCGCCCCCGGGCCCGCGAGTGACGCGACGTCGAACGCGAGCGCCTCGGCGCCGCCTTGGCGCATCAGCACCTCCAGGCGCCAGGCCAGCGCAGCCTCCGTCATACCCCGCCGGATCTCCGGAAGGAGCGCGGCAAGCGCGCGGTCGGCCACGGCGCAGGCCGCCCCGATCCGCTCGACCTCCGCCGGTTCCTTCACGGCCCGGTCGGTGTCGACCCACGCCCCGGCCGGCACGAGCTCGACCCCGGGCGCGGCCGCCGCCAGCTCGTTCCACAGCGCCTGGCTGATGTCGGCCGCCGGTACAGCCACCCGCCGCGCGCCGATCGAGGCACACAGCTGCGCCCAGCGCGCGGCGAGATGGTAGGTCACCGGCTCGATGCGGGCATCGGGCGCCTCGTGCCGCGCCTGGACCGCGTAGCGGCTGTCGGCGAACACGACCACCTCGTCGCCCGAGACGAGGAACCGCCCGGAGTGGCCGGCCACCTTCTCCTCTCCCTCCCCGAGGATCACGCCGGTCAGGTAGCGGATCTCCTCGCGGCGCAGGCCGAAGTAGGCGTCGAACCCGCCAGCCGCGAGCTTCGCCCGCAGGCGCGCGAGCCGGGCGGGTCGGGCGGCGCGGTCTGCCTCATCCCAGGCCCGGCGCCGGATCGCCGACGGCGGAGCCGCGAAATCTGCCGGATGCGGACGGCGCACGCGCTCAGTTCCCGTACTTCGCGATGTTGGCGAGGTGCTCCGCATACGTCTTCGCGAAGACCGTCGTGCCGTCCTTCTTGGCCAGGAAGAAGAGGTAGCCGCCCCGCGTGTCCGGGTTCAGCGCGGCATCGATAGATGCCACCGTCGGGCGTGCAGATCGGCCCGGGCGGCAGGCCCTTGGTCGTGTACGTGTTGTAGGCGCTGATGCCCGCCGGAATGGTTGCCGGAAGCGGGGCCTGCAGGGGGGCCCAGAAGACGTAGCTGACCCATTTGGCGATCGGCAGCTTGGCCAGCTGGAGCGTGTCGTTCACGTAGAGGACGGTGGGGTCCGAGCCGAGGAACCCGGCCGCCTCGGTGTGCGGGTCGATCCGGTTCTGCAGGACGCCGGCGATCTTCGGCTTCTCAGAGTCGAGGCGCGCCTCCTGCTCGACGATGGACGCCATCGTCAGCACCTGGGTCCAGGTGAGACCCCGGGATGCCGGGACCTTCAGGCGCTCCGGCCCCACGCTCGCGATGAACTGGTCCAGCATCATCCGCACGAGATCCTCCGGCGAGGCGTCGGGCAGGAGCTGGTAGTCGCCCGCGGCCAGGTACCCCTCCAGGGTCCCTCCCTTCGGGATCTTCAGCCACGGGTAATCCTTGAGCAGCGAGGCCGGAGGGTTGCGGACCACGTCCAGGAACGCCTGGGCCGACATCGTAAGAGCCGGCGATACCGCGGTCGGCGGGCTTCGCCTGGATCAACGCGGCGATCTGCTCCAGGCGCAGGCCGGTGCGGATCGAGAGCGTCACGCGCGGGAACCGGCGGCGGCGGCGGCGTGAGAAGCGCCGTGACCAGCTGGTCGGGCGTCATCGTCTGCCGTACGACGAAGCTCCCTGACTGGTAGCTCGTCGTCACGCTCCGTTCCACCGAGACGAGCACGAACGCCTGGGCGTCGCGGAGGACGCCGGCGACCACGAGCCGGTCCGCGATGGTCGCAGCGGTGTCGCCCGGCTGGACGACGAACGTCACGTCCGTCGCGTCGGATCCCGCCGGGCTCCGTCAGCGCCGGCCCGAGGTCCTCGCGGACCATGTCGGCCACGAACCCGATCCCGAGCGCGCTTGGGTTCTCGCCCGCCATGCCGGCGACAACGCCGCGCACGAGCGGACGCCCGACCGTGAAGAGCACGACCAGGACCAGGCCGGCAAGGATGAGCAGGAACACCCCGAACCGGAGCAGCCCGCCACCGGTTCCGCCGCCCCTTCCGCGGGCACGTTCCGACGAGGAGCGCCCGCCGGGGCGTCGCGCCGAGAGGCGCGGCGCACGCGACGGTCCGGGATCCGGGGCCGCTTCGCCCGGCCGGTGCGCCATCGTCGATCGGCCGTTCGCGAACTCGTTATCGTCCCGAGGGTTGCCGCCTCGGCGGATCGTCATGCAGGGTCCTCGTGCGGGTGGGGATCGGGCCCGGATGCTCCAGGCGCTCCGGGAGCGAAGCCGCGATGCGTCGGCGGCGCTCCAAGCGTACTCGACTCGCCCGGGCCGGCCGGAACGATCAGCCGGCCCGGGCCGGCCGGAATGATCGGCCGCTGCGCCTCCGGCGCACGGACCGACCGGGGTCTGCCGACCTGCTCGCCGGGACTCCCCAGTTCCCGCGCAGCCAGCTCATCCTCGAGGATCACCCGGGCCGCCTCCCGATCGATCCTGGCGCGATTCGCAGCGCGACGGGCCGGACCGGGCGGGCCGCCCGACGAGCCGCGCTTCGCCGGTCCCACGCGGCCCTCCGCCACGTGGCTGGAGAGCCGTTCGTCGCGGAGCGTGACCGGCAGCCCTGTGGCCTCCGCGACCGCGACCGCCCAGGCCCGGGCGGCGACGGCGGCGCGGCCCTCGCCCCCGGCCATGTCCAGGGGCAGGCCGACCACCAGCTCCCCGACCCCACTCGACTCGACGACGGTCACGAGCGCCGCGACGTCCGCCGCCAGCGACCGTCCGCGCCCCAGCGTGGTGAGCGGTCGCGCCCTGAGCGCACCGGGCTCGGCGAGCGCCAGGCCGATCCGCCGCGTTCCCAGGTCGACACCCAGGAGCCGGCTCATGGACCCGCCGACGCCGACGGCGCCGGCGTCGGCGAGACGTCCGCCAGGCCGACCACGCGAAGGTCGACACGAGCGTCAAGGTTGGGGATCGTGCTCGCCCAGTCGGGCCACAGGGTGACTGCCGCGTCCCCGTACGGCGCGAGGATCGAGCGTGCCTCGGCCGCCGTTCGCCCCTTCAGCTGCCCGAGCAGCGCCGCCTCATCGATGCGGGGAACCGTCTGCGCCACGGCCGTCACGCTGAAATGGACGAGCTGCCCGTCGACGCTGCCCGGGCCGACACTCACCCGGGCGGAGCTGGCGACGAGGTCGCGGCCGGCCGGCACGGCGGCAGCCAGCCGGGCTTCGCCCAGCGCCAGGATCGGCGCCTGGTCGACCGTCACGACGGTCCCGGTGGCCGTCACCCCGAGGGTGAACTCGGCAACTTCCTGGTCGACGAGCGTTGTCGGGTCGAGCGAGGGCACTGCGGCATCCCGGGTGGCCGTCTCGGGGAACACGGTGCTCCCGGCCGGGAGCCCGGCGGGCGCCGCGGCCGCCGTCGCGAGCTGGGCGTCGAGCTGCTTCCCGAGGGCCGTCAGCGCCGCGGTCACGTCCTTCTGGACAACCTTCGGGTACTCGTTCCGCACGCCGCCGGTGGTGGCCGCGGGGTTCACCACCGAGATCACGACGCGAGTTGTACTCCCCCGGGATCACGGTGATCGTGCCAGCGGCGACGTTGCCGGTTGGACCCGGCTTCGTCGCGGTGATGTCGACGGTCCGGTCCTGGCAGGTGATCTTGGGCACGTTCAGGATCGCGACCGGCAGGAAGAGCGCTTCCGAGGTCGCGAAGGCGACGTCGGCCGGCGTGCGGACGAGCGTGCCCTGCGGGATCGTGTAGGAACGCGTCGGGTCGCAGTTCCGCCATCGCACGCTCCCGACCGCGGCAGCCTGGTCGACGCGCTTGCCGGTGGACGGGAAGGTCCCGCTCGCCGCGAGCGGGATGTCCACGATCGTCGCCGGCACGACCGCGGCGGCCGAGTTCGCAGCGGTCGCGCGTCGGGTCGGCCGTGACGACGAACGCGACCGGGGTCAGCGCCGTCGGGCGGATCGTCAGGACGATCGAGGCAGTGGGCAGGTACAGGTACGCCGCCGCCCCGCCGGCCACGCCGGCGAACACGACCACCAGGAGCACCACCAGCAACAGGGCGCGACGCCGGCGACGTGGCCGTGGCGGGGCCGGCCGATCGCGCTCCATTCCAAGCCCCGTCGACGGGCCGGGCCCTGGGATGGCGCCCGGCCGCGCCGTGGCCGCGCCACGCGCGCCGCCGCGTTCACCGTCCCGCACGGTCGACACCGCGCGCCCGGGCAGGCCACCGGGACCGCCCGCGACCCCGCCGGCAAGGGCGCGGTCGCGGGCGCCAGCTCGTCGGGGGTGAGGCGCCGGGCCTGCTCGACCGCCGGCCCCGAGTGAGGCGTCCCGGCCGACGGGTGGCAGCGATGTCGCGGCCCGCGGCCGCCGGCTCCGCACGCTGAGATCGTCCGCTGCCCTGGCCCGCGTCGAGAGGCGACGATTTCGTACTCCTGGGTCGACGCGAAGACCGGCAGCCCGGCCGCGGCCGCCAGCGCCCGGGTCGAGGCTTCCGGCGCGATGATCGAGAGCCTCCGGCTGCGCTGCTGCGCCTCCCGCGCCAGCAGACGGAAGTTGATCCGGCTCGTCGCGATCCGCGAACCGGCAGGCAGGACCAGCACCACGGCAAGGTCCCGGGTCCCGCGGATCCGGGCTGCCGCCGAGGTGATCTCGTCGTCGATGTCGAGGTAGTAGGTGGCCATCGGGACGACGCTACAGCTTCATCGCGCGAAGGACGCGCCGCAGGGCGGCGTCGAGCGGATCCTGCTCCTGCTGGAGCTCGATCGCCTGGTACGCCAGGCCGAGGGGCGTCACGTCCTGCTGGTCCACGAGCAGGAGCGTCGCATCGGTGATGGATTCCACCATCGACGGCTGCATGACGACGACCTCGGGCGGCCGGCTGAAGGGCAGGCGCTTCGAGAACTCGGGATCGCGCAGCGCGGTCGCCGTCTCCGGCAGGCGCGAGCCGCCCCCGCACAGGTAGATCCGCCCGGGCAGCAGGTCGCCTCCCGACAGCTCGTCGAGCACGAGCTCCACGCCCGCGGCCCAGACCGCGACGTCTTCGCCCACGATCTCCGCGATCGCCTCACGCTCCCGGAGAGCCATCCCGCGCGCGTAGTCGACCTTGAGCGACTCGGCACGCGGGAACGGCAGGTCCAGGCGATCGGCCAGCGACTTCGTGAAGGCCCGACCGGCGAGGGCGAACATCCGGGTCCCCTCGATCCCGCCTGAACGGACGAGCGCCACGTCCGTGGTGCCGCCCCCGATGTCGACGAACAGCGCGCCGGCCTGCTGGACCTGCTCCGAGGCGAGCACGCGGGCGACGGCGTACGGCTCGGCGACGATCTCCAGCAGCTCCAGGTCGAGCTGGGCAGCCACGCTCTCCAGCGCGCCCAGGTGGACCAGCGGGGCGAACGCGTTGAAGATCCCGATCCGCACGTGGCGCCCCTGGAAGCCGACCGGGTTCGTCACCGGGTACCCGTCGATGCTGGCGGACGTCACCGCCGCGTGGACGAGCCGCACGTCGACGTTCGGCAGGCCGGTCTCCCAGGTGATCGCCCGCTCCGCCTCGATCAGCGCCGCGCGCTGCACGCCGTCGATGAGCTTCTGCAGCTCGGCTTCGGTGATCGGGGCGTCCGGCTTGCGGCGCTCCTGGCTGTGCGACGTCGTGAAACCCTTGACCAGCTCGCCGGCGATCCCGATCACGACCTGGGTCGGGCGGAAGCCGGCCATCTCCTCGGCTTCCTGGAGCGCGACCGCGCAGTTGTCGACCACGGCGGCGATGTCCGCGACGGTCCCCGACTGCATGTGGGCCAGGCCCTGGCGCTTCCGCCCGACGCCGCGAACCGTGCCGTGGCCCTGGGCGTTGATCTCGAAGACGAGCGCCTTGGCGAACTCCGTGCCGACGTCGAGCGCGGTGCAGGCGGCAAGCTGCTGGCCCGCGTCACGCTGCCAGAACCGCCGCAGGAAGGCCATGCGGGCTGCCTAGCCGCCGTCGCCAGCGGCGAGCGCCGCGCCGATCGCCGCGAGCGCAGCAGCGAGGCCGTCGCGCCGCGAACCCCGGCCCTGGGCCATCTCCGGCCGCCCGCCGCCCTTCCCCTCGATGTGGGGCATGCCGGCCTGCACCAGGGCGCCGGCGGAGACACCGCGCGCGACAAGGTCGTCGGACACGCCCACGAAGAGCTGCGGCTGATCTGCCTCGAGCGCCAGGGCGATGACCCCCGACGGCAGCCGCGACCGCGTCTCCTTGGCGGTCGCCTTGAGCGCCTCGATCGTCGTCCAGGGGCCGGCCTGAGCGACGAGGCGGACCCCCGGCGCCACCTCCCGCGCCGCGGCGGCCAGCTCCGCTGCCTTCGGGATGCCAGCGCCGGCGCCGGCCCGCAGGCGGCGCTTCGCCTCGCGCAGCTCCGCTTCCAGCGCCGCGATCCGGTCGGGGACGGCGTCCACCCCCTGGGCGCCGAGCTGGCCGGCGATCGCTGCAAGCAGCTCCGCCCGCTCGGCGCAGGTAGGCATCGGCCGCATCGCCGGTGAGTGCCTCGATCCTGCGCATCCCCGTGCCGATGCTTCGGTCGGCCGTGATGACGAAGCCGCCGACCTGTCCCGAGGCGCGGCAGTGCGTGCCGCCGCACAGCTCGAAGCTGTAGTCGGCCACGCGCACGGTCCGGACCGTCTCCCCGTACTTCTCGTCGAAGAACGCGTCCGCGCCCGCCTCGATCGCCTCGCCGATCGGGAGGAGCGCGACGGTCACCGGTCGATCCTCGCGAACCACCCGGCGGACCTCGTCCTCGATCCGCGCGCCGCTCGTCCTCCGTGAGCGCCCGATCGAAGGGGTAGTCGAAGCGGAGGTAGTCGGGCGCGACCAGGGAGCCCGCCTGGCGCGCCGCGGGCCCGACGGCGTTGCGCAGCGCCCGATGGAGCAGGTGCGTGGCGGTGTGGTTGCGCATCGTGCGGGCGCGGCGCTCGGCGTCGACGACCGCGCTGACGGTCTCGCCGGTGCGGAGTCGCCCGTGCAGCTTCCCGCGATGGACGACCAGCCGGCCGGCGGGACGCAGCGTCTCCTCGACGCTGAAGAGTCGTGAGCCTCCGCCGGCCTCGAGCAGCTCGCCCCGGTCGCCGACCTGCCCGCCGCCCTCGGCGTAGAAGGGCGTGCGGTCCAGGATCACCTCAGCCTGACCCGATCCGCTCAGCTCGTCGAAGGCGATCCCGTCGCGCAGGATGGCCAGGACCCGGCCCTCCGCCGACGTTGTCTCGTAGCCCACGAAGACCGTCTCGCCGGCGCGGCGGAGGATCCCCTCGTACAGCTCGGTCAGCTCCGCGTGGCGCGCCAGCTCTGCCTTGCGCCCGCCGCGGCTGCGCGCTCGCTGCTCCTCCAGCGCAACCTCGAATCCCGCCCGGTCCACCTGGACCCCGTACTCGGCCGCCAGCTCGACCGTCAGGTCGATCGGGAACCCGTACGTGTCATGGAGCTTGAAGGCGAACGCCCCGGGCAGGACGGGCGCGTCCGGCGGCACCTCCTCTGGGCGTCGTCCGACCACCCGCTCCGCGTCCGTGAGCGGGATGAGCGCTTCCTCCAGCTGGATGGTCCCCGCGTCGAGCGTGCGTGCGAACTGGACCTCCTCGCGCGCGATCGCGGCGAGGATCCGCTCCCGCTCGTCCCGCAACATCGGGTACGCGTCACCCATCACCTCGATCACCGTGGCGGCTGTCTCGACCAGGAACGGATCTCGCCGGCCGAGAAGCCGGCCGTGACGCACCGCACGACGGATGATCCGGCGCAGCACGTAGCCGCGGCCCTCGTTGGAGGGCAGGACCCCATCCGCGATCAGGAAGGTCATGGCGCGGCTGTGGTCGGCGATCACCTGGTAGCTGAAGCGGTCCGCCTCGAACGCCTCCGGGTCGTGCCCCAGGAGACGCCGGAGCGTCTCATGGATCGGCGTGAAGAGGTCCGTGTCGTAGTTCGAGAGCACCCCCTGCAGGACGCTGGCGAGCCGTTCGAGCCCCAGGCCGGTATCGACGCTCGTGAACGGCAGCGGCACGCGCCGTCCGTCGGGGAGCTGGTTGAACTCCATGAACACCAGGTTCCAGAGCTCCAGCCAGCGGGGGCAATGCTCAGAGTGGTCCGGCACGCACTCGGGGCCCTCGGACAGCTCCGGGCCACGGTCGAAGTGGATCTCGCTGCAGGGGCCGCAGGGACCCGTGTCGGCCATCCGCCAGAAGTTCTTGTCGTCGCCGGCGTCGACGTCCCCCCAGCGGGCCATCCGCTCGGGGGGCAGCCCGATCTCGTCACGCCAGACGGCCCAGGCGACCTCGTCGTCACGGTAGGTCGTCGCCGCCAGGCGCTCGGCGGGGAGCCCCAGCTCACCTGTCAGGAACTCCCAGGCCCAATGGATCGCCTCGCGCTTGAAGTAGTCGCCGAAGCTCCAGTTCCCCATCATCTCGAAGAGCGTGTGGTGGCGCGGCGTCCGGCCCACCTCCTCGAAATCGTTGTGCTTGCCCGCCACCCGCAGGCAGCGCTGGACGTCCACCGCCCGCGTGTAGCTCCGCGTCTGGGCGCCAGTCAGGACCTCCTTGAACTGGACCATCCCGGAGTTCGTGAACAGGAGCGTCTGGTCCCCTGCCGGCACGAGGCTCGCGCCCGGCACCACCGTGTGGCCGCGCGTGGCGAAGAAGTCGAGATAGCGGCGGCGGATCTCGGCGGCGGGCAGCGGAGTGATCCGCGGATCGGGGTCGGGCGTGGGCGGAAGGCTCGGCATCGCGACAATGGTAGCGAACGCCGGGCCGCGGTCCCGACCCACCCCGCGAGTTGCGGGTCCGGCGTCCTGGCCCGGGCCGCGAGATGCCCGCCCGCGGCGCCCTGCTTCGGTCCCGACGCCGGGCTAGGCCCGCGGCCCGTCCATGCTGCTTCCGGGCCGGGAGGCGGGCCGACGAGGCGAACGCGCGTCGCCGGGATCCCGGGCGCCGGCGGGCCGGCCGCGGGCGCGCCGCCAGATGGCTGACCCGGCGATGAGCGCACCGACGAACGCCCCGACCGTCGCGCCCCGCGCGAAGACCGCCAGGGGATCTTCGTCGCGCGTACGGAGCCAGGCCGGGCGGGGAGGACGCATCAGTCCGGTCCCGGTCCCGGCTCCACTCGCGTCGGCCCCAGCACGGAGACGACCACCACGAGCATGATCCCGGCGAGCGCGCCGATCGAGGCGGACAGGAGCCGGAAGTCCCCGATCCGCAGGACATCGAACAGGCCGCCCACGCGCCCGCCGATCGCGTCGCCCGCCCAGGCGCCCGTGACGGCAAGCAGCAGCAGGAACGGGAGCCGGGCCCCGGCCACGCCGCGTACCAGCACCGCGGCGGAAGTCCAGAAGATGCCCATCAACACGGCCAGGATGATCGACGGTCCGATCTCCACGGCCGCTCCTCTACCCGTCGTCGCGGACGATCCGGCCGCCGCCCAGCACCACCTCCGGGTCGTCGGCATCGAACAGGACGCAGGCCTGCCCGGGCGCTGCCGCCCACACGGGCACGTCGGTCTGCACGGTCCACCGCGAACCCGATGCGGCCGGCGGACCGAGATCGGACGGGCCAGGCCGGGCGGACGAAGGCCGGCACCGCCTCCGCGCGATGGCGGACCTGGGCGCGCGCCCGGAAGCCCTCGCCGCCCGCCGCCGGCGGCCCGCCCGCCACGAACGTCACATCGGCGATCGCGAAGCGGCGCGTCTCGAGGTCGGCACGCCGCGCCAGCACGATCGTGTTCGCGGCCGGGTCCACCCGGCTCACGTAGCGCGGTTCGCCCAGGGCGATGCCCAGGCCCGCGCCGCTGGCCCACGGTGAAGCCGGCCGCCCCTCCGTGGTGTCCCACCACCCGGCCGTCCTCGGCATCGATCGCGGGGCCGGAGACCGGGCTCCAGCCGGCTCGCGACCTGAGCGCGTCGCGCGGGTCGCCGCGTGGGCACGAAGCAGATCTCCATGCTCTCCGGCTTGTCCGCGGTCGCCAGGCCGCGCTCGCGGGCAAGCTCCCGGACTTCCGGCTTGGTCAGCCGGCCCAGCGGAAAGAGCGCGTGCGCCAGCTGGTCCTGGCGGAGGCCGTACAGGAAGTAGGCCTGGTCCTTCGCCCGGTCGGCACCGCGCCGCAGCCGGTGGACCGCGCGGCCGTCCGCGCCGACGATGGTGTCGCGCTGCGCGTAGTGACCGGTTGCCACGGCGTCGCACCCGTACAGGCGTCGCGCGCGACCGAGCAGCGCCCCGAACTTCACGTAGCTGTTGCATTCGACGCACGGGCTGGGCGTCTCCCCGCCGAGATAGGCGGCCAGGAACGGCCGGATGACGCCCGCCTCGAACTCGCGCTCGAGGTTGAGGACATAGAACGGGACGCGGAGCTGGGCCGCCACGCGCCGCGCGTCCTCCGCCGCGTCGGCGGAGCAGCAGCTCTTCTTGATCTCCGAGTAGGCATCCGCCCCCTCGTGGACCCGCATCCAGACCCCGACCACCTCGTGGCCTGCCTCCGCGATCAGCGCCGCCGCGACAGAGCTGTCGACCCCGCCGGACATCGCCACCAGCACGCGCGCCACCGGCCCTAGGCCCCCAGTCGCGCGCCGAGCGGGTCCGCTGCCTGGGCAACGGAGCCGTCCCGGATCGCCGCGATCACGCGCGGCACGACCTGGCACGCCTCGCTCACCTCGGCGTCGGTCGTGGCGCGACCAAGCGACAGGCGCAGCGCGCCGAGCGCCTCCGCGCCCGTGTAGCCCATGGCGGTCAGGACGTGCGACGGCTCCGGCGATCCGGTCGTGCAGGCGGACCCGGTCGAGATGGCGATCCCGTCCAGGTCGAGCGCGACGCTGATGGCGACGCCGTCGGCGCCCCGAACGAGCAGCGAGAGCAGCCCCGGGAGGCGCTCCGTCGGATGGCCGGTCAGCTCGACGCCGTCCACCGCGAGACAGGCGGCCGCGAGCCGAGCCCGGAGCGCACGCAGCCGGATCGCCGTCGTCGGCCGGTCCGCGCAGGCGCACTCGTAGGCCACCGCCATGCCGACGGCACCCGCGACGTTCTCCGTCCCGGCCCGGCGGTGGCGCTCCTGGCTCCCCCCGTGGAGCTGCGCGATCAGCTGCGTGCCGCGGCGGACCCACAGCGCCCCGACGCCCTTCGGTCCCTCGAACTTGTGGGCGGAGATCGTGACGAGGTCCGCGCCAAGGTCCTGCACGTCGAGCCCCAGCGTCGGCGCGGCCTGAACCGCATCGACGTGGAACAGGATCCCGCGCCGGGCGCGGAGCCGGTCGGCGATCTCGCGGACCGGCTGGATCGTGCCGACCTCGTTGTTGGCGAGCATCACCGAGACGAGCGTCGTCCGCTCGTCCAGGGCCGCCTCGAGCCGGTCCGGGTCCACGCGGCCGAAGTGGTCGACGGGGACCTCCACCACCTCGAAACCGAACTTCTCCAGGTGGCGCATGGCGTGCCCGACGGCGTGGTGCTCCACGGCGCTCGCCACGAGCCGGTGGCCATGCGCCTTGCCGGCCCACGCCGCGCCCTTGATCGCCAGGTTGTTCGCCTCCGTGCCGCCGGAGGTGATCACGAGCTCGCGGGCCGTCCCACCGAGCGCGATCGCCAGGCGCTCGTGGGCCTCGTCGAGCGCGTTGCGGGCGCCCGGCCGAAGGAGTGGGCCGAGGAGGGGTTCCCGAACGAGCCGCCCAGGTACGGGAGCATGGCTTCCAGGGCCTCGGGGCGCAGCGGCGTGGTCGCCGCATGGTCCAGGTAGATCGCCATCAGGGCAGGATTGTACGGCGGGACGCCCGCGAGGCCCGCTGGCTATCCTTTGAGCGTGACCGAACGCTCGGAACCTCCGCTGCCGCCCTCCCCGGACCGCACCAGCTCGGCCAGCCGGCTGGCTGCTGGGGTACCCGACCGAGCATCTCATGGGGATCCTCCCCTCCCCCATGGCCGCGGAGGCTGCCGTGGCCGAGCTGGTGGGCGCCGGCATGTCGCGCGAGGCGGTCCGCGTCCTGGTCGGCGAGGAGGCGGCGCTCCGCATCGACGGGCGCGGGAAGCACCACGGCCTCGTTGCCCGGATCTACCGGCTGATCCAGTTCACCCAGATGGACCAGGCGCCGGATTTCCGGCGCTACGAGCTCGAAGCGCGGCGTGGCCACCCGGTGATCGCGGTCCGGGAGACGGACCCGGCCCGCCGCCGGCTGATCCGGGCCGTGCTGCGGCGCCACGGGGCACACTTCACGAACTTCTACGGGCGCTACGCCACCGAGACGCTCGATCCGTACGAGGGCCCCGACGAGGGCGACCTCCCGCTGTAGCCCGGCTCAGGCACCCCGCTGCGCCTCCCCGTCCTCGGGGCCCCGGAACGGAACGTCCGCCACGAGGATGTCCGGCCTGCCGGTGAGCGCATCGCGGATCCGGTGGACGTTCTGGTTGAAGAGGATCGTGCTCCCACCAGTGGTGGACCACCCGCTCGGGCAGCAGGACGACCGTGACGGTGGCCGGGTCTCTCTCGGCGATGACCTCCAGGTATCGAATCAGCGGATCGACGAGGTTCCGGTAGGGCAGATTCCACGATCACGAACCCGATGCCGGGAAGCTGCCGCTCGAACCGCTCGCGGACCTGCTCGCCCAGGGCGACATCGTCGGTCACGTAGACCGCGGTGATGTCCTCGGTCATCGACCTCCCGAAGCGCACTGCCTGGATGACGTCCTTGCGGACGTCGAAGACCGGGATGACCACCCGCCGACGGTGAACCGGTGGCCCCCAGACGAGGTCGGGTGCCACGGCGAGCTCCAGCATCCCGCGGGCATATTGCCGGTGCACGAACAGCATGGCCAGGACGAACAGCGGGACGACGACGAGGATGATCCACGCGCCCAGGGCGAACTTGGCCACGGCAAAGACCACGGTGATGAGAGCCGTGATGCGACGCGCCAAACCCGTTTATCAGCGCGCTCCGCTTCCAGCCCGAGCCTCGCTCGAAGAACCAGTGCCGAACCATCCCGGCCTGCGACAGGGTGAAGGCGGTGAAGACGCCGATCGCGTACAGGGGGATCAAGGCGTTGACGTTGCCCCCGAAGACGACGAGCACGACGATCGAGACGAGGGCGAGGGCGACGATCCCTGCATTGAAGGCCAGCCGCTCGCCACGAAACGAGAACTGGCGGGGGAAGAATCCGTCGCTCGCGAGGATTGAGGAGAGGCGGGGGAAGTCGGCGAAGCTCGTGTTGGCCGCCAAGATGAGGATCGCCATCGTCGCGAGCTGAAGGACGTAGTACATGGGGCTTAGCCCAAAGGTGGAACGACCGATCTGCGACAGCACCGACTCACCGCTCTGGGCGGGCGTGGCACCGCTCACGAGGGCGAGCGCGCTGATGCCCAGGTACATGGTGGCCAGCAGGACGGCGACGATGGCCATGGTGGTCTGTGCATTGCGCCACTCGGGCGGCTTGAAGGCGGGTACGCCGTTGGCCACCGCCTCGGTCCCGGTCATGGCGGAGCAACCGTCGGCAAAGGCGCGCGCCAGCAGGAGCACGCTCATGGTCTCGGGCGGAACGGCCAGCGGGATCACGCCGGTTACCTGGGGAGGCATGCCCGAGCATGGTCCTGCCGCAGGCCGAGGCCGACGAGCAGCAGTGCGCTGCCCGAGAAACGCGTAGGTCGGCGGAGCGAAGATCGTCCCGCTCTCTCGGACGCCGCGCAGGTTGATGGCCATCACCAGCAGGATGAACCGCACCATCAGCGGCACTGCAGCGGAGCCAGGGGAGGGAATACCGAGCTGATCGCCAGGATGCCCGCCGCGACGCTGACCGATACCGTGAGCACGTAGTCGGTCAGGAGCGCGGCAGCCGCCACGAGTCCCGGCAGCACACCGAGGTTCGCGCGCGCCACGATGTAGCTCCCGCCGCCGTTGGGGTAGGCGCGGATCGTCTGGCGGTAGCTGAAGGTCACGATGAACAGGACCGCCACGATCCCGATTGAGATGGGAATCAGCAGGTTGAAGGACGCCGTCCCGACGGCGAGCAGGGTGAACAGGCTCGCCTCGCTCGCGTACGCGACCGATGACATGACATCGGACGAGAAGACCGGCAGCGCCTTCCAGATCGGGAGCCGCTCGCTGATCTCCGCCTCCGACTCGATCGGCCGGCCGAACAGCGCGCGGCGGGCGGTGAACGCGGCACGACCCAGCCGCGTCCGCGGCTCGCTTGCCGTCGGGCGCGCGGTCACGATGCCGGGCGCCGCGTAGCGGAAATACTTGGACTCGGGCCGTGTGACGCGAACGCGCCGGTCCGCCGGCTTCTGCCCCCGCAGTAGGTTCGGGTCGTCGTTCACCGCGTGACTGTACTCACGCGGGCTCGAACCCGCGTGCGACCTTATCCAGTGCGAGCCTCGACGTCCCAGCCGCCGCCCCGGCGGATGCGTGGCTCCAGAGCCGGAATGGTCAGGACGAGCGCCCCGAGCATGACCGCCAGGACCGCGGCCACCCGGCGCAGGGACGTCAGGCTGGGCGGCTGCATCGCCTGACGGATCGCGCGGGTCGTCGGCGGCGCCGTCGCGCGGCGCCGGCGCGCAGCCCACTCCGGTCGCGCCCTCAGCGTTCCTCGGCCGCGCGCGCGTCCTCGCGCGCGCCTGCCTGCCGGCGCCGGTCGTGCTGCGAGAGGAGGCGCTTGCGGAGGCGGATCTGGCTCGGGGTGACCTCCACCAGCTCGTCGTCGCCGATGAACTCGATGGCCGTCTCCAGGGTCATCGGCCGCGGCGGGACGAGTCGCAGGGCCTCGTCGTGGGCGTGGGTCCGGATGTTCGTCAGCTTCTTCTCTTTCGTCACGTTGACGTCCATGTCACCGGAGCGCGAGTTCTCTCCGACGACCATGCCCTCGTAGACATCCACGCCGGCGCCGATGAACATCTCCGCGCGCTCCTGGAGGTTGAACAGGCCGTACGCGTTCGAGGTGCCGAGACGATCGGCCACCAGGACGCCGTCCGTCCGGTGCGTGACCTCGCCGGCATACGGGCCGTAGCCCTCCCCGATCTGGTGGAGCAGCGCGGTCCCCCGGGTCTCGGTCATGAGCTGGCCGCGGTACCCGATCAACCCCCGGACCGGGAGGACGAACTCCATCCGGACGCGGCCGTCGGTATCGGTCGACATCTGCTCGAGACGGCCCTTCCGGCCGGCGAGCGCCGTCTGGATCGTCCCGATGTACTCGGGCGGGATGTCGATCGTGATCCGCTCGTACGGCTCCTGCAGCTCCCCGTCGAGGGTCCGCAGGATCACCTCCGGGCGGCTCACCTGCAGCTCGAACCCTTCTCGTCGCATCTGCTCGACCAGGACGGCGAGCTGGAGCTCGCCACGGCCGCGCACCTCGAACGTGTCGGCCGACTCGGTCGGGAAGAACTGGATCGCGACGTTGCCGAGGATCTCCTTCTCCAGCCGCGCGCGGATCTGGCGGCTGGTCAGGAACCTGCCATCACGGCCGGAGATCGGCGAGGTGTTGACCCCGAAGGTCATCCGCAGCGTCGGCTCGTCCACCTCCAGGCGGGGCAAGGGACGCGGGTCGGCAGGGTCGGTCAGGGTGTCCCCGATCGTGACCTCCGGCAGGCCTGCCACGGACACGATGTCGCCCGGGCCGGCTTCCTCGATGTCGGCCTGCTCGATCCCGTGGGCGGTCTGGAGCGCGGTCACCGTGCCGGAGAGCGTGACGGTCCGCCCCGGCTCGACGCCGCCGTCCGGGTCGTCCGCCTCCTCGCGGACCACCACGATGCGCTGCCCGACCCGGATCGTCCCGTTCATCAGCCGGCCGACCGCCATCCGGCCCACGTACTCGTTCGCGGACAGGTTCGTCACCAGCAGCTGGAGCGGGTGGCCCGGCATGTAGGTGGGCGGCGGCGTGACCGCGACAAGGAGCTCCAGGAGCGGGCGCAGGCTCGTCCCGGGCACTGCCAGCGCCCGGGTCGCGGTGCCCGCCTTCGCGTTCGTATAGACGACGGGGAACTCGATCTGGCCGGCATCGGCGCCCAGGTCCATGAACAGCTCGTAGATGTCGTCCAGCACCTCCGCGGGACGCGCGTCGCCCCGGTCGATCTTGTTGACCGCCACGACCACCGGCAGGTGGCGCGCCATCGCCTTCTGGAGCACGTAGCGCGTCTGGGGCAGCGGCCCTTCCGCAGCGTCCACCAGCAGCAGCACGGAGTCGACCAGGTTCAGCGAGCGCTCCACCTCGCCGCCGAAGTCCGCATGGCCCGGGGTGTCCACGATGTTGATGTGGATCCCGTCGAAATCGACGTTGGTCTGCTTCGCCAGGATCGTGATCCCCTTCTCCCGCTCCAGGTCCATCGAGTCCATCACGCGCTCGGCGACGATCTGGTTGGCCCGGAACGACCCGGTCTGGCGCAGGAGCGCATCCACGAGCGTGGTCTTGCCATGGTCCACGTGCGCGACGATCGCGACGTTGCGCAGGTCGGAGCGGACGGCAAGGGTTGGGGCCTCGGTCGGAAGCGCCGGCGGAGGCGCGGGGGTGGCGGGCATGCGGGGTGGAGCGCTCCCTTCGGTCATGGGCCGGCCGATTGTCGCACAGGAGCCGGACACCCCCAGCGAGCGTCCCCGCACCCGGGCGCCTGCTAGCATCCACGGCGTGACCGTCGCCGCCTGCATCCTGGCCGACTCCGCCGAGACCGCCCTCCGTGACGTGGACGGCACCCCGAACATCCGTCGCCTCGTCGACCTGGCCTGGGCCGGTGGCGCGCTCCCCGTGGTCGTGGTCAGCCCCGATCCCGAGGGTGCGGTCGCGCTGGCGCTCGCCGGCGCGCCCGTCGTGCTGGGTGCCCCGGCGGCGGCTGGCGCGGGGCCCGCGGGGCAGATGGCTCGCGCCGTCGAGCTCGCCTGCAGCGAGGTGGACGCGACCGACGCGGCGCTCCTCTGGCCGGCGCGCATGGGATGGCTGGACGCGGAGACCGTCACGTCGCTCATCGAGGCGCACGGTGCCGACCGCGACACGCTCCTGCGGCCGGCCTTCCGGGCGACTCCGGGCTGGCCGATCCTCCTGCCGGTCGGACGCCTGCCGGCGCTCCGGGCGCTCGCCGCGGACCTCACGCCGGCCGCCATCTCCGACGCGCTCGCCGCGGTCCTTCCCTGCCGAACCATCGATCTGGGCGACCCCGGCATCGTGCTGGGCCTCGACACCCCACGCGACGGCCTTCCTCCCTTCGAGGGTCCGCCGGAGCCGCCGCCGGGGCGGCGCCACGAATGGGGAGCGCTGGTGGCCGCCGGCCCCGACGAGGCGCCGGAGCCGCCGGCCGCTCGCGAGTGAGCTACCCCTTCGGCTCCTGGTGACCCCCGAAGCCGAGCCGCATCGCGGAGAGGACCTTGTCGGCGAAGTCGGCCTCGCCGCGCGACATGAAACGCTCGTACAGGGCGGTCGTCAGGACCGGCGCCGGCGCGCCGACATCGATCGCGGCGATGCTCGTCCAGCGCCCCTCACCGGAGTCCGAGACCCGGCCCTCGAAGTCCGCGAGGTCGCCGCTGCGCTGGAACGCCTCGGCGGCGAGGTCCAGCAGCCACGACGCGACCACGCTCCCCCGCCGCCACACCTCGGTCACGGCACGGATGTCGAGGTCGTAGTGGTAGAGCTCCGGGGCCCGCAGGGGGGTCACCTCGGCGCTGACCTCGCGCTCCTGCCGGCCGGCGTTCGCGTGCTCGAGGATGTTCAGGCCTTCCGCGTAGGCCGCCATGAGGCCGTACTCGATGCCGTTGTGGACCATCTTCACGAAGTGCCCGGCACCGCTCGGGCCACAATGGAGGTAGCCGTTCTCGGCGGAGTCCGGGTCACCCGACCGGCCGGGCGTTCGGGGCGCGGCGCCGACGCCGGGGGCCAGCGCCCGGAAGATCGGATCGAGTCGCCCCACGGCCCCGGCCGGTCCGCCGATCATGAGGCAATACCCACGCTCCAGGCCGGCGATGCCGCCGCTGGTCCCGCAGTCGAGGTAGTCGATCCCCGCCCCCTCCAGCGCTCGCGAGCGGCGCAGATCGTCCACGTAGTAGGAGTTGCCGCCATCCACGATGACGTCACCGCGCTCGAGCAGTGGCACGAGCTCGTCGAGGGTCGCGTCCACGGCGGCGGCAGGCACCATCAACCACAGGACGCGCGGCGCGGCCAGCTGGCCGACGAGATCCCGCAGCGACGTTGCCCCGGCGGTGATCGCCTTGTCGGCGAGCAACCCGTTCACCGTGTCGGCGTGACGGGCATAGCCGACGACTTCGTGACCCGCGCGCAGCCAGCGCCGCGCCATGTAGCCGCCCATCCGGCCCAGGCCGACCAGTCCGATCCGCATCGAGCTCCCCTTCTTCACGTCCAAGGATGACCGCGCGCACGATGGCAGCGCGGCGTCGCGGCCCGCGACGAGCCGTCCGCCCGCAGCTGCGGCGACGTTGCCCCGGCCGGCCGCCGGCCTCAGCTCAGGCCGAGTGCCCGCCGAGCGCGGTCCACGTCGTCGACGGTGAACGCCGTCTCGACGATGCCGGCGCGCCGTCCCACGAACAGTACCCCGTGGATGTCGACTCCTGCCGCGGCGAGCTTCTCGGCGACCGCGGCGAAGCCTCCCGGTCGGTCGTCGACCTCCACCACGAGCGCCTCGCCCTCGACGAACGGGTAGCCGAACGAGCGGAGCACCGCGCGCGTGGCGGCTTCATCATCGGTGGACAGCACGGCGTAGCCATGATCCCCGGCGCCGCCTCCGGCGATGTCGTGGATGTCGATGCCCCGTTCCGCGAGCGCCCGGGCAAAGGCGGCCAGGGCACCCGGTCGGTTCTGGAGCTGGACGACGAACTGCGCGCTCATGGCGGCCCTCCCTGCACGGATGCACCCGCTCCATTGTCCCGCGCCGGACAACCTCGGGCGCTCAGGCCGAGTCGGGAGGCCCCACGTACCGGAGGCCCAGCTCCGCGTACTGGCCCGGGTCGGGCGCGGATGGCGCGTCGAGCATCAGGTCCGAACCCGAGGATGTCTTGGGGAACGCCATGACCTCGCGGATCGTCGCCTGGTCGGCCAGCAGGGCGGCCCAGCGATCGATCCCGATCGCGATCCCGCCGTGCGGCGGGGCGCCGTAGTCGAACGCTTCCAGCATGCCCCCGAACTTCTCGCGCATCGAGGCGAGCGTGTGGCCCTGGAGCGCGAAAGACCGCTCCAGGAGCGCACGCTGGTGGATCCGCACCGATCCGCCACCGAGCTCCCAGCCGTTGAGCGCCAGGTCGTATTGCATGGCGCGCGCCCGGCCGGCCGGGTCGTCCGGCGACGGCCGCTCCGGGTCCCCGGACGCGGTGACGAGGAGTGGCTCGTCCTCGGGGACCACACCCGAGAAGGGGTTGTGGGTGGCATGCCAGCCGTTGCGCGTGGCGTCCCACTCGTACATCGGAAAGCGGTCCACCCAGCAATACGCGAGCACGGACGGGTCGGCCAGGCCCAGCGTCGCCCCGAGCTCGACCCGCAGGCGCCCCAGCACGTCGGTGACGATCGTCGCGCGGTCGGCCACGATCAGGACCAGGTCCCCTTCCACCGCGCCGCAGCGACCCGCGAGCGCCGACGCCCGCTCCGCCCCGAGGAACTTCACGCTCGGCCCATGGACCCCCTCGGCCGTGACTGCCAGCGTGATGAGCCCGCGCGCGCCGTAACGCCTGGCCGCCTCGGTGAGCTCGTCGATCCGGGCCCGGCTCGCGTCCGCCAGCCCGGGAACCGCGATCCCCTTGACGCGCCCGCCGCTCGCGAGCGTCTCGTCGAACACCCGGAACCCGGAGGCCGGCCCGCCGGCCTCGTCCACGAGCGCGGGGCCGAGGTCGGCGAGCTCCATCCCGAAGCGCAGGTCCGGCTTGTCCGAGCCGAAGCGCTCCAGGGCCTCGGCGTAGGTAAACCGCGGGAAGGGCACCTGCTGGAGCGGCCGTTCCGGGGTAACGGCGCGCGAGACGCTGATCGCCACCGCCTCCACGAAGCCCGTCACCGTCTCCTCCGTCACGAAGCTCATCTCCAGGTCGAGCTGGGTGAACTCCGGCTGGCGGTCACCTCGAAGGTCCTCGTCGCGGAAGCAGCGCGCGATCTGGAAGTAGCGATCCACGCCGGCGACCATCAGGAGCTGCTTGAGCTGCTGCGGGCTCTGCGGAAGCGCGTAGACGGTGCCGGGCTGCAGGCGCGACGGCACGATGAAGTCGCGGGCACCCTCGGGCGTGCTCTTGATCAGGATGGGCGTCTCGATCTCGACGAACCCGTTCGCGTGATGCGCCAGCCGGATCTCCTCCACGAGCCGGCTGCGCAGCAGAAGCCGGCGAAGCATCGGCTCGCGGCGGATGTCGAGGTAGCGGTACTGGAGGCGCACCGACTCGTCCACCGGTGCGTCCGGCTCGTTGATGTAGAACGGGGGCGTCTTCGCCTCCGAGAGCACCGTAAGCTCTCGAGCACGGACCTCGATCTCGCCGGTCGGGAGCTTGGCGTTCTCCCCCCCCGGCCGCCGGCGCTCGACGAGACCCACCGCCATGACGACGAACTCGTTGCGGCATCGCGTGGCGGCGGCATGCGCGTCCGGGGACTCGGTGGCGTCGACCACCACCTGGGTGATCCCGTGGCGGTCCCGCAGGTCCAGAAAGATGAGCTGGCCGTGGTCCCGCCGTCGGTGCACCCAGCCGGCGAGGCGGACCTCGGCACCGGCGTCGTCACCGCGGAGGGCGCCGCAGGTGTGGGTCCGGTACGGCGTCGCAAGGTTCGTCATGCCGGCAATCGTAGCGGCATCCGCCGGCCGCCACGCGCGGCGGCCGGCGGATGCTTCGTACAAAGTCGTCGTGGGCGGGATCAGGGAGGTCCAACTGGCACGCCGCGGCTCGCCTGTACCGTGCCCGATCGGGCAGCGACTCCGGCCCGGCTGATCCTATCGGGTGCCCGGCGACCCGGCGCACACTGGGCCCGTGGAGCGTCGCGCGCCGATCCAGGCGCCCCGAAGCCGGCCGGCGACGGCCTGGCTGCGGCGTCCGCGTCCGCCCGTTGCGTCCAGCGATGGACGCGACGGAGCGCCGGCTGGCGCGTTCCTCGCCAACTTCGACCCGCAGCAGGCGCCCCTCGGCGCGGCCCTCCTGGAGCACGTTCAGCGCACCGCCGGCAATGCCGCGACCGCCCGGCTCGTCCTCCAGCGCGAGGATGACACCACGGGCGCCGACGACGCCGCAGATGAAGCGGCCAACGCCC
This sequence comes from uncultured Chloroflexia bacterium, assembly GCA_963800795.1. Taxonomy (GTDB): domain Bacteria; phylum Chloroflexota; class Limnocylindria; order Limnocylindrales; family CSP1-4; genus CTSoil-043. The sequence continues at coordinate 68,193 of CAWDCJ010000008.1, forward strand.
CGGCGGACCCGGCTGCCGCCCACCCGACCCTTCGCGAGGGCAGTCATGGGCCGGCGGTCCAGGAGATGCAGGACAAGCTCGGCCAGGCCCTCGCGGCCGGCGGACCCGTCACGACCGATGGGCGCTTCGGCCCAACCACGTCCCGGCGCGTCCGCCAGTTCCAGCGCGCCCGCGGGCTGACGCCCGACGGCGTCGTCGGCCCGGCAACCTGGACGGCCCTCGAAGGCGCGGCCGCCGCCGTGCCGGCACCGGTTCGACCGACCCTCAACCGGGGCGCGACGGGCACCGACGTCGGGCTCGCCCAGGAGAAGCTCAACGCGAGCGGCCAGGCCGGCGCCATCCTGCCCGTCAACGCCGTCTTCGATGGCCCTGATGCAGAACGCCGTCACCACGTTCCAGTCGGCCCTCGGCCTCACCCCGCCGAGCGGCGCCGTCGATGCCGCCACCTGGACGGCGCTGGACACGGCCTGCCCCGGCGGGGGAACCCGCCTCGAAGGCGGCCGCTCGGTCGAACAGCACGTCGACGCCGCGCTGCCGGCCAGCTCGACCGCCGCCCAGGTGCCCGGCACCAACCTCCACTCGCTCGTGGGCCCGGGCGGCATCACCAACGGCCCCGCCGTCCGCGAGTTTCAGCAGAAGCTCAACGCGTGGCTCGCCGGCCGGGGCCAGGCCGCCATCTCCGACGACGGCTCGTGGGGGCCCAACACCCAGGCGGCCACGTCCGCCTTTCAGGGCGCCAACGGCGTCGCAGCGACGGGTGTCGGAGACCTGCCCACCTGGACCGCGCTCGACGCGGTCGCCCCGAACGTCAGCGTGGGCTTCGAGAACCGCCAGTGGACGGAGGAGGTCGGCGGGCACACCTACGGCATGACCGAGGGCGCCGGAGGCAACGGCTCGCGCTACTCGTGGGAGATTGCCGGCGCCCAGATGAAGGTCACCGCGGCTGTGCACTTCGTCGGCGGGAGCCCACCCGGCGCCTGGTTCGGCTATGTCCGGGACACCTGGAACCACTTCGACCTGGTGGAACAGGTTACCGGGCAGCACCTCCCGCTCAACTTCGAGATGACCCGCGGCTCCGGCGCCGGGGCGAACACGGTCAAGGTCACGCGCGGGACCGGGCGGGCCAACGGCGGCGAGTGGTTCCTGGCCGACACGGATGCTGCCAACACGATCCCCCACGAGTTCGGCCACCTCGTCGGGCTGCGCGACGAGTACCAGCAGTCCCCGGGAGACTATCGAGCCGCGACCGGGCACGAGCCGTTCGTGGGCGATGCCGCCGGGCCTGGCGGCCAGACGCCGGCCCAGATCGCGACCGCGCTCCAGGCCGCCATGGTGGCGCGAAGCAGCGCGAACGCGGTCGCCGCGGTCGCCGGCATGCGCCAGGGTGCGTTCTCGCAGCAGGTGGTGCAGGCCTACGCGGCGCTCGCGACGACGACCGTGCCAGCCGTGGCGGGGCCGCCGGCGCTGGCGCCGGTGCCGTTGACGGGGAACCTCGTCCGGGACCTGGACGCCGCGCTCCCGGACGATCCGCCCAATGGTCCGATCGACAAGTACGACACGATCGAAGCGCTGACGTACGACAGCGGGTCCATCATGGGTGACCCAAGCCGCCATCCCGACCCGCACGATCACGGGGCGCAGCCGCGGCACCTGCAGGAGTTCGCGGACATCCTGGGGCGGACACAGGGCGGGACATGGGTCCCGACGCTCCGATGAGTGGAGGCGTGGGCGTGCTGGTCGGCTACGACATCGGCGGTGGTGGCCTCCGGCTGTTCGACGGCGAGCATCTCCGGGTGTCCCACGACGGAGACTACGACCTCTGGGTGCTCTCGGAGGCGCCGGTCGTCGGGCGCTTCCAGGGCCGCCTCGCGGCCGCCTCGACCGCCGAGCTCGCCCGGCTCGTAGGACTGGTCGAGTCGGCGCCCGACGCGCTGCTGCCGCCCGGCGGGCGCGCCGAACGCTGGGTCGCAGGCACGGCTTCGATCGTCGTGCCGGCGGGCCGCACGCCGGGCGGCGCCTGGGGGGATCTCATGACGGCCGTCCGTGGGTTCATGGATGCCATGACAGCGCACCCGGCGGCGGCGCTCTCGCTGTCGGTCGCCGACGACTGGCGGTCCGCGACGCTGCGGTCGGTCGGGCCGGAAGGGCTTGCGGTCGCCGCGGAGCCGCTGACCGTCGAGGTCGCGGCCTGGACCGGCTACTACGACCCGGTCGGGACGTGGAAGGCACCGGCCCGCCTCGCGCCGGTGCCGGGCGAACGGGCGGGGGCCCCAGGTTGGTCCGTGGAGATCCCGCTGGCGCACCACTTCGCCCCGGGGCCGGGCCGAGTGCTGCACGTGAAGGTTGGTGTCACCGTGCTGGCCGACCGCGACCGCGCGCGCCTCGTCGCGACCGTCGCGCCACCGATGGTCGACCCGGAAGCCTGAGGCGCCGGCGCACGCCGGCATCAGGCGCCAGGCCACCAGCGTCTTCCATGTCCCGGTCCGCGTCCGGCGACCGACCGCGGGCGTGGACCGTCAGGCCGGTCCGGCCCGATCCTCGATCTCCCAGGCATGGTCCAGCACATGCCAGGCGATCCTCCGGGCCGCGTACCGGGCCGGCCAGCGACCACCGGGGATTGGTCCGCCGTCGCCCGCTCGCTCCAGGGTCTCAACGATCGAGGCGCGCAGCACGTCGATCGCGGCGCTGGTGCTGGCACTGGCGCTGGGAGCGGACCCCGGAAGCCGCAGCCCGATGCGCCGCGCATAGGCCTGCTCGGCGCTGGCCACGTGTGCGACGATCGCGTCCCGGTCTCGCCCGCCGCCGCGCGGCCCTCGGCGGAGCTCGGCGGGCGCCAGCCGCGCGACCTCGTCCAGGACGTCCCAGGCGGCGCGCACGAGCGCTCCGAGAATGAGCCCGTCGGCCGGTTCGGTCGCGCGCCCATCCAGGGCGAAGACGACGTCCGGCGCGCCGAACGCGGTGGTCGCCGTGCCGGGGAGCCGCTCCGCGACCACCAGGTCGTGGGCTTCGACCGGCCGGAACACCACGCCTGCCCGGTGGGCGACGCGCGCATACCGATCGGCGGCCCCCGCCAGGGCTGCGAGCGCGGCTGCCTCGTCGCGGCCCGAGCGGCACCACCCGGGCCAATCGAGCGCCGATGCGAACGTCCGCCGCGGAGTCGACTCGACCCCGACCGCGATGCCTCCGGCCACCGTGTCGTTCAGGTTCGAACCTTGCGCCGGAGGAGCGCGGGCAGGTCGGCCAGCGGCACGGGCTTCTGCGAGCCGCCGTCGAGGTCGCGCAGCTGGACATCCCCCGTCGCCAGCTCGTCGCCGAGGATCACCGCGAACTGCGCCCCTTCGCGGACGGCGGCCTCCAGCTGCCGTCCGAGCTTGCGGACGGAGAGGTCCGCCCGGACGGGCAGACCGGCATCGCGCAGCCCGGTCGCGATCCGGAGCCGACCCACGGTGTCGGCCGGGTCCGCGCCGACGACCACGGCGACCGGAGCTCCGTCCGCCGGCCTGCCCCCACCAGCAGAGTCGAGCGCGAGGACCACCCGGTCGAGCCCGAGTGCGAACCCGATCCCAGGCGTCGGCTTGCCGCCCAGCAGCTCGATGAGGCCATCGTATCGACCGCCGCCACCGAGCGCCTGCTGCTGGCCCTCCGCGCCGCGGCGATAGAACTCGAATGCCGTCCGCCTGTAGTAGTCCAGCCCGCGAACGAGCCCGGGCTCCAGCCGATACGCCACCCCCATCGCGTCGAGGTGGGCGCGCACGCCGGCGAAGTGGTCCGCGCACGCCGCGCACAGATGATCCGTGATCCGCGGAGCGCCCTCGTTGACCTCGGCCATCGCCGGGTCCCTCGAGTCGAGCAGCCGGAGCGGGTTCGTCTCGAGGCGCCGCCGCTCCAGCTCGGGCAGCCGGGCCAGGTGGGCGCGGTAGTGGTCGACCAGCCGGGCCAGGTAGGCCGGTCGGCAGGTGGGATCGCCGATCGAGTTGAGCAACAGCTCCACGTCGGTCAGGCCGGCGTCACGGTAGAAGCGCGCGCCCAGCTCCACCAGCTCCGCGTCGATTGCCGGTCCCGCGTCGCCGATCGCCTCCACGTCCCACTGCCAGAACTGGCGGTAGCGGCCCGCCTGGGGTCGGTCGTAGCGGAACATCGGCCCCGTCAGGCTGAGCCGGACGGGCTGGGGCAACGTCTGCATCCCGTGCTCGACGTAGGCGCGGCAGATCCCGGCGGTCGCCTCCGGACGCAGCGCCCACGCCTCGCGCTCCTCGCCCCGGCTCGGCGACACCCGGAAGAGCTCCTTCTCCACGACGTCGGTGACCGCGCCGATCCCGCGCTCGAAGACCGCGGCCTGCTCGAACAGCGGGGTCTCGACCACGCGGTAGCCGTAGCGGGCGGCCAGCTCGAGGGCGGTTCGCTCGAGGCGCGCGAACGCGGCCCGCTCCTCCGGAAGCAGGTCGCGGGTACCCCTCGGGGCTCGGAACGACGCTGGCATGGCGGCAAGTCTAGCGGGCGGCTGGCGCTCCGCCGCGGCGTTGACACGCCCGGCGGCGGAGGGCGGGACCGGGGCCGCCCCCTAGCCCAGGTCGCGCTGCACCGAGAGGACGTCCTTGACCCGCTCGATCCGCCCCATGACACGGGCCAGCTGCGAGACCGACGCGACCTCCAGCGTCGCCATGACCGTCGCCGTGTGATCCTGGCTCACGGCCACGTTCGCCGCCAGGATGTTGACCTTGCTCTCGGCGACCGCGCCCGCGATGTCGTTGAGGAGCCCGGTCCGGTCATGGGCCTCCACACGGATCGCGATCGGGTAGGTCTGGGCCGGGGCGGTCTCCCATTCCACGTCGATCAGGCGGGCCGCCTCGCGCTCGTTGACCACCGTCGCGCAGCGGCCCAGGTGGACCGTGATCCCGCGGCCGCGAGTGATGAAGCCCACGATCGGGTCGCCCGGGATCGGGTGGCAGCACTTCGCGAAGCGGACCAGCAGGTCGCCGACGCCCTTGACCCGCACGCCGCCCGCGCGTGCCGGGGTGGGCGCGACCGCCGGCAGGGCAAGCTGCGCGTCGTCCACGACGCCCAGCCGCATCACGACCTGCTGGGGCGAGACGGCGCCGTAGCCGATGGCCGCGTAGAAGTCGTCCAGCGTCTCATGACCGTACGGCCGGGCGATCTCGAGGAGCCGGTCGTGGCCGACCGTTGCGATGCTGGTCCGGGCCAGCCGCTTCAGCTCGCGCTCGAGCGACTCGCGCCCGTGGCTGATGTTCTCGTCGCGGTCCTTCTTCTTGAACCATTGCCGGATCTTCTCGCGGGCGTGCGAGGTCCGGACGATCGAGAGCCAGTCGCGCGACGGGCCGTGCTCGGCCTTCGTCGTCACGATCTCCACGATGTCGCCGTTCTTGAGGCGGTAGTCGAGCGGCACGAGCCGGTTGTTGACCTTGGCGCCGATCGTCCGGTGCCCGACGTCCGTGTGGATGCGATAGGCGAAGTCGAGCGGCGTCGCCCCTGCCGGCAGGTCCTTGATGTCGCCCTTCGGCGTGAAGACGAACACCTGGTCCTGGAAGATGTCGAGCTTGATGCCCTCGACGAACTCGGTCGCGTCGCTGACCTCGCGCTGCCAGTCCATGAGCTGGCGCAGCCAGGCCAGCTTCGCGTCGTAGTCGCGCTCGGCCTTGGAGCCTTCCTTGTAGCGCCAGTGCGCCGCGATCCCGACCTCGCTGACGGAATGCATCGCATGCGTCCGGATCTGGATCTCCAGCGGCTTGCCATCCAGCGCGATCACCGCCGTGTGGAGGCTCTGGTAGCCGTTGGGCTTGGGGACCGCGATGTAGTCGTCGAACTGGCCCGGGATCGGCTTCCAGAGGCTGTGGACGACACCCAGCGCGGCGTAGCAGTCGCGCACCTCGTCCACCAGGAGGCGGATCGCGTAGACGTCGTAGATCTCGCCGAAGGCCGCCGACTTGCGCTGCATCTTCTTCCAGATGGAGAAGAGGTGCTTGGGGCGGCCATTGAGGTCGCCCTCGATCCCGTGCCGGGCGAGCTCCGGCTGGAGGACCGCGATCGCCCGCTCGATGTAGCTCTCGCGGCGCGCTCGGCGCGTATCGAGGTTCGCCGCCAGCTCGCGGTAGCGTTCCGGGTCGAGGTACTTGAACGAGAGGTCCTCGAGCTCCCACTTGATCTGCCAGATACCCAGCCGCTCGGCCAACGGCGCGTAGATCTCCATCGTCTGGCGTGCGATCCGAAGCTGCTTGTCCGGCGGGAGACCGGACAGCGTGCGCATGTTATGGAGCCGATCGGCCAGCTTGATGAGGACGACGCGGATGTCCTCGGCCATCGCGAGGAGCATCTTCCGGATGTTCTCGGCCTGCTGCTCCTCGTGCGAATGGGTCGAGAACTTGGACAGCTTGGTGACGCCGTCGACGAGGTGGGCGACCTCCGGGCCGAAGTGCTCCTCGATGTCGGTCAGGGACTGGTCCGTATCCTCCGGTACGTCGTGGAGCAGCGCCGCCTGGATCGAGGCAGGGTCCAGGGCCATCTCCGCGAGGGTCTGGGCCGCCGCGATCGGGTGGGTGACATACGCCTCGCCCGTGGCCCGGCGCTGGTCGCCGTGGGCCGTGACCGCGAAGTCGAACGCCCGCTCGACCGGGCCCAGGTCGGCCTGGGGGTGGTGGCTGGCAACCTCGGCGAGGAGCGCCTCGCGGAGGGCAGGCAACGAGACCGCAGCCCCGACGACGCGCCGCGGGCTGGGCGCCGCGCGGCGCGTCCTGGGGACGTGCGCCGCTGCGCTTGCCGGGACCTGCTCGATGGACATGGGTCGAGCAAGAATAGCAGGGCCGTTTTCGGGCCCCGTCCACGCGCTGGCCGTGGTGCCGGCCGCCGCGTCGAGCCCCCCGGGCGTGCGAGCCGGGCGGTTTCGTGCGACCTCCGGTGCCGGCCGACCCGCCGCGCCGATCCGGCTCAGCCGTAGCCGGCTGCGGCCAGGCACTCCTCGGCGACCCGCCGCTCGTCCCAGGGCACGTCCCCACCGGCGTAGAGGATGCTGCGCTCGTGGCCCTTGCCCGCCAGCAGCACCACGTCGCCGGGAAGGGCCCGGTCGATCGCGGCGGCGATCGCCGCCCGCCGATCCGGGATCAGCAGGAGGTCCTGGCCGCGCCGCAGCCCGGCCGCCTCGGCCCCCTCCGCGATCTGCTCGAGGATTCGCAGCGGATCCTCGCCGCGGGGATCCTCGTCGGTGGCGATCACCAGGCGGCAGCGCTCCGCGGCGACCCGTCCCATCAGGGCCCGCTTCGCGACGTCCCGCTCGCCCGCCGAGCCGAACACCGCGATTCTCCCCGCGCCCGGGCCGACCAACCCCGCCAGCTCGTCGAGCGCGGCCGCGAGCGACGCCGGCGTGTGGGCGTAGTCGACGACGAGCGCGAACGGCTGGCCCCGATCCACCCGCTCCATCCGGCCGCGAACGCCGCGGAACCCGGCCAGGCCATCGAGCACGCCCGCCGGGTCAAGCTGGAGCAGCTCGCCGAGCGCAACCACGGCCAGGGCGTTGTGGACGTTGAAGCGGCCGACCAGCGGCAGCCGCAGCGTCCCGCTCCCGCGGGGGGTGACGACGGTGGCGACGATCCCCTCGCGCGTCGCGCTGATCTCGCCGCCCCGGACCGCGGCCGCGGCGGTCAGGCCGTACGTCAGGAGCGTCGCGCCGGCCGCGCGGGTTGCATCCGCGAAGACCGCCGCGTTCGGGTCGTCCGCGTTCACGATGCCGCCCCGCGGCCAGGGACGGCCACCGGGGAGCGTCTCCGGCTTTCGTGGCCGGGCAGCCGGAGCCGGCTCGGCCACGGCCGTCCCCGCCCAGGCGCTCGAACAGCGAGCGCTTGGCAGCCCGATACGCCTCGAACGTCCCGTGGAACTCGAGGTGCTCGTGGGTCAGGTTGGTGAGGATGGCGACGTCGTAGGGGATCTCCCCGACCCGCTCGAGCGCGAGCCCGTGCGAGGTCGTCTCGACGACGGCAGCGACGTCGCCGGCGGCGCGCATCGCGGCCAGGGCGCGCTGCAGCTCCGGCGCCTCCTGCGTCGTCACGTGGGCCGAGGTGCGCGCCCGGTCCGCGCCGATCTTCTGCTCGGCGGTGCTCAGCAGCCCGGTCTGGACGCCTGCCGCCTCCAGGGCCGCCACGGCCATCCCGGCGGTGGTGGTCTTGCCGTCCGTCCCGGTGATGCCGACAATCCCCAGCCCGGCCGCGGGATCCGCGTACCACCAGGCTGCCACGCTCGCGAGCGCGAGCTGGCTGCGGTCGACCACCAGCTGGATCGCCGGGCCGGCATCGGCGGGCGACAGGGGGCGCTCGACCACGACGACGACGGCGCCGGCATGGACCGCGTCAACCGCGAACAAATGGCCGTCCACGTGCGCCCCGGGCACCGCGACGAAGCAGCCGCCGGGCACGACCCGGCGCGAGTCGTAGGCGATGCCGGAGATGGCCGTGCGGCTGACATCGTCTGCGTGTTCTGTGCCCCCGGGCTGGCCAGCCGGCTCGATCACCGAGCGCAGGCGCCCGGCCGCCCGGAGGCGCTCCAGCAGGCCGGAGAGCGGCGCCGGCTCCGCGTGGCTCCGCGGCAGCCAGGCGCGCCAGCACCGCGCGCTCGGCGACGTCGTCGGGGCCTGCGCGGCCTTCGCCTGCGTTCATCTTCCCGTGCCCAGGGACCCGGCGAGACGCCGCGCACTGCCGCCGAGCCGGGCCAGGGTCGCCCCGGCCCGTGCCCGCGCGGGGTGCAGCGCCCGCTCGTGCGCGCCGGCGAGCTCGATCCAGCGGCCGCCGAACGACCGCTTGAACTCGAGCAGGCCGAACATGGCATCCCCTGGGCGCGGCTCGAACCGCGCACCGGCCACGTCGACACCCCCCAGGTCGAGCTCGCTCCGACCCTCGCGGACCGCAAGCTGGAGGGCCCGCCACAGGAGCAGGTGGACCGCCCCGGGATGGGCGTGCCGGAGGGCGACCACGTCGCCCGAGTTCGCGTAGGTCAACCGCTCTCCGTTGCGGTAGAAGATCGCGGCTCCCAGGTACGCATCGTCGGCCGAGCGTGCCTCGAGGAGCACGAGATGGCCCGCCTCAAGCGCCGCGCGCCACCAGGCGATCGCGGCCGCCCGCGGGCCGATCGTGAACCCGCGCCGCTCCCCGGTTGCGCCCAGCAGGGCGTGGAACCGCTCGAAGGCGGCCAGCGCCGCCGCGCCCGCCGCTTCGGGGGCCGGCGTCTCGAGGCCGGGCAGCGGCAGGGTGGTCGTAGCAGCGCCGTCATGGCGGACGATCCGCATCCCGCGGCGCTCCGCCGCGAGGAACCGCTGGCGGGTCGTCTTGGCGATCCTGGCCACGAGCACGTCCTCGCCGGCGCCCGGCGGGATGGGGACGCCCACCCGGTGGCGCGACGGACCGACCTCTTCGCACAGGTGGAACCCGCGCCCCTCAAGCTCCCCAGCGTAGCCCGTTGCCGCCGGGATCTCGGCGTCGGCCAGGATCGCGTCGTAGCCGGCCGCGCGGCCCCAGGCGGCCACCGCGGCCAGGCGGTCGGCGACCGCTCGCACCGGCGCTCCCGCCGAGACCGGCCCTTTCGACACGTAGAGGCGCCCGCCCCCGAGAAGGGGCCACGGCCGGCCGAGCGCCAGGACCGCGGCCCCATCGTCGAGCAGCAGGTAATGCGCGCGCCAGCCGAGACCGGCCCGGTGGGCGCCCCAGGCGCGTGACTGCTGGACGTTCCCGCCCGGGACCCGGACCGTCCGGTCGTCCCAGGCCGCCATCGCCTCCGGGTCCGCGTCGCGCACGCCGGCCGTGCCGCTCATCCCGCGTCGCCGTCCGCGCCGTCGCGGGAGTCGTCCCCGTCCACGCCGGACAGGCCCGGCGCCCCTGCCACCGCCAGGCCGGCCCGTCGGCGAGCCCGGCGGACGCGGATCCGCTGGGCGGTCAGGAAGACCTGCCGGCCGACCCCGCTCAGGACCAGGTCCCACGCGCCGATGAAGCGGACCTCGCGACCGCCGAAGCCGGTCTTGAAGTGGGCGATCCCCGGATGCGCGAGCCCCCACAGGTCGTAGGTCGCCGCACCGGCCTCGCGGGACCGGCGGATCGCCTCCCACTTGAGCAGGTAGTTCGCCCGGAGGTCCGCGCCGGCGGTCGTCATCCCGCCGTACGGCTCCACCACCCGGAGCCCGTTCCGCACCAGGAAGAGCGCGGCCTGAGGCGTCCCGTCCGCGTCGACCGCGAACAGGATCGTCGCGTCGCCGGTGGGACGGTAGGCATCCCAGACGTCCCGATAGGCCTGCTCCACCCGGATCAGGAAACCTGCCCGCGAGGCGGTCTCCCGGTAGATCGCGTAGAACGGCGCGATTGGGTCGCCGGGCAGCTCGACCACGCGAACGCCGTTCGAGCGGGCCTTGTTGACGTACTGGCGCCACTTCTTGCGCAGGTCGCCCCAGAGCGCTTCCTCGCCGGCGGTAAGGTCGATGAGGCGCGTCGAGGGGGGCTGGATCGGCGGCGCCTGCCTCCATCCGGCGTCGGCCAGGATCGCGCGAAGCGACCCTCCGGGATCGAGGGGACCGTCGCGCTCCACCTCCGGGTCGATCCGGACGTGCGAGACGCGACCCGGCAGCCCCGGCCCGGAGGGCTGCCGGAGAAGGCACCCACGGACTCCGCATCCCATGTGGTGGCCACCGGACCGCGGGGCGCATACGCAAACGCCCAGGGCAGCGGGCGTGGGCGCCGGAGGAGAACCTGGGCCCCGATCGGCGCCGTGCCGCCGGCCACGACGCGTGCGCTTGACCAGCCGTTCACCGCCTTGACCCGCGCCCACGCGGTTCGCTGGAGGTACGACCCGAGCTCGCTCCCCTGGACGAACGCGTCCCAGGCCGCCGGCTCGGGCAGGGACGCCGTGCCGCTCATGTGCCAGAGTCGCGCCGGAGCGCGGAGCTGAGCAGGCGCACGATCGTTGGCACCTCCGGGATCCGCAGCAGCCGGGCGAGGCCGAGATAGACGACGGCCGTTGCGAGGCCGACGGCGGCGAGCTCGCCCGCGATCCCGATCTTACCCGGCGTCGGACCCAGGACGAGCCGCCCCGCCTCGAGGACCAGCCAGACCGCGGCCCCGGTCGCGGCGGCGCATGCCGCCGCGAGCAGGCCGCCGCGGGCGATGCCGGCCACGTCGAGGGTGGGAATCCGCCGTGCGAGCAGGCCGAACAGGATGAGCGCCTCGAGCCACGACGCGATCGCGATCCCGAGGGCCAGGCCGACAACACCCAGGGTGGGCGCCAGCGCGACGGAGATCACGACGCTGAGCGCGACCGCGGCCAGCGCCGCCGCGACCGGCGTCCGGGTGTCGCGCGCGGCGTAGAACGCGCGGGCGAGCAGGACGATCGCCGTCTCCGAGGGCAGGGCGATCAGGAATGCCGTGAGCGCACGCGCCGTCAGGTCGATCCCGGTCGCGTCCACCTTCCCGTATCCGAAGAGGATGGTCACGATCGGCTGCGCGGCGACCGCCGCCACCACCGCGATCGGGAGCATCGCGAACAGCATCATGCGGAGCGACCGACCCAGCAGCGAGACGAAGTCGCCCGTCGCGCCCGACGCGTGGCGCTCGCTGAGCGCCGGGAGCGCGACGATCCCCAGCGGCACGCCGAGCGTCCCGATGGGGATCTGGAAGACCGTGAACGCGATCGTGAACGCGCTGATCGAGCCCGCGGCCAGGCTGGAGGCGATCGTGGTCGCTGCCAGGAGCTGCAGCTGGGCGCCGCCCAGGCCGATCGCCCGCGGAACCAGCAGGAGGATCGTCGTGCGGGCCTCCGGGTCGGCCAGGTCGATGCGCGGGTGATAGCGGAACCCCGTCGGTCCCAGCAGCGAGTACAGCTGGATCGCGAGGTGGAGGACGCTCCCGGCGACGACGCCGACGGCCACGCCGACCAGGCCCATCGAGGGCGCCAGGAACAGCGCCCCGCCGATGATCGCGAGGTTGTAGACGATCGGGGCGAGCACCGACGCCAGGAACCGGCCGCGTGCGTTGAGGACGCTCGTCGCCACGGAGCCGAGCGCGAGGAAGATCGGGCTCAGGAGCATGAGCCGGGTCAGCTCGACGGTGGTCGACAGCTGGGCCGCGTCGAAGCCCGGCGTGATCACCGGGACGACCGACGGGGCGAAGACGAAGAGGATCCCGCCGAGCAGCGCGAGCGCGAGGAGCATCAGGTTCGTGACCGTCGAAACGACCCGCCAGGCGCGGTCCGCCTCGCCGCGCGCCAGGAGCGTCGCGATGGTCGGGATCAGCGCCGACGCGAGGGCTCCGGCCGCCACGAGCTGGAAGATCAGGTCGGGGATCCGGAAGGCCGCGAAGAACGGGTCCAGCGCGCCCTGGATCCCGAACGTGGTCCCCAGGACGACGAGCCGGACCCAGCCCAGCACGCGCGAGACGAAGTAGGCGCCCGTGACGAGCAGCCCGGCGCGGACGAGGGCGCGGCTTCCGGTCACCGCGGTGGGCGCGGCTCGTCCGCCGGTGCGATGCCCGGTGCGGTGCCACGCTCCGGCGCATGCGCCCGCGGGTGCGCGCCCGCGTAGGCGACCCTGAGGCGGGCCGGCGAGACGTGCGTGTACACCTGGGTCGTGGCCAGGCTCGCGTGGCCCAGCAGCTCCTGGACGACCCGGAGGTCGGCCCCGCCGTCGAGCAGGTGCGTGGCAAACGAGTGGCGGAGGGTGTGCGGATGCGTCCCCTGGGGCGCCCCGGCCCGCTCGAAGACGGCATCCAGGCGATACCGCATCCCGCGCTCGCCGAGGGGGGCCCCGTGGGCGTTGAGGAAGACGGCGGCCGGCGCCGAGCCGGGCCGCGCTCGGGCCAGCAGCGCGGGCCGGCCCTCGGCGAGGTAGCCGGCGAGCGCCGCGCGCGCGGGCCGCCCAAGGAGCCCCGCGCGCTCCTTCCTGCCCTTGCCCAGCACCCGCAGCTCGCCTCTCGCCAGGTCGAGCGTCTCGAGCGTCAGGCCGGCCAGCTCCGCGATCCGCAGCCCGGCCGCGTAGGCCGTCTCCACGATCGCGACGTCGCGCAGGGCAAGCGCCCGGCGCAGCGTCGCGCGTCGGCTGGACGGTCAACCGCGCGCCGGCGCCGCCGGACGGGGACGCGCGCTGGGGCGCCGACCTCGTCGTCACCCGCGGAGGCGACGATGCGCTCCACCTCGGCCACGGTGAGGACCGGCGGCAGGCGTCGTGGCCGGCGCGGCGTTCCGAGCGCAGCCCAGGGGTCGGCGTCGGCGAGGCCCGCCCGTCGCGCCCAGCGGTGGAACGACCGGATCGCGGCCAGGCGCTGGGCGACCGACGAGCGCGCGCGGCCACCACCGAGCTCCGCCAGGTACGCGCGCAGGACCGTCCGGGATGGCGTCCGCCAGCCGGCCCCGGCCGCTGCAAGCCACTCGAGGTAGGCGCCCACCGCCGTCCGGTACGCCCGCTGCGTGTGCGGCGAGGTGTCGCGGGCCGCCAGGCTGGCGAGGAACTTCTCGAGCGGCGGTGGGTCGTCCACGCCCGGGCTCAGTCGGTGCCGGACGCCGGGCGCGGGGCTGGCGCGGCCGGTCCCCGCCGGCCGTCGCCGCGGCGCCCCTGCCCCCTGGCCCCGGCGCGGGGACGCCCCGCCCGCGCCGCTCGCATGTGCGCGAGTCGCCGCTCCGGCCGCCCGCCGTCCGCCCCGACCGCCGGGCCGCGCCAGCGCCGCCGGATCGGCCGGGCCACCGGGCAGCAACGTCCCCGGCTCCGGGATGAGCGCCGCCCGGGAGCGGGACGCGTGCGCCACAGGTGAGGCACAGGCCGCTCTCCTCGTCACGCCGGGCGACCGGGCCCTGGTCCACGTCGTGCACCGGCCCCAACGGCTCGCGCGAGCTCGTGAAGTCGCACTTCGGGTAGCGCGAGCAGCCCCAGAAGACCGAGCCGGTCCGGCGAGCCCGGCGCGCCACGAGGTGTCCCTCGCCGCAGCGCGGGCAGGCCACCTTGAACGGCAGCTGCTCCGGCGGCGGCGGGCCGTCCTTCTTGATGTAGGCGCACTCCGGGTAGCGGTTGCAGCCCACGAACGGCCCGAACCGACCCCGCTTGACCGCCAGCACGCCCCCCTCCGTCTCCCCGCAGGTGGGGCACGGCTCGCCGACCCCGGCCAGCGCCGGCAGCTCCGGCTCCTCACCCGGGAGCGGGCGCGACTCCTTGTGCTCCGGGTAGAGCGAGCAGGCCAGGAACCGTCCGTTGCGGCCCAGCCGGATCACCATCGGGTGACCATGGGAGCAGACCTCGTCCGTCGGGATCGGTCGTGAAGTCCCTCCGCCGCAGCTCCTTCCGCTTCTCGTCCACGAGCGCCCGCAGCGGGGCATAGAACGCACGCAGCAGGGGGACCCAGGCGCGCTCGCCGCGGGCGATCTCGTCGAGCTCCTCCTCCATCCGGGCGGTGAAGGCGAGGTCCACGTACTGGCCGAAGTGCTCGACGAGCAGGTCCGTGACGATCTCGGCCACCGGCTCCGGGTAGAGGCGACGCTCGCGGATCGCGACATAGCCGCGGTCGACGATCGTGGACAGGGTGGCCGCGTACGTGGACGGGCGGCCCACCCCATGCTCCTCCAGCGCCTTCACGAGGGACGCCTCCGTGAAGCGCGGTGGGGGCTCCGTGAAGTGCTGCGCCGGCAGCACCTCGGCAACCGTCGTCACGTCGCCGACCGAGAGCGGCGGCAGCGTGCGCTCGGCTTCCTCCTCGCCCTCGTCGCGGCCCTCCGTGTAGACGCGGCTGAACCCGTCGAAGAGCGTCCGCGTCGCCGACGCGCGGAGGTCGTACCCGGCGTCCGCGAGATCGACCGTTGCCGTCTCGAGCCGCTTCTCGGCCATCTGGCTCGCCAGGGTGCGCTGCCAGATCAGCCGGTACAGCCGCGCCTCGTCACGGCCCAGCGAGGCGGCCATCGCCTCCGGCTCGCGGGCGAGCGAGGTGGGCCGGATCGCTTCGTGCGCCTCCTGCGCATTCCGGGAGGTGGTGCGGTAGCGGCGGCCCTTGGCGACGACGTAGGCCGTTCCGTAGCGCGCGTGGATGACCTCGCGCGCCTCGGCCAGCGCCTGGTCCGAGAGCGCGACCGAATCCGTGCGCATGTAGGTGATGAGCCCGACCTGCCCATCGGGCGTCTCGACTCCCTCGTACAACCGCTGGGCGACCGACATCGTCCGCTTCGGGCTGAAGCCGAGCTTCCGGCTCGCCTCCTGCTGGAGGGTGGAGGTGGTGAACGGTGGCGCCGGGCTGCGCTTCGACGGCTTCACCGTGACACCACTCGACGACGGGCCGGCAGGTGCGGAGCGCCGCGACGTGGCGCTGGGCGGTCTCCGCGTCGGCGACAACCGGCCGATGACCGCCGATCCGCACGAGCTCTGCCGTGAACGGCGTGCCATCCGGCGCCAGGAGCGTGGTCTCGATGGTCCAGTACTCGCGCGCCACGAACGACCGGATCTCGCGCTCGCGTTCCACCACCAGCCGAACGGCCACCGACTGGACCCGCCCCGCCGAGAGGCCCGAGCGAACCTTGCGCGAGATCAGCGGGCTGAGCGTGTAGCCGACCAGGCGGTCGACGATGCGGCGCGTCTGCTGGGCATCCACAAGGTCGACGTTGATCCCTCGGGGCGCGGCGAATGCCGCCCGGATGGCCGGCTCCGTGATCTCGCTGAACGTGACCCGGCTGGTTCGATCCGGTGGCAGGTGGGCCGCCTGCGCGACGTGCCACGCGATCGCCTCGCCTTCCCGGTCGAGGTCGGTGGCGAGGAAGATGCGGTCCGCGCCCCGCCCCGCCTTCTCGATCGCGGAGACTTGCCGGCGCCGGTCGGCTGGGATCTCGTAGTCGGGCGCGAAGTCGTGCTCGACATCCACCCCCAGCTGGCCCTTGCCCGGGTTCTCGGGCAGGTCGCGGACGTGGCCGTACGACGCGAGCACTGTGTAGCCGGGGCCGAGGTAGCGTTCGATCGTCTTCGCCTTCGCCGGCGACTCGACGATCACGAGGTTCGAGGTCATGGCGAGCGAGTCTAGCACCGGCTCTTCACTGCTCGGTCACCGGCCTCTCGCGAAACGCGGGGGGCTGCGCCGGGTCGACGCCGGTCGGCCGTCGGCGCCGGGACCGCCCGTCAGGCCTCCCTGACGCGGCGCAGGAACTCTTCGTCGATATCCGGTTCGGGCTCCGGGTCGGGTTCGGCGCGCGTCGACTGGAGCGCGACTTCGAGGCTCGAGGCGGCCGCGTCCACGGGCCCGGCTGGCAGCTCGACGAATTGGACGTGCGCATACGGGAAGACGAACGTCGCGTCGGAGCGGCTCGCGAACAGCGGCCGCGCACCGGACAGCGTCCGGAGGTTGGTCCCCACCAGGGCGGTGTCCGACGGCGTGGGGGTGTCGAAAACATCGATGAGGAGGGGCTGCTCGTTGAGCAGGTGCAGGACGACGTCGCGGATCATGGGTGGTAGAAGTCGATGACGATCCGGATCTGGCCGCCGGAGACCCAGACCCCGATCCCGACGCGGGTGTAGGCCGGGTTCATCATGTTGACCCAGTGCCCGCCGGGCGGGCTCCAGGAACGCTCGGACTGGAAGTACAGCTGCGTCCCCAGCGCCGACGCGATGGCGCTCGGGGCGGATTCGCAGCCCAGGTTCTCTGCCCAGCGATAGCTCGTGTAACCCGCCTTCCGAAGCCGATCGCCGGGGTTGCCGCCGTCGAAATGGCTGCACACGGCCGTGGTCGCGAGAAGCTTGGCGTAGGGACGCGACACGGTGTCGCTGATGCCGGCGTCGAGGACGAGCGGCGCGATCCCGCTGCCACCGGGGCTGGAGCAGGCACCCGTCGCCGTGACGAGGCCCCCGCCGCGCGTGCAGTTCAGCAGGCTCGAGGTAATACCGCTCCGCCGACGCCCACGGCCCGCCACCGCCGGAGCTGCTGGCGCTCGAGGGCGACGGGGTGGGCTTCGGGGTGGGCTTCGGGGTGGCCTTCGCGGTGGGGGTGGGAGCCGGGCTCGGGGTCGCCTTGGGCGTCACGGCCCCCGGGGTGGGCTTCGGCGTGGGTGCGGGTGTGGGAGTCGCGCGCGGCGTGGCGGCGGCCGTCGCGGCGGGCTGGGGGACCGTCGCGAAGTGCGCCGTGACGGGCGCCTCGATCGGGCTGCCGTCCGCGCCGGCGGCAGCGGCCGTTACGGACATGACGATCGTGGTGCCCCACGGCAGCGGGTCGCGCGGGTTGAAGACCAGCACCGTGTCGTTCTCGGCCCACAGGTAATCGCCCGCGAGCGGTGCCCCACCGGCCGTGACGACGAAGGCGCGCTGGGTGACCGCCTTGTTCATCGGCCGCGTGAAGCGCACCGAGATGTCCACGCCCGGGTCGACGTCCTCCGTCCCGGCGCGGGGCCGGAAGCGAACGACCGTCGGTGTCACGACCGTCTCCACGACGAGAGGCTGGATCGCCGCGACAGGGGAACCGTCGGTGTCGAGCAGACGGCCAGCAATCGAGATCGTGTACTGGGTCCCCGAGGCCAGCCCATCGGTGGGCAGGAAGGTGAGCTTCTCGGTGGGACCGACCGCGACATCACCCTGCAGGTCGCCCGCGACCGGCGGTTCGATCCGGAATGCAGCCCGCGCTGCCGCCACGTCGACGGGGCGGTCGAAGGCGACGATGAAGGCCGTGTCCGGCGCGACCCGCCCATTCGCGAGCGGCGCCGTCGCCACAATTCGGGCGCCTGTGGGACCCCGGGTGTAGAACGCGGTCTGGAGCGGGCCCGCGAGCGCCACGCCGGCGGCGTCGCGCGCGGAGGCCCGAATCGTGATCGTGTAGTAGGTCGCGGGCGCCCATGCTCCCTGCGGGCTCACCAGGAGCGTTCGGCCGCCGTCCAGCCAGGCGAGCGTGACGGACATCTGGGGGTTGACGTTGATGGCGGCGGCAACGCTCGCCTCGTCCATCGGCGTGGGGAAGTTGAACGTGACGGGGCCACCGAGCGCATCGCGCGACTCGACGTTCGGGCCGAACCGCTCGGGCGCGACAGGGCCGGACGTGGCCGGCGGCAGGGCGGACGCCGTCCGCGGGAGCGTGCCGAGCGCGGCAACGACGATCAGCAGTCCTGCGCCGACGGCAAGGACGGCGCGGATCGCCACGCCGGGCCGGCGAAGGACCGGCAGATAGACCGCCACGAGCACGGGAACGGCCAGGATCGCGGCCGCGATCTTCCGCAATGCGTGCTCCTCGTTCGGTTCGCGGCGCCGTGCGCGACGGCTCGTGCCGGCACCGACTCCCCCATGGTCGATTGGCACCTTACCACCCGCCGGCGCGAGACGGCAATCGGGCGACGTCGGCAACCGCCCGGAAGCGACGTCAGCTCCAGGGTTCGCCGGGGTCGGCCCGGCGCCCGACGCGAGCGCGGCGGGTCGGCGTTGTCGCCGAAAGCGCGCCGCCCACCGCGTATCGTCCGAGTGCTGCGACCACCAGCCCGTCGTTCTCGAGCCGGGTCAGGATCGCGAGGATCGTCGCGGGCGGGTACGTGGTCGCATCGACGAGCTCCTGGAGCGTGGCCGCACGGGGGAGCAGCGCCCGGGCGACGGCAGCTTCGGCCGCGCCGCGGCCGGCGAGGATCGCCTCCGGGTCTGGTCCGACGGCACGACCGGCGCGCAGCGTCCCGGCGTCGACGCGCAGGGAGCCATCCGCCCCGGCAAGACCCAGGTCCTCCAGCAGCTCCGCGACGCCCGGGACCGCCCGTGCCTGACCCGGGTAGAGGCGCAGAAGACGGTTGCAGCCGACGCTCTGCGGCACGTCGATCGGACCGGGGACCACGAAGCACTCACGGCCCTGCTCGAGGGACCAGCTGGCCGTGATCAGGGCCCCGCTCCGTTCGCCGGCCTCGACGATCACGGTCGCGTCGGCAAGGCCGCTGATGACCCGGTTCCGGCGCGGGAACGTCCCCGGGACGGGCCCGACGTCCGGCGCAAGCTCGGATACGATCGCGCCGCCGCCTGCCACGATCTGGTCCGCGAGGTGCGCATGCGCCCGCGGGTAGAGGCGTTCATGGCCGGATCCGAGGACCGCCACCGTGCGACCGCCGCTGGCCACCGCGGCGGCGTGCGCGGCACCGTCGATGCCGACGGCCAGCCCCGACACGACGAGAGCGCCCGCGCTGGCGAGTGCCCCGCCGATCGCACCGGCGACCCTTCGGCCACGTTCGGATGCCCGCCGCGTCCCCACGACCGCGACAGATCGGTCCGGGTCAAGCGACGATGGGTCGCCCCGTACGAACAGCACGGGTGGTGGAAGCTCCAGCAGGCGGAGCCGCTCCGGGTACGTCGCGGACTCGATGGTCACGACCGTGATGCCGAGCGTCCTGACCCTCTGGGCCAGGGCCGGCGCCTGCTGCGCCGCCTCGGCGATCGCCCGGGCGAGCGCGCCGTCGAGACGGCCGCCGTGGGCCGCCACCGCGTCCGCTAGGCGGTGTGGGCCGCCCGGGTCGGCAGCCATCCGCAGCACCGCCCGGCCGGAACCGGCGGCGGCCAGCACGGCCGCCAGCGTGACCGGCCCGACGCCATCCACTGCCACGAGGGCCGCCCAGGCGTCGGCCTCGTCGATCGCCGGGACACCGGCGCACGGTCCGGCTTCAGACGCCGCTGCCTGGGGCCCACCCGGTTGCGCGGACCGGGCCGGGCGGATCGCGCGCGGTCCTGACTCGGCGTCGAGGGGATCGGGAACCCGCGTGGGGCAGGCCAGCGGGATGCCGTCGGCTCGCCACTCGCCCAGGGCGCCGTCCCGCCCCACCCCGAGCATGTCACCCGACCCGCGCGGCAAGGGACAGCGAGGCCGGAACGCGGTAGCGCGCGGCTTCCTCCAGGTGGTGCACCGCCACGCACTCCGCGTTGTCGAGATCGGCGATCGTCCGAGCGACCCGCAACAGGCGTTCCGTGGCCCGGGCGGTCAGGCCGGCCGCGTCGGCGAGCCGGATCGCGGTCCGTTGGGCGCTCGCGTCGAGGAGGCAGGCGGCTCGAAGGGCGCGACCCGACAGCCGTCCGGCGAGGCGCCCCCGCATCTCCAGCTGGCGGGCCCGGACCGCTGCCACGCGTGCTGCGACCAGCGCCGACGCCTCCCCGTCCTCGCGCGCGAGCAGCGCCTGCGGGGCCACCCGCGGAACGCCGATCCAGAGGTCGAGCCGGTCACGGAACGGCCCCGAGACGCGCGCGGCATAGCGGTCCGGCAGGCCGATGGGGCAGGTGCACCGTCCGGACGGATCCCCCGCCCACCCGCACGGGCACGGGTTCATGGCTGCGACCAGCTGGAAGCGGGCCGGCATCTCGACCGCGCCGCCCACGCGCGCGATCGCGACTCGGCCCTCCTCGAGCGGCAGGCGAAGTGCCTCCCGGGCAGCCCGATCGAACTCCGGCAGCTCGTCCATGAAGAGCACCCCGTTGTGGGCTCGGGTCACCTCGCCGGGAGCAAGCCGCGGCCCGCCTCCCACCAGCGCCGCGTACGAGGCCGTGTGGTGGGGCGCCCGGAACGGGCGACGCGTGACAAGGCTTCGGACCGGCCCATCGCCGGCCACCGACGCGATCACGGTCGCCTCCTGCGCCTCGGCAGCATCCAGCGGCGGCAGCAGGCCGGGAATCGTCCGTGCGAGGAGCGTCTTGCCGGACCCCGGCGCCCCGATCATGAGCAGCGCGTGGCTCCCCGCGACGGCGATCTCCAGGGCCCGGCGCGCCTCCGCCTGGCCCCGCACGTCCGCCAGGTCCGGCCAGTCCTCATCCCCGGGGTCGAGGCCGATTGTGCGTCCGCCTCCTCGGGGATGAGCTCCGCCCGCATCATCGGACCGCGCCCACGCCCGCGCCCCCCGCGCACCAGCTCGGCAGCCTGGCCGAGCGACGCGGCCGGCAGCGCGATGATCCCGGGAACCAGGCGAGCTTCGTCGAGGGCGTCCGCCGGCACGACCACTCGCCCGGCCCCGCGCCGGGCGAGGGCCGCGATCATCGGCAGCAGGCCGGGAACCGGCCTGACCTCGCCGCCGAGGCCGAGCTCCCCCAGCAACGCCCACCGTCCGCGCGGCCGGACCTGCTCCGAGCCGACCAGGATGGCAATCGCGATCCCCAGGTCCAGCGCGGAGCCGGCCTTCGGGACATCTGCCGGGGCGAGGTTGACCGTGATTCGGCGGGGAGGGTGGACGAACCCGGCGTTGCGAAGCGCGCCACGCACGCGCTCACGCGACTCGCGCAGGGCAGCATCGGCGAGGCCGACGATGGTGAAGCCCGGCAGGCCGGGCGCGACGTCCACCTCGACCCGCACCGGGCGACCCTCGAGCCCGCGGAGCGTTGCGGCGAGCACCGTTGCCAGCATGACGGCCACGCTAGCCGGGATGCCTTACGCGGCGATCAATCCCCGCTTCACCGCGGCGTATCCGCGGCAGGCCCGCCCCCCGCGGTCAGCGCGGCGTGGTCACCACCGCTGCGCCCGTCACCGGCCGCGGCGCCTTGTCGATGGCACGCGCAAAGTCGTGGAACGACCGGCCCAGCGGCGAGTCCGCCTTCGAGAACATGACAGGGGCGCCGGAGTTCAGGGCACTGATCGCACCCCGGTACTCGTTGAGGACCTGGTGGTCGATCGGGCGCTTGAGGGCGCCTTCGGCGTTCTTGACGCTGATCCCCGTGAACGCGTTGGAGCGGTTGAGGACCAGCTTCACCCGCTCGTCCTCGTAGCCGATGTGACCCAACGTCTCAAGCACGAGGCGCACGTTCTTGAGGCAGGAGAGGTCCGCCGTCATGACAACGAACAGGAAGTCAGCCGCGTCGAAGATCCCGAGGTTCGTGTCGTCCAGCCGCTTGTCCACGTCCACCACGACGTAGTCGTACAGGCCGCGCAGCGTCTCGAGGATGTGCGTCATGTGCTCCTTCGAGACGAGCTCAGCCGTCTCGGGGGAGGGCGGCGCGAGCAGGAGGTCCACCCCGGAGTCGTGCTTCACGACGACATTCCTGAACAGGTCGGCGTCGATCGCCGTGGCGGTGACCACGTCCACGATGCTCTTGCGGTCGAGGCCAAGGTCCAGGAACACCCGGTGATCGCCGAACTGGAGGTTGGCGTCCACGAGGCAGACCTTGCGCCCCAGCTCGCGATGGAGCGCGATCGCCGCGTTGATCGCGATCGTCGTGGTCCCGACGCCGCCCTTCGCACCGTAGAAGGCGAGGACACGACCCAGGGGCGGCCGGCCGACGAGCACGTCACGGGGCGCGAATCGTGCCAGCAGGCTCTTGATCCGGGCCAGGAGCTCGGCCGGGTGGAACGGCTTCACCAGGTAGTCGTCTGCACCCGCTCGCAAGCCGCGGATCTTCTGCTCCACCTCGCTCTCGGCGGTGAGCATGATGATCGGGACGTGGCCGGAGGTGCCCTCGTCCGACCGGATCTTCGTGGCGACCTGGTAGCCATCGAGCTTGGGGAGCATCACGTCGAGCAGGACGAGGGCCGGCGACTCCTCCGACCAGAGCTTGAACCCCTCGGCGCCGTCGCCGGCCACCAGGACCTCGTAACCTTCCTGCTTGAGGGTGAAGCTCAGCAGTCGCTGGACATTCGGGTCGTCATCAACGACGAGGATCTTGGCGGACATCCGACCCCTCTCGTACCCCTCCTGCCCCGCATCGCGGCCGATCGGACCGCCCGGCGATGGACCAGCCGGGCCCGATCATACCGGACCGCCGACGCCCCGGCGTCGGCGGTCCGGGTCACCGGCTCAGGCCGCGCCGCCGGCCGGCCCGATCGGGGGAACGCCCGCCGCCTCGGCTCCGGCGGCGAGACCGGCGCCAATCGTGCGCGCAAGCGGCTCGAGGAAGCGGGTGAACTCGGTCGGGATGACAACCGTCGTCGAGGGGCTCGCGCCGAGCGCCTTGAGTGCTTCGAGGTACTGGAGCAGCATCGTCTTCTGATCGATGCCGGACGCGGCGGCGTAGATCCGCTCGAGCGCCTGGCTGAAGCCCTCGGCGTTGAGGATCTGCGCCTGGCGCGTGCCCTCCGCCTCCAGGATCGCGGCCTGCTTCGACCCCTCGGCGATGTTGATCTCCGACTGGCGCTTCCCCTCGGACTCGGTGATCACGGCGCGACGCGTCCGCTCGGCGGAGAGCTGGCGGTTCATCGCGTCCTGCACGTCACGCGGCGGAGTGATCTCCCGGATCTCGACTGTCGTCACCTTGCCGCCCCAGCGCTCCGTGACCTCGTCGAGCTTGACGCGAAGAACCTCGTTGATCTGCTCCCGTCGCGAGAGGACCTCGTCGAGCAGGATGTCGCCGATGACAGCGCGCAGGGTCGTGGTCGCCACGCCCTGGAGGGCGCCGCTGAAGTTGGCCACGTTGACCACGCTCTTGAGCGGGTCGCTGATCCGCCAGTAGATCAGGAAGTCGACGTTGATCGGCGCATTGTCCTTGGTGATCGTGGTCTGGCTGGGCACCTCGATGAACTGCTCGCGAACGTCCACCTTCACGGGACGGTCGATGATGGGGATCAGGAACCGCAGGCCCGGGGAACGGACGAGGGCCTCGCTGGTCTTGCCAAGCCGGAACACGACCATCTTCTCGTACTGCTGCACCACGCGGACCGACAGGTACAGGAGGAGCAGGACGAGGATGAGGACGGCCACGATGATCGCGAACAGGACGGCGGCTTCCACGCGGACGCTCCTTTCGAGCAGCGGGATCAGGTGGCCGGGCGGGGCTCGACCGGCGAAACATACAGGACGAGGCCGTCCTGCCGGACGACCCGCACGTGGGCGCCGCGCGCGAGTGGGCGCCCGTCCAGGCTGCGCGCGGTCCACTCCTCGCCCACCGCGTGCACGGTGCCGAGCGGGTTGATGTCGGTGGAGACGACGGCTGCCTCGCCGGCAACCCGCAGGCTGCCCACGAGCACGGGGCTGCCGTGCATCCGGCGTACCAGGTACGCGGTCACCGCGATCAGCACGCCGAACAGGACAGTCAGGCCGACCGCCACGACGATCACCGGCCACGCGACCTCCACGCCCGGGATCGTCGGTGCGCCAGGGTTGCCGTACAAGGTCCCCGCCCCGATCGCCACGCAGACCCCGGCAAGAATCGTCAGCAGCCCATGGCTGGGGATCTGCGTCTCGAGGGCGAGCAGGATGACTCCGAAGCCCACCAGCAGGAGCCCCGCGACGTTCACCGGCAGGTCCGAGAACCCGATGAACGCCAGGACCAGGGCCAGGGACCCCGTGATGCCGGTGACGATGTTTGGATTGGCCAGCTCGAAGACGAGGAGCAGGACGCCCACCACGAACAGGATGAACGCGAGGTTCGGGTCTCCCAGGACGCGGAGGAAGAGCTGGAACGGGCTCATCCCCACAACCTCGGTGGAGACGCCGCCCAGCGCGAGCGTGATCGACGCGCCGCCGGCCACGCTGACGGTCCTCCCGTTCGCGGCGGCCAGCACGTCCGCTTCAGTTGCGGCGATCCCGTCGGCAGCCCCGACCGCGACGGCATCGGCGGCTGAGTAGCTCGCCGCGTTGCTGACCGTCGAGGCGGCCCAGGCGACCGGCCGGCCGCGCGCCTGGGCAATCGCCGAGATGTTCGCGACCGCGTCGTTCTTGACCTTGAGGCCGAGCGTTCCCGTGATGTCCGCCCCGCCGCTCCCGACGGGGCTCGCCGCGCCGATATTCGTGCCGGGCGCCATGTACGACCAGATTCGCCGCCAGCGTGATGAACGTGCCCGCGCTCGCCGCCCGCCCGCCGGCGGGCGCGACCCACACGATCACCGGGACTGTCGAGTCCAGGAATGCGCCCGTGATCTGCTGGGTCGCATCGAGGCTGCCTCCCGGCGTGTTGAGCTCGACCAGGACAGCCGGGGCTCCGTCCCGCTCCGCGCGGGCGATCCCGTCGGCGAGGTACTGGGCCATGACGCCGTCCACTTCACCGGTCGTAGGCAGGACGACGACGGCGGGTCCGGCCGCCCGGGCGGGTGACGCGAGCACCAGGAGCGCAAGCGCCAGCATCCCCATCACGGACGGGAGGAGACGGAACAGGGGGGTCGATCGGCGCATTTCGGTGGCTCCACGGCCAGTATGCACCCGTCCGACGCCCCGGGCGCGCATCAGGGATGCAGCGGTGCCTCGTCACCCGCGCCAGGCGAGCCGCCACGGATCCCCGCGTCGCGACCGTCCACGAAGTCGAACACGAGCTGGCTCCACGACTCCATCCGGTCGCGGACCGCCACGACCTCGCCCGGTGCCGCGAACCGCCCCACGAGCTTCTCGGTCTCGCGAACGGCCACCGGCCGGCCGTCAGCCTCGGCCACGAAGATGACCCCGACGTGAACCCGACCCACGTCCGTCTCGTCATCGTTGAGCAGGCCGATCAGGCGAAACTCGGGGACGAACGCCGCGTCCAGCTCCTCTGCCCACTCCCGCGCGAGGCCGCCCGCGAGGTCCGCGTCACCGGGGTTCAGATGGCCGCCGATCCCGATCGAGTAGCGCTCGTGGAGCCGGGCGTCGGCGCCGGCCCGGGAGCGCCGCATCAGGAAGTAGCGCTGTCCGTCGCGCAGGACCAGGTACGGGATGACCTGCTTCCAGCGCGGGTCCGACTCCACCTCGCTCCGCGGCTCGTACCTGCCCTCCCGGGCGATGGCGGCAAGATAGGGCTCCATGCCGCGGCAGAGCACGCCCCTCCAGCCGGGTGTTCCCATCAGCGCACCGCGCGGGACCACCAGCACCGATTCGTCCGGCATCGTGCGCATGCGAGGCCCTGGACATCGATCAGTCGGAACCTGCCAGGCGCTGGCGCGCGGCCTCCAGGCGGGCCCGGAGCGCCGCCTCGTCCGGCAGTCCGTCGGGGCCCGCCGCCTCCAGGAGCGCAAGCCAGGCATCGAGACGATCGCGGTAGGCGCGCAGGCGTGCCGCGAGCGCGACGGCGTTCGTCGCGGCGATCCCCGCTCCCATCTCTGCGTTCCCCTTCGCCAGCCGTGTCGTGTCGCGCCAGCCCGAGGCTGCCAGGGCCGCCGCCGCGGGCCAGTCGGACGGCGAAGCCTCGCCGACGGCCCCCGCCGCGACCTCGACGAGCGCGGCCGCTGCCAGCAGCGGCAGGTGGCTGATCGCCGCCACCGCGGCGTCGTGGGCGGCGGCGTCCATGCGGACCGGGCGCGCGCCCGTCGCTCGCACGAACGTCTCGACGCGTTCGATCGCGGCCGTGTCCATCGGGTCGCCGGGAACCACGACCCAGGGGCGGCCGACGAAGAGGTCTGCCGTCGCTGCCCCGAAGCCGCTCGTCTCCCGCCCGGCCATCGGGTGGCCCCCCACGAAGCGAAGCCGGCCCTCGATGGCCCGCGCCGTGATGCGGCCCTTCGTGCTGGCCACGTCCGTCACGACGGCCCCTGGCGGAAGGGCCTCACGGGCTTCGTCGCGGAGGCGGTCCAGCAAGGCCAGGCAGGCAGTCGGCCGGAGCCGCCAGCACGACCAGGTCGGCGTCGGCGAGCGCGGCGGCGAGCGTCGCGGGCGCCGCATCGACGGCACCCGACTCCAGGGCGCGGGCTGGTCCAGCGCCCGAGGGGCTCCAGGCGGCCGCCGTCCAGCCCCCGGCGTCGCGCAGGGCGAGCGCCGCGGAGCCGCCGATCAACCCCAGCCCAAGGAACGTGACGTGCACGGGCTGCGTCGTTGTCCAGCGCCGCCGGGAGCGCGCTAGCGGCCGCGCCGGCGATCGCCGGAGCGCCGTTCGGCCACCCGCCGCTCGCCTTCCGGCGGCGGCCCTGGGTCGTCGGTCGGGTTCTGTCGTCGAACCTGGGACCGGCGCGGTGCGTCGCGACGCTCCGGGTTCATCAGCACCCCGCAGCGGGGACAGCGCCGTTCCTCGGCGAACAGCGACTCGAGCGGCGAGGTCGCGTAGATGTTCAGGCCACAGGACCAGCAGGCGAGTCGGGGCATGGGCCGCATCCTACGCCGCGCGCCGGGACGCCGTGCCGACGGCGTCCCGGCCGGACGTCAGCCGACCACCGGGAGCGCCGCCAGCGCATGAGCGACTCGCTCGGTCGGGTATTCGAAGTCCTCGAGCGCGCCCGAAAGGTAGCGTTCGTAGGCGGTCAGGTCGAAGTGGCCATGACCGGACAGGTTGAACAGGATGACCCGGGGGACGCCCTCCTCCTTCGCCCGGATCGCCTCGTCCACCGCCACGCGGATCGCGTGGTTCGACTCCGGGGCCGGAAGGATCCCCTCGCTGCGGGCGAACTGGACCCCTGCGGCGAACGTCGCGTTCTGGTGCACCGCGCGGGCCTCGATCAAGCCCAGGTCCTTGAGATAGCTCACGAGCGGTGCCATGCCGTGATAGCGCAGGCCGCCGGCGTGGATCGGCTCGGGGATGAATTCGCTGCCCAGGGTGTGCATCTTGACGAGCGGGGTCAGGTGCGCCGTGTCCCCGAAGTCGTAGGCATAGACACCCCGCGTCAGGGATGGTGCGGCGCCTCGGGCTCGGCCGCGATCACTCGGTAGGTCGCCCTCGCCACGGAGCATCCGTCCCACGAACGGGAAGACGAGTCCGGCGAAGTTCGACCCGCCACCGGTGCAGGCGATCACGACGTCCGGCTCCTCGCCGGCCATCTCCATCTGGAGGATCGCCTCCTGGCCGACCACGGTCTGGTGGAGCAGCACGTGGTTGAGCACGGACCCCAGCGAGTACTTCGTGTCGTCGCGCGTCGCGGCGTCCTCGACCGCCTCGCTGATCGCCATCCCAAGCGATCCGGGCTGTCCGGCGTTGCCTCCAGGACCGCCCGCCCGTAGCTCGTGGTCGGCGATGGGCTGGCCACGACCGAGGCCCCGTACGTCTCCATGAGCATCCGGCGGTACGGCTTCTGGTCGTAGCTGGCGCGGACCATGTAGACCTTGACCTCGAGGCCGAACAGCGCCCCAGCGATCGCGAGCGCCGTCCCCCACTGGCCGGCGCCGGTCTCGGTCGCCAGGCGCTTGACGCCCGCCTCCGCGTTGTAGAACGCCTGGGGGATCGCCGTGTTGGGCTTGTGGCTGCCGGCCGGGCTCAGGCCTTCGTACTTGTAGTAGATGTGGGCCGGCGTGTCCAACACCTTCTCGAGCCGCCGGGCACGGAAGAGCGGGCTGGGACGGTAGAGGCGATAGGCGTTCCGGACCGGATCGGGGATCTCCACCTCGCGGTCCGTGGTCACCTCCTGGGCGATCAACGCCATCGGGAAGAGCGGGGCGAGGTCGTCCGGTCCCAGCGGCTGCAACGTCCCCGGGTGGAGCGCAGGCGGCGGCGGCGACGGGAGATCCGCGACCACGTTGTACCAGGCGCGCGGGATGCGCTCCTCGTCGAGCACGTACTTGATGCGGTCCTGCGACATGCGCGGTTCTCCTGGGGTCTCGCGGGGGCTGGATCGGTCCGGGGTCGCCCGGTCGCCGGGCGGGAGCACGAGGCTACAACGCGGCGCCGGGGTCTCGCAAGGTGCTCTCGCCCAGGAATCGCGCTGTGGAGCGCGACGTAGCGCGCCGGACCACCGCCGATGAGGCTTTCGAAGAGCACGACCCGGTCCACGACCCACGCCGCGTCGAGGGACGCGGCCGCCGCCGACAGGGCGGCCACGGCCTGGGAAGCTCCCACCACGCCGTCGGAGCGCGCCAGCGTGAGATGGGCTTCGAACGGACGCTCCCCCGGCGGCCAGCCAGCGGCGGCGAGCTCGGCTGCGAGGTCGGCCGCCAGCGCCCCGAGGGATGCCGCGCCGTCCGTCACCCGGAGGAAGACGGCCCGTGGACGCGCCGGCGACGGAAAGGCGCCGGCGCCTGCCAGGCGCGCCTCGAACGGGGCGAGGCGGGACGCGGTCCGGCCGATGGCGCCTTCCAGCGCATGCAGAGCGGCGGGCGGGGTGGCTCCCAGGAACCGGAGCGTGAGGTGCAGGTTCGCCGAGCGCACCCAGCGCAGGCGCGCGGCGGGCGGGGCGGCCGGATCCGGGTTGCGGCCCCCTTCGGGGGGCGCCCCGAGCCCGCCCATCAGCTGGGCCACCGCCAGCCGAGCGTGGTCGTCCAGCGGGACGGCGATGAAGAGGCGGCGCTCACCAGGCGCGAGCGGGCGGACCCAGCGCTCGGGGCCGCCCCGGTTCATCGAGCCTGCTCGCGACCCCACGCGGCGCGGTCCTCGCGAAGCACCTCCAACGCGCGATCCCGCTCGCGCCAGCCCAGGACCTCGGTGGTCTTCTTCTCGAGGAGCTTGTAGGTCTGGAAGAAGTGCTCGATCTCGACCAGCCGGTGCGGACGGACCTGCCCGAGGCGGCTGATGTGCGCCTGGTGGGGATCGCCGAGCGCGACGCAGAGGACCTTGAAGTCGAAGCCGTTCTCGTCGCTCATCTCGAGCCCGCCGATCGGCCGGCCCCAGACGTGGCAGCCCGTGAACGTTGGCTCGTCGATGATCAGGAGCGCGTCCGTGTGGTCACCATCGGCCGCACGCGTCTCCTCGATGAAGCCGTAGTCGAAGTTGTAGAAGACGGCCGAGGAGAGGATCCGGTCCAGCCGGAAGACACCCGTCTCCTCGTCGTACTCGTACTTGTTGCGGCTCCCGCGCGGGATCTCGACGACGATGTCGACCGTGGCCGGGAATTCGGCGCGATGCTTGGCGGTCATGCGCTGCAGGATACCGGCCCGGAGGGCGCCGCATCAGCCCGCAACCGACGGCTCAGGCGGTGTCAGCGCAAGGCGGAGCCAAGCACCGCAGCGAGCGCACTCCGACGTGCGTGAGCGAGGAGCGCAGGCGACAACGCGGCGAGGGCGCCGCATCAGCCCGCAACCGACGGCTCAGGCGGTGTCAGCGCAAGGCGGAGCCAAGCACCGCAGCGAGCGCACTCCGACGTGCGTGAGCGAGGAGCGCAGGCGACAACGCGGCGAGGGCGCCGCATCAGCCGTCGGTCAGTCGTTGTAGAGGCGCTCCTCGATGAGCTTCTCCTGCACGGTGCGCCCATTCGGATCGAAGCACGAGAACTCGAAGTGCTTCTCGAATTCGAGGTCGACGTTGTCCTGGCCGCCGCGGTTCTTCTCGACCGTGATCACCACCCAGTCGCGGAAGCGCTGGGCCTGGTAAGGGTTGAACTCGATGTTCACCTTGGCCACGATCTGGTACTTCTCGTTGATGATCAGGATGATGTCGGCCTCGTAGTTGATCGCCGACGAGCCGCGCAGGTGGTGGTTGCGGAGCCGGGCCGCCTTGAGGCCCTCCTTGTCGGCCGCCACGATCGCGATCATGCCGACCTGTTCCGCCAGCGCGATGTCCTTCAGGCCGTTGACGACGAAGGTGACCTTCTCGGTCTCCGAGCTGGGCTCGGGATACTGCGGAACCTTCTGGAGGTAGTCCACCACGACGAGCAGCTGGCGATCGTTGGATAGGGCCCGGTGCTGCTGTACCAGTAGCCGGATGTTGTCGATCGTGCTCGCGGTCTGCGTGCCCCGCATCAGGAACAGGTTCTGGCCGTACCGCCCGATCCGATCCAGGCTGGGCCGCAGGCGCGGGTTCGAGGCGAGCACGGGACCACCCTGGCCCTCGGCGACCCACGACCCAAGGATCTCGCGCCGCACGTCCTGGATCTTGATCGCCCCCGTCTTGTGGGGCAGGTGAGCGAGCGCCGATTCCATCGCGATCATGCGGTTGAGCAGGTAGTGCTCTTCGTGCTCGAAGCAGATGTACAGGACGTTCGCCTGTCCGCCGGACGCGACATTGCGCGCCATCTGGAGGGCCATCGTCGTCTTGCCGGTCCCCTGGGCGCCGCCGATGAGAAGAAGCTCACCGGGCCGCAGGCCGCCGCCGATCGTCTTGTCGAGCGGCGTGAAGCCGAGCGGGACGGCCTGGTAGTCGGCGAGACCCCCGCTGGCGATTCGATCGTTGAGGTCGACCATCACGTCGAGCGCGGAGCGCGGGACGAGGCTCCCGGTCGACGCATCGATACGCCACTCGCCCTTGGGCTCGGCGGTGGCAGGGCGCTCCATTTCGGTGCTCACGCGGTCTCTCGCTCCCCTCGCATGCGGAGGCAACGGGATCGTCCCCGTCTGGCCATCGTAGCACCCGGCCGCTCGGGGATCACCCCTCCGGACGTCCCTGCACGCCCCGACCTGTCGGTCCTGGGACGCTCAGCTGGCCGGATGCGCCGCGTACTCGTCGAAGAACGACATCAGGGCGCGGATGCCCGTCTCGAAGTTGGCCAGATCCATCCACTCGTTCGGGGCATGGAAGTTGCCGTTCGGCGGCATGAACCCCATGATCGTCACCGGAAGTCCAAGGCTTGCCTCGAAGCTGGCGGCGACGGGAATGGAGCCACCTTCCCTGACGAAGACCGCGGGTTGTCCGAACGTCGCCTCCAGCGCCACGGCGAAGGCGCGGGTGGCCGGATGATCGCGGGGCGTCAGCATCGGCCGGCCGCCTCCCATGGCGATCACCTCGACCTGGACGCCAGGCGGCGCGATCTCCGCGACGTAGGCGCGCAGCAGGTCGGAAATCCGGGTCGGGTCCTGGTTCGTCACGAGGCGGCAGGTGATCTTGGCCCCCGCCCGTCCCGGGATGATCGTCTTGCTCCCCTCGCCCGCGAAGCCGCCCCAGATGCCGTTAACGTCGAGCGTCGGTCGCGCGCTGCTCCGCTCGAGCGTCGTCCAGCCCGACTCCCCGACGAGCGCCGAGACCCCGAGCTCGGCCCGCAACGCCCCCTCGTCGAACGGGAGGGCCGCCATCTCCGTGCGCTCGGCCGGGCTGAGCACCACGACGTCGTCGTAGAAGCCGGGCACGCGGATCCTCCCGTCGGGACCCTTAAGGCCGGCGATGATGGCCGCGAGCGCGTTGATCGGGTTCTCGATGGCCCCGCCGAAGACACCTGAGTGAACGTCCTGGAAAGGACCCTGGACGCGGATCTCCACCGCGGCGATGCCGCGCAGGCCGACGGTGATCGCGGGAAGGTTGCCCGCGAAGAACCCCGAATCGGCGACCAGCGCGACGTCCGCCGTGAGCCGCCCCGCATTCGCGACGAGCCACGGCTCCAGGTGCACCGAGCTCGATTCCTCCTCGCCCTCGAAGACCAGGCGCAGGTTCACCGGGAGCGCCCCGCGCGCCGCGAGGAGCGCCTCAACCGCGGCAAGCGCGATCGAGATGTTCGACTTGTCGTCGGAGGCGCCGCGGGCAAGAATGCGCCCGTCCCGCACGATCGGCTCGAACGGCGCGGCCTCCCACTCGTCGAGCGGATCGACAGGCTGAACGTCGTAGTGACCGTAGAGCAAAACCGTCGGCGCACCCGCGGCGTGGAGCCAGTCCGCGTAGACGATCGGGTGACCGCCCGTCTCGCTGACCTCGACGTGCTCGAGGCCGGCCGCCCGCAGGTCGTCCGCGAGCGTCGCGGCGGCGCGCCGGCAATCCGGGGCGTGCTCGGGGATCCCGCTGATGCTCGGGATCCGCAGGAAGTCCAGGTAGCGCTGCAGCCGCCGCCCGGCGGTCGCCTCCAGGTACGCCTCGACGTCGGCGGTGGACCCGACTCCGTCGGAGGTTGCGGGGATCGTCATGACGCGACTCCACTGCAGGGGCGAGCGGCGCCCCGCTTGCTCTTCGGACGTCCGGGCGCGTGACCCGGTTCACGGGCGGGAAGCTCCCGCCTGACGCTGGGCGCGGGATCGAAATCGGGCCAGCCGCGCGGCGCGGGCTCGCCCGTTCCTCATGCTGCCTGGTTGCCTCAGGCCGGCTGCGGCGCACCGGAGGGCGCGCCGGCCGCCTCCAGCTTCGGCAGGACGCCGTGGATCGGTTCCTTGGGCGGCAGGTCGCTGAACAGCGCCTCGAACTCCGCGGCGTCGAGCGTCTCCCGTTCGACGAGCTTGGCCGCGAGCGTGTCCAGCTTGTCACGGTGCCGGGTCAGGACGTCCTGGGCCCGGGCGTAGGCGTTATCGATGATCGCCCGCACCTCGTCGTCGATCTGCCGCGCGACGTCGTCCGAGTAGTTGCGCTGCTCGCCGATGCCACGGCCCAGGAAGACCATCTCGTCGTGCTTGCCGAAGGCCAGCGGGCCGAGCTTCTCGCTCATCCCGAACTCGGTGACCATGCGCCGGGCCAGGTCGCTCGCCTTCTCGATGTCGTTCGAGGCGCCCGTCGTGGTGTCGCCGAAGACCAACCGCTCGGAGGCGTTCCCGCCCAGCATCCCGGCGATCTTGTCCTCGAACTCCGTCTTGCTCTGCAAGTAGCGGTCCTCGGAAGGCAGCGCCATCGTGTAGCCCAGGGCCATCCCGCGGCTGATGATGGTGACCTTCGCGACCGGGTCGCACTTCGGCAGGATGCGCTGGACCACCGCGTGCCCGCCCTCGTGGTACGCGATGATCAGCTTCTCGGCGTCCGAGATCACCCGGCTCTTGCGCTCGGGACCCGCGACGATGCGCTCCAGCGCTTCCTGGAACTCCGGCATGCCGATCAGCTTCTTGTTGCGGCGCGCGGCGAGGATGGCGGCCTCGTTGACGAGGTTGGCGAGATCCGCGCCCGAGAAGCCGGGCGATTGCCGCGCGACCTCCTCCACCGAGAAGGCCTTGTCGAGCGGCTTGCCCTTCGAGTGCACGCGCAGGATCTCGACGCGGCCCTTCATGTCCGGCCGATCGAGGATCACCTGGCGGTCGAACCGCCCCGGGCGCAGCAGGGCCGGGTCCAGGACGTCGGGCCGGTTGGTGGCCGCAACCACGATGACGTTCGTCGCGGTGTCGAAACCGTCCATCTCCACGAGGATCTGGTTCAGCGTCTGCTCACGCTCATCATGGGAGCCGCCGAGGCCCGCGCCCCGCTGACGTCCGACCGCGTCGATCTCGTCGACGAACACGATGCAGGGAGCGTTCCGCTTGGCCTGGTCGAACAGGTCGCGAACGCGGCTGGCTCCCACGCCCACGAACATCTCCACGAACTCCGAGCCGGAGATCGAGAAGAACGGCACGCCCGCCTCACCGGCAACTGCCCGGGCCATCAGCGTCTTGCCGGTTCCCGGGGGGCCCACCAGCAGCACCCCGCGCGGGATCCGCGCGCCGAGCGAGTTGA
Source organism: uncultured Chloroflexia bacterium (assembly GCA_963800795.1). GTDB lineage: Bacteria > Chloroflexota > Limnocylindria > Limnocylindrales > CSP1-4 > CTSoil-043. The sequence goes on from CAWDCJ010000008.1 coordinate 102,184, forward strand.
ACTTCTCGGGATACTTCAGGAACTCCACGACCTCCTGGAGCTCCGTCTTCGCCTCGTCGACCCCGGCAACGTCGGCGAAGGTGACGACCGTCTTGTTGCCGAGGAACATCCGGGCTCGGCTCTTGCCGAACGAGAGCGCCTGGTTGTTGGTCCCCTGGGCCTGCCGCATCATGAAGAAGAGGAATCCCCCGATCAGGAGGACCGGCAGGAGCGCGCCCACCAGCAGGTTGACCCACTGGCCGGCGTCCGACGCGGGCATCGCGGTGAACACGATCTTGGTTGGATCCTGCCCGCCGGCCTTCGCCGCATCCTGCGTGTCCTGGAACGCGCTCTGGAGGCCGACCCCGGGAACGACAGTGGTGTACTTGGTCCCCGGGCTCCCGGTGGTGGTCACGGTCAGGGTCAGGTCCTGCTGGGTGACCTGCGTCACGTTGCCAGCTCGGACATCGGCGAGATAGCTCGAGTAGGGCTTGGACTGGCTGCTGGTGGGTGAGACAAGGAAGGTGTACAGGAGCGCCACCGTGCCCACGACGAGCACGAGCATCACGATCCCGTTGCGGAAGAATTTGCCGTTCACCGGGCCTCCGGGTCAGTCGCGCCGGCAGCGCTCCGCCGACGTCAGGGTTGGAGTATAGCGACCCATTCCGGGGACCCCGTTCGGGTCGAGGTCCCATCGCGGCTGCATGCGGGTCCATCACCGCTGCATGGAGTACGTGCCAGGCGGCCGGGCGGATGGAGACCGCGGCGCGACATGGTGGGCCCAGGCGCTAGGATGCCGGGGTGATCCCCACGACGGCGAGGTCTGATGCCCACTGTGCGTGACCTGGTCCGCCGATCCCCGGCGGCGCCAATCCTCCGCCCGATCGTTCGTGCCGCGCGGCGGACCCGGGCGGGCATCGCGCACCGGCTCGTCGCTGCGGGCGTGCGCCTCGGTGCCGCTCCCCTTCCGCGCGACCTGCCCGAGCGGAGCTCATGGCGGGGACTGAAGCGCGTCCACGTGCCGGCTCGGCCGCCCGTGCCGCTTCCCGATCCCCTGCCGGAGCCACCCGCCATCGAGGCGCCGATGGACGTGGTGCGGACGATCCTTCCGGCGGGTCCAGCCAACCGCTACGACGTGGCGCTGTTCGAGCAGCTCTGCAGCGAGTACGCCGACAAGCCGCTCGTGCCCAACCCACGCCGCTACGATCGCGACGCGATGGCCGAGTCGGCACGCGGCCGGCTCAATGGGGTCCATCGCGCGATCGACTTGTCCGGGGCGAAGCTGCTCGAGGTCGGGTGCGGCGGCGGCTACGAGCTCTGGTATGCCGCTCACGCGCTGGGCGCGGATGCCTGGGGCGTCGACGTCGTGGAACGGCGCTCCTGGCCGCATCTGCGCGGCGACCGCGTCCACCTGCTGCTCGCCGACCTGTCGGACGAGAATCCCTTCGAGCCGGAGACGTTCGACCGCGCGATGTCCTTCACGGTGTGGGAGCACGTGGAGCACCCGTACGGGCTGCTCACCGAGACACATCGCGTCCTCAAGCCGGGCGCGCTCTTCTGGATGAAGGCCAACCTCCATCGGGGCCCCCAGGCATCCCACCTGTACCGCGACATCCCGTTCCCGTTCCCCCACCTGCTGTTCTCCGACGAGGTCATCTCGGACGCGCTCGCGAAACGCGGCAAGGCGGTGCCCGGCGCCGCCTGGGTCAACCGCCTTACCTGGGCCCAGTACGAGCGGTACTTCCACGAGGTGGGATTCCGGATGCTCGCGCTCCGCTTCCGGGAGACGCCGCTCGACGAGGAGTTCTACCGCCGCTTCGAAGACCAGCTGGGACGCTACCCGCGCTGGGAGCTGACCAAGGATTTCTTCGAGGTCGTCCTCGAACGGGTGACGCCGGCGGCCTCCGCATCGCGCGGTGCGCGCTGACACCGGGCCGCGACCGCGAATCGCGATGGCCGGCCCGAAGGACCGGCCATCCCAGGGATCGCTGCGATGGTAGCTGGGACAGGACTCGAACCTGTGACCTAGCGATTATGAGCCGCTTGCTCTGCCAACTGAGCTACCCAGCCACGCTGCAAATCTAGCACAGCCACCAGGCCTCCCACGCCTGGGCGCCCGCGGGACGGGACTCTCCCGGTCAGCCCCCGGGGCCGAAGAGGGCGTCGAGCCAGGAATCCAGGGGGAGCGCTGGACCACGGCCGAGCCGAGGCGGCGGGCCGGCGAGCCAGGCGCGTCCGGCGCGAGTGACGGCGCGTCCGCCGCGATCTCGAACGGTCGCTCGGACGTCGACCCCAACCCGTAAGCGCGCGCCTGCTGGAGGATCCAGCGCTGCGTCTGCACGAGCTCCAGCTCATCCCGCAGCGATGCCACATTCGCCGCGAGCGCCTCGTTGGTCGCCTGCTCCTGGACCGCCCGATCGGCGGCGCGCGCCGCCGCCGAGGCCTGGCCCGCGAAGCCGATCACGATCCACAGCGCGACGAGCCCGGTCACCGCGATGCCGACCCGCCGGCGCGACAGACCCGCGATCCCCAGCCCGGCCAGGGATGCGGCTGGCTGGCGGGCAACGGGGACCGCTTCGGGCTCTGCATCGTCCACCAATTCGCGGCCTGGGATGCGCGACGGCGGCTTCGGCGGCATGGCCGGATGGTAGCTGCGCGCAGCTAGCGTGTCAATCCGGGCGGCGTGCCGCACAAGCTGGCACAGACCACGCTGACGATGCCAGGGACTTGCGTCCGCAGGTGCCCGGCCGCCATGATATCGAGCATCTGTTCTAATGCAAAGGGAGATGCCACCATGCGCACGTACGCGCCGGCCGACGTCGACGTCGTGCTGGCACGGCTGCTCCAGGAGCCGTCGCTGGCGCGTGGAGTCGTCCACCATGCCCTGATCCCTGCCCGGACGGCGGAAACGGCGCCCATCCCCGAATGGGTGGACCCGAGGATACGGACCGCCCTCGCGGAGCAGGGCATCGCCTCCCTGTACATCCACCAGGAGCGGGCGCTCTCGGCCGTGCGCGCGGGCCGCGACGTGTGCGTCGTGACGCCGACCGCTTCCGGGAAGAGCCTCTGCTACCAGCTGCCCATCCTCCAGGCGCTCGCGGAGGATCCGTCCGCACGGGCGTTATGGCTCTTCCCCACGAAAGCCCTGGGGCAGGACCAAGTAGCGCCTTCCGCGCCCTGGCTCACGGGGCCGGGCTCGACATCTCGACGGCAACCTACGACGGCGACACGCCGGCGCCGATCCGCTCCTCCATCCGCCGCGCCGGCCAGGTGGTCGTGACCAACCCGGACATGCTGCACGCAGCCATCCTTCCCCACCACACGAAGTGGTTCCAGCTGTTCGAGCAGCTCCAGGTGATCGTGGTCGACGAGCTGCACCTGTACCGCGGCCTGTTCGGAAGCCACGTCGGCAACGTGCTCCGGAGGCTGCTCCGGATCTGCCGCCACTACGGGTCGACCCCGGTCATCGTCACCTGCTCGGCGACGATCGCCAACCCCGGCCAGCTGGCGACCCGCCTGACGGGCAGGCCTCCCCTCATCGTGGACCGGAACGGCGCGCCATCCGGTGAACGCCACGTGCTGTTCGTGGATCCGCCGATCATCGATGCGCCGTCCGGCGCCCGGGGCTCGTCGATCACCCTCGCCCAGCGGTGGGCTCTGCCGTTCCTGCGCGCCGGCCGCCAGACCATCGTGTTCGGACGGTCCCGCACTGGGGTGGAGCTGATCCTGACCGGGCTCCGCGAGTCGCTCCGCGAGCACGGCGGGCCCCGGACACGCGTGCGAGGCTACCGGGGCGGATACCTTCCCACGGAGCGCCGGGCGATCGAAGATGGCCTGCGCGAGGGGGACGTCCTCGGGGTCGTGAGCACGAACGCGCTCGAGCTGGGCGTTGATATTGGGCGCCTGGACGTCTCCGTGCTCGCCGGCTACCCGGGCTCCATCGCGGCCACGTGGCAGCAGATCGGGCGCGCCGGCCGGCGGCAGGACGCGAGCGTCGCGATCCTCGTCGCGTCGGCCGCCCCGGTCGACCAGTACGTCGTCCATCACCCGGAGTTCCTGCTCGCGAACCCGCCGGAGGAGGCGCGCGTGGACCCGGACAACCTCCACGTCCTGCTCGCCCACCTGAAGGCGGCGGCGTTCGAGCTGCCGTTCGCGCCGGGCGAGGAGTTCGGCCCTGGACCGGCGGACGACCTCCTCGCCTTCCTGGGCGAGGACGGGCACGTCCATTGCGGCGATGATGGCCGCTGGTACTGGGCCTCCCCGGACAACTTCCCGGCGTCGTCGATCTCGCTCCGCACGGCTGCCGAGGAGAACGTGGTCATCATCGACACGACGCCGGACCGGCCCAAGGTGATCGGCGAGCTGGACCTCTTCTCGGCCCAGACGCAAGTTCACGAAGATGCCATCTACCTCCACGAGTCGGCCCAGTTCCACGTGGACCGGCTCGACTGGGACGAGCGCAAGGCATACGTCCGGCGCGTCGACGTGGACCACTACACGCAGGCGGAGCTCGCGGTGACGCTGAAGCCGCTCGACGTGTTCGCGCGGGCGGACGTCGCCGGGGGCCAGCGCGTGCACGGTGAAGTGATGGTGGCGAGTCGGGCCACCATCTACAAGAAGCTGAAGTTCGTCACGAACGAGAACCTGGGCTGGGGCAAGATCCACCTGCCCGAGCTGGAGCTGCAGACCACCGCCTACTGGGCCACGCTGGATGGGGCGGTTGCCGGCTGGCGCCGTGCCGAGCTGGACGTCGCGCTGGCCGGGACGGGACGGGCGCTCCAGGCCGTCGCGAGCGTGCTCCTGATGACGGATCCGCGCGACCTCGGCCTCGTCGCTCAGGTTCGCTCGCCGCATTCCGTGGCTCCCACGATCTACCTCTACGAAGCGGTTCCGGGCGGGGTCGGGCTCGCGGAACGCCTCTGGGCGCGGCATGCAGAGCTCGTGGCCGGCGCCGCGGACCTCGTTGCCGCGTGCGGCTGCCAGGGCGGCTGTCCATCCTGCACGGGCCCGCGCCCTCTGGCCGGCGATGGCGGGCTGGACGCGAAGCAGCTGGTCCTCCGGCTGCTCGCCTCGCTCGGCTACGACGCCCGCCCGGAAGCCGGGGGCGGAGCCGAGCGGGATCAGACCGGGATCGCCGGGGGCCGGCCGGGACCGGCCGCGCGCTGCGACGCCCGCCGGGCTCACGGTGCGCGCGATGAGCGAGACGGCGCTCCTTCAGCGTCGTCTGGCGGCAATCCGGGCGGCCCGGGTCCCGCTCCCCCCGCCGAACGCTGCGGGCTCACCGCCCGCGGGCCGCGAGGCGGGCGCGGCGCGCGCGCAACGGCTGGCTGCCGCCGTGGGCGGGAGGTGGCAGGCCGAGCCGGACGGGCACGTCGTCCGCGTGGAGCCGGCGCCCATTTCCCTTCCCCTCCTGCGCGCCCGCCTCGCCTCGCTGCCCGGCCAGCCGCCGGCCCATGCGCCCCTCGTGTGCCTCGACACGGAGACGACCGGGCTCGGCACGGCCGCCGGGACGCTTGCGTTCCTCGTGGGTCTGGGGTGGTGGGAGGGCGACCAGCTTCCGGCAGCTCCAGCTGCTCTGCCCGCACCACGCGGACGAAGCGGCCCTTCTCGCGGCGGTCGAGGCGGCAATCCCGCCCGACGCATGGCTCGTGACGTACAACGGGCGGGGCTTCGACTGGCCGCTCCTCGTGACCCGCTACCGGATGCTCCGCCGCGCGGCTCCCGCGCACGCCGGGATGCTGGACCTTCTTCCCCACGTCCGCCGCCTGTTCCGGCACCGCCTGGGAGATGCACGTCTCGCCACCGTCGAGCGGGACCTGCTGAGCGTCCGGCGGCACGACGACATCGGCAGCTGGGAGATCCCGGATCGGTATCTCGCCTTCATCCGCGGTGGCAGCGCGGCACCCCTCGCTCGGGTCGTCGCCCACAACGCCGAGGACGTGCGGTCGCTGGGCCGGCTGCTCGTCCACCTCGACCGCGAGTACGCGGATCCGGCCCGGCGCCGGTTGGCGCCCGCCGGGGACCTCGTGGCACTCGCCCGCGGCTACACGCGGGAGCGGCGCCATGACGCGGCGCTTGCCTGCCTGGAGGAGGCCGACGCGGGCTGGCACGCGCCGGCGGCACGTCCGGGCGCCTGGCCGGCAGGCCGGGGTTGCCTTCACGGTCTCACGCGAACGGATTCGGGCCGAGCGCGCCCGGACTCTCCGGCGCCTCGGCCGTCCGGGCGAGGCCGCCGCGGCCTGGCAGGCGATCGCCGTCGCGGGCGGGCCCGGCTCCGCCCGCGCCTGGGTCGAGGTCGCGAAGGTGCGCGAGCACGGGCTGGCGGATCACGCCGGAGCGCTCGCCGCAACCGCCGCGGCGGAGGCCGCGGCGGAACGCTCGCGCCTCCTCCAGGGAATGTCCGACTCGTCCCTCCGGAACGCGCTCGCACAGCGTCGACGCCGGCTCGTCCGCAAGGCTCGGCCGCTCCGGGGACGGCTGCCCGGGCGCACCGACGTGGCGGTCGCTCGCCGGTGATAGGCTCGGGGCCACCTCCCGCCGCACCCTGGAGCACGCATGCCCGCCTTCGACGTCGCCGCGATTCGCGCCCAGTTCCCGGCCCTGCGACGGCAGCAGGACGGACGACCGGTCGTCTACCTCGACGGACCGGGCGGCACGCAGGTCCCCGATCGCGTGATCGACGCCGTGACCGGCTACTACCGGACCATGAACGCGAACAGCGGCGGCTCATTCGTCACCAGCCGGGCGAGCGACAGCATGGCCGAGACCGCCCATGCCGCAGTCGCGGCCTTCCTCGGCGCCGGCGACCCAGGCGAGGTCAAGTTCGGCTACAACATGACCACCCTGACGTTCCACGTCAGCCGGGCCATCGCCGCCACCTTCGACGCCGGCGACGAGATCGTGGTCACCACGCTCGACCACGAGGCGAACGTCTCGCCCTGGCGGGCGATCGCCGCGGACCGCGGACTCGTGGTGCGGACGGTCGACATCCACCCGGAGGACGGGACCCTGGACCTCGACTCGCTCGAGGCCGCCCTCGGGGATCGGACGCGACTGGTCGCGTTCGGCTACGCCTCGAACGCCCTGGGCACGATCAACCCGGTCGCCCAGATCGTCCAGCGAGCCCACGCGGCCGGCGCGCTCACGTACGTCGACGCGGTGCATTTCGCCCCGCACGGCTCCATCGACGTGCGCGCCATCGACACCGACTTCCTGGTCTGCTCCGTCTACAAATGGTTCGGGCCGCACCTCGGGGCGCTCTACGGGAAAGCCGCCGTGCTGGACCGTCTGCCCGCCTACAAGGTGCGCCCGGCCCACGATCGGTATGAGACCGGGACGCCCTCCTTCGAGGCGTACGCCGGGACGCTCGCGGCGGTCGACTACCTCCGGGAGCTCGGGCGGGCGTACGGCGAGAGCGCGGACGATCCTGAAGCCGGTGAGGCGCGGGGCGAGCTCGTGGCCGCGATGCGGGCGATCGCGGCATACGAGCGGCCGCTCGCCGGCCGGATGCTGGCCGGGCTCGGCGAGATCACGGGGTTGCGCGTGTGGGGGATCACGGACCTGACCAGGCTCGGCGGAGCGCACGCCGACGTTCGCGGTCACGCTGGCAGGGGTCGCGCCGGCCGAGGCGGCCGCGGCGCTCGGCCGGGCAGGCATCTTCGCCTGGGACGGCGACTTCTACGCGCGCGGCGTCATCGAGCGCCTCGGCCTCGCCGATCGCGGCGGGGTCCTGCGGCTGGGCCTGGCCCACTACTCCACCGCGGACGAGGTGGATCGGACGCTGGAGACGCTGGAGGACCTCGCCGCCACGGGGCATGTCGGGCCGGGCCCGCTCGCCCGGTAGAATCCGATCTCAAACGCAGGCAAAGGAGTTGCGGTGTACTTCTACGAGCTCCACGAGGGCGACGACGAGCTCTTCTCCGACGTCCTCCTCGCCCGCGAGGAGGAGATGCCGGCGGATGACTTCTTCGAGCTTGTCCAGGGGGTCCGCAGGCAGGTCCAGGACCACCACGAAGAGGACACGCTCATCGAGGCGATCGCGGTCGAGCTCGAGCGCAACTACGCCTTCCTCTTCATCTCCGACGAGCGGATCACGGCCGCCGTCAACGTGTCGCCAGTCGACGACGACAACTTCCTGATCGCGTCGGAGGACGAGTTCAGCGTGCTTGGCCTTTCGAACGCCGACTACCGGGGCGCCTTCGCCGACTACGTCGACGAGGATGGGGGCTCCGCCAACAACTGAGCGGCCGCGCCCGCGAGCCGACGCCGGACGGCCGCCAGGTCCGGCACCCGCGACAACCCCGGTCCCTCCACGGTGAACGACGCGGCGGCGGCGGCGAAGGCGACGTCCGGGGTGGACCCGGGATCGCCAGCGGCGCCGAACCCGCCGCCGGAGCGCGTGGACGGCCGGGCTGGGCGGATCAGGCCGGCCACCAGGGCTGCCAGGTACGTGTCGCCGGCGCCCGTCGCGTCCACCTCGTCCGCGACGGCGAATGCCGGGTAGCGCGCCACTGCGCCCAGGCCGCCGGTCGTCACCCGGGCCCAGGTCCCGCCGCGTGAGCCGGCCGTCAGGACCAGCCACGCGCCCGGCTTCAGGTACGGGGCGAGATCCTCCGGCCGGGTGCCGGGCGTGACGTCGTGCTCGCTGAGCGCAGCCAGGTCGGCCCGGGCGACCAGCGCGGCCCGCTGCGGGCCGCCGCCGCTTCACGGGTGCGCCGGCCCGCAGCGTGCGCAGCAACCCCTGCCAGCCGAGCGCCATGAAGGCGTCGCCACCGATCGCCTCGGACCAGGCGTCGGGCAGCTCCGCGGCGACCGGGGCCAGGATCCAGGCGGCCGCGTCCGCCCAGTCGGGCGGCAGGGCGAGCGGCGTCAACGGGGCGCCAGGGTCCAGGCAGGTCTGGCTGCGCCGCCCGCCCGCCTCGACGTTCCGGAAGACCGGCCCGTGCGGCAGCGGGACACGGAGCAGCGCGACGCCGGCCCGATCGAGCAGGTCCAGCTCGTGCGCATCCCATGCCTGGGGATCGAGGCCGATCACGGCTGCGGTCCTGACGCCCAGCCTGGCGCTCGTCGAGCGCCGCGTAGCTCACGCCGCCGCCCAACCGCCAGCCGCGCGGGTCGTCCCGGACAAGGTCGCGGCTGGCCGAGCCGACGACCACCACCTCCGGCGCGCGGAGCCCCTCAGCCGGCCCTGGGTCGTCGGCGGGCCGCCAGCGGGTCACTTGGAGAACAGGACCTCGAGCACGTCGCCGTCGCGAACCCGGTACGTCTTGCCCTCGGATCGAAGCTTGCCATGCCGCCTGGCCTCGGCCATGGTCTCCATCGCGAGCAGGTCCTCGTACGGGACGGTCTCGGCCCGGATGAACCCCCGCGCGAGGTCGGTGTGGATCGCCGCGGCCGCGTCGACGGCGGTGGAACCGTCAGGGATCGGGCCAGGCGCGCACCTCGTCCGGACCGGCCGTCAGGAACGAGATGAGCCCCAGGAGTCGGTACGAGAGCGCGATCACGCGGTCGAGCGACGATTCGGTGATGCCCAGCTCCTCGCCGAAGACGGCGGCTTCCTCCGGGTCGAGCTGGCCAAGCTCCATCTCGATCTTCGCGGAGAGCGAATCGATGAGCGCATGACGATGCTCGTAGCGGGCCGCCAGGTCGGCGACCCGGCCCGGTGCGGTCGCCAGGTCGGCCTCACCGACGTTGAGCAGGACCAGGACCGGCTTCTGGGTCAGGAACCGGAACCCGCGCAGGCGCTTCTCGTCGTCCGGGTCAAGCGCTGTCGTCGCGGATCGGGTGGCCGGCGACGAGCCCAGTCCGCAGCTGATCCAGGAGCACCGCCTCGCGCTCGTTCGCCTCGCGCTCGGCGGGCGATCCGTGCCTGCCCGCGCCCCGAAGCCGCTCGAGCCGGCGGTCCACGACCGCCAGGTCGGCGAGCACGAACTCGAGGTCCAGCTGCTCCAGGTCCCGCCATGGGTCGACAGAGCCGGCCGGGTGCGGGAGCGCCGGGTCGTCCCAGCCGCGGACCACGTGGAGCAGCGCGTCCGCGTCGCGCAGACGAGCGAGGTGCTCGGCCGGCAGCTCTTCCGTGCCGACCCGCCCCTCCGACGAGGCGGGTGGCGCCGGAAGGTCGACGTAGGTCACGTCCGCATGGACGATCTTCCGGGGGTGGAAGATCTCGGCCAGCCGATCCAGCCGCGGATCCGGCACCTTGACCACGCCGACGTGCAGCTCCATCCCGCCGAACCCGCCCGTCTGGACGTTGCCCCGAGTCAGCGTGTTGAAGACGGTGGTCTTGCCCGACCCGGCGAGTCCTACGATTGCGATCTGCATGCCGTCAGTATCCGGCCACGGGGTCCACCCGGTTGTGGAGCGGCTCGCCGGAGGCGAAGCGCCGCAGGTTGTCGGCGAAGAGCTCGACGCTCCGGTCCAGGACACGGCCGCTCGACCAGGACGTGTGCGGCGTGACGATGACGTTGGGCAGGTCGTAGAACGGCGAGCCCGGCGGCAGCGGCTCGTCCCGGAACGCGTCCAGCACGGCGCCCCCGAGGCGGCCCTCGCCGAGCGCGCGCAGAAGCGCTCGCTCGACCACCAGGCGGCCGCGCGCCACGTTGACCAGCCACGCCGTTCGCTTCATCAGCGCGAGGGCCCGGTCGTCGACGAGATCCTCCGTCTCCACGGTGAGCGGCAGCGCCAGGATCACGAAATCGGAGGCAGCCAGCAGGTCACCGAAGGCCTCCGGACCGCGAAGCTCCACGCCGGGGGGAAGCGGAGGGTCGCCGGGCGCGCGGCCCGAGGATTGCGGCGCGTCGCGATGATCCGCGGTCCGAAGGGGGCGGCGAGCTCCGCAACCGCCCGCCCGATGCTCCCGAAGCCCGACGATGCCGAGCGTGACGTCGCGCAGCTCGCGGCCCTCCAGGGGCTGCCAGGTCCGCTCTGCCTGGAGCTCCAGCAGCTGCGGGAGGCGGCGGCTCACGGCCAGCACCATCATCAGCACGTACTCGGCGATGGGCCGGCTGAAGACGCCCCGTGCATTGGTGATCCAGAGCCCCCGCGCGCGCGCCGCTGGGGTCAGGAGGCGCTCGACTCCGGCCGCCGCCGAGTGGACCCAGCGCAGCGACGGCGCGCGCGCAAGGAGGCGTTCGTAGGCGTCGGCGGCCAGGAACCCGTGGAGCAGCACCTCGACATCGTCGATCGGGCCGTCCGCGAGTCCCTCGCGGGAGAGCATGACGAGCCGCGCCCCGGGCGCGGCCGCGGCGATCCTCGCGACGTCCTCGGGCCGGTAGCGGGCCGACAGGATCGGCGAGAGCGCGATCGCGCGCGGCACTCCGGGCGCCGCTCCCGGGGCCCGGGCTGCCGGCCGGTGGCCGGGCCGGTCACGCGGCCCTCCCCAGGACGCGCCGGCACCAGCGCTCCGGGTGGTCGAGCTCGTCGTCGCGCGGCAGCGTCTCCGGTCCGTCCCACAGCCGGCGAAGCGGCCGGCGAGCCGCCGATCCGTTCGATTCCCGCCACGAACCGCTCGCCGCGCGCGTACTGCTCCATCTTCAGGTCGAGGCCGGTGATGCGCAGGATCGCCCGCTCCATCGGCGACCGCGACGCGCGCCGGGCGTGGAACCGGGCCGAGATCGTCTCGACCCCGGGCACGAGGTCCCTGCCGACCGAATCCATGACGTGGTCCCCGAACCCCTCCAGCAGGCTCATGATCGCCTGCGTCTCGCGGAAGAGCGCCCGTTGCTCGTCGGACATGAGCCGCTCCAGCCAGTGGCCGTCACCGCCGCGCAGGGCCCGCCCGACCGCCCGGGCGGCGCCGCCGCCGAGCGGCGACGTGCTCCGCGAGAACGCGGTCAGCTGGCGCTCCAGGCGCTCCGCCAGGTAGGGCCGCAGCCACGGGTGCGCCTCGAACTCGAACGCATGGGTCGTCTCGTGGAGCGCGATCCAGGTCCGGAAGGGGGCCAGCGTCGACGCCGAGCGAGCGGCCGTGGCGCGGATGTTCTCCTCCACGAAGAGCAGCTGTCCCGGCTCGGTTTCCGCCGACAGGAGGGCCAGGTCGTACTGGCCGAGAACCCGCTGGCCCATGAACCCAGGAGGAACCCGAGCTGGCGCGTCGTGACCCAGCGGTTCGCGAGCGCCATGGAGGCCTTGACAGGCCGGCACCCTGCGGCACCAGCTGGTCGAGCAGCTCTCTCTCGAGCTTCCCGAAGAGGCTCGAGAACGTGACGAGGTTCGCCTCCACCCAGCCGGCTCGATCGACCACCGCCACCCGGTCCACGATCCCGGGCAGTGGGGCGCCGAGCGCGGCCTCGAGCGCTGGCACGACCCGCGCCATCGCGGCCCGATAGGCCGGCTCGGTCGCGGCGATCTCCGGACCGTCAGCCGGCCGGGCGCGCGCCGCAGACGGGCCTCGGCGAACCGCCCAACCGCCCGCCAGTCCACGAGTCCCGTGCGCGCCTCGTCTTCGGCCCGCCGGCCCAGCACCGTGACGGCGGCGCCCACCGCTGCGCCCGACGAGGAATCCGGCCTGCCAGACGCCGCCTGCCGGCTTCGCGGCGGAGCTCCGTGTCGATGGACGTCGCGCAGCCATCGCCCGGGAACTCAGGCAGCGCCCGCGCCGAGCGCGATCGACTCGGCCGGCGGGAAGGCGTCGCCGAACAGGCGGCTGGCCAGGACCTGGAACGCGCCGAGGTCGCCTGTCGTGAGCAGGCGGCGGGTCGGGGTGCGGCGCGCTCGGCCGGTGCGTCGTGCCCGGCGCGACCCGCGTCGGCCGCCGTCCCGCGCGACGTGCCCGGCGCTTCCAGGCCGTTGACGGAGAGCAGCTCCGCGAGCGCCCCGGCCGTCGCCGTCGCGCTGTCGACGATCGCGACCCCCTCCCCTGCCGCGGCCTGGATGATCGGCCGGAGGAGCGGGTAGTGCGTGCACCCGAGCAGCAGCGTGTCGATCTTCGCCGATGCGGGCAGCGGGTGGATGAATTCGCCCGTCGCCGTCGCGACGTCCGAGCAACGGCCCCAGCGCCTCGGCGACTGCCTCGCACGGCCTCGCTGCCAGCCAGCACGCCCGCCTCCACCAGCGGCACGAGCGACGGGGTGGCGTGCTCATAGACCTCGACCGCGGGATTCTCTTCCTTGATCGCGTCGAAGTAGGCGTGCGAACGGATCGTGGCCGGAGTCGCGATCACGCCCACCCGGCGAGTGCGCGTGGCGAGCGCGGCCGCCTGCGCGCCCGGCCGGATGACTCCCAGGACGGGGATGTCGTAGCGCCGCCGGTACTCGCCGAGGGCGACCGCCGTGGACGTGTTGCAGGCCACGACGAGCGCCTTGACGTCGGCATCCACGAGGCGGTCGAGGCATTCGATCGAGAAGCGCCGAACCTCGTCATCCGGGCGCGTCCCGTACGGCGCCCGCGCATTGTCGCCGAGGTAGGTCGAGGCTCTCGTGCGGTGTCCGGCGGACGATCTCGCGCAGCACGGTCAGCCCGCCGACGCCGGAGTCGAAGACGCCGATCGGACGCGGATCGGCCATCGGCTCAGCGCCGCACGGCCGCCAGGGCCGGTGCCTTCATGATCGCGGAGGCGACCGCCATGACGTCGAGGCTCACCTGGGCATCCGGGTTCGCGAGCACGAACGGCACGCCCTCGTTGTTGGCCTGGACGACGAGCCGGCCGTCGGACACGATCGTGTGCTCCGGTGCCCGACCGAGGACGCGGGCCAGGTCCTCGGGCTTCATCCCGCCCGCCGAATCCGCCCGGTTGACCACGTAGCGGATCTTGGTCGGCCGCGTAGCCGATCGCCCGGAACGCGTCGGAGACGGCCTGCGTGTTGCGCAACGTCGTGGAGTCGTACGTCACGATCTCGAGGATCGTGTCGGCCACGTCCAGGACCGCGAGCGTCACGTCGCCCAGGGTGGCCGGCAGGTCGATCACGACTGCCTCGTAGACGCGACGCAGCAGGGACAGGACCTTCTCGACGTCACGGGCGCTGATCATCTCGGCGAGCTCCACGCGGGATGGCGCGAGGAGGATGTCGATGCGGGAGGGGTCACGCCACAGCACGTCCGCGAGGTCCGCCTCGCCGATCCGGTCGGTCGGCAGGTCCAGGATGGACGGCGCGTCCGCGGGCACCTTGAGGAGCGAGCGGAGATCGCCGAACTGGAAGCACGCGTCCACCAGGCAGGTCTTCCGACCCTGGCCGGCCAGCGCGACCGCGAGGTTGAAGGCGAGCGTCGTCCTGCCCACGCCGCCCTTCGGGGCGTAGACCGCGACCACCGACGAACGGCCCGCCGTCATCGGCGGACGAGGCCTTCTGGTGCGCCGAGTTGACGACATTGACCAGCTCGAAGCCCGAGAACGGCATCGAGAGGACGCCCGCGATCCCGGCGGCGGCGTTCGGCTCGACCGGGCTCTGCGGAACCGTGAGCACGACGAGGGGGATCCTCGGCCCGACCTCGCGGATGAGCTCGACCACGCGGCGGGCCTTGGTCCGGCCCTGGAGCAGCCAGTCGAGGATCACCACGTCCGGACGCAGCTGCTGGACCTGCGGCCGCCGCCCGGCCGCCGTCCGTCGACGACGTCGACGAGCTTGATGGACTGCTGGGCGTCGAGCAGGCCGCGGATGTACTGGGCGACCTGCGGCACGTCCTCCACGAGGAGGAGGCGAATCTGGCTGGCGGGCGACGACATCAGCGCCGACGATACCAGACTCAAGCAGCGGGGCCGGGCCTCCGGGCGAGCAGGATCAGGCGGTCGTCGTGCGGCCCGAGCGTCTCCAGGTCATAGCCGCCGGCGATGAGCTCCACGCGCAGCCCCGCCGACTCGGCCAGGGCCCGTTGCTCATCCGCCGAGGTCAGCCGGACGACATCGCGGCGGAACCACCGGATGGGCGGTTGGCCTGGGTCGCCCTCGTCGAAGAAGGTCGTCAGGGCCACCGTGCCCGTCGCGGCGTCGTACTGGGCGGCCGCCGTCTTGGAGACCCAGGCGCCATGCTCCGGGTCGCGGCGCAGGTACTCGTGGTGGAGACGGCCGTCATAGCGGGCGAGGTCCGCGGCGTCGGGGAGCCAGGCGTCCATCGCGGCCAGCCCGCCGGCGCGCGAGGTGGCTCGCCAGCGCCATCCAGGCTGCCTGCTGGGCCTCGCGGGTGCGAAGCAGGAGCATCGAGTTGAGGGCGACGAACGCCAGCCGGTACGTGCCGGCGCCGGGCAGCTCCAGCCCGACGACATCGGCGAGCACGAGGTCCAGGCGCCGCCGGGCCTCCTCGTCCGAGCCGGCCGCCCGCGCCGCCGCCCGGTCGAGCATGGCCGGGTCGAGGTCGACGCCGGTGACCGCGAAGCCAGCCTCCGCGAGCGGGACGGCCAGGCGGCCCGTCCCGCACATCAGCTCCAGGATCGGGCCACCGGTCTTCGCGGCCAGGGCAAGCCAGAGGTCGAGATCCCCGGGATCGTCCAGCAGGTCCAGGTCGTACAGGCGCGCGAGCGCATCGGCGAGCGCCTCGGGCTCGGACGCTCCCGCGGCGCGGGTCATGGGCGACGCCTCCGGTGGCCGGCGAACCGCACCGCGTCGACGGGGTCCTTCGCCTCGGTCACGTGATGCTCCTTCCGGCCGGGAGCGTCGGTGGAACGTCGGCGAAGGCGTGCCATGCACGACGCGGGGCCGTCGGTGTCGGCGCCGCCGCATCGGACGGGACGTCCGGCGAGGCGCCCGCGGATGATAGCGCGCGGGGCGGCCCGCTCACACCCGCGGATGCTCGGCCCGGCCCACGCCTACGCCTCGCCGCGGAACTCCTTCCAGGCCGTCGCGACGAGCGCGCGATCGAGCAGGAGGTCCAGCGCGGTCCGGGCCACCAGCGAGGCCGCCAGGAGGGTCGTCTCGTCCGCCCGCGGCGTCGCCGCAGCCTGAAGCGACTCGATCGAGTGCCATGGCACGCCATGGTCACAGATCGCCAGCGACGGGTGGATCGTCGGGAGCACGCAGCGACACGTTGCCCATGTCCGAGCTCCCGATGTGCTCCGGGTCCACGCCCTCATCGACGCGTCCCAGGGCCTCCATGTTGGCGCGCCAGAGAGCCTGCCAGCGTCTGGCTGTCCTTCATCGTGGTGGAACCGCCGGAGAACGTGATCTCACCCGCCACGTCGGCCATCATGGCGGCGCCGGACACGAGGGCGCGGAAACGCTCGCGCATCGACTCGAAGTACACCTGGTCGGTGCTCCGGATCATGAACCGCGCGGTGGCCCGGTCCGGGATGATGTTGGCTGCGGTCCCGCCCTCAAGCACGATCCCGTGGACCCGCGCGTGCTGGGGCAGCTGCTGGCGCCAGAGCCCGATCGCGTGGAGCAGCAGCACGACCGCGTCCAGCGCGTTCCTGCCCTCCCAGGGCTCGCTCGCCGCGTGCGCCGCCCGGCCCGTGAACGTGACGTCCACGTCCTCGCTCGCGAGCAGCACGCAGTTGACCATATCCCGATCCGCCGGGTGGAACAGGAGCGCCGCGTCAAGCCCCTCGAAGAGCCCGTCATCGAGCATGAACTGCTTGCCGCTGCCCCGTTCCTCCGCGGGGGTGCCCAGGAAGACCACCTCGCCGGCAAATGAATCGCGCACGGCCGCGAGGGCGATCGCCGCTCCCACGCCGGAGGCCGCCATCGTGTTGTGGCCGCAGCCGTGGCCGAGGCCCGGCAGCGCGTCGTATTCCGCCAGGACACCGATGCGCGGCCCGTCCGGGCCGAGGCCGCCGCTGAGCCGGCCACGGACCGCGGTCGCCAGGCGCCCGGCCGGGTGTTCGACGACGTACCCGTGGCCCGCGATCGCCGCCGCGACACGCGCGGCCGCCCGATGCTCCTCGAACGCGGGCTCGGGATCGGCGTGGATCGCCTGCGACAGCTCCAGGATCTCGTCCCGGCTGGCCATCACGGCGGCTGTCGCGCGGGCCTTCAGCTCGGATGGGGCTGGCATGAACGACCTCCAGGTCGGGACGCGAGTGGGCGACTCAACGCTCGATCGACAGCGTGAGCTCGGCAAAGACGACCAGCACGACCACGAAGACCGCGATGGGCAGGCTCAGGATGTCCTGCAGGCGGAGTGCTACGAACAGCCCGACCACCAGCCCCACCCATAGCCCGCGGCGGGCGGCACGCACCCAGTCGCCACGGTAGGCGATCCGGCGGTGCCGGCCGAAGGTGGCGAGCCAGAAGAGCGGGACCGTGGTGAGGCCCACCGCGAGGCCCATCAGGGCGGCCCCCACGAGCCCGGCGGCGGGGTCGGCGCGCGGGTCGCGGGTCATCACCAGGAATCCGACGAGCACCCACGCGATGGCTGCCGCCCCGAACGTCCCGAGGTTGGCCAGCCGGTCGCGCGCCTCCACGTCCCGGAGTCTAGCGCGCCACGCTGGATGGGCAGATGGCGCGGTACGCGCACCACGAGCAGGTCACGTACGACGGTCGGGCGTCGAAGCGGCCGGCCCGGATGCCGGCGGCTGCCTCGCGGATATCGGCGATGCCCCGGGTCACGCGGTCCGCATCAACGTCGGACGTCCCGACCACGCCCGAATCGAGGAAGTGGAGCGCCACGGCGTCGGGAAGGCGGCCGGTCTCTGCCTGCCAGGCCATTGCATAGATCGTGAGCTGGAGCGACTCGCGCGCCCGGTCCCGTGCCTTGGTCGGGTCGCGGACGTCCGAGCTCTTGTAGTCGGTGATCACGACGCGCTCCTGCAGGAGCGGAAGGGCGGGCTCGACCACGTCCGCGGCGTCGGCGACCGCCGTCTCCGTGCCGGCTCCGTCGTGTCCCGGAGCCTTCGTCGGCGTCGTCACCGGGATCAGGTCGACCCGGTCCATTCGACCGCGAATGCGATCGCCGTCCAGGAGGAACGCGAACTCGCGTTCCACGTACGCCGGAATGACGGCACCCGGCTCCATCTGCGTCCGCCGGAACCGCCGGAGCGCGTCGCGACCGGATACGAGGCGGGCCTCTTCGTGCTCGCGGGAGACGAAGCCTTCGGTGGTCCAGGCCTGCTCGAAGACGGCGATCAGCTCGGCCTCGCTCATCAGCACGCCCCTCGCGTGGCGCTTGTGAAACTCCTGCACGGCGAGATGCAGTGCGGACCCGTACACGATGGCGTGGTGGGGAGCCGTGGGGACCCGCAGCACGTGCGCGTACTTGTAGCGCAGCGGGCACGTCAGGTAGGCGTCGACCTGGTAGAAGCTGAGCACCAGGGGCTCCGTTGGAGCTGGAATCGCCACGGCCGAGGGGGCGACCGCCGGCGTTTCGAAGCCGCCCAGGCGCTCGAGGGCGTTCCCGGGTGCCGTGGGGGGCGCGGCGCCCGCAGGCAGGTCGAGCGCCTCGAGGACGAACGGCGACACGCGCCGCGTGCGTTTGCCGCCGTAGTCGAGCGCATGGCTGAGCACCAGCTCGTCCCGGGCCCGCGTCATGCCCACGTAGAACAGCCGCCGCTCCTCCTGGACCTGGGCATCGCCCGTCGGAAACGTCCCCCGCAGGAGGGCGTCGGGAACGCCGAGCTGCTCGCGCCGGCCGCGGGCCGGGAAGCGACCGTCGACCAGGCCGACCATGAAGACGACCGGCCACTCGAGCCCCTTGGCCTTATGGACCGTGACAACGGCGACCGCGTCCGCGTCGGGGTCGAGATCGGCGGTCGCCGGGTCGTCGCCGGCCTCGATCAACGTCTGCAGGTGCGGCGCCAGGAAGACGGCCCGATCGTCCGCGAGCAAGCCCGATTGGGCCCGGATGATCTCGAAGAACCGGGCCACGTTTCCCAGCGCCTCTTCGGCCGCCGGCGTCCCGGCCTCGGCGAACGCGCGCAGTGACCCGGAGGAGCGCAGGAACTCGTACAGGACTTCGCCGGCCGGGCGCCGATTCGCCAGCTCGCCGTAGCGACGCAGGTCGGCGACGAGCCGGGCCAGCGTAGTCCGGGTGTCGGGGCGCAGCCGCAGGAGGCCCGGCTGGCCGTCAACCTCGTCGAGCGTCTCGCGGAGGCTCCGGTTCGTCCGGCGTGCTCGGTTCGTCAGGGCAGCGAGGTCGTCCCCCACAACGCCGTAGAGTTCGGATGCGGCGAGGGCGAAGACGTCCACCGAGCTGTGCGGGTCCGCGATGGCCCGCAGGAACGCAAGCAGCAGGCGCACCTCCGGGCGGCTGTAGAGCCCCGAGACGCCCGAGAACCGCCATGGGATGCCGGCCACGTTCAACGAGCGGAGGATCGGGTCAGCATCGGCGTTCGCCCGGACCAGCACCGCGTGATCCCGGGGCCGTGCCCCGGCATGCGTCCGCCGCTGGATCTCTCCGGCAACCCAGTCCGCCTCGTCCGTCCCGGTCGCGAACGCCGCCTCGCGGACGGGCAGCGCGCTGCCCCCTCGCCGGTGCGCGATGAGGCGCTTGTCGATCCCGCGCTGGACCTCGAGACGATCCGGATCGTTGAACCGGATCAGCCGGTAGGACGTGTCAAGGATCGGCGCGCGCGACCGGTAGTTGCGTCGCATGACGATCATCCGCGCGTTCCGGAAGTGCGCCTGGAAGTCGACGATCGCGCCCGTCGCCGCGCCCCGGAACCGGTAGATGGACTGGTCATCGTCGCCCACCACGGTGACGTTCCGGTGCGGCTCCGCGATGATCGCCACGAGCTCTGCCTGGGCTCGGTTGACGTCCTGGAACTCGTCCACGAGCACGTACCGGAAGCGGGACTGGAGGTTCCGGCGAGCGTCCGGATGCTCTCGCAGGAGCGTGAGCGCGAGGCGCACCTGGTCGCCGAAGTCGATCGCGCCGGACTCGCCGAGCAGCTCCTGGTACCGCCCGTACGCTGCCGCGAGCTCCGCGTGGCGCCGGGCCTCCTCCCGAAGGGCGGCCGCGCCCGGCGCAGCTCCTGCCGCCTCGGCCGCGGTCGTGAGCGCGGCCGCATGGGCGCGATACTCCTCCGGGCCGATATCCTCGTCCTTCAGGCGACTGAAGAGGGCGGCCAGGGCCGCGAGGAACCGGGTTGGATCGCCGAGCGGACGGTACGCGTCCAGCTCCAGCCGGAAGAGCCGCTCCCGCAGGAATATCACGGTCTCCGCGCGCGTCAGGACCCGCGGCTCCGACGGCAGCCCGAGCTCAAGGGCGTGCTCGCGGACGATGCGGTCCCCGAACGCGTGGAACGTGGCGACGAGCGTGTCGGTGTAACCGTACGGCACGAGCTGGTCGACGCGGAGCTGCATCTCCTCGGCCGCCTTGTCGGTGAAGGTGAGGGCAAGGATCTCGGAGGGCTTCGCCCGTTTGGTTGCGATCAGCCACGCGATGCGCCGCGTCACGACCTGCGTCTTGCCCGTCCCCGCACCGGCGACGACGAGGAGCGGACCGTCGCCGTGGGTCACGGCCCGGCGCTGCTGCGCGTTGAGGTTCGCCAACAGCGCCTCGATGCCGGCGGGCGGGCCCGGTCGTTGGGCCGCGTCCGGGGGGACGACCTGCTCCAGCCAGACGGGGATCTGGTCGAGAGGCGGCGCCTCGCGAGACCGGGGCCGCCGCGCCGGCTTCCGGCCATTCGGGCTCCCGCCCACGCGTGCCATCAGCCGGCACCCGGCCTGCCGAGCCGGCCCGCAGGCGGGCGGGACCTCACGCGCCCTCCGTCAGCGACCGAGCGCTCGGTCCGTCGCCTGGCGCAGCGCCGCGTCTTCCTCCGCCGAGAGCGCGCCCTCCGCGACGCCACGGGCGACGGCCTTGCCGTAGACGCGGGTCTGGTTGCGGGCATGGAGGCTCGAGAGCACGACGCCGTTCGCCTCCGGGTCCGTCATCGCGAGTGCGAAGCTCTGGTTGCCGCCCGTGTCGTCGAAGTTGTTGAAGCGGACCAGGCTGATGCCCTGGACGCTGCGACGGGCACGCTCTTCCAGCGCGGCCGCCCGGACATCCAGCTCATCCTGCCGGCGAGCCACCGCGTAGACCTTGTCGACGTGCGCCTCGAGGACCTCCGCCAGGTTCGTGCCGTCGTCGCCGCGCGTGAGCGCG
Source organism: uncultured Chloroflexia bacterium (assembly GCA_963800795.1). Taxonomy (GTDB): domain Bacteria; phylum Chloroflexota; class Limnocylindria; order Limnocylindrales; family CSP1-4; genus CTSoil-043. The sequence continues at coordinate 123,111 of CAWDCJ010000008.1, forward strand.
GCCAGGCGCGCCTCCAGCAGCCGCCCGCGCCGCGCGACCAGCAGCAATGCCCACGCGAGCACCGCCAGGGCGACCACGAGCAGGCCGACGATCGGCCCGATATTGGCGTTGACGAGCGTGTCGAGGTCGCTCACGGGTCCTCCGATGGGGCTGGGGCGAGTCTAGCAGGGCCAGCTTGCCCGGCGCCCAAGCCCTGGTCGCCGGCGACGCGTGGCGGCGCGCGCTCGCGCTGGGTCGCGGCTCGCCGGCGTCCCGCGGTGCTATTCTTCGGCGTCGTCGGACGCAATCGCGCCCGCCACGGCATGCGTCCGAGCAGGCCCGGCCCGGTGGCCGGAAGACCAGGAGGCCGACCTCAGCATGGCGAAACGCCAGCGCGGCAGCACGCGACCGGGCCAGCGGCCCCCCACGAAGAGCACGAGCGCGCGCGCCACGGGGCGTCCGACTGCCGCTGCCGCCGCGGCTCCCGTGGCGCCTCGGCCGGCGACGACGCTCACCGAGGACGAGCTCTCCCGCGCGACCGCGATCGAGGCGCGCATCGTCGACGAGGAGCGCCAGGCGGGCGCCTCGCTGGCTCGAGGTCGCGATCGACGCCGCGGCGCGGCCGACGACACGCCGGTCCGCGGGCGCGGCCGGGCCGTCACCACGCTAGCCGTCGTGGCAGCCGACGAGTACGTGTACGTCATGCGCGACCTGCGGCGGATCGCCGTCGTCTTCATCGGCATCTTTGCGATCCTGTTCGCGACCTTCTTCCTCTCGCAGGTAACCGGGATCCTCCGGGTCTCCTGACCCAGAGGCCGGTCGCCCGCCCCGTCCGGGACCGCCGCTCCGTGGCCCGCCGCGCGGCCGGAACCGTCCCGGCGCCCCTGTTCACCCCCTCGCTCCATTTCCGGCCGCTCGCGGATCGGATGCGCCCGCGGTCGCTGGACGAGGTGGTCGGCCAGGCCGCCCTCCTCGGGCCGGGGGCGCCGCTGCGCCGCCTGGTCGAGGGCGGCCGCCTGCCTTCCTGCATCCTCTGGGGACCGCCGGGCTCCGGCAAGACGACCATCGGCCGGCTGCTGGCCGAGGCGATCGGGGCGCGGTTCGAGGCCCTGAACTCCACCAGCGATGGCGTGGCCACGCTGCGCGGCGTGGTCGACAACGCTCGGACTGCCGCTGCCCTGGAGGACCGAACGACCGTGGTCTTCCTCGACGAGGTTCACCGTTACAGCAAGGCCCAGCAGGATGCGCTCCTCCCACACGTGGAGGCGGGCACCATCGTCCTGGTCGGCGCGACGACCGAGCCGCCCATCGCCGGCGCGATCACCCCTCCCCTCCTCTCACGGCTGCGCGTGTTCCGTCTCCAGCCCCTCGGCGAGGCCGAGCTGGCGACGATCGCGACGCGGGCGCTCGCCGACACGGAGCTCGGCCTCGCCGGCGCCTACGCCCTCGACGAGGCCGCGGCGCGACAGCTGATCGGGTACGCATCGGGCGACGCACGCCGGCTGCTAGGCCTCCTGGAGACGGCGGCCATCCTCGCCGACCGTCGCGCGGCAGACCTCGAGCCCAGCTCCGTGCGCCGTCCCATGCACATCGAGCCTGCCGACGTCGCCCGGGCCGCCCAGTCTCCAATGCTCGGGTACGACCGCTCCGGCGTGGTCTCCGCGCTCATCAAGAGCATCCGGGGCTCGGATCCCGACGCGGCGCTGTGGTGGCTGGCCACCGCCCTGGAGTCCGGCGAAGACCCGCGCTATCTCGCCCGCCGGCTCGTCATCTCGGCGTCCGAGGACATCGGGAACGCCGAGCCGGCCGGGCTTCCGCTCGCCGTCGCCGCGTTGACGACGGTCGAGAAGATCGGGGCCGAGACGAACGACGAGGGGCTCTACGCGCTCGCCCAGGTCGCGGTCTTCCTGGCGGCATCTCCCAAGTCCCCGGCGGCCGGCCGGGCATTCTTCGCCGCCCGCGACGAGCTGCGCGCGCACGGCCCCCGCCCGGTCCCCGGGCACCTCCGGCCAGCTGCCAAGACGTATCGGAACCCACACGATGCGCCGGACGCGGCTGCCGACCAGGCCTACCTGCCCCGGGGCATGGCGGCACGACGGTTCTGGGAACCGACCGACGCGGGAGCCGAGGCCCGGCTCGGTCAGCTCCACCGCGGCCGGCTCGACGCGAAATCGGAAGCGCGGCGCCGCCGGGGCGAATGACTCGCGGGGGCGGGCCGACCGACCGCGAAACGAGGCGGCCCGCTCGCAGGTCAGGGTGGTCGGACGATCGGCACCAAGCGGACGCTCCTCGTCGAAGTCCTGGGGCTGCCGGTCGCCGCCGAGGCCGGCTCCGCCAGACCGCACGACGTGACCGCTGCACCGGAGCTCCTGCGCCACGAGCTGCCGGGCCTGGCCGGGGTCCGGGCGATCGTCGGCGACCGCGCCTACCGCGGGCTCACCAAGTTGGCGGCGCGCAAGGGCGTCCGGCTCGAGGTCAAGGCGCCGCCGGCGGGCCAGACCGGTTTCACGCCGCTCTGGCCGCTGTGCAAGATCGAGCACGTCTTCGCCCAGCTCGGCCGTTGGCGCCGGCTATCGCGCTGCTACGAAGGCCCCGAAGCGAGCGCCCGGGCTTGGCTGGAAGTCGCCTCGGTCGGCTACCTCGCCTGGGGCGCGGCCGCCTGATCGCTCAGCGCGAAGCCTGGGCCCGGGGCGTGCTTCTGATGCCCGATCTTTGGGGTATTGTCGATCGATGGCTGGCCCGTCCGATATCGAAGGTGTTCTCGCAGCGATCGACGATTTCGGCGGCTACCTCGCGGCGCAGGACCTCGGCGGAACGCTCGCCCTGCTCGCCGATGACCCCGATGTTACGGTCATTCCCAGCGAGGGTGTTGAGACTCACCGCGGTCGGGCAGCCGTCGAGGCCTTCTTCCGCCGGATCTATGCCGCGCCGAAACGCTACGGCTGGCGATGGCGGGATCGGTGGGTTTCCGCTCAAGGGCCCTGGGCCTCGTTTGTCGCCATCGGTGATGAGTTCGTCGATGTCGCGGGCGCGGAGCGGCGCATCATCCCCTACTGCCTGACCGGCACACTCGTCCGGCACGACGGCGCGTGGCGCTTCCTGCTCCTCCACGGGTCCGAGGAGTCGTCCGGCGGTTAGCGGGTTCCGAGCCCTCACTAATTCGGCCACAGGTCCTCAGTCTGACCCTTTACGGCTCCAGGTCGACGAGACGTTCGCCACGCGCGCCGCGCGGCACCAGCACCGCGAGCGGCCGCCGGTCGAACGTGGCGATCCGCCGAACGCCCAGCCGCCCGGCCGCGGCGACGAGGAGCGCATCGGACAGGCGAGGCCGGTGCTCGGCGTGCTCCGCGAGCAGTGCGGACGCCTGGACAAGGTCATCCTGGGTGGGCGGCACCAGCCGGATCGCGCCGCTCGTGAGCGCCTCGACGACGGCGAGGGTCGCCGCCGGGCCAAGCTCGCGCTGCAGGACGTGATCGGCCTCGCACAGGCTGAGCGCGCCGAGCAGGAGCGGCTCGTCGACGCGCGCGAACCAGGCTCGGGCGGCGGCGTGATTGAGATCGGCGCTGTCCGCCGCCGCGACGATGGCCGACACGTCCAGGAGCACCGCCATGGGTCACGTGGCCTCGTTGGCGGCGCGCCAATTCCCGACCTCGCGCCCGACGATGCGCCGAGCGTCGAGCGAGAGGCGGCCATGGCTGCTCCGACCTACGCCGATGAACCCCAGCGATGGAGCGGCGTCGTGGGCGGACAGGTAGGCCTCCAGGGCCGCGGCGATCACCGCGGTCTTGGTGGAACGCGTCCGCCGTGCGTGCCGGTCCAGCCGGTCGAGGAGGTCCGGCTCTGCGAGAATCGTGGTCCTCTTGAGGGTTGGCATATTCCGGCATATATACCACGCTGGACGAGGCACCGCTCCCTCCCCTACCCTCGGGTTGTTCGTGCGCGCCGCCAGGCGCGGACGGCCTCGATCGACCGCCCAGCCAGGAGGCCCCGCCGTGTACCGCTTCGAGCCGAACCTCCGCATTCCGGGCCCGACCCACCTGCCCCCCAGCGTCCGTGAGGCCGGAGGGCGCCAGATGATCAACCATCGGGGGCCGGAGTTCGCCGCATTGATGGCACGGATCGACCGTCGGATGCGCGTCTTCTTCGGCACGGAGCAGGAGATCATCCTCCTCACCGCGGCAGGAACCGGCGGCTTGGAGGCCGCCGTCGTCAACGCGCTCTCGCCGGGAGACCGGGTGCTCGCCATGCCGACGGGCGCGTTCGGGGATCGCTTCGCGAAGATCGCCAGCGTGTACGGCGCCGATGTGACGCGCCTCGAGACCGAGTGGGGCCGGGCGGCGGACCCTGCGGTCCTGCGCGCTCACCTCGCCGCCAATGCCGACTACCGGGCCGTGCTGTTGACGCACAACGAGACCTCGACCGGCGTCACGAACCCGATCGCGGCGCTCGCGGCGGTCGCGCGGGAACTGGCGCCGGAAGCTCTCGTCATCGTCGACGGGGTCTCCGCGCTCGGCGCGGTCCCGTTCGAGATGGACGCCTGGGGCCTGGACGTGGTGGTGACGGGCTCGCAGAAGGCTTGGATGGCCGCGCCGGGGATGTCCATGATCGCGCTCTCCGAGCGCGCCTGGGCCGCGGCCGCCGAGGCACGCATGCCACGCTTCTATTTCGACCTCCGCGACGCACGCACGTCGGCCGCCAGCGGCCAGACGCCCTGGACCCCCGCAGTCGCCGTGATGTACCAGGTGGACGCGGGCCTGGCGTTGATGGAGGCCGAGACGCCGGCGGGCGTGTTCGCTCGCCACGCCGCCTGCGCCGCCGCAACGCGAGCGGGCCTGGTGGCACTGGGCTTTCAGCTCCTCGCCGACCCGGCGGCTGCATCGAACACCGTGACCGCGGCCTGGATCCCCGAGGACCTCGACTGGAAGTCGTTCAACGCGGCGGTCAAGGCTCGCCAGGTTGTCCTGGCCGGCGGCCAAGGCAAGCTCAAGGGGAAGATCTTCCGGGTTGGCCACCTGGGGGCTGTCAACCTGGACGACATCCTCGGCGCCATCGGCGTCATGGAGGAGGTGGCGCGGACGTTCGGTCGGCCTGTCGAGCCGGGAGCGGCAGTGGGTGCCGCCCAGCGGGCCGCCCTTGCAGCGATCGAGACCGGCGCGACGGCGGCGCAGGCGGTGTTGGCATGAAGATCCTCGTCGCGGAGCCCGTCGCGCGGGAGGGCATCGAGATCCTGGCCCGTCACCACGATGTCGACGAGAAGACCGGGCTGACACCGGAGGAGTACCGGGCGATCCTGCCCGAGTACGACGCGCTCCTCGTTCGCAGCCAGGTGAAGGTCGACGCGGAGATGATCGCCGCCGGATCCCGCCTCATCGTGATCGGTCGGGCTGGCGTCGGCGTCGACAACGTGGACCTGGACGCGGCGACGCGCGCCGGCATCACCGTGGTCAACGCACCCACCGGAAACACGATTGCGGCCGCCGAGCTGACGCTGGCGCTGCTGTTCGCGCTGGCCCGCAAGGTCGCGGCCGCGGATGCCTCGATGCGGCGTGGCGAGTGGAAACGCAGCGCCTTCGCAGGCCACGAGCTGCGCGGCAAGACCCTCGGGATCGTGGGCCTCGGGAAGATCGGCCAGGCGATCGCCGATCGGGCCGGCGCGTTGGAGATGCGCGTGCTCGGCAGCGACCCGTTCGTCTCCGCCGAGCAGGCGGCGCGCCACGGGATCGAGCTGGTCCCGTTCGAAGAGCTGCTCGAACGCTCCGATGTTGTGACGCTCCACGTGCCCGTCACGAAGACGACGAAGGGCCTGATCGGGGCCGCCGAGCTGGCCCGCATGAAGCCGTCGGCCTTTCTTCTCAACGTCGCCCGCGGCGCGGTGGTCGATGAGGCGGCGCTCGCCGACGCCCTCCACGCTGGCGTGATCGCGGGGGCCGGGATCGACGTGTACACGACCGAGCCACCGACCGGGAATCCGCTCCTGGAGGCGCCGAACACTGTGCTCACGCCGCACCTCGGGGCGTCGACCGCCGAGGCCCAGGTGCTGGTGGCAGAAGAGGCGGCGGAGCAGGTCCTCGATGTGCTCGACGGGCGGCCGGCGCGGTACGCGGTCAACGCCCCGCTGCTGACGCCCGAGACGGCACGTGCGATTGCTCCGTACCTGCCACTGGCGGAGACCCTCGGCCGGTTTCATGCCCAGTTCGCCCGCGGGGCCGTCGAGACGTTGACGCTCGAGGTCGCCGGCGAGCTGGCCGCTCACGACGTCACACCGCTCCAGGCGGCCGTGCTTCGCGGCCTGCTCGAAGGATCCACGACCGAGCGGGTGAACCTCGTCAACGCCACTCACCTCGCGCGCACCCGCGGGATCACGCTTGTCGAGCGCAAGACTCCGGACGCCGGCGGGTTCGCCACGCTCGTCACGGTGACGGGCATCGCGGACGGTGTCCGGCACGCGGTCGCCGCGACGCTCGCGAACGGCGAGCAACGCCTCGTCCGGCTGGACGACTACGAGCTGGAGATGGCGCCGGCGGCGTGGATGCTCGTGACCCGCCACCTGGACCGCCCCGGCATGATGGGGCGGATCGGCACGCTGCTCGGCGAGGCGGACGTCAACATCAGCGCCATGCACCTCGGCCGATCGGCACCCCGGACCGACGCCCTCATGCTGCTCGCGCTCGACGAGCCGGTCCCGAGCGAGGTCGCCGCGCGAATCCGGGCGCTGGACGGCGTGCTCGACATCTGGGGCATCGAGCTCGGTCAGGGCGCATGACCGCGGACCGCGGGAGCGCCGTGCCGATCCCCGTCCCGCCCGACCTCGATGCCTCGCTCGTCTTCCTCAGGCACGGCCAGTCGGTCTGGCTGGCCGAGGGGCGCTTCCAGGGGCGCGCCGACACCCCGTTGTCCCCCCTCGGCCAACGCCAGGCGGCCCTCGCCGGTGCGCGGCTGGCCGACGCGTCCGCCCCGCCCCGGCTGCCCGTCCCGGCGGGCGATCCACTCGCGATCGTGCACTCCCCTCTTGCCCGGACCGCGCAGACTGCCGCCGCAGTGGCGGCAGCCATCGCGCTGCGCGGGCGTCCCGCACCGCCGCTGGTCGCGGAACCCGGCTTGATCGAGATCGCCCAGGGCGCCTGGGAGGGCCTCCACCAGCGTGAGGTCGAGGCGCGCTGGCCGGTCGCGATCGCGGGCTGGCGCCGCGACCCGGTCGCGACGTTCGCTCCCGGGGGAGAGTCGCTCGTCGACGTCGACCTGCGGGTCCGGGGCGCGCTGGCCGGCGTGATCGAGCGTCTCCAACGCGCGGCGGACGCGCCTGTCGATGCCACGGCAGGGACGGGGGTCGACCCGGCGCCAACGGGCCGGGCTGCGGCATCTTTCTACGATCCCCACGCCGGACCATGGATCGTCCTCGTGGGCCACGACGGGGCGTTCAAGGTCGCGCTGCTGGCGCTTCTCGGCCTGCCCCTGGACCGCTTCTGGACCTTCACCCAGACGACGACGGGGATCGCGGTCGTCGACATCCGCAACGGCCGCGCGGTCCTTCGCGCCTGGAATCGCACGGAGCACCTCGCCCCGCTCGAGCTCGAGGCGGGAGACGCGGAGCGGCGCGCCGAGGAGGAGGCTGTCGCGCGAGCCCGGAGCGGGGCGCTCTAGCCGCCCCTGCCCCGGCGACGGACGAAGGCGAGGCGAAGAAGCGCGACCCGCAGGCGTCGTTGCGCCTCGCCGAGCGCCGTGAGCCGATCCGCGCCCAGGCGACGTCGACCATACGTGGCCTCCACGGTGGAGCGGGCGACGAGCTGCAGCTCGGGCCGCACGCCGGGCACAACATCCGAGAGCGACCCGAGGTACTCGTAGACGGTCTGGGTAGGCCTGCGGGGGTACCCGAGGCGACCGGCCAGCCCGGCGACCATCCGGTAGACCGCGGTCGGCTCGACCGGCCGGCGGAGACGCCGCCGGATCAGGAGGAAGCCGAGCCCGAACAAGGCACCTCCCAGCGGGACGGCCACCACGATGATCGGACCGATGCCAGGCGTCCGAAAGCTCGCCGGTATGCCGCCGGTGGGCCCGCCGGGCTCGTCGATGCCGACCCGACGCGTGGGCTTCGGAGCCGTGTCGGTCGCGGCGCTCGCCGAGGGAACCGGAAAGCTGACCACGGGGCCGGCGGGAAGCGCCTCCGGGAGCCCGACACCACCGCCGGTCGGGTCGAAGTCGACCCAACCGGCGCCCGGGAACCATGCCTCCACCCAGGCATGCGCCTGGTTACGCCGGATCGTCACGCGACCGCTCGCGTCGCGGGCACCGGGCAGGAACCCCTCGACGAACCGGGCGGGGATTCCCTCCACCCGGAGCATCATGACCATCGCCGAGGCGTAGTGCTCGCAGTAGCCCGTCCGGGATTGGACGAAGCAGTCCACGAGACCAAGACTGCCACAGTCCACGTTCGTGACGTTCGTGCTGTAGGTGAAATGGGCGGGGTCGCGCAGGTATGACTCGATCGCGCGCGCCGTGTCATAGGGTGTCGACGGCCGGGCGGCTGCCATGATCTGCGCGAGCAGCGCGCGCGTCTCGGGCCCGACCGTCCCCGGCTCGATCGAGGTGTAGGTCGCCAGCAGGCCGGGCGGGTAGTCCGTCCCGGCCGCGCGGAGTCGGTTCGCGGTCAGCGCGGCCGGGTCGTCCGGGTTGGAAAGGTCCGGCAGACGGGCCTGAAGGGTGTAGCTCGAGCCGCCGGCGGGCAGGATTCGGCCGAACGCCGTGTCCGCCCCACCCTGGACCAGCGTCACGTTCGCCGCGCGGTCGAGGACGGTGGGGATCCCGGGCGAGATCACGATGCTGCCTGCCGCGAGGCCGCTCACGTTGTAGCTCTCGGTCACGTATCGGACCGTGTCGAGCGGCGCATCGAGTGTGCCCGCCAGGAGGCCCACCGATGCCCCGACGTTCACGTCCGCCGTCTGGCTCCAACTCCAGGTGTTCCCGATCAGCTGGTCGTAGGCGACCGCGCGCCACTTGACGAGCGGGCTGCCAGGCGGCGTCTGAATCGTGAGGATCAATGTTGCATCGGTCACCCATGCGCCCGTGACGGTGGTCGACGCCCCGAACTGGGTGCCGGTGATGCGCGTTCCTGGCCCGCCCGCGGGCAGGTACCGGACCCATTGCTGAGCCAGCTCGGTGAACTTCTGGTTCAGGCTCGGCCAGGCGTCCGCGAGCGGGGCCGACGACACGGATTGGGTCAGGACAAGGGAGCCCAGGACAGCCACCCCGACGAAGGTCAGGCCCGCTCGCAGGGAGAGGCCGGCGGCGTCGCCGACGTCGCCGATCCGGCGCCTGAGCCAGGCTCGCTGCTCGTCCGCGACGTGAAATCGAACCAGGAACAGGAGTGCTGCGATCGAGTACACAACCAGGAGCGTGTACTGGTCCCGGATCGTCAGCGCGACGTTGGCCAGGAGCAGCGAGCCCGGCAAGACGACGGCCGCGACCGGGCGCCGGTGGGCGTACGCGGTGAACGCGGCGAATTGGCCGGCTCCCCAGCAGATGATCCCCAGGACAAGCAGGAAGTGGCCCACCTCGACCGTGGTGGCGCGGCCGCGAACCAGAAGGTCAACGTACGCACCGACCACCGAGTCCGACGTTGCCTGGAACTGTGCGCCGATGGACGCCCCAGGCGCGAGCTGGGCACCCACGACGAGTGTGAGATACGCGGCCCCGATGGCCGCGCCACCGAGATAGGCGACAAGTCGGCCACCGCCCGCCTTGGCCGCCACGAAGCCCCAGCCGACGCCCAGCACCCCGGCCCACGGCAGGAAGGTTGTCAGCGTCCGGCTGCCGAGCACCCAGTGCGCGTCGTCGATCGACCAGCCGACCAGGGCCGCCATGACCGCCAGCAGCAGCACGCTTGACCAGCCCTCCACGGGGGCCAGCGCCAGGTGCCGCACCTGGTTTCCAGGTCGTACCGGGCGATGGTCGAATGGCGTCGGGGCGGCGCTCATCCGACCAGGACCTCTCCGAGCGGGACCCCGGGCGGGATCGCGAACGCCCGCACGTCGAACTCCGAGAGCGCACGCCGAACCCCGCGCGACCCCTGGTCGAGGAGCGTGAGCTCGGCGGTGATATCCGGGTCGCCCATGTTGCGCCCGGCGGCGAGCACGTCGTGGCGCATGAATCCGTGCGGGTCCAGGAACATCACCTGCACGCCGATCCCTCGTGGCCCGAGGGTCGCGAGGGGACGGACCCAGGCCGTCTCAGCGGCCGGCGTCACGATGACCGCCGACATGCCACGGCGCAGGAGCGGCAGACCGGCGACGAGCGCCTCGACGAGCGGGGTGTTGCCGTCGCCATCCACCGCGGCGAGCAGGTTCAGGATCTTCTGGCGCTGGCGCGGGCCACGGTCGGGGGACAGGTGGATGATGTGCGCCCCGGTCGTCGTCAAGCCCACCGCTCGATTCTCCAAGAGCGCGCGCTCCGCCACCGCGGCCGCCACCCGGACGGCCACCTCCACGCTGGAGTCGTCCCCCGCGCCGCACTGGACGCGACGTTCGAGGTCCACGAAGAGCCAGACATCGGCCGTCTGCTCGAGGTCGAACTCCTTGACCTGGATCTCGCCAGTCCGGGCGGTCGATGGCCAGTGGATCCGGTTGAACGCATCTCCCGGCGCGTAGGGGCGGATCGAGGTGGCGAGCGGCGTCGTCTGCTGCGTCCGAACAGGCGTGGATCGACTCCCCTCGAGGCTCACCGCCCGGAGCCGCCAGCGCGGGATGTGCTCGAGCCGCGGGTAGACGACCAGCGTCAGGCCGTGCCCGACGGCTGCATTCGCCTCGAAGAACCCGAACGGGTCGCCGGTCCGGATCTGGAGCGGGTCCACCCGGAAATGGCCGCGCCGGGTCAGCGGGACGCGGGCGACCCAGGACCGTTCGCGGCGCGTCCCAAGCGAGATCGCCCGGCCAGGAAGCGGGATCGGAAGGGTCGACGGGTTGTGGACCTCCAGCCACAGCTTGGGCAGTCGGCTGGTGTTCCGCAGGGTGTAGGTCGTGCGGAGCTGGTCACCGACGTGGGCCTGGAGCTGGCTCACGGCGTAGCCCGCTTCGAGGTTAGTGAGCCCGCTGCGAGTGACCAGGTAGCTTCCGCCGACGACGAGGAACCCCAGGTACACGAGATAGAAGAGGAAATCGAAGCCGGTGCTGAAGGCGGCCACGAGCAGGATGCCGACTGCGGCGAGGAGGGGAAGGCGGCGCAGGAAGCGCACGGGTCATGGAGCCTGGCGGCAGCTCAGCGGCCGCGTGGGGCCTCGGCCTCGACCCGGCGCGGGCCGCCGGGCCGGGCGGGGGCGTCGACGGGCACGGAGTCGAGCAGCTCGCGGACCACCGTCTCCGCGTCCACCTCGCGGATGGACGAGCTGGTCTTGATGATCACGCGGTGCGCCAGCGCCGGCGCAGCCAGGGTCTTCACGTCGTCCGGGATGACGTAGTCGCGGCCAAGCAGCGCAGCCCGGGCCTGGCCGGCTCGATAGAGCGCGATCGAGCCACGCGGCGATGCCCCCAGGTAGATGTCGGGGTGGTTGCGGGTCGCGTTCACCAGGCGGACGATGTACTCGGCGACGCTGGCATCCACGTAGGTTTCGCGGACGGCGGCCTGCATCTCGCGCAGCTCAGCGACGGGGCAGACCTCCTCCAGGTCGTCGAGCGGATGGGTCCGCTTCTGCTCATCGAGGATCACGATCTCCTCGGTCGGCGACGGGTAGCCCATCCGGAGCCGGAGCATGAACCGGTCGAGCTGCGCCTCAGGGAGCGCGAACGTCCCCTCGTATTCGATGGGGTTCTGGGTGGCGATGACCAGGAACGGGTCCGGCATCTGATGGCTGATCCCGTCGATCGTGGCCTGGCGTTCCTCCATGCACTCGAGCAGCGCCGACTGCGTCTTCGGGGTCGCCCGGTTGATCTCGTCGGCGAGAACCACCTGGCTCATGATCGGCCCGGGCCGGAACTCGAACTCCTGGGTCTTCTGGTTGTAGATCGACAGGCCGGTTACATCCGAAGGGAGGAGGTCAGGCGTGAACTGGATCCTCCGGAACGACGAGCCAAGGCTCTTCGCGATCGCCTTCGCCAGGACCGTCTTGCCCGTCCCGGGAACGTCCTCGATGAGGAGATGGCCCCGGCAGAGGAGGGCGACCAGGGCGAGCTGGACCTCGTGGTGCTTGCCCACGATCACGCGCTCGACGTTCGCAATGACACGGTCGCCGGACTCCTGGATCTTCGTCATCGTGCTCCTGTCGCTGCGCATCCGGTGGGCGTGGCCAGTCCGGGGACGGCACAGCGCCCGCGTTTCGCGGGGTCGGGTCTCAGGGTACGCAGATAGTACGTCCGGACGGCGGGGACGGTTCCGCAGCCCCAGACGCAGCCTCAGCCTGAGGCAGCTCGTCAGCCTCGGAGAAGCGTGCGGCCGCCCGCCCAGGCCGTCATGAGCGCCCCGATCCCGGCCATGACGGCCAGGAACAGGTCACCCGACGCGAACGACGCGACGCCGAGCACGCCGAACACCACGATCACGAACACGGCCACGAGCGCAAGCCCGATCCGCTCGATGATCGGGCGCGGCGGTCGCGGAAGGACATCTGGCCCCGGAATTCCGGCTGGCACGCTCGGATCCGGCGGGGCGTCGTCGGGCCTGCCCAGGGTCGTCATGGCTGCCCGGCGAAGTAGGCCCGGAGCAGGTCTCCGGCGAGCGGGGCTGCTCGCGATCCGCCGGAGCCGCCGTGCTCGACGATCACGGCGAGCGCGATCGTGGGCGCCTCCGCCGGCGCGAAGCCGATGAACCAGGAATTCGGCTCACCCGTGCCACCCAGCTGGGCCGTGCCCGTCTTGCCGGCCACGGTCACGCCCGCGACCTGGGCGCCCGACGTGAACTTCTGTCCGTCGACCCCCTCGACGGCCTGCACCATCGCGCTCGCGATCGTCGCAGCGTCCTGCGCCGACAGGACGCGCCCGAGCGTCCCGGCCGGGACGTCGCTGACCGACCCCGACGGGCTCACCAGCGCGGTGACGAGGCGCGGCCGGGGTTCCACGCCGGCGTTTGCCACCGTCGCCGCCACGAGGGCCATCTGGAGCGGCGTGACGAGCACCTCGCCCTGTCCGTATGCGGCGTTGGCCAGCTCCACGTCGTCAGCAAAACCGCCGGGCAGCGGGCCTCCGCCGTTGGTGAGCTGTGAGCTCGCGGTGGGCAGGTCGAACGGGATGGGCGCGCCGAAGCCGAGCCGGCGCGCCGCCGCGTCCATCGCCGCACCCCCGGTGCGAAGCCCCGCGAGCGCGTACCAGATGTTGCAGGAGACCTCCGTGGCCCGGGCGAAGTCCAGGACCTCGGGCCCGGTGAAGAGGTGGTGTCCGTCCACGATCCGGAAGCCGTCCACGAGGAGACCGGTCGTCTCATCCCCCGGCTGCTGGGGGAACGCCGTGGCGGCGTTGATGGCGCCCGACGAGAAGCCGGCGATCGCGGTCACGATCTTGAACGCCGAGCCGGGGACGTAGCGCCCCTGGGTGGCCCGGTCGAGGAGCGGCTGGCCGGGATCGTCGAGCGCGGCCGAGAACGCGGCACGAGCGGTGGCCGGGATCCGCGATCCCGGATGCGTCGAACGTCGGCGTGCTCGCCAGCGCGAGCACGTCGCCGGTCCGCGGGTCGAGCGCCACGACCGCGCCCCGATCCGCGCCCAGCAGGCGCACCGCCAGCCGCTGCAGCGTCAGCGACAGGCTCGTCCGCAGGTCATCGCCGCGCGGGATCGGGCGAGCGGAACTTGGCGAGGGCCCGGAGAGAGGGTCGTCGGCGCCGAGGCCCATGAGCACCGAGGCGTCGGCCGCCTCGAGGCCCGCCGAGCCATACAGGCTCGAGGCGTAGCCGAGCGGGGCGCTCAGCGAGCGGTCGGCGTAGACCCGGTAGAGATCGCCGCTCGCGTCGCGCCGGTTCGTCGCAAGGACGCGCCCGTCGCGATCGAGGATCCGGCCGCGGACCGTGGACCGGGCGGCGGCGATGACGCCGGCATCGCCGGGATCATGAGAGAGGTCGTCCGCGCGCAGGACCTGCCAGTAACCCGCCCCCAACGCGACACCGCCGAAGGCGATGCGCGAGCGCGATTCCCAGCCGGACCACCCGGCCACCCAGCGGCCGCTGGCCGCGCCTCGCCGCCCCGCCGGGGGTCATGCCCGGTCTCGCCCGAGCCGACGCGCTCGGACGCGGCTCTGCCGGCGGCGCGGGACCCCGATCCGAGAACGCCAGCAGGAGCCCCACCACCAGCCCGTTGACGGCCAGCGAGGACCCGCCGTAGCTGATGAAGGGAAGCGTGATACCGGTCAGCGGGATGAGCTTCAGGTTGCCGGCCGCGATGATCACGGCCTGCACGCCGATGACGAGCGCCAGGCCGGCGGCGAGCAGCGCCCGGACGTCGTCCGCCGCTCCGGCCGCGATGCGGAGCCCGCGGGCCACGATCACCATGTAGCAGCCGAGAATCGCGACCACGCCCGTCATGCCAAGCTCCTCGCCAAGGGCCGCGAGCGGGAAGTCCGTGTGGACCGCGGGGATCGGCAGCTGCCCCGCGACCGACGGGAGGCCCGCTCCCAGGCCGGTCCCCAGCAGCCCGCCTCTCGCGAACGCATGGAGCGCCTGGATGGTCTGGTAGCCGGTCCCGAGCGGGTCAGCCCACGGGTCCAGCCAGATGGCCACCCGCTCGCGCACGGTGGGAAACACGAGCGCGAGGACGGCGAAGCCCAGCAGGAAGAGCGCGATCCCGAGGAGGACGTCCACCTTGCTCCCGGACGCGAGGTAGAACAGGCAGAGGAAGACCGAGAAGAACAGGAGCGCAGCGCCCAGGTCCCGCTGGATGACGACGATGCCCAGCGCGAGCGCCAGCATGAGGGCGGCCGGGAGCAGGTACGGCGCGGGAGGGAGCGTCAGACGGCCGGCCACGCGGACCCGCGCGTCGGCCAGGAGGACGCGGTTCTCCGCCAGGTACCCGGCGAAGAAGATCACCAGGATCACCTTGAGCAGCTCCGAGGGCTGCCAGCTCACCGGCCCGAGGTCGAGCGTCAGGATGGAGCCATTCACGTCCCGGCCGAACACGAACGTGAGGAGGAGCAGGCCGAGGCCCAGGGCGGCCCAGCTGTACTTGTAGAGTCGCAGCCAGCGGTCCGAGCGAACAGTGATGGCGACGGCGCCCGCGATCGCGAGGGCCAGGACCAGCCAGACCAGCTGGAGCGAGGCGAGACCGAGCGTCGGCCGAGCCAACCCGCTGGACGACCAGGTCCTGGGGCAGGCGCTCGGCGAGGAGCAGACCGAGGCCCCCCAGCATCCCGACCGTGGGCAGGAGCACCTCGTCGAGGCGGCGCCCGGCCAGGACCAGCACAACGTGGACCGCCGCCAGGGCCCCGAGGTAGGTCGCCAGGCCCGCCGGATGGGCCAGCCGCCAGGCTCCCGGTCCGGGTGGTCCCGAGCGACAGGCCACCGAGGAGGAGCGCCCCGGCGACCGACGCCAGAAGGCCCAGCTCGCGCCATCGGGAGACCGGGCGCGGGAAGCCGGGGAGGGCGACCTCCATCATGTGATGCCCCGCTCCAGGCGCAACCGCGTCGCGCCGATCTGCAGCTCGTCCCCGAACCCCAGCGGGGTCGCGCCCGTGACCCGATCCCCGTTCACCTGGGTGCCGTTCGTGCTGCCGAGGTCCTCGACGTACCAGCCCCGTCCCCGGAACGTGAGGACCGCGTGTCGGGCCGACGCGAACGCGTCGTCGAGGACCACGCCACTGCCCAGGTCGCGGCCGAGCGTCGTGACGGCGTCGAGCAGGAAGACGCTGCCCACCGGCGGGTCGTTTGCGCTGCCGATCACGACAAGGCGGCCGAGCGCGCCCGCCGGATCCCGGGACGCTGCCCGGATGTCGCGGAGAAGTGCCCGCGCGACCAGCGCCAGGAACAGGTAGAGGGCGGCCAGGAAGGCCAGCCGGATCACCCAGACGGTCAAGGTCAGCGAATCCATGGCTGCTCCGGCGAGAGGACCTCGACCAGAGTCTCGCCGATCTCGATCCGGTCGCCGGCGCCGAGCACGGCGTCGCGCACCGCCCGCCCGTTCACCCGGGTCCCGTTCCGGCTGGCTAGGTCGGTCAGGACCAGCCGGCCGTTGCGCGGCACGAGCCTGGCGTGGTGGCGCGAGACCAGCGGGTCCGAGGACGACGAGGTTGTTGTCGTCGCTGCGCCCGATCGCGTAGGGGCTCCCGTCGACAGTCAGGTGGCGTTCGATCCCCTCGGGTCCAACCACGCGCAGGCGCACCGGTGGCGAAGCGGCGGCAACCGACGGCTGGATCCGCGTGTGCTCGATCGCCGGCGCCGGGTCTTCGAACCGCGCGTCGCGCTCGGCAAAGGCCGCCCGGACAACCGCCACGCCGCGCTCGAGACCGCCCCCCGCCACGATCTTCACCGCTGGTGGCTCGGGGATCAGGTAGCCGCGGCGGCGGGCGTGGGCGAGGGCGGTTGCGGCGAGATCGCGCTCCAGGTCTGGGATCTGCGCCAGCTCCGCGGCCGCGCGCTCGTCCACCGCGACCTCGAAGCGCGTGGGAGCCACCGTTCCCGCGACACCGGCCCGCCGATCCTCGTCGATCGCTCGCTCGATCCGCCGGGCGAGCGTGGCCGGCGCGACGCCAGCGCCGAAGAGCCGGGCGCCCGGTCGCTCGAAGAGCCGCTCCAGGAAGTGCTCGAGGGCCGCGAGGGGTCGCATCAGTGCCGCGCCGACCTCCGATCCGGAACGCGCCGCGAGCCAGCGGCGATGGGCGGGACGTTTGCCGGGCCCCGTGGTACCTCGGAACCCGGGAGGCTTGGAAGCCTACGGTATACTCTCGATCCCTCTGGCGGGGTCTGGGGGCCCGCGACCGGGAGCAAACGGGGGCCCGATGGCCGAGATCCTGACCGAATCCTTCTGCGAGCGCTGCGGCACGCGATACACGTTCCAGGCGGCCGAGCCGCGCCGTCGGGGAATCGGGCGGATCCGCACGCTCACGCGCGGCGTGAAGAACTTCGTCGTGAACAACAACGCATCGTTCGCCGAGGCAATGGAGGCCGCGCGCGAGGACGACGAACGCACTGCCTCCGCCCAGCAGTTGGACGCGTTCCACGAGACGTTCAACTTCTGCATGAGCTGTCGCCAATACACCTGCCGAAACTGCTGGAACAGCAGTGCGGGCGAATGCCTGTCATGCGCGCCGGACCTGAGCCACGAGGTCCTCCCGCCGCCGTTCCCGCACCTTGCGATCGTGGAGGCACCGGCAGCGGATCACGACACCACGGATGCGTCAGCGTGGCCGAGCTTCCGATGTGCGTCCTGCTCTCGTGCCCTGCCCTGACCGAGGTCCCCTCGCGGCCGACGGCCGCCGATGCGCGCGCCGACTCGCCGGAGCCCCCGGAGACGTCGCCCGACGCTGTGGAAGCGGGGCCGACGGCACAAGGGACCGAGCTTGAGCTGACCGCAGACGAGCTGAGCGCGATCCGCGATGCGCTGGCCCGTCACGTCGGCCCGCCCGCGGAAGGTCCGACGGCACGGCCTGACTCCGTCGCGCTGGAGCGCGTCGAGCCAGGAATTGAACCGGAGCTGAGCGTCGCGCCTGTGCCGGTCGATGCGGCGCCCGCCGGCCCGGCGGAACCTCTCGCCGAAGCCCGGGCCGAGACCAGGCGGCTCCTGAGGCGCTTCCGTCCCCACCGCGAAGAGGCAAAGACGGCGAGTCCCGTGCCGGCCCTAAGGAACGAGGGCGAGGTTGCCGAGCGGGAGCCGGCCGTGCCAGCCGCCGAGCACGACGGAAACCCAGGCCGCGACCGGCGACGCCGGGGCCGCGGTTCCGGAGCTCGCCCCGGCGAGCCCGCTGGGGGTCGCCGAACCGGAGGCCGCGCAATCGGAGGCGGCTGATGCCGACTCGGCCGAGACGTTCTCGGCGGGCCCGACAGAAGCTGCCGAACCTGAGGCCGCGGAGCCTGAGGCTGCCGACCAGCAGAGGCCACTCCGACGGTCGCAGAGCGGGCGGCTGCCGAGCCGGAGGCCGCCAGTCCGGAGGCCGCGGAGCCAGCGGCTGCCGAACCGGTCCCGCCACCCGCCGACCACGTGGCCCAGCCCACCTGGAGGATGATCGCGCCCGAGGGCACGCTGCCGACCCAGCCGGGTCCGGCGACCTGGGGCGCGCCCACGCTCGCCGGCCGTCGGGCGACGGATCCCATCCCGAGCACGCCGTGGGCGGCCCGAGTCGCCGCGGCCCGGTCCCTCGAGTCGCCCGTCTGGGATGTGTCGAGTCGCGACATCCTCTCCGCGCCCGTCCCGGACGCCGGTCGACCGGTCGGCGTCCAATCCTGCGTCACGCTGCGGGCTGTCGCTGTCGGCAAACGCGCGCTTCTGCCGTCGCTGCGGGACCCGCCAGGGCTGATCGGTCGCGCCGGTCGCGGACGCGCCGCCCGCACGCTCCATGTCATCACGTGGCCGGCGGTGCCTGCGCTTCGGATCGCCCCGCATGCTCATCCGCGCGGACCGCGACCCAGGCCGCCCCGACGAGGAACACCTGGCTCAGGTACGAAAGCCAGACCATTCCCAGGAAGATCCCCGCGAGGGCACCGTACAGGTCAGCCGAGCCGAAGAGCAGCGGGCCGACGAGCGTGAAGGCCCCGGTCAACGCCGAGGCGGCCAGCCCAACCCAGACCGCCGGGACGAACGCGTCGCGCCAGGCCGGGCGATCCTGCGGAAGGAACCGGAAGGCAAGTGCGAACGCCGCCACGAGAGGCAGGACCGCGGTCACCCGCAGCTGCGTCAGGCCGAGCAGCCGCGACACCGGGCCTGGAACTGTGGCCACCACGACCAGCAGGCCTAACCCGACCACGGCTCCCGCCACCACGACCACCTCGGCGACCGTCCGAACGATCGGACGTCCACGCGCGGACCGACGGAAGATGATCCCGAAGGCCCGGTCCAGGTCACGCACCAGGGAGCTTGCGGACCAGGCGAGGACCGCCGCGCCGATCAGCGAGAACTCGCCTGCGTGGGCCAGGGCGGTGTCGAGCGTCCGGCGAAGGAACTCGGCGAGCGGCGGGAACTGGTCCGTCAGGAACGCCACGATTCGCGCCCGCGTCTCGAGGTTGCCACCGAACAGGCCGGCGATCGAGGCGATGAGCAACAGCGCGGGCACGAGCATGAAGAGCGCGGTGAAGGCAAGCCCTCGGGCCAGGAGCGGTCCGCTCGACGCGTTGTAGCGGTTCCAGACGCGGTGTGCCATCGCGACCCGGGGGGCGCCCAGGAGAGCGGCCCCGAGGAATCCGACGTGCGCCCCGATCCACCCCCCGCGTCGCGGTCGCTGCGCCGCGACCGGTTCGCTCAAAGGTCCTCGAAGAGCCGCGGCTGGACGTCCTCGGCTGCCACACGCCGGCGCGGCCGCAACAAGGCCCGAACTTCAACCCGCCGGACGTACCGCCGCCCACCCAGCTTGAGCGTCTGGAGCCGGCCTTCGCGGGCCCACCTTCCAATGGTTTCCGGGCGAAAGCGCACGTTCGCGTCGCCGAGGATCTGCCCGGCTTCCGCGAGCGTGATCCAGTCGGAGGGAGGTCGGCTCATCGAGTCCTCAGCCTTCCCCGCCGGATGGCGCCGGCCTCGAGTCCGGGGTGGAACGTGCGGAGGTCGCCTCGCCCGAAGTTCCCGTCTTGGGCGAGACTGACTGCCCCGCGGACCCGGCATCCATCGAGGACTCCCGCGACGACGGCGCGGCGTTGTCGCCTCGGGGTACAGGAGCGCTCGTTGCCCGGCGGTCCGTCTTCGCCCACCCGCTTCCCTTGAAGTGAATCGTGGGCGGGACGAACGCCCGCGCAACGGGTCCACCACATTCGGGACACTGGTGCGGACCGGCCTCGTTGATTCCCCGCAGCACCTCGAATCGATGGCCGCAGGATCCGCACACGTAGTCGTAGATCGGCACCTGGTCTCCAGCTCCCGTGATCCGCTCAGCCGCGCAGCAGCCGCATGCCGCACTTCGGGCAGTAGAAGGCCCGATCGTGGGCGGACGCGAAACCGCAGTGCGCGCACACCAGGCCGCCACGGCCCGCCGCCGGGACCGGCCGGTCCAGCGGCACCACCCCCAACGCGTACTGGCTGGCGAGGATGTTCTGGAACAAGCCGCCCAGGAGGCGCCCGGCAGTTCGATCCGTATCGCCGCGCGCGCCACGACCTCCCCACCCGACGACGGCGCGGACCAGCATGTCCCCGGTGGCCTCGTCCCAGTGAGAGGCCACGCCACCCACGATCGCCTTGTAGTCCGGGTAGCCGGAGGTGTCGATCTCGCCGTCGAGCAGCGCACAGGCGAGCGTGTCGAACGCCAGATCAATCGCGTCGATCGACTCGAGAACATAGATGCAGTGGCGCGCAACTGGCGAGTGGCCGTGGTGCGCATTCACCCACTGCATCGCCTCGGACGAGCGGATGATCTGCGGGCTGGCCTGGCTGAATTCGATCGGAAGCGGCTCGATCACCTCGATCTCATCCGTCGCCAGGCCCGCCAACATTGACGGGAGCTCCGCAAGCGCGCGCGGACCTGCCTTCAGGCGCACGCCTTCACTGCTCTTGCCCGCGTAGTAGAGCTTGAGGACGTACTCCTGGGCAGAGGTGTCCTCCGTGACAGCGGCGGGCGGCGGCGCGGACCGGTCGCCGTCCCGTCCCCGACGCTTGAGGAACTCGAGCGGCACGAAATCTCCCTCGGGTGACGTGTTCCTAATCCTAACAGCGGCCGCGGCGGGATCACCGGGCCGGTGGCACCTCCGGCCCCGCGAGCACGACCCCTTCAAGGGCGCGGAGGCTGATCCTTCCGTTCCGGGCGATCCCGGGCGGGTCGGACCCGTGGGTGCCTAGCACGGGCCGCCACTCGGCCGACCCGTCCAGGCGCAGGGTCGCCTCCAGGCTCCGCCTGCCAAGGTTCAGAACCACAAGCGCCCGGTCCTCGATGGCCCATCGCCGGAAGGCCAGGACGTCGCGCGTGGGCGTCGAGACGCGCGCCAGGCCACCCGAATGGAGGGCGGGCCTCTCCCGGCGGAGCGCGAGCAGTGTTCGGTAGAAGGCGAGCACAGAGCCGGGATCCGCACGCTGAGCTGCCACGTTGCGGGTCTGCCAGTCCGGCGGCAGCGGCAGCCAGGGCTGCCCCGTGGTGAATCCGGCGCCCGGTTCGTCCGTCCACGGCATCGGGGCCCTGGCCTGGTCGCGATTCCACCACCGGAAGCCTGGCCGGGAGTGGCGGGCGGGCGGGTCGATCGCCGCCTCGTTCGGGATGACGACTCCTGGCACTCCGAGCTCCTCACCGTAGTACAGGAACGGCGTGCCCCGCATCGTCAGGAGGAGAAGCGCCGACGCGCGAGCGAGCTCATCGACGCCGCGCCCGGCGCCCCAGCGCGACACGTGGCGTGGCTGGTCGTGGTTCGAGAAGACGACCGTCGGCCATCGATCCGGCCCAAATGCGGCCTCGCGACGATCGAGCGCCCGGCCGATCGCCGCCGCCGACCACCCCGCCTGCATCAACTCGAAGTCGAACACGAGGTGGCGCTCCGCACTCAGGTACGCGGCCCGACTCGAGTCGCCGTCGAACAGCTCGCCGACCGTCATTCGGCCCGGCACCTCGTCGACGACCGCTCGAAGCTCGGCAAGGAGGGCAGGCAGGTCGGGTTGATCCTTGTCACGGACGTGAACCTGGCGCGCCCACGCCGAGCGACCCCGCCGGAGGGGGTTGGAGCGCAGCAGCGGGTCCTTCAGGAGCGCGTTGAAGACGTCCATTCGAAAGCCATCGACACCGCGCGCCAGCCAGGCGCGCATCATCGCCTTGACGTCCGCACGGGTCTCCGGGTCGCGCCAGTTCAGGTCGGGTTGCTGGGCCATAAAGGTGTGGTCGTAGAACTGGCCCCGGACCGGCTCCCACTCCCAGGCGGATCCACCGAAGAACGAGACCCAGTTGTTGGGTGGAACCGGCCGCCCGGCCCGGTCGGTCCCTGCGGGGTCGCTCCAAAGGTAGCGGCTGGCGTATGGGCCGGTGCGTGAGCCCCGCGATGCACCGAACCATGCGTGCGCGTCGCTCGTGTGGTTCACGACCAGGTCGAGGATGACCCTGATGCCCCGCCGGTGCGCTTCGGCAACCAGGCGATCGAAGTCTCCGCCAGTGCCGAAGATCGGATCGACGGACGCGTAGTCGCTGATGTCGTAGCCGAGGTCGAGGCCTGGGGACGGATTGATCGGCGAGAGCCAGATCGCGTCCACCCCGAGCGAGCCGGGGCTCCCGGCCAGGTGGTCGAGGTGGCGCGTGATCCCTTCGAGGTCCCCAAGTCCGTCGCCGCTCGTGTCGGCAAAGGAACGCGGATAGATCTGGTAGACGACCCCGGTCTTCCACGGCGCCTGATCGCTGGCTGGCTGCGGCTCCACGCGCTGCATCAGGTCACCGGGACCGCCACAAGCCAGCGCACGCCGTATGCGGCGAGCGCAATCGAGTCCGCGGGCAGGAACGGTCCTTCGGCGCTGATCGCGTCCCGCGCCGCGTCCAGCCCGACCATCTCCAGCGTCCGGCCGTCCAGGTTGCGCGGCGTCTCGGTGAGGTTGTGGACGGCGAGGAGCGGCCCGGACGCGTGGGTCCGCACGAAGGCAAAGAGGCCCGGGTTACCCAGGTCGAGGAGCTCGAGCGGCACGGAGGCGTGAAGCGAGACCATTTCCCGGCGGACCTGCACCAGGTGTCGCGTTCCCTCGAAGACCCTCGCCACGGGGCCGCCCTCGTGTCGCCGCGCCGCCCGCTCCCAATCCATCCTGGGCCGGTGCAGCCAGCGGTTGTCCGAGGCCAGGTCCATCTCGTTCCGGTAGCTCCGATCGTTGAGGAGCGCGATCTCGTCGCCCATGTAGAGAAGCGGGAGACCGTCCCAGCCCATGATCAGGGCGTGCCCGAGGAGGATGCGCGCGATCGCCAGGTCGACGGCCGGCGTCTCCGGTCTCGAGCGCGCGTTCAAGACCCGCCAAGGCTGGCGAACGACCCGCTGATCCGGCGAGTCGCCGTTGGCCGGGTTGTGCTGGAACACCTCCCCGCGGGCGAACGAGCCGGGAACTCGCCCGCGTAGAAGTACGAAAGGAAGGCGCGGTGCGCCGGCCCGGTCCAGCCGACGGCCTCCGCGTCGTATTCGGTGATGGCCCAGCCGATGTCGTCGTGGCAGCGGATGTAGGTCGCCCACGACGTCGTGGCCGGCTTGCGCGGAAAGTGCCGACAGCACATGGTTCATCAGGCGCGTATCCCGGGTCGCCAGGGCCGACCAGTACTGGACCATCAGGCTGTTGTGGTAGGCGAGGTCGCACTCGCGTCCGTGGTTCCGGCCGACCCCGAGGTATGGCGCCAGGTCCGCCCGGCCCGACGATCGCCTCCGCCTTGAAGAGACGGCGGGGGCGGCGATCCGCGCGCAGGCGCGCAGGGCGCGGAGGAGGCTGTGGACCTCCGGCTGGTTCTGGCAGTTCGTGCCCATCCGCTTCCACATGAAGGCGACCGCGTCCAGGCGGAAGACGTCGACGCCACGATTCGCGAGGTCAAGCAGGATATCCGTCGATCTCCACGAAGACGTCGCGGGTTCGACCATTTCAGGTCCCATTGGAACGCGTTGAACGTCGTCCAGACCCAGCGTCCGTCGGGCAGCCGCGTGAAGTTGCCGGGCGCGAAGTCGGGGAAGACTTCCGGCAGCGTCGCCTCGTACCGGTCGGCAGCCGGCGGTCAGGGAAGATCCAGAAGATACTCTTCGTACGCGGGTTCGCCGGCGCGCGCCCGCATGGCCCACTCGTGCTCGGCGGCGCAGTGGTTCAGCACCAGGTCGATGCAGAGGCTCATCCCGCGTTCGCGCATCAGCCGGCTGAGCCGCTCGAGGTCGGCCATGGTGCCGAGGTCCGGGCTCAACTGCGCGGTAGTCGGCGACCGCATAGCCGCCGTCGTTGTCGCCCGGTCGCGGAGCGCAGCAGCGGCATGAGGTGGACGTAGCGGACGCCAAGCTCCTCGAGGTAGTCGAGATGATCCTCCGCGCCCCGGATCGTCCCAGCGAAGCGATCCACGTAGAAGACATAGCCGACCATGTCCGGGGCCTGGAACCAGTCTGGGTGCAACGTCCGCTGCCGGTCCAGCTGCCGCAGGTCCGCCGGGCGTTCGGCCCATCGCGCGGCGAGCACGCCACCAGGCGACTCGAGCTTGTCCGCGAGGCGGCGATCGCGGCCATAGGCTCGAGCAGCCCTTCCCAGAGATCGGTCCATCACGGCGGAGGCGGATGAGGAACGACTCGGTCTCGCTCGGCGGGCTCCGCGGCCGAGCACATCACGGGCAAGCGCGGTCGCGCGCTCGAAGCCGGATCCCCGCTCGCCGTGTGCCTCCCCGGCCCGAGGCCCGCTGAACCTCACGCAGCCGCGCCGCCGGCGGATCGTCGTGCCGTCATTCGCTCGCCTCCGCGGCTACCGCGCCGTCGGCGCCACCGATGCGTTCGCCGAACAGGACGAGCCCGCCGACCAGCCCGACATCGTCGCCGAGCGTCGCGGGGACGACTTCGCGCGCGATGCCGGACGCCGAAACGCGCCATGCCCGACGCGGTTCGGGCCGGTCCAAGGAGGCTTCTCCCTGGCCTCGCCACGCTGCCGCCCACGACGATCAGCTCCGGGTTGAACACGTCGACGAGGCTCATCAGCGAGCCGCGAATGCCTCGCGGCCGACCGCCATGATCGGCTCGCGACGGCGTCGCCGGCATCTGCCGCGCCGCCACGTCCCGTGCGCCGAACGCGCGCCCCGCGTCATGTACCAGGTCGCCAGCGGACCGCTCTCGCCGCCTCGGCGGCCTCGCTCGCTCGCCGCGCGATGCCGCTTCCCGACGCGATCCCCTCCAGGTGGCCGGCATCCCGCAGCCGCATCGCGGGCCGTGCAGATCGACCAGCAGGTGGCCCAGTTCGCCGGCGGTGCCGTCCGGACCGCGCAGCAGCCTGCCGCCGCTGACGATGGCGCCGCCGACCCCGTCGAGACGGTGAGGTAGAGGAAGTCGCGCAGCCGACGCCGCGCCGAACGGCCCTCGGCAAGCGCGGCGACCTGAGTGTCCCGGTCGAGCGCCACGGGAAGCCCAGCGCCGCCTCGAGACGCGCGATGCCAGGGGAGTGTCGTGGAAGCGTGGGCCCGAGGTTCGGCGGGTCAAGGATCAGGCCCAGACGGGGGTCCACCGGGCCCGGCGCCGAGATCCCGACGCCGACCGGTAGCGGTTGGGATAGCCTGGCGAGATCGTCCCTCACACCACTTAGTGCCGCGATGCACGCGGCGACGATCGCCTCGCCCCCGTCGACGACCGGCGTTCGCGAGCGGCGGGCCGCGACGATCTCGCCCCCCGGCAGGACGCCTGCGGCCCGGATCTGCGTCCCCCCGAGGTCGAGCGCCAGGACGCCGGCCGAGAGGTCGCCCACGCTTACCCCTTCACAGAGCCGGCGAGAAGGCCCCGGACGAAGAACCGCTGGAGCGCGAGAAACACCATGACCGGCACAATCATGGACACGAAGGCGCCCGCTGTCAGGAGCTGCCAGTCCTGGCCACGCGAGCCCGTCATCGACACCAGCCGCGAGGTCATGACAGCCACATCCTGGTCGGTGCCGAGGAATGTCGTCGCCACGAGCAGGTCGTTCCAGACCCAAAGGAATTGGAAGATCGCAAAGGACGCGAGGGCAGGGATCGAGAGCGGGAGGATCAGCCGCACAAAGATCGTGAAGTGCGACGCGCCGTCAAGCGAGGCCGACTCGATCAGGTCCTTCGGAAGCTGGCTGATGTAGTTGTAGAGCAGATAGGTCGCCAAGGCCAGCCCGAAGCCCGCATGGGCCAGCCAGACCGCCAGGAAGGTGCCGTTCAGGTGGATCGCCAGGTAGGCCTTGAGGACCGGGATCAGCGCGATCTGGAGGGGCACCACCAGGAGCCCGACGACCGTGATGAAGAGGATCCGGCGGCCCGGAAACTCCAGCCAGGCGAAGCCATAGGCGGCGAATGCCGCGATCAGGATCGGGATGACGACCGCCGGGATCGTGACGGCGAGCGTGTTCAGGAAGGCGGTCCCCAGCCCGTCGCCGCCGAAAAGCACGGTGTTGTAGTTGTCGAGGGTGAACGTCCCCCCACCGCCGGTGAAGGCCGTCCACCACCCGGAATTGAAGATGTCCTGCTTCTCGCGGAAGGAGGTGATGAACAGGCCGAGCGTCGGCACCGTCCAGACGACGATGAGGGCGAAGACCGCCAGGTTGATCGCCACGCGGGACCAGGCAATGCGTCGCATCGCAACCACCTCAGATCGCCCGGCCGCGGAACTGCCGCAGGTTGTACCAGATGACCGGCGTCACCGCGACCAGCAGGATGATCGCCAGCGCCGCGCCTCGACCGGCGTCGAAGAACGTGAACGCCTGCTTCCACATCAGCGTCGCGATGACCTGGGTGTTGAAGTTGCCGCCGGTCATCGCGGTGACGATGTCGTAGATCTTCAGGGTGAGGATCGCGATCGTGGTTGCCACGGTCACGATGGTCGGCCAGATCGTCGGCACGATGAGCCGGCGGAAGACCTGCCACTCGCTCGCCCCATCGATCCGCCCCGCCTCGAGCATCTCATCGGGGACACCCTTCAGGGCGGCCCCGATGATCACCATGGCGAACCCGGTCTGTCCCCAGATCAGGATCACGATCAGCAGGAACGTGTTGAGCGGCTCGCCCGTGAGCCATGAGACCGGGCCGATGCCGAAGCCCGACAGGATCGCGTTCAGCAGACCCACCTGGGGCTGGCCGGCCGGCTGGTACGACAGCACGAAGCGCCAGATCACGCTGGCGCCCACGAAAGAGATCGCCATCGGCAGGAAGATCAGCGTCTTGGCCAAGCGATCCAGCCGCGACCGCTCCACGAGAACCGCGATCGCGAGGCCCAGCCCGGTGCTGAAGAGCGTGCCGAAGATGAGCCACAGCACGTTGTTGCGGATCGCCGTGACCATCTCCGGGTTGGAGAACGAGTAGACGTAGTTGTCGAGCCCGACGAACTTGCTTCCCGTGGCGTTGAACAGGCTCTCCCACGCCGTCAGGAACGCGGGTACCAGCAGGTAGAACGTGAGGATCGCGATCGCCGGCCCGACGAAGACGAAGGGCAGGATCCGACGCTGCCAGACGGGCGGCAGCTTCTCGGTCAGCCAGTTCGCCACAACGTAGAGCAGGGCCACGCCGCCGATGCCCCAGACGATCGCGACGAGGACGATGATGACCTTGGGCGCGCCGCTGTCCTTGAGGAAGAGGAAGCCCGCCCACAGGACGATGAACGCCACGACCGGGACGAAGATCGACACCAGGAGCCGGCCGACACCGGTCGCCAGCATCTGGCCGATCCCCCTTGGCGGGGGCGCCGCCGCGCTATCTACCAGTCGCATCCCTTCGATCCTCCACTCGGTGGGACAGGCGCGTGACGGTGAGGTGACGGCGCCGCATGAGCGGCGCCGTCACGTTGCGGCTGCTTGTTACTGCGCGGGCCAGCTCGCCTGGATGTTGGCGAGCGTGGTGTCGATGTTCTGGCTGCCGTTGATCAGCTTCACGGACTCCGACCAGAAGGTTCCCGAGCCAACCGCCGCCGGCATCGCATCCGAGCCGTCGAAGCGAACAACCGGGGCCTGGACGATCGAGGTGGCAAACGCGCGGTCGAGCGCGGACGAGTAGTTCGCCAGGTCCTGGGTCTTGTAGGGGAACAGGGCTCCGCCGGCCTTCTCCCACGAAACACCGGCATCCGGCGTGGTCAGGTACTTCAGGAAGGCCCAGACCTCGGGCCGGTCGGCGAACGCGACGGCCTGGTCGCCGCCGACCTCGGCGGGCGTGCCGATCGCGGGGTCGATCGCGGGAAGGGTGAAGACGCCGACCTGGTTGTCCAGGTCCTTCTGGACCGCATCCGGGAAGAACGCGGTGATGAAGTTGCCCTGATTGGTCATCCAGCACTTGGGTGGGTTGTCGAAGGCGGCCTTCGGCGCCTCGCCGAAGTTCGTCTGAACAATGTACTGGGGGCCACCGTAGACGTACTTCGGGTTGCCGAAGATATCCATCATGATCTGGAACGCGTTCTTGACGCTGGGGTCGGTGAACGGCGTCGTACCGGCGACCCACTTGTCGTAGCCGGCGGCGCCGACGGTGCGAAGCATGATCTCCTCGACCCAGTCGGTGACCGGCCAACCGGTCGCGGCGCCGCTCTCGATGCCGATGCACCAGGGAGGCGTCGCCGTCGGCGACCATCTTGTCCTCGAGCGTCTTGAGCTCATCCCACGTCGTGGGAATGGTGTAGCCCTTGGCGTCCCAGGCGACCTTCGGGTAGAAGACAAGCCCCTTCAGGTTGACGCGATGGAAGACGCCGTAGACCTTGCCGTCGGCGGCGGTCCCGACGTCCTTCCAGCCGGGCCCGTAGTTCGCGTCGATCGACGCGACGATGTCGGCCGGCAGCGGGAAAAGCTTGCCCTGCGCCGCGTAGTTCTTCATCCCGCCCGGCTGCGGGAGCATGGCGACATCCGGCGGGTTGCCAGCTTGGACCTGCACGTTCAGCTGCTGCTCGAAGGACTTGTCGCCGTTGTAGACGACCTTCACGCCCGTGGCGTCCTCAAAGGGCTTCACGGCATCCGCGAAAGCGGCGGCCTCCGTGTCGACGAACGCACCGCCGACCGTCACCGTCTTCCCGCTGAGATCCGCCGCGGAGGGTGCCGACGATGCACCTCCGGCTGGCGCCGACGTGGCTGCGCCGCTGCACGCGGCCAGCACCACGGCCAGGGTGGCGGTGGCAACAACGAATCGATTGCGCATCCTCTCCTCCATCCGGCGGGCCCTGCCATCGCGGACTCTGTGGGCAGGTGGAACCGGTTCCACAACCCCTGTTGACGAGATTATCAGGATTGTCAAGAGGATTGCGGTGCCCTTACCCCCGGCACGACTGGACGACTTCCCCCTATGTCTGGCAGACTGGAACCGATCCCAGTCATGGCGGTATGCTGTGAACGGCCACACCGAACGGACGAGACGGAGATGCCAGCCACCATCCAAGATGTCGCGCGCGCAGCCGGCGTCGGCCGGGGCACCGTGAGCCGTGTCCTCAATGGCCGGCCCAATGTCGATCCGGCAACGCGGGCTCGCGTCCTCGAGTCGATCGCCGCGCTCGATTTCGTACCCAGCGCGGCGGCCCGGCGGCTGTCCCTGCGCAGGACCCAGAGCATCGCCGTCGTCACTCTCCACCTGACGCGGCCGTCCGTCGTCGAGCGCCTGCGCGGCATCGAATCCGCCCTGGTCGATGCCGCACTCGACATGATCGTGCTCAACATCGAGACGGTGGAGCGGCGCAACGCAATCCTTCGCGACGTGCCCCGCCCGGAGCGCATCGACGGCCTGATCCTGATCTCGGTCGCACCTCACGACACCGAGCTGGCACAGATCCGTCGCTCGGGCCTGCCGGTGGTCCTGATCGACGCCCACCACCGCGCGCTCCCCCGGGTCGTCTGCGACGACGTGGGCGGGGGGATGCTGGCGGCCAACCACCTTCTCGAACGCGGCCATCGGCGCTTCGGCTTCATCGGCGACGAGCCGCGCCCCACCCTCGGCGTGCCGTCGAGCCGGATGCAATTCCGTGGCGTCGAGCTTGCCCTGCGCGAATACGGCCTGGCGATCCGGCCGGATCACGTCGCCGAGGGCGAGCACACCCGTGAGTTCGCCCGCGAGCTGACCGAGACGATGCTTCAGAGCGCGGATCGGCCCACCGCGATCATCGCCGCCAGCGATACCAAGGCGATCGGCGTACTCGAGGCGGCGCGCAGATTGGGCATCGAGGTGCCGGGCGAGCTCTCGGTCATCGGCTATGACGACGTCGAAGCGGCCGATTTCGTCGGCCTGACCACGATCCACCAGCCGCTCGCGGAGACCGGGGCGCGAGCGGTCGACCGCATGATCGGGTTGATCTCGGGCGCGCCGCGGGTACCACTCCGCGAGGTGCTCCCTGTTTCGCTCGTCGAGCGCCGGACGACCGGTCCCGCGCCGGCGTAGGCCGCGGCTGCTCCCTCCCCTACCCCTCCAGGCTGGCGCGAAGCTTGGCGACCCGCTCCTCGAGCTCGGAGGCGCGAGCCCGCGCTCGCTCGACGACCGCCGCGGGTGCCTGCGCGACGAACCGCTCGTCCGCCAGGCGGGCGCGGGCTCCCTCGAGTTGCGTCTCGGTTCCGGCCAGCTCGCGCTCCAGGCGTGCCCGGTCGCGGGCCGCCGCGTCGCCGCCCGCCGCGGAGGGATGGACCATCGCTTCGATCGGCCCCGCCACCACGGCAAGGCCCCCCGATGCCCCGGAGCGCAGCGCTTCGGCGTCGGCCACCCGTCCCAGCGGGCGGGCGTGCGCGAGCCGCTCGAGCGCAGGTGCCAGCGCGTCGAACGCCGCCACGAGCGACGGCGGCAGCGCCGACGTCAACCCCGAGCCAGGCGGCCGGATCGAGCCTGGCCTCGGAGCGGGCATTGCGGAGCGCGCGGACCAGCTCGATCAGCGAACCGACCTCCGCTTCCGCGGCCTCATCCGCCGGCGGCGCGGCCGGCCAGTCCGCCACGATCAGCAGCGCGGGGTCGCCGGCAGCGCGCGGCAGCTCCGCCCAGATGGCCTCGGTGACGAACGGCATCACCGGGTGCAGGAGCCGCAGGTACGTGTCGAGGGCCTCGACGAGGGTCCACCAGGTCGCTTCGCGGTCCGCGGCCGGCAGGGTCTCGTCGGCCAGGCGAACCTTGGCCAGCTCCAGGGCCCAGTCGCAGTACTCGCCC
Source organism: uncultured Chloroflexia bacterium (assembly GCA_963800795.1). Classification (GTDB taxonomy): domain Bacteria; phylum Chloroflexota; class Limnocylindria; order Limnocylindrales; family CSP1-4; genus CTSoil-043. The sequence goes on from CAWDCJ010000008.1 coordinate 153,896, forward strand.
CAGATCGAGTCGTACAGCACGCGGGTCAGCTCGCCGAACGAGTACTCCGCCGAGCGCCCGGTCAGCAGCCCCGACCGCAGCCGCCACGCGGCTGCGGAGCCAGCGCTCCGCCAGCCCGAGCCGGGCGGCATCGGGGGCACTGCGCCGGGCGTCGGGCGCCACGGTCGAAGGACGTGCGCCGAGCACGAACCGGGCCGCGTTCCAGAGCTTGTTGGCGAAGTTGCGGGCGTTCTCCAGCTTCTCGGCGCTGAACTTCTGGTCGTTGCCGGGGGCCGCGCCATGGATCAGGGAGAAGCGGAGCGCGTCGGCGCCCGATTCGTCGATCGCCTCCAGCGGGTCCACCACGTTGCCCTTGGTCTTGGACATCTTCTGGCCGTACGGGTCGCGCACGAGCCCGGAAAGATAGACAACCTCGAACGGGGCGTCCTCCATGAAGTGGATCCCGAGCATCATCATCCGGGCGACCCAGAAGAAGATGATGTCGTAGGCGGTCTCCATCACCGTGCCCGGGTAGAAGCGGGCGAGGTCCGCCGTCGCCTCGGGCCAGCCCAGCGTGGAGAACGGCCAGAGGCCGGAGCTGAACCACGTGTCGAAGATGTCGGGATCCTGGACCAGCTCAGTGGACGGGCGTCCGCATGTCTCGCAGGCGGCCGGGCCGGCGGCGTCGGCGGTCACCGTGACGTGCCCATCCGGGCAATACCAGGCCGGGATCCGGTGGCCCCACCAGAGCTGCCGGCTCACGTTCCAGTCGCGGATGTCCGTGAGCCAGTGCTCCCACACCTTCTCGAAGCGTTCGGGAAGGATGACCGTCCGGCGGGTGCGCGTCGCCCGCAGGGCGGCCTCTGCCAGGGGCTTCGTGCGGACGAACCACTGGGTCTTCAAGCGCGGCTCCACGACATCGTGGCTGCGCTGACAGCGCCCGATCACCATCTCATGGGGCGTGCTCGCCACGAGGTCCCCGGCCGCCTCCAGGTCGGCCAGGATTCGCTGGCGGGCCGCGTAGCGTTCCAGGCCAGCGTAGTGACCCCCGGCCTTGGAGATGTGACCGCCGTCGTCCATCACGTCCACCAGCGGGAGCTGATGACGCGTACCGGTGGCGTAGTCGTCCGTGTCGTGGGCCGGGGTGATCTTCACCGCCCCGGTGCCGAACGCGCGATCCACGACGGGGTCGGCGATGATCGGGACGTCGCGCTCCACGAACGGGATCCGCACGCGCCGGCCGACGAGCGCTGTGTAGCGCGGATCGTCGGGATGGACCGCCACGGCAGTGTCTCCGAGGATCGTCTCCGGGCGCGTGGTCGCAACGCTGATCGTGTCAACGGGATCCGGGACGCCGGTCGCGTCGTCGAGCAGGTGATACCGGACCGTCCAGAGCGTGCCCGTCTCCGGGGTCGCCACCACCTCGAGGTCGGACAGGCTGGTGCGACATCCGGGGCACCAGTTGATGAGCGTCTCGTAGCGGTACGCCAGGCCCTCTCGATACAGGCGCGCGAAGGCCTCGCGGACGGCACGGCTGGAGCCCTCGTCCATCGTGAAGCGGAGCCGGCCCCAGTCACACGAGGCACCGACTCGGCGCTGCTGCGAAAGGATCAGGTTTCTCGTCTCGCCGACGAAGCGCCGCATCCGCTCGAGGTAGCGCTCGCGACCAAGGCTCGCGCGCGTCTCGCCCTCCGCCGCGATGATCCGGTCCAGGACCACCTGGGCCGCGATGCTCGCATGGTCCAGGCCGGGCAGGAAGAGCGCCGCCCGGCGCTGCATCCGCGCGTGGCGCGTCATCAGATCCTCGACCGCGCTCCGCTGGGCGTGGCCGAGATGGAGGCTTCCGGTCACGTTCGGGGGCGGCTGGATCAGCACGAAGGGCGGCTTCGACGGGTCCGCTCGCGAGCCGGCGCCGTCCGGCGCGAAGACGTCGGCCGCCAGCCAGCGCTCGTAGATCGGCCCTTCGACCTCCGCGGGCCGGTAGGCTTTCGCGAGCCCCGGGCCGGCTTGCCCCTGCGTCATCGCACGCTCCCTCCGCAACGGAACGACCCCGCTCGTCCCAGCGGACGAACGGGGTCGTGGTACCACCTGCTGGTTCGGCTCCCGGGTCGCGGCCGGTCATCCCGGCCCGTGCGCGTCGCGACGCGCCCGGCAGCCCTCTCGGCGCGCTATCGGGCGCCTCCCGTCACGGCTCGCGAGCGACGTTCACGCCGGGGTCTCCGCGCGGCTCGCACCGTCCCGCGCTCGCTTCGGCCCCTGCCGGCGCTACTCTTCCCGGTCACCGCCGTGAGGCCCGGAGTGTAGCACGGCCTTCCGGCGGTTCCAGACAGCCGGTTCCGGCCAGCCGGCGGGCAGCCGGCAAGCCGGAGAACGGGCGGCGATCAGGCGGTTGCGCCCTGGGCGGCCAGCCACTCCGCGTAGTTCGTCTCGTCCACGCCGCCGTCGATCTCGGTCTTCGTGAGCAGCAGCGGGGGCCGGCCCTCGCGGATGGTCTCCTCGGTGATGATGCACTTCCGGATCTCGATCCGGTCGGGGATGTCGTACATCACCTCGAGCAGGGACTCCTCCACGATGGTGCGGAGCGCCCGCGCCCCGGTCTTGCGCGCCAGCGCGGCGTCGGCGGCCGCGGTGAGCGCGCCGTCCGTGAAGACCAGCTCCACCTTGTCGAGGCCGAGGAACCGTTTGAACTGGCGGGTGATGGCGTTCTTCGGCTCGGTCAGGACCCGGACCAGGTCCTCCGCCGTCAGCGCGGCGAGCGTGACCACGACCGGCAGCCGGCCAACGAACTCCGGGATCAGCCCGTACTTGAGCAGATCCTCCGGCATCAGCCGGTCAAGGATCTTCTGGCGGTCCGCCCGGGTGCTCGACGCCTCGCTGCCGAAGCCGAGCGCGCGCTTCCCCACCCGCTCCTCGATGATCCGCTCCAGGCCGTCGAACGCGCCGCCACAGATGAAGAGGATATTGGTGGTGTCGATCTGGATGAAGTCCTGGTGGGGATGCTTCCGGCCCCCCTGTGGCGGCACGTTGGCCGTCGTGCCCTCCAGGATCTTGAGGAGCGCCTGCTGCACCCCTTCACCGGACACGTCCCGCGTGATCGAGGGGTTGTCCGCCTTGCGGGCGATCTTGTCGATCTCGTCGATGTAGATGATCCCGCGCTGCGCACGGGCCACGTCGAAGTCGGCCGCCTGGATCAGGCGAAGGAGGATGTTCTCGACGTCCTCGCCCACGTAGCCGGCTTCCGTGAGCGACGTGGCATCGGCGATGCAGAACGGGACGTCCAGGACACGGGCCAGGGTCTGGGCCAGAAGCGTCTTGCCCGAGCCGGTTGGCCCGACCAGCAGGACATTCGACTTCTGGAGCTCGACGTCGTCCGTGGAGCCGCCCGCATTGACCCGCTTGTAGTGGTTGTAGACGGCCACCGCGAGGACCTTCTTGGCTCGCTCCTGGCTGATCACGTACTCGTCAAGGGCGTCCTTGATGTGACGGGGCGAGGGAAGCTTCTCGGTGGCCGGCTTCTGGCGGGGCTGCTCGAGGAGCTCTTCCTCGATGATCTCCTGGCACAGGTTGATGCACTCATCGCAGATGTAGACGCCCTGGCCCGCGATCAGCTTGCGAACCTGCTCCTGGCTCTTGCCGCAGAAGGAGCAGCGGTAGGGAACCTTGGGCGTCTTGCCTGTGGTCATCTGCGCCAGTTCTCCCTGCAGTGCATCCTTCGGCGCCCGGCGCCAACCCCTCTACGCGTCCGCCGGGGCCGCCCCGTCTGGTGCCCCATCCGACGCCGCCCCTTCAGTGTCCTTCCCCCCGCTGGCGGAAGGGAGCGCCCGTTGTGTCCGACTTCGGGACGGGCGCGTAGACAGCGTCGATGATGCCATACGCCTGGGCCTGGTCGGGACTCATGAAATAGTCCCGTTCGGTGTCCTTGATGATCTTCTCCACGGTCTGGCCCGTGTGCCGCGCCAAGAGCTCGTGATTCGCGTTGACAAGGGTCTCCATCTCGCGCACCTGGATGAAGACATCCGGGGTGTTGCCCCGGAACCCGCCCGAACCCTGGTGGATCATGATCCGGCTGTGGGGCAGCGCGTACCGCTTGCCCGGGTGACCCGCCGCAAGGAGCACCGCGGCCATGCTGGCCGCCATGCCGACGCAGATCGTGCTGACCGGGGCGCGGACGAGCTGCATCGTGTCGTAGATGGCCAGACCGGCCGTGATCACGCCGCCGGGCGAGTTCACGTACAGGTTGATGTCCTTCTCCGGGTCCTCCGAGTCGAGGAAGAGCAGCTGGGCGATGATCAGGTTCGCGACGTTGTCCTCGATCGCGTCGCCCAGGAAGATGATCCGCTCCTTGAGAAGCCGCGAGTAGATGTCGTAGGCCCGCTCCCCGCGGCTCGACGTTTCGATGACCATCGGCACGAGCATCTGGGATCCTCCTGGAGCGGTGCCCCCGGCGCCGACGCGCGTGGCGGGCGTCCGCGGCGATTGACCGACGAGATGATGGATCACGAGCGGGCGGCGCCGGCTTCCTCGACAGCCGCGGCCCCGGCAGCGGCACCTGCATCCTCGATATGCGGGAGCGCGGGATGTTCGGGATGCGCCGCCAGCCACTCATCAATGAGCTTCTCGACCACGCGCGAGCGGCGCAGCGAGCTGCGAATCGCGGCCCGCGCCCGCGGCGTATCGAAGTAGGCGGCGAGCTTGGGGTCATTCGTGTAGCGCTGACGGGCGCTGGACGCCTCGGCCTCGACGTCCGCGTCGGAGACCTCCATGCTCTCCGCCTCGGCGATCCGTCCCAGCACGAGGAGTGTCTTGGCGCGCTCCTCGGCACCGGGGCGGAAGTCGGCGTGCAGCTCTTCCGGCGTCTTGGCGGTGGCCTTGAGGTAGGCCTCCTCCGTGATCCCCTGGCGTGCCAGCGCGCCGCGCAGCTCGTCGTGCATCACCTCGACCTCCTCGTCCACGAGGAGGTCCGGGATCTCGAGCGTGGCGTTCTTCACCGCGTAGTCGATGATCCGATCGGCGAACCCGTGGCGGGCCCGGTCCAGGGCGTTGCGGCCCAGCCGCTCTCGGATCTCCGAGCGGAGCTCGGCGAGGTCCGCAAACTCGCCCTGGGAGGTCGCGAACGTGTCGTCCGCGACGGGGAGCACCTTCTCGCGCAGCTCCCGGATCGTGACCGCGAAGTGGGCCGTGGCGCCCTGCAGGGCCGACTCCTGGTAGTCGAGCGGGAACGTGATGTCGAACTCGGTGGAGTCGCCGGCGCGCAGGCCCACGAGATGCTCCTCGAAGCCCGGGATCAACCGCTCCTGGCCGATCACGATCGGCATGCGCTCCGCGGTGCCGCCCTCGAACGGCTCGCCGTCACGGGTCCCGACGAACCCGATCACGGCCCAGTCGTCGTCCTTGGCGCCTCGGTCCTCCACCGGCACGAGCGTCGCCTGCGAGTCGCGAAGCTCGTCGACTACCCGGTCCACCTTCGCATCGTCGACCGGGTCGATCTCGGGCGCGAAGGGGAAGGCCCGGTAGTCGCCCAGGTGCACCTCGGGACGGACTGGGACCGTGGCCGTGTATCGGAACGGCTGCCCTTCATCCGCCTGGACGACGTTGATGGTCGGGCGGCCGATGGCGAACAGCTCCGTCTGCTCCGCGATCGCTGCGCGATAGGAACGCTCCACGAGCTGCTCCACGGCTTCCTCGAGGACCGCCCCGGCTCCGAGCTCACGCTCGACCATGGAACGGGGCGCCTTGCCAGGCCGAAACCCGGGAATCCGGGTCCGCTGGCTCAGCGTGCGGGTGGCGTCGGCGACGGCCCGGGTGAGCTCGGCGGCCGGCAGCTCGACCTCGAGGACGACGGTGCTCTTCTCGGCGGGGGTTGTGGTGACGTGCATGGCCGCCAAGTATACGGGCGGCCTCCGCCGCGCGTCCCACGTCGCGCTGGTGGGCGAGGAGGGGGTCGAACCCACACGTCACTCACGTGACACCGGCTCCTAAGGCCGGCGCGTCTGCCATTTCGCCACTCGCCCAGGCGGCGAGTCTACCGCGCGGAACCCCTGTCTCCCGGGCCGTCCGACGATGAGAAGGCGCGCTTCAGGGCCTCCTGCCCCGCCCGCTTCGCCAGTGGAGTGGCGACGCCGAGCGCGAACCGCGACAGGGACCGGCTGCGGGCGGCCGCCTTTCGGTCCCCAGCGGTCGCGTCGAGGTAATCGGCAAAGCCCCGCTCCAGCGCGCCTCGAACCTTCCCGCCGTCGTCCCCGAGAGCACGAAGCGCGCGCTCCACCTCCTCGGGAAGAAGGCTCTCGGGCAGCGGCGGCGGCTCCCCGACGACGCGACGCTTCACGGCCCGGAACACCCGCCCGGGTCCACCTGCGACCATGAACGCCGTCCCCGCGGCCACGCCGGCGGCCCTCGCCGGATAGCGCTTCACCTTTGCCCTGACGTCCACCGCGTTCCGCGCGGACGTCTTCAACGCCGCGACCTCGTCAACGAGGCCGCCGCGTGCCGCTACGGCTTCCTGCCGAGCGGCGTCCGTGCGCGCACCCACTCGATCGTCTCCTTCGTCGTCTCGATGGTTGTTCCAGGGTAGTAACGCGCCTTGAGGGCACCCCAGTCGTACGACCGGAGGGCCGTCGCAGCGAGCGCCGGCCAGGCGATGAGCACGGCGCATATCCCGATCGCGATGCCCACGTGCCGGCTGAACGAGATCGCCAGGAAGGCGCCCACGAGCGCCCCGACGACGGCACCGCCGACGAGACCCGCGATCGCGCCACCGGGTCCACCGGCCCGCGCGCCGATGACCAGCGCTACGAGCCCGATCAGGAGCGCGCCCACGGCCAGGCCGGTGACCAGCGGTCGGACCCCTGCCTCGATGCCGGGGATCAGCGAATCGCCGACCCGTGCGAACGCCTGGTTCGGCCAGGCGAGGCCGAGCACGATCGCCACGACGATCCCGATCCCGAGCGACGCGAAGAACGCGGTGGCCAGGTGGCGGCCGGGGACCTCAAGCGCGGCGAGCAGGAGCACGACGACCAGCGCAAGACACAGGAGCACCCCGTGGAGCACGCCCCAGCCCAGGCTCCCGAACAGCCACTCCCCGATGAACAGGGTGGTTCCCACGGAGGCCAGGATCGCCGCGAACAGCAGCAGCGCGATCGCGAGCCCGACGAAGATCGCCGCGGCCTTGGCCCGTTCGACGATCTCCGAGAGCTCGGTCCTGGCCAGCACCACATGCGTGGCGACAAGGTGCCGGGCGGCGTTCACCGTCCGGCGCACCTGGCCTAGCAACCCGGGCGGCGGCGTGTCCGCCCCGGGCGGTGGCACATCCGGCCCGCTCGGGGCGGCCGGGCTCACTCGGGGCGGCCGGCTCGTGCGTCGGGTCCGACGGCCCAGGCGGCGGCACCTCCGGCCCGCTCGGGCCGGCCGCCTCGCGCGCCGCGTCCGTCGGCCCGGGAACGCGCTCGTCCGGCGAGTCGGTGGGCGATGCGCTTTCGCCGCCCGTCGTGTTCTGGCTCAGGGCCCACCTCCGCCACGTGGATCGTGCCGGTCGATGATACCCCGGCCCACCCACGTCCGATCAGGCGACGCTGCCGCCTGCGCTCGCGCCGTGGTTGGGCCGGCTGGCCCCGCCCGGTCTCAGCTGATCGACAGCACCGGCTGCTGCCGAGCGGCACGGACGCTCATCCGGGCTGCGACGGTCTTGGCGAGGGCGGTGAATGCCTGCGCCGCGGCACCAGGTTCGCGCTGGGCCACCGCTGGGATCCCCGCATCGCCACCCTGGCGAACCGTGATGTCAAGCGGCACCCCGCCCAGGAACTCGATGTCATGCTCCCGCGCGAACCGCTCCCCACCGCCGCGACCGAAGATCTCGGTTGCCTCGCCGCAGTGCGGGCAGACGAAAGCGCTCATGTTCTCCACCAGCCCGATGACCGGGACGCTCATCCGGGAGAACATCGCGAGCGCCTTCTCCACGTCGACGATCGCCACCTGCTGGGGCGTCGTCACGAGCACCGAACCCGAGATCGGAACGGACTGCGCCAGCGTCAGCTGCGCATCGGACGTGCCGGGCGGCAGGTCCACAACGAGGTAGTCCAGCTCACCCCAGGCAACGTCGCGCAGGAACTGCTGGATCGCCCCGCCGACGAGCGGCCCGCGCCAGACGATCGGCTGGCCGTCAGGGACGAAGAAGGCGATCGAGATCACCTTCACCCCGTAGCGTTCCAGGGGCACGATCTTGTTATCCGCGTTCGCCTTCGGCACGCCCTCGAGACCCATCATCAGCGGGATGTTCGGGCCCGTGATGTCCGCGTCCAGGAGCCCCACGGAGGCGCCAGCCTGGGCCAGGGCGACGGCCAGGTTCGCGCTCACGGTGCTCTTCCCGACGCCGCCCTTGCCGGATGCGACGGCGATGATGTTCTTGACCCCATCCAGCATCGGGGATCCCCCCGACGGCACCGCCCGCCGGACCATGGCGCCCCAGGTGATCCGGGCCTCGCCGACGCCGATGGCCGCAAGGGCGGACCGGGCATTCCGCTCGATCTCGTCCTTAAGGGGACAGGCAGGGGTCGTGAGCTCGATCGTGAGGGCGACGTCGGGCCCATCGATCGCGATCCCCTTCACCATGTTGAGGGTCACGAGGTCACGACCGAGCTCGGGCTCCTGGACGGTACGCAGGGCGTCGAGAATCGCCCCTTCGGTGAGCGTCGTCATGGGCGGGTTGGTCCTTCACGGGGCGCCGGCCGGCGCGGGTTCCAGGCCACGCAACGGGGCGCCGGACCATCGCATCCTACCCCGCCCCACGCGACCCTGCCCCAACGGGCATGGCCGCGGCCCCGTTGGCGGCCCGGACCAGCGTGCTGGATTCGCGGGCTGACATGGAGCCGGCCAACGGATTCCGTCGGGCAACTGCGCGCAGTCGACGAACGACGGGCAGTACCCGCAACGTTGACGCGACATTCGTCCGACAATACGATCCAGGAGAACCTCCCGGATCCGGCCCGAGCACGAGGAGCATCGCCATGGTCGACACGGCACCCGCGCGAGCATCCGCCGCCCTCCCGGACCGGGCGGTGGTGCCGGGCGTCTGGTCGCGCATCACCAACCTGACGGTCGAGCGCGGCGAGGGCAGCTGGCTCGTGACGACCGACGGTGAGCGCTACCTCGACTACAGCTCCGGCATCGGCGTGACGAACACCGGTCACGCCCATCCACGCGTCGTGGCGGCCGTGCAGGCGCAGGCGGCCAAGCTCCTCCACGGCCAGCAGAACATCGTCTACCACGAGCCCGGCCTGCGACTCTACGACCGGCTCCGGACGCTCCTGCCCGGCGGACCATGGCAGGCCTTCCTGTCGAACTCGGGCGCCGAGGCCGTGGAGGCGGCGGTCAAGCTGGCGCGCGCCGCGACCGGGCGTCCTGTGATCCTCGTGTTCCGGGGCGGCTACCACGGGCGGACCGCGCAGACGATGGCCCTGACGACGGCCAAGAACGTCTACCGCGCGGACTTCGAGCCGCTCCCCGGGTCCGTCTACCCGACCGCGTACCCGAACTGCTACCGGGCCTCGACGGGCTCCCACGCGGCCGATGCGGCCTGCACCTGCGACTGGGAGGCTGAGCTCGACCTTACGCTCCACACGCTCACCTACCCCGAGCACGTGGCGGCGATCCTTGTGGAGCCGGTCCTCGGCGAGGGCGGCTACATCGTGCCGCCGCCGGGCTTCCTGCCGCGTCTGCGCGAGATCACCCGGCAGCACGGGATCCTGCTGGTCGCCGACGAGGTCCAGACGGGGTTCGGCCGCACCGGGGAGCTGTTCGCGGTCCGCCACTGGGACGTGGAGCCGGACATCCTCGTCTTCGCCAAGGGCGTTGCATCGGGGCTGCCGCTCTCCGGGATCATCGCCCGGGCCGACCTCATGGCCAGGTGGCGGCCCGGGGCGCACGGCGGCACGTTCGGCGGCAACGTGGTTGCCTGCGCCGCGGCGAACGCGACCATCGACGTGATCGAGGACGAGGGACTCGTGGCCAACGCCCGGGACCGCGGCCGCCAGCTCCTCGACGGACTGCGCGGACTGGCCGCCGGACGGCCCGCGATCGGCGATGTCCGCGGCCTCGGGTGCATGGTCGCGATGGAGTTCGTGAAGCCAGGAGAGGGCGACGGGCGGGTCCCCGACCCCGACCTCACCAGGCGCGTGATCGCGGAGGCGCTGGACCGCCGGCTCATCGTCCTGTCGGCCGGTTCCTACGCCCAGGTCACGCGGATCATCCCGCCGCTCGTCACCACCGCCGCGGAGGTGGATACAGCGATCCGAGTCCTGGGCGAGAGCCTCGCTGCGGCCGGAGCGTGATCGCCGGCCCGGGCCGCCTCAGGCAGGGGCCGTCCGGCGCCGGGGCCGGCCCGTCCGTCCAGGCGCCGCCGCGGGTCAGGCGCGGCTGGTCAGGTGCCGAAGCAGCTCGTCGTGGAGATGGCCGTTCGAGCCGACGAACGACGGCGCCTCGATCGTCCGCGCGCCAGTGACGTCCGTGACGCGGCCGCCCGCCTCTTCGATCAGGACCAGCGGCGCGGCAACGTCCCAGGCGTGCATCCCGGACTCGATCATCGCCTCGGCCGCCCCTTCCGCCACCAGTGCGTAGCCCCAGAAGTCTCCGAAGCCGCGATCGCGCCACGAGGCCGCGATCGTCGCGTCGAAGCCGGGCATGAGGCCCGAATCGACGTTCTCGCGCCGGCTGCCGTAGAGCAGGTGCGCGTCCCCCAGGGACGTGACTGACGACGTCCGGACCATGCGGCTGGCCCCGTCGCGCCCGACCGTCCAGGCACCCAGGCCGCGGGCAGCCTGCCACCGCTCGCCGAGCGCTGGCGCACTCATGATGCCGGCCTGCAGCTCGCCGTCCACCTCGACGGCGAGCAGGGTCCCGAAGAGCGGGACGCCACGAATGTAGTTGTGGGTGCCGTCGATGGGGTCGATGTACCACCGGACCGGAGCGTCGCCCGCCTCGACGCCGTATTCCTCGCCGACGAGGCCGTGATCCGGGTAGGCCGCTAGGATCCTCTCGCGGATCAGCCGCTCGATCGACCGGTCAGCCTCCGTGACGAACGTGCGGTCTGGCTTCGTCGCGGTAGGGACATCCCGGCGAAACCAGCGCATTGCGATCTCGTCGGCGGCGTCGCAGAGCTCCAGTCCCAGGTGCAGCCACGCCCTCAGGTCGGTCTCGGGGGCGCGTCGGCGTGATGCGCTCCACGCAGGCCCGAAACCGGGCACAAGGTCGGCGAGATCGGTCATGAGTGCCTCTGAACGGGCGGCCCGGCGGGTCCGCCGCCGGGCCGGGCGAGCCGGCCCGGGCCGGACGAACCGGCCCGGGCCGTTGAGCGCGTGGTCAGCGGGCGGCAGGGACCGCGGCCCCCAGCTCGTCCGGCATTGGTCGATGCAGGGCCGGGGACGTGATGTGGCGGAGCAGGTCCGTGGTGCCGGCCATGTTCAGCTGGTCGAACAGGAACCCGATCTTCGCTGCCTGGGAGGCGAGGATCTCGTCCTTCGTGGCCAGCTCCCAGAGCTGCCGCTTGAACGGGCCGATCGCCTTCTTGCGCGTGGTGTACACGAACTGCGTGTCGGTCATGCCGGGCTTTCGCTCGTTCGCGGCGTTCGCGAAGCACCACGCCTCGATCTCCCGGTGCATCTCGGCGGGAAATGCCGGGTGCTCGTAGAGGGCGTTCTGGAAGCCGGTCGCCAGGTGGATCTCGGCCGTCTCGACACCGGGGAACCGATGGAAGAGCTCATCGGGAAGGGTGCTGGCGCCGTGCTGCACGGCACCCGCCGCCCCGTATGTCCGGGCGACCTCGCCCAGGACGCGGAGCACCTCGAAATCGAGCTTGACCTCGGCGACGCCGCCGCCCGGAAGCGGCACGCCACCGTGGCTGGTACCCGTCTGGACGCTCACCTTGCTGACGCCGATCGAGCCCGGTCGGCGCGCGTCGAGCTCGCGGCGGAACCCGTCCAGGTAGGCGCGCAGCTCGGCCTCGTTCGAGTTCTGCTTGCCGACCTCGCCGATCTCGCCGCCCACGCTGATCGTGACCCCGGCCGGCTCGAGGTCGCGGATCAGGGCCGTGATCTCGGCGGCGCGGGTGTAGTTGACCCTCTGCTCGGCATCGACCGTGGGCTGCGACAGGTCGACCAGCGTGGAGCTGTCCACGTCGATGTTGCGGTACCCGGCCGCGATCGCGTCGCGGCAGCCCTTCCGGATCTCCTCCGTCACTACCTCCGGGTCGGCGGCGTACTTCTTCGCGTTGAACTGGTAATGGTCGCCCTGGATGAACACGGGGCCGCGCCAGCCGGCCGCGACCGCCCCGGCGAGGATGTTCGGCGCGTACTCGAACACGCGCTGGAACGTGTACGTCTGCTCGGAGCGGGCGAGCTCAAGGATCACGGGTCCCACCGCCTTCGCCCGTGCCGTGGCAAAGATCGTGCGGGCCATGTCGAAGGTCTGCGCACGGAGGTTGATCGCGGGAACCGTGAACCCGGCAACCTCGCCGCGGCCGCGGGCCGTGTAGAGATCCTGGATGCTCGATGACGGGGCGCCGAGCTCCTGGCTTGCCTCCCAGATCAGCCAGCGGGCCGCCTCGACGGTCGCAGGGTCCTGCGAGAACGTCTGCGTCCAGGCCAGGTCATGGATCGTCCGCGATCGGAATGCCGCCTCGTCGGTGACCAGCAACCGGCCGCCTTCGAGCCGGGCGGATCGGTCGAGGAGCGCGACGAGCTGCGATACGAGATTCGGCGACGGTGGCCATGGAAGGGTCCTCCTGGCGGTGACGTGACGGGCGGCGGGGCTCGCCGCGCGGCGTGCGGTTGCTGACGCGCCCTGGCAGCACCGGCCTAACGTCGGTGGCACCCGGGGCCAGTCCATGGTACGCCGCTGCGGGTGCCGTACCCCGTCCGGGCGACCCTACTCCTGGGGGCCAGAAGAACGACGCGCGCTGTCGCGAGGCCGGCGCGCATCGGCGACCGGGCCCGCATCGGCGACCGGGCCCGCATCGGCGACCGGGCCCGCATCGGCATCTGCACCGTCCGACGCCGCGGCCGCCGTTCGTCCGGCGTCGCGCAGCCGATATGCGCCGCGCGCAACTCGCTCGAACCATCCGTAGGCATCGCGGGCGAGGATCCGGCCGGCATTGGGCGCCGCGGCGACCTCGCGGAGCTCCGCGACCGAGGCCGGCCCGACCCGCAACGCGGCTGCGATCCGGAGCGCCTCCTGGCGGTACGCCGTCATGATCGGGACGCGAGTGGCGCCGCCCGGGGTCGGATCGCCGTGCCGGCGCGCATGCTCCGAGACCAGCAGAGCTGTCCGGCGGCGATCGTGCGGCGGCCGGTATGGGCCCGGCTCGACCTCGATCTCCACGCGCCGAAGGGGGCCGTGGATCGAGATGAGCCCTAATCCCAGGCGGCGGCACAGCGGGCGGATCCCGCGGCGTCGGATCGCCTCCGCCGGCACGGCGAGATAGACCGTCTCAGACGCGCGCAGCCGATCGACCGCCTGGAGCACCAGCCCCAACGTGAACCGCAGCTTGAGCTCGACGATCACCGGCGGCTCCTCGCCACGCACGGCGACGACGTCACAGCCACGCACCTCGCCCTTGACCTGGAACCCCTCGCCTTCCAGGAACGCCTTGACGGCCGGATAGAGATCGACCTCTCGCGTGGCCACGGGGGGCGACTTCGCGATCGTCACGTGATTCCCGCCTCCGCCGTGAACGCCGCGACGATCCGGTCCAGCTCGGCGGGCACCCCGTCCGGCAGCAGAGGTACCTCGTGCGACGCGAGGAGGGCCCGCACCCGCTCGCGCGCGCGCACCCGTGCATCAGGGCGCCCGGATGCCTGCCAGTCCTCCCAGGTCCCGCGGTCGAACAAGCGCGGGCGCCAGAGCTGTCGCATGTGGGCCAGGGTGTGGTCCTCGGCCAGGAAGTTGCCGCCCGGACCGACCTCACCGATCGCGTCCACCGCGAGATCGTCCGCGGAGATGGAGACGCCGGCCGCCAGGTGGCGGAGCAGTCCGAAGATCTCCGCATCGAGAACCATCTCGTCGAGCGCGAAGACCCGCGCGGCGTGGAGAAGTCCGGCGCCGGAGAGCATCTCCGCGCCGGCGAGCAGGCTCACGAAGCCGGACAGGCCGTTCTCGAGCCCGGCCTGCCAGTCGGCGCCCTTGGCGCCCGTCGCGAACGTGCCGATGCTCGACGGCAGCCCGTTCGCGCGCGCCAGCTGGGCGAGCGCACCCTGGAAGAGCAGGTCCTCCGGACCGCCGCACGCGACGAGCGCCGTCCGCAGGTCCAGCGTCGTCGAGCAGGCGCCGTAGAACGTGGCAGCCCCCGGCACGAGCGTCTCGAGGATCGTGACGCCCGCCAGGACCTCCGCGTTCGACTGGACCAGCACGCCGGCCGGCGTGGCCGGCGCCGTCGCGCAGGCGATGGGCATCACCACGAAGCCGGCGGGAACACCCGCCTCGGCGTACACCAGGGCCGCCTCGAGCGCATCCCCCTCGAACGTCAACGGGCTGAGCGACACCTGGAACGAGGACAGGATCGGTCGCGTCCGAAGCGCCGCGTCGCCGCCGGCAACCGCGCGCGCCATCGCCACGGCCCCGCGCGCCGCCAGCGGCGTGACCGCGGTCATGAGCTGCACGTGCTTGCGGCTGTGCACCAGCTGGATACGGAGCTCGTGCAAGGGGCGCACGGGCCCCGGTGCGTCCCCGGCCTCCACGCCCTGCCACAGGAAGGCGATCTCGGGAAGCGCGTCCGCCAGGCGCGTCACGAGCGCGAGGTCGTCCGCCGTGGATGCTCGCCGGGCGTCTGTCTCCGGATCGAGCAGCTCGGCAGCGCTGCCGTCGACGGACAGGTAGCCGTGGCGGCCGTCGAGGGGCAGGTCACAGGCCGCGTCCCGGGCGGCCAGCAGGTACCGGCGCGGGGCCAGGGCGACGGCGGACTCGACGAACCCCGGCGACATCCGCACGCGATCTCCATCGACCCGTGCCCCGGCCGCCGCGAGCCGGGCCCGGACGTCCGGCGAGCCGACGGCCACGCCCGTCTCGGCGAGGACGCGGAGCGATGCCCCCTGCACCGCCACCAGGGCATCCGGCGTCAGCGGGTGAAACGGGGGGACGTCGTCCAGCGCCAGGGCGTGGATCGGCGGGTCCGTCATCGCGGGCCTCCGCGCCTGCGTGGGTGACCGACGGCGCGCGGCGAGACCGGTCGGCCGCGCGCCCTCAGGTCAGCGCTTCGAGGATCCGGGTGGGCGGTGGCTCACGTGATGCGTCTTCCACTCGGACGTGATCCCGTCCGGGGAGGCGCTGCTGCCCTGCCATCCGCAGGTGCACGTCACCTGCTGGAGCTTGTGCTTGTACTCGTCGATGACGTGCTTGAACGGCTCGTCCGCGACCTTCGTGGATGTCGGGCGCTGATTGGTCATGCCGCCTCCCCGTGGAACACAACGCGATCACGACGGGCAACGCCCCCTGGGCGCCCGCGATCACGGTGTGAACTGGCATTGTAGTCCGAATCGCCGAATCCGGCCTCAGGCAGGACCCCGCCCGGAGCGTTCGCCCAGCCTGGCCCCCCACTCCCGGTGCTCGCGCTCGAGGTCGCCCGCCCGACGGCCCGTGCGCGCTGCCAGCTCCGGGTAGATCCCCCACGCGAAGTGGTCGTAGTGCAACCGTGCGGCGTCCCACGTGGCCAGGACGGCGGGGCCCAGCCGCTGGACGTGGCCCCCGGCGTCGCGGGCCACCGGCCGCAGGTAATGGGCCGCGACAACCGAGTATTCCGGGCGGCCGGCGCTGCCCGGGGTACCGCTGGAGCCCAGCACGAGGATCACACCCAGAAAGGAGATCTCGTCGCTCGTGAGCCCCTGCCGCCGCAGGACCTCGAGGACTCCGGCGAGGTCGGGCGCCTCCACGGACGCGGCCAGCCCGCTTCGCGCACCGGTCCCCACGATCGCCGCCCGCAGCAGCCCAGGGGGCGTCGTCGCCGAAAGAATCTCTGCCACGCGGACCAGGCGGCGCTCCGAGTCCAGCGCCCCGGAGTCCGGCCGCCGCCCGGCAGGGAGCGCCCCGACCAGCCCATCGAGCAGCGCCCGGCGGCCACTCCCATGGGGCCCCGCCACCAGGACCGGCACCCCAAGGTCCAGCAGCAACGCCGTCAGCCCGGCCAAATCCGCGTCCAGCACGCCGGCCGCAACGAGCCCGGCTAGGGTTGGGGACGTGGCGTCGAATGACACGGGCGACTCCGGCAACAGGACTCTCGGGTGGGCGAGCCTACCCGTCTGCTCATCGAAACGTCAAACTCGGCGGCTCCTGGAGCGATACGCCCGGATGCGTGGCCACATGTCTATGTTGACCCTTGACAGCATCGCCGGCCGGGATGTAGCCTCCGCCGAGTCGCGGCTGGACCGCGCAAACCTCAGAGAGGTGTGTCACCGAATGAGCACGTGGATCTTCCTCGCAAGCGCTCGGGAGCGGCACTGCGCCGATCCTGTTGGCGCACTCTGCGGGCGATCCGTGCCCAGCTCGGCCTAGTCACGCGGCGGTAGCGCCGCCAGGACAGCAGCCGAAGCCGCGGGCCGGATCAGGGCCCAGCGGCTTTTTCATTGCCCCGCCTTGGCGCGGGGCGGCGACCCGGAGCCGCGGGCCATCGACGCAGGGACAGACGTCGGGCTCGCGGCTCTTCTCGTTCCGAGGAGCGTCGCGCCGGGGCCCAGGAGACATCGGGTTCGCCGCACCGAGACGAGAAACGGGAGTCCAACCGTGAGCACGACCCTCATGCCCGAACAGAAGAACAGGGTCCGCCTGCCCGTCTCGGCGAGCGTCGAGAACCTGGCCAGGATGCCCCACCTCGCACCCATCGGCGAGCGACGCTCGGGTCCGCCCGCGCTGCTCCTGGAACACGTCGGGAAGACGTTCGTTGTCGGCCGCCACCGAAAGGCGGTCGCGGCGATCGCCGATGTCTCGCTGCGCGTCGAGCGCGCCGAGATCTACGGCGTGCTGGGAGCGAACGGGAGCGGGAAGTCGACCCTGGTGCGGCTGGTGTCCACGCTGCTGACGATCGACACGGGTCGCGCCGAGGTCTTCGGGTTCGACGTGGAGCACGACGAGATGGCCGTCAAGCGCCTGATCAACCGGGTCAGCGTGGACGCGGCCTTCTTCAAGAAGCTCTCGCCGTACGAGAACCTCGCCTTCGCGGCGCGCCTCTATGGCCTGCATGCCGGCGACGCACGGCGGGAGGCTGTCCGGATCCTGGCCCGGCTCGGAATCTCCGAGAAGCGCATGGGGAGCCCGATCGAGCAGATGAGCCGGGGCATGCAGCAGAAGGTCGCCATCGCGCGGGCGCTGCTGACCTCGCCGACGCTCCTCCTGCTCGACGAGCCCACCACCGGCCTCGACCCCCGTTCGAAGCTGGAAGTCCAGTCCTTCGTGGAGGACCTCCGGGCGACCCACGACGCCACGATCCTGCTCACGACACACGACATGGCGGAGGCGGATCGCCTCTGCGACCGGATCGCGATCCTCGACGGCGGGCGGCTCGTCGCCGAGGACACGCCGGGCGGTCTCAAGGCCCGCGTGGCCCGCGAGACCGGCCTGGCGCCAACGCTCGACAACGTCTTCATGACCTACACCGGCCGCTCCCTCGACGAGGACGTCGAAACCGAGGGCCCGGAGGACGACGAATGACCACCCCCACACCCCGAGCCGGCCGCGACCGGCCACCCGGCCCCATGTTCCAGCCACCCACGACCACCGGGAGGTGCCCGCGATGAATCCCCAGATCCAGTACCTGCAGGCGGTCCACGCGGACCGCCTCGCGCGGCTCCATGCCGATGCGCGCCAGGCGCGCCAGGCGCGCCTGGCGCGGCCCGCGCGGACCGACGAGCGGCGGCTTCGCCGCGCGCTCGGACGCTTGCTGGTCCGGGCCGGCCAGCGGATCGCCGCCGAGGCGACCGGGCCGGAGCGAACTATCGAGCACGTGACGCCGGCCGGCTCCTGCTGATGCGGGGCCGGCCGGCCTCCCCCACCCTACGGGAGACCTTCCAGTGACAACCGCCAGTCGCCCGATGAGGACCGCGGCCCGCGAGCTCAGCGCGTCGGCCGCCTTCATCGAGCGCAACTTCAACCTGAGCCGCCGCTATTGGGGCTGGGAGCTCGCCTTCCTGGTCTACGCGGTGGCGGGCGCCCTGTCGATCTCGTTCATCGGGGCTGCCGCGGCCGACAGGCGGCTCATCTTCAGCCTCGTCATCGGCGCGATCTTCTGGAACTACCTGTCGACGGTCTTCAGCTTCATCGCCGAGACCATCAGCTGGGAGCGCTGGGAGGGGACGCTCGAGTACACGATGATGGCGCCGGTCCGGCGCGCCTCGCAGCTCGCGGGCTCGACGACCTACGCCATCCTGTACGGGCTGGTTCACACCTCGGTGATCCTGCTCGTCCTGACCCTCTTCTTCGAGCTGGACCTGTCCAGCGCGAACTTCGTCACGGCCACGGTCGTGATGCTCGCGGGCTCGTTCTCCGTGGTCGGTATCGGGGTCATGGCAGCGATCCTCCCGCTCCTGTACGTGGAACGCGGGGCCCAGATGACGTTCGTCATCCAGTCCTGCCTCCTGGTGGTGAGCGGGGTGTACTACCCGGTCAGCGTGCTGCCGGGCTGGATGCAGGTCGCGGCGGCCTTCTCCCCGGCGACCTACATCCTCGACGGCGTCCGCAAGGGCCTCATGGATGGGGCACCGGTGACCGCCGTGCTCGGCGACCTCTGGCCGCTGGCGCTCATGGGGGCGGTGCTGATCCCGACCGGGCTCTGGCTCTTCCGGCGCGCGGAGCACTACGCGAAGCGCACCGGCAAGCTGAAGCGGGTGGGCTGACCGATGCGGGCCCCCGGAACGGGCATCCCGGTCCGTACGTCTGGCCAGACTCCCCGGTTGGTGATCCGGCCGGAGACGGCCGGTCTGCCCCGCCTCGATGCACCCGTCGCGGAGACCGGGACATGAGCACGCCGGTCGCGCCGGCCACCCCGCTCGGCTGGGATGGCGCCTGGGAGGCCGTCTTCAGCGCACATGCCGCGGACGGCCTCTCCCCCGCCCGGGTCGTTGCCGAGCACCGCGGCTCGTACGAGGTGCTCACGGCCGCCGGGAGCGGCGCCGGTGGAGGCCCGGGTCACCGGTCGGCTCCGCCACGACGCGTCCAGCCCGGGCGACTTCCCGGTGGTCGGCGACTGGGTAGCCCTGGACCTCAGGGAGGACGAGGGAACGGCGAGCATCCACGCCGTGGTCGCGCGCCGGACCCGCATCCAGCGTCGCGCCCCCGCCGACCACGGCGCACCGATGCAGATCCTGGCCGCCAACGTCGACGTCGTGATGATCGCGACCTCGCTGAACCGCGAGCTGAACGCGCGTCGCGTCGAGCGCTTCCTGGCCACCGCCTGGGAATCCGGGGGCCGGCCCGTGGTCGTCCTCACAAAGGTCGATCTCGCGACAGACCCGGTGGAACTCGCCATCGCCGAGGCCCAGCTCGAGGAGATTGCCGCCGGCGTGCCCGTGCTCGCGACCAGCGCCATCACCGGCGAGGGACTGGCCAACGTCCGCGCACTCCTGCGAGAAGGGGTTACGATCGCTCTCCTGGGTTCCTCCGGCGTCGGCAAGAGCACGCTCGTCAACGCGCTGCTCGGCGAGCAGCTCCTCGCCACCGGCGCGGTCCGGGAGGACGACGCGCGCGGCCGCCACACGACGAGCGGGCGCCAGCTCATCCTGCTGCCCGGTGGGGGGCTCCTGCTCGACACGCCCGGCATCCGCGAGCTGGCCCTCTGGGACGACGGCGCCGGCCTTGCCGCCGCCTTTGGCGACGTTGAGCTGGCAGCAACGCGCTGTCGCTTCAACGACTGCACCCACGAGCACCAGCCCGGGTGCGCGATCGAGGCCGGGGTGGCGCGCGGCGAGCTGGCGGCCGATCGAGTCGCAGGCTGGCGCAAGCTCATCCGCGAGGAACGTCACCAAGCGGTCGAGCGGGATGCCATCGCCCGGCGGGCCGAACGGAAGCGCTGGGCGGCCATCGGCCGCGCCGGCGCGGCGCAGGCCCGTGCGAAGCGCGGAGAGCCGGGGCGGTGAGACCGATCGTCGAGTGACACGGACGCGGACCGTGCGCTGGCCGCGGGCGCGAGACCATGAATTGGCGCGGTCTGGGGCCGCTGTCGGGCGGCGCGGCCCGGGTCGTTCAGAGCGGAAGCCGGCGCTCCTTCGCCACGAGGTCCAGCCACGGACGTTCGCGCCCGAGCCTCGTCTCTCGCCCGTGACCCGGCACGACGCGGAGCGACTCGTCGAGGCGGGCGAGCCGCGCAAGCGACTCCACCATGGCATCGGCGTCGCCGCCGGGAAGGTCCACCCTTCCCCAGCCTCCCGCGAACAGCGTGTCGCCGGTGAAGATGATCCCATCGTCGGCGGAGACCAGGCAGACGGAACCCTCCGTGTGACCGGGCGTGTGGAGGACCGCAAGGCGCTGGTCGCCGAACCGGACCAGGCCGCCTTCGGCGAGCTCGACCGCCGGGACGCACGGGGGAATCGGGAACGGCGCGTACAGCGGCAGGGGGTCCGTCAGGTGATGCCAGTCCGCGCGATGGGCCGCGATCCGGGCGCCCACCCCGTCGCCCGCCTGCTCCCCGGACCACGCCTGCAGCGCCGCGTTCTCGCCCGTGTGGTCCCAGTGACCGTGCGTCGACACGATCAGCACGAGCCGCCACGCGCGGCGCCCAAGCTCGTCGATGACCCACGGCAAGCCGGGGATCGCGCCGTCGATGACGATGGCCTCGCGGGTGCGCTGGTCGCCCACGAGGCAGACGTTCGTCTGCAGGGGGCCGATGGCGCGGCTCAGGAGCTCCATCTGCAAGCCCCGACGCAGTACGCAACGCCCGGGGGGCGGTGCGGCATGCTCAGACCTCCAGTCGCTTCTTGGCACACCCAAGGACGTCGCGGATCACGCTCCGCGCGGTCGCCTCGATCTGGACGACGCCGATGGCGGCGAGCATCCCCGCAACCTCGATCTCGGCGGTCCAGTCGACGACGCTCGAGCCGTCCGCAGCATCGGTCAGCCGTAGCGTCGCGGTGACGACGACACCACCCCCGGGCGCCTGGCCACGGGCGCGCACCGTCGCATCGGCCGGCTCGTGGAGCTCGACGTACTCGATTTCGACCACGACCGTCGCACTGAAGAAGCCGAGCCGGACCTTGGCCCGGGCCCGAAACCGTCCGCCGTCGAGCGCCTCGATCGACGGGTCGCCCGGGAGGCAGGGCGCGACGCGCTCCGGATCCATGAGGAACGCCCATACCGACGCGCGGGGGGCGCGGATCTCGGCGCGACCTTCGAGCTTCACTCCGCCGCCCTCCGATCCAGGGCGTCGGGGTGGGGCGCCCACGTGGCGATCCCCTCCCGACCATCGATCACCGGAGCACAGGCGGACGCTCCCGTCGTCGCCGTCGACCACCCGTCGGTCCATCTCCGCCAGGAGGCGCCCATCCGCGGCGGATCCCGGGGCCACGAACAGCTGGTTGCGGAGCGAAGCGAGGAGCGCGTCACGGGATGCGAACACGCGCGGCGGCCGCGGTTCGAACGCCACCGCGGGCGTCCGGCCACGTGCGGCGAGGATGGCCAGGAACTCTCGCAGGCCCGGGAGCTCGACATGGTCCTCTCCGTGCACGGCTTGCCAGA
Source organism: uncultured Chloroflexia bacterium (assembly GCA_963800795.1). GTDB lineage: Bacteria > Chloroflexota > Limnocylindria > Limnocylindrales > CSP1-4 > CTSoil-043. The sequence continues at coordinate 175,568 of CAWDCJ010000008.1, forward strand.
ACGGGCCGACGGAGGAGGAGGGAGCTCGCTCGGTCATGACCGCGACGCACAGCCTGCGAGCGGCGCCCTCCATCGCGTCGAGGAACGCGCCAATGCCCTCGACGTCGTGTCCGAGGTGGGCGATGAGCGCGACGTCGGCGCGAGGGGCCGCAGCCTCCGTCTCCATCGGCCAGCGAGCATGCATCAGCCGGACGTTGCCGATCGCGTGGCGGTCCAGCGCTGCCCGCAGGGCGTCGAGCATTCCCGCCGACGGGTCGAGCGCGACCACCTCGCGGACCCGGATCGCCAGCGGGAGCGCGTAGCGCCCTGCCCCTGCGCCGATGTCGAGCCACGTGTCGCCGGGCTCCGCGATCTCGAGGAGCCGCTCGAGCGTCCGATCGCCTGTTCGGTGTGGGTCGTCCACGAACATCCCGGCGACCGGGGCATAGAAGTCGCCGCTCTCCGGCATCTCTCGCACGCGCTCGGCCTGCTCGCGGTTGGCGCGGACGCGAGCCCCCCAGTCGGCCACGAGCGCGTCCGCTCCCCCAGGAATTGCTGGCTCGCTCATTCGACCTCCTCGGACGAGTCAAGGGTGTGGTTCGACGACCCGGTAGGACCGTGCGTAACGGGCATCGCGGCCGCGGCGGCGTGGCTCGCCTGCCGCACGGCGTGGCTCGCCTCCGGCCGGGCCAGGGCCGCAAGGTCCGCCGGCGTATCCACGTCGGGGTTGGCGCCGGGCATCGCCACGCGGACCACCCTGGCCGGATCCGCCGCGAGCAGCGGGCCCAGGCCGCGGTCGCCCGCGACGCCCGCGACGAGCGGCCAGCCGGCCGGCAGGAGCAGGACCGGGTTCAGTGCCGCGTCCTCCGTGTAGCGTGGCGCGACCGCGATGGTGCCGGCCGGCACCCGCGCAGCGCACAGCTCGCGCACGACGGCCGCACGGACGCGCGGCTGGTCGCCCAGCAGGAAGAGGACCCCGGCGGGAGACGGCGGAGCCGCGCCGGGGCCGAATCCCAGCCGGAGCGACGTCGCGAGGCCACGCTCAGGTGCGGGGTTCACGGCGACGAGCACGCCATCGAGCGCGTCCGGCTCGACTGCCCGCACGGCTCGAAGAACCGCACCGGCGTCGCGACCGAGCACGACGACGGCACGCCGAATGCCCGCGTCGCGGACTACCCCCAGGACATGCGCGAGGAGCGGGCGTCCGTCGAGCGATGCCCGCACCTTGCCCCCGCCGAAGCGCACGCCGGTGCCTGCCGCGAGGATGACGGCGGCCATGTCCTCGGCGCCGCTCACTCCGGAACTCCCGACCGACGAACTCGATGCAACGGGGCGCCCGAGCCGTCGTGGCGCTCCGCGACGATCTCCGCCATGATCGCGAGCGCCGTCTCGGCAGGTGCCCGCCCCCCGAGGTCGAGCCCGATCGGCCCGCGAAGCCGGGCCAGCTCCAGCTCGGTGACCCCCGCGGCCATGAGTCGCGCCCGCCGGTCGGACTGCGTCTTCCGGGATCCAACCGCCCCGACGTAGCGACAGCCGCGCCGCAGCCCCGCGATGATCGCGGGTTCGTCGAACTTGACGTCGTGGGTGAGCACGGCGACCGCGTCGGCCGGGCCCAGCCCGATCTCGTCTGCGACCTCGTCGGGCCACCCCACGACCAGGCGGTCGACGTCGGGGAAGCGTTCCCGGGTCGCGAAGGCCGCCCGCCCGTCGACGATCACGGTCACGTAGCCGAGCACGTGCGCGATGGTCGCGAGCGGCATCGCCACCTGCACCGCGCCGACGATCACCAGCCGCGGGGCAGCCGGGTAGCTCTCCAGGAAGAACTGGCGACCGGCGACCGTGACGGTCGCCGATGTGCCGTGGGCGAGCGCTTCTCGAGCGGCCCGGACGATCTCGGCGTCGGCGACCGGCGATCCCGTCGTCCCCGCCAGGGTCCCGTCGTCGGCCACGCGCAACGCTGCGCCGGGAGGTTCGCCGATCCCCGGCGGGTGCGGCCCGAAGGCCGCGCCCGGCGCGTCGGCCGGCAACGGGATCACGACCACCGAGCCGCTCCTCGCCACCGCCGCCTCCAGGACCTCGGGCCGGAGGTACGGCTCGACGAGGACATCGATGGTGCCACCGCAGGCCAGGCCCACGTCCCAGGCTTGCTCGTCGCTGATCCCGTACCGGACCACACGGCTGACGCCGGCTCCGCGGGCTGCCTGGATCTCGTCACAGGCGGCCCCCTCGACGCACCCACCCGACACGCTCCCCGCGAGCCGGCCGTCCGCCGTCACGACGAGGACCGCCCCTTCCGGCCGGGGCGCCGAGCCGAACGTCCGGATGACGACCGCGCGGCCCGGCGTGTCGCCCTCGGCCTGCCACGCCCGGACCGTCTCGAGCAGCTCACGCATGTCGGGCCGTCCTTCGCTCGCTCATCCGCGCAGCGGCCGTGCCGTCGCCGGGTCGAGAACGCTCACGCCGGCGCCGGCTGGCGGCGCGCCGATCCGCGGCAGGGTCGAGCGGGCCGGCCCCCGCCGGGCCAGGCCGCCCAGTCCGACCTGATGCACGCGGGGCGCACCCCGCCGCGGTGGCCGGCCCGCACTCCCCAGGCCGATGCCACCCAGGACCTCTCCCAGCCGCTCGAGGGAAGCAATCGTGTTCATCGGCAGGAAGTCGTCGATCGATGGATAGGCGGCCGCCATCCCGGCCGCGATCGGCCGGTAGCCCTCGGCACCGGCCAGCGGGTTGAGCCAGATCAGCCGATGACAGTTGCGCTGGAGGCGCGCCGCCTCGACGCGCACGAGCTCCGGATCGCCGCGATCCCAACCATCCGAGACGACGATCACCACGCCTGATGTGCGGAGCACGCGCCGCGCCCAGCGCAGGTTGAACGTCCGGAGGGACTCGCCGATCCGCGTTCCACCCGACCAGTCGCTGACCGTCTCGCTGACGCGCCGGATCGCCCGGTCAGGATCCCGTCCGCGGAGCTCATGGGAGATCCGGGTCAGGCGCGTGCCGAAGACGAACGACTCCGTGCGCACGCCCGACGCGCGCGACAGGGCCTGCACGAACCGGAGCAGGATCCGAGCGTGGCGCTCCATGGACCCCGAGACATCGCACAGCACGACGATCGAGCGCGGGCGTCGCACTTGGCGGCGCCAGACCCAGTCCACCAGGTCACCGCCGGCGGCCAGGTTCCGGCGATACATGGCGCGCGGCGCGGGCCGCCGGCCGTGCGGGTGGAGCTCCGACCGCCGGGTGAGCCGCGTCTCCAGGCTGGGACGAAGCGCGTCGATCAGGCGCTCGGCGTCGCGCAGCTCGGCCTGCGTCATCCGGTCGAAGTCGCGGTGATGGAACGCCTCGCCGGGACTGAAGGCGCGCTCCGAGACGACCCAGCCGGCGTCCGTCTCGGGCTCTTCGTCACCGGCGCCCGGTTGCGCGTGGTCCGGCCGGGCGCGGGATGGACCGCGCCGATCCTGCGCCATCTCCTCATCCGGGCCGGCCTGATGGCCCCGGCGAGGCCGCGGGGGGCTGCCGGGGTCCTCCTCCCGGGGGGCCGGCGCGATGCGGGCCACGTGGCGACGCCAGAACTGGTCGAAGACCGTATCGTAGATCTCGAGGTCGGCGCGACGCCGGCAGAAGATCGCCGCGCCGGCTGCATGCACCTGGGCGCGGTCGCCAACGTCCACGAGCGTGAGCGCGCGGGCGAAGTCCAGCGCTCCGCCCAGGTCGGTCATGACCCCAGCGGCACGCAGGACCCGCGTGAACACCACCGCGTTGCGCACGAAGGTCGAGCCATCGAAGGCGCCCAAGGGATCCGTGACGCGCGGGCGCGGAACAGACATGCGGGTCGCCCGCGATCCTACGCGCTCGCCGCGACGATCTCGTCGAGGAAGCCTGCCGCCGCCGCGCCTCGGACTCGCCGGACGTCTTCCTCGTACTTCAGCAGGACGCCCAGGGTCTCGTCGACCACCTCGGGAGCAAGCTCCCGCGCCCCGAGGGCGAGCAGCGCGGCAGCCCAGTCGAGCGTCTCGGCGACGCCCGGAACCTTGGTCAGATCGGCCGCGCGGAGCCGACCGACGAAGGCCACCACCTGGCGAGCGAGCCGGTCCGGCGTCTCCGGCACCCGGGCCAGGACGATCTCCATCTCCGTCTGCGCGCTCGGGTAGTCGATCCAGTGATAGAGGCAGCGACGCTTCAAGGCGTCGTGAACCTCGCGCGTCCGGTTGGAGGTGAGGATGACGCGCGGCGCCCGATCCGCGGTCACCGTTCCGATCTCAGGGATCGTGACCTGGAAGTCGGACAGGATCTCCAGCAGGTATGCCTCGAACTCCTCGTCGGCGCGGTCGATCTCGTCGATCAGCAGCACGGGAGCCAGGCCGTCGGGCGCCTCCAGCGCCTGAAGCAGCGGCCGCTTCAGCAGGAAGTCGGGCCCGAAGATGTCGTGGGCGGTCGCGGTCCCGATCTCTCCGCGCGCTTCCCGCAGCCGGATCTCCAGCATCTGGCGGGCGTAGTTCCACTCGTAGACCGCCGTCGTGACGTCGAGTCCCTCGTAGCACTGGAGCCGGATCAGGCGCGTGCCCAGCGTGTCGGCGAGCGTCTTCGCCAGCTGTGTCTTGCCGACGCCGGCCTCTCCCTCCAGCAGGAGCGGCCGCTCCAGGCGCAGCGCCAGGAACACCGCCGTCGTGAGCGCGCGATCCGCGACATAGTCACGGCGGCGAAACGCGGCCTGGAGGCCTTCGATCGTGGCCAGCTCGTCCGTCATGGTTGACCCGGGCGATGACGCCGACACCTGGGCGCCGCTTCTACTGGGCCCGGCGGCACGCCCGGTGACCAGGCACGAATCGGTGAACATCATGCGGGCGACGATACCCCCGGCCGCGACGACGCGCAGGTCAGCGGCCCGCGGCGCCACATAGCCACGCCACACAGCCACCCCACACAGCCACGCCACCGGCCACGACGCGCTGCCTGCGGCGGCGTCGCGCTGCCGGCCGATCTGGGTCTCGGTCCAGCGGTACTCTCGCGCAGTGCCGAACATCGGCGATCTTCTCGCTGGTCGCTACCGGGTCGACGCGCGGCTGGGCGCGGGTGGCATGGGAACCGTCTGGCGCGCCCACGACCTGCAGCTCGACCGCGACGTCGCCCTCAAGATCCTCGGGCCCAGCCTCGCGGGCGACCCGGTGCTGGCGGAGCGCTTTGACCGGGAAGCCCGCGCCCTTGCCGCGGTGACCAGCCCGCACGTCGTGGCGATCCACGACGTCGTCACGGGTCCGGGCGACGACCCCTTCCTCGTGATGGAGCTCTGCCCGGACGGCTCCCTCGGCGACCGGCTCGACCGGGACGGCCGCCTGCCCGTGGACGAGGCGCTGCCCCTGCTGGCCGATGCCGCCGAGGGCCTCGCGGCCCTGCACGCCCGCGGCATCCTGCATCGCGACGTGACCCCACGCAATGTGCTCCTCAGCGGAGGCAGAGCCAAGCTCGGCGACCTGGGCGTCGCACGCGAGGGCATGTCGGCGGGGCTCCCACCGCGCTCCGGTCTCACTGACCCCGGCACCACGGTCGGGACCCTCGCCTACCTCGCGCCGGAGCTCCTGGAAGGCGTTCCCCCGAGCCGGGCATCCGACGTCTACGGCCTGGGAGCCGTCGCCTATCGAACGCTTACCGGCGCGCTTCCCCACGCAGCCGGGAGCATCGTCGAGCTGGTCCGTGACGGCCGGCGGCCGGTGGCTTCCCTGGCCACCCGGGCACCGGAGGTTGGCCCCGTCCTCGACGCGCTGGTTGCGCAGACGCTCGACGCTCGGCCGTCGACGCGTCCGAGCGCCGCCGAGCTCGCGGAAAGATTGCGCAGCTCTGCAGACTCGGCGGGGATCGGTGCCGGCCCCGCGGCCCAGGTTTCGCAAGTCCAAACGGGTCGCCCGAGCCGCTCCGTCGACACCGTCTCGTCGGCCCCGACGCGATCAGCCATCCCGGCTCCAGCCGGAGCAGCGGGCCGGACGGATCGGCCCCGCCCCGCGACGCCGACCCCGCCGCGTCCGGACGGCGCGTCCGACCGCTATCGCGGGCCGTCCCTGTGGTCCGTGGAGATCCTGCTGATCGCGGCCGTCGCCGCGGTGGTTCTCCTCGTCCTGCTCACCCTCGCGGGGGCGTTCGGTGGGGTCTTCGGCGCTGGTCCGGTCGCGACGCCCGGCTGACCAGGACCGGTTGGCTCGCCTCGTCAGATAGCAGGCAACCGGGCCGCGCGACCTTGCCGATCAGGCGGCGGCTCCCTCAGCGGTACCGCCGCCTTCGCCCGGGTTCTCAGGCGGACCCGGCGGGAGCGCGAACGTCGGGCCCGTGTCGCCGCCATCGGCGAGCTGGTCCGCCTGCTCGCGCAGCGCGGCCGCCTGCTCGTGGAGCTGCGGGCCGAGCGCAGCGAACTGGTCGATGTACGTCCCGACGCTGTTCCACGTGTTCCGCATGTCCTGCACGGTGAAGCGAGGCATGCCCGTCAGGTCGCTGACCTGGCCGATGATGAGGTCGATCACCTCGGTCACGTTCGTGCAGTGTCCGAGCCCCTCGCTGAACGACGCGATGTGGGCATGCAGCGTGGCGATCATCTCGGTGCACTTCGTAGCCAGGATGGCCAGCCACTCGCCGATGTCGTCCGCGTGCGCCTTGATGTCCAGGATCGGCGCGCGGACCGCGTCCTTCGCCGTGTCGAGCGCCGCGGAGACGCCCGAGATGGCCAGCTCGAGCGCCGCGTTCGCGGCCTCGGCCGCCGTGTTGGCGACGGCAGAGGCGGCGCTCGCGATGATGCCCTCGCCCGAGGTCGACCTCGGGGATGTGGACGCTCGGCATCACCAGCCCGTCGATGCTCGCCGAGCAGGCGCGTCGCAGGCCTCCGAGATGGACTTCGCGCTCGCCTGCGCGTTCGTCGCCGCCTGGCCGAGCTGCTGGACCATGGCGACCTTGCGATTCATGTCGTCCAGCCCGGCCGTCACCGCGTCGCGGATGACCTGGAACGCGGACTTGCCGCCGGTCAGGGCCCCGACGACCGCGTCGATCTGGGCGACCTGGTCCTCTGCGTACGCCTCGAAGGCGTCGATCACGACGTTGATGCCGTCGAAGGTCGTCCGGGCGACGGGCGCCTCGGCCTCGACGAACCCCCCCGCCATGTCGTAGGCGAACGCCTGGGCGCGAAGGCTGGCCGCCTGTCCGGCCCGACCGTCGGGACCCCCGGGGAGCCCTTCGCCGAGCCGCTGGACCGCAGGGACCGCCCCCGTACCGGCCCCGGTCGGCGCGGTCGCTGGTCCTGTTCCCGTCCCGGTCGCCGGGCTCGCGCCCGCGCCGCCGGCAGCCGGCGGGCCTGAGGCCGCATGCCGGCCCGCCGTCACGCCGCTGCCCAGCCACACGCCGAGGATGTTGTTGATCGTCGAGATGATGTTCGGGGCCGCGTGTTCGAGGAATGCGCCGGCGAGCGTCAGGGGCAGCTTCGCCTCCTCGACCGGGGCCGTGTTGGCCGCGCCCGCGCTGGCGAGGCTGATGACGTCGAGGACCGTATTGACGACGTCGCCGAGGATGTTGGCGGCATAGCCGTCGGCGAGCTGGCGCCACTTCTCGGCCTCGGCACTGTCCGGGGCATGGTTCGCCTCGTACAGGGCCTCGACCTCGACGATGATGTCGGTCCCCATCTGGACCTCGTCGAGAGCGACCTTGACGCCGCTCAGCACCTCGTTCGCCGCGGCCGTCAGCGGCGTGAACTCCGCGCCGACGACCGAGCCCGCCAGCCCGTCCTGGATCAGCTGGTTGACGTACAGGACGTGGCCCAGGGCATTGTTCTCGATGTTGACGAAGTTGCGGAAGATGATCGAGGCCCGGTTGCGAACCGGCGCGTTCTTGGAGTTCGGGATCGACGTCAGGTCGCTGGCGAACAAAAGGGAGTCCGACGCGAACCCGGCCAGCAGCCCCCAACCGGGGATGAGCCGGCCGACCTCCAGGACGGTCCGCGCGGGCGGGCCGAAGTCCGAGAGCATCTGGTTCCAGTCGATGCCGGTCTTGGCGGTGTTCGGGTCCGGGGCTCCGCCGGTCACTGCGTCCGCGGCGGCAGGGGTCGTGGCCGCAACGGGTGTGGCCGCAGCGCCGGCGAGGTCGCCCGTGGCCGACGTCGGTCCGCCGGAGGCAGGTCCGGGGCTCCCGCCGGTCGTTGGACCGCCGCCGTGGACCGAGTACCCGCCGGGCCACCGCTCCCTCCCGGCGTCGACGCGCCCCCGGCGCCCACGATCGGCGGCGGCGCACTCCGACGCGGGTGGGACGAGGCGCCGGTCGCAGACGGACTGCCGGCAGTCCCGCCGCCGATCGCTCCAGCCGAGGCGGCACCTTCTGCCACGGCGCTTGTTCTACGAGCCGCTTCGGCGCCCGCCGTCCCCGTACCCCCCGCCCCGAGCTCGGCCCCGGCCGTCGAGGCTCCACTCGCGGCGCCGCCGGCAGCCGCTCCCGCGGCGCCTCCGGCAGCTCCCGCGGCTCCCCCCGCAGCACCGCCGGCGACTGCGCCGAGCGCGGCGCCGACGACACCCTCGGCAGCTCCCGCGGCTCCTCCGGCAGCTCCCGCGGCTCCTCCGGCAGCTCCGCCCGCGGCCCCGCCGGCTCCGCCCACGCTCCCCCGGCGGCTGCCAGCCCAGCGCCAAGGACACCCTCGGCGGCTCCCGCGGCTCCGCCGGCAGCTACTCCCGCGGCCCCGCTTGCTGCTCCGCCTGCGACTGCGCCGAGCGCGGCGCCGACGACACCCTCGGCAGCTCCCGCGGCTCCTCCGGCAGCTGCTCCGCGGCCCGCCGGCAGCTCCGCCCGCGGCCCCACTTGCGGCTCCGCCGGCAGCTGCGCCGAGCGCAGCGCCTGCCTGGCCCGGCAGCGATGCGATACCGACGGTCGGCGATCCTGCACCCGTGATGGCCTCCTCGTCCGCGTCGAGGCCCGACCCGAGGGACAGCGCCGGTCCCGACAGCATGGAGCGGCCGAGCGCCTGGACCATTGCGCGGTTGCCGGCGAGGCGCTGCATCGCCATGAAGCCGGCCGGACCGATCCCGCGGGCGAACGCCCCGGCGCCGGTCCGGGCGGCCGCGAGGCCTGCCCGCACGGGCGCCGTCGCCTCGGCCGCCGCCCCAATCTCCCGCGATCGCGGGGCCGTTGCCGTGCGCCTCCGCCAGCCGTCGCAGACGTTCCTGGTCGTCAGGCGCGGCGAGCTCGGCCCGCTCAGGCATCGACGGACCCGGCGAAGCCCATTTGCATACGTCGATGCTGGCGCGCGAGCAGCCCGATCCACAGGCGGTTCGGGGCCGACCATCGGGCAGCCGCGCCTGCCCGATCGGGCAGCCGGGGCTTCCCTTCGGGAGAACCGGACCCGCGCGGCCGGCGCCCCAACCGGAGGCCGGCAGGCGAGCAGCGGGGAATCCATCGCCTTACGGGCCGCTTACGTTGGACGTGCCGGCGTCTCCCGCGGCACCGTAGACTCGCAAGCCATGAAGCGGATCCTCGTGGTCGACGATGAGGCGAACATCGTGGAGCTTCTGCGCCTCTACCTGGAGAAGGAGGGCTTCGCCGTGATCGCCGCGCGCGACGGTGACGAGGCGCTCGCGCTCCACCTGCGCCACGACCCGGACCTCGTGATCCTGGACCTGATGCTGCCGAAGAAGGACGGGTTCGACGTCTGCCGCGAGATCCGTCGCCGCGGCGAGACCCCGATCCTGATGCTCACGGCGCGGTCGGACGACGTGGACTCGATCGTCGGGCTGGAGCTGGGCGCCGACGACTACGTCACCAAGCCGTTCAATCCCCGGGCCCTGGTGGCGCGGGTGAAGGCGATCCTGCGCCGCACCACCGCCACCGCCTCCGGCGCCCGGCCGATCGAGGTCGGCGCACTGCGGCTCGACGCCCGTCGCCGCGAGGCGATGGTCGGCGAGCGACGCCTGGAGCTCCGGGCGAGGGAGTTCGACCTGCTCATCGCGCTGGCCCGCGACCCCGGGGTGGTCCTGACCCGTGACGGCCTCCTCGAAGACGTCTGGGGAACCGACTTCCCGGGCGAGACCCGCACCATTGACGTCCACGTCGCCGAGCTCCGCAAGAAGCTCGGCGACGACGGGCCGCCGATCGAGACCGTCCGCGGCGTCGGCTACCGGCTGGTCCCACCGGGCCGGGCGGCGCTTTCCTCGGCGGACCCGGGCTGAGCCATCCGGCATGCCGAAGAGCCTCGCGGGCCGCCTCGCGCTGACGCTGACCGTCACGGCGCTGGCTGTCCTCCTCGCCGATCGGCGGGGCGCTTTTCGTGGTGCTCCGGGGCCTCAACCGCGACGCGGCGTTCGGTCGCCTCCACGCGGTGGGGGCGACGATCGTCGGGCAGCTGGGCGCACGGGCCGACCGCGCCGACGTTGCCACGGCGCTGGAGACGCTGCGCGATCAGCTCGACGGGCTCGACATCGCGCTTCTGTTCGTGGCCGGCCAGGGCCGTCCGCCCGTGAGCCTGACGGGAACCGCCCTGCCGACCGAGGCGCTGCCCGCAATCCCGAATGGTGGGCGCGGTACGGCGACCGACGTGACGCTCCGGTTCGACGACGGCACGACGCGCGCCGCGAGCGTCGTCGCACTCACTCAGGCCGGTGCGGTCCTGCCCCGGGCGATCGTGCTGGCGACTCCCGACCGGTCCGGCGCGGAGACGCTCGGGCGATCTCCTCCGGACCCTGCCGCTCGTCGGGCTTGTCTTGCTCATCGTCGGCGGGCCGCTTGCCTGGCTGCTTGCGCGATCCACGACCGGCCCGTTGAAGCGCCTGGCCGTCGCGACGGCCGGCGTGCCGCTGGCCGGCACCGGACCGGAGCCGCCGCCGCTTCCTGCCGAGGGGCCCAGCGAGGTGCAGGACGTGACCCGGCAGTTCAACGCGATGCGCGCCGAGCTGGCGCGCAGCCGGCGCGCCGAGACCGAGCTCCTGGCGAACCTGCGCCACGACCTCCGGACTCCGCTCACGGTGATCGGTGGGTTCGCCGAGGCGCTCGTGGACGGCACGGCGAGCGGCGATGCGGCGCCTCGGGCGGCTCGCGCGATCGCAGACGAGACGGCTCGCCTCGAGCGCCTGGTGGGCGCGCTCGGGGCGCTCGACGGGCTGGCCGACGAATCGGCCGGCCTCCGTCCCGAGCAGCTGGACGCCGCCTCCGTCCTCGCCGAGGCCGGGGCCCGGTTCGCGACGCGCGCGACTGCCGCGGGCATCGACCTCGTGACGGAGACGCCCCGGGAGGCGCTGGGATTCGCCGCCGACCGGCTCGCGATCGAGCGGATCCTCTCCAACCTCGTTGAGAACGCCCTGGCGGCGGTCGGGCCGGCGGTGCCCGGGGAACCTGCGCCCCAGGTGCACCTCTCCGCCCGGGCCGGGCGCACGGTGCGGGGAGACGCGGCGGTCCTGCTGTCGGTCTCCGATGACGGGCCGGGCTTCCCGCCCGGTGGGCTCCAGCACGCGTTCGACCGCTCGTACCGGGGCGACCCGTCACGTGCCGGGCCGGGCTCCGGCCTCGGTCTCGCCATCGTGCGCGAGCTCGCGCGACGGCACGGCGGCGATGCCACGGTCGAGAACCTGGCGCCGCGCGGCGCACGTGTCAGCGTCGTGCTGCCGGTGGTCCCGGCTACACTCGGGGCGTGACCCAGGTCGCCCCCACCCCGCCCGACGACATCGAGGCGCTGGCGCGCGAGCGCGCCGCGGCCCGCTCCGCGGGAGACTACGCACGCGCGGACTCCCTTCGCGCCCGGATCGAGTCGAGCGGCTGGCGGGTCGTGGATCGCGGAACCTCGTTTCGCCTCGAACCCGCCGCGCCCTCCGACGGTCGAGGAAGCGGGCATCGTCCGGTACGGCAGCGCGGGGGCGGTCCCGGCAGTCCCGGACGGGCCGGCCGCGGCGCCCTTCACCGTCCTGCTCATCGCGGATGACCGGCCGGACGACACCGCCCGGATGCTGCGCGGGCTGCAGGCGTACGCCCCCGTCGGGACGCACGTCGTGGTCGTCGCGAACAATCCCGTGCCGGAGCAGGCCGCCCGCCTCGTCGCCGGCTCCGAAGACCTCGCGCCCGTGAACGGGAGCGAGCCGGAGGTGCTCTGGACGAGCGCACGGCTGGGGCGCGCCTCGGCCCTCAACGTCGGGCTCCGGCGGGCGCGCGGCGCGATCGTCATCCTGGCCGACACCTCCGTCGAGATCATGGGCGACGCCTTCGAGGCTGTCGCCACCGCGCTGGGCGACCCGAGCGTGGCCGTGACCGGCGCATTCGGACTCAACCTGCCCGACCTCCGCCACGCGGTCCAGGCGACGGGCCCGGACGTCGATGCGATCGCGACGGGCTGGCTGGCGTTTCGGAGGGAGGACGTCGCGGCGCTGGGCCCGCTCGACGAGAAGTTCGCCGTCGACGACTACCTCGACGTGTGGTGGAGCCTGGCCCTGCGTGCCGGACCGGATTCGGCGACGCTCCCGCCGCGACGTGCGCGCCGGCTGGACCTCCCGCTGGTCCACCACGAGCCTCGGGGCCAGGCTGCGCTCCCCGCCGCCGAGCGTGATCGCCTGGCGAAGCGCAACTCCTATCGCCTGCTCGACCAATTCCGCGATCGCGTCGACCTGCTGTCGGTGCCACCGACCGGCCGCGAGCCCTGATGACGGGTCCGCGCCGCAACCGTTCGGTCGGGTGCCGCGAACCGTGAGTCGTGATCGGCCCGTCTGCCCAGCCTTTCGACCTGCGCGCCGTCGGCCCGGTCGTTGCCGCGGGGTCGCGCTGGTATGCTCCCCGCGCCCGCGCCACGGTTGCGCTCGGGGCCCGGCCGGTGGTGCGGGAAGGCGTCCCAGCCGCCTTGACGGAGCCGCGCGTGCCTGACGAGACGTTGACCGCATCGCTCGATGAGCGCCGGGCCGACGAGGCCGCGCTCCTCCTGCGGATCCGCGCGAAGGACGAGCGGGCGATCGAGGCGCTCTACGAGCGCTACTCGGGCCCCCTCTACTCCCTTGCCTACCAGGTCACCGGCGCCGACCGGTTCGCCCAGGAAGTCGTCCAGGAGGTGTTCGTCGCGGTCTGGAAGGACGCCGGGCGCTTCGATCCGGCGCGCGGCGCGCTGAGCTCCTGGCTGTTCTCGCTGGCCCGGCACAAGGCGATCGACCTGGTGCGCAAGGAAGCCAACGTCCGCCGGCACACCGCGGACGTGGATCTCGAGTTCCGGGAAGCGGACGACGACGTCGACCAGGAGGCCTGGCTGCGGTTGCGACGAGACGCCGTACGGGAGGCGATCACCCACCTGCCGGACGACCAGCGGACGGCGCTCGAGCTGGCGTTCTTTCGGGGCCTGACCCACGTCGAGGTGTCCGAGACGCTCGGAATCCCGCTGGGTACCGCCAAGACGCGGATCCGGACTGCCCTCCTCAAGCTCCGCGACATCCTCGGGCAATCGATCTCCGAGATCGATCCCGGAGGCACCGCATGGACCACCGGCCCTTTCGCGAGCTAGCCGCGGGCGCGGCGCTCGACGACCTCAAGCCCATCGAGACCGCGACGCTGGTCGGCCACCTTGCGACATGTGCGGCCTGCCGACGCGATTCGATCGCGCTCGCCGACGTTGTCGGGCTCGTTGGCCTGGCAACCGGCCTGCCGGCCACACCCGCCGGATATGTCTACGAGCTCTGGGCGGCGGACGCGACCGGCGGCGCCGTGACCGAGCCGGGGCCCCAGGTCGTCTTCGGCAACCTCTAGCCTGACCGCCTCCGCGCGGGGAGCGCGAGGCGGCCCTGGGCAAGGGCCACGCCCAGCAGGACCACGAGCCCGCCGAGCGGCTCGTTCGGCGTCACCGGCTCGCCCAGCACGAGCGCACCGACGATGATCGCGACCAGCGGGGTCAGGTAGGTCACGGTGCTCGCCGTGGTGGCACCCGCGCGCTCGATCACCTGGAAGTTCCACACGTAGGCGATCCCGGTCCCCAGCATCCCCAGCGCCAGCATCGCCCCGACGACCTGCGGTGTCAGCAGGCCGATCGGGTGCCGGTCGAGCGCCGCGAAAGGGAGCAGTTGGACTGCCGCCCAGGCGATCTGGCCTGCGGCCAGCGCCAGTGGCCGCTCGCCGCGCGGGGCGAGGTAGCGCCGGATGTACGGGAACCCGACGCCGTAGCAGGCAACCGCCGCCAGGCAGGCAAGCGCGCCGAGCGCCTCGCTGCTCCCCGCGCCGTTCCATACCCCCACCACGACGAGGACCCCCGCGAAGCCGACCAGGATGCCGGCGATCTTGCCGGCCGTCGGGCGCTCGGACGGGAAGGCGGCGAACGCCGCCACGATCGTGGCCAGCGGCGTGACCGCGTTGATGATGCCCGCGACCACGGACGAGACGTGCGTCTCGCCGAACGCGAACAGCGTCGAGGGCAGGCTGTTGAAGAGGATCCCGACCACGAACAGGTGTGCCCACGTCCGGGAGTCACGCGGAAGCCGGACCCTGGCGGCGGCGACCAGCGTCAGGAGCGTGACCGCGCCGAGCGCCTGCCGCCCGAACGCGACCTGCAAGGGCGACAGCGCCTGGAGCCCGAGCTTGATGAACAGGAACAGAGCAGCCCCAGATCAGCGCCGTGCCCAGGTACGCCGGCAGCCAGGAGCGCTCGGGCCGACGCGGAGCCGCGACCGCGCTCACGCGGCGGAAGGTCCGCTCGCCGCAGCGCCCTCCAACGCCAGCAGGAACCTCTTGCGTCCCAGGCCACCGGCGTAGCCGGTCAGCGTCCCGTCCGCGCCCACCACGCGGTGACAGGGCACCACGATGGAGATCGGGTTGCGCCCCACGGCGGCACCCACCGCCCGAGCGGCGCCGGGTCGGCCCACGCGCTCCGCAAGCTCCCCGTAGGTCAGGGTCCCGCCCCAAGGAACCGCCCCCAGCGCGTCCCAGACCCGGCGCTGGAACGGCGTTCCGGTGGCGGCCAGCGGCAGGTCGAACGTGCGTCGCGACCCGGCGAAGTACTCGTCGAGCTGGCGTATGACCTCGCCGAACGCGCTGGCATCCTCGACCGACGCGGGATCCACCCCGGGCCCGCGGCGGTGCGCTTCCATGTAGATCCCGGTCAGGACAAGGCCCCGTCCGGCGCCGAGTTCGCCGACCAGCAGGAGCCGGCCGAGCGGGGTCGCGTGGAACGCGTGGACGATCACGGGACGGGTCCCTCCAGTGCGGCAGGTGGGCAGTCCATGCCAGCAGGCTCGCCGGCCCGGGTCCTGCTCGACCCGAGCGAGGCCCACAGGTGATGGGTCGCGTACGAGCGCCAGGGGCGCCACGCCTCGGCTCGTGCGCGGAGCGCCGCGGGGTCCCCGGGCAGGCCCAGCGACCGAGCCGCGCGGCGCACGCCGAGGTCATCGGCGAGCAGCACGTCAGGGTCACCCAGGGCCCGCAGCGCGATGTAGCCGGCGGTCCAGGGTCCGATCCCCGGGAGCCCTCGCAGGGCCGCGAGCGCGGACCGGCGGTCGGCGCCGGCGTCGAGCGCGAGCGACCCGTCGGCGAGCGCGCCCGCCAGCGCCCGCAGCGTTCGGCGGCGCGCAGCCGGCATGGGCAGGTCCGCGTCAGCCGCCCCGGCGAGCCGGTCGGGGTCCACGAACAGGTGCGTCAGGCCGCCGCTTGGCACGGGCAGCGGCGCCCCCAGTGCGGCCACGATCCGCCCCGCGATCGTGCGTGCCGCGGCGACCGAGACCTGCTGCCCGATCACCGCGCGGATCGCGAGCTCCGCGCCGTCCACCGCGCCGGGCGCCCGCCGGCCCGGCGCGGCGCGGACCAGCCGCCCGAGAACCGGGTCGCGGCCGAGCACGTCGCCGACCGCGACCGGATCCGCGTCGAGGTCCAGCAACCTGCGCACCCGGGCGACCGCCGGGCCAAGATCGCGCAGGTCTGTCAGCGCGAACAGGCACCGGACGGCAGCTCCATCGTCGGCAACCTCGACGGTCGCCGGGCCATGGGGGAGGCGGAGGCTGCGCCGATAGGTTCCTCCCACGACCTCCTCGACACCGGGAACCGCCCGCGCTCCGAGGAAGGCGATGAGTGCATCGAAATCGAACGGGGCCCGGCGCGCAAGGCGGACCTCGAGCTGGTTGGAGACCGGCTGGACGCTGCCGGGGCGCCGGCGTTCGCGAAGCCCGGTCGGGCTGGTGCCGAACACGTCTCGGACCGTCGCGTTGAACTGGCGGATCGAGGCGAATCCGGCCGCGAACGCGATCTCGGTCACCGGCAGCTCCGTGGTCACCAGGAGCAGCCGGGAGACATGCGCGCGCTGAGCCCGGGCTAGCGCGAGCGGAGCGGCGCCAAGATCGGACCGCAGGATGCGCCGGAGCTGGCGTTCGCCGTAGCCGAGCCGGCGCGCGAGGCCCGGCACGCCGTCGCGCTCGACCACCCCGTCCGCGATCAGGTGCATCGCGCGGCCGGCGACATCACCGCGGACGTCCCAGTCCGGGGACCCGGGAACTGCTCCCGGGATGCACCGCTTGCAGGCGCGGAACCCGGCCGCCTGGGCCGCCGCCGCTGTCGGATAGAACCGCACGTGCTCGCGGCGAGGTGTGCGCGCCGGGCAGCTGGGGCGACAGTAGACGCCAGTCGACGTGACGCCCTGGAAGAAGTACCCGTCGAACCGGGGATCGCGGCTGGACACGGCACGGTAGCGATGCTCGAAGTCACGGGGAGCTGCCATGGACGAGAGGATGGCATCTGCGGCGAGCGCGCGCTGGCGGGATTCGGACATCGCGGCGACACCCGGCTGCACAGGCAGGCGCGAGGTCAGCGGTACTGGCCGGCTCCCAGCACCACGCCCGCGAACACGACGACGACGAGCGCCGCGACGCCCGCCCAGCGCGCCAGCGCCAGGCCAAGACCGGCGATTCCCGGCATGACCCGCGCGCGCCCGACCGCGGCCGGGCCCGACTGAACGGCGGCCTCGACCTGGGCCGTCCGCGAGCCCGGCATCCCCCCGCCCGACCGGCGGCCGACCAGCGGGAGCTCCGCAACTCCCGCCGGCTGGATCAGCAGCCCCAGCCAGATCCCGCCGAGCAGCCCGCCCACGTGCGCGGCGTTGTCGATGCCGCCGCCGACCGTGTTCAGGCCGAACCCGAGCACGAGGTTGATCACGACCAGCGCGCCGATCTGGCTCAGGATCGCGTTGTGCCGGCCCTGGAGCACCGGGCGGTGGAGCACGCGCGCGACCAGCAGCACGCCGCACAGCCCGAACAGCGCGCCGGACGCGCCGACGCTGGGACCCGGCCCGCCGATCAGGTAGCTCGCCAGCGACGCGGTGGCCGCCGTCAGCACGTACAGCACCAGGAACCGGGCCGTGCCGTAGAGCTGCTCAACGAGCGGCCCGACCAGGTACAGGAAGTACATGTTGAAAGCCAGGTGAAGGATGCTCGCGTGGACCAGAACCGGGCTCAGCAGGCGCCACCATTCGCCGCTCGCGAGACCGGGCTTGTCCAGCCACAGCGCCGTCAGCAGGTCGCTGCCCTCCGGCTGCAGGGCCAGCAACGAGACCACAACGGTGACACCGAGGATCGCGTAGCTCGCGATCGGCATCCGGTCGCGGCCGCGGCTCCGCGCGAAGTACCGTCCCGCGCCGCGGGTGTCGCCCAGCTCCTTACTGAGCCATCCGAGGCGCGACGAGATCTCGGCCCGATCCTGGGCCGGGGCACGCCGCTCGGCTTCCTTGTACGCCGCGAACGCCGTCCGGAGCGAGCCGGCCCGCACGCGCGCCGCGGCGACCTGGCGCCAGGCGGCATAGGAGGAGGGATTCTCCGGCAGGCGCGTGACCTGCTCCCAGCTCCACAGCGCGCCGGCCTCGTCGTCGAGCCGGAACAGCGACTCGCCGGTCCCGAGCAACGCGGCGCCGGTGATCGCGGGATCGGGGAACCCGATCAGGCGAGCGTAGTGCGCCCGTGCTGCGTCGAACTCGCTCGCCGCCAGCAGCACGTCCGCGCGGGCGAGGAGCGCCTCCGCGGTCCGGCGGTCGAGGGGTCCCGGGACACCCGGGTCGCTGGTCGTCGGTCCGCTCATCGGCGTGACCGTAGCAGAAGGCGAACGCACGCGCCGCCACTGCTATGCTCGGTCGATGTGCGGGCGATTCACGCAGCAGCGCCCCAGCGCGGAGCTGGCCGCGCTCTTCGCCGCCGACGACCTGGCGGGCACACCCGGCGGCCGCTTCAACCTCGCGCCGCAGCAGTCAGGGTTGGTCGTGGTGCAGTCTGCCGACGACCGCCGGGCGATCGACGCCTACCGTTGGGGGCTCATCCCGACCTGGGCGAAGGATGCCCGGATCGGCAATCGCCTCATCAACGCCCGTGCCGAGACGGTGGCCACCACACCCGCCTTCCGCGGCGCGTTCCAGAAGCGGCGCTGCCTGGTCCCTGCCGACGCGTTCTACGAGTGGGAGCGCCTGACGCCGTCGATTCGCCAGCCGAACCTCATCCGGAGGATCGACGGCGAGCCGATGGCGTTCGCCGGTCTCTGGTCACCCTGGCGTGACCCCGGAGAGCCGGAGGACGCCTGGCTGCGGACGTTCACGATCGTCACGACCACCGCGAACGCGACGCTTGCCCCGATCCACGACCGGATGCCGGTGATCCTCCCGCCGGCCGATTGGGCGGCCTGGCTGGACCCATCGACCGAGAGCGCGGGACGCCTACTCGGCTTGCTCCGACCTGCGCCCGACGACCTCCTGGTCCGCTACCCGGTCACCCGGCGGGTCAACAGCGCCCGCAACGAGGGTCCCGACCTCATCGTGCCGCTCGGACCGCAGGGGCCGGAACCGGGCCAGCGCCCGCTCCCTACGAGCTGACCATTTCCGCTCGGCCTGCGCCGCGAGCCACTCAGCCGGCGGCGCGCTCCCAGCCACCCTCGTCGATCGCGGTCCGGAACGCCTCCGCGGCGTCCACTCCACGGTCCAGCGACGCGGCGAAGCGCCCGACCAGCGCGGCGAACGCGCCGGCCGGGTCGTCCTCCGGCGCCTCGAGCACGATCGCGCCGAAGGGCGCGCGGGGGCAGCCTGGCCGCCCCGCGTGATGACGACAAGGGCGGCACCGGCGAACGCGGCCGCGTCCACGACAACCGCCCCCGACGGCTCGTCGAGCGGGTCCGCGGCAACCAGCACGCGGAAGTCGCGCAGGTAGCGCAGCCCGAGCGAGATGTCGGCCGGTTCGAGGAGCAGGCCGGGCTCGGGCAGCCGCCCGGCTTCTCGTCGCGCCCCGCGCGCTCCGAGCTTGCTCGCCGGCCCATCGTCCGCGCCTGCGCCGGCGACGAGCGCCGCAAGCGGCTCCGTATCGCCGGGATCGGCGTCCGCGGAGTCCGGCCGAAGCATCGGGGTGGCGGAGCCCGGCGTCGCGCAGCAGTGCGAGGTGCCCGACGCCGCCGCGGGCCAGGGACAGGAGGACGGCGTCGCCGGCAGGGTCGCCACCCACCTTACCGACCAGCTGGACCTCCACGCCCGCGGCCGCGGCGGCCCGTGCGACACCGGCCGCCAGCCCGCCCGCTTCGCCGGCGGCATCGGGCGTCGGGCCGGGCACGAACGACGGCGACCCCACCACTGCCAACATGCGATCAGCCTAGCAGCGGCGCCGCACGGCCCGGATCAGGCCGCTTCCACGGACGGGTCCGGGTCACGAACGATCTCGACGTCGCCGAGGCCCGCCTTCTCGAGATCGGCTCCCACCGCATCCGCGTCGCCGACGACGATCACCGCGAGGCGCTCAAGGTGGAGATGCGCGCGCGCGGCCGCGAGCACGTCGGCGCCCGTCACGCTGTCGATCGCAGGCTCGGTAGCGGTCCAGCTCGTCATCAGCAAGCCCGAACGTCACGAGCCCGCCAAGCGAGGACACGATCGGCCCCGGTGTCTCGAACCGAAGCGGGAACACCCCCACCAGGAAGTCCCTCGCCGCCCGCAGCTCGGTCTCCTCCGGAGCTGCAGCGCGCATCCGGTGCAGCTCGGCCAGGAGGTCCCTGAGCGCCGGGACGGTGGCGTCGGTGTTCACCGCGGCCCGCGCCGAGAACGATATGCGGCGAGGCCTTGAAAAGCACGACGAAGAGCTTGGAAGAAGCCTCGAGCCCAAGCTAGACGCAGCAAAAAGGAAAAATGAGGCGCTGAGCAGATTGAGGGTCTGGATCAGGAGATGAATGTTTATCGAGAGAAGAGCAGAAACCGTCAGCGCCTTGAGTTGCAGAAGCGGGAAGCTGAGAGTCTAGTGGAAAACTTGCTCAGTGCAAGAGACAAGCTGATCACTGAATACTATGACCGATTTGAGAAGGATACTGGGAGGCCATTTCCGTTCGAGGCTTCAGAGAGGACAAGCTAAAATGGATAGAGGCTTTTTCCGACTGGGTAAGACCCTACAAACCGACTTGATAAGGAGTGTCACTGAATGAGACTGATGCTTGTCAGTTGTCTTGTCTCGGCGATGCGCCCTGCGACTGGAGGACGCCTGTGCACAGGCGCAAGCTGACACAGAGCAAACGGACATGGTGATTCTCGTGGATCGATCAGGCTCGATGAAGCATGCCGGAGGCGATCCACAGGGCCTGTCTCGGGCTGCGTTGAGTTCCTGTTGGATCAGCTAGAGCTCGCCGGCGACAGCAATCGTGGCGCGGTCGTGCTCTTCCAGATAACCACAGAAACCATCTCCTCTGCCGGCCTTACCGCTGATTTTGAATCATCTATCCGCCCAAAGTTAGGGGCGCTGACGAAAGTGGCCGGTAATACGGATCTCGAAGAGGCTCTGGATGAAGGCCTGAGGCTCTTCGCAAACAGCCAGTTTCGCAAGCAAATAGTGCTGATATCCGATGGTAAGCCGGAGCCTGATCTGTCCTCGTCTCGGATAGCTGACCGGTTCCCAGAGCATATCAGAACCCTTCGTAGTGCGACTTCGGATTCAGGAAGAGAGTTGTATTGGAGAGATCTCCAAAAGTTCCACCGAACGGATTCGGAAGCTCCTGCTGGAAGGACCCTGAGGGAGAACGGGGTGCAGATTTACCCGGTTGCCTTGACTGGAATTGAAGCGCATGGTGAAGAACTCCTCAAACAGTTGGCGGGAGGAAGTCACTCGCGACCCCAAGGCATTTAAGAAAGCACAGGGCCAGGAACTCATTGATAGCCTGGATGCCATCGTGCCTAAGCCGGTAAGCCTCATGAATATATCCCGGACAGCCTTGAGAGAGGGGGGCCGGAACAGTTGGAGTGCCAACTTCCAACTAGACGGCAGTCTGGAGAAAGTGCGAGTTTCCCACCCTCTACCGCAAGCCCCCTGATGAGATCAAATGGGAACTACAGAGTCCAGCTGGAACCGTAAGTCTCGACCCAGCTGGGAGGAGCACGATATGCCAGAGCCAAGGACAGAAACGGTGAAGGCAATGTCATTTTCGAGCGCCTTTTCCTTGATAAGCCACCGGCAGGCCGGTACAGCATCCGGTGCCAGGCGAAGAGATTCCTCCCTGAAATGCAGGTGCTTGTGGAAGGACGCACCAATCTACGTCTGGCGCTCAAAGTTGACCCTGATCCTGGAGAAGTGGGCGTTGAAACGAAACTTCACTGTCGCCTTATATACTGCAAGGAGCCGCCGTGGCTTGAAGCAGTGTCCAATGCGACATGGTGGATGAAAACGGAAAACAAATAACCCATGCTCTGAAATTCGTTCAAGACTCGAATCAGGTTTTTAGGGCAAGCTGGGTGCCGAGCGGCTGGGCTGTACAGACTTAAGGCCAAAGGCAGTCTCAATGCCGAAGGAACACGCTACATCACCGCTCAAAACTCTTTTCGAGTAAGGCCGAGACAGGCAGTTAACCTAAAAGTTGAAATTCCGGTCTCAGGAGCCTCGAGTCAAATGCTCCCCGGACAGGGGAAGAGAACTTAAACAGGCCCGCCACAAAGGGACCGTCTAGGGATACTGCAAGGAAAAGCGCTGCATTTTGGTACCCTTAACGTCGATCAACCAAGTAGCCTACACTATCGAAGAACCTCGATCTCACATGATAGTGAAAGGACCCGTGGAATGCACCTTCGGCATTACTAGCCTGCGCGACCAGGATACCAACTTTGCTCTCGACATAGACCAATGGTGTCAAATGCCGGTAACTCAGGACCAGCCACCAAGAGTAGACCCCTCAAGGTAAACTTCACCATTCGTTTTCCTAAGAAAATGCCCAGCGGCATTCCGGACGGCATCTATGTCGGAAATCTGAGGGTTGAGTCGTCCCAGGCTGCTGGACCAGTGATGGTGCCGATCCGTCCCAATCTCGATCTCTCCTGGCTTCATTCCAGAACCGGCTGACATAGCGGAGAAGGGAATTGACATCAAGATGTTCTGCTGCCTCCCCGAAACCAGGACCGCATCGTTCGGACTGACAACAAATGGCCCTAGGGATCAGAACGCCCACATCATTGCTCCAGTCGTGCTGACAAATGAACAGACTGGAGAAGAAGCCTCGCAGAGCCATGTCCAGGTAATTATTGACTCGACCGGGACAACGGAAGCGGATCAGGTTATCTCTCCACGGGGAAACCCTACAAAAATAAAGCTTCAAGGCCGCGTTCCTTACGCCGGACTCGAGCCTGGAAGTTACACGGGAAAACTGGCCGTTATCTCAGAACTCGGTCGCACGTTTTAACGTCCAGGTACATGTGACTGTTCCCCGTGAGTTCATGGTGTGCTCGTTTTAAACCATCTCATTGTGTCTCGCGGGAATCACCGGGCTCGTCTTTCTGCTGTGGCCGTGGCGCCTTCTGCAAGGACGGAACCGCTTCGTCGGTAGCCAGTTTTTTGTGAGGCGAAACAGTAGAGACGGGAAATGTGCAGGTCGATTCACCCTGGAATCGATACCTCTCAGCGGTCTGCACCGTTGACGATAGGTCAAACAGGAGCACTTGGCAGTTTACTGCAAGAGGTTGCCACTCGAGCCTAGGCAGACGAATCCGCTTGCACCCCAAGGTGTTTTACACCAATTGGGGACCGTGCAGCAAGAGACAAGCTTCGCCTTGACATGTGGCCGAGATTCGTCAACGAGATGCGTGCCTTGGCACCGAATCCTCTTCGGACTACGATACGATTCGAGAAGCCCCTATCGAAAAGGACGACATCCTGGGCCAAGGATTTTTTTGGTGATCTGCTGGCTCTGTTCGTATTGAGTGGACCGAACCCTGGCTTTGTGGTGCCGACTTATCCCCTGACAGAAGATGATTAGGAGTGCCTAAGATGAACAAAGTTGGCGAAATGGATCTGTTGCCTGTGCCAGGCTGGGAAGCGCCCCCGACTTATTTCATCAGCGCCGGCGGATTAGGGTAAACTGGACCTGAGCTGGCTCATGGACCACATAAGCCAGTGCCTTCCCCAAGGGATGGGGATGGACCAGTTCACAGGAGCTCATTTTTTGGCCCTAGACACGGCCACGCCGGACTCGCATCACATGCCACCCCAAGACTGGGCAGTAAACGCGCCTCTTCAAGATGCAAGGGAACCTCAATGATATCTTTGCAAATGTAGACAGAGGCCTTTTCCCCGGTATCAAAGATGGGTTCCAAGTCAAAGAAAAGACGACGGAAGCAAGAGAAGCGGCCCCGGACCTGGAAGATGGAGCCGGGACCACGAGGCCGCACGGCCGGATTGCTTTCTTTGTCAACTGGGACTTGATCCGCCAGCGGTTGCTGAATCTTGTCGATGCAAGTGTTCAGGGCACGACGCGGGACGGGACGGTTCGACCCTGTGCTTGAAACTGCGCAACGCCATTTCTTCATCATCTCATCACTCGCAGGCGGAACGGGAAGCAGTTGCTTCAAGATATCGCAGCAGCGCTGAGATACCTCAGGCGGCAAGAAAGATTCGCCAATGAAACATGGACTATTTTTGGTGTGTTCACACTTGCCGAAGTATTAGCCTCGGACAATGCCATTCAAACAGAGCTGCATCGTGGACTCGCATGAAAGCCAACTCTTACGCTGCGCTGATGGAGCTGAATCACTTTCTCAGGGAGAATCGCTTCCATGCCCGCTATGGCAGGCACGCTGACGCCGAAATCGTAGTTCCCACTGAAAATGATAAGACCATGCTTTTCGATCAAGTCTTCCTGGTAGATACACCCAATCAAGACAATCAGCCGCTCAGCGGCAGACGTGAGGTCGCCACGTTGCTTGCCCGATCGCTCATGCTCCTCGGGCTGACACGTGTTGGCAAGGCATTTCTCGCTCGCCACATAGACCACTCTGCAATGTTGATTTTCAGCTGAAATACCCTCCATACTTTTTGAACAGGACGAACGTAAAGAGTGGCAGCAACACCTATTTTCATCACTCGGATGAAGCCACACTGAGCCTACCTGTCCTTCAGTTTTTGGATTACGCTACCTGTAGGCTAAGCAGAGCAGTAATTGCCACGATTTGCATGGCGTCACATCCGATGCTGATCCCAAAGGCTCTGACTGCCCGGATCAGCTGAATGCCAATCTTTCTTCTGCAAACTTTGAACTAGCGTTTGGGCCATGCATGCAAGGCGCTCTTGGGTCAGTGCAGGATTGCTTGGATTCGCTCAGCGGTGCGGAAAACCCTATGGATGAGCTGACACGTTTCGCCACAATGGTGGCACAAACACCGGTCACTCAAATCCAAAGTATGGCAGACATTAAAGCAAAGGAGGAGTTCGCCGGGCTCTTTCCACGGGTCGGAGGTCAAATCGAGAGAGATATAGGAAAGCTCAAGAGGGAAGGACATTCCCATTACGTCCCACAGGTGCTCGCAAATCTTATCACTGATCTGGATGCTTACAGGAATCAGCTGCTACAGGAAGTAGAAGATTCCACTGCCCAGCTGGCTGATCAAGCCAAGGATCCAAGGGTTATTTTTATATCCGCCAGGACCTGGGGCTTCTTGAGGCAATGCAGGAATCTTGGGACAATCTTGGCCTCATCCGCCGACGATTCTATCGTCTATACCATCGCAATTTCTTGGTAGGATTCGAGGGTGAAATGGCCGATGTCATCGAAATGCTTCTCACACGTCAGCACGACCAGTATGTGGTTAAGATTTGGCCGAGAAAAATTGACCTTGTAACTAGAATCATTGATCGTCTCAACAGGTTGAGGGAGGACGAGAAATCCTACAAGACATTCGCCGGAAATGTCAGATCGAAGATCTGGGAAAACGAGGAACAGACAGAGAAATCTAAAATCGGACTCACGCTTTGAACTCGCGGCCATCTCTGCCCCGAGTACTACGAAAAAGTATTTATTTTGGAGCAGGGTGACAGGAGGTCATTTCTCGAGAACATGGCGAAAAGAATTCGCACAGAAGGACTTCCGATAGGCCCTGAAACATAGCGCAATTCTCAGAATGGGAACGGCAGCCCGTTGGAGTTATCGTGCAGAGCTTATATGATTTTTGCCGAAAAAGTTTTCTCGGTACCGAACCTGACGTGGACACCCCCATTGAGACGGCAAGGACGATGGTTTTAGATTGGATCACAATCTTTTCATGCCGAGCGATATTATTAGCCCGTTCCAGAGAGTCGTAAATGAATGGAAGAGCAAAGCTAAGACCAGTCTGCGCTTCACTGGTCCGGAGCCCGCGTGCGTGCGTTTTCTAATCTCAAATTGCAGGATGTCAGGTTCCGGAAATTGGGAAGAAACATTGAACCTATCCGGTCTCGAACTGGAAAGTGGCGGCCCTCCTAACAGGGCAGTCCTCCTCACGATAGCTATGGGTTTTCCCCTCCAGCTTATGGCTCGGATCAAAGACTGGTTTGAGATAATGCATACTTACCCACAGCGCCGCTACGGTTGGCCATTGCACCTTTTCGGAGAACGGGACCTCCAGGTAATGGTCGAACCATACCTGGATTGGATCAGGACCCCAAATCGGACCGAAGCGGAGAAACTCTTCGAAGAGGGCAAAAAGTAGAGTTTTTTCCTCTGACAAGGTCAGACTCAAAGGAAACACTATTGAATGCGTTTACCTGGACGAGGACATCCTCAGCACACTACCTGAGAGGATTAGGTCTTTTTTTACGTCTCCCAATTGAGCGCGAAGGGTTTTGCATGGAACGATTTCTCTAAGTATTTTTACGATCACCCAGAATTTCTCGGCCTTGTCAAGATGGCAATGCTAGATAGCCCGCTGCCCGATAATGTGGAAGAAAACGAGTGGGAAGGATTGCCGGGGACAGCGTCATCAGGAATGGGGCAAGCGTCGAGGAAGTCTTGCAGTGGTCGATCAAGGTAGGGTTGATTCGAGAAGACAAAGGGCTTTATTACTGTTCAGATGAAATTGTACAGTTGGGCGACTAACGCTCCGGAGTTCTCGGAAGCCACATTCTTCCAGGTTCTTACAGAAAGCCGACCAGACGTTTCCACTGACGAATTTGTGCAGCGCTCACCTATCACGAACCTCTTTGTCGGTGGGTCACCAAGCGGGTGATCTCAGTGCTCCTTGAGTCCCCCACAATGTATCAAAACGCGAAACTCGTCTGGCAGACAACGAGTTCCGAGGATTTTTGGAAGACATCTTGCGACAGTACCCTCAGGTGAAACGAGCCAATGGAGGTGTCCCATATACCTGGAGATTCGTCTGGACTGGGGCTAGTAGAAGTAGAAGCTTCTTCTGCCAAAGAAATCCGGAGCACAGGCACTTGATAGACATGATCGTTGGTTCCTTACACCTTTCATGGCTCGAAGGAAATCTGAACGTCTTTGGCAGCAAGGAGAGACACCCGTGCGCTCTGGATCCCAGATTATTGCCTGCCGGAGCAAGGTTGGTTTTTCTCCTCTTTTGAAAGTGTATCGGATGAAAGCAGAAAGTTTCTTGAAGGAGGATTGGGGAGTTCTTCTGAAGAGATGGAATGCGAGTCTTGCTATTTTCCGCTCGTCTCCCTGTTATTCCCCCGCCCCTTGAACCGGTCGAGATTT
This sequence comes from uncultured Chloroflexia bacterium, assembly GCA_963800795.1. Taxonomy (GTDB): domain Bacteria; phylum Chloroflexota; class Limnocylindria; order Limnocylindrales; family CSP1-4; genus CTSoil-043. The sequence continues at coordinate 202,439 of CAWDCJ010000008.1, forward strand.
TCAGATCTTCGTCCGATTCCATTGAACAACTATTTTTGTCCAGGACGGCGAATCGGACCTGCTCCTTGTCCGCAGGGGGCATGACATTGCCACAGTTGACGTGAAATGCTGGGGAGACTCGGACTGCGTTTCGTTAAACCACGCCGGAATCTGATTGAGGACGTAGTCTCAATAAATGTGGGAAGAGGAACGGGCGGCGTCACCCAGAGTAGACGAATCCAGGAGTTCATAGGATCAATGTCGGTGATTGGACTAAGCAGGAGGTAGCCGGCGCGAGAGGTCGATGAGCAGGCAGACCGGAATTTACTGTCAATTTAGTGAGGGTGTAGCGATGATGATTTCTGATGGCGGGGAAATGATTCGCATTACACCCTCAGACCCAGAGCGTGTCAATTTTATGTCAGAGGGCCGCTTGGTTGGAGTCAAAGAATTTGCCTGGATGCCTGATGGCACAATTATTTTTCTTGACCGTGAACGAGAAAGCATCTGGCACGGCAGGCCTCGCGCTGGAGCCGCAACGCGGGTCTTCGGTCCGGCAGAATCCCTCCTGTACACTTTTGTATTGACAGATACGGAATTCTTTACTTGGTCGATCCAAGGGAACGACGCTTGCACATCCTTCTCCCACCAAGTCACTGGATTTGCTTTGTGTGCGGATCCCACCAGGTTAGGACCCCCGATGGAAGGGTCTGCCCAGTGTGTGGAGCACGAAGCAGTCGTAAACTGGATCGTCCGGACAATTTTCGCCATTTTGTCAGTCTCGATCTGTCTAGTCTCGGAGTCGCGATGTGCCGGCGAGGAGTCCGGTAGGGCCTATTGCTGTAGACAACGATCTTAACCTTTTCATCGTAGTGAACTTCACCAGTGTTGTTTCCGTGTCACTAGGCCTAGATCTTTGGGGTCAGAGGATCTGAACGATGCCTCGATGCCCCCCACGCTCTTGAATGTCGCGCCGGTGAACGATGCTGGTACTGATCGCTCGGTCGCTGTGGAGCATTGTTGAAACCCAAGTCTAAGCCGCCGCCACTTTCGGAGCGTGAACCGGCGGCTGAAATAAGTCTGGAGACTTTTCGCGGTCCAGGGCTTGGAGTTATCGGACACCGAAGGCTTGTCGCCTCACGCAGAATGGAGGGACAGGTCACAGGCTCGAAAGTCGCCTTAGAGCATGCGCCTCGCATTCCAGATTCCACAATCCGGCGATGAATCTGCAGACGCTCTCATCCTGGCAAGGATCTGCGATGGATCCGAATCTGGAAATTATTAATGATGATACCATTTCGCAATTCAACAAACAACTTGCAAATAGGGGAAGTTCGTCATTGATCTGACTCTTCCGGGATCGTCATGAAGGTCTCGCAATCCTTTGCACAGGGCGTGCTCGACGGCATCGAGTGACTTGAATGCTTTGTTTGGGAGGTACTTTTCCCTCAATTCTTCCCACAGATGCTCGACGGGATTAAGTTCCGGGCTATGTGACGGCTGCTGTATCAGTCGTATGTTCTCGGGGATCCTCAGGCCGTGAGATCTGTGCCATCCCGCTCCATCTACCAGCATGATGACGAAGTATTCCTTGAAATCATGGGATACTTCCTCCAAGAACAGGTTCATCATGGCCGTGTTTGCGTAGGGCAGGATCAGAGCGCTCATCTTACCCAGAGCCATACATACCGCCGCATATACGTAGACGAATGTCCTGACGACTTGCTGGGGGACTTTCGGTCTAATCCCTTTGGGCGCCCAGCACGATCGGATATCGGTGATTCGTCCGAAGCGTCCCTCGTCTTGGGCCATGATGATCACCGGCCTCTTATCTTCCGGATCTCTTCGCTCCACAATCTCGGTTACGAGTTCCGGGAAGTTTTTTTAAAAGCCTCTTGAACTTCCTCCTTGGCTTCGGGATGAGCGGGCCGAGGAACGATTTCCCTCCATCCATTTCTGTGAAGCATCCTGTACACTGTGGAATGATGGACTGGGTGATCCAACAATGCTTCGAGGGCCTCCTTGATCGGCCCTGCAACGCAGATCTCCCCGGTGGGGGCAATGTCAAGAAACGGCTTGAGAAACTCTGCTTCCTCGTCTTTCTTCAAATAGCATCTGCGCCGTATACCGTGCTCACGACCTTCGATGGCTTGTGGACCGAATCTGTTGTACCGGGACACCACGCTATGAACGGTAGAAACCGAAACGTCCGTGTGGAGAGCGATCTCCGAGGCAGGCCGCGGGTCCACCAATGCGTTCCAGATTATGAGCCATCTCCGGTGTTCCCTCCCAGCCGTTTGCTTCAGCCGTACGGACACCTCGAATTCCGAAAGATGTGGTAGCGCCGACGTCACTCCACCCATCAGACACCTCCCCAAAATCTAAGTCGGGGAGCTTATATCAAATTCTAAACTGAATCGCGAACTGGTATGAGATAGCGCTGGAAAAAGTATCGAACTCTGAAAAGAAAAGATGTAGATTAATCCTCCCAGACGTCATACACCTCTTGAAGCCACTCTGAGAATCTGTCTTGAGTAAGATTGGCCATCGGGACCATCGTGACCTGAAAGCCGGCATTGTGGAGCCTGTCGTGCATGAAAGATGCGCCTATGACATTCATCGAATGTATCAGGATAGGCACGTCTTTAGAAACATAATTTATGATAGCTTCGGCGACATCCCTACCGCAAAAAATCTCGTCGCACGTCCTAGCCTGTCCAGTTAAATCATGATCAAGGAGAATGCCTTTGTACACGCCCCCCGTATCTCGGTACTCCGATTGCGCTACCGGCGCTCTTCGCAAGATCTGCTCTGACTTCCTCAGGCAGCAAAAGCCTGAGATGCTCTATCCTAACAGGATCGTCTTCCACGACCAGTAGACGGAATACTTGCTTCAATTGGGCCTCCGAGCACCTACCCCCGTAAAAGGCGGCATACGGTGACCGCAAATTTCAATGAAGTCAAGTAATAAATGAGTGATACGATCTGGCAAGATTGAGGCCCGGTTCACGTGAAGTATCATTTTCAGGGTTGGGGAAAGCTTTTGTACAGGCCGTTTAAAATGGCGGCATTCCTAATCTTCCATTGGTCAGGAGAAAAAGAAAGGTACGAGCGGGAAAACAACTTTGCTGAACCTGATTTAAGGCCTTCGGTCACGGCGCGCAAAGTCAGCCTTGATTCGGTCACTGATGCTGGCGCAAGCACACAGAGCACCATAACAACTCTGGTCACAAAGCTGAGAAAACGAGGCCTGGATTAAGTGCAACTGATAAAGGAAACTGGGAATGATGCTTGCCCACCTGAGACCCGACGCAGGACGTCTACCGACTTCTCTTCCACGCCCAATTACACCACTAATTTTAGGTTGGCCTCACCTACCAAAATGGTCAGCGCTAACGTCTATCGCCTAAAAGCACAATCCACCCCTGAGTTCAAGGTGAACTTGAAAGAAATGTATCGGAGTCAATATTACGTAGACAAGTAGGTGCAGTTGATCCCATACTGGCCGCAAAGGCTGGTAAAAGGAACGCTACCGAGCATATGCGAATTTTTCACTTTCAAACAGAACCTTGACCCAAGGAGAGACGAGAGATGAGATCCGAAAACTGGAGAATCTGATTTCTGGGCTTCCAATCCGTAAGGAAGACTCTCTCGGGGGGACTTCGCTTCCTCGCAGGTTCAACTTCCCAACGAGCTGCAGGAACTCCTTTCAGGATTAGCGTTGGAAGAGATCCAGAGGATTTTTTCGCCGATACGGGAAGAAGGGTTCGAGAAACGGATGTCTGAGCTGAGATCTTTCGAACAGCCTTTGAAAATAGAGTCTGCCGTTGATGTACTGGGCATCTACCGGAGTCGAGAAAGAACCATCTACTTGCATCCGAACAGGATTCATTCATGCGCTGAGAGGCTCGCTGCACATTGTTCAGCGATACGGTATGAAGCTCTCTATCGCGTAGTGATGATCCACGAAGAAGCACACGCACTGCACCATCTCGCGGCAGACCGCAAGAAAGGATACCGAATCTGGGATGAATTTGATGAAGTCCCATCCTGTCTACAGGAAATCCTGGCGCAGCGTTTCGCTTACGAGGACTGCAAACAAGATTCGAGTCTTCTGCTCACTTTTGAGGCATTGGAAAACACTCAACCTTTGGCTTACAAGCTTTGGCGATTGTTTAAAATTAGTCTCGCCGGAAATTCTTTATTGGGACATCAGAGACGAGACAGGAAGGGCAGAGCGAATTCTGGAACGGTACAAGATCAGTTGTCATAGAGAATCCATGACTTGTGCCGCAAGATCGTCCTTACGAAGATGTCGCGAAGACGTCATTTCGGATGAAAAAGCCCAAGAATCTTCCCCGATACTGATTGTAGACGATTTGTGCGGCTGCTGTCACCCAGATCGACGCAACGAGGATCGCGCAAATCTGTGCGGCAAATATCTTCTTGCGGACGTGACCGGCGATGAGGCCGGAAAAGGGCATCGCACTGCTGATCCATCAACCGGTGGCCGAAGCAGTGTTCTACCGAGGGCAGCAGCCGATATGCGCGGTAATCGGCGACACGGTGGAGAATGACCTTCAAGGTACAATTCAATTCATTCGAGAGGGCTGGCAAGTATGGCGACAGGACAGACCGCGTTGGGCCATGGTATTGCTCGATCTGTGCTTCTACACGGGACGAGTCACAAAAGAGAGCGAGATGCGCCGTGGGCCAGGCTTTCCCGAAGGCCGTTACGGTGATGTCGATCCGAATAGTTATTTCGGATTAAAGATCTTAAAAGCAATCCATGATCAATTTCCCGATCTCCCTGTCATCATTCTGTCAAACAAGCCTGCGGATCCATTTTTCCGTGAATGTTCTAGCAATGGCGCTCTAGACTTTCTTCCTCGTGAGGGCGATCAGGAGCAGCCAAGCTGCAGGATCTTCTTTACCGTCATGGACTCATTCCGGGATGACACGGGAGAGATCATCGGTCACTCGAAATCTCTCGTGATGGCTCTCCGCCAAGCAAGGCGGCTTGGATTGGGATTGCGGCCACGTAACATACTTATCCGTGGCGTAGAGCGGGACGGGCAAAGGATTGATGGCACGCTATTTACATCGAGTAGGGAAAACAACCGTGTCTCAGCCTTTTGTTCCTGTAAATTCAGGCCAACTGTCGCCCGGACTGTGGCGAAGCGAATTGTGCGGCTATGAAAAGGGAGCGTTCACTGGGGCGGTCACGGTAAACTGGGCGCGCTCCGCCAAGCTCAGGGAGGGACAGTATTTTTCGATGAGGTTGGCCGCATGCACCCAGGCGTGCAAACAGGACTGCTTACCATACTGCGTGAGAAAGAAATAACACCAATTGGTGCCGCACGCCCGATGAAAATAAATGTTCGTTTCATTTCTGCAACAAATGTTGACATAGAGGGACTGGTTGTGAGCGGAGGTTTCCGTGAAGGCCTGCTGCAAGGCATTAGGGAAGGAGGTGCCATTCACGTGCCACCCCTTCGAGAACGGGGTGAGGACATCCCGCTCCTATTCGAGCACTTTCTAAGACAGGCCGAAGAGGACAATCCAGGTGCGTTCGGGGGTCGCCATATTACCGACGAGGCTCTGGTTTTGGTTTGTTGTACAGCTGGCCAGGAAACATCGAAGAACTTCGTAGATGCACCTCCAACGTGGTAAAGAACAATCAACACATGGATTACCTGCTGGCTCTACACCTTGCTCAGCACATGAGATAGGCTTCATAAGGGGATGAAATTGCAAAAAGGGCGAAGTGCGGACGGATCCTGGCGCAGATTTTGTTTTCGATAGCCTTTTAGGTCCTCGGCATTGCAACCTAGATTTAAGATTTAACCGGCATGGTGGTGCCGTTTCGTCCCGTAGAATGCGATGAAGTGAGGAGAGGACATGAGCAAAGTTGGCGAAATGAATCTTCTGCCCTTACCCGGATGGGAAACCCCTCCCACATACTTCATCAGTGTAGGTGGGTTGGGTTAACTAAAGGAGACCAAAGACCTGATTAGAAGGGATTGCGACTCAGTGTGAAACCGCCTCAAGGGTGATGTTGGGGGCATTGATCATTGGAGGAGACCAAAGACCTGATTAGGAGGGATTGCGACTTAGCTCCGTCGCCGACCTCTGCCGAGAGATGGATCAACAGCCAGGAGGGAGACCAAAGACCTGATTAGAAGGGATTGCGACACAATGGTGGCAGTTTGATCTTTCAACTTGCACCTCCGAGTGGAGAAGACCAAAGCCCTGATTAGAAGGGATTGCGACCACCCTGAGGAAGGTAGTTATCCTTTATCGCTTGTTTGGAGGAGACCAAAGACCTGATTAGAAGGGAATTGAAAAGCCCAGCCCGCCAGTTGGAAAAGGGTGGGGGGGAAACACGAGCAAAGCAGCGTCCGTTGATACC
>CAWDCJ010000009.1:0-93724 GCA_963800795.1 uncultured Chloroflexia bacterium
CCCGTGGCGGAGGCCGTCGCCGAGCCCGTGGCGGAGGCCGTCGCCGAGCCCGTGGCGGAGGCCGTCGCCGAGCCCGTGGCGGAGGCCGTCGCCGAGCCCGTGGCGGAGGCCGTCGCCGAGCCCGTGGCGGAGGCCGTCGCCGAGCCCGTGGCGGAGGCCGTCGCCATGAGCGCGGAGGACCTCGCCGACGCGCCCGGCGCCGAGGAGCTCGAGATCGAGGCCCCGCCGGCCGTGTCCCGGCCCGAGCCCGCGACCATGGAAGAGCTGCTCGCGGAGCAGGACACCGACATCCGGAGCTTCAAGCACGGCGACGTCGTCGAGGGTGCCATCGTACGGATCGACAAGGACGAGATCCTCGTCGACATCGGGGCGAAGAGCGAGGGCGTGGTCTCGAACCGCGAGCTCTACGGTCGGAACGCCGAGTCCTCCCCGGTCCTGGCCGTGGGCGACGTGGTCCTTGTCTACGTGCTCCAGCCGGAATCGCCCGAGGGCCACGTGGTCCTCTCCCTGCGTCGCGCCGGCCTCGAGCGCAAGTGGCGCTCCATGCAGGAGCAGTTCGAGACGGGCGTCATCATCGAGGCGCCGGTGATCGACCACAACAAGGGCGGCCTCATCGTCGACTGTGGCATCCGCGGGTTCGTCCCGATCAGCCAGATCGTCGACTTCCCGCGCCGACCGCAGAACGAACAGCCGCGGGACGCGGCCCAGGAGATCGCGGAGAAGCTGCAGCCGTACGTCGGCCGCCGCCTCCGCCTCAAGATCCTGGAGGTCAACCGGAAGGCGAACCGCCTGATCCTCTCGGAGAAGGTGGCGCTCTACGAGGAGCGGCGCGAGAAGCGCGACGAGCTCTTCAGCAGCCTCCAGGTTGGTCAGAAGGTCAAGGGCAACATCCGCTCGATCGCCCCGTTCGGCGTGTTCGTCGACCTCGGCGGGATCGATGGGCTCGTCCACAAGAGCGAGCTGTCGTGGAACAAGGTCAACAACCCCGAAGCCGGCTACAAGGTCGGCGAGGAGGTCGAGGCCGAGGTCATCGACATCAACCACGAGCGCGGTCGGATCAGCCTTTCGATCCGACGGCTTCAGCCGGACCCATGGCACTCCACGGTGGCGGACTTCAAGGTCGGCGAGATCATCGACGGAACGGTCACGAAGCTGGTCAACTTCGGCGCGTTCGTGCGCGTTCGCGACGGTCTCGAAGGCCTGATCCACATCAGCGAGCTCTCGCATCAGCGGGTCGCCCATCCGGGTGATGTGGTCCGCGAAGGCCAGACGATCAAGCTCAAGATCATCTCGCTCGACTCGGAGCGCCATCGCCTGGGGCTCAGCCTCAAGCAGGCTGAGGAGCCGCCGGCTCGTCCGGCGCCCGAAGTGGCGCGGCCGCGGCGGCCCCGCGAAGAGCGTGGCTACTCGATGTCGGACGCGGTCCAGGAGCCCGAGGGCGGGATCGACAACACGCTTGCGGCGGCGTTCGCCCAGGTGCGTCAGCAGCTGGAGCAGGCCGAGCGAGCCACCGAACCTGCCGCGACCCCCGATGCCGAACCCGCCACGGAGGCCGAGGCGGTGGCTGAGCTTCAGCCCGACTCCGAGGGGGTCGCTTCGGCGGCGGTCGCGGAGCCCGAGCCCGAGCCCGAGCCCGCGATCCCCGAGGCGGTCGTGGAGCCCGAGCCCGAGACGATCCCCGAGGCGGTCGTGGAGCCGAGCCCGAGACGGCAGCGGATCCTTCCACCGAGGAGCCGGTTGCCGTCGCCGTTCCCGCCATCGAGGCGGATCCGGAGCCCGACGCGGCCAGCGAGACCACGCCGGGCGCCTAACCTCGCTCCCGGAGACCATCGCGCAGGGCGCCCCGCCGACGGTCGGTCGGGCGCCCTGCCATTTGGCGCCCAGCATCCGACCGCCCGGTTCTCGCGAACATCAGGTGGCTCGGGCGGCATTCACGCGCACGCCCAGCCGCCGAGCATTCCCGCCGCGGCCCAAGGGCAGGCCGGGTGGGTCGTGCTAGCATGACTTCAGAGGCGGTTGTCGCCGCCAGAACGGACGCTCAGCCTTGATGGACCGCTTCGACAAGTTCACCGACCGCGCACGCAAGGTCCTGACGCTCGCGCAGGACGAGGCGCAGCGGTTCAACCACAACTACATCGGCACCGAGCACCTGCTGCTCGGACTCGTCCGCGAGGGCGAGGGTGTCGCCGCGCGCGTCCTCGAGAACATGAACGTCGAGCTGGCCAAGGTCCGCACGGCGGTCGAGTTCATCATCGGGCGCGGCGATCGGCCGGTCGTCGGCGAGGTGGGCCTGACGCCGCGGGCCAAGCGGGTCATCGAGCTTGCGATCGACGAGGCGCGGCGCCTCGGTCACAACTACATCGGCACCGAGCATCTCCTGCTCGGCCTCGTCCGGGAGGGTGAGGGGATCGCCGCCGGCGTCCTCGAGTCGCTCGGCGTGAACCTGGACAAGGTTCGGCACGAGGTGATCCGCGTCCTGTCGCAGAGCTCGGCGGCGACGCCTGCCCAGGAGACGAAGCGGGCGAGCAAGACGCCGACCGTCGACCAGCTGGGCATCAATCTGACCGAGGCTGCGCGCTCGGGAAAGCTCGACCCCGTCATCGGCCGCGAGAAGGAGATCGAGCGGGTCATCCAGATCCTCTCCCGCCGCACGAAGAACAATCCCGCCCTGATCGGCGAGCCGGGCGTCGGGAAGACGGCGATCGCCGAAGGGCTGGCCCACCGGATCGTCAACGGCGACGTGCCCGAGACACTGCTCAACAAGCGGGTCCTGACCCTGGACATCGGGTCGCTCGTGGCGGGCACCAAGTACCGCGGCGAGTTCGAGGAGCGGCTCAAGAAGATCATCGAGGAGCTTCGCAACACGAACGACGCGATCCTCTTCATCGATGAGCTCCATACCCTGGTCGGGGCGGGCGCGGCCGAGGGCGCGATCGACGCGGCGAACATCCTGAAGCCGCCGCTGTCACGGGGCGAGCTCCAGTGCATCGGCGCGACGACGCTGGACGAGTACCGCAAGTACATCGAGCGGGACGCCGCCCTGGAGCGCCGCTTCCAGCCCGTCATGGTCGAGGAGCCGACGCTCGAGCAGACCATCGAGATCCTCAAGGGCATCCGGGAGCGGTACGAGCAGCACCACAAAGTCACGATCACGGACGACGCCCTTCGGGCCGCCGCGGACCTCTCCATCCGCTACATCGCGGATCGGCACCTCCCGGACAAGGCGATCGATCTCATCGACGAGGCTGCCAGCCGCGTGCGACTGCGCTACGCGTCGGCGCCGCCGGATCTCCGCGAGGCCCAGAAGGAGCTGGAGCGGGCAACCCGCGACAAGGACTCCGCGACGAGCACGCAGGAGTACGAAGAGGCCTCCCGCCTGCGCGACGCCGAGACCTCCGCCCGCGAGCGCGTCGAGACGCTCCGTGGCGTCTGGCAGGCGCAGGTCGCCGACGCCCAGCCGACCGTCGACGAGGAGGAGATCGCCCACGTCGTCTCGATGTGGACCGGGATCCCCGTGACCCGGATCGCGCAGGAGGAGTCCGAGCGCCTGCTCCACATGGAGGACCACCTGCACAAGCGCGTGATCGGCCAGCAGGAGGCGATCGAGACGATCTCGCGCGCCGTTCGGCGCGCGCGCGCGGGCCTCAAGGACCCGAAGCGGCCCATCGGTTCGTTCATCTTCCTCGGCCCCACCGGGGTTGGGAAGACGGAGCTGGCGAAAGCCGTCGCCGAGTTCATGTTCGGCTCCGAGGACGCGCTCATCAAGGTGGACATGAGCGAGTTCATGGAACGCCACAACGTGAGCCGGCTGGTGGGTGCCCCTCCAGGCTACGTGGGGTTCGACGAAGGAGGCCAGCTCACCGAGGCAGTCCGCCGCAAGAGCTACGCGGTGATCCTGCTCGACGAGATCGAGAAGGCCCACTCGGAGGTCTTCAACATCCTGCTGCAGATCCTGGAGGACGGCCAGCTTACCGACGCGAAGGGCCGCCGGGTCGACTTCCGGAACACGATCATCATCATGACCTCGAACCTCGGGGCCCGGCAGCTCCAGACGAACTCGTCGCTCGGCTTCCGGACGTTCGGCGAGACCGAAGCTGCCCGCGCCGAGGCGTCGTACGAGAACATGCGGGACAAGGTCCAGGCGGAGCTCAAGACATCGTTCCGCCCCGAGTTCCTCAACCGGATCGACGCGATGATCGTCTTCCGCTCGCTCACCCAGGACGAGATCCGGGTCATCGTGGACCTGATGCTCGCGCGCGTCCGCGACCAGCTTCGGAGCCAGCAGATGTCCCTCGAGGTCACGCAGGAGGCCAAGGACCACATCATCAAGATCGGATACGACGTGGCCTACGGAGCTCGCCCGCTCCGGCGCGTCATCCAGAACATGGTCGAGGACGTTCTGGCCGAGCAGCTGCTCCTGAGTCGATACAAGCCCGGGACGACGATCGTGGTCGACAAGGGCGAGGAGGCCGGGCTCTCCATCCACGAGGCCGACGAGAAGACGCCCGCCGCCGTCGAAGCCGGCTAGCGCCGGGCGATCCGCCCGTGACGCGCACCCAGAGTCGCTACGTCTGCCAGGCGTGCGGCGATTCGTTCCTCCGCTGGGAGGGCCAGTGTCGCTCGTGCAGTGCCTGGAACACCCTCGTGGAGACGCTCGTCCACGAGGACTCGCCCGCCGCGCACCGACGTGCCGCACCGGCCGCCGGCAACGCTCCCGTCTCGCTTGCCGAGCATCAGCGAGACCGACGTGGCCCGCATCCCGGTCGGCATCGGCGAGCTCGACCGGGTGCTCGGCGGTGGACTCGTGCCGGGGTCGCTCGTCCTGGTCGGCGGCGAGCCGGGGATCGGCAAGTCGACCCTCCTCCTGCAGGCCGCAGCCGGCCTCTCCGCGGTCGGCCAGGTCCTGTATGCGACCGGCGAGGAGTCGAGTGCCCAGGTCCGCCTTCGGGCCGCGCGCCTTGGCCTTCTCGGAGGCGCAGCCGCAGCGTCGGTGACGGTCTACGCCGGAGAGCTCCGTGGCCCGGATCCTCGAGACGGCGCGCGCCGCGCGACCGATCGCGCTCATCGTCGACTCGATCCAGACCGCGACGGTGGATGAGCTGGACGGACCGGCTGGCAGCGTCGGCCAGGTGCGCGAGTCGGCCCTGCGATACATGGAGCTCGCGAAGGGGGACGGGATCGCGGTGCTCCTGGTCGGTCACGTGACCAAGGAAGGCAGTCTGGCCGGGCCCAAGACGCTCGAGCACCTCGTCGACGCCGTCCTCAGCGTCGAGGGCGACCGGTCTGGTGCCCTGCGCCTGGTGCGGGCCACGAAGAACCGCTTCGGGTCGACGGAAGAGGTCGGCGTGCTCGAGATGGCCGAAACAGGGCTTCGCGAGGTCCCCGACCCGGCCCGGGCCTTCCTGGTCGAGCACGATGCCGCCGCTCCCGGCAGTGTCGTGGGCGCCACGCTCGAGGGTTCGCGCGCGCTGCTGGTCGAGGTCCAGGCGCTCGTGGCCTCGACCACGTACGGGACGCCGCGTCGGACCGCGATCGGGCTCGACCCGGGGCGCCTGGCGCTCCTCGTTGCCGTCCTGGGACGACGTGCCGGGATCGGGCTTGGGAGCCACGACGTGTATGCCAGCCTGGCCGGCGGACTGGCGGCCGATGATCCGGGCCTGGACCTGGCGGTCGCGATCGCGCTGGCCTCGACGCTGCGGGACCTCCCGTGGCGGCGGGCACGGTCGCGATCGGGGAGATCGGCCTGCTCGGCGAGCTGCGGGCCGTGACCGGGATCGAGCGCCGCCTCCGGGAGGCGGCCCGGCTGGGGTTCACCCGCGCCCTCGTCCCGCCCGGCCGGCACGCCCAGGCGCCGATCCCGGGGATCGCGATCGTCAGCGTGCGCACGATCCGTGAGGCGCTCGCCGTCGCGCTGGGTCCGGCGGGTGGCTGACGCGGACGGGGAGGCGGTGCTAGGCTCACCGCCCGTGATCCGCATCATTCGGCTCCTCGGCGCAGCGATCGGGCTCCTGGTCGGCATCTCCTTCGTGGCCGGCAACGGGGGGCCGTTCGCGCGAGTCGAGCTACGCCGGCGCCCTCATCGCCGCCTGGCTCGTGGCGTGGCTGGTCGTGGGCTTTGCGTTGCTGCCCTACCTGACCGTCGTCCCCGCGGGCTGGCTCGATCGGCCGCGTGCAGGAGCTCTCGACCGCCGAGTTCGTCACCGCGGTGGTCGGCCTCCTGCTCGGTCTCGTGATGGGGCTCCTGCTCGGGCTCCCGCTCGCGGCGGTGCCCGCGCCGCTCGGGACCTGGCTGCCGCTCGGCGTGTCCATCTTCCTGGGGCTCGGGATGGCCGGCCTGACCGTTGCGAAGCGCAACGACCTCATCCTGGCGGCCGAGGCGATCGGCATCGTCCGGCGCCCGGTGGCCGAGAGCGCGTCGCACGCGGGCGAACCGTACGTGGTGGTCGACACGAGCGCGATCATCGACGGCCGGATCGCCGACATCGTCGAGGCGGGGTTCCTCCAGGGAACGCTTGGTGGTCTCGCGCGTCGTGCTCGACGAGCTGCAGCGGATCGCCGACAACGCGGACACCCTGCGGCGCAACCGGGGACGGCGCGGGCTCGAGATCCTGAGCCGACTCCAGAAGGACGTGACGCGTGCCCGTCGAGATCGTGGACGATGGCTTTCCGGAGATCGGCGAGGTCGATGCGAAGCTCGTCGCCCTGGCCCGCTCGCGCAGCGGGGCCATCCTCACCAACGACTTCAACCTGAACCGCGTGGCCGAGATCCAGGGCGTGCGGGTGATGAACGTGAACTCGCTCGCCAACGCGCTGAAGCCGGCCGTCCTCCCCGGCGAGGACCTCCGGGTCCGCGTCATCCAGGAGGGGAAGGAGGTTGGGCAGGGGGTCGGCTTCCTCGACGACGGCACGATGATCGTCGTGGAGGGCGGAGCCCGGTATCTGGACCGCGAGATCGAGGTCGGGGTCACGCGCGTGCTGCAGACCGTGGCAGGACGCATGATCTTCGCCCAGCCGAAGCCCGAGTGACCGGCCGCGACGACCTGGCCCGGCCGGTGCCGACGGCCGACGCGATCGTGGTGGCGGCCGGGTCCAGCACCCGGATGGGCGGTCAGGACAAGCTTCGCGCGGTGGTCGGCGGCCGTCCGCTGCTCGCCTGGACACTGGAGGCCGTGGCGCGCGCACCCAGCGTTGCGCACATCGTGGTCGTCACGACCGGCTCGAAGGTCGCCGAGATCGCGGCGGCGGCGTGGTTGCCGGACGCCGTCTCGGCCGTCGTGGCCGGGGGCGCGCGCCGCCAGGATTCCGTCGCCGCGGGCGTCGCGGCCCTGCCCGAGGGTCCGGCGGACGCCGTCATCCTCGTCCACGATGGCGCGCGCCCGTTGGTCTCGCCCGACCTTGTCGACGCCGTCGCGCGTGCCGCCAGCATCCATGGAGCGGCGATCCCGGTCCTCCCGGTGGTCGACACGCTGAAGCGGGTGGGCGACGGCCGCATCACCGGCGACCGTCGAGCGCTCCGGCCTGGTCGCGGCGCAGACGCCCCAGGGCGTGCGGCGGGACGTGCTGGCCGACGCCTACGCGGCGTTTCCGCCCGACGGTCCGAGCACGTGGACCGACGAGGCGTCCCTGCTGGAGGCCTGTAGAATCACGGTCCATGCCATCCCCGGCGACGCGGCCAATCTCAAGGTGACCCTGCCCGACGATCTCGAGCGGGTGGCATCGGCCCTGGCGCGGGCGGGACGGGCGGTGGGTCCGGCGGCCGCGCGGGCCGGCCGATCCGGGTCGGGATCGGCGACGACGAGCATCCGTTCGGCCCGGGTTCCCCGCTTGCCCTCGGGGGCATCACGATCGCCGCGGCCCCACGCCTGCACGGCCACTCGGACGGCGACGTCGCACTCCACGCGGTCTGCGATGCGCTGCTCGGCGCCGCCGCGCTCGGCGACCTCGGGCGGATCTTCCCGCCGGGTCCTGCCACGCCGGCGGGGATCGCCAGCGCCGAGCTCGTCGCGGAGTGCCTCCAGCGCGTCAGGACGGCCGGGTATGCGCCGCTCTCCGTGGACGTGACGATCATCGGGGCGCGACCCCGTCTTGCCTCCAGGCTGCCCGAGATGCGGGACGCGATCGCGGGCCTCCTGTCGCTACCGGTGGACGCGCGTGAACGTCAAGGCGTCGACCGGGAACCTGGCCGGCGAGGAGGGCGCCGGCCGCGGCATCTCCGCCCGCGCGGTGGCCGTGGTCGGGGCGGCGGGCGCAATGAGCCGTCAGGCTCCACGACACGCTGACGGGGGCGGAGCAGCCCCTCGAGCCGCTCGAGCCCGGCCACGTCCGGATCTACTCCTGTGGCCCGACGGTCTATGGACCCGCCCACGTGGGCAACTTCCGATCGTTCCTGTTCGCCGACGTGCTCGTCCGGTACCTCCGCTGGCGCGGCCTGCGGGTCACCTGGGTGATGAACCTGACGGACGTGGACGACAAGATCATCCGCGGCGCGGCGGCCGAGTCGATCGGGATCGACGTCCTCGCGGCGCGTCACATCGAGGGGTTCCTGGCCGACGCCGCGACGCTCCGGATGACGATGCCGGACGTCCTTCCCCGGGCGACCGCCCACATCCCCCAGATGGTCGCGCTCGTGGAGGCGCTCCTGGAGCGCGGGCCACGCCTACCGGACGGACGACGGCTCCATCTTCTTCCGGATCGCGTCCTGGCCCGCCTACGGGCGCCTGGCCCGCCTGGATCCCGACGCGATGCGGGTGGGGGAGCGGGTCGCGGCCGACGAGTACTCGAAGGACGACGCCCGTGACTTCGTCCTCTGGAAGGCCGCCAAGCCCGGTGAGCCCAGCTGGGAGACCGCGATCGGATCGGGACGGCCCGGCTGGCACCTGGAGTGCTCGGCGATGAGCATGGCCTACCTCGGCGAGTCGTTCGACATCCACACGGGCGGCGTGGACCTCATCTTCCCGCACCACGAGGACGAGATCGCCCAGTCGGAGGCGGCCACCGGAGCGCCGTTCGTGCGGACCTGGCTCCACTGCGCCCACCTCCAGATGGGCGGCCGGAAGATGGCCAAGTCGGAAGGCAACATCGCGGGCGTGTCGGAGCTCCTGGCCGACCGGGCTGGCGCCCCGTGCCCTGCGCTACGCGCTGATCGCCGCGCACTATCGGACCGGCCTCAGCTTCAGCGACGAGTCGGTGAGCGCGGCCGCGGCGGCGGTCGCGCGGCTGGATGCGCTCGTCGCCGCGCTCGCTCGGCTACCACGGCGAGGGCCCTGACGACCCCGAGCTCCCGGCGGCGATCGCCGCCGCCCGGGCGGCGTTCAGCGCAGCGATGGATGACGACCTCGGGATCTCCGCGGCCCTCGCGGCGGTGTTCGAGCTCGTCCGCGACGTGAACCGCAGGCTCGCCGCGCGCTCGCTGTCCGGCGCGGACGCCGCCCGCGCGCTCGACGCCCTGCGCGACCTCGACCGCGTGCTCGGGCTGTTGCCCGATGCGGTGGAGCCGGCCCTCGACGCCGAACTCGCAGCGAGCTCCTCGACGAGCGTGCCGCGGCGCGCGGCGGCGCGGGACTGGGCCGCGTCCGATCGTCTGCGCGACGCCCTGGCCGTCCCGCGGGATCGTCGTCGAGGATTCGCGAGACGGGCAGCGCTGGCGCCGGGCCGGGACGCCGGCGGATGCCTGAGCCGGCGGAACCGCGCCGGCCCGACGCGACAACGAGCCCGCGGCGAGCCCGCGCCGGCCTTGGCCAGGCGGGCGATCCCCGGGACACGCTCCGGCCGGGCCGGGGCGATCCGGGTTGGGCGGGCCGGGCGCGCACCTGGCACGGGCGCCGCGCGGGGACCGAGGGCCACGCTCCGGCGGATCGCTCCGCGCCGCCCGGGGTCGGGCCGGGGGACCCCCGGTCCGCCCGGTGGCGACCGTTCCCGGATCGCCCGGGCCGGCCCCGACACGCGCGGGCCACGTGCCCGCGGGCCATCGCGCCCGCGGTCTTCGTCCCCGGCCCCCCTCGTCCCGGGTCGCAGGATCGATCCCCGCGGCCCGGCGGACGCATGCGGCCGCCGTATCCGCCCGCCCGGCCGACCGGCGCGGCCCGCGGGCGCGGCCGTCGTGATGGCGGACGACGAGGAGCTCGTCGCGGGCCGCCACCCGGTGGAGGAGGCGTTCGTCGCCGGTCGTCGCGCCCGCCGCCTCCTCGTCACGCCGCAGCGCCGCCAGGCGCTCGAGCGCCTCGTCCTGCACGCGACCGCCCTGCGGATCCCGGTCGTGGAGGTCGAGGGCGGCACGCTGACCGCGACCGCCGGGTTCGACGGTCACCAGGGCGTCGCGCTGGTGGTGGAGGCCCGGCGATTCGCCGCCCCGGACGAGATCCTGGCCCGGGCGATCGGCCGCGGCGAGCCGCCGTTCGTGCTCGCCCTCGATTCCCTCGAGGATCCCCAGAACCTTGGCTCGCTCCTGCGGAGCGCGGAGGCCGCCGGCGTCGACGGCGTCCTGTTCCCGACGCGCCGCCAGGCTCCGCTCAGCCCGGCGGCGGTCAAGGCATCCGCCGGGGCCAGCGAGCACCTGCTCCTCGCGCCGGTCGACGACCTGGCGGGCGCGCTCGCCGGTCTCCACCTCCGGGGGCTGCGGATCGTGGGAGCCGACGCGGACGCCGCCCTGACCTACCGCGAGGCGGACCTGCGCGGGCCGCTGGTGCTCGTCGTGGGGAGCGAGGGGCGGGGCCTGGCGCCGCCGATCCGCCGGCGCTGCGACGTCCTGATCAGGATCCCGATGCGCGGCCGGATCGCGTCGCTCAACGCCGCCGTGGCGGGCTCGATCCTGGCCTTCGAGGCCGCGATGCAGCGCGGCGAAGCCCGAAGCCGCGCCGCCCACGGGCTCGCCGCCGGCGCGCCGGCCGCGCTCGACTCCGGGCGACGCGGCCGGCGGGGCACGCTGCCGGAGCCTCCCGGCGGCGATGCCGGGACGTCGGGCCGAGCGCCGCGCCGGGCCGCGCTTGACCGCGATCGCGGCCGCCCCCTATGATGGCCGCCGCGCCTCGGAGACGACTGCGGTATTCTCCCGCGCCTTGCCGACGTAGCTCAATTGGTAGAGCAGCGGTTTTGTAAACCGCCGGTTCCGGGTTCGAGTCCCGTCGTCGGCTCCAATTGAAGACGTCGTCGGCCTGGCGCACCACGGAGCCGCAGCTCCCGTCCGACCGCGCGGTTCCGGTGGGTAGGTTGAGCAGGTGGTGAGCTCAGCTGACTGTAAATCAGCCGTCTTCGACTGTAGAGGTTCGATTCCTCTCCTGCCCACCATCAGCACCCGCGCAACCGGTCGGGGCCCACATAGCTCAGCTGGCAGAGCACTTCCTTGGTAAGGAAGAGGTCATGGGTTCGAATCCCATTGTGGGCTCCAGTAATCTCGTCAGCCCCGTCCAGAGGTAGCAGGTAGACGCGCACGTGGCGAAGAAGAAGTTCGAGCGGACGAAGCCGCACGTCAACATCGGCACGATCGGCCATATCGATCACGGCAAGACGACGCTGACCGCGGCGATCACGAAGTACCTCGCCCTCAAGGGCGGGGCGGTGTACCGCGCGTTCGACTCGATCGACAACGCCCCCGAGGAGCGCGAGCGCGGCATCACGATCGCGATCGCCCACGTCGAGTACGAGACCGACGCCCGCCATTACGCCCACGTCGACTGCCCCGGGCACGCCGACTACATCAAGAACATGATCACCGGCGCGGCCCAGATGGACGGCGCGGTCCTCGTCGTGGCCGCGACCGACGGCCCGATGCCCCAGACCCGGGAGCACATCCTGCTCGCCCGCCAGGTCGAGGTCCCCTACATGGTCGTCTTCCTCAACAAGTGCGACGCGGTCGACGACCCCGAGCTGCTCGACCTCGTCGAGCTCGAGGTCCGCGAGCTGCTGACCAAGAACCACTTCCCGGGCGACGACATCCCCGTCATCCGCGGCTCCGCGCTCAAGGCCCTCGAGGCCACCGGCGGCGTCGACGACCCGGCCTACGCCTGCATCCAGGAGCTGATGGATGCGGTCGACTCCTACATCCCGACCCCCGAGCGCCCGGTCGACAAGCCGTTCCTCATGCCGGTCGAGGATGTCTTCGGGATCAAGGGCCGCGGCACCGTGGCGACCGGGCGCATCGAGCGCGGCGTCGTCAAGGTCGGCGACGAGGTCGAGATCGTCGGCATCCGGCCCACCCGCAAGGTCGTCGTCACCGGCGTCGAGATGTTCAAGAAGCTGCTCGACCAGGGCCAGGCCGGCGACAACGTGGGCTGCCTCCTGCGCGGCATCGAGCGCGAGGACATCGAGCGCGGCCAGGTGCTCGCCAAGGCGGGCTCCGTCAAGCCGCACACGAAGTTCACCGCCCAGGTCTACGTCCTGACCAAGGAGGAGGGCGGCCGGCACACCCCGTTCTACAACGGCTACCGGCCCCAGTTCTACCTCCGCACGACCGACGTGACCGGCGCGATCGGCCTCCCCGAGGGAGCCGAGATGATCATGCCCGGCGACAACGTCGAGATGAAGGTCGAGCTCATCACCCCGATCGCGATCGAGATCGGGCAGCGCTTCGCGATCCGCGAGGGTGGCCGAACCGTCGGCGCCGGCGCGATCGTGAGCATCGTCGAGTAGCCCGATGGCAAAAGCAGCCGAGAACCGGCCGATTGTTCAGCTCGCCTGCACCGAGTGCAAGGAGCGGACGTACACCACGCGCAAGAACAAGAGGAACGATCCCAACCGGATCGAGCTTCGGAAGTACTGCCCGAGGGAGCGCCGCCACACCCTGCACCGCGAGGCGAAATAGCAGAGGGATCCACAGGGGCGTAGCTCAATTGGCAGAGCACCGGTCTCCAAAACCGGTGGTTGTAGGTTCGAGTCCTATCGCCCCTGCCAGCAATTCGACCCCGTCTACCAGGGAAGTGCAGTAGCCCATCGTGCGACGCATCCGTCGGTTCTTCGATGAATTGTGGTCGGAACTCAAGAAGGTCTCCTGGCCAACGCGCGACCAGGTCCGCAACCTCACCGTGCTCGTCTTCGCCGTGAGCGCGGCGGTCGGGCTGTTCATCGCGGCCTGGGACTTCGTCTTCACCGAGGCAGTCCGCCTCATCACCCCGGCGGCGTAGGGGACTCGTGATGACGGAGATGGTCCGGGCGCCCGAGAAGCGCTGGTTCGTGATCCACACCTACTCGGGCTACGAGAACAAGGTCAAGGCGAACCTCGAGCACCGCATCGAGTCGATGGGCATGGAGGACAAGATCTTCCAGGTGCTCGTCCCGATGGAGGACGAGATCGAGATCAAGCAGGGCCAGCGGCACACCGTCCAGAAGAAGGTGTTCCCCGGCTACGTCCTCGTCGAGATGATCTACGACCCCGAGTCGTGGTACGTCGTGCGGAACACGCCGGGCGTCACGAGCTTCGTCGGCACGGGCAACATCCCGGGCAGCCGGAGCGAGCCGATCCCGCTCGAGGAGCACGAGGTCAAGCAGATCCTCCGCCAGATGGGCGTGGAGACGCCGAAGTACCGCGTCGCGTTCACGAAGGGCCAGAGCGTCCGGGTGACCGACGGGCCGTTCGCCGAGTTCGTCGGGACGGTCGACGAGGTGGACCCGGAGCGGAACAAGGTCAAGGTCCTCGTCAGCATCTTCGGCCGTGAGACCCCCGTCGAGCTCGACCTCCTCCAGGTCGAGAAGCTCTGATCGAAAGGAACACCGGCCACCGTGGCGAAGAAGATACGAATCGTTCTCACCCTCCAGCTTCCGGCAGGCAAGGCCACCCCGGCGCCCCCCGTCGGGACCGCGCTCGGCCCGCACGGCATCAACATCGTCGAGTTCACCAAGAGCTATAACGAGAAGACGGCCGATAAGGCGGGCCAGATCATCCCCGCCCAGATCACCGTCTTCGAGGACCGCTCGTTCACCTTCATCCTGAAGACGCCGCCCGCCGCGGACCTCCTGCGCAAGGCAGCCGGGATCGAGAAGGGGGCGGCAACCGCCAGCCGCGAGACGGCCGGGCGGGTGACGCGGGACCAGGTCCGCGAGATCGCCTCGCAGAAGCTGGCCGACCTGAACGCGAACGACATCGAAGCCGCCATGCGGCAGGTCGAGGGAACCGCCCGCAGCATGGGCATCGAGGTCGTCGGCTAGTCCGACGGCGACGCGTTCCGGTCGCGCTCGAACCGGACGACGACCCCGCGTCACGGGGGAGGCCGGAACGCCGGCCGCCAGCACGAGGAGCCAGGCATGGCCCAGCACGGCAAGAAGTACCGCGAAGCGCTCAAGCTGGTCGACCGCACCCGGGCGTACGCCCCGGCCGACGCGGTCGACCTCGTCAAGCAGACCTCCCTCGTCAACTTCGATCCCTCGATCGAGGCGCACCTGCGCCTGGGCGTCGATCCGCGCCACGCTGACCAGATGGTTCGCGGCACGGTGGTCCTGCCCCACGGGACCGGCAAGGTCGTCCGAGTCGCGGTCTTTGCCCAGGGCGAGAAGGCCCAGGAGGCCCTCCGCGCCGGGGCCGACGAAGTGGGCGGCGAGGACCTCGTCAAGAAGATCGAGGGTGGCTGGCTCGAGTTCGATGTCGCGGTCGCGACGCCGGACATGATGGGGATGGTCGGCAAGCTGGGTCGCATCCTGGGCCGGCGCGGCCTGATGCCGAATCCGAAGGCTGGGACGGTCACCTTCGACCTCGAGCGCGCCATCGGCGAGGTGAAGGCCGGGCGGGTCGAGTTCAAGGTCGACAAGTCGGGGATCATCCACGTTCCCGTCGGCAAGGCGAGCTTCGACGCGGCTGCGCTCGTCGCCAACCTCGCCGTCCTGCTGGACGCGATCAACCGGGCCAAGCCTGCCGGCGCCAAGGGCACCTACCTCAAGGGCCTCACGATCGCGAGCACCATGAGCCCCGGGGTCCGCGTGGACGTCCCCGGCCTGCTCGCGGTCGCGAACGCGGCCTGAGCCAGCCAGCCTTCCGGCGCTACGTCGCCGGAAGGCTGTACCATCACTCGCCGCGACGGCCGAGAGGTGCGTCGCACAACACGAAGACGGACCGCCGCAGACAGCCTGCGCCCGCGGACCGTCGCCCACCTTCGGGCGGGCGGACGGTCGGGGCTTGATCCGTCGGACCGGATCGGGCACCGGTTGAACCGGGACCCGGGGACGCCGACGAGCACGCCGAGGCAGGACGCCGGCCGCGAGCCCTCCCACCGGAGAAGCCCGCTGCGGACCCTGCAGGACGCGAGGACGCACCGTCTGGCAGGGGATCCCGCCGGGTGGATCCACCGGGCGCGCCGGACGCGCGCAGCGCAGCAGAGGGCCATATGCCGACCGACGCGAAGCGCGCCACCGTGGCCGAGCTTCGGGGCGACCTGTCCCGCAGCACCACGCTCGTCACCACCGAGTACCGCGGTCTGACCGTCAAGGAGATCGCCGAGATCCGGCGTGCGCTTCGAAAGCAGAACGTCACCTACCGGGTCGTGAAGAACCGCCTGATGCGGATCGCCGCCGAGCAGGAGGGGAACCAGGGCGTCGCCCCGCTCCTCCGGGGCCCATCGGCGATCGCCTTCGGGACCGGGGACGAAGCACTCGTCGCCCGGACGGTCCTGGAGGCCGTCCGACCCTACAAGCTCGTGAAGGTCACGGGCGGCGTCGTGGGCGGGGCGTCCCTTGATGCCGCGGGCGTCACCCACCTGGCCACCCTTCCATCCCGCGACGTCCTCCTCGCCCAGCTGGGCGGAGCGTTCGCCGCGCCCGCCACGCAGGTCGTCGGGCTGCTGTCCGCGAACCTGCGCAACCTGGCGTATGCGCTCAGCCAGCTGCAGGAGCAGAAGGCGCACGCCGCGGCCTGAGCAACCCAAACCCGTTCGCAATCCCGCCCGCCTGCCGCGGGCGACCATCGCAAGGAGTCACGAACCCCATGGCCACCCTTACCCAGGATGAGCTGCTCGACCAGATCGGCGCCATGACGCTCGTCGAGGTCGCCGACTTCATCAAGAAGTTCGAGGCGAAGTTCGGCGTCACCGCCGCCGCCCCGGTCGCCACCGCAGCGGCGCCGGTTGCTGCCGCTGCGGCCGTCGAGGTCGCCGAGGAGCAGACAGAGTTCACGGCCGTTCTCGCCGAGATCGGTCCGAACAAGATCCCCGTGATCAAGGTGGTGCGCGAGCTGACCGGCCTTGGCCTGAAGGAGGCCAAGGACCTGGTCGACGCGTCCCCGAAGCCCGTCAAGGAGGGCGTCGCGCGCGACGAGGCCGAGAAGATCAAGGCCGCCCTCGAGGCCCAGGGCGCGAAGGTCGAGATCAAGTAGCGGCCGCCACGCCAGGAAAGCCGGCCGGCCCCGCGGGCCCGGCCGGCCAGTGGCTGCCACGCCGGGACGGTGTCACGGACCGTCCCGGCGTCCGCGTGCTTGACAAATCCGCGAGAGCGATACAATTTCCAATTCCGTGAGCGCGGCCCTCTATTCTCTCTCCCTCCTCGGTCAAGGAGCGGTTCATGCTGCCTGTCGCTGATTCCTCGTCCCTCGCGCCATCCGGCCGGATCTCGTACTCCCGGATCTCCGAAAAGCGCGAGATCCCCAACCTGATCGAGCTCCAGGTCCGATCATTCGCCTGGTTCATCGAACGGGGCCTGCGGGAGCTGTTCGATGAGATCAGCCCGATCAAGGACTTCACCGGCAAGGTCATGGAGCTCCAGTTCCTGGACTACGAGTTCGGCGAGCCCAAGTACTCCGAGCTCGAGTGCCGGACCCGCGACCAGACCTTCAGCAAGCCCCTCTACGTCAACGTCGAGCTCCTGATCAAGGAGACGGGCGAGATCCAGCGCCAGCGCGTCTACATGGGCGACTACCCCTGGATGACCGAGCTGGGCACGTTCATCATCAACGGCGCCGAGCGCGTCGTGGTGAGCCAGCTGGTCCGCTCGCCGGGGGTCTACTACGGCAAGGTCGAGGACCCCAGCTCCGGACGCGACCTCTATACCGCCAAGGTCATTCCCAACCGCGGCGCCTGGCTCGAGTTCGAGACTTCCAACCGCGACCTGCTCTCGGTCAAGGTTGACCGCAAGCGCAAGATCGCGGCAACCACGTTCCTGCGCGCGGTGGGCTATGAGCGCGACGAGGAGATTGCCGGCGTGTTCGCCGGCCTCGACGACAACCCCGAGCACCCATACATCGCGGCGACGCTGGACAAGGACCCGACGAACACGCAGGCCGAGGCGCTCATCGAGGTCTATAAGAAGCTCCGCCCGGGCGATCCACCCACCGGAGACAACGCGCGGCAGCTCGTGGAGAGCCTCTTCTTCAACTTCCGCCGCTACGACCTCGGGCGCGTCGGGCGCTACAAGTTCAACAAGAAGCTTGGCGCGATCGCGGCCCGGATGGGCTTCGAGCTTCCCCGGGAGGACCAGTCCGACCCGCATCTCGGCCGCACCATCACCCGCGAGGACATCGCGGCGATCGTCGGGCAGCTGATCATCCTCAACAACGGCGGCGGTCAGCCGGACGACATCGACCACCTGGGGAACCGGCGCATCCGCGCCAACGGCGAGCTGATCCAGAACGCGTTCCGGATCGGGCTGCTCCGCATGGAGCGCGTGGTCCGCGAGCGGATGACGATCCAGGAGATCGACAAGGCGACGCCCAACGCCCTGATCAACATCCGGCCGGTGTCGGCGGCCATGAAGGAGTTCTTCGGCGGCAGCCAGCTCTCCCAGTTCATGGACCAGACCAATCCGCTGGCGGAGCTGACCAGCAAGCGGCGTCTCTCGGCGCTCGGCCCGGGCGGCCTGTCGCGCGAGCGCGCCGGTTTCGACGTCCGCGACGTCCACCACAGCCATTACGGGCGCATCTGCCCGATCGAGACCCCCGAGGGGCCGAACATCGGCCTGATCGGCTCGCTGGCGACGTTCGGCCGGATCAATGACTACGGCTTCATCGAGACGCCATATCGCAAGGTGCGCCGAAGCGTCGCCTGGGACGATGCGGACGTCGCGAGCTACGAAGCCGGCGCCGACCTCGTCGGCAAGGGCGGCGAGGTGGTGGTCCGGAAGGGCGAGCCGCTGGCCGGCCCCGCGGTCGCCGAGCTGAAGCGCCAGAAGGCGCGGGCATTCCCGATCCGTCCAATCGTCACCGACGAGATCGTCTATCTCGCCGCGGACGAAGAGGAGGAGCACCACGTCGCGCAGGCGAACGCGGCGCTCGACGAGACCGGGCACTTCGTGACCGACCGCGTTCCGTGCCGGTTCCGGGACCTCTTCCCTGAGGTGGCGCCGGACCGGATCGAGTACATGGACGTGAGCCCGAAGCAGGTGGTCTCGGTCGCCACGGCCCTGATCCCGTTTCTCGAGCACGACGATGCGAACCGCGCCCTGATGGGTTCGAACATGCAGCGCCAGGCGGTCCCGCTCCTGGAGCCCGAGGCGCCGATCGTGGGTACCGGCATGGAGCGCCGGGCGGCCCAGGATTCCGGCCAGGTGGTGCTTGCCCGGGGAGCCGGCGTCGTGACGTCGGTGACCGCCGACCGGATCCTCGTCGACGAGGACGCCGGGGAGCTGCGGACCTACCCGCTCCAGAAGTTCGTCCGTTCGAACCAGGGAACCTGCATCAACCAGCGGCCCATCGTGGACGTCGGCCACCGGGTGGGCATCGGGGATCCGATCGCCGACTCCTCGTCGACGGACGGCGGCGAGCTTGCCCTCGGCCGCAACATCCTGGTCGCCTTCATGAGCTGGGAGGGTGGCAACTACGAGGACGCGATCGTCATCAGCGACCGGCTCGTCCGCGAGGACCTCTTCACCAGCATCCACATCGAGAAGCACGAGATCGAGTCGCGCGACACGAAGCTCGGCCCCGAGGAGATCACGCGCGACATCCCGAACGTCGGAGAGGAATCGCTCAAGGACCTCGACGAGGAGGGGATCGTCTACATCGGCGCCGAGGTCCGGCCCGGCGACATCCTGGTCGGCAAGATCACCCCGAAGGGCGAGACGGAGCTGACCGCCGAGGAGCGCCTGCTGCGCGCCATCTTCGGCGAGAAGGCCCGCGAGGTGAAGGATTCATCCCTCCGCCTCCCGCACGGTGAGCGCGGCAAGGTCGTCGACGTCAAGGTCTTCACGCGCGAGGACTCCGAGCTGATGCCCGGCGTCAACAAGCTCGTGCGCGTGTCGGTGGCCCAGAAGCGCAAGGTCAGCGTCGGCGACAAGATGGCGGGCCGCCACGGCAACAAGGGCGTCATCGCCAAGATCCTTCCCCAGGAGGACATGCCATTCCTCCCGGATGGATCCCCGGTCGACATCATCCTCAACCCGCTCGGCGTACCGAGCCGGATGAACATCGGCCAGATCCTGGAAACCCACCTCGGCTGGGCGCTCGCCACGCTCGGCTACAAGGCCGCGACGCCCGTCTTCGACGGCGCGACCGAGACCCAGATTCGCGACGCCCTCCTCGAGGCTGGCCTGCCCGGCAACGGCAAGATCGACCTGCGGGACGGGCGCACCGGGGAGGGCTTCGCTCGGGAGATCACCGTCGGCCAGATCTACATGCTGAAGCTTCACCACCTGGTGGAGGACAAGATCCACGCCCGGTCCACGGGCCCCTACAGCCTGATCACCCAGCAGCCGCTCGGCGGCAAGGCCCAGTTCGGCGGCCAGCGCTTCGGTGAGATGGAGGTCTGGGCGCTCGAGGCCTACGGCGCGGCGAACATCCTGCAGGAGCTCCTGACCGTGAAGTCGGACGACGTCATGGGCCGCGTCCAGACGTACGAAGCGATCGTCAAGGGCGAGGAGATCCAGCCGCCCGGTGTGCCCCGAATTGTTCAAGGTCCTGATCAAGGAGCTCCAGAGCCTTGGCCTCAGCGTCGAGATCCTCAACGAGAACGACGAGGAGATCCGGTTCGTGGAGGATGTCTCCGCCTACCCACTCCCGGACCTCGGCGGCATCAACCTCGCCGGGTTCGAGGACTAGCCCCGCCATCACCTCGCGGGGTTCGGCGCTCGGCCGGCCCGGCCCCGCTCGCACCCGATCCGTATCGCGCCGCTGAAGAGCCGCGGTGGCGCGGAGGAGAACCATGCTCGAGGTCAACAACTTCAACGCCATCCGCATCTCGCTGGCGTCGCCGGAGCAGATTCGCGACTGGTCGTCGGGCGAGGTCACCAAGCCCGAGACGATCAACTACCGCACGCTCAAGCCCGAGAAGGATGGACTGTTCGACGAGCGCATCTTCGGTCCCACCAAGGACTGGGAGTGCTACTGCGGCAAGTACAAGCGGATCCGCTACAAGGGCATCATCTGCGACAAGTGCGGGGTCGAGGTCACCCGGGCCAAGGTTCGTCGCGAGCGGATGGGCCACATCCAGCTCGCCAGCCCCGTCAGCCACATCTGGTATTTCAAGGGCACGCCCTCTCGCCTGGGGATCCTGCTCGACATCAGCCCCCGCAACCTCGAGCGAATCCTGTACTTCGCGCTCTACATCGTCACCCACGTCGACGAGGACGCCCGCAAGCGCGCCCTGATGGCTCTCGACGAGGAGGCCGAGGGACGCGGCGGGGCCGGCAAGGGCGGCGACGAGTTCGAGGACGAGCAGCGCGCCGCGTTTGCGCGCCAGAAGGACGAGCTGGTGGCCGGCCAGGCGACCTTGCTGGCCGACCTCGAGGCCGAGCGATCACGCCGGACCGACGAGATCAGCGGCGCCGCGAAGGAGATCCAGGCGCGGCTGGCCGAGCTCAAGACCGGCACCACCGAGGAGACGATCGCCTTCGCTCCCACGGGCGAGGTGGTGCTCGCCGCCGGCGACAAGGGCTCCAAGGAAGCCGGGACGCGCCTGCGCAAGATCGCGACGGCCGAGTCGGAGCGGGTCACCGAGGAGTTCCAGGCGCGTGAGCAGGCCGAGCAGCGCGCCACCGAGCAGAAGATCGCGGATCTCGAGGTCGAGATGCGCGCCGCGATCGATGCGCACCGCGAGGAGCGGAAGCGTGCCGCCGAGGGTCGCAAGGACGAGATCCGCCGCCAGCGCGACGAGATCGAGGGCCTCAAGGCGCTCGTGACGCTCACCGAGACAGACTTCCGCTACCTCGACGAGAAGTACGGGGCTGGCGCGGGCGCGCGTGGCGGCCGGATCTTCTGGGCCGGGATGGGCGCCGAGGCCGTCCGCGACATCATCACCCGGATGGAGCTCGAGGAGCTCGGCCGCACCCTGCACGTCGAGGTTCGGACCACGTCCGGCCAGCGTCGCAAGAAGGCGATCAAGCGGCTACGCCTGATCGAGGCGTTCCGCCGGTCGGGAACGCGGCCGGAGTGGATGATCCTGTCCGTGCTCCCGGTGCTCCCACCCGAGCTGCGCCCGATGGTCCAGCTCGACGGCGGCCGGTTTGCGACCTCCGACCTGAACGACCTGTACCGGCGCGTGATCAACCGGAACAACCGGCTCAAGCGGCTCCTGGAGCTCGGTGCACCCGAGATCATCATTCGCAACGAGAAGCGGATGCTGCAGGAGGCGTGCGACGCCCTGGTCGACAACGGCCGCCGCGGCCGCGCCATCGCCGGGACCGGGAACCATCGGCTCAAGAGCCTGAGCGACATGCTCAAGGGCAAGCAGGGCCGGTTCCGCCAGAACCTGCTCGGCAAGCGCGTCGATTACTCGGGTCGCTCCGTGATCGTGGTCGGGCCGGAGCTCAAGCTGCACCAGTGCGGCCTGCCCAAGAAGATGGCCCTCGAGCTGTTCAAGCCGTTCGTCATGCGCCAGCTGGTGGAGAAGGGCTTCGCCCACAACATCAAGAGCGCGAAGCGCATCGTCGAGCGGGTGAACCCTGCCGTCTGGGACGTCCTCGAAGAGGTCATCAAGGACCACCCGGTCCTGCTCAATCGCGCGCCCACCCTCCACCGGCTGGGCATCCAGGCGTTCATGCCGGTCCTGGTAGAGGGCTCGGCGATCCAGATTTACCCGCTCGTCTGCACGGCGTTCAACGCCGACTTCGACGGCGACCAGATGGCGGTCCACGTGCCGCTCTCGACGGCCGCCCAGGAGGAGGCGCGGACGATGCTCCTGTCGACCTCCAACCTGCTCTCACCCGCCGACGGGAGCCCGATCGTCTCGCCGACCCAGGACATGGTCCTGGGCTGCTACTACCTCACGACGGACGTGCCCGAGCGCGACCGTGACGGGAACCTGCCCGCGCCGCGCCCGTTCGCGGACGAGGAGGCGGCCCTGCTGGCGTTCGAGCTCTCGAGCGGCGGGATGGCCGGCGGAAGCAGTCGCACGTCCCGCCCGTTCGCGGACGACGACCCGAGGGCTACCATCGAGTACAACCCCGTGTCCCTGCGCCTGCACGAACCGATCGAGGTCAGCGTGCGAGCCTGGGACGAGGCGACCGCCTCGCTGGTCGATCGCCGGGTCGTCACCACCGTCGGGCGAATCATCTTCAACCAGGTGCTCCCGGAGCAGCTGCGCTTCCTCGACCGCGAGATGCGCCGCTCCCACCTCCGCGACCTGGTGGACCGCTGCTATCGCGAGCTTGGTCCGACCGCCACCGCCCACCTCGTGGACGGCGTCAAGCGGATCGGGTTCGAGTACGCGACGCGGGGCGGGATGACGATCGCCGTCTCCGACATCGAGGTCCCGCCCGAGAAGAAGGAGCTGCTGGCCCTGGCGGACGGCCAGGTCACCAAGATCGACGGCCAGTATCAGCGCGGCCTCATCACCGAGGATGAGCGCTACGAGGCTGTCGTCGACGTCTGGCAGAAGACCTCAAAGACGCTCTCGGACAAGATGATGGACAACCTGGATCCGCAGAGCGCGGTCGCGATGATGACCACCTCCGGGGCCCGCGGCAACAAGGGCAACATCGGCCAGCTGGGCGCCATGCGCGGCCTGATGGCCGACCCGTCCGGCCGGATCATCGACGTCCCGGTTCGCAGCAACTTCCGCGAGGGCATGACGGTCCTCGAGTACTTCATCTCGACCCACGGCGCCCGCAAGGGCCTGGCCGACACGGCCCTCCGGACCGCGGACTCGGGCTACCTGACGCGTCGCCTCGTGGACGTCGCCCAGGATGTCATCACCCGCGACGAGGACTGCGGCACCGAGGAGGGGAGCTGGATCACCCGCTCCGAATCCGACGAGATCGCCAGCGAGGAAGGCGCGTTCGCCCGACGGCTGGTCGGCCGTCTGGCCGCTGCGACCGTCACCGCGGCGGACGGCACCGTCGTGGCCGAGCGCAACGAGGAGTTGACAGAGGAGGTCGCCGCCAGGGTCGCAGCGGCCGGGGTCCAGGAGGTCCTGGTCCGCAGCCCGCTGACCTGCGAGGCGCGCTACGGCGTCTGCCGCTTCTGCTACGGCCGCAACCTGGCCACGGGCTCGCTCGTCGGCGTCGGCGAGGCGGTCGGGATCATCGCCGCCCAGTCGATCGGTGAGCCGGGCACCCAGCTCACGATGCGCACCTTCCACACCGGCGGCGTGGCCCAGGCCGGCGCCGACATCACGGCGGGCCTGCCGCGCGTCGAGGAGCTATTCGAGGCACGCATCCCGAAGGGGAAGGCCGAGATCAGCCACATCGACGGGATCGTCGAGATCATCCGGGCGGACCTCGGGACGAAGGTCAAGGTCACGAGCCTGGAGCAGTTCGACGCGCCGCTCCGGCTGCCGCCGGGGGCCGAGCTCCTGGCCGCCGCGGGCGACCTGGTGGAGAAGAGCCAGGTCCTTGCCCGGGTCTCGGGCAAGGACGGGGCGCGGGAGGGCCTCGACATCGTCGCCCCGGAGAAGGGCATCCTGATCCGGGACGGCGACCAGCTCGCCATCCGGGCCGAGGACCGCGTCGAGCGCGAGTATTCGATCCCGCACAACGCCCGCCTGCTCGTGGAGAACGGCCAGGAGATCCGGGCCGGGGACGCGATCACGGACGGCCCGATCAACCCGCAGGAATACCTCGACACGCGCGGCAAGGACGCCGTGCAGCGCTACCTGGTGAAGGAAGTCCAGAAGGTCTACCGGAGCCAGGGCGTCACGATCAACGACAAGCACATCGAGATCATCGTCCGCCAGATGCTCCGCAAGGTCCGCATCGACCAGCCGGGCGACACCGACCTCCTGCCGACCGAGCTGATCGACCGGCTCGACTTCGAGCGGGTCAGCAACCGCGTCCTCGCGGAGGGCGGCGAGCCGGCGACGGCGCAGGTCGTCCTGCTGGGCGTCACCAAGGCGTCCCTCAACACTGCCAGCTTCCTGGCGGCGGCCTCCTTCCAGGAGACGACCCGGGTCCTCACCGAGGCGGCGATCAACGGCTCCAAGGACCACCTGATCGGGCTCAAGGAAAACGTCATCATCGGCAAGCTGATCCCGGCCGGCACCGGGGCCCCCGCCAACGTTGCCATCCGCCGCGAGGCGGACCGGCGGCGCGCGGCCGAGGCACTTGCCGGCGGCGAGCTGCCCGCCGAGTTCGGCGACTCGGCCTACAACCCGTTCCTCGAGGACGTCCAGGACGGCACGCCGGACGACGACACGATGCGGCTCTCGGCGCTGCTCTCGGCGACCGACGCGGACGATGCGAGCGACGGGACAGACGACGCGTTCAACCCATTCCTTGCCGACGACGGCGGCGCGGTCGCCGCGCCGTCCGAGGCCGGCAAGGCCGACCCACAGTCGTGATCCAGGCCGGCGGGACGTTCCCGCCGGCGATCTCCTCGGGGCGGCAGCCTTTGACACGTCCGCGGCCCCACTGCTAAACTCCGCCTTCGCGGCCGCGACCGGTCGGTCGTTGTCGTGTGCTCCGCCCCGCGCCACCGCGTTTGGCGGCGAGCGGCCCGAATCGATGCCCGGAACCCCGGGTGGCAGGGCCGCCGGACCAGCAGATCACGAGAAAGGAACAGCGTCTTCGTGCCGACGATCAGCCAGCTCGTGCGCCACGGCCGCAAGCCGAAGATCTCCAAGGTCAAGGCTCCGGCAATGCGCAAGATCTGGAACAGCCTCGACCAGCGCCAGATGCCGATCCCGGGTGCGCCCCAGAAGCGCGGTGTCTGCCTGCAGGTCCGCACGATGACGCCGAAGAAGCCGAACTCGGCCCTCCGCAAGATCGCCCGCGTCCGGCTCACGAACCAGATGGAGGTCACGGCCTACATCCCGGGGATCGGGCACAACCTCCAGGAGCACTCGGTGGTGCTCGTGCGGGGTGGCCGGGTGAAGGACCTCCCGTCCGTCAAGTACCACATCATCCGCGGCGCGCTCGATACCGCCGGCGTCCGCGACCGCAAGCAGGGCCGCTCGAAGTACGGCGCGAAGGCGACCGCGAGCCTGCCCGGCCAGAAGAAGTAGGGACCATGCCGCGTCGCGCCAGCATTCCCCGCAAGTCGAAGTACGAGACGATCCCGGCGAACCGGACCACCGCCCGCATCTCCGCGAAGCTGATGATGGACGGCAAGAAGATCCTCTCCAACCGCATCCTTCGCCAGGCGCTCGCGCGCGCCGAGGCGCAGGCGAAGCGGCCCGGCCTCGAGGTGCTCGAGACGGCCCTGCGCAACGCGACCCCCATCATCGAGGTCAAGCCGCGGCGCGTGGGCGGCGCCACCTACCAGGTGCCGGTCGAGATCCGCGGCGATCGCCGCCTCTCGCTCGGGGTTCGCTGGCTGGTGCAGGCCGCCCGCAAGCGAAACGGCAAGAGCATGAGCGAGAAGCTCGCCTCGGAGTTCGTGGACGCGTCCAACGGGCTCGGCGCGGCGGTCAAGCGGCGCGAGGACACCCACAAGATGGCCGAGGCCAACAAGGCCTTCAGCCACTTCAAGTGGTAGACCGGGGAACCCTGACCGTGGCCCGCCTCTACCCGCTCGACCGCACCCGGAACATCGGGATCATCGCGCATATCGACGCGGGCAAGACCACGGTCACCGAGCGGATCCTCTTCTACACGAAGAAGATCTACAAGCTCGGCGAGGTCCATGAAGGCGCGGCGACGATGGACTGGATGCCCCAGGAGCAGGAGCGGGGGATCACCATCACCGCCGCCGCGACGACCTGCTTCTGGAACGAGCATCGCATCAACATCATCGATACGCCCGGGCACGTGGACTTCACGATGGAAGTCGAGCGCTCGCTCCGGGTCCTCGACGGGGCGGTCGTCGTCTTCGACGGCGTGGCGGGCGTGGAGCCGCAGTCCGAGACGGTCTGGCGCCAGGCCGATCGCTACCGCGTGCCGCGCATCTGCTTCATCAACAAGCTGGACCGGACCGGCGCCGACTTCTGGCGCTGCGTGGGGATGATCGAGGACCGCCTCGGGGCGAACGCGGTTCCCATCCAGCTCCCGATCGGCAGCGAGGACAAGTTCGCCGGGGTCATCGACCTGATCCGGATGCGGGCCATCCTCTTTCGCGACGACCTGGGCGCCGAGATCGAGGTGACGGACATCCCGGCGGCCTATCTCGACGACGCCCGGAAGCACCGCGAGCGCCTCGTCGAGGCCGTCGCCGAGATGGACGACGAGCTGATGCACAAGTACCTGGAGGGCACGGAGCTCACCCAGGAGGAGCTGGTGCGCGGCCTCCGGCTGGGAACGCTCCAGTACCGGATCGTGCCCGTCCTGACCGGGTCGGCCCTCAAGAACAAGGGCATCCAGCCGATGCTCGACGCCGTGGTCGCCTACCTCCCATCGCCGCTGGACGTCCCGCCGGTGATCGGCGAGCAGCCGCTGACCCACGCCGAGGTCCTTCGAACCGTCGACGACGGGCAGCCCTTCAGCGCCCTGGCCTTCAAGATCGCGGCCGACCCGTTCGTGGGCAAGCTGGCCTTCTTCCGGGTCTACTCGGGAACGCTGAAGGCCGGCTCGTACGTGCTCAACTCGTCCAAGGGCAAGAAGGAGCGGATCGGCCGCATCCTCCAGATGCACGCCAATCACCGCGAGGAGATCGAGGAGGTCTACGCGGGCGACATCGCCGCCGCGGTCGGCCTCAAGGAGACCTTCACCGGCGACACCCTGGCTGACCCCGACCACCCGGTGGTCCTCGAGTCGATGACCTTCCCCGAGCCGGTCATCGAGGTCAAGATCGAGCCCAAGACGAAGATGGACCAGGACAAGATGGGCCTGGCCCTCCAGCGCCTGGCGGAGGAGGACCCGACCTTCCGCGTCAAGACGGACCCGGAGAGCGGCGAGACCCTCATCGCCGGGATGGGCGAGCTGCACCTCGACGTCCTCGTGGACCGGATGGTCCGCGAGTTCAAGGTGGCCGCCAACATCGGCAAGCCGCAGGTCTCCTATCGCGAGACCGTCAGGCGGGCGGCCGAGGGGAACGGCCGCTTCGTCCGCCAGACCGGCGGCAAGGGGCAGTACGGCCACGTGGTGCTGAGGCTCGAGCCGGCCGAGAAGGGCTCGGGCTACGAGTTCGTCGACAAGGTCATCGGAGGGACGATCCCGCGCGAGTACATGCGTGCGATCGACCACGGCATCCACGAGGCCCTCGACACGGGAATCTATGCCGGCTATCCGATGGTCGACGTCAAGGTCACCGTCTTCGACGGGTCGTACCACGAGGTGGACTCGAGCGAGATGGCCTTCAAGATCGCCGCCTCGATGGCGGTCAAGCTGGCCGTCGAGAAGGCCGACCCGGTGATCCTCGAGCCGCTCATGCGGGTCGAGGTGACGATGCCGGAGCAGTTCATGGGCGACGTGATCGGCGACCTCAACAGCCGCCGCGGCCAGATCGAGGGCATGGACTCCCGTGGGACGACCCAGGTCGTCCAGGCGTTCGTCCCGCTCGCGGAGATGTTCGGGTACGCGACCGACCTGCGATCCGAGACGCAGGGCCGGGCGAGCTACTCGATGGAGCTGTCTCACTACGCCGAGGTCCCCGGCAGCATCGCCGCGGAGCTCGTCCAGAAGTCAAGGGTCTAGCAGAGGCGGAGGTCCGAGGCGGGTCCAGGCGGGCCCGGCGCGGCGACGTGGAGCCAGGGAGCGCGAACAGCGATGGCGAAGAAGAAGTTCGAGCGGACGAAGCCGCACGTCAACATCGGCACGATCGGCCATATCGATCACGGCAAGACGACGCTGACCGCAGCGATCACGAAGTACCTCGCCCTCAAGGGCGGGGCGGTGTATCGCGCGTTCGACACGATCGACAATGCCCCCGAGGAGCGCGAGCGCGGCATCACGATCGCGATCGCCCACGTCGAGTACGAGACCGACGCCCGCCATTACGCCCACGTCGACTGCCCCGGGCACGCCGACTACATCAAGAACATGATCACCGGCGCGGCCCAGATGGACGGCGCGGTCCTCGTCGTGGCCGCGACCGACGGCCCGATGCCCCAGACCCGGGAGCACATCCTCCTCGCCCGCCAGGTCGAGGTCCCCTACATGGTCGTCTTCCTCAACAAGTGCGACGCGGTCGACGATCCCGAGCTGCTCGACCTCGTCGAGCTCGAGGTCCGCGAGCTGCTGACCAAGAACCACTTCCCGGGCGACGACATCCCCGTCATCCGCGGCTCGGCGCTCAAGGCCCTCGAGGCCACCGGCGGCGTCGACGACCCGGCCTACGCCTGCATCCAGGAGCTGATGGATGCGGTCGACTCCTACATCCCGACCCCCGAGCGCCCGGTCGACAAGCCGTTCCTCATGCCGGTCGAGGACGTCTTCGGGATCAAGGGCCGCGGCACCGTGGCGACCGGGCGCATCGAGCGCGGCGTCGTCAAGGTCGGCGACGAGGTCGAGATCGTCGGCATCCGGCCCACCCGCAAGGTCGTCGTCACCGGCGTCGAGATGTTCAAGAAGCTGCTCGACCAGGGCCAGGCCGGCGACAACGTGGGCTGCCTCCTGCGGGGCATCGAGCGCGAGGACATCGAGCGCGGCCAGGTGCTCGCCAAGGCGGGCTCCGTCAAGCCGCACACGAAGTTCACCGCCCAGGTCTACGTCCTGACCAAGGAGGAGGGCGGCCGGCACACCCCGTTCTACAACGGCTACCGGCCCCAGTTCTACCTCCGCACCACCGACGTGACCGGCGCGATCGGCCTCCCCGAGGGAGCCGAGATGATCATGCCCGGCGACAACGTCGAGATGAAGGTCGAGCTCATCACCCCGATCGCGATCGAGATCGGGCAGCGCTTCGCGATCCGCGAGGGTGGCCGAACCGTCGGCGCCGGCGCGATCGTGAGCATCGTCGAGTAGCCCGATGCCAAAGCAGCGGATCCGGATCCGCCTCAAGGCGTACGACCACCGCCTGCTGGACCAGTCTGCGGCACAGATCGTCGAGACCGCCCAGCGGACGGGCGCCGACGTGGTCGGCCCGGTGCCCCTCCCGACGCGGATCGAGAAGTTCACGGTGCTCCGTTCGCCGTTCATCGACAAGGACAGCCGGGAGCAGTTCGAGATCCGCACCCACAAGCGCCTCGTCGACATCCTCGACCCGTCGGCCAAGACGGTCGATGCCCTGATGCGCCTCTCGCTCGCGGCGGGAGTCGACATCGAGATCAAGATGTGATGAAGGACGCGCTGATCCGGCCCATGGCGTCGTTGTCGCCTGCGGCCCCTCGCTCACGCACGCTCGGGTGCGCTCGCTCCGGTGCTCGGCTCCGCCTTGCCCTGGGCGCGGCTGAGCGCGCCCTTGGGACACGACCATGAGCATCGGACTGATCGGCCGCAAGGTCGGCATGACCCAGGTCTTCCAGGCCGACGGCACCATGATCCCGGTGAGCGTCGTGGCCGTGGGGCCGAACACCGTGACGCGTCTCCGGACGCCGGAACGGGACGGCTACACCGCCGTGCAGCTCGGGATCGAGCCGTCGAAGAAGCTGACCAAGCCCGAGGCCGGCCAGCTCAAGGAGCTCCCGAAGGTCGCGGTGATCCGCGAGTTCCGGCTCGAGGACGTCTCGGCATACGCCGTCGGGCAGACGCTCGACGTCAACCTCTTCGCGGCCGGCGACCTCATCCACGTGACGGGGACGTCCAAGGGCAAGGGGTTCGCGGGCAACATCAAGCGGAACAACTTCCAGCGCGGCCCCAAGACGCACGGCTCCGACCACCATCGCGCGCCGGGCTCCATCGGCCCGGGCACCACGCCCGGCCGGGTCTACCGGGGCATGCGCATGGCGGGCCACATGGGTGACGAGCGCGTCACCGTCAAGAAGCTCCAAGTCGTGCGCGTGGACTCCGACCGGAACCTCCTCCTCGTGAAGGGGTCCGTGCCCGGTGCGCCGAACGCGCTCGTCCTCGTGAAGAAGGCCTGACCATGCCGCAGACGACGCTCTATGCCCGGACGGGCGAGGCGATCGGGACGGTGGAGCTCTCGGAGGAGCTCTTCGCCGCGCCGGTCAACGCGGCCGTCCTCCACCAGGTCGTGACCGCGCAGCTTGCCGGTCGTCGGCTGGGCACCAGCGACACGAAGACGCGCGGCGAGGTCGCCGGCGGCGGCAAGAAGCCGTACCGCCAGAAGGGGACCGGCCGGGCCCGCCAGGGCTCGCGCCGCGCGCCGCACTTCACCGGCGGCGGCGTGGTCTTCGGTCCCCATCCGCGCTCGTATGCCCAGCGCCTGCCGCGCAAGATGAAGCGCCTCGCGCTCCGCGGCGCGCTGACCGCCAAGCTCGGCGGCGACGCGATCCGGGTCCTCGACGCCTTCGGGCTGGACGCGATCCGGACGAAGGACCTGCTGGGCGTCCTGGACAACCTCAAGGTGGCCGGCCGGGTCCTGATCGTCTCGCCGGCCCGCGACGAACGCCTCGACCTCTCGGCCCGGAACCTCGCCCGCGTGGCGGTCCTGCTGGCCGACTCGCTCAACGTCGTGGACCTCCTCAACGCGGACACGATCGTGATCGAGCAGCCCGCGCTCGCCCGCCTCGAGGAGGTGTACGCATGACGCTCACCGCCCACGAGGTGATCGTCCGGCCGATCATCAGCGAGAAGTCGATGGACGAGTCCGGCCGCGGCAAGTACACGTTCGAGGTTCACGGCGACGCGTCCAAGATCCAGGTCAAGGCGGCCGTCGAGGAGCTCTTCAAGGTCCAGGTCACGGCCGTCAACGTCCTGACGACGAAGGCCAAGGAGAAGCGCCGCGGCACCAAGCGCGGCCGGATCACGGGCTGGACCACGCCCTGGCGCAAGGCGATCGTGACGCTCGCCGCGGGCCAGAAGATCGAATTCTTCGAGGGGGTGTAGCCATGCCGCTCCGAAGCTACAAGCCCACCTCTGCCGGCCGGCGGTTCATGACCCGCTCGACGTTCGAGGAGATCACCACCAAGGAGCCCTACAAGCCGCTCCTGGAGCCGAAGAAGCGCGGCTCGGGCCGCAACAACCAGGGCCGCCTGACCGTTCGCCACCGCGGTGGCGGCGAGAAGCAGCACTACCGCATCATCGACTTCCGGCGCGACAAGGTTGGCGTGCCGGCCAAGGTCGCGACCGTCGAGTACGACCCGAACCGCTCGGCCCGGATCGGCCTCCT
Organism: uncultured Chloroflexia bacterium; assembly: GCA_963800795.1. Lineage (GTDB taxonomy): Bacteria > Chloroflexota > Limnocylindria > Limnocylindrales > CSP1-4 > CTSoil-043. Next base: position 31,379 of record CAWDCJ010000009.1, read on the forward strand.
TCACTACCGCGACGGCGAGAAGCGCTACATGCTGCTTCCGCACGGCCTGAAGGTGGGCGATGTCGTGGTCGCCGGTCCCGACGCCGAGGCCCGCGTCGGGAACGCCCTGCCGCTGTCGAGCATCCCGCTGGGCACCACGATCCACAACATCGAGCTGATCCCCGGCAAGGGCGGCCAGATCGTCCGGTCCGCGGGCGGCGCGGCCCAGCTCCTCGCCAAGGAAGGCGACTACGCCACCGTGCGGCTGCCGTCCGGCGAGATGCGTCGCGTGCCGCTGCGCTGCGTGGCGACGATCGGGCAGGTTTCGAACCTGGACCACGAGAACCAGAGCCTCGGGAAGGCCGGCCGGGCCCGCCACATGGGCCTTCGACCGGAGACCCGGGGCGTCGCGATGACCCCACGTGACCATCCGCACGGCGGCGGCGAGGGCAAGTCCCCGACGGGCATGCCCCCCAAGACGCCGTGGGGGAAGCCGGCGATGGGGTACCGGACGCGGCGCGGGACGAAGGCGGATCGCCTGATCGTCCGGTCGCGGCACCGCAAGTCGTAGGAGGAGACGAAGCATGTCGCGTTCGGTCAAGAAAGGACCGTTCGTCGAGGCGCGGCTCCTCGGCCGCGTCCAGGAGATGAACAAGAAGAACGAGCGGAAGATCGTGCGCACGTGGTCGCGTGCCTCGGTCGTCTTCCCGGACTTCATCGGGCACACGATCGCCGTCTACAACGGCCGCAAGCACGTGCCCGTCTACGTCACCGAGAACATGGTCGGTCACCGGCTGGGCGAGTTCGCCCCGACCCGCACGTTCCGCGGGCACGACAAGAAGACCGACCGTTCCACGGCCGTGCGGTAGGGGACCAGATCGTGCGCGTTTCTGCCACCGCCAAGTACCTCCGCGGGTCCACCCGCAAGGCGAATCTCGTCACCTCGGCCATCCGCGGTCGCCGGGTCGAGGACGCGAGCGCGATCCTGCGCTTCATGCCGCAGGGCGCCGCTCGCGACGTCGCGCGCGTTCTCGCGAGCGCGACCGCGAACGCCGAGAACAACCACAACCTCGCGGCCGAGGACCTCGTGATCGTCGAGGCCCACGCGAATGAGGGCCCCACCCTCAAGCGCTGGAAGCCGCGTGCCCAGGGTCGGGCCTTTGCCATCCACAAGCCGATGACCCACATCACCATCGTCCTCGAAGAGCGGGAGGCCTGACATGGGACACAAGGTCCACCCGTACGGCTTCCGCCTGGGGGTCAGCCGCACCTGGTCGGCGAAGTGGTACGCCGACAAGGAGTACGCCACCCTGCTCCAGGAAGACCTGGCGATGCGCACGCTCATCGAGCGGCGGCTGGCGAATGCAAGCGTCGGCGGCGTCGAGATCGAGCGCGGGATCAACTACGTGACGGTCACGATCCACACGGCGAAGCCGGGCATCGTCATCGGCAAGGGCGGCGCGAACGTCGAGATCCTGCGCAAGCAGATCGGCGACCTCACCAAGCCCCGCAAGGTGAAGCTGGAGATCAAGGAGATCCGCCAGCCGGAGCTCGACGCCTACCTGGTGGCGGCCAACGTCGCCCAGCAGCTGAGCCGCCGGATCGCCTTCCGAAAGGCGATGAAGCAGGCCATCCAGCGCACCATGAAGGCGGGCGCCAAGGGCGTCAAGATCGCCGTCGCCGGCCGCCTGGGCGGCTCGGAGATGGCGCGCCGGGAGTGGGACCGCGAGGGCCGGATCCCGCTCGGGACGCTCCGCGCGGACATCAGCTACGGCTACGTGCTGTCGCGCACGACCTACGGCACGATCGGTGTCAAGGTCTGGATCTACCGGGGCGACGTTCCGGACCAGCGGGTCACGCGGCCGGTGGCCGCCCAGGCAGCCGCGCCCGCCGCGGTCCAGGGGGCGTGACGCCATGCTGATGCCCCGTCGCGTCAAGCATCGCAAGGTCATGCGCGGCCGGATGGCCGGCATGTCCAAGGGCGGCACCGTCGTCTCGTTCGGCGAGTTCGGCCTCATCACCCTGGAGCCCGCCTGGATCACCAGCCGCCAGATCGAGGCCGCCCGGCGTGCGATGACCCGCTCCGTCAAGCGCGGCGGCAAGATCTGGATCCGGATCTTCCCGGACAAGCCGGCCACGAAGAAGCCGGCCGAGACCCGCATGGGCTCCGGCAAGGGCGCCCCCGACCACTGGGTTGCCGTGGTGCGGCCCGGCCGGATCCTCTTCGAGATGGCCGGAGTCGATCGCGAGCAGGCCGTCGAGGCGATGCGCCTGGCGAGCCACAAGCTCCCGGTCGCCACGCGCTTCATCGTGAAGGAGGAGGAGAGCGCGTGATCGACATCGACAAGTTGCGCGCCCTGACGGACGCGGAGCTCGACCAGGCGCTCAAGGATGCCAAGCGCGACCTGTGGCAGGCCCGCTTCGAGCTCGCCACGCGCCAGCTGAAGGACTACACCGCGATCTCCGGCACCCGCCGGACCATCGCCCGGATCCTCACCGTCCGCCACGAGCGCGAGCTCGCGGACAAGAGCGCGTAGGGGGTCCGGCATGGCAGGAGCAACACACGTGCAGGGCAATCGGAAGACGAAGGTCGGGCGCGTCGTCAGCGACAAGATGGACAAGACGATCGTCGTCTCCGTCGAGCGCCTGACGCGCCATCCGCTGTACAAGCGGGTGATCCGGGCCTCCAGCAAGTTCGCGGCGCACGACGAGCTCAATGCGGCGCGCGTCGGTGACACCGTCCGCATCGAGGAGTCACGGCCACTGTCGCGCACCAAGCGCTGGCAGCTCGTCGAGGTCCTCTCCCGCGCGGGCGAGGACCAGCCGTCCGAGCTCCTGGTCGAGGAGTCGGCCACGACCGAGGCGATCCACGCTGCGGCGCATCCGGGCAAGGCGCACGCCGAGACCGGGGAGGGAGCCGAGGCGTGATCCAGCAGCAGACCCGGCTCCGCGTGGCGGACAACACGGGCGCGCGCGTGATCCAGTGCATCCGGATCATGGGCCGCTCGCGCGCGACCACCGCGGAGGTCGGCGATGTCATCGTCGCCAGCGTCAAGCAGGCGATCCCGAATGCCGCCGTGAAGAAGGGCGACGTCGTGCGCGCCGTCGTGGTCCGGACCGCGAAGGAATACGGCCGGCCGGATGGCAGCTACATCCGGTTCGACGAGAACGCCGCCGTCCTCATCAACAACCAGGGCAACCCGCGCGGGACACGGATCTTCGGACCCGTTGCGCGCGAGCTGCGCGATCGGAACTACATGAAGATCGTCTCCCTCGCCCCGGAGGTGCTCTGAGATGGCCCGCGCCGTCACACCCCGGGTGACCAAGGTCCCGGAGATCCGCAAGGGTGACACGATCCTCCTGCTCGGCGGCAAGGACGCCGGGAAGCGGGGGACCGTGGAGCGCGTGGACCGACCGCTCACGCCCGGCACGCCTTATCGCGTGGTCGTGCAGGGACTCAACATCGCGAAGCGGCACACGAAGCCGCGCCCGCGCATGAACCAGAACGATCGCACGCCCCAGATGCAGCAGGGTGGCATCGTCGAGAAGCCCCTCCCGATCGCCGTCGGGAAGGTCATGCTGGTGTGTCCCCGCTGCGATCAGCCGACGCGGATCCGGCACCTCCTCCTGGAGAGCGGCGCCAGCGTCCGCGCCTGCGGTCGCTGTGGCCAGCCGGTGGAGGTGAAGGGCGCGTGAGCGGCAACCTCAAGGGGCGCTACGCGACCGAGGTCGTCCCGGCGCTGACCAAGCAGTTCGCCTACCGCAACCCGATGCAGGTGCCCCGACTCGACAAGATCGTGGTGAACATCGGGCTCGGCGAGGCGCTCACCAACGCCAAGGCCGTCGACGCCGCGGTCGGTGACCTGGCCCTCATCACGGGCCAGAAGCCGATCGTCACGAAGGCCAAGCGCTCCATCGCCCAGTTCCGTCTCCGGACGGGTAACACGATCGGCGCCAAGGTGACCCTCCGCGGCGAGCGGATGTGGGATTTCCTGGAGCGACTGAGCGTCCTGGCGCTCCCGCGCATCCGCGACTTCCGGGGCATCCCGGCCAAGTCGTTCGACGGGCGCGGCAACTACAGCCTCGGGATGCGCGAGCAGCTCGCGTTCCCCGAGATCGATTACGACAAGGTCGACCGTCTCCGCGGGCTGGAGATCAGCATCGTGACGACGGCGAAGACCGACGAGGAGTCCCGGAAGCTTCTGGAGCTCCTCGGCATGCCCTTCGCCGGCTAGCGCGGGGAGGAGGACCATGGCCAAGAAATCGCTGATTGCAAAGGCGAAGCGAACGCCCAGGCACAAGGCGCAGGCATACCACCGGTGCACGCTGTGTGGCCGGCCCCGCGCCTATATGCGTCGGTTTGCGCTCTGCCGAATCTGCTTCCGGGAGCGTGCCCTCGCGGGCGAGATCCCGGGCGTGACGAAGTCGAGCTGGTGAGCCGACGATGAACGTCTCCGATCCGATCGCGGACATGCTCACGCGCATCCGCAACGCGTCGCGGGCGCACCACCTCGAGGTGGTCGTCCCGGCATCCCGCGTGAAGCGCGAGATCGCGCGCATCCTCGTCGACGAGGGTTTCATCGCCTCCTTCAGCGAGGGGCGCGACGGGGTGCATCCCGTCATCACGCTCCACCTCAAGTACGTCGATGGCAAGGCCTCGGTCGTCTCCGGGCTCAAGCGCATCAGCAAGCCCGGCCTCCGGGTCTACGCGCGCAAGACCGACATCCCCCGGGTCCTGGGTGGCCTGGGCATCGTCATCGTCAGCACCAGCCAGGGCATCATGACCGGCGCGCAGGCTCGCAAGGCCCAGCTCGGCGGCGAAGTCCTCGCGTACGTCTGGTAGGGGGGACGGCGATGTCGCGTATCGGCCGTCAGCCGATCCTGGTGCCCGCGGGAGTCGAGGTCCATCTCGATGGCCCGGTCATCACGGTCAAGGGCCCCAGGGGGACCCTGACCCGCTCCCTCCCGGCCGCGATGACCGTGGAGACCAGCGAGGGAAGCCTCCTGGTGACCCGCCCATCGGACCTCAAGCAGCACAAGCAGCTCCACGGGCTGACCCGCACGCTCGTCGCCAACATGGTGGAGGGCGTGACGAACGGCTACCGGAAGGGTCTCGAGATCACGGGCGTCGGCTACCGCGCCCAGAAGATCGGCGACAAGCTGCAGCTCAACCTCGGGTACAGCCATCCCGTCGAGATCGTGCCCCCGGATGGCATCAGCTTCGAGGTGGAGACCCCGCTCAAGCTGGCCGTCCTCGGGATCGACAAGGAGCTCGTCGGCCAGGTTGCCGCCCGCGTCCGGGCAACCCGGAAGCCCGAGCCATACAAGGGCAAGGGCGTCCGCTACGCCGGCGAGGTGATCCGCCGCAAGGCCGGCAAGGCCGGCAAGATCGGCGGAAAGAAGTAACGGAAGGACGACCACGATGACGAAGGCCGCCACGCGCGGCGCCGCCCGGCAGAAACGGCACGAGCGGATTCGCCTCCGGTTGGAGGGGACGTCCGCGCGGCCGCGCCTTGCGGTCTACCGCAGCCTCAACCACATCTATGCACAGGTGATCGACGACAGCGCCGGTCGCACCCTCGCCGCCGCGTCCTCTCTCGAGCCGGAGCTCAAGGGCGGGAAGCAGACGAAGGTCGACGAAGCGAAAGTGGTCGGACGTCTGGTCGCCGAGCGGGCCCGCACCGCCGGAGTCGCGCAGGTCGTCTTCGACCGGGCCGGGTATCGCTACCACGGCCGGGTCAAGACGCTCGCCGATGCCGCGCGGGAAGCCGGTCTCGACTTCTAGGAGGAGAAGACCGCCAGTGGCCAGGATCGACCCAGCCAAGCTCACGCTCGAGGAGCGTGTCGTTCAGATCAACCGTGTCGCCAAGGTCGTCAAGGGCGGGCGCCGCTTCAGCTTCTCGGCCGTCGTCATCGTCGGAGACGGCCAGGGCCACGTGGGTGCCGGGCTCGGCAAGGCCGGCGAGGTGCCCGAGGCGATCCGCAAGGGCGTCGAGGACGCCAAGAAGAACCTCATCAAGATCCCGACCGTGGGAACCACGATCCCGCACGAAGTGCGCGCCGAGTACGCGGCGGCCAAGGTCCTCCTCAAGCCTGCCTCGCAGGGGACCGGGGTCATCGCCGGCGGCTCCGTTCGCTCCGTGGTGGAGGCAGCCGGCATCCGGGACATCCTCTCGAAGGTCCACGGTTCCACCAACCCGGTCAACGTCGTGCGCGCCACGATCGAGGCGCTTCGCGACCTCTCGTCGGCGGAGGAGATCTCCGCGCGCCGAGGCGTGCCGGTTCGCCTGTTCGTCGCCGGCCAGCCAACCACGGAGGCCGCAGATGGCCGCTAGGCTCAAGGTGACCCAGGTCCGGAGCACGATCAGCCATATCGCCCGCAATCGCGCGACGATCAAGGCCCTCGGGCTTCACCGGATCGGCGACACGGTCGTGGTGCCGGACAACGAGGCGACGCGCGGGATGGTCCGCGCGGTCCGATTCCTCGTCGAGGTGGAGGAGCTCCCCGAGATCGCGGCGGAGGAATCCCGATGAAGCTGCACGATCTGCGGCCGGCCGAAGGCGCGCACACGGCGAAGACCCGCGTGGGGCGGGGCATCGCCGCCGGCAAGGGCAAGACCGCCGGCCGGGGCACCAAGGGGCAGAAGTCCCGGGCCGGCAGCTCCATCCCGGCCTGGTTCGAAGGCGGCCAGACGCCGATCCACATCCGGATCCCGAAGCTCCACGGCTTTCGCAACTTCAACAGGATCGAGTACGAGGTCGTCAACGTGGGCGCCATCAGCGCCGCGATCGAGCATCGGGCGCCTTCCCGAGGGTGACCTGCCCGGCGCGCCGAAGCGGCCCACGCCTGCCCCGGTCACCGTGAACCAGGAGCTCCTGCGCATGGCCGGACTGGTCCGGACCCTCGACAAGCCGCTCAAGATCCTCGGCGGGGGCGACGTGAGCCGCCCGATGTTCGTGGTCGCCGACGCTTTCACCAAGAGCGCCCGCGAGAAGATCGAGGCCGCCGGCGGCACGGTCCAGGTGATCGAGATCCCGACTTCCCTGCTCGCTGCCATCGGCGTCGAGCCCGCGGCCGGCGCGGACTGACGCGGCCCAGCCGTGTTCGACTCCATCCTCAACGCGTTCCGAGCGCCGGACATCCGGCGCCGCATCCTGTTCGTCCTCGGCGCCCTCATCGTGTTCCGGGCGCTCGCCCACGTCCCGGTTCCCGGCGCGGACCCGACCAAGCTGGCGGCGTTCTTCAACAACAACGCGCTCTTCGGCCTGCTGGACCTGTTCTCCGGCGGTGGCCTGTCGCGGTTCTCCGTGGTGGGCCTGGGCGTTAACCCGTACATCAACGCGTCGATCATCATGCAGCTGATGACGGGCGTCGTACCCGCCCTCACGGCGCTCCAGCGCGAGGGTGAGTACGGGCGCAACAAGATCAACCAGTACACCCGCTACCTCACGGTGCCCCTGGCGATCCTCCAGAGCTACGGCTTCCTGGCGGTCCTCAACCAGGCGGGCGTGCTCAACACGACCTTCGACCTCGCCTCGTTCGGGACGCTGACCCAGATCATCAGCCTCACCGCCGGCTCGATCCTCCTGATGTGGATCGGCGAGCTGATCACGGAGAAGGGGATCGGCAACGGCATCAGCTTCATCATCTTCGCCGGCATCGTCGGCCGGGTGCCGCAGGCGCTCGGGACGTTCCTCGATTCGCCCAACATCCCCGCCCTCGCCGTCTTCGGCGTCTTCGCGGTGTTCGCGGTTGGCGCGATCGTGTTCATCACCGAGGGCCAGCGGCGCATCCCCGTCCAGTACGCGAGTCGCGTCCGCGGGCGGCGGATGTACCAGGGCGGCACCACGTTCCTGCCGCTGCGGGTCAACCAGGCGGGCGTCATCCCGATCATCTTCGCGGTGAGCATCCTGCTCTTCCCCAGCCAGATCGCGGGCTACTTCGCCCAGAGCCAGGTGACGGCCGTGGCGGACGTCGCGACGTTCTTCGTGAACACGTTCGGCCCGTCCAACCTGCTTGTCTATGGGTCGCTCTACTTCCTCCTGACCGTCGGCTTCACCTACTTCTATACGGCCTTCACGTTCAAGCCGGACGAGACGGCCGAGCAGCTCCGCAAGAACGGCGGCTTCATCCCGGGCATCCGTCCCGGACGGCCGACCCAGGACTACCTCGCCCGCGTGGTCAACCGGATCACGGTCGCCGGGGCGCTGTTCCTGGGGATCGTGGCGGTCGCACCGTTCGTTTTCCAGGCGTTCATCCCGAGCCTGTCCGGCCTCTCCCTGGGAGGCACCAGCATCCTGATCGTCGTCTCGGTCGTGGTCGAGACGATGAAGCAGCTGGAAGCGCAGCTCATGATGCGCAACTACGAGGGGTTCATCCGGTGACGGCGCGAGCCCTGCTGGCCGGGGGGCCTCGATGAGGATCCTCGTCCTGCTCGGCGCCCCCGGCGCCGGGCAAGGGGACCCAGGCCAGTGTCCTGGCCCGTCACCTTGGCCTGCCGAGGATCGCCACGGGCGACCTGTTCCGGGCGGCAGCTCGGGATGGCACGCCCCTCGGGGTCGCCGCCCAGGCGTACATGGAGCGCGGCGAGCTCGTCCCGGACGAGATCACGGTCGGGATGCTGCTCGAGCGGCTGCAGGCGCCGGACGCCGAACGGGGAGTGATCCTCGACGGGTTCCCTCGCAATCGCTCCCAGGCGGACGCCCTGGACCGGGCGCTGGCGGACCGCGGCGCGGCCGTCGAAGCCGCGCTGCTCGTCGACGTCCCGGTCGACGAGCTGCTCCGGCGCCTGACCGGGCGCTGGCTGTGCAGCGCGGCCGGTCACACCTACCACGAGACGGCGTACCCGCCTCGTGTCCAGGGCATCTGCGACATCGACGGATCGGCCCTGATCCAGCGCGACGACGACCGCCCGGAGATCGTGCAGGCGCGCCTGGACAAGCAGCTTGGCGCACTCGCGGACGTGGTTGAGCACTACCGCTCGGCGGGCATCCTCCGGACGGTGGACGGGCGCCACCCGATCGACGCCGTCACCAACGACCTTCTCGACGCGATCGAGCCGATCCCGTACTGGCGCACGCGCCCGTGATCACCCGCCGGTCGACCGCGGAGATCGCCGTCATGCGCCGGGCAGGACGCCTCGTGGCCGAGGTGCTCGGCGTGGTCGAGCAATCGATCCGCCCCGGCGTATCGACCGCGCACCTTGACGAGATCGCGGAGGAGCACATCCGGAAGGCTGGAGGGACCCCCTCCTTCAAGGGCTACTACGGCTACCCATCCTCGATCTGCATCTCGATCGACCGTGAGGTCGTCCACGGGATCCCCGGTCACCGGACGATCGCCGATGGGCAGGTCGTCTCGATCGACGCCGGCGCCATCGTCGAGGGCTACCACGGCGACGCGGCGCGGACCTTCATCGTGGGCGACGTCCCGCAGGCCGTGCGCGACCTCGTCGAGACCACGCGGCTCGGGCTCGAGGCGGGGATCGCCGCGGCGGTCTCCGGCAACCGGATCTGGGACATCTCCGCGGCCGTGGAGGACGTCGCCCTCCCGCGCGGCTACGGCGTGGTCCGGCCCTACGTGGGCCACGGGATCGGCACGGAGATGCATGAGGATCCGCAGGTCCCGAACTACCGCACCAAGACGAAGGGGATCGAGCTGGCGCCGGGCATCTGCCTGGCGATCGAGCCGATGTTCACGCTCGGGAGTGCCGACGTCGAGACGCTGAGCGACGGATGGACCGTCGTCACCCGCGACGGTTCCGTCGCGGCCCATTTCGAGGACTCGATCGCCGTCACCGCAGACGGGCCGGAGATCCTCACCAGGCTATAGCCGGCCGGGCCGGCGCTTGCCGGAACCGGCCGAACTTGATACGCTACGCGTTCGTGTGTCGGCTCGGGTCGGTGCGCGACCGCGAGCAGGAGCACCAGGGAGCACGTTGGGCAAGAAGGACGCAATCGAAGTCGAGGGAACCGTCCTCGAGCCGCTGCCGAACACGATGTTCGCCGTCGAGCTGGAGAATGGCCACCGCGTCCTTGCCCATATCAGCGGGAAGCTCCGGATGAACTTCATCCGGATCCTGCCGGGCGACCGGGTACGCGTCGAATTGTCCCCGTACGACCTCACCCGGGGTCGGATCACGTACCGGCTGAAGTAGCCGGCACCAAGCGCGAAGGAAGACCGTTGAAAGTCCGAGCCTCGGTCAAGGCCCGCTGCGACAACTGCAAGGTGATCCGCCGCCACGGGACCGTGATGGTCATCTGCTCCAACCCCAAGCACAAGCAACGGCAGGGCTGATCGAATGGCACGGATCTCTGGCGTCGACATCCCGCGCGAGAAGCGCGTGGAGGTCGCCCTGACCTACATCTTCGGGATCGGGCTGCCAACCAGCCAGAAGATCCTCCAGCAGACGAACGTCAACCCCGACACCCGGGTCCGGGACCTCACCGAGGACCAGGTCACCCGGTTGCGCGAGCTGATCGACCGACGGTTCAAGGTCGAGGGCGACCTCCGCCGCGAGGTGGCGCTGAACATCAAGCGCCTCATCGAGATCGGCTCGTATCGCGGCCTCCGTCACCGGCGCAACCTGCCGGTTCGGGGCCAGCGCACCAAGACCAACGCTCGCCAGCGTCGCGGACCGAAGAAGACGGTCGGCGCGCGGCGCAAGAAGTAAGAGGGACGAGCCGGACGTATGGCCGATCGGAAGCGCGCACCCAAGCAGCGCCGGCGGGAGCGCAAGAACGTGCCTGTCGGGCACGTGCACATCCAGGCGACCTTCAACAACACGATCGTCACGATCACGGACCTCGGCGGTGCGGTGGTCAGCTGGGGATCGGCCGGGGTCGTCGGGTTCAAGGGCTCCCGGAAGAGCACGCCGTACGCCGCCGCGCTGTCCGCCGAGTCCGCCGCCAAGAAGGCGATGGAGCACGGGATGCGCCAGGTCGAGGTCTACGTGAAGGGCCCCGGCGCGGGTCGTGAGCAGGCGATCCGCTCGCTCCAGACCGCCGGCCTCGAGGTGACCGCGATCACCGATGTGACGCCCATCCCGCACAACGGCTGCCGCCCGCCCAAGCGGCGCCGCGTGTAGCCGGGAGAAGCATCATGGCTCGATACACCGGTCCGGTCTGCCGGCTCTGCCGCCGCGAAGGCGCCAAGCTCTTCCTCAAGGGTTCGCGCTGCTACACGAAGAAGTGCTCGTTCGAGCGGCGCCCCTCGCCGCCCGGCCAGCACGGCGTCCGTCGCCGCAAGGTTGGCGACTACGGCCTCCAGCTGCGCGAGAAGCAGAAGGTTCGCCGCATCTACCGCGTCCTCGAGCGCCAGTTCCACAACTACTTCGAGGACGCCGAATCCCGCCCCGGCGTGACGGGCGAGAACCTGCTCCGGATCCTCGAGCTCCGGCTCGACAACGTCGTGTTCCGGCTCGGGATCGCGGCCTCCCGCGACCACGCGCGCCAGCTGGTGGCCCACGGCCACTTCGCCGTCAACGGCCGCCCCACCAACGTTCCCTCCTTCCACTGCAAGCCGGGCGACCGGGTCGAGGTGCGTCCTGCGCGGCGCGAGCGCGAGCCGTTCAAGGCGGTCAGCGAGGCGCTCCGTTCGGGGCAGGTCCCCGAGTGGCTGTCCCTGGACCCGGCCACCTTCACGGGCACGATCGTGAGTGCCCCGCGCCGCGACCAGATGCCGCTCGAGCTCAACGAGCAGCTCGTGGTCGAGTACTACTCGAGGTAACCCCGCCCCCATGATCGAACTCGACGCCACGACACAGATCGAACCTGTCGCCGAACAGGGCTCGTACGCGAAGTACGAGGCCAGCCCGCTGCCGGCCGGCTACGGGGTGACCCTCGGGAATGCGCTGCGCCGCGTCCTCCTCTCCTCCCTCGAAGGCGCCGCCGTCACCTCCATCCAGATCCGGGACGTCTTCCACGAGTTCACCACGATCCCCGGCGTCAAGGAGGACGTGACCCAGATCGTCCTCAACGTCAAGAAGCTGCGCCTTCGAAGCTTCGCCGCCCACCCGGTCCAGCTGAAGCTGGTCAAGTCGGGAGCGGGCCGGGTCAGCGCGGCGGACATCGTCGAGTCGGCCGACGTCGAGGTCATCAACCCAGAGCTCGTGCTCATGACGCTCGACAGCGACGACGTGACGGTCGAGCTCGACCTCACCGTCGAGCGGGGCGTCGGCTACCTGGCCGCCGAGCGCCCCGAGGGACTGCCGATCGGCGTCATCCCCGTCGACGCGATCTTCACGCCGGTGCGGAAGGTCAACTACACGGTCGAGAACACCCGCGTGGGCCAGATGACCAACTACGACAAGCTGACCCTCGAGATCGAGACGGACGGGACCATCAGCCCGGAGGATGCGCTCGCCAAGTCCGCCGAGATCCTCGTCCACCAGTTCTCGCTGTTTGCCAACGTCGGCACCGCGGCGATCGCGGCCAGCCCCGCCAGCGGGGTCCCGCAGATCCCGGCGAACATGCTCGAGATGCCGATCGAGGAGCTCGACCTCCCGATGCGGGCCTACAACTCGCTCAAGCGCAACAACATCGTGAAGGTGGGGCAGCTGCTTCAGCTCACCGACGACGACCTGCTCCGCATGCGCAACTTCGGCAAGAAGTCGCTCGACGAGATGAAGGAGCGGCTCCGAATGCGGGGCTTCCTCGTCCCGGAGACGGACTCGTCCGAGCTCGGCGAGGTCGAGGACGACGGCGACGAGCCGTTCGCCGACGAGTCGGAGGAGGTCTGAGCGATGCGCCACCAGATCGGCGGCCGGAAGCTCGGCCGCATGCAGGGGCCGAGGCTCGCGCTCTACCGGAACCTGATCGTGTCGGTCTTCCGCTACGAGAAGGTCATGACGACCGAGGCGAAGGCCAAGGAGATCCGACCCCAGGTGGAGCGGATGATCACGCTTGCCAAGCGGGGCGACCTTGCCGCGCGGCGAACCGTCGTCGCCGAGCTCCCGGACGAGCCCCTCGTCATCAAGAAGCTGTTCGATGAGATCGCCCCGAAGTACACCGAGCGGACGTCGGGGTACACCCGGATCACCCATCTCGGCAACCGGAACGGGGACAGAGCCCCGATCGTCCAGATCGAGCTCCTCTGATCGGAGACAATCGAATGTCGCCGCTCCGCCGGATGCAGCGCAAGGCGGCGCGGAGCACGTGAGCGAGCGCACTCGAGGTGCGTGAGCGAGCGAGCGGACGTGCCAACGCAGCGAGGCGTCGGCGCAGTGGCGACGAACAAGGAGCCCGAGAGGGCGCCCTCGTGCGGATGCGCGCACGGGTCGAATACGACGGCACGGACTTCGCCGGATTCCAGCTCCAGCTGCGAGCCCGGACAGTCCAGGGAGAACTCGAAGCCGCGCTCGGCACCCTCTCCGGCGGTCGCCGGGTCCGGGTCGACGCGGCGGGACGCACCGACGCCGGGGTGCACGCGACGGGCCAGGTGATCGCATTCAGCTGGCCCGGGCGGCTCTCAGTGAAGGAGCTTGGCAGGGCGCTCGACGCGCTGCTGCCGGCGGATGTCGCGGTTCGCGGCCTTCGCCGGGCCCCGCTCGGGTTTCGCCCTCGCTACGCGGCGCGGTACCGGGAGTACCGCTACACCGTCTGGAACGGGCCGCGAAGCCCGCTCCGCGAGCGGTTCGCGCTCGGGGTGCGGGACCCGCTCGACACCGCCGCGATGGCGCGGGCCGGGTCGGTCCTGGTGGGCCGGCACGACTTCTCGGCCTTCGGGGCGGCGGACCGCCAGCCGGTCCGGACCCTTCACGGGGTCTGGGTGCGGCGGGAGGGCAGGCTCGTGACGGTGGACGTTCGCGGGGACGCCTTCCTGCGGCAGATGGTGCGGCGGATCGTCGCGGCCCTCCTGCTGGTGGGCCGCGGAGAGGTCGAGGTATCGACGGTGGCCGTGGCGCTCGCGTCGCGGCAGCCGGCCTTCAACGGGGCAGCTGCCCCGGCGAAGGGGCTGTGCCTGCGGCGGGTCGTCATGGGACGGGTCGCGGGGGAGATGAACGGAGACACATGACCGCGAAGACGTACACGCTCCGGGAGGCGGAGATCGAGCGACGCTGGTACGTCGTCGACGCGACGGACGAGACGCTCGGCCGGCTCGCGTCGCGGATCGCCCGCGTCCTCGTGGGCAAGCACAAGCCGACCTACACGCCCAACCTGGACGGCGGCGATCACGTGATCGTGCTCAACGCCGGCAAGGTCGCCGTCAGCCGCGACAAGCTGGACGCCAAGATCTACGCCCGCCACAGCGGCTACCCCCAGGGATACAAGGAGGAGACCCTCGGGCACCTGCTCGAGCGTCGCCCCGAGGAGGCCGTGCGTCGGGCCGTGAAGGGGATGGTTCCCCACACCCGGCTCGGCGCCCAGCAACTCCGCAAGCTCAAGATCTACGCCGGCCCGGATCACCCGCACCAGGCGCAGCGGCCGGAACCGCTGGGCTGACGAGGAGCACCGCCATGACCACCCCGTCCTTCTTCCACGGGACCGGCCGCCGGAAGACCGCCGTCGCCCGTGTTCGCCTCATCCCCGGCGAGGGCGAGATCGTCGTGAACGGCCGGTCGCTCGACCAGCATTTCGGCAACGCGATCCCGGAGGGCGACCTGCGCATGCCCTTCCGCGTGACCGGCACCGAAGGCCGCTTCAATGCCCTGATCAAGGTCGAGGGCGGCGGCGTGACGGGCCAGGCCGGCGCGATCCGCCACGGGATTGCGCGGGCCCTCCTGATGGTGGACCCGGAAAGCAACCGCGTCCCGCTTCGCCAGGCGGGTTTCCTCACCCGTGATCCGCGGATGAAGGAGCGCAAGAAGTACGGCCTGAAGCGAGCCCGCAAGGCGCCGCAGTACACGAAGCGCTGAAGCCGCTGGCGCCCCGCCGGGCGCCACGGCTTGCCTCGAGGAGTTCGCCGCGAGCGATGAGCGACTCCCTCTTCGATCGCTACCGGGAGGTCTTGCGGGCCGGGCACGTGGCCGTCCTGCGTGGCAGGCTGGAGGACGCCGCAGCCGCGTACCGCGAGGCGGCGACGCTCGCCGGCGATCGGGCCGTGCCTCGCGCGGCCCTGGGCTCCGTCCAGCTCCGGCTCGGCCAGCCCGAGCAGGCGCTCGCCACGTTTGACGAGGCACTGGGACTCGCACCCACCGACGATGCCGCGCTCCTGGGCCGCGCCCAGGCGCTGGTGGTGCTGGAGCGGCCCCACGATGCCGCGGCGACCTTCGACGCCCTGGCCGAAGCGCGCTGGGCCGCCGGCAGGCACGCCGACGCCGGTGACGCGCTTCGGCGGGCCTTGGAGATCCAGCCGACGGCGGCGCGCCGCCAGCGCTACCAGGAGCTTGCCGACGAGCTTCGCCAGGCCGTCGGTGCGGCGGAGGCGGAACGCGCCCTGGCCCGGGCGCGGCGCTACCTGGAGACGGAGGCTGCCCCGACCGAGCCGCCGCCCGGGGAAGCGGAACGTTCCTCGGAGCCGGACCCGACCGAGCCGGCCGCGCCTCCAGCCTCGACCGATCCGGCCGAGCCTCCGGCGGCGCTTCCGGACCCCGCCGAACACGGCGAGGCGCTCCTGCTGGCTTCCGAGGAGGCTGCCGCGCGCGGTGATGCCCCCGGTGCCGTCGCGGCAGCGATCTCCGCCGCAAACGCCTTCCGGGAGGCGAACCATCCGGTCGCGGCGTTGGACGCGTGTACGCGCGGCCTGTCCTCGGGTCCCGACGACGTCAGCCTCCACCTGCTCATCGCCGAGCTGGCGTTGGAGCGCGGCGCGGTCGGATCAGCCGGGGACACCTACCGCAACCTCCTCCGGCTCGTCGAGATCGATGGCGACCTGGCGGCCCGCGAGCGCGTCGTCCTCGCTGCGAGGGCGGCCCTCCCGGACGATCCCCGGTTCGCGGCCGGCTGAGGTCGCCGCGCAGCTCCCCGGTCTGCCCGCGGCGGAAAACGCGGACGGCACCCGGCCGAAGCCCGCCGACACCGGAACGCCGCTCTCCGGGGGAGCCTGACCAGCGGAGGGCGCCGGGCCCGGTGCTACACTCACCGGACGATGTCGCAGCTCCTCGAGTCGCTGCTCGGACAGGTCCGACCGATCACGCTCGCGGACATCGGGATCACCGCGCTCGTCATCTACTGGCTGTTCAGCCTGATCCGGGGCACGAGCGCGGTCCGTCTCGTGGTCGGCGTGAGCGTCATCCTCGCGATCTACGCGGCAGCGCAGGCCGTCGGCCTGCGCCTGTTCACCCAGCTCCTCCAGGCGGGTGCCGTGGTCGGCGCCGTCGCGCTCGTGGTCGTCTTTCAGCCCGAGCTGCGTCGAGGGCTCGATCGGATCGGGCGCGTCGGCTCGTTCGCGTGGCTCACCTCGCCCGCCGAGCAGCGAGCCGCCGACCAGGTGGCCGCGGCGGTGGCCCGTGCGGCGACCCACCTGGCCAGCTCGGGGTTCGGCGCGCTCATCGTCATCGAGCGTGAGACCGGCCTGGAAGAGATCGCCGAGACCGGCGTGATGGTCCATGGCGACGTCTCGGCCGACCTCCTGGACGCGATCTTCACGCCGCGCGGGGCGCTCCACGACGGCGCCGTGATCATCCGGGGCGCGTCCGTCCTCGCCGCGGGCGCGGTGCTCCCGCTCTCCGAGACCACGCTCGGCGCGGAGCGCTTCGGGACGCGGCACCGGGCGGCCCTCGGGATCACGGAGCAGACGGACGCCCTGGTCATCGTCGTCTCGGAGGAGACCGGCCAGGCAAGCATCGTGGAGCGGGCGCGGATCCGCCGCAACCTCGACGAGCCTGAGCTCGTGCGCGCGATTGTCGCGGCGATGGTCCCGCAGCGCGCCGCGGGCTCGGCCATCCTCGGGCGCATCCCGTCGCGCCCCGGCGGTGGATCGATCACGCTCGGTTCCGGGGTCCTGCGCCGGGCGGCGCTGGGCGCTCACGGCCGCGCGGTGCGCCAGGAGAACGAGCCCACGCCCGTCGTCGCCGAGCCGCGCGACGACACCGACCAGGCGCCCGCGAGGGCGGGCCGCTGAGCGCCGTGCGCCGCGCCGTCAAGTTCGTCTTTCGCAACTGGCCGCTCAAGCTCGCGGCAATCCTTCTCGCCACACTCCTCTACGCGGGCCTGATCGTCTCGGCCAGCGCCGAGACGTTCTCCGGCGTGATTCCCGTCCAGGTGCTGAACCAGCCGAGCAACGCCTTCATCATCGGCAACCTCGACGACGTCACCTCCATCAGGTACCTCGGCCATCGGGACGAACCGGCCGGCCGTCACGACCGCCAGTTTCAGCGCGACGATCGACCTCACGGGGGTGCCCGTGGCCGCCGGATCGCCGCCCGTGAGCGTCCCGGTCACCGTCCGGGCAACGGATCCCAGCAACATCCAGGTCATCGACTTCAACCCGTCGCGGATCCAGGTGCGGCTCGATCCCCTCGTCAGCAAGACCGTTCCCGTGCAGGTCGACCACGGGACCGTTCCGCCCGGCCTGGACGTGCGTGAGCCGGTCGTGTCCCAGGATTCGGTCACGGTGACCGGTCCCGAAATCGTCGGTCGTGCTCGTTGCGTCGGCCCAGGCCCGCGTCCAGATCCAGCCATCCGGGATCGACATCAACCAGGCGGTGGACCTCATCGCGGTGGACGCGCGCGGCGACGTGGTCCCCACGGTCGAGCTGCAGCCGAGCTCCGTCCGGGTGACGATCCAGATCGGGAGCCAGCTGTCCACGCGCGCCCTGCCGGTCAACCCGGTGCTCGTGGGCAGCCCGGATCCCTCGGCGGTCGTCACCGGCGTCGAGGCCGCGCCGCTGCTCGTGACGGTCGAGGCCGGGTCGGCGCTGCTCGCACCACTCGTGAACATCGACACGAAACCGGTCTCGATCGCCGGCGCGTCCGCAGATGTCGTCGCCGACGTCGGGCTCAACCTCCCCCCCGGCATCTCGGCCCTGGGGGTCACCACGGTTCGGGTCACCGTTTCGATCCACCCGCAGCTCGGCACGCGGTCATTCCAGACGGGCATCACGCTGGTCAACGCCGACCCGGCGACCCGTTACGATCTTGGTACCGGGCAGATCATCGTCACGTTGGGCGGCCCGCTCGCGGTGCTCAACGCCCTGGACGGGTCCACGCTCGTTGCCAACGTGGACGTCGGCGGTCTCCTCCCGGGCACCCACGTCGTCTTCCCCGAGGTCACCGCCCCACTGGGATTGACGGTGGAGGCGCTGTCACCCCCGGAGATCACCCTCACGGTGACCTCATCCGGTGCCGAGGCCTCGCCGCCGGCGACAGCTCCGCCCGCGGTGCCCTGACGATGGGCCGGCTTTTCGGGACGGACGGGATTCGCGGCGTCGCCAACGTGGACCTGCGACCCACGGTCGCCTACGCGCTGGGGAGGGCGGCCGCCCATGAGCTCGTCAGCCCCGGGGGAAGCCTGGTCGTGGGCCGGGACACCCGCCGCTCGGGCCAGATGTTCGTGGCGGCCATCGCGGCGGGCGCGGCCAGCCTGGGGGCCGACGTGCACGATGCGGGCGTTCTCCCCACGCCGGCCCTCGCCTACCTGGCCGGGACGGAATCGTTCTCCGCCGGGATCATGGTGTCCGCTTCCCACAACCCGGCCGACGACAACGGGCTCAAGGTGCTCGACGGTCGGGGCCTCAAGCTCGACGATGCCGAGGAGGACCGGCTGGAGCAGCTCATCTGGCGGACGGAGGAGCTGGGCGGCCCGCGGAACGGCGGCATCGGACGGCTGGTCCAGGCGTCTGCCCTCGTCGACCGCTACCGGGCCGACCGCCTCCGCCTTGCCGCCGCGACCCCCTGCCACCTGCATCTCGTGCTCGACTGTGCCAACGGCTCGGGTGGTGTCACGGCCCCGGAGATCCTCGCCGCGACGGGTGCCCGGGTCGACGTGATCCACAACCAGCCGGACGGGGAGAACATCAACGTCGGCTGCGGCGCCACTGCGCCCGCCGACCTTGCCACGGAGGTCATCGCCAGGGGAGCCGACCTCGGGTTTGCGCTCGACGGCGATGCGGACCGGCTCGTGGCGGTCGACCGCCACGGCCGGGTCGTCGACGGCGACCAATTGCTCGGGCTGTGTGCCCTGGATCGGCTGGCCCGTGGGACGCTTAACGGTGGCATCCTCGTCGTCACGGTGCTCTCAAACGGTGGCCTGGAAGCCGCGCTCGGTGCGGTCGGCGGGCAGGTTGTCCGCACGCCTGTCGGCGACAAGTACATCCTCGACGGCATGCAGGTGACCGGCGCGAACCTCGGCGGCGAGAAGAGCGGCCACGTCATCATCCTGGACCATGCGACGTCGGGCGACGGCCTGGTCACCGCCCTGGAGGTACTCGGCATCGTCGGCCGCATCGGCCGGCCGATCGATGAGCTGGCCGCCCGGATCCCGCTCTTTCCGCAGGAGCAGCGCGCGATCCACGTGCGCCACAAGGAACAGTGGGAGGCGGACCCCGAGCTGCGGCGGGCGATCGCCGCCGCGGAGGCCCGACTCCCGATCGGCGGGCGCATCCTCGTGCGTCCGTCCGGCACGGAGCCGGTCCTGCGCGTCATGGTGGAGGGCCCGGACCCGGAGCTGGTGGCAACGCTCGCCGACGAACTCGCGGCCCTCGCGCGAGACCGCCTAAACTAGTCCCGCGGCCATCGAGGTCCGGTTGGCGCGACGGAGGCTCTCGACGGCATGTGCGGCATCGTTGGGTACACGGGTCCCAGGGCGGCGGGACCGATTCTTCTCGAGGGGCTCCGGCGCCTGGAGTACCGCGGGTACGACTCGGCCGGGATCGCGCTCGTCACCGAAGTCGGGCGAGCTGTTCGTGGAGAAGCGGGCCGGCAAGCTCGCGAACCTCACGACGGCGCTCCTCGACCGGACGCCGAGCGCGGGGATCGGGCTCGCCCACACCCGCTGGGCAACCCACGGCCGCCCGAACGATCTGAACGCCCACCCGCACGTCGACTGCACGGGCGCCATCACGGTTGTCCACAACGGCATCATCGAGAACTTCCGCGAGCTGCGCGACGGCCTCGAGGCGCGCGGGCACGTGCTCAGCTCCGACACCGACACCGAGGCCCTCGCGCACCTGATCGAGGACGCCTACGCGGGCGACCTGGCGCAGGCCGTTCGGATGGCGCTCGCCCAGGTCAATGGAGCCTACGCGGTGGCCGTCATGCACCGTGGGGAGCCGGACCGGCTCGTGGGCGCGCGGCAGAATGTCCCGCTCGTGGTGGGACTCGGTGACGGCGAGGCCTTTCTCGCCTCCGATGTCGCCGCGATCCTGGCCCACACCGACCGGGTGGTCTTCCTCGAAGACGGCGACGTCGTCGACCTTCGACCGACGGGCGCCACGATCACGGCCGTCGATGGGTCGCCGCGCGAGCGGCTCGTGACGCGGGTGGACTGGTCGCCGGAGGCCGCCGAGAAGGGTGGCTTCGCCCACTTCATGCTCAAGGAGATCCACGAGCAGCCGCAGGCCCTCCGCCAATGCCTCGCCGGCCGGCTCAGCCCGGCGGGAGCGGTCCGCACCGACGAGCTGGCAGCCATCGCGGGAGCCCTCGCGAGCGTGGACCGGGTCGAGTTCGTGGCCTGCGGCAGCGCCTCGTACGCAGCGCTGGTCGGCGCGGCCGCGGTCCAGGAGTGGACCGGGCTTCCGGCTCGGGTCACGGTGGGGTCGGAGTTCCGCTACAGCCCGCCGCCCCTCGACGAGCGCACCCTCGTGATCGCGGTCACCCAGTCCGGCGAGACGGCCGACACGATCGCCCCGACCAGGCTGGCCCGCGAACGGGGTTGCCCGATCATCGCGGTGACGAACACGGTTGGGTCGGCGATCACCCGCGAGGCCGACGCGGTCCTCTACCTCCAGGCCGGCCCCGAGGTCGCGGTCGCGGCATCGAAGACCTTCACCACCCAGGTCCTCACCCTGGTTCTCGTGGCGGCCCAGATCGCGCGGATCCGTGGCACGCTCGATCCGGGCGTCGAGGCCCGGCTGGTCCGGGACCTCCGTGCGCTGCCCGACGCGGCGCAACGGGCGCTCGACAACGCGATCGGGGTGGCGGCGATCGCCGGCCGATACGTCCACTCGCGGGGCTTCATGTTCGTCGGGCGCGGCTACACGTACCCGACCGCGATGGAGGGCGCCCTCAAGCTCAAGGAGGTCAGCTACCTCCACGCGGAAGGCTATGCGGCCGGCGAGCTCAAGCACGGGCCTATCAGCCTCCTCGACGCAGAGTGCCCGCTGGTGGCCGTCGCGACGGACTCCGTGGTCTACGAGAAGCTGGTCAGCAACATCATGGAGGGCCGGGCCCGCGACGCGCGGGTGATCGCGGTGGCAACCGAGGGCGACGACCAGATCGAGCGGTCTGCCGACGAGGTGTTCTGGGTGCCCCCGACCCACGAGACCCTCGGGCCGATCCTGGCCATCATCCCGCTCCAGTTGTTCGCCTACTACGCCGCGGTCGCGCGCGGGACCGATGTGGACCAGCCGCGCAACCTGGCCAAGTCGGTCACGGTCGAGTAGAGGATGACCGAGCCGGACGCGCGAGTCCCCGAGGCGACCGCCGAGCTCGGGCTGGACATCATTCGCGTGGAGCGCATCCGCGAGGCCCTGGCGCGCTTCGGCGATCGCTTCGTCCGGCGCGTGCTCACCACGCGGGAGGCTGCCTACGTCCGCGGACGCCCCGAGACGCTCGCCGGCAGGTGGGCGGCGAAGGAGGCGGTCAGCAAGGTGCTCGGCCTCGGCGTGCGCGGGATCGGCTGGCTGGACATCGAGATCGAGCGCCTGCCCACCGGTCAGCCGGCGGTCGTCCTGCACGGGCGGGCGGCCGCCCGGGCCGACCAGCTGGGGCTGGCGCGGATCGCCGTCAGCATCACGCATGAACGCGAGTACGCCCTCGCCATCGCCTTTGGCGTCCGGACGGCCGGCGGCCGCTACATCTTCCCGCCCGACATCGAGGAGCGGCTGGGGGAGCGCGAGGCGGCCCTGGTCCGCCGGATCGAGCGCATCCGCGGGCTGGGCCGGGAGGCGGCGTCGCTCGCCGCGACCGGGCGGGAGACAAATCCCGATGCCTGACGCGTCGATCCTCTCCGAGCCCGGCGATCCGGTCGCGACCCGCCTGGACGAGCGGAGCGCCGGCCTGCTGCTGCCGGAGCGGCCGGGTCGCGGTCACAAGGGCACCTTCGGCAAGCTCCTCGTCGTGGCCGGATCGCTCGACTACGCGGGAGCGGCCCTCCTGGTCTGCCAGGCGGCCGGGCGCGTGGGCACGGGGCTGGTCACGCTCGCGGTGCCCGAGTCCCTGCAGCCGCTCTTCGCGGCCAAAGTGGTCGAGGCAACCACGCTGGCACTCACCGAGGACGACGTCGAGGAGGTTGACCCGGCGCCCGCCCTGGCCCGGATCCTCGACCATGAGCACGATGCCCTCGTCGTCGGCCCGGGGCTTCGGCCGTCGCTCGCCTCCGCCGCTCTGATCCGGGGCATCCTCGCCGCGAGGGCAGAGGACGACGCCACGCCCGCCGTCGTCGACGCGGAGGCGCTCCGCTCGCTCGCCGCCGAGGATGGCTGGTGGGAGGGCGTGATGCGGCCGTGCGTGCTCACGCCGCACGTGGGGGAATTCAGCCGGCTTCGAGCGGCCGGGGGGGTTGCCACCGGGGCCGACGGTGACCTCGCCGGTGATGATCCCGCCCGGCTCGAGGCCGCCCGCCACGCGGCGCGGGCCTGGGGCCAGGTCGTGGTCCTCAAGGGTGCGCACACGGTCATCGCGGCCCCGGACGGTGCCGCTGCGGTGGCGACGTTCGAGAACCCGGCGCTCGCCACCGGCGGGACCGGCGACGTCCTGTCCGGGACGATCGGCGGCCTGCTGGCCCAGGGTCTCGACCCATACGCGGCGGCGCGCCTTGGCGTGCAGCTCCACGGCATGGCGGGCGACGCCGTGCGCCATCGTGTCGGGGACGCGGGGCTCCTCGCCGGCGACCTTCCCTTCGAGATCGCCCGCGCGCGCCACCGCCTGGCGGTCGATGCTGCTCGCCGGGCCGGCGCGGGACGGCTCGGGTTCGGGCGCCCCGCCGAGTGACCGACCCGGCGGCGCCGATCGAGGAGCGCCTGCGGGCTGCCCGGCTCCCGCCGCTGCCGCGCACGGCCTGGCTCGAGATCGACCTGGGACGGCTGGCCGGGAACGTGCGGGCGATGCGGGCGGCGCTGCCCGCCGGCACCCTGTTCGAGGCGGTCGTCAAGGCCAATGGCTACGGTCACGGGGCCGTGCCGGTCGCGCACGCCGCGCTGGCTGCCGACGCTCACGGGCTCTGTGTCGCAACGCTGGACGAGGGGCTCGAGCTCCGCGCGGCCGGCCTGCGTGCGCCGATCCTTGTGCTCTTTCCCATCCCGCCGGACGGCTTCGGAGAGGCTGCCCGGGCGGGGATCGCGGTGGCGGCCGGGGATGACCTCCTCTGGACCCGGGGCCTGGCCGCCTATGCCCGGAGCCGACGGCGCGCCCGCGGGCGGGCCGGCGAGCTCGTCGTTCACGTCGGCATCGAAACCGGGCTGGGCCGGGATGGTCTGCGGCCCGACCAGGCGATCGCGGCCGTGCGTGCCCTGGCCGGCGTGGCCGGTGCCCGCTTCGAGGGTGTGTGGTCGCATCTGCAGGCGCCCGAGGACACGGTCCGGACCACCCGCCAGGTCGATCGGTTCGTGGCCGCGGTGCGGGCCCTGGTGGCGGCCGGGTTCCCGGTGCCGCATCGCCATCTCCTGGCCTCGGGTGGCCTGCTCGCGGTGGAGCGGTACGCCGGTGGCACGGCGCCCGTCTTCGATGGCGTCCGGGTGGGCCTCTCCCTCTACGGGATCGAACCGCAAGGGCTCCGGATCGGGCGCGCCGCGAGCGTGATCAGCGCCTCGCTGCAGCCGGTCCTCTCGCTGCACGCCCGGCCGGTCCGCGTCGCGGACCTGCCGGCTGGCGAGGGCGTGGGGTACGGGCCCAGCTTCGTGACGGCGCGCCCCAGCCGGATCGCGACGCTGCCGGTCGGTTACGCCGACGGCTGGGTCCGCGCGCTGGGGAACCGTGCGGTGGCGCTCGTCCGAGGCTCCCGGGTCCCGCTGGTCGGGACGGTCGCGATGGACGCCGTGATGGCCGACGTCACGGACGTTCCCGGACCGCCCGTCACGCCCGACGACGAGTTCGTCCTCCTCGGCGAACAGGGTGTCGAACGGATCACCGCCGACGAGCTGGCGCGGGAGCGCACCACGATCAGCTGGGAGGTGCTTGCCACGATGGCTGGCCGCCTACCCCGGGTGTACACTTCGCCGGCCGACGCGGTCGGTATTCGCACGCTCACGCAGGACCGGGGACCATGGCAGACATCGCGCTCTGGAACGGCGACATCTGCGACCTCGAGGTGGACGCAATCGTGAGCCCGGCCAGCCCGAACCTCTGGATGGCGACGGGCGTCGCGGGCGCGATCAAGCGTCGGGGTGGCGACGTGATCGAGTTCGCCGCAGTCCGACAGGGGCCCGCCGAGGTGGGCGACGCGATCGTGACCAGCGCAGGCTCGCTGGCGGCGCGCTGGGTGATCCACGCCGTCTCGCTGGACCCGATGCGCCGCACGGACTCCCGCGCGATCGATCGCGCCGTCCGGAACGCGTTTGCGCGTGCCCGGGATCTCGGCGTGGAAACGCTCGCGATCCCTGCGCTCGGCACCGGCGTCGGCGGCTACCCGATCGCGGAGGCAGCCCAGGTGACGATCGCCGCGGCGCGCGCCGAGCTGGCCCGCTCGCCGCGGATCACCCGCCTGACCCTCGCCCTCCGCGGCGCGGCCGCGTACGAGGCATTTCGCGTCGCGCTTGCGGCCGCGGAGGCAGCCCCCATCGGGACTCCGGCGTGACGTTCCCTGTCCTCCCGGGCGATGAGCAGCGGGCCGCCCTGGTCGAGGAGGTGGCCCGCGAGATCCAGCTTTGTGGCATGACCGGACCGGCGGTCCTCTTTCTCCATGCGAGCATGCCGGACGGTGGGCTCGTGGGGAGCGCGATGACCTTCTTCGACCCGGTCCTGCGCCAGCTCTTCGGAGGTGGCAGCGCACCCGCGAGCGCCCTGCTGGCGGACGAGGCCGGCATCGAGCAGCTGCTCGACCGGCTCGAGGAGCTTGACGAGGAGTCGGTCTGGGACGCGTGAGCCGCGCCGAGGCCGAGCCTGCCGTCCCCCCGCCGATCGCGGGCCCGAGCCGCCCGGGGCCGCTCCGCTGCCTTCCCCGGGCACGATCCCGGCCGACGTCGGCGGGCCGCACGGCGCGTTCGTGACCCTCGACCTGGGAACGGCGACCTCCGCCGCCGCGATCGTCGGCCGCGTCGACGGACGCTGGCGCCTGCTGGCGGCTACGGCCCTGCCGGCCGGCAGCGACCGGGACGCGCTCGTCGGGTTGCTCGGGGAACGCCTCCGCGCCGCGGACCCTGATCTCGCCGACGCGACCGTGAACCGGCCGGGGGATGGTCGCCAGCCACGTGACTGGCCCCGGCTCATCGCGCGGAGCGTGCCGGCCGCGACGCTGGCCGTCATCGCGGCCACCGAGCGCACCCGGGCCCGGCTGGAAGAGGCCGCCACAGGAGCCGGCTGGAACGTGGTCGCGGGCAGCGCCGAGCGGACGGACCCGCTCGAGCTCACCCGGATGGCGACACGCCCCGGCGTGGCGGGCCTCCTGGTGGGCGTGGCGGACCCACCCGATTCCGACGAGCGCGACCTGGCCGCCGAGCTGGCGGTCGCGGCGGCCGGGATCGCGGTGCGGTGCCCCGGCCTCCGCATCTTCCTGGCGGGATCCATCCCGGAGGCCCCCCTCCGTGACATCCTGCGCGACCCGGACCTCGTGCGGCTCGCGGCACCGGCCCGTGCTCCCGGGGAGCCGGCCGCCTCGAACCTGCGGAGGGCGCTGGCGGACGCCCGCCGCGGCCCGATGGACAGCCGCCGCGTTCTCGCCGCCGCCGCGGGGTCACTTGCCCGCGTCCTGGGGCTGCGAGTGGAGATCCTCGAGATCGGCGTCGCGGGAGCGGCCCGCATTCTGGCCTCCACGACTCCCGACCGCGACGGCGGGGGCGGGGTGAGCGTGGAGGTCGTGGAAGCGCCCGACGCAGCCCTGTTCCGGGTGAATGGCCCCGGGGCGATCGACCGGGTCGATCACTGGTTCACCCAGGGCCTGGACCGGGCCCGCCTCCGGGACCGGCTGGCAGAGCTGGCGATCAGCCCCTGGAGCGATCTCGAGGGGGATGGCGCACTGCTCCGGGGAGCCGCCCTCCGCGCTGCCCTGGAGCGCCTCCTCGAGGCGACCGTGCCCGTGCTCGGGGATGGTGGCGCGGATCTCGTGATCGGTGCCGGTGGGGCGTGGTCCGCGGTTCCCGGGCCCGCGGCGGCCCACATCATGGCCGACGTCGTGCGCCGGCCGGGGGCCATGCAGATCGCCATCGACCACGCGCGACTCCTCGGCCCGATCGGGACGATCGAGGACGATTCGGAACGTGACGCGCTCGTCGCCGACCTTGCCGAGGACCTGCTCCTGCGGCTCGGGACGGTGGTCACACCGCGCGGCCTGCGACCGAACCGGCCGGCCGGGCATCTCGCGCTCACGACGAGCGGCGGGAGCTCCGAGGTCGACCTGGTGGCCGGCGGGCTGACGCTCGTCGATCTTCCGCCCGGCGAGAGCGGCATGGCCGAGCTCTCCTTCCGTGGAGCGCCCGAGCTTGGGCCGCGCGGGCGGCGCTTCCAGATCCCGGTCACCGGCGGTCTCGCCGGCCTGCTGCTCGACCTGCGAGACATCCCGCTCCGGCTGCCGGAGCGGCCCGACCGCCGGCGCGAGCTGCTCGGGACCTGGGAGGCCGCCCTGTGGCCGGAGCGCGACGCTTGACCGGCAGGCTGGGCCTGGTCCCGCCCCGCGCGCTCCTCGTGCCGCGCCCGCGCGTTCGGCTGGAGATGCAGCCGGGCGATCGAGTGATCGCCGAGATCGGCGAGGTCGTTCACGCGGGCGACGTGCTGGCGGAACGCATCCGCGACCCCCGGCTCGTCGAGGTGGCGCTGCCGCGGCACGGGGCGGACCAGGGGATCCCGCTGCCCGGCACCTGGCTGCCCGGCGAGCACGCCCGACCCGGCCGTCGCGCCGGCACGCCAGCCGGCGAGCTGCTCTTCGAGCACGCCGGGCGTCGCCGCCTGGCGGTCGGTCCGCACCCGGACCATCTCAACGCGCCGGCCGACGGGCGTCTCGTCGAGGTGCACCCTGGGGTCGCGCTCGTGCTCGAGATCGAGGGGCCGGGCCTCGTCGCCACCGAGCTGCTCGGGGAACCCTTCTCGGGCCGCCTGGTCCTGCTGCCGGAGGAGTCCGACCCACGTCTCGCGCTCGATGTCGCGCTTGCCGGGTCGGTCGTGGTGGTGCCGGGCCGAGTGGATGCGGAGGCGCTCACCCGGGCGCGGGCGATGGGCATCCACGGCGCAGTCGTCGGATCGCTGGCCGAGCGCGATCGGCGTGACCTCGCCGCGTCGGCGGCCCGCCAGCAGGCCGGCCCGCACCACCTCGCGCCTTTCGGCGTTCTTGTGCTCGGGGGGTACCTTCGACGTGCCTTCCCGTCGGCAGTCCAGGCCATCCTGGAGATGGTCGCCGGCGCGCTGGTCGGGTCGGTCGGCGATCCTCCGCTGCTGCTGCTGCCGGCGGAGCGCCTGCTGCCGTTGCCGGAACCCGACCGCATCCTCGTCCGGGGTGGCCAGGAGGCGGGCAGCGAGGGCCGGTGGCTGGGACCCGGTGGACCTCGCCGCCTGCGTGGAGGCGTTGTGGTCGAGACCGGGGCTCGTCGTCCTTGACGACGGCCGGGCGCTGGCGATCGCGATCGGGGACCTGGAGCGGTTCGCCGTCGACGCCGCCAACCAGTAGGCTCTGGGGATGACCGCCGCCCCGTCGGAGCTTCAGCTCCTCGCGCCCGACCCGGCCGCCACGCGCGCGCTCGGCGAGCGCCTCGGACGTGCGGCGGCCGCCGGGGACGTCATCGCGCTGACAGGTCCGCTGGGCGCTGGCAAGACCGAGCTCGCCCGCGGCATCGCGCGCGGGCTCGGGGTGGTCGGTCCGGTCGCCTCGCCCACGTTCGTCCTCGCCGCCGAGCACGAAGGGCGCCTGCCCCTGTTCCACCTCGACTGCTATCGCCTGGCCGGCCCGGAAGAGGCGCTCGCCGCGGGGCTCCTCGACGAACGGGGTGCCGATGGCGTCACAGTCGTCGAGTGGGCCGAGCGCCTGGGGCCGGCGCTGCCGACCGGGCGGCTGGAGATCCGGCTCGCCGGGTCGGGCGACGACCCACGCACGCTCGCCTGCCGGGCCACCGACCCGCGCCACCGAAGCCTCCTGGGGGCGCTGGCATGACGGCGGGCGGCGCGGACGGGATGCTGCTGGCGCTCGACACCGCGACATCCCGGGCCGTCCTTGCTCTCGGGGCGGCCGACGGGACGTTGCTCGCCGCCGACACCTGGCCGGCCGGGCATCGCCACGTGGAAGAGCTCCTGCCGCGCCTGGAGGCGCTCCTCGCCGGCCATGGATGGGATCGGAGCGTGCTCTCCGACCTGGCGGGGATCGTCGTCGGGACGGGGCCGGGGGCCTTCACGGGTCTGCGGGTCGGGCTGGCCACCGCCAAGGCCCTCGCGGTGGCCTTCCGCACGCCGCTCGTCGCCATCGGGAGCGGGGTCGCACTGCTCGCCGCGGCGGAGGCGGCGGAGGCGGCGGAGGCGGACCCGGTGACCGACGGCCAGCGCCTGGTGCTGCTCCTGCCCGCGGGGCCGTCCGGCCGCTACCTGGTGACGCGGGCCGGGACGCAGCTCGTGATCGGCTCCGATCTTCCCGACCTCCCGACCAATGCGCTCCTCGTCGCCGTGGATCTCGGCGCGCGAGCCCCGGCTGCGGCCCGCGCGCGCGGTGAGGCTGCCACGGACCGACTTCCCGGGGTCCTGCTCCGCCTGGGTGCCGCGCGTCTCGCGGCCGGAGACGTCGACGACCCCGCGCAGGTCGTCCCCGAGTACGTGACGCTCCCGCAGGGCGTGCTGGCGAGGCCGGGCGCCGAGGAAGGAACGACGTGGTCGCCCGTCCGCCCGTGAAGCTCTCCATCGAGCCGATGACGTTCGACGACCTGCCGGCGGTGCAGGCGATCGAGCGGGCCAGCTTCACGACACCCTGGCCGACCCACGCCTACCAGGCGGAGCTCGAGACGAACAAGCTCGCGCGCTACCTCGTGGTCCGGGCGGGGCGTGAGGTCATTGCCTACGCCGGGATCTGGCTGATGGTCGACGAGGCGCACATCACGACGTTCGCGGTCGCGCCCGCCTGGCGCCGTCGGAGGATCGGTGAGCGCCTCCTCGTGGCGGCCCTGGACCTGTCGATGGCGCGCGGGGCGCGCGAGGCGACGCTGGAGGTGCGCCTCTCGAACGTCCCAGCGCGTCGCCTCTACGAGAAGTACGGCTTCCAGCCGGTCGGGATCCGGCCGCGCTACTACAGCGACGACCACGAGGATGCATTGATCATGACAACGGAGCCGCTCCAATCGCCGGGCATGCGAGCCCGCCTCGCGGCGCTCGGCGCGGAGCTGGCGGGGCTGCCCGACCCGGAACCTCCGGACACCGAGCTGCCGGGTGGTTCCGGATGAGCGGACGGGCCTCCCTCGTGCTCGCGATCGAGTCGTCCTGCGACGAGACCGGGGTCGCGCTCGTCGCAGGCGGGCGCCGGATCATGGCTCAGGCGGTCGCGAGCCAGATCGCGCTGCATGCACCGGCCGGCGGCATCGTGCCCGAGCTCGCGGCGCGGGCGCACCTGCGCTGGATCGTGCCTGCGCTGGAAGACGTGCTGGCGACGACGGGCGTCACGATGGCCGAGGTTGACGCCGTCGCGGTGACGGCCGGCCCGGGTCTGGCCGGATCGCTCCTGGTGGGCATCGCCTTCGCCAAGACGCTGGCGTGGGCGCATCGGCGTCCGCTCGTCGGGGTCAACCACCTCGAGGGCCACCTGTACGCGGCATGGCTGCTTGATCCTGGCGAACCGGAGCGTCCGGAGCCGCCGTTCCCGCTCGTGGCGCTCGTCGTGTCCGGCGGGCACACGTTCCTCGTCGAGATGCGGGATCACATCACTTACCGGCTCCTCGGGGAGACCGTCGACGATGCCGCCGGCGAGGCGTTCGACAAGGCTGGCCGGCTCCTCGGGCTGGGGTACCCGGGCGGACCCGCGATCGCCGCCGCGGCAGCGCGCTCGCAGGTCCACGACGCGGCCTTCCCGCGGGCGTGGCTGGGGAGGTCGTACGACTTCAGCTTCTCCGGCCTCAAGACCGCCCTCCGGCGCCAGGTCGAGATCGAGCTGGCGGCAGCGGGTCGGCCGGCAGCAGAGGCGGGCGGACGGCTCGACCCGGCCCGCGTGATGGAGCTGGCATGGGGCTTCCAAGAGGCGGTGGTCGACGTGCTGGCCGTCAAGACCCTCCGCGCCGCCGACGAGACGGCCGCTCGGGCCATCGTCATGGGCGGTGGCGTCGCCTCGAACGTCGCGCTCCGCCAGCGCATCGCGGCCGGCGCCGCGGCGCGTGGCCTGCCCCTGTTCGTCCCGCGCCCCGGCCTCTGCACGGACAACGGCGCGATGATCGGGGCCGCGGGATGGCGAAGGTTCGTCGCCGGCGAGCGCGCGGGCGACGACCTCGGCGCGAGACCGGCCTGGCCGCTCGTTCGTCCCGGCGGGGTGCCGGACAGCCGTCGGCCTCCCCGAAGGGGGACAGCGGCAAGGGCATACGAGATCGCCCTGGCCGCCGAGCGCGACGGCGCCGGCGGCGCGTCGGTCCCGGCCGTGCGCGGGCGCACGCCGTGAGCGCGGTTCGCCTGGACCCCGGTGCGGTCCGGCGGACGCTGCGCGCCGCCGGCCTGCGCCCCCAGCGACGCTTCAGCCAGAACTTCCTGGTGGACATCGACGTGCTCGAGGCGATCCTCGCGCGCGGCAGGCGCGTCGGCCGGACGCACGGTGCTCGAGATCGGGCCCGGGCTCGGCATCCTGACCGGCGGCCTGCTGGAAGCGGGCGCCGCGGTGACGGCGGTCGAGCTGGACCGCGGGATGGTCGATCACCTCGCCGCGGCCTTCGAGCCAGCCCTGGCAGCCGCCGCCGAGGGGCCCCGCCCACCGGCACCGAACCCATCCGGGACACTGCGACTGGTGGCCGCGGACATCCTCGATGTCGAGCTCGCCGAGCTGCTCGTCTCGCCGTTCGACGTCGTCGCGAACCTCCCCTACCACGTCACGAGCCCGATCCTGCATCGCCTCCTGGCCACGGAGCCGCGCCCCGAGCGCTGCATCCTGATGCTCCAGCGAGAGGTGGCCGAGCGCGTGACGGCGCGGCCGGGCGGCATGAGCTACCTCTCCGTGTTCGTCCAGTACCACGCCGCTGCGTCGCTGGTGCGGCTCGTCCCGCGTTCGGCGTTCGAGCCGGCTCCGGAGGTCGACTCGGCGATCGTCGCGCTTGGACGTCCGTGCCCCCGGCGGGGCGGGACGCCTCCCGCTGGAGATGGAGGACGAGCTGTGGCGGCTTGTGCAGGCAGGCTTCCGCGAGCGCCGGAAGATGCTCCGGAACGTCCTTGGACGGCAGCTGCCGGTGGGCCAGGAGCGCGTGGATGCCGCCCTCGCGGAGGCCGGGATCGCTGGCGATCGACGACCGCAGACGCTCTCGGTGGCCGACTGGATCGGCCTGCTTGGCGCGATCGGGCCGCTCCCGCCGGACGAGCGAGGCCACCGTCGATCGCGCCCAGCGCCCAGCCTGATCGGCCCATGATGAACGAAGCCTCACGTCGCGTCACGCCGGTCGTCCGGCTCGCGCCGGCCAAGCTCAACCTGACACTCGCGGTCACCGGGCGGCGCGAGGACGGCTTCCATGCGCTGCACTCGGTGATGGTCAGGCTCGACCTGGCCGATCGCCTGGCCCTCGCGCCCGCGTTCGCGTCCGGGGACAGGTTGCGCGCCACCGGCCCGGGGATGCCGGAACTCGGCCCGTCCGAGCGCAATCTCGTCATGCGGGCGATCAGCGTGACGCGGGCAGCCTGCCGCGCGCGGGGCGTCGACGGGCCGCTGCCTGCCCTGGCGGCCTTGCTCGACAAGCGGATCCCGGTCGCGGCGGGACTCGGCGGCGGGAGCAGCGATGCCGCGGCGGCGATCGACGGAGCGCTCGAAGCCTGGGGGGTGGGGGACGACCTGCCGTCGTCGGATCGGGCGACGATCGCGGCGGGCCTGGGCTCGGACGTGCCGTTCTTCCTGGCGGGCGACTGGGCGCTCGTGGAAGGGCGCGGCGAGCGCGTCGCGTCCCTCCCGCCGCCCCGTGGCCCGGCCCCGGCCGTCCTGCTCGTCACGCCCGGCGTCGTCGTGTCCACGGCCGCCGTCTATGCGGCCTATGCGGCTGGCATCCGGGCTGTCTCGGGGGCCACCCTGGCCTCGTCGCGCCACCTCGCCGGCGAGCTTGCGGGCGGGATGACGATCGCGACCTTCGAGGAACGAGCCGGGATCATGGCAGTCGCGAACAACCTGGCGGCCGCGACTGCCTCTGTGGTGCCGGGGCTGGTGCCGTTCCGCCGCGCGCTCGGCGAAGCTGGTGGGACGCCCGGTGGGACAGTCCGGCTCTGGGCCGACCCTCTGGGTCCTCTATCCTTCTATCGAAGCCGCGGAGACAGCCGCCGAGATCGTCCGGGAAGCGCTCGCCGCGGGCGAGATCACGCCACCCGGCGACCGGCCCCCGTTCGTGGCCGCGACGTCGATCAGCGTCGGCGTCCCGTCCGTCGTCGCCGAGCCCGCTCGTCCAGCGGAGAACACCTGACCAGGGAGGCTCCTGATGCCACGCACTGCCATCTCGACCGCACATGCTCCCGCCGCCATCGGGCCCTACAGCCAGGCAATTCGCGCCGACGGCTACCTCTTCTGCTCCGGCCAGCTTGGCCTGGATCCCGCCACCGGCGAATTCGTCGCCGGGGATGTGGCCGCCCAGGCCGAACAGTCGCTGCGGAACCTGGGCGCGGTGCTCGAGGCAGCCGGCCTGACGTTCGGCGACGTCGTCAAGACCACGATCTTCCTGGCCGACATCGCCGACTTCGCGACCGTCAACGGCGTCTACGGGCGCTTCATGACCGACCCGCCTCCGGCGCGCTCCACGGTCGCGGTCGCGGCCCTGCCGAAAGGCGGCCGCGTGGAGATCGAGGCGATTGCGCGGTTGGGCGCCTGATGGGCTCTCGATCGGGGCGCCTGGTTCACAGGGCTGGCACGTTTGACACGGCCGCCGGACCGAACCTACGCTTCCCGGACACCAGATGCCCACTGACCAACCCACGCCGGACGGCAGACGCGGGGACTCGCCGCGTCTCATCCCGCCCGGGTTGCCGCAGCCGGGCGAGCCGGTCCGATGACCTCTCGCCGCAGCGCTCCAGGCACCGCCGCAGCCGTCGACGCCCTCGATGGCCGCGGGGCGGTCGCCATCGTCATGGCCGGCGGGTTGGGAACCCGCATGCGGTCGTCGGTCCCGAAGCTGCTGCACCCGCTTTGCGGCCGCCCGATGCTGGCCTACGTCGTGGACGCCGCCCGCGCGGCGACCGGACGGGACCCGATCGTGGTGACCTCGCCAGCGACCGCCGCCGTCCGCGACGCGTTCCCGATCGGGCGTCGCGTTCGCGCTCCAGGAGCGCCCCGACGGGTCGGGCGATGCCGTCCGGGCTGCCCTGCCAGCCGTGCCCGCCGACGTGGCCGAGGTCGTGGTCCTCAACGGCGACATCCCCCTCGTCGAGGCGGGTCTTGTCACGGGCGTGCTGGAACGCCGCCGCAGGGCGGGCGCTGCCGTCGCGCTCGTATCGTTCGAGGCCTGGGAGCCGGGAGCGCTGGGGCGCGTGATCCTGGCGCCTGACGGCGACCGGGTCGCCCGGCTCGTCGAGGCGCGAGACGCCACGCCCGACGAGCTTGCGGTCAGCGAGGTGAACGCCGGGCTGTACGCGTTCGACGCGGCGTGGCTGCGCCTGGCGGTCGAACGCCTGACGCCATCCCCGGCGACCGGCGAGTACTACATCACGCAGCTCGTCGATCTCGCGGTGTCGGACGGGCTCGCGGTGGTGACCCACGAGGTGCCCGACGACGGTGCGCTGGACGGGATCAACGACCGCGCCCAGCTCGCCGAGGCGACCGCGATGCTGCGCGAGCGCATCAACCTCGCCTGGCTCCGGGCCGGCGTCACGATGCACGATCCCGCGACGGCGTACATCGACGCCGACGTGGACCTGGCGCCCGACGTGACCCTGGAGCCGAACGTGATCCTGCGCGGCAGGACCCGGGTGGAGGAGGGGAGTGTCATCGGCGCCGGGAGCCAGCTCGTCGACAGCCTGGTGGGCCCCCGATGCCGGGTCTGGGCCAGCGTCCTCGAGCAGGCCAGCGTGGAGGAAGGGACCACGATCGGGCCGTTCAGCCACCTGCGGCCGGGCAGCTCGATCGGGCCGAACGTGCAGCTCGGCAACTTCGCGGAGGTGAAGAGCAGCCGGCTCGAGCGAGGCGTGAAGCAGCACCACATGAGCTACCTCGGGGACGCGCATGTCGGTGCCGGCACGAACGTCGGCGCGGGCACGATCACCGCCAACTACGACGGCGTCCGCAAGCACCACACGGAGATCGGCGAACGCGTCTTCCTCGGCGTCGACACGATGCTGCGGGCCCCCGTCACGATCGGCGACGGGGCCAAGACCGGCGCTGGCGCGGTCGTCACGCGCGACGTCCCGGCGGGCATGCTCGCGGTCGGCGTGCCGGCGCGGATTCGCGAGCTGCGCTCGGCGGTCCACCGCTCCGGAGGCGGCCCTTGCGGCGGAAGCGGCCAGTGCGCCGGAGGCGGCCAGCGCGCCGGAGCCCGGCGGCGACGAGCAGGCCGGTCCAGGGGGCGGCCCGGGAGCATTCGCCGCCCGGCCGCCGTTGACCGTGGATCGCTGATGGACCTCGCTCGTCCAGCTCGTCGTCATCGTCATCCTTACCCTGCTGGAAGGGTTCTTCGTCGCGAGCGAGATCGCGCTCGTCTCGATCCGGCGCAGCCGGGTCGACCAGCTCGTCGACGAGGGGAGCAGCGCAGCGCGGCGGGTCCGGGGCCTGCTGGACGACCCCGGCCGCTTCCTGGCCGTCGCGCAGCTCGGCCTGACGACCCTCGGGTTCTTCGCCTCCGCCTTCGCCGCGGTCAGCCTCGTCGACGGGTCTGTCGGGCCTTCTCGCCCGCGTCGACGCCCTTCGCGAGGGTGCCTCCGCCATCGCGCTCGTGATCGTCACGATCGTGGTGGCCCTCTTCACGATCGTCTTCGCCGAGCTCGTCCCGAAGACGCTCGCGCTTGCCCACACCGAGCGCTATGCGCTCGCGCTCTCGCGGCCCGATCGAGCTCATCGCCCGGCTGCTCGGCCCCGTCGTGAGCCTGCTGACCGGGATGACCCACGCCGTGACCGGGGCGCTGGGGGCCGAGGTGTCGCGCGAGGCGGAGATCTCCACGCGGGAGCTCAAGCTGATCGTGGAGCGCGGAGGCGAGCAGGGCGTGCTCGAGGCCGAGGAGGAGCAGATGATCCACGCGGTCATCGAGCTCGGCGAGCGCCGCGTCCACGAGGTGATGGTGCCCCGCACCGACATCGTCGGGCTCGAGGTGGACGGGACCTTCGAGGAGGCCGTGGACCGGATCATCGCCGAGGGGCACAGCCGTCTGCCGGTCTGGGAGCGGTCCGTCGACGAGGTGGTCGGGATCCTCTATGCGAAGGACCTCCTGCGGTTCCTCAAGGAAGCCTCGGCCGATCCGCCGCCCATCCGGGCGCTCCTGCGGGCGCCCGTCTTCGTCCCCGAATCGATCACGATCGACGATCTCCTGCACGAGTTGCAGCGCCGGAAGGTCCACCTCGCGGTCGTCCTCGACGAGTACGGCGGCACGGCCGGGCTGGTCACGATCGAGGACCTTCTCGAGGAGATCGTGGGCGAGATCCAGGACGAGTACGACGCGGAGGAGCCGATGGTCGTCCGCCTCGATGACGATCGCGCCCGGATGGACGGGCGGGCGTCCGTGGACGAGCTCGGCGAGATCTGGGACGACCTGGACCTGGACGCGCTGCTGGAGGATCGCGAGGAGTACGACACGCTCGGCGGGCTCCTGTTCCACCGGATCGGTGGCGTGCCGGTCCCGGGCGACCAGATCCGCGTCGGGGCGCTGACGCTCACGGTGGAGTCGACGGACGGCCGGCGCGTCGGCAAGATCCTCGCCGTGCGGGAGCCGGAGGCCGGGACCGACGGCGAGGCCGACCAGGTCGACCGCTGATCGGCGGACGGGATCCGCCGCGCCGGCCGAACGGGCGCGCTCAGGCCGAGATGACGGTCCGCATGATCTGCTCGAGCTTCTCGCGGGCCTCAGGCTGGATCACGCCCGCTGAATCGAGCGCCGCGATCGCCTCGTCGCGCCATCGGCGCGCCTCGCCGCGGGTGTATTCCTGGGCACCGGTCCGGTCCACGATCGCCATCGCCTCCGTCAGCTGCTCGGCGGTGGGCTCGGGGTCGGCGTAGAGCGCGAGCAGGCGGGCTCGATCGCCCGGGCTGGCGTGCTCCAGCGCGTAGATGACGGGCAGCGTCTTCTTGTGCTTGGCGAGGTCGGACGGCTCCTTGCCGGTCGACTGCTCGCGACCCCAGATCCCGAGCAGGTCATCGTTGAGCTGGAAGGCGAGGCCCAGGGCCCAGCCGAACTGCCGGTAGCGGGCGATCACCGCCTCGTCGTCCGTGGCGAGGAGTGCGCCGGCCTCGATGCTGGCCGCGATCAGCGCGGCGGTCTTGCGCCCGATCATGTCGAAGTACAGGTCGACCGTCATGGCCGTCTCGTGCTCGCTCGTCCAGATGTCGATGTACTGGCCCTCGCAGAGCGCGAGGCACGTCTCGTCGTAGAGCCGCATCAACCGGAGCACCTTCGAGTCGGAGAAGCCGAGCGACGTGAGACGGTGCAGCGCGATCCTCGACAGGACGAAAACGGCATCGCCGGTGTTGATGGCCTGCGGGATGCCCTGCACCGTCCAGAGCGTCGCCCGGTGGCGGCGCTCGCGGTCGCGATCCTCGATGTCGTCGTGGATCAGGCTGAAGTTGTGGCCCAGCTCCACCGCGGCGGCACCCGGCAGCGCCCGCTCCCACGTTCCCGTGATCGAGGCAAACGCGAGCAGCCCGAGGAGCGGCCGGAGGCGCTTGCCGGACGACCCGGAGCCATCGAGGCCCATGTGGTAGCGGACCATCTCGTACATGCCGTGCGTGGTCGGGTCGCGGTCCACCACGAGGTGGAGGATCTCATCCTCGACCGCGCCGATGAGCTCCGGGATGTCGAGGGAGGCGGGGGAGGTGGGCACGGGCAGGATCATAGCAACCTCGAACGGTCCGGCCGGGCGGTCGACGAGGAGTCGAGATCCGCGGGTGGCAGCTCGCTTCCGGTTCGTGCCGCCAAGGCGAGCGGATGGTACCGTGCGAGCGTGCCCGGCCGCCGCCTCTACGTCACCGATGCGATCGTCCTCTCGCGCTTCGACTTCGGCGAGGCGGATCGCATCCTGACGCTCCTCACGCCGGAGCTGGGAAAGATCAAGGCGATCGCGAAGGGGATCCGGCGGCCGACGAGCCGGATCGGCGGGGCGCTGGAGCCGCTCGCCGAGCTGCGCGTCCAGCTCGCCCGGGGGCGCACGTTCGACGTGGTCACCCAGGTCACGATGCAGCACACGTGGCTCGGTCTCCGCGACCGGCTGGAGGTCACGGCGACGGCCTGGTACTGCGCGGAGCTGGCGGAGCGCTCGCTGGAGGAGCGGCACGCGGCCCTGCCGGTCTACCTGCTCCTGCGGCGCGCGTACGAGCTGCTCGACGCCGGGATGGCGGCGGCTCGGGTCGCGCGCTGGTTCGAGATGCGGCTCTGCGAGGAGCTCGGCGTCCGGCCGGAGGTCGACCGCTGCGTCGAGTGCGACCGCCTGCTCGGCCTCGACGACGTGGTCCGCTGGGTCCCCCCGCTCGGCGGCGCCCTGTGTGCCGATCACCCGGGCCCGTCGGCGATCGCTGCCGGGCTCTCGACGGAGGCCCTGAAGGTGCTCAAGGCCTACCAGCGGATGGACGTGGAGGCGCTGGCCGCGCTCCGCCTGCCGCCGGCGGTCGAGCGCGAGGTGGAGGAGCGGTTGGGGGCGTTCGTGCGCCACGTCATGGAGCGTGACACACGGTCGCGGCGGTTCCTCGAGGAGGTCCGCTCCGGCGTATGGCGCGGGAGCCGTTCCACCGGAACCGCGCCCCCTCCCGGTCGACGGTGCGCCGGCAGCGACGCCCGGAGGAGGCGCGCGATGATCGAGCCGGTGGTGCGACCCGGATCCAGCGCCGCCGAGCGGTTACGCCGCGAGCTGGTCGTCTGGCTCACCACGGTGACCGCGACTGGCCAGCCCCAGGCCTCGCCGGTCTGGTTCCTCTGGGCCGACGGCGAGATCCTCGTCTACAGCCGGGCCGACACGCCGCGCCCGCGGAACATCCGGGCCAACCCGCGGGTGGCCGTGAACTTCGACTCGGACGGCGACGGCGGCGGCGTCGTCTCGATCGAGGGCGAGGCGCGGATCACCCGTGAGCGAGCGGTTCTGGCCGACGTCCCGCCGGCCTACGTGGAGAAGTACGCGGCGAAGCTGGCGGAGAACGGCTGGACCATGGCGAGCATGCTCGCCGACTACCCGGTGGAGATCCGGATCCGGCCGGACCGCCTCCGGGCCTGGTAGGGCCCGGCTCAGCGGCCCACGCGGCGGTTAGGGGGCGGCGGATGTCCGGTCGTCTGATACGATCCCCGAGACCGCCCTCCCGCTCGCGCCTGCCACGCGCGGGCCCCTCGTGGAGCCAGATCCCGTGACCGATCCCCAGCCCGATCCCAACGCCGTCGCGCCGACCGTCGCTGACCTCGAGACGATCGTGAGCCTGTCCAAGCGCCGCGGCTTCGTCTTCCCGTCATCGGAGATCTACGGCGGCATCAACGCCGTCTGGGACTACGGGCCGCTCGGCGTCGAGCTGAAGAACAACGTCAAGCGCGCCTGGTGGCGGGCCATGGTCCAGGAGCGCGATGAGATCGTCGGGCTCGACTCGGGGATCCTGATGCACCCCCAGATCTGGGTCACGTCCGGCCACGTCGCGGAGTTCAACGACCCGATGGTCGAGTGCGCGACCTGCAAGCGCCGCTACCGCGTCGACGAGTTCGCCGGGGCAGAGGACCTCGGGCCGAAGGAGCTGCTGGACCCGGCGACCGTCGCCCGCCTCGGCCTGGTCTGCCCGAACGACGGCGGTCCCCTCGGTGCGCCGCGGCGCTTCAACCTGATGCTGAAGACCTTCCTCGGCCCGGTCGAGGAAGAGGCCGCGGTGGTCTACCTGCGCCCGGAGACGGCCCAGGGGATCTACGTCAACTACCGGAACGTCCGCGACACGGCCCGCAAGAAGGTCCCGTTCGGGATCGCCCAGATCGGCAAGGCCTTCCGCAACGAGATCAGCCCCGGCAACTTCGTCTTCCGGATGCGCGAGTTCGAGCAGATGGAGATGCAGTACTTCGTCCGGCCGGAGACGGCCGCGGACACGTTCGAAGGCTGGCTGCCGCAGCGCAAGGCCTGGTACGAGGCCTATGGCGTGGCGCCCGAGCGGCTGCGCTTCCGGGAGCACCGTCCGGACGAGCTTGCCCACTACGCCAAGAAGGCCGTCGACGTGGAGTATCGCTTCCCGTTCGGCTGGAAGGAGCTCGAAGGGATCCACAACCGGGGCGACTGGGACCTGGGCCGCCATTCGAAGGAGTCGGGCGAGAACCTGGAGTACTTCGACCAGGCGACCGGCGAGCACTTCATCCCCTGGATCGTCGAGACGTCCGCCGGCGCCGACCGCGCCGCCTTCACGTTCCTGATCGACGCCTACCGGGAGGAGGAGGTCCGGGGCGAGAAGCGGGTCGTGCTGGGGTTCCACCCGGATCTCGCGCCATACAAGGTGGCCGTGCTGCCGCTCCTCAAGAAGCGGCCCGAGATCGTGGAGCTCTGCCACCGGATCAAGGACGACCTCAAGCGGCACACGATGGCCGTCTACGACGACACGGCCGCGATCGGCAAGCTCTACCGGCGCCAGGACGAGATCGGCACGCCGTGGTGCGTCACCGTGGACGTCGACTCGCTCGACGACGGCAACGTCACGGTCCGCGACCGCGATGCGATGACCCAGGAGCGGATCTCCGCCGATCAGGTGACTCGCTACATCACCGACCGGCTGGACGCGGCGCGACCGCACGGCCTGTAGCCGGCGGGGGGCGGGGCGGCGCCGGCGACCGCCTGGCGCCGGCGGGGCGCGCGGGGTCAGTGCGCGGCGGCTCGTGCTGCGGGCATCGGTGACTGGCATCGTCGGCTCCGCCTCGGCCCGGGGCGGGTACTCGCCGCGCAGCCAGGCGTCGATGGAGGCGGCGGCGCGCTTGCCGTCGCCCATCGCCAGGATCACCGTGGCCGCCCCGCGCACGATGTCGCCGCCGGCGAAGACGCCCGGTAGCGACGACATGCCGTGCTCGTCGGTGACGATGTAGCCCTCCTTGTTGAGCGCCAGGTCCGGCTCCGACGCGGTGAGGAGCGGGTTCGAGCGCGTGCCGATCGCCACCACGACCATCTCGCAGTTCGATCACGAACTCGGAGCCCGCGATCGGGGTGGGTCGACGCCGGCCGGACGCGTCAGGCTCGCCCAGCTCCATGCGGATGCACCGGATCCCGGTGACCCAGCGGTTCTCGTCGCCGAGCACCTCGAGCGGCGCCACCTGCAGCTCGAACCGGATCCCTTCCTGCTCGGCGTGGTGGACCTCCTCCGCGCGGGCAGGGAGCTCGGCCATGCCGCGCCGGTAGACGATCGTCGCCTCGTCGGCTCCCAGGCGCTTCGCGGTCCGGACCGAGTCCATCGCGACGTTGCCGCCACCGACGACCACGACCCGGTGGCCCCGCAGGACCGGCGTGTCGGACTCGGGGTTCCAGGCGCCCATCAGGTTGACGCGCGTGAGGTACTCGTTGGCCGAGTAGACGCCCTTGAGGTTCTCACCCGGCACGTTCATGAAGACCGGCAGGCCGGCACCCACGGCCAGGAAGACGGAGTCGAACCGATCGCGCAGCTCGCGCAGGGTGTAGGTGCGGCCGATGATCGCGTTCGTCTCGATCTTGACGCCGGTCGCCACGAGGCGGTCCACCTCCTGCTGGACGATGTCCTTCGGAAGCCGGAACTCGGGGATCCCGTAGATCAGCACGCCGCCGGCGGCGTGAAATGCTTCGAACACGGTGACGTCGTGGCCCTGCTTGACCAGCTCGCCCGCGGCGGTCAGCCCGGCCGGGCCCGACCCGACGATGGCGACCGACCGCCCCGAGGTGGTCGGCGCGTCCGGCTTCGACCGGTCCGGGTGGGCCATCGCCCAGTCGGCCACGAACCGTTCCAGGGACCCGATCGCGACCGAGGCGCCCTTCTTGGCCCGGACGCAGCGGCCCTCGCACTGGATCTCCTGCGGGCAGACCCGTCCCGTGACGCAGGGGAGGGCGTTGTCGTCGAGAAGCGACGCGGCGGCACCGTCCATGTCGCCCGACCCGGAGCCGCTCGATGAACAGCGGGATGTTGACCCGGACCGGGCAACCCTCGATGCACACCGGGTTCTTGCACTGGAGGCAGCGCTCCGCCTCGAGCATCGCCAGCTGCTGCGAGTAGCCCAGGTTCACCTCGCGGAAGTTGGCCGCCCGCAGGAGCGCGTCCTGCTCGGGCATGTGCGTTCGATCGATCGTCATCCGCTCCTTCGGCAGGAGCGGATGATCGAAGGCCGGGGTGAATTCCGGGTCGCCGTGGGACGCGCCCGGGTCCCCCGTGGGGGAATCCGGGATTGGCTGGTCGGTCATCAGGCCGGCTTCCCCGTGGCCGCGGCCGCGACCGCCTCCCGTCCCTCTGCCGCGGTCGCCAGCCCCGGGATCAGGCACGGCCCGCCGGCCTCCTGGGCGGTCCCCGCATCCCTGGCCGCGTTGCGGCGGTGGGCGATCTCCAGGGCGCGCGCCTCGAAGTCCCGGTAGGTGCCCAGTCGATCGGCGAGCTCGCGGAAGTCGACCTGGTGCGCGTCGAACTCGGGCCCGTCCACGCATGCGTAGACGGTCTTGCCGCCGACCGCGACCCGACAGCCACCGCACATTCCGGTGCCGTCGAGCATGATCGCGTTCAGCGAGGCGAAGGTCGGAACGCCATACGGCCGGGTCACCTCGGCGACCGCGCGCATCATGGGGACCGGGCCGACGGCGTACACGGCGTCGACGCCGCCCGCCTCGATGACGTCGCGAAGCGCGTCGGTCACGAAACCGGGACGCCCGTAGCTCCCGTCGTCCGTGCAGGTGATGACCTCGCCGGCGCGCCGCAGCTCGTCCTCGAAGATGACCCACTCCCGGGAGCGGCCGCCGATCACGCTGATCACCTCGACCCCGCGGGCGGCCAGCCCCAGCGCGATCGGGTGGACCACGGCCGTGCCGACGCCACCGCCGACGCAGACCGCCCGACCGTGGTCGAGCAGCTCCGTGGCCCTGCCGAGCGGGCCCGCGACATCCGCGATCGCGTCGCCGGGCTGCAGGGCGACCAGGTCCTCGGTGCTCTTGCCGACGGCCTGGATCACGAGCGTGATCGTTCCGCGCTCCGGGTCGGCGTCCGCGATCGTGAGCGGGATCCGCTCCGCGCCGGGGGCGCGATGGACGATCACGAACTGGCCTGGCTGGCGGATCTCGGCGATGCGACGCGCCTCGATGACGAGGCGCGTCACGTTCGGTGAAAGCTGGGTCCTGTCGAGGACGGCGTGCATGGGAACTCCCGCTCGGGTGCGCGTGTTTCCGTCATCATGCGCGCATTACGAAAATCGATCCATGCGCAACAGTGCATGGATCGAGGGCCGAATGTCACACCGCCGCGGGCCCGCGCTTCCGAACGACCGGGCGGAGCCCGGTGCGCCAGCTCCCCGCGCGGGCGCCTCGGGGGTCAGATAGTCAGGGCCGGGCTGGCGGCGATGATCGCCTCGGTCGGGCAGACCTCGACCCCGATGCAGCCCCCGACCGCGACACAGTCGCCGCAGATCTCGGGATCCACGACGTAGACGTCGCCCGCCTTCGAGATGGCCCCGCAAGGGCACTCAGGCTCGCAGTTCCCGCACCCGATGCAGTCGTCCGTGATCGTGCTGGCCATGTCCACCTTCCTGCAGGTTGATGCGGCGGGGCCGGAGCCGGGCTCCGCCTAGACGGCGGCCGCGGCCGTGCCGCCGGTCGCATCGCCCTGGACGGGGGGACTGCCGTCCGGGAGTTGCTGGTGCCACTCCTGGTGCCCAGGGCGCGGGTCGCCCGGGGCCGCCCCGGTATGCAGGTGGACGTGAGGCGCATCCACCGACATCCGGAGGCTGTCCTTGTTGCAGAGATCGATGCAGACGCCGCAGGCGATGCAGCGAAGCTGCTCGATGGCGAAGGAGCGCTCCTCGCGCGAGACGGTCAAGGCAACGGTCGGGCAGCGCCGCGCGCACAGCCCGCAGAAGACGCAGGTTGCCAGGTCGAACTCGAGCGTCCCGCGGGTGCCCGCGAAGTGCGGGCGCGTCTCGCTCGGGTAGCGGCGCGTCGCCGGGCGGGAGAGGAGGTTGCGCAGCGATCGGCCCACCATCGGCAGGTTGAAGGGGTTCGCCATCTCAGCGCTCCGTGCAGCTGATGCAGGGATCGATGGTCA
Organism: uncultured Chloroflexia bacterium; assembly: GCA_963800795.1. Lineage (GTDB taxonomy): Bacteria > Chloroflexota > Limnocylindria > Limnocylindrales > CSP1-4 > CTSoil-043. Next base: position 75,067 of record CAWDCJ010000009.1, read on the forward strand.
TGATGATGTTCGGGACGTCGGCCAGGTCGCAGCCCTTGACCAGCTTGATCATGGCCGGGATGTTGGCGAAGGTCGGCGTCCGCGCCCGGAAGCGCTCGAGGTACTTCGTGCCGTTCGCCTTGATGTAGTAGATGACCTCGCCGCGGGGCTGCTCGAGGCGCTCGAAGACCTCGCCGGTCGGGAGGCCGCGCACCTTGACCTCGATCGGTGCGCCCTCCGCCTTCGGCATCCGCGAGACGGCCTGGGAGATCAGGTCGATCGACTGCAGGATCTCCCGCACCCGCACCACCACCCGGGCGAGGCAGTCACCGGCCGTCTCGATCACGGGCGTGAAGTCCAGCCGGTCGTAGAGATGCGTGCCGCTGGTCCGGGTGTCGAGCGGGATGCCGGAAGCGCGCGCCATCGGTCCGACCGCGTCCACCGCGTGCGCGTCCTCGCGGCTCAGGAGTCCCACGCCGGACAGGCGATGACGGATGGACGGATCGGTCTCGAAGATGCGCGCCGTCTGGGCGAAGCTCGCCCCCAGCTCCTGCAGCTTCTCGACGATCGCGGCGAGCTCGCTGTCCGAGATGTCGCGGCGCACGCCGCCGATCCGATTGACCGAGAAGATGATCCGGCCGCCGGTCGTCTTCTCGAAGATGTCGAGCACCTCCTCGCGCGTCCGCCAGCAGTGCATGAAGAGGTTCTCGAAGCCGAAGGCGTCGGCGCCAAGGCCCAGCCAGAGGAGGTGGCTGTGGATCCGCGACATCTCGGCCCAGATCAGGCGCAGCCAGCTGGCGCGCTCCGGCACCTCGACGCCCATGATCTTCTCCATCGCCACGGCATAGCCCATGCCGTGCATGAAGCTGCAGATCCCGCAGATGCGCTCCACCACGTAGCCGAACTCGGTGTACTCGACGCGCTCGACGAGCGCCTCCAGGCCCCGGTGGATGTAGCCGATGGTGGGGATCGCATCCACCACCTTCTCGTCCTCCAGGACCAGGTCGAGCACGATCGGCTCGGGCAGGACCGGGTGCTGAGGCCCCATGGGGACGACGGTGCGCTTCATGCCTTCTTCGCCCCGACTTCGTGCTTCAGGGGTGCGTCGCCTCTTCCGAGGGCGTCGAGGCGGGCCCGGATCGCGCTCGGTGCGAAGGGCACGATGGTCGAAGTCTTGTAGAGCTGGCCCCTGAGATCGAGCGCCATCCCGGTCACGTTGACCCCGAACAGCTCCCGCATCTCGTTCTCGTACAGGAATGCCGCGCCGAAGGACCCCGAGATGCTGGGGACCTCCTCGCCGGGCAGGACCTGCTCGCGCAGATGCTCGAAGGCGCCGGCGCGCGCGAACGACCAGCTGATGTCCACCGCGCCGTGCTCCATGCCCTCGGCGGGCAGGATGCTCGTGGCGTTGATGATCGCGAGCCGCCAGCCGTCCCGCTGGTACTGGCCGACCCGGGCGAGGAACGTCTCCTTCTCCATCAGGCGCTCCGCTTCCGCTTCTGCTCGAGCGCCGCGATGCCGGAGACCACGCCGTCGATGATGCTCTCGGGACGGGCCGCGCAGCCGGGGACGTAGACGTCCACGGGGATCACGTGGTCGATGCCGCCCTGGATGTTGTAGGCCCGCGCGAAGATGCCGCCCGAGCAGGCGCAGGCCCCCACCGCGACGACCACCTTGGGGTCGGGCATCTGCCGGTACAGGTTCTGGATGATCTCGATGTTCCGCTCGTTGACGCTGCCGGTGACGAGCAGGATGTCCGCGTGCTTCGGGTTGCCCGTGTTCACGACGCCGAAGCGTTCGACGTCGTAGAGCGGCGTCAGGCAGGCCAGCACCTCGATGTCGCAGCCGTTGCAGCTGGATCCGTCGTAGTGGAGGATCCAGGGGGAGCGCTTGAAGAGGGACATCCGCATCACCTGGCCAGGAGGAAGAGGGCGAGGACGTTGCCGCCGGTGAGCACCAGCGTGACCGCCCAGGTCGAGCGCAGGACGAGCTGCCACTTCGCCCGCGAGGTGGAGTTGTCGACCAGGACCTCCAGGCCGTAGGCGATCACGAAGGCGAGCAGCCCGAGCGGCACGCTCCAGTTGAAGAAGAGCACGACGAACGCGCAAAGGAGCGCCGACTCGTACCAGTGGGCCACCTCCACGTAGGCCAGCAGGCGCCCCGACATGTCCGAGGTCAGGCCGTTGACCAGCTCCTGATGGGGGTGGTGGGAGGTGGAGATGTCGAACGGTGACTTGCGCAGCTTGATCGTGGCGACGAAGAGGAATGCCAGGAGCACGCCCGGCAGGGCCGGGGCGACCAGCACGGGCGAGGCGAGCACCCCCGCGTAGGTGCTCGCGCCGGTCGCCTTGCAGATGGCGGCCAGCATGAGGATGAAGAACGGCTCGGAGGCGAGCAGGACCACCAGCTCGCGCTCCGCCCCGGCGAAGCTGTACGGCGAGTCGACCGAGCCGGCCGCAAGGACCAGGCAGAGGGCCGCGAGGGCGAACACGAACGCGATGAAGATCAGGTCGGTGCCCCCGAGGGCCAGCGCCCCGGCCGCGGCCATGAAGCCGACGTGGCCCAGGAGCAGCGGCTCGACGACCGGGTTGATCCGGCCGCGGCCTCCTTCTCGAAAAGCTTCCCCACGTCGTAGAACGGCTGGAGCAGCGGCGGCCCGACGCGGCCCTGCATCCGGGCGCTGGCGATGCGGTCCACGCCGGCCAGGAGGCCCCCGAAGAACGGGGCGGCGACGACGAACAGGAGGCCGTAGGAGAGCGGGCTCATCGCGGCACCGCGATCCCGACCAGGATCATCGCGGCGAGGATGGCTCCGCACGCGAGCGTCCCTGCCCGGAAGACGAGCGCGCCGTCGACCACGCCCTCGAGGTAGTAGTTGCGCAGCGTGACGGTCCGTGTCCCGCCCAGCGCGGCGCCCATCAGGTGGCCGGCGTTCGCACTGCGTCCGCTCGTGTAGAAGTCCGCGAGGTCGTAGCTCGATCGGCTCGAGGCCCAGAGCGCCAGCGCCGGCAGGAAGAGCACGGCCACCAGCATCACGACCACCATGGCCGGGTTGAGGGCCAGGAAGACGCGCGGCGTCGCCGAGAAGGCCGCCAGCGCGTACGGCCCGACGACGTGGTCGGAGATCCATCCCAGGCCGGCGGTGATCCCGATGCACGCCGACCGCGAGGACGATCTCGGCGAACCACTCGTAGCGGGTGACGCGGTCCTCGACCGAGCGCTCGTACGGCTCGATGCTGCGCATCGAGAGGATCTTGATGAGCAGCTTGCCCCAGTAGAAGATCGTCAGCGAGCTGCCGAAGGCCATGATGATCAGGAATATCGCGCCGGCGAAGCCGGGCACCTCCAGGAAGGCCCGGATCGCGGTCCACTTCGCCACCACGATCCCGAACGGCGCGATGAACATGCCCGCGATCCCGGTCAGGGCCAGCGCGCTCACCCGCGGCATCCGGCTCACGAGCGTGTCGAAGTTCTCCATGTCCTTGGTGTAGAGCCGGTTCTCCAGCGTTCCCACCACCAGGAAGAGGAGGGCCTTGGCGACCGCGTGGAAGATCACGATCATCACGCCCACCCAGACCAGCTCCGGGGTGCCGATCCCGGCGCACCCGACGATCAGACCGAGGCTCCCGATCGTGGAGTAGGCGAGCACCTTCTTCGTGTTCCGCTCGGTCACCGCGACCGTCGACGCGAACAGGAACGTCAGCAGGCCCACGAACGCGACCAGCGTGCCGACGGCCGACCCCGCCATCGCCGGCGAGAGACGCAGCAGCAGGAAGACGCCGGCCTTGACCATGGTGCTCGAATGGAGCAGGGCCGAGGTGGGGGAGGGTGCGTACATCGCGCCCAGCAGCCACGACGAGAAGGGCATCTGGGCGCTCTTCGTGATCCCGGCCAGCGAGAGCAGCGCGATCGCCGGGAGGAGCGCCGTCCCGGCCGGTCCGGCGGTCAGCCTGGCCAGGTCCATGCCGTCGGGCTGGCCGGCCAGCAGCAGCATGGCCACGGAGAAGCCCAGCCCGCCGAGCAGGTTCATGTTGAGCGCGTCAAAGGCGTAGCCGATCGTCTCCTCGGTCCGCGTGTAGCCGATCAGGAGGAACGAGCAGATGGTCGTGATCTCCCAGAACACGCTCATCATCGGGAGATCGTTGGAGACGACCAGCCCGAACATCGCCCCGAGGAACAGGAACAGGAGGAAGAAGAAGGAGGTGCGCCGGCCACGGATCATCGGGTTCGCACGCTGGTAGTCGCGCATGTACCCGAGCGCGTGGATGCAGATCAGCGGCCCCACGATCCCGATCACCAGGACCATCACCATGGTCAGCCGATCGAACCAGAAGAGCCGCGACGGGTCGGCGTCCGGCAGGTGGCCCCCCAGGTCCAGGTAGAGCGCGATCCCCAGCTGGGCAGCTGCCATGATCGGTGCGACCACGCGCCCGTTCTGCAGGCTGACCACCACGATGAAGACCGCGATGGCCGCCTCCGCCACCAGGACCAGGTGGCCGGGCGTGAAGCCGCCCGGCAGGCCGAAGAAGACCGCGTCGCCGTTGCCGAAGGTGAAGACGGTCACCAGCGACGCAGTGGCCACCACGACGCAGGCGAGCACGACGATGGCATTCCGAAGGGTGGCCCGGGTGACGACGAGCAGCCCGCCGCTGACAACGATCGGGAAGGCGACCAGGAAGACCGTGAGTGCGCTCATCTCAGTCGCGCCGTCTCCGGTCCGGCATCAGTGCGCCGCCTCGAGGAGGTGGTCCACCTCGTAGACGAGGACGTCCGGGGAGACCGGCTTCTCCATGAAGCGCGCGACGGGCAGCCATCCGCCGTCCCGGTCCTGCGCGGCGAGCTCGCGGGCGGAGATGAACTCGTCCACCCGGCTGAGCATGATCAGCGACAACCCGGGGAAGTCGCGGGCGAGCTTTCGGGCAAGGTCGAAACCTGCGGTCGTCCCGTCGAGCATCGCCTCGAGCACCACGAGGTCGGGCGTATCGCGCCGTGTGGCGGCGAGCCCGTCGGCCGTCGTCCTGGCCGTGGCCACGGCATGGCCGTCCGCCTCCAGAGCGGCCCTGTTCCGCGCGACCAGGTCCGCGTCATCGTCCACCAGAAGGATGTGTGCCATATCCCGTCCAGGCCCGGGGTCCGCCCGGAGCCATCAACTCCCGCGTCCACGGCCCACTCGGCCGCTTGGACTGTTGTGCTGTGCCAATCGACAGGGTAGCCAACCGACCGCGTTTGGCCGCTTGTAGATCGGCCCCTCGACACGTGCCGGACGGCCCGACATGGACGGGCCGAGTCGTCCCGGGGGCCCATCGGGCGCGGCGCGCTACGATGCGGGGCGTGCACGAGTTCTCGATCGCCGAGGCGCTGGTCGCCCAGGTGCAACGCCACGCGCCACCATCCGGGCGCGTGCGCGAGGTGGAGATCTGCGTCGGCGCGCTGCGGGGCCTGGAGCCCGACGCGCTCCGGATGTGCTGGGAGGCCGTGACCCACGGCACGTCGATCGACGGTGCGATCCTGCAGGTCGACCTCCGCCCGTGGACGATCACGTGCTCCAGCTGCGGGCGGACATGGACGAGCCCCGTCCCGTTCGTGGCCTGCGCGTGCGGCGATCCCGCCCCCCGCCCCACGGCTGGTGACGAGCTGGACCTGGTCGCGCTCACCGTCGAAGCCGAGGAGGACTGAATGGCCGAAGCAGCCAGGACGACCCGGGTTCCGCTCGTCGAGCGGGTCCTGGAGGCGAACGATGAGGTCGCGGCCGCCAATCGCACCCAGCTGGAGCGGCGTGGCATCTTCTCGGTCGACCTGATCGGGGCGCCCGGCAGCGGCAAGACCGCGCTTCTCGAGGCGACCTTGCGGGCGCTGCGCGGACACCGGCGGCCGGCGGTCCTTGTCGGGGACTTGGCGACCCGCCGCGACGGCGACCGGCTGGCCCGCTGGTGCGACCAGGTGGTCCAGATCTCGACGGGCCAGGGATGCCACCTGGAGGCGAACCAGGTCCGGGACGCGCTCGCCGGGATCGACCTGGATGCCATCGATCTTCTCTTCATCGAGAACGTGGGCAACCTGATCTGCCCGGTGGGCTTCGACCTGGGCCAGTCCGCCAAGGTCGGCCTGTTCAGCCTCACGGAGGGCGATGACAAGGCGGCCAAGCACCCCTACCTGGTCGAGGCAGCCGACCTCATCCTGCTCAACAAGATCGACCTGCTGCCCTACCTGTCGTTCGACCGGTTGTTCTTCGAGGCGGACGTGCGGCTGCTGAACCCCGGCGTCCCAGTTCTCGGTGTCTCCGCGACGACCGGAGAGGGGTTGGACGCGTGGCTCGCCTGGCTGGAGCGAGCTCCGCTCCCCGGTGGTGCGACGGCGGGCGGCTGACGCTGGCGGGTCGGATTTCGCTCGAGGCGCGGTCGCCTCACCGGTGCCCGGAGGCAGGCCGGTCGAGAGCCGTCCGGGCCTGCATCCGGGGCCGACTGGCACTGGCCGCCCGGGTTGCCCGAGAGCGATCGTCGGTCGCAGTTAGACGTGGCGGATCGGGCCGTTCACCGTTGGAGCCAGGACACGCCGGCAGGGCGACGGTGCAGGCCGATCCGATCGGAGTGGCAGGTGCCCGGATCGATCTGACCGACGGCTCGCGTCACCCACGCTGCAGCAGGCCGTAGGCTCAGGGCGTCCCTCCTTCCCGGGTCGTGCTCTGCGCGCTGTGCGCGGAGTTCGCGTGGCGAGGAGGCGGACATGGCCCTCCCGATCGACGGCGGGCAACGGGCGTTCGGGGCGCCTGACGGCCCAATCCCGGCAGCCGGGCGGTCGTGACGTGAGTACGCACAGATTCGACCCGGTGCCGTCGGTCGACTCGACCACCGATTCCTCGCCGAGGTCTCCAGCGCGGCAGGGGGCCAGTCGCGCCTGCAGATGTGCATCCAGTGCGGCACCTGCGGCGGCTCGTGCCCCTCGGCCGCGGACATGGACCACACGCCGCGGATGCTGTTCGCGATGATCCGGGCCGGGATGCGGGACGCGGTGCTGGCCAGCAACACGCCCTGGATGTGCGTCTCGTGCCACTTCTGCGTCGTCCGCTGTCCGCAGGACGTTCACATCACCGATGTGATGTACGCGCTCAAGGGGATCGCGGCGAAGGCCGGCTCCAGCCCGGACTCCAAGGCGCCGGAGTTCTCGCGCGTCTTCGTCGAGAACATCGCGACCTACGGCCGGAGCTTCGAGGTCGGCCTCGTGGCCCGGCACTACCTGCGCCACCAGTTCCGCGCGGCTTCCGAGCATGGCCCCCATGGGCATGGGGATGTTCGCTCGCGGTCGCATCGGGCTGATGCCCAAGCGGATCCGGGGTGTCGAGGGGCTGCGCGCGATTCTCGATCGTGCCGAGGCGCTGGAGGCAGCCCAATGAACACGTTCCTGTATTACCCGGGATGTTCGATGGAGGGCACCGCGCGGGCCTACCAGGCATCGCTCGACGTGGTGTGCAACGTCCTCGGCGTGCGCCTGCAGGAGATCGACGACTGGAACTGCTGCGGGGCGACAGAGTACGCGGGGATCAGCCTGTTCCGGTCGCATGCGCTCATCGGGCGCAACCTCGCCCTGGCGGAGGCGCAGTCCGGCTCGATCGGCCGGCTCCGCGGGAGCGGCGACCGGCGCCGTCCAGCCCGTCAAAGCGGCCGGTGAAGCGAGTGCGCACCGCGTGGAGACGGTCGTCGCCCCCTGCAGCGCCTGCTACCTCAACCTCGCCAAGACCGACGCCTACCTGCGCGACAACTCCGCGCTCGCCCGAGGCGTGAACGAGGCCCTCGGGGCGCGGGCCTCCACTACACCCCCGGGGCCGTGCGGGTCCGCCACCTCCTCGACGTCCTGGTCGACGATGTCGGCCTGGACGCGATTGCGGGCCGCGTATCGCGACCGCTCAGCGGCCTGCGTGTCGCGCCGTACCTCGGTTGCATGCTGACGCGCCCGGACCTCGATGAGCGCTGGCCCGTCCGCGAGCACCCCCTCGTGTTCGACCGGCTGCTCGAGGCGCTCGGCGCGGAGGTGATCGACTTCCCGCTCAAGACCGACTGCTGCGGCGGTCACATGACCCAGATCAGCCCAGGGACCGGGTTCGAGCTCATCCGGCGTCTGGTCCACGAGGCGACAGCCCGGCACGCGGACATCATGGCCACCGTCTGCCCGATGTGCCAGATGAACGTCGACGCGTACCAGGGCGAGATGAACCGGTACTTCCGGACCCACTACACGATGCCGATCCTGTTCTTCACGCAGCTCATGGGCCTCAGCTTCGGCGCGACCGCGAGCGAGGTCTCGATCGGGTCGGAGCTCGTCGATGCGGGACCGGCGCTTGCCCGGATCGGGATCCAGGTTCCGCAGGCCGAAGTCGATGCGGCTGCTGCCGAGGCGGCCGAGGTCGCCCGCAGGGCCCGAAGCCGGCGCTCCAAGGCGTTGCCGATGCCGCGAATGCCGGGCAAGGAGATCCGACAATGAGCCAGGAGGAGCGGATCGGGGTCTACATCTGCCACTGCGGGACGAACATCGCCGGCGTCGTGGACGTCGAGGCGGTCCGCGACTTCGCGGGAGACGCGCTCGCCGGACGCGGTGTGGTCGTCGCGCGGGACTCGAAGTTCATGTGCTCGAGCCTCGGGCAGGAGCAGATCGAGAAGGACATCGCCGAGCAGGGCCTGACCGGTGTCGTCGTGGGCGCCTGCTCGCCGCATATGCACGAGGCGACGTTCCGCGGGGCCTGCGCCCGCGCCGGGCTCAACCCGTATCTGTGCGAGCTGGTCTCGCTCCGCGAGCACGTGTCATGGGTGCACACCGACCGCGCCATGGCGACGGCGAAGGCAAAGGCCATCGTCACGAGCGGCGTGGAGCGGGTGCGCCAGTCGGTGCCGCTGGAACCGATCCGGGTTCCCATCAATGCCTCGACGCTCGTGGTGGGCGGCGGCATCACCGGCATCCAGGCCGCCCTGGAGCTGGCCGACGCCGGGCATCGCGTGTATCTGGTGGAGCGCCAGGCGTCGATCGGCGGCCACATGGCCCAGTTCGACAAGACCTTCCCGACGCTCGACTGCGCCGCCTGCATCCTCACCCCGCGCATGGTCACGGCCGGCAACCACCCGAACATCACGCTGATGACCTGGAGCGAGGTCGTGAACGTCTCGGGTTACGTCGGGAGCTTCTCGGTCACGGTCCGCCAGAAGGCGCGCTACGTGGACACCAGCCTGTGCACCGGCTGCGGCATCTGCGAGGAGAAATGCCCTGTCCGGATCGTCGACGAATCCTTCGAGGCCGGGATCGGCTACCGCAAGGCGATCTCGGTGCCCTTCCCGCAGGCCGTCCCCAAGTACCCGGTCCTCGACCGAGATAACTGCACCTTCTTCGAGCGCGGGACGTGCCGCGCGTGCGAGAAGCTGTGCCCGACCAATGCGATCGATTTCAACCAGCAGGACGAGCTCGTCACGTTCGACGTCGGCAACATCGTGGTCGCGACCGGCTACGAGCTGTTCGACCCGCGCCGGGTCGAGCAGTACGGCTACGGCCGCCTGGCCAACGTGTTCACGAGCCTCGAGTTCGAGCGCCTGAGCAACGCCTCCGGGCCGACCGAGGGCCGCGTGGTCCTGCGCGACGGGGTGACCGCGCCGAAGACGGTCGGCGTCATCCACTGCGTCGGCAGCCGCGACCGCAACTACAACTCGTACTGCTCGGCCATCTGCTGCATGCAGAGCCTGAAGTTCGCGCACCTCGTGAAGGAGCGGACCGGGGCGACCGTCTACGAGTTCTACATCGACATCCGGACGCCCGGAAGGCGTACGACGAGTTCTACCAGCGGGTCCTGGAGGAGGGCACGATCTTCGTCCGGGGTCGCGTGGCCGAGGTGAGCGACTCGCTGCGGCCGGACGAGGCGGACGAGGCCGGCCGGCTCATCGTCCAGGTCGAGGATACGTTGGCCGGGCGCCAGCGCCGGATCCCGGTCGACATGGTGGTGCTCTCGTGCGGCCTGGAGCCCGCGCACGACGCGCGCGACGTCGCCCGACTGATGGGGATCACCTGCAGCTCCGACGGCTGGATCACCGAGCGGCACCCGAAGCTCGATCCGATCGCCACCATGACCGAGGGCGTGTTCGCGGCTGGCTGCGCGACCGGCCCCAAGGACATCCCCTCATCCGTTTCCCAGGGGGCGGCCGCAGCCGCCCGGGTGCTGACGCGCATCCAGGCTGGCGAGATGCTGCTCGAGCCGGTCCGCGCCAGCGTCGATGAGGCGCGCTGCTCCGGCTGCCGCATCTGCAACGCCATCTGTCCGTTCAACGCCATCCGGTTCCACGAGGAGACAGGGTTGTCGGAGGTGATCACGGCGCTCTGCCAGGGGTGTGGCACCTGCGTCGCCGCCTGCCCGGCCGGGGCGATGCACGGCACGGGCTTCAGTGACGCCCAGGTGCTGGCCCAGATCCGCGGGCTGCTCGCCAGCCCGGCCGTGGAGCCGCAGCGAGAGGCGGTGCTGGCATGAGCCACGTTGCAGCCGAGCGTCTCGACGGGGCCTCCTTCGAGCCGGTGATCATCGGCTTCACCTGCAACTGGTGCAGCTACCGGGCGGCCGACCTGGCCGGGACCGCGCGCATGAAGTACCCGCCCAACATCAGCCTCGTCCGGCTGATGTGCTCGGGGCGGCTCGATCCGGCGTTCGTGCTGGAGGCGTTCGCGCGCGGCGCGGACGGCGTGCTGGTGACCGGTTGCTGGCCGGGCGACTGCCACTACCTGGAGCAGAACTACTACGCCCTGCGACGCTTCCAGCTGCTCAAACGGACCATGGCCGGGCTGGGCCTGGAGGTGCAGCGCCTCAGGCTCGTGTGGGCCAGCGCCGCCGAAGGTGCGCGGCTGGCCAGCGAGTTCAGCTCGTTCGTGGAAGAGGTCAGGGAGCTCGGACCACTGCACTGGGGCGGCGCTGGCCCCGTTCCGGCCGGAATTCGCGCCCGCGGTGCCCGAGGAGATCGCGACAGCGCGTCGAGGCGGCGATCGCCGCGACGATGCCGGCCGCGGTGACCGACGAGGTGATGGCATGACTGGCGACGCGCGCCCCCGCTTCGCGATGTACTGGGGGGCCGCCTGCGGCGGCTGTGACATCGCCGTGCTCAACCTCAACGAGAAGCTCCTGGACGTGGCGGCCCGCTTCGAGATCGCGTTCTGGCCGGCCGTGGTCGACGTGAAGTACCACGACCTCGAGGCGATGCCGGACAAGTCGATCCTGCTGACCCTGTTCAACGGCGGGATCCGCAACTCCGAGAACGAGGAGATCGCCCGACTGCTGCGCCGTAAGAGCCAGCTCCTCGTGGCCTTCGGTGCCTGTGCGACCGAGGGTGGCATCCCTGGGCTGGCCAACCTGTCCAGTCCCGCCGAGATCTACGCCGCCGTGTACGACGACGGGCTGTCCACGGTGAATCCCGACGGCGTGCGCCCGGTGACAAGCATGCCCGTCCCCGAGGGTGAGCTCCACCTGCCGACGTTCCAGCACCTCGTCCGGACCCTGGACCAGGTGGTCCCCGTCGACTACTACGTGCCCGGCTGCCCGCCCGAGACCGCCCGGATCGCCGAGGTCATGGACGTCGTGATGGCGGTCCTCGACGGGAAGGCGGAGCTGCCGCCGCCGGGATCGATTCTCGGTGCGGGGACCTCCACGGTGTGCGACGAGTGCAGCCGCGAGCGGCACGAGAAGCGGCTGCCGGCGTTCGTGCGCCTCCAGTCGGTCGCCCGTCTCGACCCGAACCTGTGTCTCCTCGAGCAGGGCATTCCCTGCAACGGGCCGGCGACGCGTTCCGGCTGTGGCGCGCTCTGCCCGGCGGCCGGGGCCCAGTGCATCGGCTGCTACGGATCGGCCGACGGCGCGGGCGACCAGGGCGCCCGCCTGCTGTCCGCGTTCGCCTCGATCGTGGAGGCGCGCGAGCCTTCGACATCGATCTTGCGCTGGCGGGCATCGCCGACCCGGTCGGCCAGTTCTATCGCTTCGGGCTGGCAGCCTCGCCGCTGCGCGGTGGGCGGCATGGCGTCGCCGCGCGCGACGACGGCATGGAGGACGGTCCGGTCGAGCCGGCGGAGTCGGACTGCCGGGCGCGAGCTCGTCGCCGGCGCGGCGAGGTAGGAGAGCGATGATGGAGCGAGTGACCGATCGACCCGATCACCCGGCTGGAGGGCCACGGCCGAATCGAGATCTTCCTCGACAGCGACGGCGAGGTCGCGAACGCCTACTTCCAGGTCCCCGAGATGCGCGGCTTCGAGCGCTTCTGCGTGGGCCGGCCGGTTGAGGAGATGCCGCTGCTCACCAGCCGGATCTGCGGGGTCTGTCCGGAGGCGCACCACATGGCGGCCGCCAAGGCCGCCGATGCCGTCTATCACGTCGATCCGCCCCGGGCCGCCAAGCTGCTCCGCGAGCTCCTGTACAGCGCGTTCTTCGTCGCCGACCATACGACCCACTTCTACGCGCTCGGTGGGCCGGACCTCGTCGTCGGGCCCGACGCGCCGGCCTCGGAGCGCAACCTGCTCGGCGTGCATCCGGACGGTCGGCCTGGAGATCGGTGGGCAGGTCATCGAGGCCCGTCGGGCGGGTCACCGCGTCATCGAGCTCATCGGCGGCCGCAAGGTCCACCCCTGCACCGCCGTGCCCGGGCGGTCTCACCAAGGGCATCACGGAGGACGAGCGGGCCGAGATCGAGCGCCTGGGCCGCTGGGCCGTCGAGTTCGGCCAGGCGAGCCTGGCCCTGTTCGACCGGCTGGTCCTGGGCAACCCGGCCTACCTCGAGCTGATCCTGGGCGACGTGTATCGCGACGAGACCTATTACATGGGCATGGTCGACCCCGCCGGGAAGGTCAACTTCTACGACGGCCGGATCCGGGTCGTCGCTCCCGATGGCGAGCTTCACGGCGAATACGCGCCCGCCGAGTACCGGGACTGGATCGCCGAGCGTGTCGAGCCGTGGACCTACCTCAAGTTCCCGTACCTCCAGCAGGTCGGCTGGAAGGGATTCGTGGACGGCAAGGACTCGGGCATCTACTGCGCGACGCCCCTGAGCCGGCTCAACGCCGCCGACGGGATGGCCACCCCGCTCGCCCAGGCCGAGTACGAGCGCTTCTACGCGACGCTGGCCCCGCGCGCCGCGGACGGCCGCAAGCGACTCGTCCACCAGCGGCTGGCCACGCACTGGGCGCGCCTGATCGAGCTGCTCTATGCGGCCGAACGCTGGGTCGAGCTGGCGACGCGACCCGGAGGTCGTCTCGGACAACGTCCGAACCGTGCCCACCGAGGCGCCGACGAAGGGCGTCGGGACCGTCGAGGCCCCGCGGGGGACGCTCACCCACCACTACTGGACCGACGAGCGCGGAGTCCTCACCCGCGTGAACCTCGTCGTGGGGACGACGAACAACTACGCGCCGATCAGCCTGTCGGTCGCCAAGGCCGCCCGCAACCTGATCCACCACGGGAACGGTCGACCGATGGGTTGCTGAACCGGGTCGAGATGGCGTTCCGGTCCTATGACCCGTGCTTCGGTTGCGCGACGCATTCCCTGCCGGGCCAGATGCCGCTCGAGGTGGCGATCCGCGACGCTGACGGTCGCGTGCTCGACGTCCGCCGCCAGTTCTGCTGATCGCCGATGGTCGGGCCCACCCTGGTCATTGGCCTGGGCAACCCGATCCTGGGGGACGATGGGGTCGGCTGGCGCGTGGCCGACGAGGTCGAGCGCCGCCTGAGCGCGTGCCCGGCACCTGCGCCGGCGACCGTCGAACGCCTGGCGGTGGGCGGTCTCGCCCTCATGGAACGGCTCGTCGGGTGCGGGCGCGCCATCATCATCGACTCGTACCTGAGCGACGGCGAGCCTGGAACGGTCAGGTCGTTTTCGCTCGGGGAGCTTGCGGGCCGCCCGGTCGGATATCTCGACTCCGCCCACGATGCGTCGCTCGCGTCTGCCCTGGCGGCAGGCCGGGCCGTCGGAGCGCGCCTCCCGGATGACGTGGTCGTGGTCACGGTCGATACGGTGCCGCAGGACGTCTTCGACGACACCCTCACGGCGCCCGTCCAGGCGGCGGTCGAGGCGGCCGCGAACGAGGTCATGGCGCTGATCGCCCGCGCGGATTGACGATCGGGCGCGGGCGGCGGTCCCGCCGGCGCGTCCCAACCGCCGGTCAGCGCGCCGCCGCCGCGGCGACGACCTCCTTGCCCTTCGGCCAGTACAGCTCCTTCTTGACGTGGAACTCGGGGAACCCCTGCCGCATGAGGACCCCCTCCGCGTTGAGGATCATGTCCGGGTTGCCGCAGATGTAGACGACCGTTCGGTCCGGGACAAGGTGAAGGTCCCGGCAGACGTCGGCGACGACCGCCTCCACGCGCCCCGTCCGGCCCGTCCAGCCGGCGTTACGCGGGTCGTTGGGCCGCGACAGGGTGGGTTCATAGCGCAGGGGGTACCTTCCGTCGCGCTCCATCGCTTCGAGGATGTCCCGGTAGGCCGAGGTCCTCCACGAACGACGATCCGTGGAGGATCACCGTCTTGCGCGGCTTCCGCGGCGAGCATCGTCTCGCGGATCATCGACATGAACGGCGCGATCCCGGTCCCGGTGGAGACGTAGAGGTGGGTCCGGTGGTCGTCGGGCTCCAGCATGAACCGACCTTTCGGGCCGATGAGCCGCATGCGCGCCCCGACCTTGAGCCGCCACAGGAGCGTCGTGAACCGGATCACGGGGATCAGGCGCACGTACAGCTCGTAGCCCTCCGTGCCCGCGACGCTCGGCGCGGACGCCACCGAGTACGGGCGCTGCCAGAGCTTGCCATCCGCGAACGACGCCGGCCGTCATGTACTGGCCGGCCTCGAACGGGGCGGGCTCGCCGTCGAGCTTCACCCAGAAGCTCGCGAGCTCGGCCGAATAGTCCTCGCGCCGGACCAGCGTGGCGTTGTACTGGGGCGCGTCCTCGGCGATGACGCGCGTGTCCTCGAGTGGTGGCTCATGCCCGGCAGGCCCTCCTGGCGTGCGGCGCTCGACGTGGATTCGCTCGAGTGTAGCCCTCCGTGGGGAGGCTCGCGCGCGGGTGGTCCACGCCCGGCGCGATGCGTCGGAGCGCCGACCGGCCGGACACGGGCGGGCCGTTCGACCCACCGGATGGGCCGGACGCGGGTCCGGGCGACCGACGCCCAGCGGTACAATCCATCCGGTGACCTGATCCCTGGTCTTCTCCGCGGCCCGCCATCCCGCCCGCCGCGCCGCCTTCATCACCGGAGGAATCGCTCAATGCCGGAGTCCGCCACGCGCGCGCATCGTGCCGCCAAGCGCTACATCTACGCCTGGGGCGAGGGCAGGGCCGAAGGCCACGGCAAGATGAAGGACCTGCTCGGCGGGAAGGGCGCCGGCCTCGCCGAGATGACGCTCGCCGGGCTGCCGACCCCGCCGGGATTCACCATCACCACCGAGGCCTGCAACGACTACTTCGCCGCCGGCAAGACGCTGCCGGACGGGCCTCTGGGACGACGTGCTGGAGGCGGTCAAGACCGTCGAGCGCCAGACGGGCAAGGGCTTCGGCGACCCGCGAACCCGCTCCTCGTCTCCGTGCGTTCGGGCGCCAAGTTCTCGATGCCCGGGATGATGGACACGGTCCTCAACCTGGGGCTCAACGAGGAGACGCTCCGCGGCCTCATCGCGCTGACCGGCAACGAGCGGTTCGGCTGGGACGCCTACCGGCGCTTCATCGCGATGTTCGGCCGGATCGTCATGGACGTCGACGGCGCCCGGTTCGACGAGCCGCTGGAGGCCGCGAAGGCGGCCCACGGCCCCGGCGCCAAGGACACGGACCTCGACGTCGCGGACCTCAAGGCGCTCGTCGCCGAGTTCAAGAAGGCGGTCCGCGCGAGACGGGCCGCGACTTCCCGACCGATCCCTACGAGCAGCTCGATCTCGCGATCAAGGCCGTCTTCGCCTCGTGGTTCGGCAAGCGCGCCAACGACTACCGGAACAGCCAGAAGATCGCCCACGACCTCGGCACGGCCGTCAACGTCGTCACGATGGTGTTCGGCAACATGGGGGACGACTCGGGCACCGGCGTCGCCTTCACGCGCGACCCGAACACCGGCGAGAAGGCGCTCTACGGGGAGTACCTGGTCAACGCCCAGGGCGAGGACGTCGTGGCCGGCATCCGGACGCCCGCCAAGATCAGCCCAGCTCGCCGACGAGATGCCGGCCGTCTACGCGGAGTTCCAGCGGATCGCGGACCAGCTCGAGCTGCACTACCGGAACGTCCAGGACCTCGAGTTCACGATCGAGCGCGGCCGGCTCTACATGCTGCAGACCCGCGACGCGAAGCGCACCGCCGCGGCGGCGGTGAAGATCGCGACGCGACATGGTCGACGAGGGCGTCATCTCCAAGCAGGAGGCGGTCGCCCGGATCGAGCCCGCCCAGGTGGACCAGCTCCTGCGCGACCAGTTCGACCCCGTCGCGCGCAGGCTCGGCAAGCGCATCGCTCAAGGGCCTGAACGCCTCGCCAGGCGCCGCGGTCGGGCGGGCCGTCTTCAACGCGGACGTCGCGGTGGAGTGGGTGGCCGTGGCGAGAAGGTCGTCCTCGTCCGCGTGGAGACCTCGCCCGACGACTTCCATGGCATGGCCGTGGCGCAGGGAATCCTCACCGCGCGCGGCGGCGCCACATCGCACGCCGCGGTCGTCGCCCGCCAGATCGGCAAGCCCTGCGTGGCCGGGTGCGCTGAGCTGGTGGTCGAGTACGCGACGAAGACGGCGCACAGCACGGAGAGCGGGCTCGAGCTTCGGCGAAGGTGACTGGATCAGCGTGGACGGCTCGACGGGCGAGGTCTTCGTCGGCGCGCTGCCGACCGTGTCGGCGCGGTTCGAGGACCAGCCGGAGCTCCAAGCGCGTCCTCGGCTGGGCCGACGAGATCCGCCGGCTCCAGGTCTGGACGAACGCCGACAAGCCCCAGGAGGCCGCCCAGGCCCGCTCGCTACGGCGCCCAGGGCATCGGGCTGTGCCGGACGGAGCACATGTTCCGCGAAGGGGAGCGCCTGGAGATCGTGCGCGGCGCGATCCTCGTCGCGAACGCGGCGACCCGGGCGAAGGCCAAGATCGCCGCGGGCGAGGCGCTCGACGCCGACGAGACAGGCCGTCGTGGCGAGTTCGACGCCGCGATGGGCAAGCTCGAGGTCCTCCAGCAGGGCGACTTCGAGGGCATCCTGGCCGCGATGAGCGGCCTGCCGGTCGTGATCCGCCTCATCGACCCGCCGCTCCACGAGTTCCTCCCGAACCTCGAGGACCAGCTCGTCAAGGTCACCAGGGCGGGCGACGCGGCGACCGAGGAGGACAAGGAGCTGCTCGCCACCATCAAGTCGATGCACGAGCAGAACCCGATGCTCGGCCTCCGCGGCTGCCGCCTCGGCCTGATGATCCCCGACTTCGTGAAGATCCAGACGCGCGCGATCCTCAATGCTGCCGTCGCCGGTGAAGCGCGCCGGGAAGGACCCGCGGCCGGAGATCATGATCCCGCTCGTCGGGCACGTGAACGAGCTGATCGCCACCCGGGCGCTGCTCGACGCCGAGGCGGACGCGCGTGATCGCGGCCGCCGGCGAGAAGATCGACTTCAAGTTCGGGACGATGATCGAGATCCCGCGCGCGTGCTGGGTCGCGGACGAGATCGCCAAGTACGCCGAGTTCTTCAGCTTCGGCACGAACGACCTCACCCAGATGACGTTCGGCTACTCCGCGACGATGCGGAAGGCGGCTTCCTCCTCAAGTACGTCGAGGAGAAGATCCTGCCCGAGAACCCGTTCCAGACGCTGGACGACGTGATCGCCGCCGAGATGCGGATGGCCGTCGAGAAGGGGCGCTCGACCCGCCCTGACCTCAAGGTCGGCATCTGTGGCGAGCACGGCGGAGACCCCGCCTCGATCCACAAGTGCGAGGCCATCGGCCTCAACTACGTCTCCTGCTCGCCGTTCCGCGTCCCCGTGGCGCGCCTCGCGGCGGCGCAGGCAGTGCTGGCCAACGCGGCCGAGAACGACAAGTAGCCGAGGCCCGGCCGGCGGCTCGCCCGCCGGCCGGGGTGGATCACGAAACCCGGTCGCGAGGCCGGGTTTCGTGCTGTTCGGGGTGGGATCATGGCGCGATGCGTGAGCCGTCCCTGCACGCCCGGCGCCGCGACCGGCTTCGCCAGGTCCTCGTCGACATCGACCCGCTCCGCCTCGACCGTGACTTCCGCCTGCTCTGGACCGGCCAGGTCGTCAGCGGGCTGGGCCGCCAGGTCACGGCGATCGTCCTTCCGTACCAGCTCTACGTGCTGACCGGGACCCCGCTCGCGATCGGGGCGCTCGCGCTTGTCCAGGTGGTGCCGATCCTGGCGTTCTCCCTCGGCGGAGGGGTTGTTGCCGATGCAGTCGACCGGCGCCGGCTGCTCCTCCTCACCCAGGCCGGCCTGGCGGCGACGAGCGTCGCCCTGGCGTGCATCGCGTTGCTGCCGGGGACGCCGATCCTCGCCATCTACGCGGTCGCGTTCCTGGCCGCGGGTTTCGGGGCGATCGACCAGCCCGCACGTGCATCCGCGGTGCCGCGCCTCGTCCCGCGCGAGCGCCTCCCTGCCGCGATCGCCCTGAACCAGCTGAACTTCCAGGCCGCCGCCGTGGTCGGACCGGCCGTCGGCGGCCTGCTTTCGGCCACGTTGG
>CAWDCJ010000010.1:0-32778 GCA_963800795.1 uncultured Chloroflexia bacterium
CTCACACTCAGTGGCAAGTCGGCTCGGGCAGCGGCCGCCGCGCGTCTGCCGGCTCTTGCCCACCCGCGCGCACTGATCTGACCCTCGATCCTTCTCGGTGTGGGTGGCACCCGCCACGAGCCTGCTCATGGCGGGGTTCGCGACTGTGGGGTACCACGGATGCGGCCCGGCCCGGCCACCCCGTACGGTGATGCCCTATCCAATCACTGCGGGAAGGAACCATCCATGCCGTTCATCAACGTCAAGCTCATCGAGGGCGTGTTCACGCCGGCACAGAAGCAGGAGATCATCCGGAAGCTCACCGACACGATGGTCGAGATCGAGGGCGAGAACATGCGCTCGGTCACATGGTGTGTGGTCGAGGAGGTCGCCAGCGGTGACTGGGGCATCGCCGGACAGCCCTGACGACGGAAGACGTCTTGACGCTGGCCCGTGGGGTGACTGCCGGGTAGAAGCTGCCTTGACCACGGGGGGTCGGCCACAGTCCAGGCCCCACCGAAAGACCGCCAGCGCGGTCCAGCCAGCCGGTCACCACTCCCGACATGTCGCCTCCTCTGACATCACGAGGTGAACCGGAGTCGTCGATAACAAGGTACCGTCGCATCGAGTTCACGTCCGACGGGGCGACCGTGCGGGGCCGGCTCTACCTCCCCGGCCATCGTCCCTCCCCGGTCGTGGTCATGGCCCACGGCTTCTCGGCAACGATTCCGATGGTGATGGACCGGTATGCGGAGTGCTTCCGAGAGCGCGGCCTGACGGTGCTCGCGTTCGACCATCGGGGGCATGGCTCGAGCGACGGCGATCCACGGGGCGAGATCAACTACTGGGTGCAGGCGCGTGGGTACTAGATCGACGCGATCGGCGCCGCACGGGAATTCGCGGAAGTCGGACGGTCTCCGGTCGCGCTCTGGAGTGACAGCATGGGCGCCCGGGTGGCGCTCGGCGTTGCGGCGCTCGACGATCGGGTCAGTGCGCTGGTCTGCCAGGTCCCGGCACTCGGAGATCAACTGGGCCCCGACGATCCGGAGGGCACTCGCCTGGACGCGATGCGCCGGTTCCTGGCCACCGGCCAAGTGCGCCGGTCATCGGACACGTGGGTGTCGTCCTCGGTCGTCTCACCGGATCAATCCACGAGCCCGTCCGCCCTCAAGCCCCTGACCGCGTTTCGATGGTTCATCGAATACGGCGGGCGGCACCGCAGCGGATGGACGAACCGGGTGACCTTCACCGCACCGAGCGATGCACCGGATTTCGACCCGTTCGCCTGCGCTCCTCGCGTGCGAGTCCCCACCTTGTTCGCCATGTCCGCGGACGACGAGATGCCGGGCGCCGTCAGCGAGGTGACACGCGCTGTCTTCGATCGTATCTCAGGCCCGAAGGAACTCCTGGAGGTGGATGGGGGCCACTTCGGGCTCCTGGAGGACCCAAGCGTCACGTTCGACCAGACCAGTGAGGCACAGGCCGCCTGGCTGACACGGACACTGGGGGCAACTGGATGAGCGGTTGCCAGTCGAGTCGCAGGGTCAACTCATGACCGGGTCGATGGAGCACGTTGAGGCGCCCGCCGTGGGGGGCGGCCAGGCGGGCCTTGCCGTGAAACCACGAGCTCACATTCTGGACGGATGCAGGTCGTCAGGCGGCTCCAAGGCCGACACCACAAGCCACCCGCGGCCCGTCCTGCATAGATCAGCTGCTCGGTGGTACGTCCCGACCGCGCACGCAGGCCGGCGAGGTGCCGCTTGACGGTGCTCGGACTGCGGCCGACCCGACGCTTGGCGCGATCGACGCCCTGGTCACCTGGGAAGGCGGCTGGGGTCTCTCGTCTGGTGGTGCCGGGGTGGATCCTGACGGCTGGCTCGCCGCCGATCCCAAGGTCATGGACGCCCTCACGCCGTGGACATACCTCGCCGAACACGAGGCGCGATGCTCGTGTCGGAGCATCCGGGTTCCGTCTTCGACCACCGGCTGGGCGACCCGAAGTCCGGGCCCACAGGCCGGACGGACAGCTACGGATTGACCGCGAGTACCTGCCGGCACGGGGATGCATGACCTGCTCGCCACCGCCGGCTCCAGATCAGGCATTGGCGTACCACGCGAGCGGGTCCGGCGGTTTGCCTTCCGAGCCCCGGAGTCCGTCCGGGGGCGCTTCTCCATGCCCAACCTTGGAGTGTTGGCGTGCCGAGACCCCTGTCAAGGCATGCGTCGGACCTTGTGCGTCAAGGAAGGTTGGCAAGGCCCTCCCGACCGCGCCACTCAAGCTGGCATGATCGTCCGGCACGCTTCCGTTCATGGACATGCTGGCGAGTACGGCGAAAGGACGAAGCGGCCGTCCGCGCCCGGCGGACGAGCCGGCTATCTCGCCACGCGGTAGCGGAGGTAGACGACGCTCGAGCTGAAGGTGCGGGTCTCGACGAGGTCGAGATCCACCCGGCGCTCGCGCTGTGGAAAGAACGGAATGCCGCCGCCAACCAGCACCGGGTAGACCCTGGCCCGGTACTCGTCGATGAGGCCCAGCGCGGCCGCCTCGGCGGCGAGCGTCGCGCCGCCGATCGCGATGTCGCCCTCCCCCGGCTCGGCTCGCAACCTGATGATCTCCTCCGCGAGGCCGCCGGAGGCCAGGCGGGCATTGCCCTGCACCGCCGACAACGTCGTGGAGAACACCACCTTCGGGAGCGGCTTCCAGATCGCGGCCCACTCGAGCTCTGCGTCGTCGAGCGGCGGATCCTGGTCGGCAGTCTCCCAGTACAGCATCGTCTCGTACAGCTTTCGTCCCAGCAGGTGGACGCCGACCCCTCGTATCTCGTCGGTGACCAATCGCCAGGCCTCCTCGTCGGGCGGCGGCGCGGTGATGTCGCCGTCCGGTCCGACGATGTAGCCGTCAAGCGAGACGCCCATCGAATAGGTCACGCTGCGCATCAGAAATCCTCCTCGGTTACGCCGCCGACGATACGACCGCCGGACGCCGCAGGACTGATCGCGGGCTCGCCGGATCTCCTGGGCCGCCACTGCCGCCGAGCAGCGGCATCGGGCAGCCGCCTTCCCTCGGGCTCACCCCCAGCCTCGACGTACCAACCATTCTTGACGCACAGGGCCTATGTCGACGTCCCAAGGATCTCAGGGCCTGTGTATGAAACCCGAGAGCGGTCGGGCGAACGGTGTAGCGTACCGGACCAGCACAGGTCCGCGGTCTTGACGTCTGGCAGAGCGTCGGGCAGGGTGTTCAGGCCAACCTGCGAGGAGAGCACCAATGGAGCAAGCTCGACCGATCGTGGTCCGGCCAGCTGAGGGGGCCCCATCACCCGGGCCACCCACGCCCGGAATGGACCGCCGACAGCTCTTCGACCATGAGGATCGCTGGGTCGGCTGGGTGCGGACCGACGCCGGACTCGCCGGCGGCTGGCACCACCATGGAGCGCGCGACTCCTACATCTACGTGCTCCGCGGCAGGGTGACGATCGAATACGGTCCCAGCGGGCGCGAGCAGGTGACGGCGGCGGCCGGGGACTTCATCTTCAATCCCGCCCGGATGGTGCATCGCGAGATCACCGCCCCCGACGAGCCGGCGGAGCTCTTCGTCGTCCGCGTTGGGACCGGCCCGCAGAACGTCAACGTCGACGGCCCCGACGCCGATCCGGACGGCAGATGACTTGAAGGCCTGGTCGATCGATCGGTCGGATCCATCCGAACGGGAGCTCGCCGGCCGAAGCCGAGCGGCGGTGATCTTGGGGGTTGCCCGGTGGCTCGAGCCGCCCGCCTGGCCGCCCGGATGGTGCTCCCGTCCACAGCAGACGGTTGACGGAGCTAGGCCCGGCCCAGGAGATAACCGACCGAGGCCACCTCGAGCCAGGCCGTGGCGCTCGCCTCGCTGCCCTCGTAGCAGCGCGACAGTCGCCGCCAGCGGCCGAGCTGGGCGAAGGCGTGCTCGACCGTGTAGAGCGGGGCGATCGGCCTGAAGCCGGTCTGGCCCTTCGGCGGAGCCTTGATGTCGAGCCGCAGGTTGCGGCCGGCCGCCAGGGCGCGCAGGCCCCGATAGCCGCGATCGGCGACGATCGCCCGGACCCGCGGCAGACCAGCGAGGCTGTCGTGGAGGAGGTCGCGACCGGCCCGCACATCGTGCGGCTTGGCCGGATCCGCCCAGGCGCTCAGCGGCAGGCCCAGGATCTCGACGAGGATCGTCCGCTTGGTGCCGATCGTCCGTCCGCCGCGGCCGCCGGCGTTGTGGAACGTCGGACCATAGCGGCCGCCCTTCACCGTCTGGGCGTCGATCATGATCGAGGGGATCGGCTCGCGCTCGTGGCGGACGCGGACCTGCGCGGCGAGACGGGCCATCGCCCGCTCCCAGACCCCGTTCGCCCGCCAGCGGCGCCACTGCTGCCAGACCGCGCCCCACGGCGGATGGCGCGCGGGCAGATAGCGCCACTGACAGCCGGTGCGGCCCAGGAAGAGCATCGCGTCCACCATCTGGCGGCGCGTGATGCGAGCCGGCGCGCCCCGCCGACCGGCCGGATCGAAGAGATCCACGACGCGGTGCCACTGCTCGTCCGTCAGTGCGATGGCGAAACCGATGCCGACAGCCTGCCGGTCGGGCGCGACAGCTTATCTGGCACGAAACGGTCCCCGGTCGAGCGTGAACTTCCATACACAGGCCCTCACTACCATCGTCGAGATCGGGGCGGCGGATGTCCCTTGGCGAGCTGCTTGTCGAACAGTCCCATCGCGCGTTCGGTGCATGAACGACCGGACCAGAGAGGGCATCGATGACCACGTACAAGGTCGGCTACTTCGTGGGAAGCCTCTCCTCGACGCCCTCGAGTTCGTCCGGGGGCGCCATCTGCGCGTCGCGCCCTGCGGCACCGATCGGGCGCGGGTCCCAGCGCAGGAACCAGACGTGTGGTCCGCCCCCCGGCGCGTCGCCCTCGACCAGCACGCGGAACCGGAAGCTTTCGTAGAAGGCGACATTCCGCGCGGCCCCCGTCTCGAGGAGGAGCGGCAACCCGTCGGCCGCCGCGCGATCCAGGGCGAACCGCAGGAGGGCAGACCCGATCCCTCGACCCTGGGCGCCGGGCTCGACGGCCAGCTGGTCGAGCAGCCAGAGGCGCCCCGGCGGATGGCGCCGGTCGATCCACTCCCAGAAGCGCTCATAGCGCTTGCCGCCGTCCGGGGTGAGGGCCGCCATGGCGCGCGCGACCTGGCCGTCGATCGCCGTCTGCCGGGCGTTGCCGTCGGGCGGGATGAGCGACATGGCCCCGAGGCCGTCAGCGGCCCGGTAGATCCACCCCTCGGCGGCGTACAACGTGTCCACCAGCTCGAACAACCGTTCGACCCGCGCCGCCAGGTCGTCGTCGGTGACCATCGGCCAAACCACCATCGGGTCGGAGATGAACGCCCGCGCCAGCACCCTCGCCAGCTCGGGAATGTCGGCGGGAGCCGCCGGCTCGACGCGGATGGTCACGCCGCCAAGCGTAGACGGAATGGCACGCCGCGGCGTCCCTCGCGGCGTCAAGAGAGTAGGCTTGGAGGCTGTATTGCCGCCTGCGTTCGAGCCCTTCCGCGGGCGCATGACCCAGGCAATCCCAGGAGATCGAGCGGGCCCGCCAGGGTCCCAAGGTGGATTTCAGCATGCAGGACAGCAGCCCGGAGATCCAGCCAGCTCCGCAGGCAACCGTCGGGTTCGGGGGCCTCGGGGCAAAGCTGAACTGGTTGCGCGCCGCCGTGCTCGGTGCCAACAACGGTGTGGTATCCGGGGCAGGCATAACGATCGGCGTTGCCGCGGCCGACCCCGCCAACCTTTCCGCCATCACGCTCGCCGGAGTGGCCGGCCTACTTGCCGGTGCCATAGCGATGGCGATGGGTGAGTACGTGTCGGTGTCCAGCCAGCGCGACACGGAGGAGGCGCTGATCTCTCGGGAACGCCACGACCTGGAGCACACGCCCGACGAGGAGTTCGATGAGCTGGTCGCGGTCTACCGCGGCCAGGGGCTGTCAGATGCGACCGCCAGGACCGTCGTGGAGGAGCTCACCGCGCACAACATGCTGGCTGCCCACCTGCGCGCCGAGTTCGGGGTCCACCAGGAGGAGCTGACCACTCCCTGGCACGCCGCGCTTGCGTCGGCGGTGTCGTTCACCGGGGGCTTCCTGCTGCCGCTGGCGTCCATGCTGCTCTGTCCGGCAGGGCTCAGGATCCCGGTCACGGTCGCCGTTGGGCTGGTCGGACTGTTCTTGACCGGCTGGACGAGCGCGGTGATCTCCGGTTCGCCGAAGATCCGCCCGATCGTCCGCAACGTCGTCGGCGGCTCGATTGCAATGCTGCTCACCTGGAGCATCAGCCAATTCTTCGGGGTTGGGGCCGGCTAGCCACCCAAGCTCGCGGAGTGCTGTCTCGGACCGGCGGCCCTGCTCCAACTACCCTCTGGCTGTCTTGACGACCATGCCGAAAGCAGGTGCCTGATGACGGACACGCCTCACGCGGCGGAACCAGCCCCGCCGGCAAGCGACCGCGTCCGTCTCCGCAGGAAGCCCGAGCGCGGCCGATACGACCGGCCGACCATCGACGCGATCCTCGATGCGGCGCTCGTCGGGCACGTCGGCTGGGTGCTCGATGGACAGCCATATGTCACGCCGACCGCGATCTGGCGGCAGGGCGATCGGCTCTACTGGCACGTCTCGGCCGGGAGCCGGATGGTCCGCGAGATGAAGGGCGGCGCCGCCGTCTGCATCACGGCGACGATCCTCGACGGCCTCGTTCTGGCGCGCTCGGGGACCAACCACTCGGTGAACTACCGCTCGGTGATGGTTCTTGGACGCGTCCACGCGGTCGAGGACGAGGCGGAGACGCTGGCTGCGCTCGAGGGGCTTGTCGAGCATCTGTATCCCGGACGCTGGGGGGAGCTCCGGCCGGCCACCTCGAACGAGATCCGCCAGACGACCGTCCTGTGGACCGACCTGGCCGAGGCCTCCGCCAAGATCCGGGCCGATGGCGCCCACGATGAGCCGGGTGACGAGTCCTGGCCCGCCTGGGCAGGCGTCATCCCCGTCAGCCTCGTCGCCGGGACGCCGGAGCCGGACACGCAGGTCCCTGCCGGGATGACGCCGCCGAGCTATCTGCCACCAGCAGGGATGCGGTTCGAGCGGTAGCTCGAGAGCCTCCGCACCGGTCCCTCGATGCCGTCGGGTGGTCTGAGGGCGCGGCAAGCTGGGCCGGCGCCGCCCGCATGCGATCCGTGCGTCTCGGACATCCCGGCGCGCCTCGAGCCCGGAAGCCGGTGGTCGTCAAGCCGGCCGGGGCCACCGCGACGAGGCGGGGACGGGACGGCCCGGGTCCGAGTGACGAACGGCACTGCCGATACATCAGGCCCTGCTGACACAGTACGGGCTGAGATGTTGTCGGGCGACGCAACCGCGCCATCGTCATCCCCGGAGGTGCGCCATGCCGATCGAGTTGCCTGTCGTCACCGCGCCGCGGCTCGACCTGGTCGCTCCACGACGTCGACGAGGCCGTGGCCGCCGCGGCGCTGCTCGGCGACTCCAGCCGGGCGGGCATCCTGCGCATCTTGCGCGACGGACCGCACTGCGTATGCGAGATGGCGGCGGCGCTGGGGGAGCGCCAGAACAACGTCAGCAACCATCTCGCGCGGCTGCGGGAGGCCGGCCTCGTCCGCGCCAGCCGACACGCAGCGGACGCGCGCTGGGTCTACTACGAGCGCGACGAGGCGGCGTGCGCAGCGGCGGCGGCGGCGATCGGCGACGTGCTCGGGTGACGACGCTCGCCCTGCGCCGGCCACGTCTGCCGCTCTCCCTCGTGGTCGGGGTTTCGGTCGCGGCGTGGCTCGCCGCCTGGCTCGCCAACGCGCCGCTCGCCGAGTGGGCGTCCTTCTCGCTTCTCGGCCTCGAGCGTGGATCGCAGCTCGGCGAGGCGGTCGCGTTCTTCCTCCTCGACGTGCCGAAGGTGCTTCTCCTGCTGCTCGGCATCGTCACGGCCGTCACCCTGGTCCGGGGCTTCTTCTCGCCGGAGCGAGTGCGGGCCGCCCTCGCCGGCCGCGGCGCTGCTGGCCGGGACCGTCGCTGCCGCCTCATTCGGGATCGTCACCCCCTTCTGCTCCTGCTCCGCGGTGCCGCTCTTCATCGGCTTCGTCGAGGCTGGCGTGCCGCTCGGCGTCACGTTCGCCTTCCTGATCAGCTCGCCGATGGTGAACGAGGTCGCGCTGGTGCTCCTGTGGGGCCTGTTCGGGCCGGGAATCGCGCTCACCTACATGGCGGCCGGGCTCGCGGTCGCGATCGTCGGCGGCCTCCTGATCGGGCGTCTGCGCATGGAGCGCTACGTCGAGGACTACGTCTGGGCGCTCAAGGGGACGGCGGGCGGCTCGATCGAGATCCGCCTCACGTGGGCGGAGCGGCTCTCGGATGCGTGGCGCTACACCAGCGACCTCGTGCGCAAGATCGCGCCCTACCTGCGTGGTCGGGCATCGGCGATCGGCGCCTTCATCCACGGCTACGTGCCGACCGAGCTGCGTGGCCTCGATCGGCGGGCGGTCCAACCCGCTCGCGGTGCCCCTGGTGGTTCTCCTCGCGATCCCGCTCTACTCGAACGCAGCCGGGACCATCCCCATCGTCCAGGCGCTGCTCGGGAAGGGCATGCCGCTGGGCACCACGCTCGCCTTCATGATGGCCATCACGGCCATCAGCCTGCCCGAGTTCGTGATCCTGCGGCGGGTCATCAAGCCCCAGCTGATCTGGCCGTCTTCATGGCCGTCGTGACGCTCGGCATCCTCGTCGATCGGCTACCTGTTCAACGCACTCATCGCATAGGAGAATTCGATCATGAAGACCATCGAGGTCCTGGGCTCCGGCTGCCCCAACTGCAAGCATCTGGAGGCCAACGCGAAGGAGGCGGTCACGCTGGCCGGCGTGGAGGCCGAGATCGTCAAGGTCACCGACTACCGGGAAATCGCAGCGCACGGGATCCTGTCGACCCCGGGCCTTATCATCGATGGCGTGATCCGCAGCTACGGGCGCATCCCGTCGGCCGGCGACATCGCGGCCTGGCTCTCCGAGCCGAAGTAGCGGCCTGCCTCGCCGGCGCGCGCCGGCGCTCGCCGGGCCGCCGGGCAGGTAGCCAAAACGTAATCGCGCGAATATCGGCATTCAGCGCGGCATCCGGCATGATGCGTTCTCCAGTCGAATCTCGAGGAGCCATGAGCCGGCGCGAGCGCACCCGCCCCACGACCCGACGCCCAGAGTTCCAGGACACCGCGCTTCGGTCCGGCGCCGCACCGCGGGGCCGGGCGGAACGGGTACGGACCGCCCCTCTTGCGGAGCGGCGGTTCTTCCAGGCGCTCCTGCCCCTGCGCTTCTTCATCGGCGCCACGTTTCTCTACGCCGGGATCGACAAGTTCATCGATCCGCGCTTCCTGAATGCGGCCGGCCCCGGATCCATCGCCGAGCAGCTGACCGCGTTCACCCACGAAAGCCCGCTCGCGGGCCTGGTCACCGTCTTCGCGTTGCCCAACCCGGTCCTGATCGGTGTTCTGATGGCAATGGCGGAGATCGCGATCGGCATTGGCGCCCTCACGGGTCTGCTCTACCGGGCCAGCGCAGCCGGCGGGGCCGCCGTATCCCTGCTCTTCTTCCTGACCGCTTCATGGAGCGTCCATCCCTACTACTACGGGCCGGACCTGCCCTACGCGGCCGGATGGCTGACGCTGGCCCTCGCGGGCCACGGCGACCTGGCAGTGCTCCGCGTTCCCGTCCCCCGGTCTCTCGCCCCGGACGGCAATCCCGCCGCGGCGTCTCCGGAGCGCCGGGCGCTTCTCCAGGGCGGAGTGATCGCCGCCGCCGCGCTCGCCGTGGGCGGCCTCGCCGGCTTCGGCGGCCTGCTCCGCGGTCGCGACCCGATCCCGCTCGCGGCGGATCCATCTGCATCGCCGGCTGCGACGGGCAGCGGCGCAAGCGCCGGTGGGCCGGCCGTCTCGGCCGCTCCCGGCGCATCGGCGGCACCCGTCGCCGGGCAGATCGGCAGCTTGAGCAGCCTGCAACCGCGGACCGCGCAGGCGTTCACGGATCCGACGAGCGGCGATCCGGCGGTGCTGATCCGGCTCGCCGATGGGAGCGTGGTGGCGTTCGACGCGGTCTGCACCCACCAGGGCTGCACGGTCGAGTACGACTCACCGTCGGGCCTGCTGTTCTGTCCCTGCCACGGGGCGGTGTTCGATCCGACCCACAACGCGGACGTTCTGCAGGGCCCGGCGCCCATCCCGCTCACCGCCCTGCCGATCGCCGTCAACAAGACGACGGGAGCCATCACGCTCCACGGCTGAGCCGGCCGGTACAGCGGCCGAGAAGGCCGCCCTGCTGCGCCACGACAGGCAGGCGGAGCCACTCGCGCGACGTGCTCGACGACGAACGTGCGGGCCAGCGTGCCCACGAGTCAGAAGCACGCCGTCCAGCACGTTGAGTTCAGCACGGGGCGACATCCTCGACGGCGTGTCCAAGGGAGTTCGGCGAAAGAGCAAGAGAGCGGGCCGAGACCTCTCGCGAGGCCGGGCCCGCTCTCTGGGCTCCGTACGAGGTTGCCGGTCTACGAGTGGCGGACCCGGGTGGTGGTCGACCAGAAGGTATTCCCGGTCGGCCGCGCCGGGGGCGCTCACCACGTGCCCCAGCCAGATGCCGTACCAGCTGCCGAAGAGCGTGTTGCCGGAGATGGTGACGGTGATCGGCGTGACCGCCGACCAGACCAGGATGCCGGTCGACTTGCAGGTCGGCCTTCGGGCTGACGTCCCTGTCGCCGGCGAGGTTGTTCGGGCCGATGATGTTGTTGAGGATCTTGTTGCCGCCGATATACGCGCCCGGCGCGTGGCCGTGGAGAGAGACGCCGGCTTCGCCGTTGCCGCTGATGGCGTTGCCCTCGACAACGTTGTTGTACGACGCGGCGCCGGGGAACGGCGCGAACATGCCCACACCCGCGCCACCGTTGCCGGTGCTGATGTTGTTGCGCACGGTGTTGTCGTACACGCCCCCGAAGGACGGGCATGAGCTTGCCGGTCGCCGGATCGCGGCCCAGGTTGTGCGACGGCAGCGTGATGCCGCAGTCGTAGATGTTGTCCGTGATGACGTTGCCGGCGATGAGGTTGTCGTGGGTTGGCCCGAACTCATCGGTGAGCAGGATGCCGCCCACGTTGTTGGTCACGGTGTTGAACGTGACACTCGAGTTCGCCACGCTCCAGAGGTGGATCCCCTCGCCGCAGTCGCCGGGGATGTTGCCGGATGCCTGGCATTCGGGGTACTTGGTCGTCGCGACGTTGGCCGGCAGTCCGCCCTGGTCGTTGTTCTTGACGACGTTGCGCGTGATCGTGACGTGCGTGATCGGCACGCCCGTGTACAGCTGCTGGCCCGCCGACCATCGGACCCTTCACCGGGTTCGGCTGCTGGGCGAGGATGCCCTCGCCCGTGGCGTTCTCCACGGTGAAGCCGGAGACCGTGACGTTCGATGCCGTGATCTTGATGCCGTTGTCGAGCCCGGTCGCGTCGATCGTGGCTCCCTGGCCGCTGAGCGTGAGTGCCTTCGCAACGGCAACGGATTCCGCGTAGGTTCCGGCGCACACCACACGGTGTCGCCCGCGGCCGCCGCGCTGACGCCAGCGCCGATGGTGCTGTAGAGAGCCGTCGCGCACGAGGTTCCGGCGCCGCCCGCCATGCCGGTCGGTGCGACGTACAAGGTCATGCCGCCCGCTGCCACCCCGGACGCGGTGAGCAGCGAACCGGCAAGTAACGCGATGGACCCGGCCAGCGAGCCGGCAAGACGAAGAAGTGAACGCGAACGCACGATTGACCCCCCTTGGGCGCTGGCGGCCACCGCCGCGAGCGCACCTCTGTGCGTGACGGATCGGGCTCACCATTGGCTCGGCGCGGTCCAGGTGACCGTGCGTGAACGCGCGCGTCACGGCCTCCGTCACATTGCCTGCGAGTTATGAGCCATGATCCCGTTTCCGTCAAACGTGCTATCCCGGGGGCACGCTCAGGGCGCCTTGATGTGCGTCCTGACACGGATCGCAGTCGGCCGTTGACGCGCCGGACCCGGACCGGGAGGATGCGGTCGATGCGAATCCTGTTGGTCGAAGACGAGCCGAAGATGGCGGAGCTGATCCGCCGCGTGCTGGTTGCGGAACGCAACGTCGTCGACCATGCGGGCGACGCCGTCGGGGCGCTCGGCCTCGCCGGGGCGGCCGATGCGGTCCCCTACGACGTGCTCGTGCTGGACCGGATGCTCCCCGACCTGGACGGCCTCGATCTGCTGCGCCTGCTCCGAACGCGCGGCATCCAGACGCCCGCTCTCATGCTCACGGCGCTCGGCGGTGTCGATGAGCGCGTTGCCGGTCTCGACGCCGGTGCGGACGACTACCTCGCCAAGCCGTTCGCGTTCTCCGAGCTGCTGGCCCGGGTTCGCGCGCTCGGCAGGCGCGCCACGGCCGCCCCGACCCCGCGCCTGGCGGCGGGGGATCTCGAGCTGGACGAGGAACGCCACGTCGCGCGGGTCGGAGAGCGGAGCGTGGACCTCTCCGCGCGCGAGTTCGCCCTGCTCGCCTACCTGATCAGGAACGTGGAGCGGGTGGTCACCCGGCAGCAAATCCTCGATGCGGTCTGGGGCGCCGAGCCGGACGTCTATTCGAACGTCGTCGACCTGTACGTGTCGTACGTTCGACGCAAGCTGGCGGAGCTGGACAGCACGACCGGCGTCCGGACCGTCCGGGGAGTCGGCTACTCGCTGAGGACGAGCGCGTGAGCGACCGCGCGCCGGCGGGCCGGTTGCTCACGTCCACGCGCCGGCGACTGGCCGTCGTGACGCTCCTGCTGGTCGGCGCGCTCGTCCTGGCCATCGGGGCCGCGACCGCGATCATCGCGACGGGGGCGCTGGACCAGGACGTCGACCACGCTTTGGACCAGGCCGCGACGGCCGAGTCGCAGCGGCTGGCCGGCGAGCTGCCCACGTCCGGTGGTGACACGACCGACGAGAGGCCCCCGGAGACGTCGGACACGTTCTTCCTCATACTTGATCCCGCGGGGACGCTGGTCTCCAATCCGTCGGGCGTGCCGCGCCAGGGCCTTCCCGACGAGGCGGCCGTTACCGCGGCCCGCGCGACCGGTCGGGACCTCCGGACCGTCACGGACGGCACGGTCCCCATCCGTCTCCTAACGCTTCCGATCGGGAACGTGGCCAGGCCCGCCGGCTGGCTGCAGGCCGGATTCGTGCTGACGCTCCACGATCGCCAGGCGCAAAGCCTGATCGTGACCGTCGCGCTGGTCGGCCTGGTCGGGCTGGCCGGCGCCGCGCTCGTGACGCTCTTCGTCACGGGCCGCGCCCTGGTGCCGATCCGGGCGGCGTTCGCGACCGAGCGGCGCTTCGTGGCGGATGCCTCGCACGAGATTCGAACGCCGGCCGCGATCATCCGCGCCTCCGCCGAGGTGCTCGAGCGCGAGGGTCTCGTCCGGGAGGAAGGTCACGCGCTGATCGCGGACATCATGGCCGAGTCCGACCGTCTCGGCGGCCTGGTCGACGACCTGCTCGCGCTGGCCGCCTCGGAACGCGGAACAATGGCCATCGAGCGTCGCCACCTCGACCTTGCCGACATCGCCCGCGACACGGTCCGACGCGCCGGTCCCCTTGCCGCCGAGCGCGGCATCGAGCTGGTCGGACCGGACGAGAATGGGACTCATCTGCCTGTTGTCGGCGACCCGGACCGGTTGGTCCAGCTCCTCCTGGTCCTCGTCGATAACGCGTCCCGCCACTCACCGCCGGGCGGTCGCGTCAGCGTCACGGCAGTGCAGGATGGCGGGCGCGCCGCGACGGTGCGCGTGGATGACCAGGGGCCCGGGGTTCCACCGGAGGCCCGGGAGGCCATCTTCGAACCGTTCGCCCGATTGCCCGGCTCCCGTTCGGCTGCTGACGCGGGCAGCGGCCTGGGTCTGGCCATCGCGCGCCGCATCGCCGAGCTCCATGGCGGGACGCTCGTCGCGACGGAAGCGCCCGGGGGCGGGGCGCGCTTCGTGCTGTCGCTGCCGGCGAGCAAGTCGGCCGGGCCCACGTCGGCCCCATCCCGAACGACCGGCTGACGCGGCGGTGCGGCGCCGGCCGATGGCGGCCCGGGGGAGCCGCGGCGACCGCGGCGTATGCTTCTGGCGACGCCGTTGAGGTCCACGGCGGTCTGCTGGCCGTGTCGGTTGCGAGGTCCCGGGTGTCGAACCGCGTCCGCTGGCTCGTCGTCATGGTGCCGGCGCTCATCGTCGGCGTGATCGAGCTGCTCAGCGACGAGTTCCTTGACAGGGCGCTCCCGTTCCCCATGGACACCGTGCTCGTCGTGGGCGCGACGCTTCTGCTCGCCGCGATCTTCGCGACGCTCGCCTTCCGCCGCATCGACGCGCTCACGGGCGCACTGCGGAGGCGCACCGTGGAGATGGAGGCGCGGGCCACGTCGGCGCGAGCCCTTCACCGGGTGAGCGTCGCGATCGCCTCCCTGACCGACATCGAGCGGGTCCTCGACGCGATCGTGACCCATGCGCGCGAGCTTCTCGGCGTGGACGTCGTTCTCCTCCTGCTCGCCGGGCCGGACGGGCGCCTGACCCGGCGAGCGGCAAGCGCGGTCCCGGGCGCGCTCACTGCGGGAGCGCCGGCGGCGGGGGCGGACCTGGCCGACCTCCCGGAGGCGTCGGATGCGGACCAGATCCTGCGGTTCGTCTCCCCAGCGTCCGCCGTGGCGCGCGTCGCCGCACCGCTCCAGCGCGGCGGGGCCACGATCGGGCTGCTCGCGGTCGGCGCGTCAGCCGTACGCGGGTTCGACGCCGACGCCCTGGAGACGCTCTCGTCGCTGGCCAACCAGGCCACGATCGCCCTGGAGAACGCGCGGCTGGAGTCGCGCCTGCGGGAGCTGGCCGTGGTGGGGGAGCGCGAGCGGATCGCCCGCGAGCTCCATGATGGCCTGTCCCAGGTCCTCGGCTACGTGAACACGAAGTCGCAGGCCGTCGACGGGTTCCTGGCCGCCGGCCGGATCGACGACGCGCGCCTCCAGCTGGGCGAGCTGTCCGCAGCGGCGCGGTCCGTCTACGTGGACGTCCGCGAGACGATCCTGGGCCTGCGCAGCCCGATCGGTCCCGAGGCCGGGCTGGTCGCGGCCATTCGCGCCCACGCGAGGGGGTTTGCCGAGTCCGCCAAGCTGGCGATCGCCGTTCACGCCGGGCCGGAGGTCGAGCGAGCCCGGCTGGACCCCGAGGTCGAGACGCAGGCGTTCCGGATCGTCGCGGAGGCCCTCACCAACGTCCGCAAGCATGCCGGCGCCCGGCGGGTGACCGTGGACCTGCGAACGACCGAGGGTCGACTCCGGGTGACGGTCCGGGACGATGGCCACGGCTTCTCCGGCGTTGGGCCGCGCGACGGCCGCCCCCACTACGGTCTGCGCTCGATGGCCGAGCGGGCCGCCGGCGTCGGCGGGTCGGTCGAGTGGGAGAACGGTCCGGAAGGGGGAGCGATCGTGCGCCTGGAGATCCCGTTCCGTCCGATCACGGGACCCATTCCGGCGCCGGCCACCGCCTGATGCGAGTCCTGCTGGCCGACGACCACGCTCTCTTCCGAGATGGGGTCGCGTCCCTGCTCGGGGCCTGGGGCCACGAGGTCGTGGGCGTGGCTTCCGACGGGGACGCGACGGTGGAGCTCGCCGAACGGATGCGTCCCGACCTCGTCCTGATGGATGTCCGGATGCCCCGGGGCGGCGGCATCGAGGCGACGGCGCGACTCGCGGCGCTGCACCCGGAGATCCCGATCGTGATGCTCACCGCCAGCGAGGACGAGGACGACCTCTTCCTGGCGATCAAGGCCGGCGCACGCGGGTACCTGCTGAAGGACCTGGAGGCGCACCAGCTCCGGGCCATGCTGGCCGCCGTCGAGCGCGGTGAGGTCGCCATCTCGCCGGTCACGGCCGCGCGCATCCTGGCCGAGGTCGCCCGCCCGGCGGCTCGGTCCCAGGCGGTTGCCGGCGGCGGCGCGTCCCACGAGCCGGACCGCCTCACCGAGCGCGAGGTCGAGGTGCTTCGGCTGGTCGTCGGAGGGCTGCGGAACAAGGAGATCGCCGCCGATCTGGGCATCTCCGAGAACACCACCAAGTTCCACCTCCGCAACATCCTGGAGAAGCTCCACGCAGGCAGCCGGACCGAGGTCGCGGCCCGGGCGGTGCGCGAGGGATTGATTCCGGACCGCTGACTCGACCACGCGCAGTCGGTGGGAACCCGTGCGGCTGACGCACGAGTCCGACGCTCCTCTCGCAGCAGCGTTGCCGGCCACGTTCTCCGCCGCCCCGACAACTCCTTGTGACCGATGGCCCGGGCCATCTGGCCCCCACCGCCCATCCGATCGGGTGGGCCCGCCTCCCGCCCGACCGAGCGTGGCGCCACGGCCGGCGCGGCCCCATGCTCGACCTGCCGGATCCGTCTGGAGGCAGGCCATGGGCTATCGCATCGACATCGACCACGCCAACTGCATCAACTGCGGCGTCTGCATGGACGTCTGCCCCGTCGAGGCCCTCGATATGAGCCGCCCGGCGACGCCCGGGATCGAGGTCGGGAGCGAGGGTGGCCGGCCCCTCCCGTGGATGATGGAGCACCCCGTCCAGGTGGGCGAGTGCATCGGCTGCTCCATCTGCATTCGCGAATGCCCGCCCAACGTGATGACCCTCGCGGTCATGAAGGAACCGACGCCCCTGGTCGCGCGCCAGGGTCCCGTGGAGCGGCCCGCCCCCGAGGAGGTGGGCTGGATGCCGCTTTCCGCGATCACGCGCGAAGCGCTGAAGCCGGTCCATGACTCGCCATTCGGTGACCTGTTCACATGGCGCACGCGATCACGGCCGGAGCCCTGGCAAGTCTGGCAGTCGATGGTGACCGACGCGCCGGCGTCGCCTATCGCCCCCTGTCAGGAGGCGTGCCCGGCCGGGACCGACGCGGGCCGCTACGTCGGCCTGGTGGCCGCTGGCCGCTACGACGACGCCTACGCGGTCGCGGCCGAGGTCAACCCCTTCCCCTCCGTGTGTGGCTGGATCTGCACGGCACCCTGCGAGGCGGCCTGCCGCCGCGGCACGCTGGACGAGCCGATCGCGATCCGGACCATCAAGCGCTTCGCCGTGGAACACGGGAAGCTCCCGGCGGTCCCGCCACCTGCGATCGAAGCGGGCGGAGCGCGTCGCCATCGTCGGCGGCGGCCCGGCCGGCATGTCGGCTGCGTACTACCTGGCCCGCCTGGGCTACGGGGTGTCGGTCATGGAGGCAATGCCCGTCCCCGGCGGCATGATGGCGATCGGGATCCCGGAATACCGCCTCCCGCGATCCGTGCTCCGCGAGGAGATCGAGCGGATCGTGGGGCTCGGGGTCGACCTCCGCCTCGATACGGCGATGGGCCGCGACTTCACGCTCGGCGACCTGGAGCGCGAGGGTTTCAAGGCGGTGTTCCTGGCGACGGGCGCCTCGAAGAGCCGGCGCCTGGGCGTGCCGGGCGACGATCTCCGCGCGGTGATCCCGGCGACGCGCTTCCTCAAGGAAGTCAACCTCGGGGAGAAGCCACGCCTGTCGGGTCCCGTCGTCGTCGTCGGCGGCGGCAGCACCGCCATGGATGCGGCCCGCTCGGCCTGGCGCTCCGGCGCCGACTCGGTGACCATCGTCTACCGACGCGGCCGCGACGACATGCCGGCCCAGGAAGAGGAGATCGAGGCAGCAGAACGCGAGGGGATCACGATCCTCGCCGGGCTCGCCCCCACCGAGGTTGTCGGCCGCGAGGGGGCGCTGATGGCCCTCCGCGCCCAGGTGCAACGGCCGACCGGTCGGATCGAGCACGGACGTGCCGTCTACGAGGCGGTGCCGGACGCGATCCGCGACGTACCGGCCAGCACGATCCTCGTCGCGATCGGCGAGGAGCCGGACCCATCCATCCTCCCCGAGGGCGCCGGAATCGAGGTCAGCGGCTGGGCCGGCATCGTCGCCGACCCCCGCACGCTGGCGACCGGCCGCGCCGGGATCTTCGCCGGTGGCGACGTCGTCTCCGGTCCCAAGACGATCATCGACGCGGTGGCGGCCGGCCGGCGTGCCGCAGCCTCCATCCACGAGTACCTTGCCGGCGCCCGCGACGGCGAGGCGGAGATCATGGCCGCGGTCCGCTACAAGACCGCGCCCGAGCGCACGCTGTCCGTGGATCTCGCTGCCCGATCACGCGCGCATGCCCCGCTCCCCGTGGTCCAGCTCGGGACGTTCGCGGCCACCCAGGCGGGATTCGCCGAGGACGTGGCCCGCTCGGAGGCAAGCCGCTGCTTCCGCTGCGACGCCGTCTACGGGTGTCCCAGCGTCACCGTCATGGCCGGCCGCGGACCCCACGAGAACGTCCACCCGGCCCCACCCCCGTCGCCCGCGCCAGCGGCGACGCAGTCGATCGCAGGAGGTGATCTCCAATGACGCCCGACCAGGTATCGGGTCTCTTCAGCGCCGGTGAGGCGTTCGTCGAGGGCACGATCGCCGCGGCCCTCGTCGTCCTGTGGCTCCTGGTGCTGGCGTTGCACCTGGGGCGGCCGTACATGGCGACGACGACCGGCAAGTTCACGCTCCGCCTGGGCGCCGACCTGTGGTGGATCATCTACGTGGCGATCCGCGACATCTTCACGGTCCAGGTCTTCCTGGGCAGCTTCATCTTCTTCTACCCGGACGTCGTGAAGGCGCAGGACCTGCCCATCACGGGCGGCATCGCTGCCGCGTGCGCCTTCGCCGTGCTGCTGATCAAGCTCATGACGAAGGGTGACGGGGATCGGCGCGGCTACCAGTGGCAGATCCTGCTCCTGGCCGTCGGCGCCACGCTCTACATCGGGCCATATCTCATCGGGGTGCAGGGCACCCAGCTCCACGGCGCTCACCTGCCGGGCATCGTCTCGGCCCTGGTGTCGTCGTCCAACCCCGATGTCGCGCTCCCGCTCTGCTATCTCTCGGCTGCTCTGGTCGGGATCATGGGGATCGCGGCAGCTGCCTACAACCTGCGCCAGACCGGCGTGCGGCGACCGGCCGCCCCGGCAGTCCCGGAGACGACCCGATGAACCCACCGCTGAATGCCGACCAGCTCGCGACCGCTTTGACCTCCGGGGGCGCGGGGTGGATGGTGGCCTCCGTCGCCGCCGTCCTGCCCATCCTCTGGTCGTTCACCCTGATCCTGCATTTCGCCCGCCCGTACATCATTCGCTTCCTGCGACGACTGACGCTCCGCTTCGGCGGCGACGTGTGGTGGCTGTCGTACGTGCTGTTCCGCGACGGCCTGCTGGTGGTCACCCTCGGGCTGAGCATGGTCTTCCTGATGCCGAACTTCTACCTGACCGGCGACGGCCTGCCGATCACCGCCCCGCTCGCCGTCGTCGTGCTCTTCTGGACGCTCGCGGTCAAGCTCGTCCGGGACGCGGACGAAGACCCGGGGGCGTTCCGCCTCGAGAGCATTCTCCTGAT
The DNA here is from genome assembly GCA_963800795.1 of uncultured Chloroflexia bacterium. Classification (GTDB taxonomy): domain Bacteria; phylum Chloroflexota; class Limnocylindria; order Limnocylindrales; family CSP1-4; genus CTSoil-043. The sequence continues at coordinate 19,501 of CAWDCJ010000010.1, forward strand.
CATCGCCTCGATCCTGTACATCGTTCCGCAGGTCTACGGCATGGAGGCCCAGGACCAGACCAACCTGGGCAACATCCCAGCCCTGCTCGTCAGCACCTCGAACATGGCGGTCGCCCGTCCGTTGTTCTGGATCTGCATCGGCCTGTTCGCGGTCACAGGCGCCGCGATCTTCGCCTGGTACGTGGCCAAGGCGATGCGCGCGCCGTCTGTGTCGGACCCGGGCGAGACGTCCTAGCCCGGCTCTCATTGACCTTGGCACCGAAGGAGGGGCGGCCCGCGCCGCCCCTCCTTCCACGTGACGTACGTCGTCGGGTGGGGCCAATCCGATCCCGGATAGCACTCCCGTGACTGGTATGTGGGGCGTGGGAATCCGGCGCCGCCCGCACGCGTGGCTTCCACGCTCGGCCGCGCGGTCGTGACGCCGTTCAGGAGGGCTCGCGGAGGCCCCGGCGAACATACCAGCAGCCCCACTGCTAACGCGGAGGAGCACGACCACGTGTCCCGGCCCGCGCCGGTCCTCCACCCATGTCTCGTAGGTCGTCGCCGGGGGTCGCCGGCTGGCTGGGTCCCGCCGCGCTCTACGCCTCGGCGATGACCCCGATCGAGACCCGGAAGCCGGCGCGGCGCTGGAGCGCCGGCATCAGCGTCCCCTGGCCGACCGGCGTGTCGCCGGGGAACCAGCGCGCCCACTCCTCGTTGAAGGCGTCGAACTCGGCGGGGTCGCGCAGCGACCAGTTGGCCCAGACGACCTTCTCGAGCGAGCTTCCCGCGGCCACGAGCTTCGACTCCAGGTTGCGCAGGCACTGGCGCGCCTGCTCCTTGATCGATCCGATGACGACCTGGCCGGTGTCCGGATCGACGGGCCCGATCGACGAAACGTAGACCATGCCCCCGGCCGTGACCGCGCTGCCGGAGCCGACGAGGGGTCGCGCCTGCGGGGAAGAGGGGTGCCTCTCGCCGGAGCTGAGCCGCCCCTTGCGGCCCCGCACCGCGTCGGGCTGGGTGGGGTCTTCCGGGGGGATGCCGAACTCGCCCGGCGGAAGCGGAACGCCGCTGGACTTGAAACTTCCCCATGAATGTCGGCCGGATCCCGGTCGGCTTGAGGGTCCCCTCGATCTTGCCGTCCCGCATCCCGGTCTGCTCGTACACGAAGACGTCCTGGGTCAGGATCTCGTCGTCCTCGATGCCGTAGACCTCGGTGATGTTGACAACCTTGCGCGAGCCGTCCTTGAGGCGGGCCGTGTGGACGATCAGGTCGACCGCGGAAGCGATCTGCTCCCGGATCGCGCGGAGCGGTAGCTCGTAGCCCGCCATCAGCACCATCGTCTCGAGGCGCCGGAGCATGTCCGGAGGGCTGTTCGCGTGCCCGGTGGAGAGCGAGCCGTCCTGGCCCGTGGTCATCGCCTGCAGCATGTCGAGCGCCTCGCCGCCGCGGCACTCCCCCACGATGATCCGGTCGGGCCGCATGTGGAGCGCGTTGCGGAGCAGGTCGCGGATCGTGATCTCGCCCGTGCTTTCGAGGTTCGGGGGCCGGGACTCCAGCGTGACCACGTGCACCTGGCGGAGCTGCAGCTCGGCGGCATCCTCGATCGTGATGATCCGCTCGTCCTCGGGGATGAACGACGACATGACGTTGAGGGTCGTCGTCTTGCCCGACCCGGTGCCGCCCGAGACGAAAATGTTCAGGCGGGCCTCCACGCAGGCCTTGCAGGAAGTCGAACATCTCGGCGGTCGCGGTGCCGAAGCGGACCAGGTCGTCGACCGTGAACGGCCGGGCGGCGAACTTGCGGACCGTGATCACCGGCCCAACCAGCGAGAGCGGCTCGATGACCGCGTTGACCCGCGACCCGTCGGGGAGCCGGGCATCCACCCGCGGGCTCATCGCGTCGATCCGCCGTCCCATCGGGGTGATGATCCGGTCGATGATCCGGAGCACGTGCTCGTCGCTCAGGAAGGTGCTCTCGACACGCTCGATCTTCCCGTTCCGCTCGATGTAGATGTGGTCGGGGCCGTTGACCATGACCTCGGTGATGGACTCGTCGCGGAGGAACGGCTCAAGCGGCCCGAAGCCCGTCAGATCGTCGGCCATCTCCTCGACCAGGCGCCGGCGCTCGTCGCGGGTCATGACCAACCCGCGCGCGTCCACGGCTCGATCGACGATCGACTCGACCCTGGCGCGCACGTCCGCGTCGTCCCCGGCCTCGCGCAGCGCGTCGTACGCGCCGATCAGCTCGTCGTGGAGACGGGCCCGGATCTCGCGAAGGGCATCCTCCCTCCCGGGCGCGGAGGTTGGCCTGGGCGTCGCCGGCCCGACGGGCACGAGGGCGCCGGTGTCGGGGATGTCGATCCCGCGTTGCGCCCGCTCGACCCGCTGGAGCAGCGACATTCCGTACCCTCCGTTGGCCTGTGCCGTCACTCCGGGTCACCGGAGCACCCATCGCCAGCGATGTGGGTTTATCACAATTCCGGTACGAACGGATAGGGGCGCCAGGACCTTTGGCGGTGCCCCGGGTCACCGCCGCTCGCCGGTGCCGGGCGGGGCGCGGTCCGCCGACCGTGCTCGGGCCAGGCCGTGCCGCGGGCAGGCCTGTAGGATCATCGCGTGGATCCCGGCGCCGGCGACTACGCCCTGCTCGACTTCGGTGCCGGCCGCCGCCTGGACCGGTTCGGCGGGGTGACCCTGGATCGACCGTCCCCCGGCGTGGCCGATGTGCCGGTGATGGACCCGCGCGCGTGGACCGGCGCCACCGCACGCTTCGGCCGGGCCGCCGGAACGGACGACCTGGCGGGCTGGGATCCCGCGGACGCCCTCCCTGCGCCCTGGGACATCGTCATCGATGGGCTGCGGATGGAGCTCCGCCTCACGCCGGCGGGCCAGGTCGGCTTCTTCCCGGAGCACGCGGAGCCGGCCGGCTGGGCAGCAGGACAGGCGGACGCGGCGCTCGTCCGGCTCGGCCGGCCGCCCGAGGTGATCAATCTCTTCGCCTACACCGGGTTTGCGACGCTCGCGTTGGCCCGGGCAGGTGCGAGGGTTGCCCACGTCGACGCCTCGCGGCCCGCCGTCGCGTGGGCCCGGCGCAACGCGGCTGGGACCGGCCTTGGGGACGCCCCGGTCAGGTGGATCGTGGAGGACGCCCGTGCCTTTGTGGCGCGTGAGGCGCGCCGCGGGCAGGACGTACGACGGGGTCGTCCTGGATCCGCCCACATATGGGCATGCACCGCGCGGTGGTGTCGCCTGGCGCATGGCGAGTGACCTCGTCCCGCTGCTGGTTGGCTGTGCCGCCCTCATGGGCCCAGCGCCCCAGTTCCTGGTGCTGACCGCGCACACGACCGGGCTCGACGCCGCCGGGTTGCGCGGCGCCATCTCGGAAGCATTCGAGCCGTCGATCGCGCGTCGCGCCGACGTGGTTCCCCTCGGCGGACGGCGTCCGGACGGGCGCCAGCTCCCCGCCGGCCTCGCGATCCGGTGGGCTCCGTGACGCGCGAGCACGCATCGTCCCCGGTGCTCACCAGCACGGCGAACCCACGCTTCCGCGCGGCGGCATCGCTGCGGGATCGGCGTGAGCGTGCACGGACCGGCCGGCTCCTCGTGGACGGCGCTCGCGAGGTTGCGCGGGCACTCGACGCGGGCGTAGAGCTCGTGGAGGTCTTCGTGGCGTCCGGAGCCGGCATGGAGCCGTCGCTCGACGCTGTGGTCACCCGGGCGGCCGGCCACGGGGTGCCCATCCTGCCGGTCACGGCCGAGCTGCTGGCGCGACTTGCGTACGGGGAGCGCACGAGCGGGATCGTGGCCGTGGCGACCGCACCGGCGACCTCCCTGGAGGCGCTCCGGCTGCGTGCGGAGGCGCCGATCGTGGGCATCCTGGAGGACGTGGAGAAGCCCGGCAACCTGGGCGCGGTCTGCAGGAGCGCGGATGGGGCGGGACTCGACGCGCTGATCGCGGCCGGGACGGTGATCGCTTCGGCGGATCCGTGGAACCCCAACGCCGTGCGGGCGTCACTGGGGACCGTCTTCACCCTCCCGCTGGCCGTCGCGAGCACGGCGGACGTCCTCGCCTGGCTCCGTGATCGCGGGCTGCGGGTCGTGGCGGCGCGCGTCGACGGCAGCGTGCCCTACACGGACGCGGACCTCCGGGGTCCCGTGGCCGTGGTCCTGGGCAGCGAGGCGAACGGCCTGACGGGGGCGTGGTCGGGCGAGGACGTGACCGCGGTCCGCCTGCCCATGCGCGGGCGCGCGGATTCGCTCAACGTTGCCGCGGCGGCGGCCGTCCTCTTCTACGAGGCCCGACGCCAGCGCGACGCAGGGGCGTGACCAGGGGGGGCGAACAGACAGCCGCTCCGAGCCTGGCCTGAGCTCGACCTATACTCGGCCCATGGGTCCATTGCTGCGCCGTGCCCGCAGGCAAACCTGGACGTGGCGCGGCCTGGCCATCGGGATCGCCGGGCTCCTCGCCGTTGCCGGGCTCGTGACCGCTCGTGCCGGGTGGTCCGGCGCGGAGCGCCGACGGGGCGACGCGCATCGCGATGTCCGACCCGCAGACGCTCGATCCTGCCCGCGCGGGCGATGCCGGCAGCGCCGCCGTGATCGCCCAGCTGTTCGAGGGGCTCACCGCGATCGACGCCAGCCTCACGCCGCGCCCCGCGCTGGCTGCCAGCTGGACCTTCAAGGACGGCAACCGGACGGTCGACTTCACGCTGCGCGACGGTCTCGCCTTCTCCGACGGGACGCCGATCACGGCGGCCGACGTGGAGCGCAGCTGGCTGCGGGTCCTCGATCCGACCGCGCCGTCGCCGCTCGCTGCGCTGCTGTACGACGTGGTGGGTGCGCGCGCCTATGCGACGGGCGCCTCGACCGATCCCGCGAGCGTCGGCTTCCACGCGGACGGCCAGCTCTTCGAGGTCCGGCTGACGCGCCCCGCGGGTGACTTCCCGGCGATCGCTGCCAGCCCGTCGCTCGCGGTTGTTCCAGCGGGCGTGGGCCGGGACGCGAACGCCCTTACCCAGGCCCGGGGTTCGTGGCGTCCGGGGGGTACGTCCTGGCGGGGCGCACGTCGACCGAGCTCCAGCTGACGCGCCAACAGCCACTACTGGGCCGGCCCGCCGGCGATCTCGCAGGTGACGCTCGTGACGGACCTGGGCGGCCAGTCCCCGGTCGACGTGTTCGACGCGGGGACGCTCGACTGGACGCCGGTCAGCCCCGACGACGCCTCCTGGATCACCTACGATCGGACGCTGGGACCGCAGCTGCGTTCCTCGGCGGACCTTGCGGTCACGTACTACGGCTTCGACACGCGACGGGCTCCCTTCAACGACCCGCTCGTCCGGCGCGCGTTCGCGGAGGCGGTCGACTGGCGGCGGGTCGTGCAGCTCGCGGACGGCGCCGATGCATTGCCGGCCACCGGCATCGTTCCGCCGGGCATCCCGGGCCGCAGCGCGGCGGAACTTCCTGCCGACGTTCGATCCGGCGGCCGCGAAGCGCCTCCTCGCTGAGGCCGGCTATCCGGACCCGGCGACCTTCCCGGTCGTGACGCTCGTCGACACGGGCACGGGCTACGACGCCGGCATCATCGACCAGCTCAAGGTCAACCTGGGTGTCACCGTGCGCTACGAGACGCTCGACTTCGCAGATTTCTTCACCCTGCTCGGCACCCCGGCCGGGCCACAGTTCTGGGCGCTCGGCTGGGTCGCGGACTACCCGTCGCCGTACGACTTCCTGGGCATCCTTCTCGGTGGCGGCCAGCCCAACAACTACGGCGGGTGGAGCTCTGCGCCGTTCGACGCCGCCATCGCCGGCGCGGTCGCCAGCGAGGACCCGGCCACCATCCGGTCCGCCTACGACGAGGCGCAGGCGATCGTCCGCGACGACGTGCCGGTGATGCCGGCCTCCTACAGCACGAGCTTCGCGTTGAGCCGGACCGGACTCCTCGGGGCGCAGATGAACGGCATGGGGATCCTCCGGATTGCCGGCATGGCGTGGGCGGAGGGGACGCCATGAGGGGGCCCCGCGGCTGGCGCGTCCTGGTCGCGCTCGCCGTCGGGCTCGGGCTTGCGCCTGTCCTCAGCGTGCCCTCGGTCCGGGCCGCCGACGTGTCGTTCGGGACGCCATCGGCGAACGCCGTCTTCGGGACGGGGGTGACGTTCGTGCAACCGGTGACGGTGGGCGGGCCGATCCAGCGGGTCGAGCTGCTCATCACGTTCCCGACGGCGCTCGGGCCCCTGGTCCACGAGATCCCGGTCCCGTCCGGGGGCGGCGCCCTGACGCTGCGCGGCAGTTGGTCGGAGACGGCGGATGGCCATCTGATGCCGAACACGCCGCTCGTCGCGCGCTGGCGGATCACGCCGGCGTCCGGCGCTCCCGTGGAGGGCCCCTCGGTCAGCGTCCTGTACGCGGACACGCGGTTCGCCTGGAAGACGATCGCTGGCCCGCTCGTCCGCCTTCATTGGTACCAGGGGTCCGACGCGTTCGCCCGCCAGGCCCTCGCGGTGGGGGAGAAGGGCGTGCAGCAGGCTGCCGACCTGCTCGGGGTCAAGGAGACGGAGCCCATCGACTTCTTCGTCTATGCGGCGCAGGCGCCGTTCTATGACGCGCTGGGGCCGGGCACGCGGGAGAACGTCGGGGGTGAGGCCGACGCGGACATCCGGACAATGTTCGCCCTGATCGAGCCGAGCGCGGTGGGCGACTCCTGGGTCAACGTGGTCATCCCACACGAGCTGACCCACCTGGTCTTCAATACCGCCGTCCGAAACCCCTACCACTTCCCGCCGCGCTGGCTCAATGAGGGCCTGGCCGTCTACCTCTCTGAGGGGTACACGCCATCCTGGCGCGACGCGGTGCAGCAGGCAGTCGCCCAGGGGAACCTGCTCTCCCTGGCGGGTCTCACTGGCCAGTTCCCGACGAGCGCGGACGGCTTCTTCCTGGCCTACGGCGAGAGCGTGTCGGCCATCGACTTCTTCGTGCGGACCTACGGCAAGGATCACCTGGTGGCGCTCATCCGTTCCTACGCCGCCGGCCGCACCGATGACGAGGCGTTCACGTCGGCGATCGGGGTCAACGTGGCGGGGTTCGAGGCTGCCTGGCTCGCCAGCCTGGGCGCGGCCGCCCCGACCCGGTACGGGCCGCAGCCGGCACCGGCCGGGAGCCTGCCCCCCGGCTGGGGCGGCCCCGGGTGGTACCGCACTGCCGAGCGCTGGGGCCCCCGCCGTCGTGGTCTCGCCGCAACCCCAGGGCGCGAGCTCTCCCGCTGCCGGCCCGTCGTCCGCCCAGGGGGCGGCGGGCGACGACTCGGGTGGGCTGCTCCTGCTCGCGATCGCCGCCGCCGGCCTTGCCATCGGTGCCGCGCTCGGCTACGCGCGCCGCCGCCGCGCACGACGTGCGGCCGGGGTGGACGATCCCGTCCCGCCGGCGCCGATCCCATGAGCGGCCTGGGCGCGAGGATGCGCTCCATCCCGACCTGGGAGATCACGCTGTTCGTGGCGCTCGTCGCCCTGGGGTTCCTGATCGCGGCCCAGCTTCGCTCGGAGACGCCCCGGGTGCAGTACACCTCGCAGGAGCGCGCCCCGCTCATCCAGACTGCACTCAGCCTTCAAGCCGAGCAGAAGGGCCTCCAGGCCCAGATCCTGGATCTGCGCGACCGGATCACCGCGGCCGAGACGAGCAGCGAGGGCAGTGACGCGCTCGTCAAGCAGCTCAACGATGCCCTCTTCCAGGCACGCCTGTCGGCGGGCCTGACGGCGCTCGAGGGCAACGGCCTGGTGGTCCAGCTCGAGGATGCCCCCCAGGCTGCGCAGGCCGCCGGAGGGGCAGACCTCCTCGTGACCGGCCTGGATGTCCGGACCGTCGTGGAAGAGCTCTGGCTGGCTGGCGCCGAGGCCGTCGCGGTCAACGACGAGCGGGTCGTGGCCACGACCGCGATCCTCGACATCGGAGGGTCCCTCCTCGTCAACTCCGCCTACCTCGCCCCGCCATACCAGGTCAAGGCGGTCGGGCCGGCCGACATGGACGCCCAGCTCGCGTCGTCCGCGAGCTGGATCGACTTCGTGGACTCCCGGGCCGGGCCGAACGGGATCCAGGTCTCCATCGCCCAGCCGGCCGACCTGGTCGTGCCCGCCTACGCGGGCACCGTCACGATCCGGTACGCCCAGCCGGCGGTCTCGCCGGCCCCGTCGGGGAACCCGTAGATGCGCAGCCCGCGCAGCCAGATCACGATCGCGGCGGTGGCGTTGCTCCTCGGGTTCCTGGTGGTGGCCCAGGTTCGCAGCCAGACGAGCGGAACCGGCCTCGAGCAGCTGTCTGCGCAGGACCTGACGCTGCTCGTGGCCAACCTCAACACCCGCAACGATCAGCTCCGCACCGAGGTCGCCGACCTGGGCCAGCAGCTTGCGTCGATCGACGCCAGCCAGGCACGAGGCGAGACCTCCGCCGGTCAGCTGCGGGCCGACCTGGTGCGAACCAGGATCTGGTCGGGCGTCGACCCGGCCCAGGGCCAGGGAGTGCGGGTGGTCATCCGCGGGCCGGTCTCGGTTGTCGTGGTGGAGGACCTCGTGAACGAGCTTCGCAACGCCGGCGCCGAGGCGATCTCCATCGGTGGCGTCCGGGTCGTCCCGGCGACCATCGCGGGCGGGACGCCGGGTGCCCTCTCGGTGGACAACACGCTGCTTGGCGACCCGCTCGAGGTCGACGCCATCGGCAACACGGCCACGATCACGGGCACCCTCACCCGGGTCGGCGGACTCGTGGCGCAGGAGCTCGCCACGAACCCGGACCTCGGGATCGAGGTGACGCCCGCCGACCAGATCCAGGTGCCCGGGACGACGCGCGACCTCATCCCTCACGACGCGAAGCCACGCCTCTGATCGCGCGCCGCGAAGCTGCCGCGGTCGACCAGGTGGGCGCGAGGCGCCCGCCGGATGCTACCCTCGCGGCCGATGCACGAGCACCTGCGCCCATGACCCCGCCCGTCCCGTTCCGCCTGGGAGACCGGATCGAGCTTCGCCGACCCCATCCCTGCGGGGGCAGGACCTGGGACGTGGACCGGCTGGGGGCTGACCTCGGGCTGCGCTGCACCACCTGCGGGCGTCGCGTGCTCGTCGAGCGGCGCCAGGTCGAACGCCGGCTGGTCGCGTTCGGCGCGCGCGGCCCCGAGCAGGACGGCGCGTGAACGGGCGCCGCGAGGTGCTGGAGGAGCCGGCCTCCGCGCTGGCGGTCTTCCGGAACCGGCCGTTCCTCATCGTCTGGCTGTCGCAGCTGGCGACCCAGGTCGGCGGCAACATGGTGCTGTACGGCCTCACCGTGCTGATCTTCACGGCGTCCGGCTCCAACAGCGCCGTGTCGGTCCTGCTGATCAGCTTCCTGGCGCCCGCAGTCCTGTTCGGCGCGCTGGCCGGCGTCTACGTGGACCGCTTCGACCGACGTCTCGTGCTCGTCGCGACGAGCCTGATCCGGGCCGGGCTGTTCTTCCTCGTCGCGATCTTCGACAAGAACGTCGGGCTCATCCTCCTGCTCAACCTGGCGGTCTCCATCGCCACGACCTTCTTCGCGCCGGCCGAGCTCAGCATGATCCCGCTCCTGGTGCCGCGGGCACAGCTGACGGCGGCAAACGGGATCTTCACCCTCACGATCAACGCGGCGTTCGCCCTCGGTTTCACGCTCCTCGGGCCGCTGGTCGTGACGATCGCGGGGCCGACGCCGCTGATCATCGTCGTCGCCGTCCTCTACCTCGTCTCGGCGGCGCTCTGCTGGACCCTCGCGCCGGCGCCGCCGCAACCGCTCCCGGCCGGCCACGATGCGCTCCACGATGCCGGGGCTGCGGTCGGCTCCGTGATCGGCCAGTTCCAGGAAGGGATCGCCTACATCCGCGCGAACCCCGCCGTCGCCTGGGCCCTCACCTACCTGGGGGTCGCCGCCTCGATCGTCGGCGTGCTGGGCGCCCTGGGGCCGGGCTTCGCGGTTCGCGTCCTGGGGCTGACATCCAAGGACTTCGTGGTCGTGGTCCTTCCACTTGGCCTCGGCGTTGTCTCGGGGGTTCTGTTGGTCAACGCGATCCGGACGATCGTGCCGCGTCGCCGGACGATCGAGGTCGGGCTGGTGACCCTTGGGGCGTGCCTGGTCCTGATCACGATCGTGAACCCGATCAGCGAGCTGCTCCAGCGTGTCAGCGCCGCCCAGCCCGTCCTGGACACGTCGGCGCTGGTCTCCGTCCTGGCAGTGGTCGTGGCGATCGCCTTCGTCGCCGGGATGGCTTATGCGGCGGTCGCCATTCCTGCCCAGACCGAGCTCCAGGAGGAGATCCCCGAGGACGTCCGGGGCCGCGTCTTCGGCATCCTGAACACTCTGGTCTCGGTGGCGAGCTTCCTCCCGATCATCATCGTCGGCCCGGTTTCAGACACGCTGGGCACTGCGCCCGTGCTGCTCGCGGCCGCGTGCCTGGTCGGATTGAGCGGCGTCGGCTCCATCGTCGTGCACGCCCGGCACAAGGTGATCCCCGCGCCGGGCGACACGGCGTCCACCACGGCCGAGAACCCTCCGTCGGACGAGCCATGAACCGCGAGGAAGCAGGTCCCGCGGGTGCCCGCTCGCGCTCCGGCTCCGGCTCGCTCGCGCTCCGCGCCGGCCCGCTCGCGGGTCGCCGTGATCTTCACCGGGGGCACCATCAGCATGACCGTCGACCCGGTCGCGGGCGGTGCCGTCCCCACCCTCGCCGGCGCCGACCTGCTCGCGCTCGTACCCGGCCTGGACCAGCTCGCCGAGGTCGTGGTGGTCGACCGTGGACGGACACCGGCCAGCCATTTCTCCTTCGCCGATGTGCTCGCGATCGGGGCCGCGATCGACGCCGCCTGCACGGATCCCCGCATCACGGGCGTGGTGGTGGTCCAGGGGACCGACACGCTCGAGGAGACCGCGTTCGCCTGGGACCTCTGTCACGCGCGTTCCCAGCCCGTCGTGGTGACCGGGGCCATGCGCAACGCGAGCGACCCGGGATGGGACGGCGCCGCGAACCTTCGCGCCGCGGTCCGACTTGCCGTCCACCCGTCCGCGCGCGGCGCAGGCGTGCTGGTCGCCATCGGCGGGCGCGTCATCGCGGCCGACGACGTCGCGAAGCGCCACAGCAGCGCGGTGGACGCCTTCGCAAGTCGGTCTGGCCGGCCGCTCGGGAGGGTGGGGGAGCGCCGGGTGACAATGGCTCCCCGGGGCCCCAGGCGTCGCATCGCCCCCGTCCCCACCACGGCCGGCGGCCCGGTGGAGATCGTCACGGCCGCGCTGGAGACGGACGGCCGGGCCCTCGATCGGGCGGTGGCCGCGGGGGCGCGAGCCGTCGTCGTGGCGGCGACAGGCTCGGGCAACACCCACCCGGACCTCCTCCGCGCTGCGATCGACGCGCATGGCTGCCGGGATCCCGGTTGCGCTTGCCAGCCGGACCGGCGCCGGTCCCGTGGGGCCCTTCTACGGGTTCCCCGGAGGCGGCACGACCTGGCAGCGGGCCGGCGCCCTGATGGCCGACTCACTGACGCCGGTGCAGGCCCGCGTGGCGATCGCCCTCGGGCTCGGGGCAGGGATGGGGATCGACGAGCTCCGGGAGCTTCTTGCCGAGCCGTCTCTATCCCTCCGCGCAGAGGTCGCACGCGGCGGCCGCGGCGCGATAATCTCGTCCGCACCGAGCCACGGAGGACCCACATGAGGAGCCCAATTACCCCGGCCAAGCACGACCTGAACCGGCGCCTGGAGACGACCAGCTGGGGCCTCTTCCTGATCATGCTGGGAGGCTTCGCGCTGCTCCCGGCCGTGCCAGAGGGGACCTGGCTGCTCGGTGCCGGTGTCATCATGCTCGGGCTCAACGCCGTCCGGCTGGTGGCCGGGATCAGGGTGAGCTTCTTCACGGTGATCCTGGGGACGGTCGCGCTGCTCTCCGGGCTCGGCAGCGTCTACGGCGTGAACCTCCCCGTTGGACCGCTCCTGATCATCCTGATCGGCCTCGCGATCATCGTCCGCGCCCTGGACCGTTCGCGCTGATCCGACCGGAGTCGCTCCTACGGCCCGCGGATCGCCCAGCGGACCAGCCGTCCGACCAGGAAGCCGGCGCCCTCGACGATGAGGCCGCCGACAAGCAACGCGCCGGCCAGCACGAAGCCGAAGGCCTGTGGGCACCCCGGGGCCGGGAACGGGGTGCTGAAGCAGGCCGGGCCGGTCGCGATCGCCAGGACGAGCACCGGAAACGGAACGCCGAGCCAGACACCGAGAAACATCGCGAAGCCGCGTGAGAACGCGGGGGCCAGACCTGCAAGGGCGAGGCAGGACCCGAGAACGAGCAGGCCCCCGTCCCCCAGCCTGGCCGCGATCGCGAGCGAGGCGAGTAGCGCGACGATTTCGATCGCCACCCCGACGAGAAATCGGGACCAGGGGCCCAACGATGTCTCCCGGCCCGCGTCCCTGGGCACGTCCGGCCCCTTGTTCATCGTCACCGTCTCCTGGTGTCACGCCGAGCGGAATGGCCCCCGGTTGCCCGGTCCGCGCCCGATCCACCGGAGAGAGCGGGGCGCCCGGTGCGGAGCCGGGGGGCCGAGGTGATAAGGCACGCCGCCCGGAGAACCCGGGCGGCGCTCCGGCCTGCGAGGTGCGCGGGCCAATGATCGCCTGCGCTCGCGTGTCAGTGGATCGACGGCGGTGTCAACTTAGAAGGAGGCTCCGGCCCGGTCGGGGCCACGTACGTCACGTGGAACGCGCCGGGACCGCGACGTAGAACTGGGCTGGAAGGGTCTCCCAGTCCGAGCTGCCGAACCCCAACCAGGCTCCTCCCGTCCCCGAAGGGGTCGAGCTCGATCACGAACCCGAAGTCATGGCAGACGTAGTTCCACGGTGCGCCGAAGTCGCACATCGAGCCGGTCGCACCGGACCCGATGAACTGATCCTGCCCGAAGAAGCCGGCCCCCAGGACCGTGTGCGACTCCTTCGCCCCGTACGGCGGTTCGTCGTATGGGAAGCGGACGTTCGGCAGCCACGTCACGTCCAGGCTGCCGGGGACCACCTGCCCATACGTCGGCTCGCCGTAGTTGACGACGACGTGGCCGACGACGGAACCGTCCCAGTCGAGAAGGGGGTCGCGAGCGTCGTCACATCGGCGGGTACCGTAGAATGGGGCGCGCTGGTGGGGTCAGTCCTCGTCATCGACGCGCTCGAGCCGGCGGTTCTCAAGGTCACCAGCGTGCCGTGTTCGAGCAGGTGTGGGTCACGTCCTACCGGCGACAACTCGGGAGCAGGCGGTGTTCCCGAGCACGAAATCATCG